>NZ_JAGGPP010000009.1 GCF_018613755.1 Arthrobacter sp. ISL-72
ACTCACCCTGGACGACCTCAAGTCGTTCAGGGACCACCTGCGCATTCCGATCACGGATGAGCAGCTTGAGGGCGATCCGTACCAGCCGCCGTACTTCCACCCCGGAAACGATGCGCCGGAAATCGCGTACATGATGGAGCGGCGCGCCGCCCTGGGCGGGTCGGTTCCCGAACGCCGCAGCAAGCACGCCGACATCTCGCTGCCGGATGCCAAGTCGTACGAGGTTGCCAAGCGCGGTTCGGGCAAGCAGCAGGCCGCCACCACCATGGCATTCGTACGTCTGCTCAAGGACCTGATGCGGGACAAGGAGTTCGGAAAGCACATCGCGCCGATCATCCCCGATGAAGCCCGCACGTTCGGCATGGACGCGTTCTTCCCGACCGCGAAGATCTACAACCCCAAGGGCCAGAACTACCTGTCGGTGGACCGCGACCTGGTCCTGGCCTACAAGGAATCCGCCCAGGGCCAGCTGATCCACCCCGGCATCAACGAAGCCGGCGCCGTCGCAGCCTTCACCGCAGCCGGCACCGCCTACGCCACCCACGGCGTGCCGCTGATCCCGGTCTACGTGTTCTACTCCATGTTCGGCTTCCAGCGCACCGGCGACGCCTTCTGGGCCGCCGCGGACCAAATGACCCGCGGCTTCATCATCGGCGCCACCGCAGGACGCACCACCCTCACCGGCGAAGGCCTCCAGCACGCCGACGGCCACTCCCCCATCCTGGCCGCCACCAACCCCGCCGTGGTCACCTACGACCCCGCCTACGGCTACGAAATGGGCCACATCGTCCGCGACGGCATCGAGCGGATGTACGGAGCGGATTCCGAAAACCGGAACCTGATGTACTACATCACCGTCTACAACGAACCCATCATCCAGCCGGCCGAGCCGGAAGAGCTGGACGTTGAAGGCGTGATCAAGGGCATCTACCTGCTGGCACCGGCCAAGATCGACGGCCCGCGCACGCAGATCCTGGCTTCGGGCGTTTCCGTACCGTGGGCGCTGGACGCCCAGCGGATCCTCGCCGAGGACTGGGGAGTCTCCGCCGACGTCTGGTCCGTCACCTCATGGAACGAACTGCGCCGCGACGGCATGGCAGCGGAAGAGGAAGCATTCCTCAACCCCGGCCAGCCGGCACGGGTGCCGTTCGTCACGGCCCAGCTCCAAGGCGCAACCGGCCCGATCGTGGCGGTCTCGGACTACATGAAGGCCGTGCCCGACCAGATCCGGCAGTTCCTCCCGAACGAGTTCGCCTCCCTCGGCGCCGACGGCTTCGGCTTCTCCGACACCCGCGCCGCAGCCCGCCGCTTCTTCAAGAACGACACCCACTCCATCGTGGTCCGTTCGCTGGAGATGCTCGCGCGCCGCGGGGAAGTGGACGCCCAGGCCCCGGTCCAGGCGATCGAGAAGTACCGCCTGCACAACGTGAACGCGGGCTCGACGGGCAACGCCGGAGGCGAATCCTGACGCTCCACCCCTAGCCGGGGAGTTTTTGTCCAGATAATCGCCCTTCGCGAGGGCTTTGGGCCCGTTATCTGGACAAAAACTCGCAAGCGAAGTCGACGACGGCGGTCCTCACCTAAGGTGGGGGCCGCCGTCGTCGTTGTGACCCGGCGTCGTGCGCCTTCCGGGCGCCACTTCCTTTCGCCACATCACGGCCCTACTTCGGCACTACGTCAGCGCGCTGTGATGCAGCGCAAACCGAGTTGTAGCCTTTGCACAAATGGAGGTTGGCCTGCGCGCACCGTATGCTCGATGCATGGCAGAGCCAACCCCTACTCCCACAAAGCGCAAGCCGGCCTCGCGCGCCCTGACGCCGGAAAAAGCCCAAACGTTGAAGAAACTGCGGGCAACCGTGGGGCAGCTGTCCACCACCACCATGCGCCAGCTGGAAAAATCGCTGCCCTGGTACAGCAGGCTGAGTTCGGACGAACGGTCCGCCCTCGGCATGGTGGCCCAAAACGGAATCGCCGCGTTCGTGACCTGGTACGAACGTCCCAGCTCGCCGTCGTGGATCCTGACCGACGTCTTCGGGACGGCTCCCACTGAGCTGACCCGCTCCATCAGCCTGCAAAAGGCGCTGCAGCTCATCAGGATCGTTGTCGAAGTCGTCGAGGACCAGGTTCCAGTGATCGCTCCGGAGGCGGACCAGCCGGCCCTCCGTGAAGCCGTGCTCCGCTATTCACGTGAAGTGGCCTTTGCAGCCGCCGACGTCTACGCACGGGCCGCGGAATCGAGGGGCTCGTGGGACACGCGGCTGGAAGCGCTGATAGTGGATGCGATCCTGCGCGGCGAGAACACCGATGCCTTGCGCTCCCGCATCGCCGCGCTCGGCTGGAAAGCACAGGAGCGTTTTACCGTCATGGTGGGCAATTCGCCGTCGGAACCAAGCGCCAGCTACGTCAGCGAGCTGCGCCGCACAGCCGGCCGCTTCGCTGAAGACGCCCTGGTCGGAATCCAGGGCGACCGCCTCATCCTGATCCTCGGCGGCGTCCAGGACCGGGAGAGCGCCTACCTGAAACTCAGCGAGCTTTTCGCCCCCGGCCCTGTTGTCTACGGACCCGAAGCCGGCTCCCTGCTGGAGGCCAGCGGCTCGGCTCAATCCGCGTTCGCGGGACTGACGGCGGCACGCGCCTGGCCCTCTGCGCCGCGTCCGGTGGCTGCCGACGACCTGCTGCCCGAGCGGGTCATTTCCGGCGACGACGCCGCGCGCCGGTCCCTCATCAAAAACATCTACCGGCCGCTGCTCGCTGCATCCAACGGGCTGGTGGAGACCCTGGGCACCTACCTCGAGCTCGGCCATTCACTGGAAGCCACGGCCCGGGAACTCTTCGTGCACGCCAACACGGTCCGTTACCGGCTCAAGCGGGTTTGTGACGTCACCGGCTGGGATCCGCTCCTTCCCCGTGAGGCGTTCGTACTGCAGGCGGCCCTCGTGGTGGGGCGTCTTTCCGTTCCTCCCAAGGCCCCTACCGAACGCCAGCCGTCCCGGAACGGCAACTGAACCGTTGTAGACTTCCTACAAACTGACCCAGTGAGCTTGGTGTATGAATGCACCGAGAATCACGCGGTAATTTGGAAAGCTGGATACGTGCTTGCAATCGTCTGCCCTGGACAGGGCTCCCAGACCCCTGGTTTTCTCGCCCCCTGGCTGGAACTGCCTTCCGTCGCCGGCCATTTGGCCTCACTCAGTGAGATAGCAGGCATCGACCTCACCGCCCACGGCACCACGTCGGATGAGGAAACCATCAAGGACACGGCGGTGGCGCAGCCGCTGATCGTTGCGGCCGGACTGGTGGCCGCCAAATCGCTGTTCGACGTCGAACTCAACACACTTCCGGTCATCCTCGCCGGACATTCGGTCGGCGAGATCACGGCATCGGCGCTTGCCGGCGTCCTGACCGAGACCGAGGCCGTCACGTTCGTGCGGGAACGCGCCAACAGCATGGCCGCTGCTGCCGCCGTCACCCCCACGGGGATGAGCGCCGTAGTCGGCGGCGACCCCGCCGAGGTCCTTTCCGCGATTGAGGCCTCGGGCGCGACGCCGGCCAACGTGAACGGAGCCGGCCAGACCGTCGCGGCCGGCACGTTTGAACAGCTCAAGGCGCTGGCCGAGAATCCCCCGGCCAAGGCCCGCGTGATCCCCCTGAAGGTGGCCGGTGCCTTCCACACCTCACACATGTCACCCGCAGTTGCGGCGCTGGAAGCGCTGAAGCCGTCGCTTCAGCCGCAGAACCCGCAGGTGCCCCTGCTGTCCAACTTCGACGGCAAGGAAGTGACCGACGGCGGCGCCGCAGTGGGCAGCCTTATCGCCCAGGTCTCCCGGCCTGTCCGCTGGGACCTGTGCATGGAAACACTGGTTCAGCGCGGCGTCACGGGCGTCATCGAACTTGCACCGGCCGGAACCCTGGCCGGACTTGCCAAGAGGGGTATGCCGGGCGTCAAGACGGTGGCCGTCAAGACTCCGGACGATCTCACCGCCGCCCTTGCACTATTCGCGGAACTGGAGGGACAGGCATGAGCGCACCCGTACTCAAGCAGGCACCGCTGCGGGAACACACCCGCATCCTGGGCGTGGGCGCCTACCGCCCCGACGTGATCGTCACCAACGAGGACGTCTGCCAGTGGATCGATTCCTCGGATGAGTGGATCCGGCAGCGCACCGGCATCGTGACCCGGCACCGCGCTGCAGAAGACGTCAGCGTCATCGACATGGCCGAAGGCGCGGCCCGCGAAGCCCTGGCCAAAGCCGGGATCGAACCGGCACAACTGGGCGCGGTCATCGTTTCCACGGTCACCCACCCCTACGCGACGCCGTCCGCTGCCGCGAGCCTGGCCGACCGCCTCGGTGCAACCCCGGCTCCGGCTTTCGACATCTCCGCTGCCTGCGCCGGCTACTGCTACGGCATCGCCCAGGGCGACGCCCTGGTCCGTTCCGGTGCTGCAGACTACGTTCTGGTAGTCGGTGCCGAGAAGCTTTCCGACGTCATCGACAACACGGAACGCACCATTTCCTTCCTGCTGGGCGACGGCGCCGGCGCCGTGGTGATCGGCCCCTCGGCCACCCCCGGCATCGGTCCGTCGGTGTGGGGCTCGGACGGCAGCAAGTGGGACGCCATCGGCATGACCCATTCCCTGATCGATGTCCGTGAACTCGCCCTGGCCGCGAACAAATCCGGTGCGCCGGGCAGCGGGCAGGCCGAGGCGGCCGAAGCCGCGATCTGGCCAACCCTGCGCCAGGACGGCCAGACTGTCTTCCGCTGGGCGGTGTGGGAAATGGCCAAGGTGGCCCAGCAGGCGCTCGACGCCGCCGGCATCGCGGCCGATGATTTGGTGGCCTTCATCCCCCACCAGGCCAACATGCGCATCATCGACGAGATGGTCAAAAAGCTGAAGCTTCCCGAGACCGTCAAGGTGGCCCGGGACATCGCCGAGGCCGGAAACACATCGGCGGCCTCCATTCCGCTGGCCACGCACCGTCTGCTGCAGGAAAACCCGGAGCTCAGCGGCGGACTCGCCCTGCAGATCGGATTCGGCGCAGGCCTGGTCTTCGGAGCACAGGTAGTAGTGCTCCCGTAGCCGCACCCCTTTACCCACAACTGAATACGTTCTGCACAGCACGGATTCGCGAACCAAGCCGTAATCTCGGCTTGAATCATTTCCGGCAGCACCTGCCGGCAACAACAGAAAAGGAGCCATCAATGGCTAGCAACGAAGAAATCCTGGCCGGCCTGGCTGAAATCGTCAACGAAGAGACCGGCCTCGCCACCGAAGCTGTCGAGCTGGACAAGTCCTTCACCGAGGACCTGGACATCGACTCCATCTCCATGATGACCATCGTGGTCAACGCCGAGGAAAAGTTCGGCGTACGCATCCCGGACGAAGAGGTCAAGAACCTCAAGACCGTCGGTGACGCTGTCAGCTTCATCTCAAACGCACAGGCCTAGTCCTGGCTTCTGCCGGCAACGGCCGAACCCGGTAGCCGGTCCGGGGCGCTAACCCAGCGCTCCGGACCGCCCACCGCCGAATGACCTCAAGTTTTCCCCACGCATCCCCGGCCCAGGCATTTCCCGGAGACGGCATGCGCACCGATAGAGAGTGATCCCATGGCACGCAAAGTAGTCATTACCGGTCTGGGTGCCACCACGCCCATTGGCGGCGATGTCCCCACAATGTGGAAGAACGCGCTGAAGGGTGTCTCCGGCGCGCAAACGCTTGAGGACGACTGGGTGGCCAAGTACGAGCTGCCCGTCCACTTCGCAGCCCGCGCCTCGACCCCCGCACTGGACGTCCTGGGCCGCGTCGAGGCCAAGCGGATGGACCCGTCCACGCAGTTCGGCGTTGTGGCCGCACGCGAAGCCTGGGCTGACTCCGGCATCGCTGAAATCGACCACGACCGCCTTGCGGTAGCTTTCGCAACCGGCATCGGCGGCGTCTGGACCCTCCTGGACGCCTGGGACACCCTGCGCGAAAAAGGCCCGCGACGCGTCCTGCCCATGACAGTGCCGATGCTGATGCCCAATGGTGTGGCAGCAGCTGTCAGCCTGGATCTCGGCGCCCGCGCCGGTGCCCACACCCCGGTGTCCGCCTGCGCATCCGGCACCGAGGCCCTGCACCTTGGCCTGGACCTGATCCGCTCCGGCAAGGCCGACGTCGTAGTCTGCGGCGGCGCCGAAGCGGCGATCCACCCCATGCCCATCGCAGCCTTCGCCTCCATGCAGGCCCTGTCCAGGCGCAATGACGATCCCGCGGGCGCATCACGGCCTTACGACACCGCCCGGGACGGCTTCGTCATGGGCGAAGGCGCCGGCGCCCTGGTCATCGAGGCCGAGGAACACGCGCTTGCCCGCGGCGCCCGGATCTACTGTGAACTGGCCGGCACCTCAGTCACGGCCGACGCCTACCACATCACGGCCCCGGACCCCCAGGGCCTGGGCGCCACCCGTGCTTTGAAGGCGGCGATGTTTGACGGCCGCATCCAGGCGGAGGAAGTAGTCCACGTGAACGCGCACGCCACATCCACCCCCGTCGGTGACAAGCCTGAGTACACCGCCCTACGTGCCGCCCTCGGAGGGCACGTGGATAATGTCGCGGTCTCCGCGACGAAATCCCAGATGGGCCACCTGCTGGGTGCTTCCGGCGCTGTCGAAGCCGTGCTGACCGTCCTGGCGGTTTACGAGCGCAAGGCTCCGGTGACCATCAACCTGGACAACCAGGACCCGGAGATCCCGCTCGACGTTGTCACCAAAACCGCACGCGACCTTCCTTCGGGCAGCATCGTGGCGCTGAGCAACTCGTTCGGGTTCGGCGGCCACAACGCCGTCATCGCAGTCCGCAGCATCTAGATTCGCTGCCTTGATCGCAAGAGGCCCCTGCCATCCGGCGGGGGCCTCTTGCGTTATGGAGGTTTGTTGGAGGACGTGGCGGTTAGCCCACCTGGTGAAGCCAGCGCACGGGAGCACCCTCGGCAGCGTGCCTGAACGGCTCCAGCTCTTCGTCCCAGGCTTCGCCGAGGGCAAGGGAGAGCTCGTGGTAGACGGCAGAGGGGTCGCCCGCACCTGACTCGTAGGCGTAGCGGATGCGGTCCTCGGAAACCATGATGTTCCCGTGCACATCGGTAACGGCATGGAAGATTCCGAGCTCGGGCGTGTGCGACCATCTGCCGCCGTCAACACCCTGGCTGGGCTCTTCAGTGACCTCATAACGCAGGTGCGCCCACCCTCGCAGGGCGGACGCCAATAGCGCCCCCGTGCCCGGGCTGCCGGTCCACGACAGCTCCGATCGGAACATTCCGGGCGCAGCAGGCTGAGGGGTCCACTCCAGGTCCGTGCGCTTGTCCACAACCGACCCGATCGCCCACTCAACGTGGGGGCACAGGGCGGTTGGGGCCGAGTGAACGAACAATACACCGCGGGTCATTGCAACAGACATTCCATCCTCCATAGCTGTAGGTACGTCTTCCCCAACGACCTCTGCCTGAATGTCTGCCTGCCACGCCGGGCCCGCGTGCTGCTGGTGGTCCGTGCAAAGCTGGTGTTCAAACTATGAAATTAGTGACCGGCTAACCGTGCCCCGCCTGATGGGCGAGCTTCAAGTCGGACTTGAAAGTTGCCGGGCATGACTCTTATTGTGCCGTACCCCGCCTAATTACGCCAGTGCAATTCGGCGCGCCGGATGCGATCAATAAATTCTGCAGCGGAACGCCGGCTTGGGTTGTGTTACGGGACAGCGGCCGTCGGAGCGTGCTCAGGCACGCGGATGCGCCTGCTGGTAACTTCGCCGCAACCGGTCCACGGAGACGTGGGTGTAGATCTGCGTCGTGGCCAGGCTGCTGTGGCCCAGGATCTCCTGCACCGCCCGCAGATCCGCCCCGCCGTCCAGCAAATGGGTGGCCGCGGAATGCCGCAGCGCGTGCGGGCCCGTGGCAGCGGTGTCGCCCAAGGCGTCCAGCAGGTCCTTCACCACGGCACGAACCTGCCGCTGGTCGACCCTTCTGCCCCTCACGCCAAGGAAGAGCGCCGGACCGCTCCCGTCCGCGGCCAGCAGCGGGCGTCCGCGGCGCAGCCAGTCGTCCACGGCAACCGCGGCCGGAAGACCGTAGGGCACCGTCCGTTCCTTGTTGCCTTTTCCGACCACCCTGAGTGTACGGCGGTCGGGGTCGAGATCGTCCACGTCCAGGCCCGCCAGCTCCCCGACCCGGACCCCTGTGGCGTAGAGCAGCTCCACCATGGCCCGGTTCCGAAGGGCGAGCGCCCCGCCCTCCTCCTCCGCCGCCGCAGCCAGTCCGTCGAGGACGCGCACAACCTGTTGCTGGTGGAGGACGCCGGGCAGGGACTTCTCGCGCTTCGGCGCCTTCAGGCGCAGTGCGGGATCTGCTTCAAGAAGTTCTTCCCGCACCGCCCATGCGGTGAAAGAGCGGGCCGTGGCAGCGCGCCGGGCGAGCGTGGAGCGGGACATGCCCGTTTCGCTTTGCCCGCCGAGCCAGCGGCGCAAGGTTGCCAGGTCGAGCCCGTCGAGGTCGGTGATGCCGTCTGCTGCTGCCGCCGCCAGCAGGCTCTGGACGTCTGAGAGGTAGGCGCGCACGGTGTGGAGCGACCTGGCCCGTTCACCTTCGAGGTAGCGGCCAAAGCCGTGCGCGGCCGCAGCGAGGGCGGCCGGAAGTTCTGGGGTGTCCACGATCCAACTTTCCCACCATTCACGCGCCAATCAAGGCACCACGCAGATGTGGCATCCAGTTCCCCGCCCCAAGGGGTTGCCCTGCATTCAGCAGGCCTTCCGTGAGCGTTTCCAGCCCCCGCGTTCGGATTCAGCCAGCCCCAGCAGTCCCAGCCTGCCCAGTCCCGCCCTGACGGATTCGGCGCTCAGTCCCGCGACGGTGGTCAGCTTTTCGACCGAGCTGGTAGACCGCAACGGCAGGGCGTCAAGCAGGATGAGGTCCTCCAGGGTGAGTCCGTCGTGGTCGGCGCGCTGATCCGGTGCCGGCTCAGCCATCGATTGACCGCTGGGCGAGGCAAGTTCGGCCACCTCACCGGCGTCCGTGACGCACACAGCTCCTCCTTCACGGATCAGCCGGTGGCAGCCGGCTGAATTGGCGCTGTGCACCGATCCGGGAACGGCACCGACGGCCCTGCCCAGGGTCTCCGCATGATGTGCCGTGTTCAGAGCACCCGAGCGCCAGCGGGCCTCCACCACCACAGTTACCGACGAGAGTGCGGCGATGAGGCGGTTCCGCTGAAGGAAGCGATATCGGGTGGGAGCGGAACCGGGCGGGACCTCGGCCAGGACCGCGCCCTGGTTTGCTACAGTCCTGAGCAGATCTTCGTTTCCGGACGGATAGAAGCGGTCCACTCCCCCGGCCATCACGGCGATGGTGGGCATGGTCTCACCGGCTCCAGCCAGGGCGGCGCGGTGGGCGTGTGCGTCGATCCCGTACGCTCCGCCTGACACGATGGTGAAACCCCGCTGGGCCAGCCAATAGGCGAGGTCTCCCGTGACAGAAGCGCCGTAGCTGGTACTGTCACGGGACCCGACCAGCGCAACGGACTTCGCGGCTGCGGGTAGAGGATGCTCCATCCCGCGCCACCAGAGACAGAGCGGTTCATGAAGGTCCAGGTCAGCCAGCTGGCCGGGCCACAGTGCATCGGACGGGATGATCAGGCGGCCGCCCAGCCGATGCATGGTAGCGAGATCCCGCTCCGGGGCCAGATCCGGAATGCGCGGGGCCCAGCGCTTGAGCGAGGCGTTCATTCCGGGCCAGCTGCCAGTGCCGTTGTCGGCCAGCAAAGCGGTGACATCCCGTTCCAGCTCCGGACCGGACGCGAGCCGGCCGGTCGCGATCCGAAGGGCATCAACCGCCCCGGCGGCCCTCACCAGCGCAAGGCCGACGGCGTCCTGCGGCTCCAGAAGACGCGACAGGGCCGCCCGCGCCAGGCGTTCAGAGTCAATCATCGTTTCCTTTCAGGCCGCAGCCGAGGCAGCCTGCCGGAGTCCCAGCGCCTGCCCGATGTCGTTGTCGTCCGGGGCGTCACGGTTCGCCAGGTCGGCCAGCGTCCAGGCGAGCCGCAGGACCCGGTCATATCCCCGGGCGGTGAGCACACCGCGTTCCAGCGAGTGGTCCAAGATCCGTGTGGTGGGAGGTGCGAGCCGCAACGTGCCGCGAAGGACACGCCCCGGCACCTGTGCGTTGGTTTCCAGCCCCAAGGGACGGAGTCTCTCCAACTGGCGCATGCGGGCTTCCCGGACCCTCGCGGCGACCGTGGGAGTGTCCTCCTCGGCACCCGCCCGGCCGAAGTCCGTCAACGAAACCCGCTCCACCTGCAACTGGATGTCCACGCGGTCCAGCAAAGGACCTGACATCCGGGCCAGGTACCGGCGGCGCATCATCGGGGTGCAGGTGCAGTCGAGTCCCTTTCCCGAGGCCTTTCCGCAGGGGCAGGGGTTGGCAGCCAGCACGAGTTGGAACCTCGCCGGGTAGGCGGCCGTGCCGGCCGACCGGTGGATCACCAGTTCCCCGCTCTCCAGGGGTTGCCTGAGCGCGTCAAGGACCCGCCGTTCATATTCCGGTGCCTCGTCAAGGAACAACACGCCACGGTGCGCCCGCGACGCCGCGCCCGGCCGGGGCAGGCCTGAGCCTCCTCCGATGATGGCGGCCGCGGTGGCGCTGTGGTGGGGGTTCTCAAACGGCGGCCGTCGAAGCAGTCGCACCCCGGCCGACGGCAGGGCGCACAGGGAATGGATGGCGGTGACCTCCATCGCTTCGGTGTCGGCCAGGTCCGGCAGGAGGCCCGGAAGCCGCTCGGCGAGCATTGTCTTCCCGGCGCCGGGAGGACCGGACAGGAGCAGGTGGTGGGCACCGGCGGCAGCGACTTCGAGAGCCCTCCGGGCCTCTCCCTGCCCCGAAACGTCGCACATGTCCGGTGGTACCCTGGGAACGTCCGCCGCGTCTCCGGCGGATTCCTCGTCTTCGGGTTCGAAGTCCAGATCGAGCTCCAGCGGGTCCGCCCCGAAGTCGCACGCGAGGCGGGCCAGGGTGCGGTAGCCGCGGACCCGGGCGCCAGGTACAAGTTCCGCCTCCGCGGCATTCGCCTGGGCTACAACGACGTCCGGATACCCGGCCTGCACGGCGGCCATCACGGCTGGCAGGATCCCGCGGACGGGCCGGAGCCTGCCATCGAGGCCCAGCTCGGCGATGAAGACCGTCCGCGCCGTCGATCCGACGTCATTCGCGGCGCGAAGCACGGCCATGGTGATGGCCAGGTCGAACCCGGACCCGCGTTTAGGCAGCGACGCCGGGATGAGGTTGGCCGTGATCTTGCGCCGGCTCAGCGGGATGCCCGAATTTTGCGCCGCGGACCGGATCCGTTCCTTGGCTTCATTCAGTGACGCATCCGGCAGCCCCAGGATCACAAAGGCCGGGAGGGTCTGGCCGATGTCCGCTTCGACTTCCACGATGTAGCCGTTGAGCCCGACAAGCGCCACGGAATACGTCCTGCCCAAGGCCATCTAGCCCACACCCTTGAGGTGCTCCACGCGGGGGTGGCCGATGCCGTCGTCAAGGACGGCAACGACGTCCACCCGACGGAACGGCATCCGCAGCTCGTGGTCCCGGCACCACGCGGACGCCAGCCGGTGCAGCCGTGCCAGTTTGGCAACCCCAACAGCTTCAAAAGGGTGCCCGTAGGCGAGGGACTTCCGCGTCTTCACCTCGGCGATCACCAGCGCGTCGCCGTCGAGCGCCACGATGTCGATTTCGCCCTCGGAACAGCGCCAGTTGCGGTCCACGATCCGCATGCCCTGGGATTCCAGGTATCCGGCAGCAAGTTCTTCGCCGCGCCGGCCAAGCAAGTCTTTGGCTCTCATGTCTTACCTCCGCCACCAGACTGCGGGAGCGGCGCAGGCAGGGACATCGGCGGAGGGCGCTATGTGAAAAACCCGGGGAAAGCGGTGGCGGTGTGGAGGAGAAGTGGCGGCGCTCCTGCAGGCATCGCCAGCACTTCACAGCCCAGGCTAGGCGCGGGTTCCGCACCTCATGCAATGGGCGGACTGATGCGGCCGTTCATCGTAGAAGCCGGCATGGCTGCTCCAGATGTGCCCAAGGAACCAGCAGAGTACTTTCATGGTGCGATCTTCTCTGATTTCGGCCTGGTCGGCGGTGCCAATACGAGTTCCGCGGGGCCCGACTCCAGCACCGCCAGTATTTGCCTGCTGGACGCGAGACCCCTCCGCAACGCGGTAGGCCGTCGAAACAGAACTACGAATCAATTCCCTACAGTAGTCTGGCGCCAAGGACGGCAGGGATGCCAGACCCTGCCCAAAAAACAGGTAGTGCCAACCTCTGATTCCAGTGATCAGTTGCCGAGATCCACGTCCTTGGGGAGTGCGAGCTCCTCGTTGCGCGGCAGCTCCTCGACGTTGACGTCCTTGAACGTGATCACCCGGACGCTCTTGACGAACCGGGCCGACCGGTAGACGTCCCACACCCACGCGTCCTGGAGCGTGAGGTCGAAGTAGACTTCGCCGTCGGCGCTGCGGGCCTGCAGATCAACGTGGTTGGCTAGGTAGAAACGCCGCTCGGTCTCGACTACGTAGCTGAACAGCCCGACGACGTCACGGTATTCGCGGTAAAGCTGCAGTTCCATGTCGGTTTCATAGTTCTCAAGATCCTCGGCACTCATGGTTCCATCTTGCACTATTCTGCCCACCGCGTGGGCCGACGTCAGAGAATCTGCCAGCTGACGCGGTGGTGCGGCGTGGGTCCCGCGACCCGCAGTGCCTCTTTGTGTGACGCCGTTCCATAGCCTTTGTTTTCATTCCAGGCGAACGCCGGGTACTCCTCGTGCAGGGAACGCATCAGCCGGTCCCGCTGCACCTTTGCCAGGATGCTGGCGGCGGCGACGCTCAGGCACTGCATGTCCGCCTTGACCAGGGTGTAGACCGGCGCGTCACAGCCGGGGCCCGCCGGGGCGTCATCGAAAAGTGACGCCTGGGCCTCTGGTGAGAGCCAGTTGTGGCTGCCGTCCAGCAGGACAACATCAGGGGTGATGCCGGCCGCCAAAATCTGGAGCCAGGCCCGCGTCCCCGCGGTCCGAAGGGCCGCGATGATGCCCATGGAATCGATCTCGACGGCGGAGGCGTGGCCCACGGCCGACGCGACGCTCCAGCTGCGGACGAGCGGTTCAAGCCGCTCACGGTCGGATTCCTTGAGGAGCTTGCTGTCCCGGACGTCGTCGAGCAGCACCGGCCGGCTCAGGTCCACGACGGCGATTCCGACAGTCACGGGCCCCGCGATGGCGCCGCGGCCGACTTCGTCGATGCCGGCCAGCAGCCTGGCACCGGAGCTCAGGAACCGGTGCTCGTAATCGAGGGTCGGTGCAATGGACATCTAATTTCCAGTCGGTGCGGGAACGTTCCGGAAGACCTCGGGATAGTTTCCCAGAGCTGTCAGCCGGTTGAGGGGCCAGGCGATGACCGCTGCCTTGCCCTCAATGTCCGGCATATCGATGAAACCGCCGTTGCTTTCCTGGTGGGCGCGGGAATCCGCCGAGTGGTTCCGGTTGTCTCCCATGACCCAGATCTTACCCTCAGGGACAACGACGTCGAAGTTGCGGATGTCCGGCACCTCGGCGGGGTTGACGTACGTCTCCTTCACTTCCTGGCCGTTGATGGTGAGTTTGCCGCCGACGTCGCAGCACACCACATGGTCGCCCGGGAGGCCGATCACGCGCTTGACCAGGTGCTGCTCGGAATTGTCAGGCAGCAGGCCAACGAAAGTCAGGCCGTCCTGGACCCAGGTGAACGGGCCGTCCGCCTTCTCCGGCGTCGGCACCAGCCACCCCTTGGTGTCCTTGAAGACAACCACATCGCCCCGTTCAAGGGCAAAGGGCTCCGGCACGAGCAGGTTCACGAAGATGCGGTCGTTCACGTCGAGAGTGCTGACCATGGATTCGGACGGGATATAGAACGCCCGGAAAAGGAAAGTCTTGATCAGGAAGGACAGCACCACCGCGATGGCCACCACGGTGGCCACCTCCTTGAGCCAGAGGTAGACCGGGCTGTGGGCTTTGGCGGGCTTTGACGGTCCGGCCTTCGAATGGGCGCCTCTTATACCTGCCGCCCGGACCTCCGCACGGACGGACGGATCCGGCTCACCAGACCGACCGGACTCAGCAGCCGGATTGGACACACCAGCCGGACCCGACTCAGCGGACAGCTCGGATTCGCCTGCCGTCTGCTCGCCTGCGGTCTTCTCACCTAAGGTGGCGTGCTTGATCGGATCAGGAGTCCGGGGATCGCTCTCGGGCATCTAGTGTCCGTCCTTCGTTATTGTGCTGGCTACTGCTGTTGTGCTGACTTCTGCGGGCCGGGGCACGGCCGCAATTCTGTCGAGTGGCCAGATGATCTGGACCGGCCGGCCAATGACCCGGTCCAGGGGAACCATGCCGCCGCCCGGCGCGCCCAGCAGGCTGCGCGAATCGGCGGACATGGACCGGTGGTCTCCAAGCAACCATAACCGTCCGGCCGGAACGATCACATTGAACTTCTGCTTACTCGCCGCGTCCCCTTCATAAAGGTATGGTTCCTCAAGCGCCTGACCGTTCACTGTGAGCCGCTGCTGGTCATCGCAGCAGACCACCTGATCGCCGGGCAGCCCGATTACCCGCTTTATGTAGGTTGTATCACTGCCCGTGATGCCAAGCCAGTTTCCGGCGGCCGCGACGGCGTCCTGGATCGGCCCGTTGCCGCTGTTGAGTGGGGCGAAGGACCCACGGCCGTCGAAGACCACCACGTCACCGCGCCTGATGGGCTCGGACTGGAAGTCGGTACGGGAAACCAGGATCCTATCCCCCGCGCCGAGGAGGGGCTCCATGGAGGCGGACGGGATGTAGTACACGTCCAGCCAAAGGGCGCGGACGAAGCCGCTGATGAGCATGGCCAGCGCAACGGCCAGCAACGCAAAACGCCAGCCCAGTTTCCTGGGCTGGCGTTCTGGCTGGTCCATGATCCGTATCCTGTGGCGCTGTTGCGGAAGGCTCCGGCGCTGCCGGATCCGGGTGCTGGACCTGCCGTGGAAGTCCGGAGGACTTACTTGGCGGTGCTGAAGTCGCGCTTTTCCTTGATCTTCGCAGCCTTACCGCGCAGTGCGCGCATGTAGTAAAGCTTGGCGCGGCGGACGTCACCCTTGGTGACAACCTCGATCTTGTCGATGATCGGGGAGTGCACCGGGAAGGTACGCTCTACGCCGACACCGAAGGAAACCTTGCGGACGGTGAAGGTTTCGCGGATGCCGTCACCCTGGCGACCCAGGACGAAGCCCTGGAATACCTGGACACGGGAGTTCTTGCCTTCGATGATGTTCACGTGAACCTTGAGGGTGTCACCCGCGCGGAACTCGGGAACGTCGCTGCGCAGCGAGGCTGCATCTACGGTATCGAGGATATGCATTGATCCACTCCTGGTGAACGCCACAGGTCATTCACTTTGGGTCACGGCGGCCAAGCCCGGGATCTGGCCCGGAAATTGCCGCCGAAAGTTTCTGTTCCGGCTCCATCACTGATTGACGGGACCGGGGTGCCGGGCTGTTGGTGACGCTCCCCCTGTGGCAGGTGCGTACCCAGCAGGCACAAGGACTAATTTTGCCACATTCGGAGGATTCCGGCGAATCCGGAACTGCGGGTCGCCAACCGCTGCGCAGCGGTGCTTACGCTTGCGTCGCGGTGCCTTCTCCGCGCGCGTCGGGCCTTAGCCGGAGGTGACCGTCGACGACGTCGTACCCCAGGTCCCCGAGCGCGGTGCGGTCCGCTCGGGGAAGACTGCCGGCGTCGAACGTTTCCAGAAGGTCCGGGCGGCGTTCGGCGGTCCGCCGGTACTGCTCGTGGCGGCGCCACTGGGCAATCTTGCCGTGGTTTCCGCTCAGGAGCACCGGTGGAACTTCGCGGTCGCGCCAGGACGAGGGCTTGGTGTAGACGGGGTACTCGAGCAGGCCGTCAGAGTGCGATTCCTCAACAAGCGACTCCGGGTTGCCCACAACGCCCGGAAGGAGCCGGACGATGGCTTCCGTCATGGCCAGGACGGCCACTTCGCCGCCGTTGAGGACATAATCCCCCAGGCTCATGGGCCGGACCACAAAGTGCTCCCCGGCCCACTCGATCACGCGTTCGTCGATGCCCTCATAGCGGCCGCAGGCGAAGACCAGCTGCTCTTCCTCCGCCAGTTTGTGCGCCAGTGCCTGGGTGAACCGCTCCCCCGCCGGGGACGGAACGATCAGCACCGGCTTCCGGCCGGCAGTACCGCCGTGTGCCGCGGCTACCGACTCCAGCGCCTGCGCCCAGGGTTCCGCTTTCATGACCATGCCGGCTCCGCCACCGTACGGGGTGTCGTCCACCGTGCGGTGCTTGTCCGCGGTGAACTCCCGGAGGTCATGGACATTCAGGTCCATGAGGCCGTCCTGTCGGGCCTTTCCGATCAGGGACAGTTCCAGGGGCGCAAGGTACTCCGGAAAAATGCTGACGACGTCGATCCTCATCTAGGCGTTGTCTCCGGCCTCGGTCTTGCCTCGACCGGCGTCACCGGCCTGGCCGGCATCTCCGGCGTCCTCGGTGTTGATCTCGAACAGTCCGGGGGGCGGGGTGACCAGGATGTACTTCCCGCCGACGTTGACCTCGGGAACGATCTCCTCCACGAAGGGAATCAGGATCTCGTTGCCGTCGTTCGATTCCACGACAATGAGGTCCTGGACCGGAAGCGTGTGCAGCCCGGAAACCTTTCCGACCACGGCGTCTCCCACGCGGACATCGAGTCCGACGAGCTCGTGCTCGTACCAGCCCTCGTCGTCGTCCTCGGCAAGCTCTTCCGTCTCGATGAACAGTCTGGCGCCGCGCAGTGCTTCGGCCTGGTTCCGGGTGCCAACGCCCTCAAAGCCCAGCAGCAGGATGTCCTTGTTCCAGCGGGCGCTGTCCACAGTAAGAGTTCCCAGCGACGCAGGCTCCACCAGGAATTCGGCACCCGGAATGAAGCGGTCCTCCGGCGCGTCGGTCAGGACCTGGACGGTCACTTCGCCGCGGATGCCGTGCGGTTTGCCGATTCGTGCCACCTGAAGCTGCATCTGTTCCTCTGTTCCGGGATTCGTTCTGTGCTGGTTCTGCTGCGCGCGCTGCGGCGCGGGTTTACTGCTGAAAACAGTCCGGCCCCTCCACCGAAATCTGGTGGAGGGGCCGGACTTGAGACAAATATTGCGGAGGCGTTTACCGGCGGCGGTCGGTGTCGACGACGTCGACCCTGACCTGTTCGCCGCCGGCCAGCGCCGCCACGACGGTGCGCAGTGCGCGTGCCGTGCGGCCCTGACGTCCGATCACCCGTCCGAGGTCGTCCTGGTGAACGCGCACCTCGAGGGTGTCCCCGCGGCGGTTGTTCTTGGCGCTGACCTTGACGTCCTCAGGACTGTCAACGATCCCGCGGACAAGGTGTTCGAGCGCTTCTGCCAGCAATTTACTCAGCCTCGGTGGTCTCTGCTTCAGCTTCGGTGGAAGCTTCGGCGGCCTCGTCCTTCTTGGCCTTCTTGGTGATGGCTTCCGGGATGATCACGGAACCCTTTTCCGGGGTGACGAAGGCTTCCTTCGGAGCTTTGGTCTTCAGGGTGCCTTCCTGGCCCGGGAGGCCCTTGAACTTCTGCCAGTCACCGGTGATCTTGAGGATCGCGGCAACCTGCTCGGACGGCTGGGCGCCAACGGACAGCCAGTACTGCGCACGCTCGGAGTCAACCTCGATGTATGAGGGCTCTTCGGTGGGGTGGTACTTGCCGATTTCTTCGATTGCACGGCCATCACGCTTGGTGCGGGAATCTGCAACGACGATGCGGTAGTACGGTGCGCGCATCTTACCGAAGCGCTTAAGGCGAATCTTTACGGCCACTTTTGTGGTCACTCCTGTTTCTGAAACGGGGTCGAGCCCGGCGTTCTGCACCCGTGGGGCGGGCCGTACTAGGGGGTTCTAAAGGACAGGATCCGGACGCGGAGAGAGGGGCCACGCAGATCAAGTACCTGTTCATTGTGCCAGATCGGCGCCGGGATTTCGACTTGACACCCGGCGGCGGAGTCAGGATGACCAGACGTACAGCCCCATGCGCGTGTTCGGATCCACGCTGCCGGCCAGCCGGGCCAGCCGCTGCACATAGCCGAGGGCCTCTTCAGCACCGAAAGGCATGTCCTCCTCGGCCGCCCAGCGGGAAGCCACATCCTCCAGGACGTTGCCGTCACCCTCGGTTTCGTAGCTGAGGAGTTCCGCCAGCGCCCGCACCATGGCCGGCGGTACACCGAGGAGGGAATCACTGGTCACGTCCACCATCGCGAGTTCATAGTCGGCGCCCGCGGCGTGCACCGCTGCTCCTGCCAGGTCGCCGAGCTGCTCGACCTCAAAATCGGTGATGTCCGGAATCCGGAGTGCCTCGGGAGCCGCGGGTCCCCCGCCGTCGAGTGCCGCCGCGCGCTTGAGCGCCTCATCGTGGGTGGAAACAAAGATTTCGGTGAAACCCATGGAAATCATCCTCATTCCGTCGGCGGTGTGATGTCCTGGCGGGCAGCTTCACAGCCGCCCGGCAGTTCCGGACCCAGCCTAACCCAGAAGAACGTGCCGGTCAGTCCGGTTTCAGCCGACCGCGACCCGGATCCGGTTGCGCCACGGATCCTCAAACCGCAGCTCCGCACCGGTATGGTGCGACGCCAGGCCGGCAACCCGCAAACGGTCGGCGAGCGCACCGACGTCGTCCCCTGCCGGCACTTCAATCAGGACCTCCCCCAGGCCCAGCGTGTCCCGCCGGGGCCCTGCACCCCGGCTGTTCCAGACGTTCATGGCCATGTGGTGGTGGTAGCCGCCGACCGAGACGAACAGGGCCTGGCCGTGCCATCCGGCGGTTTTCTCAAAACCGAGCGTGCCCACGTAGAAGTCCTGCGCCGACTGCACGTCCCCAACCTGCAGGTGGACGTGCCCGACGCCGGCACTCGATTCGCGCTGTCCGCTCACCGCTTCTTCCGTCAGGAAGTCCTGCAGATACCGCTGCGGCGGCAGGGCAAGGCTGTCCATGACCACCCGGTTCCCTTCCCAGGACCACGCGTCGCGCGGACGGTCCCAGTAGAGCTCGATTCCGTTGCCTTCGGGGTCGCTGAAGTAGAAAGCCTCGCTGACCAGGTGGTCTGCGCTGCCCGTGAACAGGCGCGGCTCATAGCGGGCGGCCGAGGCCACAGTGGCAGCGAGCGACGCCCGGTCCTCGAAAAGCAGGGCGGTATGGAAGAGTCCGGCCTCACCGCGGGCGGGAAGGTTGAGGCCGGGCGCCGGCGCCAGATGGACCAGGGGCTTACCGCGGCGCCCCAGATATACGCCGCCGTCCTGCTCAGCCACGGTCTCCAGCCCGAGCGCACGCCGGTAATAGTCCGTCATCAGCTTCATGTCCCCCACCTTGAGCATCACCGTGCCCATGGTGAGATCGGCGGGCAGCAGGTCCTTGCTGCTGGATTCTGTGGTCATGGCAACTCCAGTCTTCCGAATGCGCGCCGCCGGTTCCGGCGACGATCTACATACAGTCAAATTACTTGAACCTTCAATTTATTCCTAGCGGAGCTGCCTGCCCCGCAGCACGATGTGCTTTAGCCCCCGCAGCGTTGCCAGGTCCAGCCGTGGATCCTGTTCGCACAGTACGACGTCTGCACTGGCCCCTTCGGCGATGCCGCCCGCTCCCAGCCACTCCCGCGCCGCCCAGGACGCCGCATCAAGGGCCGCCGCCGCCGGCAGGCCTGCGGCACGGAGCGCCTCGATTTCGTCCACGATCCTGCCATGGCTGATGACGCTGCCCGCATCGGTTCCGGCGAAAATCGCCACCCCCGCTTCGAAAGCTTCCAGGATCCGTCCATTCCGCCCGTGCCACAAAGCCCGCATGTGCGCCGCGTAGCGCGGGAACTTCGCTTCCGCCCGATCGGCGATGTCCGGGAACGTGGCAATGTTGATCAGCGTGGGCACAATCGGAACGCGCTGTTCCACGAACCTGGGCAGGTGCCGGGGAAGCAGGCCGGTTCCGTGTTCGATGCAGTCGATGCCGGCGTCGAGCATGTCATCCAACGTGTCCTCGGCGAAACAGTGCGCAGTGACCCGTGCGCCTTCATCGTGGGCAGCGCGCACAGCGTCCCGCACCACGGCGGCGGGGAACGACGGCGCCAGGTCGCCGGCGTCCCGGTCGATCCAGTCCCCCACCAGCTTGACCCAGCCGTCACCCGCGAGCGCCTGCTTCCGGACTGCTTCAACAAGGTCTTCCGGCTCGACCTCCACGGCAAAGTTCCGGAGGTACCGGCGTTTCCTTGCGATGTGACGGCCGGCCCGGATGATCCGGGGCAGCTCGGGGCGCTGCTGGAGCCAGCGCGTGTTGTGCACGGCCCCCGCGTCCCGCACCAGCAGGGTGCCGGCATTGCGGTCCGTGACGGCCTGGGCATGGGCGGTGTCGTCGTCCACGTCGCCGGCGGGTCCGAGCCCGATGTGGCAGTGCGCATCCACCAGACCGGGAATTACCCAGCCGTCCAGCACTACGTCGGGCGCAGCAGCCGGACGGTCGAACGTCAGCGCTCCGTCCACCGCCCAAAGGCCCCGGCGCACCTCGTCCGGTGCAACGAGGATGGAGCCGCTGAATTCGATGATGTTCTGCATGGCAAAAGCCTAGTCGGCGGGACGTTGCCGGATATGACGGGGTTGGCCATGACGGAGACGGATATGACTGGGGAGGCGGCGGCGGGCTGTGGTAACTTCGTCTACGACCACACGGGGGCCCTTGCAGGGGCTGAGATCGGACTGACGCAGTCTGCGACCGTTGAACCTGTCCGGGTAATGCCGGCGAAGGAAGTGAGTAATCCTTTGAGCACCAACGAAACACAGCAAATCCCTGCCCAAAACCAGGCAGAAACTGTCACCCAGTCCCTGAAGTCGCACTCCCTGGCGTTCATCGAGGACGAGGCCACCGGCATCCGGGTGCCGGTCACGGAGATCGCCCTGGAGGATTCCCCGGGCGGGGAGGCCAACGCGCCGTTCACCGTTTACCGCACGGCGGGGCCCGGAAGCGATCCCGTGGTGGGCCTGGAACCGTTCCGTTCGGCATGGATTGAGGCCAGGGCCGACACCGAACCGTACAGCGGACGGGCACGCAACCTGCTCGACGACGGCCGTTCAGCCGTGCGCCGCGGCGCCGCCTCCGCGGAGTGGAAGGGCGCGCAGCCGGTGCCCCGCCGCGCCGTCGAAGGCAAGACCGTAACGCAGATGCACTATGCGAAGCAGGGCGTCATCACGCCGGAGATGCAGTTCGTGGCCCTCCGCGAAAACTGCGATGTGGAGCTGGTCCGCAGCGAAGTGGCTGCCGGCCGCGCCATCATCCCCAACAACATCAACCACCCGGAATCCGAGCCGATGATCATCGGCAAGGCGTTCCTGGTCAAGATCAACGCCAACATCGGCAACTCCGCCGTTACCAGCTCCATTGCCGAAGAGGTCGACAAACTGCAGTGGGCCACCCAGTGGGGCGCGGACACGGTGATGGACCTGTCCACCGGCGATGACATCCACACCACGCGGGAATGGATCATCCGCAACTCCCCCGTGCCGATCGGCACCGTGCCCATTTACCAGGCGCTGGAGAAGGTCAACGGCGAGGCCAACAAGCTTACGTGGGAGATTTTCCGCGACACCGTGATCGAGCAGTGCGAGCAGGGCGTGGACTATATGACCATCCACGCCGGAGTCCTGCTGCGCTACGTGCCGCTGACGGCCAACCGCGTTACCGGCATCGTGTCCCGGGGCGGATCCATCATGGCCGGCTGGTGTCTGGCCCACCACCAGGAAAACTTCCTGTACACGCACTTCGACGAACTGTGCGAAATTTTTGCCAAGTATGACGTCGCCTTCTCCCTCGGCGACGGGCTGCGGCCCGGTGCCACGGCGGACGCGAACGACGCCGCCCAGTTCGCCGAGCTGGACACCTTGGCTGAACTGACGCAGCGGGCCTGGGAGTTCGACGTACAGGTGATGGTGGAAGGCCCCGGACACGTGCCGTTCCACCTGGTCCGCGAGAACGTGGAACGCCAGCAGGAACTCTGCAAGGGCGCACCCTTCTACACACTCGGCCCCCTGGTCACCGACGTGGCACCCGGCTACGACCACATCACCTCCGCCATCGGCGCCACGGAGATCGCCCGCTACGGCACGGCCATGCTTTGCTACGTCACGCCCAAGGAACACCTGGGCCTGCCGAACAAGGACGACGTGAAGACCGGTGTGATCACCTACAAGATCGCCGCCCACGCGGCCGACCTCGCCAAGGGCCACCCCGGCGCGCACGAACGGGACGACGCGCTGTCCAAGGCCCGGTTCGAATTCCGCTGGCGCGACCAGTTTGCACTGTCGCTTGACCCGGTCACGGCAGAAGCCTTCCACGACGAGACACTGCCGGCCGAGCCGGCCAAGACGGCACACTTCTGTTCGATGTGCGGTCCCAAGTTCTGCTCCATGCGCATCAGCCAGGACATCCGGGACGAATACGGCTCCGCGGAGGCCCAGGCGGCGCTGGCCGAAATGGCGGCAGGCATGCGGGAGAAGAGCAACGAATTCCTGGCCGCGGGAGGCAAGGTGTACCTGCCGGAACTGCAGGTGCCGGACGCGAAGCAGACGGCTTCAAGCTAGGCGGTGAACGGCGGAGGAGCCGTTACGACGTCCGTGAGTGCTGGCGCCTGCTGACCTCCGTGATGAAGGACCGGATGTACCGGTCGCCCTCCGCCGAATCCTGGGGCCGGTGCCCGCCCGCGGCAACGCGGTGCAGGGCGCCGGTCTCCCGGAGGTAGCCGGCGATTTCCTCGTACAGCGGCTCCCAGCCTCCGGTGAGGACCAGCGTGGGAACTCCGGGCACGATCTGCAGCGGCGCTTCGGCACACTCAGGCATCTGCGCCCGGTGAGCGGCGGTCGCCGGCAGGTCCGCGGTGAGCGACAGGCAGGCGGGTTCCACGAGGGTCAACGAAAACACCAGATCCGGGCGCTCCACTGCAGCCATCATGGCACCGATGGCACCTTGCGAATGGGCCACCACATGCCCGCCGGCAGCGCCCCTGCCCTCGTCCGCCAGCGCACCCAGCACAATCCGGGCGTCCGCTTGAAAATCCAGGGGTTTCGATTCAACGGGTTTGGCCGAGGCGTTCGATTCCAGGGGTTCCGCCGGCGCGCCAAAGCCGTGGCGGCGCAGGAACAGCGCGTCATAGGCCAGGGCCATGCCGTGCTGTTTGGTCCACGCGGCTGAGCCTGAGGCCCCCGGACCGTGGACGAACACTACGCGCTGCTTAAACATGCCCCAACCCTATGGCAATCGCCGGACAATCCGGCCCGTCGACATCGAAAGTTGCCCGTATCCGAGTTGCCCGTGCGGAACTGCTCCGCCAGGCTGCTCCGGCAGGAATTACTCCTGCCGGAACTACTTGCTCCCGCCGAGGAACTTGTCGAAGCCCTTGGGCAGGTTCAGCTGCGACGGATCGAAATCACCGGACTGCTGGCCGAAGGCCGCACCCGTGGGCAGTGACTTGGCTGCGTTTGCGCGCCGGGCCTCGGCGTCACGCAGTTCCTGGGCGGCCTTGGCCGGGTTTCCGGACTTGGCCTTCTTCTTGGGCGCGTTCTTGCCGCCCTTGCGGGCTCCTCCGCCGGCGCCCGTGCCCGGCATTCCAGGCATTCCTGGCATGCCGCCGCCGGCCGCCATCTTCTTCATCATCTTCTGCGCCTGGGCGAAGCGCTCCAGCAGGCCGTTGACGTCCGACACGTGCATGCCGGAGCCCTTGGCGATGCGCGCCCGGCGCGAGCCGTTGATGATTTTCGGGGCGACGCGCTCGTGCGGCGTCATGGAGCGGACAATCGCTTCCACACGGTCAATTTCGCGTTCGTCGAACTGCTCCAGCTGCTGGCGGATGTTCTGCGCGCCCGGCATCATCATGAGCATTTTCTTCATGGAGCCCATGTTGCGGATCTGCTGCATCTGGGCCAGGAAGTCATCCAGGGTGAAGTCTTCCTGGTCGGCGAACTTCTTCGCCATCCGGGCAGCTTCGTCCTTGTCCCAGGACTTTTCAGCCTGTTCGATCAGGGTGAGGACGTCGCCCATGTCGAGGATGCGGGAGGCCATGCGGTCCGGGTGGAACAGCTCAAAGTCGTCCACTCCTTCACCCGTCGACGCGAACATGACGGGCTTGCCCGTGACGGACGCAACCGACAGTGCGGCACCGCCGCGGGCGTCGCCGTCGAGCTTGGAGAGCACGATGCCGGTGAAGTTGACGCCCTCATCGAAGGCGAGCGCCGTGTTGACGGCGTCCTGGCCGATCATGGCGTCGATAACGAACAGCACTTCATTGGGAACAATGGCGCGTCGGATCTGGCGGGCCTGCTCCATCATTTCGGCGTCAACGCCGAGCCGGCCGGCGGTGTCAACGATTACGACGTCGTGCAGCTTCTGCTTTGCTTCCTCGACGCCGGCGCGGGCAACCGCCACGGGGTCGCCGGCCGGGTGCTCCAGTTCCATGGAAGTGGCGCCGGGGTGGGGTGCGAACACCGGGACACCGGCGCGCTGGCCCACCACTTGGAGCTGGGTGACGGCATTGGGGCGCTGGAGGTCACAGGCCACCAGCATGGGGCTGTGGCCCTGGGACTTCAGCCACTTCGAGAGCTTGCCCGCGAGGGTGGTCTTACCGGCACCCTGCAGGCCGGCAAGCATGATGATGGTGGGCCCGGTCTTGGCCAGGCGGATTCGGCGGGTCTCGCCGCCGAGGATCTCAACGAGTTCCTCGTTGACGATCTTGACGATCTGCTGGCTCGGGTTCAACGCACCGGAGACTTCAGCACCGAGGGCGCGTTCGCGCACGTGTCCGGTGAACTCACGGACCACGGGCACGGCAACGTCGGCGTCCAGCAGGGCCCGCCGGATCTCGCGGACCGTGGCGTCAACGTCCGCCTCGGTGAGGCGGCCCTTGCCACGGAGATTCTTGAAGGTTGCTGTCAACCGGTCAGAGAGTGAATTGAACACGCGCCGTGCACTTCTTTCAGTGGATCTGAGGCTGGCGGCCGGTGCGGCGCGCCAGAGTCGTGACTGTTGTTGGCCTGGACCAACCGCCTCGACAACGGGACTCGACTATCTAGGGTACCAAGACAGGCCTTCAAGATGGCATGCTGGCAGGATGGCCACCCAAACAACTGTAAAAACCCTGCTGATCCTTGGTGCATCCGGAGACCTGACCGGCAGGCTGCTGCTGCCCGGACTCGCCCGCCTGGCCGCCAAGGGGCGCGCGGACGGGCTGACGCTCGTTGGAGCGGGCTCGGATCCCTGGACCCGGGAACAGTGGCTGGAACGCGTCGAGGCCTCCTTTGCCGATGCGGAATCCGAGGCGGATGCAGCGGGCAAGCGCGAACTCAAACGTCTCGCAGGCTCCACCAGCTACCACCAGCTTGATGTGACGGCCGGCGGTGAGCTTTCCGCCCTGCTGTCCGGCCTGCCAGCTCCGGTGGCGGTGTACTTCGCGCTGCCTCCCCAGGTCAGCCAGAAGGCGTGTGAGGTGCTGACCCCGGAGGAGGTGCCCGCGGGCACCCGGCTGGTGATGGAGAAGCCGTTCGGATCCAGCGAGGAATCCGCCCGCCACCTCAACACGACCCTGGCGGCGCTGGTCCCGGAAGACCACATCCACCGGGTGGACCACTTCCTGGGCAAGGCAACGGTGCTGAACATCCTGGGTCTGCGCTTCGCGAACACGTTCCTGGAACCGGTCTGGAACCGGAACTTCATCGAGAAGGTGGAGGTCATCTTTGATGAGGACCTCGCCCTGGAAGGGCGCGCCCGGTATTACGACGGCGCCGGCGCGCTCCGGGACATGATCCAGAGCCACCTTTTGCAGATCATGGCGCTCATGACGATGGAGCCGCCGGCATCCATCGACGAGCGGGACCTCCGGGACGCAGTGGCAACGCTCCTGCGCGCCAGCAGCATTAAGGCGCCGTACCGTTCAAGCACCCGGCGCGCCCGGTACACGGCAGGATCCATCGCAGGACGGCAGGTCCCGGACTACGCCGCGGAAACCGGAGTGGACGCCGCCCGGAACACTGAGACGCTGGCCGAGGTGCAGGTGGACATCGATAACTGGCGCTGGCAGGGTGTTCCGTTCATCCTTCGTTCGGGCAAGGCCATGAGGGCTAAACGCAAGGAAGCCGTGGTCACCTTCAAGCCCGTTCCGCACCTGCCCAAAGGCTTCATCGGGGTCGATTCGCCCAACGAGCTCCGCATCGGCTTCGGGCCGGATACGCTGCAGTTCGACGTCGACGTCAACGGTCCGGGAAACGTTCTGAGCCTTGACCGGATCACCCTGAATGCCGAACTCAGCGCCTCCGAACTGCTGCCCTACGGTGAAGTGCTGGAGGGCGTCCTCGCCGGTGATCCGCTGCTGTCCGTGCGGGCGGACACCGCTGAGGACTGCTGGCGGATCCTTGAGCCGGTGATCAGGGCATGGGCGAGCGACACTGTCCCGCCGGAAGAATACCCGGCGGGATCCACCGGTCCCGAAAGCTGGACCGTCTAGGCACTGCACGGCCCCGGTGCAACGCCAAAGCGGGCCCGGAACCTTCTCAGGTTCCGGGCCCGCTTTGTGCGAGCCCCTGGGCTAGATGGCGGCTGAGCCGCGTTCACCCGTCCGCACCCGGACAGCTTCAAAAACATCCACCGTCCAGACCTTTCCGTCACCGGCACGGCCGGTGTTGGAGCTGGCGATGATGACATCCAGGATGTCGTCCGCCTGTTCGTCCGTGGCCAGCACCTCTACGCGGATCTTGGGAAGCAGGTCCACGTTGTACTCAGCCCCGCGGTACACCTCGGTGTAGCCGCGCTGCCTGCCGTATCCGCTGGCGGCGCTGACCGTGAGGCCCTGCACGCCGTAGGATTCAAGCCCCTCCCGGATGGAGTCGAGCTTTTCCGGCCGGACGATTGCTGTAATCAGTTTCATGCCCCCACGCTTTCCTTGCCTGTTGCTGCATCAGTCTTCTTGCCGTCTTCGGATGCCGGAGCGGAGCCGTCGCCCTGCTTGCCGGTGATCAGTTCATGCAGCGGCTGGAAGCTCCCGCCGTGGCCGCCGACGCCGAATTCGTACGCGGTTTCTGCGTGCAGGCTGAGGTCCACGCCCACAACTTCCTGCTCCTGGGAGACCCGGAAGCCCATGGTCTTGTGGATGGCCAGCGCGATGATGGTGGTCAGGACTGCCGAGTACGCGATGGCGATGCCTGCCGCTGCAAGCTGGGCCCACAGCTGGGTGGGTCCGCCGCCGTAGAAGAGACCGCCGCCGACGCCCTCAACCGGAAGGGCGATGAAGCCCAGCGCCACGGTGCCGATGATGCCGGAAACAAGGTGGACGCCCACAACGTCCAGGGAGTCATCGAAGCCCCAGCGGAACTTCAGGCCGACGGCGAGGGCGGAAGCCACACCTGCCACGACACCGAGTCCGAGGGCGCCGACCGGGCTGACGTTGGCACAGGCCGGCGTGATGGCAACAAGGCCGGCCACGACGCCTGATGCGGCACCAAGCGAAGTCGGGTGGCCGTCACGGACGCGTTCGGTAACGAGCCAGCCCAGCATTGCCGCCGCCGGAGCTGCGAGGGTGTTGATCCAGATCAGGCCGCCCTGTTCGGCGGTGGTTGCCGCGCCGCCGTTGAAGCCGAACCAGCCGAACCACAGGATGGCTGCACCGAGCATCACGAACGGGATGTTGTGCGGGCGGTGGTTCGGGTCCTTGCCGAAGCCCCTGCGGTTGCCGATGATCAGGACGAGGATGAGCGCTGCAACACCGGCGTTGATGTGAACGACTGTGCCGCCGGCGAAGTCGATGGCCGGGCCGAGCGCCTTGCCGATCGCGCCTTCAGCACCGAAGAGACCGCCGCCCCACACCATGTAGGCGATCGGGCAGTACACCAACGTGACCCAGACGGGAACGAACACCGTCCATGCACCAAACTTTGCGCGGTCCGCGATGGCACCGCTGATCAGTGCCACCGTGATGATGGCGAAGGTTGCGGCGTAGCCGACCTTGATGAGTCCGTCCGGAGTGGTGATGCCTTCAAGTCCGAACGTTGCGAACGGGTTGCCGACGATCTCCATGAAGCCTTCGCCGGAGCTCATCGATGCGCCCCAGAGCACCCACACCACGCCGACCATGCCGATGGAGATGAAGCTCATCATCATCATGTTCAGCGCGGCCTTCGCACGTGTCATGCCGCCGTAGAAAAATGCCAGTCCTGGTGTCATGAACAGCACGAGTGCCGCCGCAACCATGAGCCATACGTGACCTGCGGTAAGTTCCATGGTGCACGTCCTCCCTTGCCTAGATGCTTAGTTGATCCCGCGGACCCTTCCGCGTTCCCAACGCCTTTTTGCGTTCTAAGAAGATTTTTCCCGGGCTGTGTTTCGCCGGCGGAGGAATTAGATGTCCGGGTTGTTACAACAACCTCCCGGAAGTAAATGGTGCATATCCTGCTTGTTACAGATATGTTTCAGCAGTCCCAAACCCCACTTCCACAGCACACCAAGGACGACGGCATCATGAGCGATCGTTTCCGGCCGGGCAAGGCCCTCCGGCGCCAGAATAGCGGGCAACCAGGCCGCACGGACGGGGCGCCACAGCCCGCCGCCGCAGGGCTCCCCCGCGACATTAAGGTGATGCTGGCCGCTGCGTTCCTGATCGCGCTCGGTTTCGGGCTGGTGGCGCCGGTGTTGCCACAATTCGCCACCACTTTCGACGTCGGCGCCACTGCCGCCGCCGTGATCGTGAGCATTTTCGCCTTCATGCGGCTGCTCTTCGCACCTGCCGGCGGCGCCCTCATCGTGAAGCTGGGGGAACGGCCCGTCTATGTGGCAGGGCTGCTGATCGTTGCCGCCTCGACAGCGGCGTGTGCGTTCGCCCAGAACTACTGGCAGCTGCTCATTTTCCGGGGACTGGGCGGCGCGGGGTCGGTAATGTTCACGGTCGCGTCAATGGCGCTCGTCGTCCGGCTTGCACCGCCGGAAAGCCGTGGCCGGGTGTCCGGCGCGTACGCTTCCGCTTTCCTGATCGGCAATGTCTGCGGCCCCATCGTCGGCGGGCTCCTTGCCGGTTTCGGCCTCCGCATTCCGTTCCTGGCGTACGCCGCTGCGCTGGTCCTCGCTGCCCTGGTAGTGCAGACCCAGCTCAGCCACGTGCCCGGTGCGTCCCGGAAGGACGGCAGCCAGCCGTCGGCCATGGGCCTTCGTGAGGCCTTGCATGACAGCGCCTACCGGGCCGGACTGTTCTCGAGCTTCGCCAACGGCTGGGCAACGTTCGGCGTCCGCATGGCCACCGTGCCGCTCTTCGCTGTGGCGGCGCTTGGTGGCGGGACAACTGCGGCCGGCTGGGCGCTGGCGGTCTTTGCCGGCGGCAACGCGGCCGCACTCACCGTCTCGGGAAAACTCGCCGATTCGCTGGGCCGCAAGCCGCTCCTGATTTCGGGACTCGTCCTGACGGGCGTGGCGACGGCGGGCATCGGACTGACCCACGACATGGTGTGGTTCCTTGCTGCCTCCGCAGCCGCCGGCATCGGCTCGGGCCTGCTGGGCCCGGCACAGCAGGCCGCCATCGCCGACGTGATCGGCAGTGAACGCTCCGGCGGCCGCGTGCTGGCTGTCTTCCAGATGGTGTCCGACGCGGGCGCCATTATTGGCCCGGTCCTCGCTGGCCTCCTCGCCGACCGGCTGGGGTACGGCTGGGCATTCGGCGTGACTGGGGCCGTGCTGGTTATTGCTGCTGCCGGTTGGCTGCCCGCGCGGGAAACCTTCCGGCGGCCGGTTGATTCGCGGGCTTAGTTGTACTGCACCTAGTTCAGCAGCGCGTCCACGAAGCTCTCGGCTTCGAACGGGGCGAGGTCGTCCGCGCCCTCACCCAGCCCGATGAGCTTGACCGGTACGCCGAGCGACTTCTGGATGGCCACCACGATGCCGCCCTTGGCGGTGCCGTCCAGCTTGGTGAGCACGATGCCGGTGATGTTGACCACCTCGGAGAAGACGCGGGCCTGGTTCAGGCCGTTTTGTCCGGTGGTGGCGTCAAGCACCAGGAGGACCTCGTCCACTTCGGCTAGCTTCTCGATGACACGCTTCACCTTGCCGAGTTCGTCCATCAGGCCCACTTTGTTCTGGAGCCGGCCGGCCGTATCGATCATCACCACGTCGACCTCCTGGTCGATTCCGGCCTTGACCGCCTCATAGGCGACGGAGGCGGGATCGGCGCCGTCGACGTCGGACTTGACGGTGGGCACGCCCACCCGCTGGCCCCACGTGGCGAGCTGTTCGGCGGCGGCCGCGCGGAAGGTGTCCGCGGCGCCCAGCAGGACGTCCTTGTCCTCCGCCACGAGCACGCGCGCCAGTTTGCCGACGGTGGTGGTCTTGCCCACGCCGTTGACGCCGACCACCATCATGACGGAGGGCTTGTCCGCGTGGCGTTCCGTGCGCAGGCTCCGGTCCATCGTCGGGTCCACGAGCTTGATCAGTTCTTCGCGCAGGAGTGCTTTGACCTGCTCCGGGGTCCTGGTGCCCAGGACCTTGACGCGCTCACGGAGGGCATCCACCAGCTGCATGGTGGGTTCGGTTCCGAGATCCGCCAGCAGGAGGGTTTCTTCGACCTCGTCCCAGACGTTTTCATCAATGTTGTCGCTCGACAGGAGCGCGAGCAGGCCCTTGCCGAGGATGTTGTTGGACCGGACCAGGCGTTCGCGGAGCCTGGTCAACCGTCCCGCAACAGGAAGCGGGGTCTCCACGGCGATGGTTTCAAGGCCGGCGGCGTCGTCGGGGACCTGGGCCGTTTCCAGGCCTTCAAGGTCGACGGCGTCGGTCACCGAGCGATCAGTTGTCACCGCCGGGCGGTCCTCCACCAGCGTTCCGCCCGCGCCGCGCACGGGTTCGCCTGGATCGTTGGCGTCACGGGTGCCCGGGTACTTGGTGATGTTCCGGCGGGTCTTCATGAGGACCGGGATCAGCCCGCCAATGACCACCAGGGCAGCGAGGATGGCAAGAATTATGGGGAGGATGTCATTCACTCCCCTAGCTTCTCACAATCGCCCGGGACACTGCCGGAGCCTCAGGGCGGGGCCCCGGGGCTGGTCAGGGCTAATTAGACGTCCGCGCCGAGCCGCTGGCTGATGACCGTCGAAACTCCGTCGCCGCGCATGGTGACCCCGTACAGCGCGTCCGCTACTTCCATCGTCCGCTTCTGGTGCGTGATGACGATCAGCTGGCTGGACTCGCGCAGTTCCTCGAAGATGGTGATGAGTCGGCCGAGATTGGTGTCGTCCAGGGCGGCCTCGACCTCGTCCATCACGTAGAACGGCGATGGCCTTGCCTTGAAGATGGCCACGAGCAGGGCCACCGCGGTCAGCGAACGCTCACCCCCGGACAGCAGGGAGAGCCGCTTGATCTTCTTGCCTGCCGGCCGGGCCTCTACCTCTATCCCGGTGGTGAGCATATCCGAGGGATCGGTCAGCACGAGCCGGCCTTCACCGCCGGGGAAAAGCCGTGCGAAAACACGGACGAACTGCGCCGAGGTGTCCGCGAACGCTTCGGCGAACACTTTCTGGACGCGGTCGTCCACTTCCTTGATGATGTCCAGCAAGTCCTTGCGGCTGGACTTGAGGTCCTCAAGCTGGGTGTTGAGGAACTGGTGCCGTTCCTCAAGGGCGGCGAATTCCTCCAGTGCCAGCGGATTCACGCGGCCCAGCGAGGCCAAGTCCCGCTCGGCCTTCCTGAGCCGTTTTTCCTGCTCTTCACGGACGAACGGCTTGCCCTCGACAATCGGCGTGCCGTCTTCGGTCACCGGCGCCCGGAGTGCCGCCCACTTGTCGCCGGACTCCCGCGCGGCCACGGGGACGGGCTGGTCCGGCCCGTAGTCGGCCACCAGCTGGTCCGGCGACAACCCGAGCTCCTCGACCGAACGGAGTTCAAGGGCTTCGATCCGCACCCGCTGCTGGGTGCGGGCAAGTTCGTCGCGGTGGACCGAGTCAGTCAGTTCCGCCAGTTCCCGGGCCAGGGCGTCGTTCTGTGACCTGACTTCCACGAGTTCGCGGTCCCGGTGTTCCCGCTCTTCCTCCGCGAGGTCTCGCGCACGGAGGGCCAAGGACACGGACACGTCCATGAACCCGATGATCTGCTCAACGGCAGCCGATACCGCAGCGGCCCGGCCGGCCTGGAGCTTCCGCCGGCGGGCGCGCTCCGCGGCCTCTTCCCGTGCCCGGCGCTCGGCTGCGGCCGCCCGTTCCAAGGAAAGCGCACGGTTGCGGGTGGCGGTCAACTGCTCCTCCGCGCTCCGCAGGGACAGCCTGGCCTCCATCTCGGCCGCCCTCGAGGCAGCGGCTGCCGCCGCCAGTTCATCGCGCAGTTCGGCGGACGGCTCCTCATCCGCCGGGGCCTGCTGGGCGGCATCCAGGCGATCCGCCGCCGCCCTCAGTGCCTCCTGCTCGGAAGTAATATTGGCTTCCGCCTTGGCCAGCGAGGCCCCCAGTCTCTCGCTTTCGCCGACTGCACTGCGCAGCACCGAGTTCAGATGGCCGAGCCGTTCGGCCACGGCCGCGAACCGGGCATCAGATTCGTGGAGCCGGTCCAGCGCGGCATCGGCGCGCTCCTGGGCTTCCGTCCGGCGGGCCTGGGCGGAGGCCAGCGCGAACCGGTTCCGCTCAAGTTCCGCGCCCACCGTGGCGAGCCGCGCTTCGGCGTCGTCGACGGCGGCCTGGACTTCCAGTAGCGACGGTGCGTTTGCCGAGCCGCCCCGGACAGTGAAGGCGGTGAAGACGTCGCCCGCCCGAGTGACCGCTGTCAGGCCGGGGTGGGCCTGGATCAGGCCGGCCGCGGACTCGAGGTCTTCAACAACCGCGGTTCCCGCCAGCAGCCTGCGCAGGACGCCGTCCAACCCGTCCGAGGCAGTGACAAGTTCCGCTGCCCAGCGGCCACCGGCCGGAAGCTCGCCTCGTGGCAGTGCCTGTGGCGCCGGGGCCCCGGACTCCGGGTCCGGAACGGGTGATCCGGCAGGGCCCGCAAGAAGCAGCGAGGCGACGCCGGCGTCGTCGTCCTTTAGCAGGTGGAGGGCCCCGACGGCGGTTGCGGCGTCCCTGACCACTACGGCTTCCGAGGAAGCGCCCAATGCGGCGGCAACAGCCGCTTCGTAGCCGGCTTCGACGGTAAGCATCGACGCGAGGGGCCCCACGATCCCCGGCAGCCCCGAGTCCGCCACCCGGCCCGAGCCGTCCTTCCGGTTGAGCCCGAGCTGCAGGGCGTCCCGACGGGCGATCAGGGCGTCACGTTCCCGTTCGCCCTCACGCTCGGCGGATTTCAGCGTATCGATGTCCGCCAGGACGGCGTCCAGGGCGGCGCCGGCGTCCTCGTAGTCGGCATCAAGGGATTCCTCGCCCTCTTCGACGCCTGCCACCTGGGATTCCAGTGCTGCGAACTCGCTTTGGGCGCGCCGGCGCCGCTCGTCACCGGCAGCCTGCGATTCCCGGAGCCGGCCAAGTTCGGCCTGCGCCGACTCCACCCGGGAGCGGGCGGCCCCCACCTGGCCGGCCAGCTTTGCCAGCCCTTCACGGCGGTCGGCAGCTGCGCGGAGTACCGCGGCAAACCTTTTGTCTTCCGCGGCGGCCGCGTTTTCGGCTTCGGCTTTGGCTGCTGTTGCGGCTTCCAGCGCTGCGCGCTTTTCCACGATCCCATGTTCCAGGGCAGCCTGTTCTGCGCGGACCCGCGCGGCATTCCTTTCAAGCTGCTCCGGGTCCCGGCCGGCGTCCGGTACACCATCCGCAGCACCCAGCAACCGCCGCCGTTCCCCGGCCAGGGAACCGAGGGACCGCAGCCGCTCCCGCCCGGCCGAGAGCTGGTACCACGCGTCCCGGGCAGCGTTGAGCTTAGGCGTTGCTTCGGCGGCGAGCCGCTCCAAATCCGCCTGCCGCCGGCGGCCGGCTTCCAGGCACTGCTCCACCACTGCCCTGCGTGCTTTCAACGCAGACTCGTCAGCGACGTCCTGCGCCAATGCGGACTGCAGCTGGACCAGGTCGTCGGCAAGGAGCCGCGCCCGGGCATCCCGGACCTCGAACTGGACGCCCTGGGCCCGGCGCGCCACTTCGGCCTGCTTGCCAAGCGGGGTCAGCTGGCGCCGGATTTCGCTCGTGAGGTCGCTCAGCCTCTGCAGGTTCGCCTGCATGGCTTCCAGCTTCCGCACCGTCTTTTCCTTGCGCCTGCGGTGCTTGAGGATGCCGGCCGCTTCTTCAATGAAGCCGCGCCGGTCCTCGGGAGTGGCATGGAGGACCCTGTCCAGCTGGCCCTGCCCCACAATGACGTGCATTTCACGGCCGAGGCCCGAATCGGACAGCAGTTCCTGGATGTCGAGGAGCCGGCAGCCGGCACCGTTGATTGCGTATTCTGATCCCCCGGTCCGGAAGAGGGTCCGCGATATGGTCACTTCGCTGTAGTCGATCGGCAGGGCGCCGTCGGTGTTGTCGATGGTCAGCGAGACGTGCGCACGGCCCAGCGGCGGGCGGCCGGACGTGCCCGCGAAAATAACGTCTTCCATCTTGCCGCCGCGCAGGGTCTTGGCCCCTTGTTCCCCCATGACCCAGGAGAGGGCATCCACCACGTTGGATTTGCCGGAGCCGTTCGGGCCGACCACTGCGGTGACGCCCGGCTCAAAGTCGAACGTCGTGGCTGACGCGAACGACTTAAATCCGCGGACGGTCAGGCTCTTGAGGTGCAAGGTGGTTCGGATCTCCTGGTTGGCTGATGCGGCTGGTTCCTGCCCTAAATCTACTGCGCGGGAACGACAAAACCCGGATTTGCAGCCTTCCCGCGCTTACCAGCGGCCGTTGCGGGGACGCGGCTGGCAGACGGGGCAGGTGTAGGAGGAGCGGTTCATGAACTGTTCGCGTTTCATGAGGCTGACTATTCCTGCTGCCGCACAGCGCCTGCACTCCTGGCTTTCCCTGCCGTAGGCGTTGAGGGATCGGTCAAAGTACCCGGACGCGCCGTTCACGTTGACGTACAGCGAGTCGAAGCTGGTGCCGCCGGCGTCCAGGGCGTCCAGCATCACGTCGCGGGCGGCATCGATCACCCGCAATGCTTCGCTGCGGCGGAGCGTATCCGTGGGCCGCGCGTAATGGAGCCGCGCCCGCCACAGTGCCTCATCCGCGTAGATGTTGCCGATCCCGGAGACCAGGCCCTGGTCCAGCAGCGCGCGTTTCAGGCCGGTCTTCCGGATCCGTAGCCGGCGGTAAAAGGAATCGAAGGAGAAGTGGGGGTCCAGGGGGTCCCGGGCAATATGGGCGGCTTCCTCGGCGATAAGCGGAGCCGGAGACTCCCCGAGGCCGCCGGGACCGCCGTCGGCAGTGGGGACCAGGGAAGTCACAAACAGGCCGCCGAAAATCCGCTGGTCCACAAATCTCAGCTGTTCCGGCATTCCTTCCGCCGGGCTCAGCCGCAGCCGGATCTTCAGGTGTTTCTCGTCCGGCACAGCGGAATCCTGCATCAGCAGCTGGCCGCTCATGCCCAGATGGGCCATCAGGGCCACCGGCGGGCGCGCATTACCCTCCACAGCATGGACGGGGATACCGTCCGCGGTGTCCGTCCGCGGATGCACCGCTGCTGCCTCTTCCAGCGGAAGCCAGAGGAACTTTCCACGGCGCACCACGTCCACCACCCGGGCACCTTCGAGGTTCCCGGCAAAATCCCCTGCGCCGAGCGCGTGCCGGCGGATGGACCGTGGGTCCAGGACGTCAACAGAGGTGATTGTCCTGCCGCGGACCCAGCTCACCAGGCCGCGGCGGACAACTTCGACTTCCGGCAGTTCGGGCACGGAAAGCCTAGATGCCGGCTTCGGATTCCGCCGGGATGCTTGCCGTGCCGGCTGCTGACAGCTTCCGCCAGGCATCAGCGGCGGCTTCCTGTTCGGCTTCCTTCTTGGAGCGTCCCGTACCCTGACCGCAGTCGGTGCCGCCGATCCGGAGCACGGCGATGAAAGTCCGTGCGTGGTCCGGGCCTGAACCCTCCACGGCGTAGTAGATGCTGCCCAGCTGGCGGCTTGCCGCGAGCTCCTGGATGCTGGTTTTCCAGTCGGTTCCTGCGCCCAGGGCGGCGGCGTCCTGGAGCAGCGGACCGATCAGGCGCATCACCAGCTGGCGGGCAGTCTCGATGTCGTTGGACACGTACGTGGCACCGATCAGCGCCTCCATGGTGTCCGCGAGGATGGACGACTTGTTCTTACCGTCGGTGAGCTTTTCGCCCTGTCCGAGGTAGATGTATTCGCCGATGCCAAGGCTGCGGCCGATACCTGCCAGCGCCCGGGTGCTCACGACGGCCGAACGCCGCTTGGCGAGGTCGCCTTCAGGCAGTTCGGGGTTGTCACGGTACAGCGCGTCCGTCACGGAGAAGCCCAGGATGGAATCGCCCAGGAACTCGAGGCGCTCGTTGGTGGGGATGCCGCCGTTTTCGTAGGCGTACGAACGATGTGTCAGAGCAAGACGAAGCGTCCCGGCGTCAATGGAGACACCGAGACGCTTCAAAAGCTCTTCAGTTGAAGACGTCATTTTCAGCCAGTGGGCCGATTAGACGTCTGCGACCTTGCGGCCCTTGTACTCAAGGAACAGCGCAGTGCCAGCCGAGTCGGTAACGACCTTTGCCTGGTGCGGCAGGCTGTAGGTAACCTGGCCGTTCTCAATGGTCTTCACCAGGTGGGGGGCAGTTGCCTTCCACTGGGAGCGGCGGGCGCGGGTATTCGAGCGAGACATTTTCCGCTTGGGAACAGCCACGGCTAACTCATTTCTCTCTAGAAAAACACTTACAAATCAATTTTGCCGGTCAGGCTTAGCCAGATCAGCTAGGGCAGCCCAGCGAGGATCTACGACCTCGTGGTGGTGCCCCGGCTCGTCTTCCAGGCGTATTCCGCATTCGGAACAAAGGCCCTGGCAGTCTTCCCGGCACACCGGCTGGAACGGCAGGTTGGTGACAACCGCGTCCCGCAACACCGGCTCAAGATCGATTAAATCGTGCTCGATTCGATATTGCTCTTCTTCGTCTTCTTCGCCGGAGAACTGGGCGTCCTCGTAGAAGAAAAGTTCTTGCACATCGACCTCAAGGTCATACGCAAGGGGATCCAGGCATCGGCCGCACTCGCCGGTTACTTCGACGAGAACGGTTCCTGATACCAGAATTCCTTCGTGTACGGCCTCCAGCCGCAGATCCAGCTCGATCTCCGAACCTTCCTGCACGCCAATGAGTGCCACACCAAGATCACTTGGTGCAGGTACATGTTCCTTCAGCGTCCGCATGCTCCCCGGACTGCGTCCGAGGTCCTTGACGTCGAACGCCAGGGGCGAACTAGCATCTCGTTTAATGAGAACTCCTGTTGAACATATGACCGACGTACTATCTTAGCCTGATCTCCCGGGCGGACTCAAACCGGCCGAACGCCACACAGTTCAGCACCGCGGGACAATCAGGGAATGGGTCGCAAAACCGGCAGGGGCCGTTGCGTACCGGTCAAGCCTACCCTCTGCCGGGCTGATCCGAGGACGACTCGCCTGCCAGCAGCCGTTTCAATACGGACCGGGGCACGTAGTCGGAGACGCTGCCGCCGAGTGTGAAGACTTCCTTGATGAGCGTCGACGACAAGTGGAGGTAGTTGCCCTCAGTGGGAAGGAAGACCGTTTCCACGCCGCTTAGCTGCCTGTTCATGGTTGCCATCGGCAGCTCGTAGTCAAAGTCCGACGACGAGCGCAGGCCTTTTACGATTGCAGACACACCCCGTTGCTTGCAGTATTCCGCCAGCAGGCCCTCCCCCACGGGTTCGACCACAATGCCGCGCAGCGAAGCGAGCGTCTCCCGCGCCATGTCGATCCGCTCCTCGAGCGGGAAGCGGTACTTCTTCGCGTAGTTGGTGGACACGGCCACGATGACTTCGTCAAAGAGGCCCGCGGCCCTGGCGATGACTTCCAGGTGGCCATTGTGAATCGGATCGAAGGAGCCTGGGCATACGGCACGTCTCATTCTTCGAACCTACCGCATCCGCTGGCCGGGATAACATGACTGGATGGCCGAGTCGAACATTCCCTCCACCGTGACCACGACTGTTCCGGCACCGTGGCAACGGGCGGCCTCGGGAGCCAACCTGCTGGCAGCCAACGGCACCCTGGGCGTCACCATCTTCGAGGAGATGACCACCCTTGCGGTCCGGACCGGCGCGATCAACCTGGGGCAGGGCTTCCCCGATGAGGACGGCCCGGCGGAGATCAAAGCGGCTGCACAGGCGGCCATCGCTTCCGGCGCCAACCAGTACGCACCGGGAAAGGGAATCCTTCCCCTGCGTGAGGCCGTCTCGGCGCACCAGCAGCGGTTCTACGGGCTGACGCCCGACCCCGAGACGGAGGTCATCATCACCACCGGGGCCACCGAAGCCATTGCCGCTTCCTTGATGGCGCTCGTGGAAGCCGGTGACGAAGTGCTCACCTTCGAACCGTTCTACGACTCCTACGGCGCCATCATCGGACTGGCGGGAGCGACCCATGTGACGGCGCCGCTGCTTGCGCCCGATTTCATGCCGGACATGGCCGCTTTGGAGGCGGCCTTCAGCAGCCGCACCAAAGTGGTGCTGATCAACAATCCGCACAACCCCACGGGCGCGGTGTTTCCCCGTGAAATGCTTCAACGCGTCGTCGAGCTCGCTGCAAGGCACGACGCCGTGATCGTCACCGATGAGGTTTATGAGCACCTGACGTTCGGCGCGCAGCACATTCCCGTCGCCACTTTGCCCGGCGCTGCCGGCCGGACGGTCACCATTTCCTCCGCCGGCAAGACGTTCTCCTTCACGGGCTGGAAAATCGGCTGGCTGAGCGGGCCGGAACACCTCGTGGCGGCCATCCGGACGGTGAAACAGTTCCTGAGCTACAGCTCCGGTACGCCGTTCCAGTCCGCCATCGCGGTGGGGCTGGGCCTGCCCGACGATTTCTACGCGGGAATAGCCGCCACGCTCAGGCACAAACGGGACATCCTCAGTGACGGGCTGAAAGCCGCCGGCCTGGACGTCTTCACACCGCAGGGAACGTACTTCGTGAATGTGGACACGGCCCCCCTGGGGATCTCCGACTCGGTGGACCTGGCGCGGAGGCTTCCGGAACTTGTGGGCGTTGCCGCTATCCCGGTGCCCGTCTTCTGCCATCCCGAAGGCGCCGAACGGACCCGCAGCCTGCTCCGCTTTGCCTTCTGCAAGAAGACCGAAGTCCTCGAAGAGGCCGCAGCCAGGCTCGCGACGCTCCGCGACAGGCTCTGACAATGGCAGTAGCGCCGGGGGCCGCCTCCCGCTTCCTCCGGACCACGGGCCGGCACGCTGCCATCGAACCGGACGCTTTTACCGACGGCGCCTACGTGCTCAGCATCGGCGGGGCGGAACAGTCCCACGTGAATCTTGCGGAACCGGGCGAAATCTTCTACGAGTACCTTCGCCGGATCGGGCACGTTGTGGACCTGGCGGCCCCTGCCGGCGAGCCCGTTACCGCCCTGCATCTCGGCGCCGGCGCCCTGACCTTGGCCCGCTACATCCAGGCGACCCGCCCGGGATCCCTGCAATATGCCGTGGAGCTCGAGCGCGAACTGCTGGACTTCGTCCTGCAGCACCTGCCGCTGCCCGACGGAACCGTGCTGCACACCCTGATCGCGGACGCCCGGGACGCCCTGGCGGAGCTGCCGGCGGACCTGCGTTTCGACGTCGTGATCCTGGACATCTTCTCCGGCCCGGATGCGCCGGAGCACATCGCCTGCACCGGGTTCTACCGGGAAGCGGCGGCAAAACTGACGCCGCAAGGGGTGCTCATTGTCAACGTGGGCGACGAGCCGGGCCTGACGCTGGTGCGGAGCCAGGTCGCAGCATTGGGGCACGCGGTGAACGGGGTTGCCGCGTTCGCCGAGTCCGGCATGTTTGCTGGCCGCCATCCGGGCAACATCATCCTCATCGGGACCCAGGGTGCGTGGCCCGCGGAATGGACCACGGAGCTGACGGCACGCGGCCCGCACCCGGCGAGGGTGCTGGCCGGCGTGGACCTCGACGCGCTCTCCGACTAGTCCGCGGCACATCCCCCGGGCCGCTTTGCTTCCGGCTGGGTGAGTCCGGGCCTGTCAGCTGCCCCCGCCCACGGGTTCGGCAAACCACAGTTTGGTTTCGCCGTATTTCTTCTCGGCGAACCGTTCGAGGGACGCCGGCCACGCCGGTTCCGGGCTGCGGGATGAGCGCTCCACTACCACAACGGCGCCCTCCGCCAGGTACGGCGATAGCTCTTCCAGAACCGAACCCATGGCTGGCTCGTCGAGCGGATAAGGCGGATCCAGGAACACGAGGTCCCACAGCGTACCCGGGACGGTCCTTTCGAGGAACGACTCCACCCGGGAGCGGTGCACCGAAACCACTTTCCGGCCCACCGCACCGTTAATAAGGTCGGCGTTGCGCTGGCAGACCTCGCTGGCTTTGCCGCCGAACTCCACGAGGTCAACTGTTTCCGCGCCGCGGCTGGCGCTCTCGACTCCCAGCGAACCGGAGCCGGCGTAAAGGTCAAGGACACGGGCGCCCGCCACCACATTGAAGGCGTCGAGCCGGGAGAAGAGTGCTTCCTTGACACGGTCCGTGGTGGGACGTGTCATGGAACCGGGCACGCTCGCCAGGGGCATGCCGCCGCCAGAGCCGGCGATGATGCGGCTCATGCCCGCGCCCTACGGCCCGTCGCCGCCGCGCGCCATCCCTTAGCCACGCTCAAGGAACGCCTCCTTTTCAGGGTTCAAGTATTCTTCGATCGCGACCGCAAGGGCGGAATGATCCACCAGGCCGGGATCGGCGGCCACAATCCGCTGCGCGTCCTGGCGTGCCTTCGCAATGACGGCCTCATGCTCCAGTACCCGCAGCAGTTTGAGCGCGGACCGTCCACCGGACTGTGAGGCGCCCAGGATGTCTCCCTCGCGCCGAAGCTTCAGGTCCTCCTGGGACAGCACAAAGCCGTCCGTGGTGGCGGCGACGGCGTCCAGCCGGCGGCGGCTGGGGTGTCCGGTTTCCAGTGTGGTCACCAGGAGGCAGGTACCGGGCAGTCCGCCCCGGCCCACGCGGCCGCGCAGCTGGTGCAGCTGGGAAATACCGAACCTGTCCGCATCCAGGATCACCATAAGCGTGGCGTTGTGGACGTCGACGCCCACCTCGATCACCGTGGTGGAGACGAGCAGCTTCGTCTCATTCGCGGTGAACGAGGCCATGGTGGCGGACTTCAGCACGGGATCCTGCCTGCCGTGCAAAGGAGCGAGGGGCACACCGGCCAGGGCCGGTTCGTCCTGGAGGTGTTCGACGACGGCCGTGACGGACGCGAGTTCGCGCGCCGGCCCCTCCCCTTCCAGGTCCGCTGCGGACGGCTCCGCTTCCCCGGGGCTGAAGTCGCCGTCGTCGTCCTCTCCGATCTTGGGACACACTACGTAAACCTGGTGGCCGGCGTCGATCTCCTCCCGGGAGCGGGACCAGATCCGGCCTGCCCAGCCGGGATTTTCGGCGAGGCCAACCACGTGCGTGGCGATGGGGGCACGTCCCGCGGGAAGTTCGTCCAGTATGGAGGTTTCGAGGTCTCCGAAAACGGTCATGGCCACCGTCCTCGGGATGGGCGTGGCGGTCATGACCAGCAGGTGCGGCGGTTTGCTCGCCTTGGCGCGGAGGGCGTCACGCTGCTCGACGCCGAAGCGGTGCTGTTCATCCACCACGATGAGCCCGAGGTCGTAGAACGAGACCGTGTCACCCAGCAGCGCGTGCGTGCCGATGACAATGCCGGCGGTGCCGGAAGCTGCGTCCAGCATGGCCTGTTTGCGGGCCGCCGCGGGCATGGAGCCCGTGAGCAGCGTGACTTGCACTGCGTCGGGGCCCAATCCGCCCAGGAGTCCGTCGCGGGACAGCGGACCGAGCGTACGGCGGATGGATTCGAAGTGCTGGGCCGCCAGGACTTCCGTGGGGGCCAAAAGGGCGGCCTGTCCCCCGGCGTCCACAACCTGGAGCATGGCGCGCAGGGCAACGATGGTTTTGCCTGATCCCACCTCGCCCTGGAGGAGGCGGTTCATGGGGCTGTCCTGCGACAGTTCCTCCGCCAATGTCTTGCCGACGGCGGACTGGCCGGCAGTGAGCGTAAACGGCAGCTGGCGGTCAAACGCATTCAGCAGTCCGTCAGCGACGGGCCGGCGGGCCGTGGCCTCCTCCGCGGCCAGCTGGGCGCGGCGCCGGGCGAGGGCGGACTGCAGCACCAGCGCCTCCTGGTAGCGGAACCTGTCCCGTGCCCGCTGCCAGTCCGCCGGCACCTCCGGGACGTGGATCAGCCGGTACGCTTCGGCAGCCGGAAGGAACTTCTCCCTGGCCGACACCTCGGCGGGCAGGGGGTCGTCCAGGTCGTCAAGATCGGCAGTGTCCAGCAGTGTGGAGATCACTTTCTGGATGGACCAGCTGGTGAGCTTGGCAGTGGCCGGGTAGACCGGGATGGGCATGCCGGCGAGCTTCTCCGGGTCCGTTGCCGGCGTGTCCGGATCCTCGTCCAGCAGCTGGAAGTCGGGGTTGGTGAGGCTAAGGGCCCGGCCGAAGCGGGTGACCTTGCCCGAGAACATTGCCCGCCGTCCCGGCAGCAGCTCCGCTTTGGCGCGGTGTCCGTTGAAAAAGCTCACTTTCAGGGTGCCCGGGATCCCGGCGCCGGGCAGCCTGGCCGGCGCGCCGGAGTCCTGGGCCGAGTCATCGGTAATGATGACGTCGGTCAGGGTGCCGCGGCGCGCACGCATGGCGCGCGTGCTGGTGGTCACGACGCGCGCGATCAGGGTGATCTCTTCATCCAGCGGAACTTCGCTGATGGGCGTCAGCTCGCCGCGGGTGAGGTACCGGCGGGGAAAGTAGTTGAGCAGGCCGCCGACCGTGGTGATGCCCAGGTGCTTTTCGATGACCGCTGCGGAACGCTTGCCGATGCGGCGTTCCAGGCCCAGGTGCAGCTCAGCGGTCATTTCCGTCGGGGTTCCTCGGCAGGGCGAGCTGGCTTACCGAAATTTCCGTGGGTTCGCCCAGGGAGCCGATCAGGGCGACGGCCGGTTCGGCAGCGGCAACATGGACATGCACGCGCCAACGGTAGGTTCCGTCCGCGTCCATTGCACCGCCCACCTGGCTCATGATCACCGAATCGCCCATTTCGTCCAGCCGCTGACGGAGCGTGGCTGCATCCAGCGGCGAAAGGTTGATGGTGCACATGACTTCCACGCCGTCGTCGTCGGGCATGTCCGCGTGGATGTGCGGATCCTGCACATCGTAGCCGTGCAGTCCGTCGAGCAGATCGCTTTGGAGTTCTTCGCCCAGCACGGCTGATCGCAGGCAGTCCAGGATAAGGAGCATACCCACCCCGCCGGCGTCGACAACATGGGCCTCGTGCAGCGCCGCCAACTGGTCCTCGGTGAGGACAACCGCCTCCAGTGCCGCTTCAACGGCCGCATCGAGGGCGAGGCCCAGGGCGTGGTTGCTGTCGTCGCCGTTCTGGTCCGCGTCCACTGCGGCCGCGGCGCGGGCAGCCGCCTCCATCACCGAGAGCATGGTCCCCGGGACAGGATCGCTGAGGGCTGACCACGCCCGGATCTGGGCGCGGTTCAACGCGGCGGCCAGCAAGGGCGAGCTCAGGCGCGCATGGCCCATCAGGGGCTCCGCCGCGGCGCACAGGAAGACAGAGAACAAGGTTCCGGAGTTGCCGCGTGCCTGTTCCATGGCTGCCTGGCCCGCCCGGGCAAGCACCGCCCCTACGTCCTGCTGACCCGGCGGCCCCTCCGGCGGGTGCGCACCTCCGGCGTCGGGCGACGCCGGAGTACTGCTGAGCGCCTGCGCAGCCGCACGCACCGTCAGGTAGAGGTTGGTGCCGGTATCGCCATCGGCCACGGGAAAAATGTTGATGGCGTTGAGGCGGTCGCTGTGGTTGCCCAGCGCTGTTTCGGCTTTGCCCAACCACCGCTTCATCGCTTGCGCGTTGGCGGCAATCTTAGTCTGCAAAGTGATCCCATCCCACAGCGTCCGCGGGCCGGCCCGCAATTTTTACGCCAGTGCTTTCCGTTGGTGCAAGGGCCTCTACTGAGCCTATCGCAGCGAAACCCGGAGGCAGCTGAACATCCGGAGGGAATGTGGCAAGAAGTCCATGATCTTCCCCGCCCCCGAGCACCCAGGCCATGGGATCCCCTCCGACTGCGTCAGCGGCCGCTGACAGCGGCCCGGTGAGCTGCTTCAGGGCGTCCTGATCCAGGTTCAGGACAACGCCGCTGGCGGCAGCCAGCCTGCTGCCGTCGCGGACCAGGCCGTCGGAAATGTCCATCATGGCCGAGGCTCCGGCAGCGAGCGCCGACGGCCCGGCCGCCAGCGGCGGCAGGGGCCGGCACTGCCTGTCCATGATGGTTCGCTGCTCCGCGGTCAGCTGATCAACGCTCCGCGCGGATTCAAGCAGGGCCAGCCCGGCAGCGGCATGGCCCACCGTTCCGGCCAGGGCAACCGTATCGCCGGGCCGGGCACCGGAGCGCAACACGGCATCCTGTCCGTCCAGGGTCCCCAGGATGGCCACTGTCACAGCCAGTTCCCGTCCACGGCCGAGGTCCCCGCCGGCCACGGAGCATCCGGCCGCACCAAGGTCCCGGATGGCATGGGAGAGGCCGTCCGCAAATTCCTCCACCCAGGAAACCGGCGTATCCGGCGGCAGGGTAAGGCTTACCACCATGGAGGTGGACCGTGCGCCCATGGCGTTGATGTCGCTGAGGTTCTGGGCCGCGGCTTTCCAGCCGACGTCGAAACCTGTGGTCCGGTATCCGTTGTTCCACTCCAGCCTGAAATCCTGGTCCTGGACCTGGGTGTCGATGCTGACCACCGTCCGGCCGTCCGGAGCCGCTACGATGGCGGCGTCGTCCCCCGGCCCAAGCAGGAGCATGGTGCCTTGAACGGATCCGTTGTTGAGGCGCGGAAAGATCTTGGCAAGGAGCTCGGATTCGGAAAGTCCGGCGACGGTAAGGTGAGTTTCAGGCACAGCACTACGGTACCGTCAGGGACCGACATCCGGTCCCGCGGAACGGCGGGCGGCCTGCGGGCTCCCCGTCCGGCGGGCCGGCCGGACCGGGATAGGCTTAAACCATGCACCAGCCGCGCACCCTTGTTTCCTTACGCTCGCTTCGCCTGCCGGCAACGGCCGCGGCGTTGGTCCTGGCATTGAGCGCGTGCACCCCGGCAGTGGACGTCGCACCGGCCAAGGATGCAGCCAACCCCGCCTGCGCTCCCATGATGGTGGCACTTCCGGACACCATGGGTGATGAGCATCTGCGGAAGACCAACAGCCAGGGGACTGCGGCCTGGGGCGACCCGTCCAAAGTGATCCTGCGCTGCGGGGTCAACGTTCCGGGCCCCACCACCGACCGTTGCGTCAGCGTCAACGGTGTCGACTGGGTCATCAAGGAAGGCGACTCCGTGTGGACGCTGACAACATTCGGCCGCGAACCGGCCACTGAAATCCTCATGGACCCTGACTCGGACCAGATCAGTTCCGCGACCGTCCTGGCCGAACTCTCCGCCGCCGCCGGAAAGATCAAGGCCACCAGGAACTGCGTGGGCCAGGAAGAACTGCAGAACCTGCCCACCGGTCAATAGCGGCTAGCGCAGCCCGGTCTTCCGGTTCAGCGCCAGGTGGATCAGTTCATCAATGAGGTCCGCGTAGGCCAGTCCCGAGGCCGCCCACATCTGCGGATACATGCTTTTCGGCGTGAAGCCGGGCATGGTGTTGATTTCGTTGATGATCAGCCCACCGTCGGGAGTGTAGAAGAAGTCCACCCGGCTGAGGCCCTCCGCCCCCACGGCGTCGAACGCGGCGGCGGCAAGCTCGCGGACCCGGACGATTGCTTCGTCGGGGATGTCGGCCGGGCAGCTCAGCGAGGCGGCGTCGTCTTCCACGTACTTTGCATTGAAGTCATAGAACTGGTGCTCTCCCGGCGCGACGACGATCTCGCCGGGCATGGAAGTCCGCGGAGCGTCGGTGCCGCGCCCCTCGAGGACCGCGCACTCGATTTCGCGGCCCACGATCCCCGCTTCGATCACCAGCTTGAGGTCGTGCTCGCGGGCAGCCTCGATGGCGGCATCCAGGCCCTCCAGTGAGTCCACTTTGGAGATGCCCATGGAGGATCCGGCCCGCGCGGGCTTCACGAACACCGGGTAGCCCAGCAGGTCAACGCGTTTGCGGACGGATTCCGGGTCCGTGACCCATTGCCGGTCCGTCACCGCGATGTAGGGGCCGACCTGCAGTCCGGCCGCTTCGAAAACGACCTTCATGTAGTGCTTGTCCATCCCGACGGCCGACGCGAGGACTCCGGCGCCCACGTAACGGGTGTCCGAGAGTTCCAGCAACCCCTGGATGGTGCCGTCCTCACCGAACGGGCCGTGGAGCAGCGGAAAGACGACGTCCACCGTGCCGAGTTCCTGCGGGACTTCGTTCGGAGATGCCACGATCAGCTGGTGCTCACCGCCGATCTCAGCGAGTGCCACCGTACGGGCCGACGGCGCCACTTCCGGAAGTGCAGAGGCCGAGAGGGACCATTGACGGATGTCGCCCGACACGAGCACCCACTGGCCCGTCCTGGCGATGCCGATGGGAATGACGTCGTACTTGTCGTAGTCGATGGCACCCAGCACACCGGCAGCCGTTACGCAGCTGACGGCGTGCTCACTGGAGCGGCCGCCAAACAAAACGGCGACCCGGGGTTTGACGTGGCCGTGCCCGGTGTTCTTGTTCAAAATTTCTTCCGACACAGTCAGTAATCGCCTTCGGGTTTCAGGTCCCGGGCCAGCAGCAGCGGTCCCAGTTGGTCAACGGACAATTTTCCGTCCAGCACGGCCACGACAGCCGCGGTGATCGGCATCTCGACGCCGAGCTTTCCGGCGAGCTCATGCACCGCCTGCCCGGACTTGATGCCTTCGGCCGTCTGCGTCATTTCCGCGGCCACTTCTTCCAGGGTCAGGCCTTTGCCGAGCAGCCGTCCGGCGGTATGGTTCCGGGACAACGGCGATGAGCAGGTGGCAACGAGGTCTCCCAGGCCGGCCAGCCCGGCCATGGTCTGCGCCTCGCCGCCCAGGGCCAGGGCAAGCCTGGACGTTTCCGCGAGCCCGCGGGTGATGACCGATGCCTTGGTGTTGTCGCCCATCCGCTTGCCTTCGCAGATGCCCACCGCCAGGGCTATGACGTTCTTGACGATGCCGCCGATTTCAACCCCGATGACGTCGGTGGTGGTGTACGGGCGGAAATACGGTGCGGTGCAGCTGCGGGCGATCCATGACGCCACCTCGGCGTCAGAGCAGGCCACCACCGATGCGGTCGGTTCTTCCCGGGCGATTTCCATGGCCAGGTTCGGTCCGGATACCACGGCAATCCGGCCGGCTTTAATTCCGAGTTCCTCGGAGATGACCTCGCTCATCCGGGCGTCCGAACTGAGCTCCAGGCCCTTCATCAGCGAGACGACCAGGGCATCGGGCGAAATCAGGTGCCGCCACTCGCGAAGCTGCAGCCGCAGGGACTGGGCGGGAACCGCCAGGACCACGAGGTCGGCGCCGGACAGCACCTCGGCCACGTCAGTGGATGCGGTGATGCTGTGCGGGAGGTCGATTTCCTTCAGGTACTGCGGATTCCGGTGTTCGGAGTTGATCTGCTCAACAACCTCGCTGCGGCGTCCCCAGAGCCTGATGCTCCGTTGAACGCCTGATGCCGTGGCAGCATCGGCGAGGATCTTGGCAAACGTGGTGCCCCAGGAGCCTGCTCCGAGGACGGCTACCGACAGCGCTGAGCCCGCTGCGGCCTGTTCAGGGCTCATTTGCGACCCCGCTCGATGTTGCGTCCGTGTTTGCTCCGGCTGTGGGCGGCCGGATCCCACCGCTCTGCCGGAGGCTGCTCCGACCGCAGGGTTGCCAGCAGCCCGGTGACAGCATCCATGATGAGGGCGGTGGCAGCCGTCAGCGTGGCTTTGTCCAGCGGGCGGCCCTCAAAGGCGCTGAGGTCCACGGGATCGCCGACGATGACGCGGGAAGTCCGCCGGGGGAACAGGTGGAAGCGCTTCGCGTAGCGCGGGAACACCTGGTGGGCTCCCCAGTGGGCCATGGGAACCACCGGAATTCCGCTTTCGAGCGCCATCCTGGCGGCGCCGGTGTGCCCCTTCATCGGCCACAGCTCCGGGTCCCGCGTCAGGGTGCCTTCCGGGTAGATGATGATTGCACCGCCCTCGTCAACCACTTCCCTGGCGACGTTCAGCGAACGGTTGGCACCCGCCGTCGAGCGTTCCACCGGGATCTGCTTGGTGGCCCGCAGCACCGCCCCGACCACCGGCACCTTAAACAGCCCGGCCTTGGCGAGGAAGTGGGGCATCCGCTTCTGGTTGTATAGCATGTGCCCGATGACCAGTGGGTCGATCTCGGTGCAATGGTTGGGCGCGGCGATAAAGCCGCCGGCCGGGAGCTTGTCCAGCCCTTCCCACTTCTTGTTCATGAGCAGGTTCATCACGGGCCTGACGATCCCGGCGACGATGACAAAGGTGATGCGGCTCTTGGCCGTTTCCTTCACTGGGACCCCGTTTACTTGGCTGCGGTGATGTCGAAATCGGCGCCCAGGCCGGCGAGCTTCTCGGTGAAGCGCTCGTAGCCGCGGTTGATGATGTCGATTCCGGTCACACGGGACGTGCCTGTGGCGGCGAGCGCGGCGATCAGGTGGCTGAAGCCGCCCCGAAGGTCCGGGACGTCAATGTCAGTGCCTTTGAGCTGCGTGGATCCCGAGATGACGGCTGAGTGCAGGAAGTTGCGCTGGCCGAACCGGCACGGGACGCTGCCGAGGCATTCGCGGTGTACCTGGATGTTGGCACCCATCCGGATCAGCGCATCGGTGAAGCCGAAACGGTTCTCGTAGACGGTCTCATGGACGATTGACACGCCCTCCGCCTGGGTGAGCGCCACAACGAGGGGCTGCTGCCAGTCGGTCATGAAGCCCGGGTGCACGTCTGTTTCAAGGACGAGCGGGGCCAGTTTGCCGCCGTGGTGGTAAAAACGGATGCCGTCCTCACCGATGTCCATGCCACCGCCCACCTTGCGGTAGGTGTTCAGGAAGGTCATCATGTCGCGCTGCGAAGCGCCTTCCACGAAGATGTCCCCGCGCGTGACAAGAGCGGCGGATGCCCAGGACGCGGACTCATTCCGGTCCGAAAGGGCCCGGTGGTTGTAGCCGCCAAGGTCCTTCACGCCTTCGATCCGGATGGTGCGGTCCGTCTGGACGCTGATGATGGCGCCCATCTTCTGCAGCACCGCGATGAGGTCGATGATTTCCGGTTCCGTGGCTGCGCCGGAAAGTTCCGTGATGCCCTCGGCCCGGGTGGCGCTGAGCAGGACCTGCTCGGTGGCTCCCACGGACGGGTACGGCAGGGAGATCTTGGCCCCCTGGAGTCCCTTGGGCGCCGAAATGTGGATCCCGCCCGGACGCTTTTCGACGACGGCGCCGAACTGCCGCAGGACGTTCAGGTGGTAGTCGATGGGCCGGTCGCCGATCTTGCACCCGCCAAGGTCGGGAATGAAGGCTTCACCGATGGCATGGATCAGCGGACCGCACAGCAGGATCGGGATCCTGGAGTCGCCCGCGTGGGCGTCAATGGCCGTGCTGGACGCGGTCTTGGCACCCTTCGGATCCAGGGTCAGGTCCCCGCTGACCGGGTCCTTTTCCACGGTGACGCCGTGAAGCTGGAGCAGGCTGGTGACAACCTCAACGTCCTTGATCTCAGGAACGTTGCGCAAAACGGACGGCTCGTTGCCCAGCAGGGCGGCCACCATGGCCTTGGGGACAAGATTCTTGGCCCCGCGAACGGTGACGCGTCCAGTCAGCGGGACGCCTCCGCGGATTGTCAAAACACTACTCATGTACCGGTTTCCTCACGACTACTCGCCCCCCAAATCCTTACAAAGGCTCCAGCTAAGCATAGGAGCTAGCGTTACCGATCAGAAATAAGGGCATGCCGGACGCGCCCGTGGCGTGCCGGGCCGGTCCGGTAATACCGCCCGCTTTCGGACCGTCCCGGCACAGGCTTCGGAGCGGCGTCCGGCCCAGGTTCAGGACAGGCGCGCGGGCAGGGTTTTGGGCTTGAAAGCGGGCCTGGTGGCCTCGTAGGCCGTGATGTCCTCTTCGTGCTGGAGGGTCAGGCCGATGTCGTCCAGGCCTTCCAGGAGGCGCCAGCGCGTGTAGTCGTCGATCTCGAACGGTGCCACGACGTTGCCGCACATGACGGTCTTCGAAACCAGGTCCACGGTCACTTCGGTGCCGGGCGCGTTCTCCAGCACCTTCCAGATGAGTTCGATGTCGTCCTGTGCCACTTCGGCTGCCAGGAGGCCCTGCTTGCCCGAGTTGCCGCGGAAGATATCGGCAAACCGGGAGGAAAGGACTGCCTTGAAGCCGTAGTCCTTCAGGGCCCAGACGGCGTGCTCACGGGAGGAACCGGTGCCGAAGTCGGGTCCGGCCACCAGGACGGAGCCGGCGTTGAAGGGTTCCTGGTTCAGGATGAAGGCCGGGTCCTTGCGCCAGGCCGCGAACAGGGCGTCCTCGAAGCCGGTGCGGGTAATGCGCTTGAGGTAGACGGCGGGGATGATCTGGTCGGTGTCCACGTTGCTCTGGCGCAGCGGTACGCCGATCCCGGTGTGGGTGCTGAACTTTTCCATGGCGGATCCTTCGGTGCTGGGGAGGTCTGGGAGGCGTGGCTAGGCTGCGCGTCTAAGCTGCATCGATGCGCACGGCGGCGGACTCCGGAGCGGGGTCCAGGTCCGACGGCGAGCTGAGCGTGCCGCGGACGGCCGTGGCTGCGGCCACAACCGGTGAGACGAGGTGCGTGCGGCCGCCCTTGCCCTGGCGTCCCTCGAAGTTGCGGTTCGACGTCGACGCACAGCGTTCGCCCGGCTCCAGCTGGTCCGGGTTCATGCCCAGGCACATGGAGCACCCTGCGAAGCGCCATTCGGCACCGAAGTCCTTGAAGACCTTGTCCAGGCCTTCCGCTTCAGCCTCAAGCCGGACGCGTGCCGAGCCGGGAACAACGAGCATCCGGATCTTCGGGTCCTTGATGCGGCCGCGGATGATGTCCGCGGCGGCGCGCAGGTCTTCCATCCGGGAGTTGGTGCAGGAGCCCAGGAAGACCGTGTCCACCCGGATCTCCTTCATCGGCGTGCCGGCCTCCAGGCCCATGTACTGCAGGGCGCGTTCGGCAGCTGCCTTGGCGTTCTCGTCGCCGAAGTCCTCGGGCGAAGGAACATTGGATGACAGCGAAACGCCCTGGCCCGGGTTGGTTCCCCAGGTAACAAACGGCTCCAGGGTGTCGGCGTCAAGGTCCACTTCCACGTCGAACGTCGCGTCGTCTTCGGAGCGGAGCGTGTTCCAGTACTCGACGGCGGCGTCCCACTCCGCGCCCTGCGGCGCGTGCGGGCGTCCGTACATGTAGTCGTACGTGGTCTGGTCCGGGGCCACCAGGCCTGCACGTGCACCGGCCTCGATGGACATGTTGCAGATGGTCATCCGGGCTTCCATGGACAGCGCGCGGATCGCGGAGCCGCGGTACTCGAGCACATAGCCCTGGCCGCCGCCGGTGCCGATCTTCGCGATGACCGCCAGGATGATGTCCTTCGCGGAAACGCCGGGGCGGAGCGTGCCCTCGACGTTGATCGCCATGGTTTTGAACGGCTTCAGGGACAGCGTCTGGGTAGCCATGACGTGCTCCACCTCGGACGTGCCGATGCCCATGGCCAGCGCGCCGAAAGCTCCGTGCGTGGAGGTGTGCGAGTCGCCGCAGACCACCGTCATACCGGGCTGGGTCAGCCCGAGCTGCGGGCCGACCACATGGACAATGCCCTGCTCGGCGTCGCCGAGGCTGTGCAGCCGGACGCCGAATTCCTCGCAGTTGTTGCGGAGGGTCTGGATCTGGGTCCGGCTGGTGAGATCCGCGATAGGCTTATCGATGTCCAGCGTGGGGGTGTTGTGGTCCTCGGTGGCAATGGTGAGGTCGGGGCGGCGCAGCCGGCGGCCGGCCAGGCGCAGTCCTTCGAAGGCCTGCGGCGAGGTGACTTCGTGCACCAGGTGGAGGTCGATGTAGAGAAGGTCCGGCTGAGCGTTGGCACCTTCACCGTCGCCTTTGCGCACCACGTGCGCGTCCCAGACTTTCTCGGCCAATGTCTTTGCCATGGCCATCTCCCTTCACTGCTGTTGGCTGTTTGTATCCACTGAACCAGCACGCCCTTGCCCTACGCCAGCGAAATGATTTGCATCTCAGATATTGAGACGGCAATATCAGTACATGGACAATTCTAGTGGAGTCGGTGTCATCGATAAAGCGGCCCATGTGCTTGACGCACTTGAGGCTGGCCCCACCACTCTGGCGCAGCTGGTGGCGGCCACCGGCCTCGCCAGGCCGACGGTACACAGGCTTGCCCTGGCTTTGGTTCACCACCGGCTTGTCAGCCGCGACATCCAGGGACGCTTTGTGCTGGGGAGCCGCCTGGTGGAGCTCGCCTCCGCCGCCGGCGAGGACCGGCTGATCGCCTCCGCCGGACCGGTCCTGATGCAGCTGCGCGACGCCACCGGCGAAAGCGCGCAGATCTTCCGCCGGCAGGGTGACTGGCGCGTTTGCGTCGCTTCCGCCGAGCGCCCCATCGGCCTCCGCGACACCATTCCGGTGGGAACGCAGCTCTCCATGAAGGCCGGCTCCGCGGCCCAGGTGCTGCTCGCCTGGGAGGACCACGACCGGCTCCTGGAAGGGCTGCAGGCGGCGCGTTTCACGCCCACCGTCCTGGCAGGGGTACGACGGCGGGGCTGGGGCCAGAGCCTCGGCGAACGCGAGCCTGGAGTCGCCTCCGTTTCGGCGCCTGTCCGCGGACCGTCCGGACGGGTGATTGCCGCGGTTTCCATTTCCGGTCCGATCGAACGACTGACCCGCCAGCCGGGCAGGCTGCACGCCGAAGTCGTCTGCAACGCCGCCCGCGTGCTCACAGAGGCGCTCCGCAAGAACAACGACTAGGTGCACCAGACCCGGGACCGGCATCGTGGCGCAGCTGGCCACAGCGGGTCCCGCCTGAGCCTCATCAGCCGTGCAGGCAGTATTCTGGGCCGATGACCAGCTATGCAGTCTTCCTCCGCGGCATCAACGTGGGTGGCATCAACATCAAGATGGCGGATCTCAAGACGGCCCTCAAGGCATGCCCCTTCGAGGGTGTGAAGACGCTGCTGGCCAGCGGCAACGTGGTGCTGGCGAGCGAGCTGGACCCTGCCGCCGTCAAAGGCGTTTTCGAGGCCTGCCTCCGGGACTCTTTCGGCTACGTCGCCTGGGTGGTGGTACTGACTGCGGACCGGGTGGCCGAACTGGTGCAGGCCTGCCCCTACCCTGCCGATGACAAGGCGACGCATACGTATATCACCCTGGCTTCGGACCCCGCGGCACTTGACGAACTTTTCGACGCCGCGGCGGGACTTGGCGGGGTGGAACAGGCCAGGCTGGGGCCGGAAGCCACAGCATGGCTGGCACCGGCCGGAGGAACCCTGGAGAGCCCCTTCAGCAAGCTCGCCGCCAAGCCAAGGTACAAGGCCTCAACGACGACGCGGAACCTCCGCACCATGATCAAGGTCCGCGACGCGGCAGCCGCCACCGAACCCGGCGCCGCCTGACTACCCGCAGCCCGGCTACTTGCCGGCAGCCTTGAGTGCCTCGTTGAAGGCACTCAATCGGCCGATTTCCGCTTCCACCGGCTCGATGACGTGTTGCCCCGCCACCCGGCTGACTGCCGCCTTAAGGCGTTTACCCGCCGCCGTTGCCCGCGCACGTGCAAATCCCGCGGTAATGAATTTCGCGGTGACGGCGAGCAGGATCCCCAGCAGCACCCCGCCCGCGATCATGAGAGTGGGGATTGGCCAGCCCTCCACCCGGGGCACCTCGGGGACCGGCAGCTGCAGGTAGCCTAGGACGGCGAGTACACCGAGCCATGCCAGACCGCCCACGGCTGTCAGCAGCGCCAGCCACTGGACCACGTTGAAGAGGCCCCACCACCAGGATTTCCTTCCGGCCTTCAGGTCAGTGCCCGCAATCGCCTGGTCCAAGGCGTCCGGAAGCCTGTCGCGGCCCGCACGGGCAACACTCCGGATCGATGCCCGCCAAGGACCGGGCGCGCCGTCACTCGCGGTGTCTGCAAATTCCCGGACTGCAGCGTCGGTCCGGGCCCGTTCCGGCGCTCCCGCCGCTGGCAGCGAGGTTCTGTTTACTTCCGGGCTGGTATCGCTTCGCAGGTTCAGGCGCCGCAGCGGGTCCGGCCTGAACCGCACGAGCCACCTTGTGACCGGCCAGCCGGTGCGGCGGGCAGACTCCTGCCTGTAGGACCGGCCTACTGCGTCGACCACAAGGGGGACATTGGCTGCCACTGCCAGCTCTTCGGCAAGCCGGGAGCGGGCGCTTCCTTTCACCCCGGCAGCCTCCCCGTCACCGGAGACCTCAAGCAGGCGGGCAGCGGCCCGGGTGACATCGGCGGAGAGGCGCAAGGAAAGGGCCGCCCTCTGCGCGACGACTCCACGGATTGCAGCCCGGACCTTGTCAACCCCCGCACCGGAAAGCGCAGAAGCCCCAATGACCTGGACTTTGCCCAGGCCGTCCTGCGCGAGGATTCCCTTCAGTGATTCCAAGACCAGCGGCACATCGGCTGCGGGGAGCCTGTCGATCTGGTTCAGCACCACCAGTGTTACGGCGCCATGGGACGCCAGTGGGGTGAGGAAATCCTGATGCACGGCCGCGTCGGCGTACTTTTGCGGATCGAGCACCCAGACGAGGACGTCCACCATGCCCACGAGCCGCTGCACCGTTTCCCGGTTGGCGGTCCTCGTCGAATCGAAGTCCGGCAAGTCCAGGAGGATCAGCCCGCTGGATTCGTCTGCGAACCCCGGGACCGGATCGGCATAATGGCGCTGGCGTACATCCAGCCAGTCAAGGAGAGGCTCGCTGCCCTCGGCTCCCCAGACACTGGCCAGCGGTTCCGATGTGGTGGGCCGGCGCGCCGCCGCCGTCGCTATTTCAGCCCCGTTGACCGCATTGAACAGCGTTGACTTGCCGCTGCCCGTGGCACCGAAAAACCCCACCACGGTGTGATCCGCCGACAGGGAGCGCCGCGAACCGGCACGGTCCAGCACCTGAAAGACGTCGTCCAGCGCCGTATCCGGCAGCACCCCTTCGGCCAGTTCCCGGGCTCTGTTGAGCGCCTCCAGCCTGGCTCCCAGTCGGGTGGCTTCCCGGGCCAGGCCGTGGCGGCTCATGCGGCGTCCGCCAGCCGGGCCAGTGACCTTGCGTGTCCGGCCAGGACCTCGGCCGAGGGGCCCTCATCAAAGTCCAGCCGTTCCAGGAACCGCTCCTGCTCGCCCTGCAGAAGTTTCTGGCACCGGGCATGGAGGTCCTCACGGGCGGTCTGGGCAAGGCGGCGCACGGCGTCCTCGCCAAAGAAGGCCTCGAGCAGCCTCTGACCAACAACGGCGGTGCCGCCCGCCAAGCCGATTTCCAGTCCGGTCAGGCCCGCAGTCATCGAAAACACCACAATCATGAGGGCCGCGCCGAGGCCGTTGATGCCAAACGACAGCCATCTGGCCTGGGTCCGCTTGTCCTGTCCTTCGGTCCGGATCAGTTCCATCAGGCTCCCCTGCCACGCCCGGATTTCGGCCGCAACATCATCGGCAAAGCCCGGGGCCGTTCCCGAGAGGTCATCTGTTCCGAGCAGCTGCCTGCCCGCCGGGTGGGAGCGCCAGCGCTGGTCCGTGTCTTCCGCCGCGTTGGCTGCTTCGTCGAGGATAACGGCCTGCAGCCCCGTTTCGATGGCAGTTTCCACCTTGACCGCAGGAGGGGGCTCACCCCGGAAAAATGCTCCCATCCGGTCCCTGAGCCTGCCGATGTTCTGTTCGACATTGCGGAAGAATTCGCCGGTTCCGACGAAGTCCTGCCAGCGTGCCAGCACTTCGCCCCGCAGGAGGGCACCGTCCTTGGTGGCATTGAGAATCCTGGCCACTGCGTCCTGGTATGCGCTCCGGGCATCGGCGGCAAGCAACCCGGCTGCCCTCTTCTGCCCGCCGGCTGCATCCGCAGCGGATAGGACCCGCTGTCCCAATGCCCTCACTGTCCCATTGAGGGTGCGCCGGGCGATGTCCCCGCGGGCCGCGGCATCGGCGGCAAGACCTGTCAGCCAGGTCTTCAACGGTTCGACGGCGGCAGCCGGAAGCATGCCGAGGGCGTCAAGGACGACTTCGGGGACGATGAACAGTTCCGCCTCGCCAAGCCCCTCGCGTGCCAGCATGGCACGCAGGTCAGCGCTGACTTCCTCTTCCGCGGCCGCGGGAACCCGGTCGAGCACCACGGCAACCATAATGTCCCGGGCAGCAGCGTCCAGCAGCAGCTTCCACGGCACCGCGTCTGCATAGCGGTTGGCAGTGGTGACAAAAACCCACAGGTCAGCCGCTGCCAGCAGTTGGCCCGCGAGCCTGCGGTTTTCATCGGAGACGGAATCAACGTCCGGGGCGTCAAGAAGGGCTATTCCTGCAGGCACGGCGGTGTCGCCCACCAGAACGAGCGAAGGGATCGAGGCCGGGTCCGGAGCCGGCCCGGCCTGGTTGGCCGGGATCCGGGTGGAGACGACGGCGCCGCGGATGCGGCTGAGGTGCGGCAGGACACGCTGGTCCTCAAACCAGGCAGCATCGGCAGGATGATGGAGGAGGATGGGCTGCCGTGTGGTGGGCCGGATTGCTCCTGCCCGTGTCACGGGATGGCCAACGAGGGCGTTGACCAGTGTGGATTTGCCCGCGCCCGTGGAGCCGCCGACTACGGCCAGCAGCGGCGCGTCCAGGCTTCGGTATCGGGGCAGGATGTAATCCTCGAGCTGCGCCACGGATTTGCGGATGTCCAGCCGGGCTTCCTCGACGCCGGGCAGGGCCAGCGGAAGCGAGAGGGCGGCCAGATCACGGTGAACGTCCTCCAGAACGGCCACAGCTTCAGCTGCCTGCCCCGGGGATGACTGCTTCCGGCCGCCGGGCAGTGCGTCGGCAGGGGATGCACTGTTCGGAAACAGCGCGTCGCCGGGAGGCGCATCCGCGGGGGACGCGTCCCTGGAGAACGGTACCGGCTCGTTGGAAGAGGTCACATCATCATCATGCCAGTTCACATGATTTTGTGGGCCGGACCCCTCCGGAAGAGCAGCAGGAGAAAAAGTAAAGCGCCAGAAAATATAAGCGGGCAAAAAGCAATGCATCCCGGAAGTGCGACATCGGAAGTGCCGGAGTGCGAAACGGCAATATCAGGACGAATCCAATTCAACGCGTTAAACACAGCAGGCTCCGGGCTGCTGCCCGGAGCCTGCTTTTTGTGACCCCAGCGGGATTCGAACCCGCGTTACCGCCGTGAGAGGGCGGCGTACTAGGCCGCTATACGATGGGGCCGCGTACTTTTCCGATCAGCATTTCTGCCGTTCGGGCTAAGTGATTCTTTCACACACTCAGCGTGAATTTCAAATCGGTAATTCGCTTTGAAATTCCAGAAAACCCGCGTAATAGCGCCGGTATTTCTGAGCTGGGATACCAGGACTCGAACCTAGAATGACGGTACCAGAAACCGTAGTGTTGCCAATTACACCATATCCCAATGTCGCTTTCGGGCCGGTCCCGCAGGATGAAACCTGCGCTCCGAGCGCCTCAGCACGAGTAATTACTTTACCCGAGACACCGGCCGTGCACAAATCGGCAGCGGCGTCATGGACTGTTAGCTCCGTCACCCCCTCACCTTGCTGCCCTCGCCACGGGAAATATTTCATGTCAGTATGCCGCATGAGCACGGTGAGCGATATTGGCAGGATCATCGACAGGGCGCGCGAGGAGATGATTTTCATCGGGCCCGACCACCCCTACTACCCGTTGCTGGGCGACCTGGTCGCCGCCGTCAGGGACGCCTGGCAGCAGGGGTATGACCATCGCCGCGGCAGCGGGTCGGGAGTGAATCCCTATGGCTGGAGCACCGCCGGCATTGACGGTGAACCGGAGTGAAGGTCATGGGTGAAAGTCATGGGCAGGCCATGAGGGTAGCGGACGGGCCCCGGCCAGCCGGCCACGTGGTGCTGCTGGGCGACTCGATTTTCGACAACAAGGCGTACGTGGGCGAAGACCCGGGTGTCATCATGCAGTTGCGCGAGGAGCTCCCGCCCGGGTGGAAGGCCACCATGCTGGCCCTCGACGGCGACGTGATTGCCGGGGTGCGCCGGCAGTTGCGCCTCCTGCCGGAGGACGCAACGCACCTTGTGGTCAGCGTCGGGGGCAATGATGCGCTCGGTTTTGCCCACCTGCTGCAGATGCCGGCGGGAGATGTGACTGAGGCGCTGAACATTCTGGCGGCGGCACAGGACGATTTTGCTGCCGGCTACCAGGCCATGGCACAGGCAGTTGCCTCCACTGGCCTGCCCTCTGCGGTATGCACCATCTACGACACTCCTTCTACAGGCCCCGGTTACCGGACCATCAGAACAGCCCTTGCGATTTTCAATGACTGCATCACGCGCGCCGCCTTCGGCCTGGGCATCTCCCTGATCGACCTTCGCCTCATCTGCGGCGAGGACGGCGATTACGCCAACCCGATCGAGCCGTCTGCCTTGGGAGGCGCAAAAATCGCACGGGCCATCGCCTTCCTGGTGAAGCAGCGCCACCAGGCTGACAGAACCGAGGTCATCGCCGCCCCGCCCAGCTGAAAGGATCGTCCAGGCCGGCGCATCACGTTCCGCAGAAGGTGCGGTACGGGCCAAAGCTTTCCGGGGCGCCGGCGGCGTAACGTTCCAGCCCGGGACGCTCGTCGTAGGGAGCAGTTACGGCTTCCAGAAGCCGTTCGAGCGGGCCCGGATCACCGCCGGCAGCCGAGGACAGAGCCTCCTCCACGAGGTGGTTCCGGGGAATGTACAACGGGTTGATCCGGTCCATCGCGGCGGCGTCCGGAGCGAGGGCCAGCCAACTCTCCGCCCAGGCCTCAAAAGCGGCCGGGTCGGCGAACAGGTTGCGCACGGGTTCCGCGTTGCCCCGTGCCGCAGCGCCAAGCCTCCGGAAGAACGTTGTGTAGTCAACGCGCCCTGCCTGGAGCACGGCGATCACGCCGTCCACCACAGGGGAGGTCACGTCGTCGTCGTGCGTTTGCAGCCCAAGCTTCCCCACCATGCCGGCCGACCAGCTGGCACTGTACCGGGGGCGGAAAGCTTCGAGGGACTCGACCGCAAGTGGAACCGCCTGTTCCTGGTCCTCGTGAATCAGCGGCAGGAGAACCTCGGCGAGCCTGGCCAGGTTCCACTCCGCAACGACCGGCTGGTTGGCGTAGGCGTAGCGTCCACCTTCGTCGATGGAGCTGTACACCGTGGCTGGGTCGAAGGCTTCCATGAAGGCGCACGGCCCGTAGTCGATGGTCTCCCCCGAGATCGTCATGTTGTCCGTGTTCATGACCCCGTGGATGAATCCGACGAGCATCCACTTCGCCACCAGCGAGGCCTGGGAGGCTATGACCGCCTCAAACAGGGCGAGATACGGGTTGTCCGCATCCGCGGCTGCCGGGTAATGCCGGGTGATTGCGTGATCCGCGAGACGGCGCAGGAGCTCAACATCACCCGTCGCCCGCGCATACTGGAAGCTGCCAACCCGCAGGTGACTGCTGGCAACCCGTGTGAGCACGGCCCCGGGCAGCTCGGTCTCCCGGTACACCGGCTGCCCCGTGGCCACCACCGCAAGGGAGCGCGTCGTCGGGATGCCCAGGGCGTGCATGGCCTCGCTCACGACGTACTCCCGCAGCATGGGACCGACTGCGGCGAGCCCGTCACCTCCCCGGGCGAATGGCGTGCGCCCGGAGCCCTTGAGATGAATGTCCCTCAGGCGCCCGTCGCCGCCCACCACCTCGCCGAGCAGGACCGCCCGGCCGTCGCCGAGCCGGGGCGTGAACCAGCCGAACTGGTGGCCGGCATACGCCTGCGCTACAGGGGTCGCTCCCTCGGGAAGACGGTTGCCTGTCAGGAGATGCAGACCCTCGGGGCTCCTGAGGGCGGCAGGGTCAAAACCAAGCTCGGCGGCAAGGGGCTCGTTGAGCACGAGCAGCCTCGGATCCGGCACCGCTTCCGCCCGCCACGGGATGGCCATTTCAGCCAGCTCCCGGGCGAAGAGCCCGTCAAACGTAAGCGTTGATGGGGTTACGGTACTCATCGGTTAAGACTAGCGGCGGGATCACGGCCCCGCTACGCCTGGACCAGCAGCTCCAACAGTGTCCCGACCTCGTACCCCCGGTAGTCCGGAGCCGACTCCCCCGTACGGTTCAGCCAGACGCCGACCAGCCCGGCCGCCGTCGAACCTTCTGCATCGAGCAGCAGGTTGTCGCCGACATAAAGCGTGCTGTCCGGGGAGCTGCCCAGCAGCCGCACCCCTTCCAGGTAGATTGCGGGATCGGGCTTGGGCACTCCCACAGTGTCCGTGCCGACGAGCCTGCGGATCCGTTCCAGCCCTGCGCTGTCCAGCTTGGCGCGCTGGTAGTCATGCACGTTGTTGCTGACGGCGCCGTAGGGTATGCCGGCGGCGTCGAGTGCGTCCAGCAACGGCGGAACGTCCTCGAACGCCCTGACGTAGCTCGGCTGGAGGCGGGCGTAGGAAGTGAGCCAGGTATGGGCTTCATCGCCTTCGCCCAGGTCGACCCCGAAATGCCCCAGGGCCGCACGCCCCCGGAGCAGCCGCTGCTCGTTGAAGGTCAGTTCGCCCGCCAGGTAGCGGTCGTAGTAATGCGTGGTTTCGTGCGTGAAGATCCTGCCGAACTTCTCCCACCCGGTCTGGTCCAAGCCGGGCAGGAGATGCTCACTGACGTCGCGCAGTGCCGTGGTCATGGAGAAGGCAAGGTCAACCAGCGTGTCGTCAATATCGAAAAGGACCCCGCCCACCGGGCCGAAGCGGCGGTCAAGGACGACGCCGGCTTCCACCCGTGCCTGCCCCGTCATCAGCCGCGGAAAGCGCGCAGGCGCGCCAGGGACGATTCCTTGCCCAGGATCACCATGGATTCGAACAGGGGCGGGGAGATCCGGCGGCCGGAGATCGCTGTCCGGACGGGACCGAAGGCCAGCCGCGGCTTGATGCCCAGATCCTCCACAAGCGCCTGCTTCAGGGCGGTCTGAATGTTCTCTGCGGTCCAGTCCTCAAGGGGCTCGAGCGCTGCCAGTGCAGCGTCGAGTACCTCGTCCAGGTTCTGGGGCAGACCCTTGCGGGCGTCATCCGCAATGTCAATCCCGTCGTCGTTCTTGAACAGGAAAGCCAGCATTTCGGGTGCTTCGCCCAGCAGGGAGATGCGCTCCTGGATCAGCGGTGCCGCCTCGGCGAGGATTTCCTTCGCGCGCTCCGTGAGAGTGTCCCCCACCAGGTTGGCTGCGCGGAGGTACGGAACCAGGCGGTCCCTGAAGTCATCCGCTTCGAGCATGCGGATATGGGTACCGTTGATCGCTTCGGCCTTTTTGATGTCGAAGCGTGCCGGGTTGGCGAGGACGTCGTGGACGTCGAAGTGCTCGATGAGCTGGTCCACGGTGAAAATGTCCTCGTCGGCGGACAGGCTCCAGCCCAGCAGGGAGAGGTAGTTGAGCAGGCCTTCGGGGATGAAGCCGCGGTCCCGGAGCAGGAACAGGTTGGACTGCGGGTCACGCTTGGACAGCTTCTTGTTGCCCTCGCCCATGACGTAGGGAAGGTGGCCGAACACGGGCATGTAGCTGGCGACGCCGATGTCCATCAGTGCGCGGATCAGCACCACCTGGCGGGGCGTGGAGGACAGCAGGTCCTCGCCGCGGAGCACGTGGGTGATCCCCATCAGGGCGTCGTCCACCGGGTTCACCAGGGTGTACAGCGGGGAGCCGTCGGCACGGACGATCACGTAGTCCGGAATGCTCCCGGCCTTGAAGGTGATTTCGCCGCGGACCATGTCGGTGAAGGTCACGTCCTCGTCCGGCATGCGGACGCGGAGTACGGGATCGCGGCCCTCCGCCTGGAACGCGGCGATCTGCTCGTCGCTGAGGTTGCGGTCGAAGTTGTCATAGCCCAGTTTGGGGTCGCGGCCGGCGGCGCGGTGGCGCGCTTCAACCTCTTCCGGCGAGGAGTAGCACTCATAGGCGTAGCCGGCTTCCAGGAGCTTGGCCACCACGTCCTTGTACAGGTCCAGGCGCTGTGACTGGCGGTACGGCTCGTGCGGTCCGCCGGTCTCGACGCCTTCTTCCCACGAGATGCCCAGCCATTTCAGCGCCTCGAGCAGCTGCTCGTAGCTCTCTTCCGAGTCCCGCGCCGCATCCGTGTCCTCAATGCGGAAGACGAAGGTCCCCTGGGTGTGCCGGGCGTACGCCCAGTTGAACAATGCCGTCCGGATCAGGCCCACGTGCGGGGTGCCGGTGGGCGACGGGCAGAACCGCACCCGGACCGGGGTTTCGGCGGTGACGGCAGGACTGGAGACGGCGTTGGACACAGAAGGAGTAGTCATAGTGCCTCCAACTTTACCGCCTGACCGGGGCAGGGCCCCGCCGTCGAACCGGCCGCGGAAACCGACAGCCGCCCGGGGATTCCCGGGCGGCTGTCCTTGGTCAATGCATTTGTGGCTAGCGGCGGACGATCGGGTTGGAGAGGCGCCCGATGCCTTCGATCTCAACCTCGAAGCGGTCACCGGGCACAACCAGGCCCACTCCGGCAGGGGTGCCGGTCATGATCACGTCGCCGGGCAGCAGCGTGAAGGCCTGCGAGACGACGGAGACGAGTTCGCGGACGCCCCGGATCATCTGGGCCGTGCTGCCGTCCTGGCGGAGTTCCCCGTTGAGCCGGCCCTGGATCCTGAGGTCCTCGGTGTCCAGTTCGGTCTCGATCCACGGCCCCAGCGGCGCCGAGGTGTCAAAGCCCTTGGCGCGCGCCCACTGCAGGTCCGTCTTCTGCACATCGCGGGCCGTCAGGTCGTTGCCGCAGGTGTACCCGAAGATGACGTCGTCGACCCGGTCCTCGGGAACGTCTTTGCAGATTCGTCCGATCACTACGCACAGCTCGGCCTCGAAGGAAACCTCCTCCGAGAATTCCGGCAGCACGATCGGATCATTGGGGCCAACAACCGAGGTGTTCGGCTTCAGGAACAGCAGCGGCTGCTGCGGCACCTCGTTCCCGAGTTCCTCGGCGTGCTCAACGAAGTTCCGTCCCACGCCCACTACCTTGCTGCGCGGAATGATGGGGGCCAGCAGCCGCACGTCCTCAAGCTTGTACTTGACGGTGCTGCGTTCAACGCCGTTGAAGAAAGGGTCGCCCTTGATGACAGTGACTTCTTCACTGCCGGGCTCGCCTTCAACAACGCCGTAAAGGGGATCGGAATCAGCTACAAATCGGGCAATACGCATGGGCCCAAGCCTACCGTCAGGAACCCGCCTTCCTGCGACGGGCCTGCGTCAGCCGGGCACTCAGCTGCGGAGGTACTCCAGCTGCGCCGCCACTGACGTTTCGGCGGCCCGCCTGACGGAAGGGTCGACGTCGGGATACACGGCGTCGGTGACTGCCGCGACGGAAGCGTTGTGCCCAAGCCGCGACAATGCGGCCCCGATCTGATCCAGCCTCAGCCTGCGGTGCTGCCGGTATTCACGGCAGACGGCATCCAGGGCGGGCAGCACCGGGCCATGGGCCGGGAGCAGCGTAGCCGGTCCAAGCCGTTCAAGCCGGTCCAGGCTGGCCAGATAATCGCCGAGCCGCCCGTCCGGATAATCCAGCACCGTGGTGCCGCGCCCAAGGATCGTATCCCCCGTAAGGACCGACCCTGCGGGACCGTCATCAGGCAGGTGGAAACAGACGGAGTCGGAGGTGTGGCCGGGCGTCGCCACGACTCGGATGTCAACGCCGCCCGCGGTGAGGATCTCGCCGTCGGCGAGGGGATCGCCGCCGTGGCAGTATTCGGCGGACGCGGCACGGACCGGCGCCCCGGTCAGTTCACGGAAGCGGACCGACGCCGCTGTGTGGTCCGCGTGCCGGTGCGTGATGAGTATGACGCCGACTCGCCCGGCCGCTCCCAGGGCAGCGAGGTGGCGCTCATCCACAGGGCCAGGGTCCACCACTGCCACTTGGTGTAAGCCGGGCATGCCGATCACATAAGAATTCGTGCCGTCCAGGCTCATGGGGCCGGGATTCGGGGCCAGCCGGAAGCGGGTGAAGGTGCTGCTTTGCCGGAGCGAAGCGCTGCCGGCGGTCGCTGTGTTCTCGGAAGTCACCCGTCCATCTTGGCACCGTTCCAACCCTCTCTCACCTTATTACCGCAAACAGGCGAACGCTCTCTCACCTCTACCAGCGTCCTCCGGCGCCGGTGAGAGAGCGTCGGGGAAAAACCCGCAGGAAGGGAGAGAGCGTCCGGTAAAGGGCGGCAGGAAGTGAGGGAGCGTCCGGGGGAAAGGCGGGAACGACGACGGCGGCCGCCCACCGAAGTGGACGGACCGCCGTCGTGCGTCAGTCAGCTACGGTCAGGCGAGGCGCGTCAGCCAGCCGTGGGTGTCCTCCACGACGCCCGTCTGGATGCCGAGAAGCTTCTCGCGGATGGCCATGGTGGTCTCCCCGGCCTTTGCGTCCTCGGAGCCGATGAACTCGGTGGCGTCCTTCAGGACGCCGATCGGCGTGATGACGGCGGCCGTGCCGCAGGCGAACACCTCGGCGATGTCGCCGGAGGCAACGCCGTCGCGCCATTCATCCAGGGTGATCTTCCGCTCGGTCACCGCGCGGCCCATGTCCTTGGCCACCTGCATCACCGACATCCGGGTAACCCCTTCAAGGATGGTTCCGGTCAGGGCGGGGGTCACCAGCGAGCCGTCCTTCATCACGAAGAACACATTCATGCCGCCGAGTTCCTCAACAGCGTTATCGTTGAACTGGTCGAGGAAAAGGACCTGCTTGCAGCCGTGGGCCTCGGCCTCCTGCTGGGCGATAAGGGATGCGGCGTAGTTGCCGCCGCACTTTGCTGCGCCGGTGCCGCCGCGTCCTGCGCGGGCATACTCCCGCGAGATCCAGATCGACACGGGCTTCAGTTCGCCGCCGAAGTAGTTGCCCGCGGGCGAAGCGATGACACGGAAGGAGACCTCCCTGGCGGCGCGGACGCCGAGGAACGCTTCGGTGGCGATCATGAACGGGCGAAGGTACAGCGCTTCGCCGTCCCCGGCCGGAACCCATTCCCGGTCAGCCTGCACGAGCTCACGGATGGCGCCGAGGAAGTACTCTTCGGGCAGCTCCGGGAGCGCCAGCCGGCGGGCCGACTTGTTCAGGCGCGCGGCGTTGGCCTCCGGACGGAACGTCCAGACCGAGCCGTCACCATGGCGGTAGGCCTTGAGCCCTTCGAAAATCTCCTGGCCGTAGTGCAGCACCGCTGCCGACGGGTCAAGCGAAATGGGACCGTATGCCTCAACGCGCGCGTCATGCCAGCCGCCCTTCCCGGTCTCGTCGACGCTGTAGTCGACGATGGCGGTGTGGTCGGTGAAATAGTTGCCAAAGCCTGGGTTCGCCAGGATGGCTGCACGCTCTTCAGCAGACTTCGGGGTTGCCGAGGGCTGCTGGGTGAATTCGACGCCATGGGCAGTCTGAGTCATGGTTCCTCCACGGTCGGCTGCCTGGCGTGTGAACGTGGTTCAGCGTCGGACCACGGCAGCATGTTGGTGATTCGAAACAAGCTTACGCCTGATGAGGAGCCCTAAAGGGCGGCGGCGATTGCGTCTCCGACAGCACTGGTGGTGCGTTCCCGGCCATCGCGGCTTTCGACGTCGGCGATGACTGCGGCTTCGATCTTTTTCGCGGCGTCAGTGTACCCAAGATGGTCCAGCAGCAGCGCGGCCGACAGGATCGCCGCGGTGGGGTCTGCCTTCTGCTGGCCGGCGATGTCAGGAGCCGAGCCGTGCACCGGCTCGAACATCGACGGGGCGGTGCGCTCCATGTTGATGTTGCCGGAAGCCGCCAGGCCGATGCCTCCGGTGACGGCAGCGGCGAGATCGGTGATGATGTCGCCGAAAAGGTTGTCAGTGACGATCACGTCGAAGCGTGAGGGGTCGGTGACCATGAAGATCGTGGCGGCGTCGATGTGCAGGTAGTCGTGGGTGACGTCCGGGAATTCCTGCGCCACCGCCTCAACCGTCCGCTTCCACAAGTGTCCGGCAAAGACCAGCACATTGTGCTTGTGAACGAGGGTGACGTGCTTGCGCGGCCGTTCGCTGGCCCGGCGGAAGGCATCGCGGACAACCCGCTCCACGCCGTGGGCCGTGTTCAGGGAAACCTCGGTTGCAACCTCGTGCGGGGTACCGCCGCGGAGAGTGCCGCCGTTGCCCACATAGGGTCCCTCTGTGCCTTCGCGCACCACAATGAAATCGATCTTGCCCGGGTTGGCGAGCGGGCTGCCCACGCCGCCGAAGAGGCGCGACGGGCGCAGGTTGACGAAGTGGTCCAGGCTGAAGCGAAGCTTGAGCAGCATTTCACGCTCGATGATGCCGGACGGGATCCGGGTGTCACCGGGGGCCGCGCCGACTGCGCCGAAGAGGATAGCGTCCCGCGTGCGAAGATCGTTGAGTACCTCATCCGGGAGGGTCTCCCCTGTCTCCAGCCAGTGCTGGGCTCCCAGCTTGTAGTGGGTCTGCTCCAGGGTGACGCCTTCAGCGGCAACAACCTTCTCCAAGACCTTCAAAGCTTCGGCGATGACCTCGGGGCCGATGCCGTCGCCGGGAATGACAGCAAGATTAATGGTGGATGCGCTCATGCTTTCAGGGTAGCCAAGCCATCCACATGATGGTCAAGTTGTCTCAATATTCGAAACAACTTCACTGCGTAGTGTCAGCGCCCCGCCACGGGCGAAGCAACGACGGCGACATTCTTGCCCCACGGGTCCTCGGTGTAGCAGCTGATGAGCACCAGCCGGTTGGGGACCACCGCCCAGATGGGACTGTCCTTCAACGTCGCTTTCGTATAGGTGGTGACCGACTCCACCCGGTAGGTCATGCTGCCGGCGGCGGTTGTGACCGTCAGCTCATCGCCGGCTGCAGCGGCGGAACTCAGGTGGTTGAAGGGCGCGTCCAGCCCCTCCCAGCTGTGGCCGATGACGTAGCTGGTGTTGGCGGATCCGGCTCCGGGCGTCCCGAAGGCGGAAAGCCAGTATCCGTCCATGGTCTCCGGCGGCACGATGCTGTGGCTGCCGGCGTCGACGGAGTCGGGCTGCAAGGGGTGGACCACAACGTCCATGCCAGCGGCCGGGTATGTGATGCGTTGCGGGGCCGACGCAGCAGGGTAGGAAGGGGCCGGCGGCGCCACTGGCGTACCGCCGACGGCGAGCCGCACGGCAGGCGGTCCAGCCGGGTCTGCCGCTTCTGGTTCCTTCTGCGCTGCTGGTTCCTTCGGTGAAGGCGATCCTGTCACGGGGCCCGAGAGCACGATTGCCGCCGGTTCCCCGGCAGCCGCCGATCCGTGGCTCGGACCCGTCAGGCCATAGACCAGCCAGGCTGCGAGAAGCCCCGCGGCGCAGATGCCCAGCACCAGCACGTCCCTGAGGCTCAGCATCAGTCCATGGATCCCGGCGACACGTACCTGCTGGCTCCGGCGGTGTTTGACCATGACGAGGGCTCCTGGGGATGCTGAAACGAAATTGCTGAAGACAGGAAGGGCGGGGTACCGGATAGTTACGGCACCCCGCCTCCGGGTGTTCCCTAGCTGTTCGCGCCGCGGGAGCGCACTCCGCTGCTTACGAGCACCCATGCCCCTGCCGCTACAAAGAGTCCGGTCAGTCCGGCCAGCCAGGCCGGGATCCCCGTGCCGGAACCGCCAACGGCCGTCTGGACGTTGTAACCTTCGTTGCTCGCCGCGGGGGCAGCTGCTCCGGTAGCGGCAACCGGCGTCGACGCAACCGGGGTCACCGTGGTGTGTGCCGGGGGAACTGCCGCAGGCTGGTTGGCTGCCGGCGGGACCGAGTTGTCAACCTGGACAACCACATCAACTGGGTCCGCAGGAGCAGGATCGGCCGGATCCGGGACTGCCGGATCCACCGGATCAGGGTCCACGGGATCAGGATCGACAGGATCCACGACGGGGCCGGGGGGATCCACCGGATCCGGATCCACCGGGTCAGGATCCACGGGAACCACCGGGCCGGGCTGCTCGCAGCCGTTGGCCAGGAGTGCGATGTTGGCCACTGTCAGATTCTGGCCCTGCGGCATGACGTCGCCCAGGTTCTCCGGCACGATGTCACCGGTATCGCCCACGTGGGCGGCCAACGCACTGAGGCTGATGGTTTCCAGAAGGTAGGGGTTGGATGCCGAGCCTGTGGCATGGCAAATAGTAATAGTGCCTGGTGGCGCTGCGTTTGCCGCGACTGTGGCCCCCATCAGCCCGAGGCCTACCACCCCCAGAGTGGCGATCGTTCGTTTCATGTTCGGTCCCTCCATAGCAAATCCGATTCGAACCGACCGGGCTGCAGGGAGTAACCGTCTTCGAGACCACAGAAACCGTGTGAGACCTCATCAGCGAATTGAAGGTGACAGTTACTCCCCAGACAGTGTCATCAGTTCGCTTGCCTTTTCAGGCTACGTTTCGCGCTGGGGCTAAACCCGAGTAACAGGTACCCGTTTACTCAGTAGCCCGCAGGCACTAATTACTTGCTTCGTGATGGCGCTCACTCGCAAGAATGGAGTGGACTACTTGGAGGCGTGCCGGACAGGAAGCCCTCAGCGCGCCCCAGGGTCGGCTTGTGTCCGGACCCATTCGACTTCCTCTGCGAGTAACTCGAGGGCGTTCCCGGCCCGCGTGTACCCGAGGTTCCGCGCTGCGGTGCTGTCCAAGGTCATTGCCGTCCGCCACGGATGGTGCCCTCGGTTCAGCCCGTTCGGGACCGGATCAATTGCCCCGCTCCATCCGAGTTGCGCGGCGATGGCTCGCACGATGTCGGCAGCTGAAGGGGTATCAGGATCGGCGGCATTCAGGATGCGCGTCCCGGGGTGCGCCGCCACAGTTTCGATCAGGGCGGCGGCATTGGCGGCGGCGGTGAGATGGTCGACCGTGCCCGGGTCAACCAGCTCAATAGCCGGTTCCCCGCGGAGCATCTGCTCGACGACGCCTTTTGTGCGCGGGTTCCGAGCCCAGGGGCCGTGGACCTTCGAGGGGCGGATTACGGTAACCGGAAGGCCGGAGTCGAGGGCGGCAAGCTCAGCGGCGACTTTGCAGGGAGCATACCCTTCCCTCGTGAACGGGTCCGTGTCGTCGCCGGCGGGCGGCAGCGTGGGGGCGTCCTCGCGGACCGGGCCCTCGAACCGGGGGGAGTCGCCGCCGTTGACATGCCTGCCGGCAGCGTCCATGTAGACCGCCCGGCTCGACACCAGTACTAACGTGGCGGCCGATGCCATTGCCGGAAGGATGGACCTGACGTCAGCGGCGGTGTACGCGACAAGGTCGACCAGCAGGTCCGTGCCGTCGCCCACGAGCTGCTTAATGCCGCGGCCATCGTTGCGCCCGAGCCGGTGGAAACGTACGCCTGCCTCTGAAAGCTCGACGGGCATTCGCGATGCGTCGCGGCCGGTCACGTCCACGTCCCAACCGGCCCGGGCAAGGCGCAACGCCGTCGCGCCGCCCAAGGCCCCCGTTCCGCCCAGCACCACCGCCCGCATCGCACCCTCCGTCATTTCCTACCCGCACATCGGGCACTCTCCGGGTGAAGAACAGCCAGCTGCGGTCAGGCCTCGGCCGGTTCCTCGTACTTCGGGAAAATCGGGGCCGGAGCGGGAAGCTCGGTGCCGGGCACCAGCGGCGTGGCGATCGCCGCGAAACGGCGGGCGTCGCCGTCGGGCTGGCCGAGGGTCCCCAGAAGTGCGGCAGAGGCGTTGGGCATGACCGGCTGGACCAGGATCGCCACGATCCGGAGCACCTCAAGGGTCACGTACAGCACGGTGTTCATGCGCTCGACGTCGGTCTTCCGCAGGACCCACGGCGCCTGCTCGGCGAAGTACGCGTTGGTGTCGCCCAACACGCCCCAGATCGCTTCCAGGGCGCGGCTGAATTCCTGCTTCTCGAAGGCGGCCCGGGCGGCGTCCAGAAGACCGTTGGCCTGGGCCAGCAGTGCTGAGTCCTCCGCAGTGAACCCGCCGGGAACCGGAACCCGGCCCTCGCAGTTCTTGGCGACCATGGACAGCGAGCGTTGTGCCAGGTTTCCGAAGTTGTTCGCAAGGTCCGAGTTCATCCGGCCCACAATGGCTTCGTGGTTGTAGCTGCCGTCGGCACCGAACGGCACTTCGCGCAGGAAGAAGAAACGGACCTGGTCCAGGCCGTACTGGGCCACAAAGTCCGACGGCGCCACGACGTTGCCCAGCGACTTGGACATTTTGACGCCGTTGTTGTGCAGGAAGCCGTGGATCATGATCCGCTTGGGCAGCTCGAGGCCTGCGCTCATGAGGAACGCGGGCCAGTAGATGGCGTGGAAGCGGGAAATGTCCTTGCCGATCACGTGGACGTCGGCTGGCCAGTACTTCCGGAACGACTCGGAATCCGCATCCGGGTAGCCCACGCCGGTGAGGTAATTGGTCAGCGCATCCACCCACACGTACATCACGTGCTTGTCGTTGCCCGGGACGGGAACGCCCCAGTCGAACGTGGTGCGGCTGATGGAAAGGTCCTCCAGCCCGCGCCTGACGAAGCTGATGACCTCGTTGAAGCGGGACTGCGGGGCGCCGAATTCCGGCTGCGCCTCGTACAGCGCCAGCAGTTTGTCCTGGTAAGCGGAGAGCCGGAAGAAATAGCTCTCCTCGGCCGTCCAGGTCAGTTCGGTGTCCGTCTCGCGGGAGTAGCGAAGGCCGTCTTCCTTGACGACGGTCTCGTCCTCAACGTAATAGGCTTCGTCGCGGACCGAGTACCAGCCTTCGTACTTCGACAGGTAGATGTCCCCGTTGGCCTCCATCTTCTTCCAGATGGCCTGGGACGCGGCGTAGTGGTCTTCGTCCGTGGTCCGGATGAACCGGTCATACGAGATACCGAGGTCGGCATGGGCAGCCTTGTAGATTTCGGCGTTCCGGTCGACTAGTTCCTTGGGCGTAATGCCTTCTTTTTCGGCCGCCTGGGCGATCTTCATGCCGTGCTCGTCGGTGCCGGTCAGGAAAAACACGTCGTAGCCGTCCAGGCGCTTGAACCGTGCCATCGCGTCGGTGGCAATGTACTCGTAGGCGTGGCCGATGTGCGGCACACCGTTGGGATACGTGATGGCGGTGGTGATGTAGAACGGGGTCTGGGCTGAAGACGACACTCTGCGTAGTTACCTTTTTTCGGATGCGGTGGCGGGACCGGGAGCGCGGGACGCTACCCCTAATCTAGATCAGTTCGGTCAGGGTATCGCTGAGCCGGACAAGTTCGTGGTCATGTGACGCCACCAGCACGGCGATCCCGTCGGACGTGGTGTCCTTCAGGATGCTGATGATGCGGTTGGCCGAGGTGCGGTCCAGGCTCGCCGTCGGCTCGTCGACCACCAGGACGCGCGTGCCAAGGATCAGGGCACGCGCGATTGCCACGCGCTGACGCTCACCGCCGGACAGCTGGGCCGGGCGGTGGCGCATGCGCCGCCCCAGTCCCACTAGGTCCAGGAGGTCCTTGGCCATGTCGCGGCGCTGGTCCACTTCGCCGTCGGGCACGGCCGGCAGCAGCACGTTCTCCAGGGCGCTCATGCCGTCAATGAGGGCGCCGCCCTGGTCGACGTAGCCGATCAGCGCCCGGCGCCGGTCGGCGATTTCATCGTCGCCCATGCTCTCGAGCGACTGGCCTTCCCAGAAGACACGGCCCGACGTCGGCAGCGTGAGTCCCGCGCCGACGGTCAGGATGCTGGTCTTGCCCGATCCGCTTCTGCCGGCCACGCAGTGCATTTCTCCGGCGTGCAGGGTCAGGTCGAAGCCTTCGACAACGTTGACGGCGTCGGCTCCGCCCTTCTGCCCGCCGTAGCGGATGGTGATGTTGCTCAGTTCCAGCGGGGTCCCGTGGTCCGCGGCCTTCAGGATGGTGTTGGCACGCGTCTGGAGCGAGCCGTCCCCGGCCTCATCCTGGGGAATCCGGTCAAGATTCAGGTCGTTGTTCATTGGACCACTTTCGTTGCAATTGGAATCCAGCAAAGTACAGCCACGAGCCCGGCCAGGGCGGCCCAGAGCGCGGCATAGGGTGCGAGTACCAGCCCGATGGCGAGGGCGCCGACCACGCCGAGCGGCAGGGCGATCGTGCCCACGAGGGCGTTTTCGAACAGCCGGACCTGGCCCAGCATGTCCGGGTTCCAGCCCATGGCCTTGAGCGTGCCAAGGTACTGGCGCTTGGCCTGCAGCTCAAAGCGTCCGGTGACGAGCGTCAGGACCAGGCCCACGGCAACACCCGAGAGCGCCAGGATGATGCTTGGCAGCGTCACGCTCGCTGCGGCCAGTCCGCTCAGGGCGCTCGCCCCGGCGGCACGCGGGATGTCGATCAGCAGGGCAATCAGGCCGCCGACAGCGGCGCCGAAGACACCCACCGCCACGGCCAGCGAGATGGTGTTGAACTTGTTCGTGCTCAGCTGGCGGTTGGCGAACGTGAGCGGGGAATCGACGGCGATCAGCCGCTCGTCGTGCTGCGGCTCCTGGTCCACCTCGTCCCGGTGCCTCAGCTGCCCGGCCGCGAAGTAGGCTGCGGCGGCGTAGAGAACCAGCACGGAAGCGGAGACGATGACCGTTGCCACGTTCCAGCTGACCAGGCTCAGGATGATGCCGGCAGCGGCCAGGAGGGCCGCGCCCACACCGAACTCGGCCAGCACCCAGCTGCGGATCCGCTTCTGTGTCCAGCCCATGGCCCGGAGGGTGCCGGCTTCGACGCGCCGCTGGCGGATGTAGCTGACGGTGGACGCTCCCGTGAGCAGGGCTGCCCCGATCAGGGTGAGGAACAGCAGCGTCAGGTTGGTGCCTGTCAGTGAGCCGGACACGGCGTCGGCGGCGTCCTGGCGGACCCATGACTGTGTGACGGTGCCCAGTGCGGACTCCTTGCCGGCGTCGTCCTTGGAGTAGCCGGGGACGAAGATGTTGGCGTCTTCACGGGCGGAGCCGGCAACAACAGTTGCCTCCAGGCCCATGTCCCGGATTTCGTCGGCGAGCTGTTCGACCTCCGGCTGCGACTGCTTCCAGCTGCCGGGTGCCTTGGCACGGACCCGGACGGCGTCGATGACGGAAGCGTTCTGTTCGTATCCCCGGGCGGCGGCAAGGCCGTAGTAGTCGGTGATGGCGCCGGCGGACTGGCTGACCAGGCCCGTGGCGCTCAGCGACGGCTTGAGTTCGGTGTTCTCGACCTTCTTGCCGTCAGCGTCCTCCGTCAAGGTGAGCGGCGCGGGATCGTAGCCGCCCAGCGGCAGCCTGTTGATGTCTCCGGCCGCCTTCTGGACATTGTCGGCGTCGAACGTGCCGTAGACCATGGCGAGCGGTGCGGCGACCTTCGTGCCGGTCTCGAGGCTTTCGCGGTAGGAGCGTTCGTCGACGGGCTCGCGCTGGGTCTGGTCCACCGGCGCGCCGCCGGTCCCCTTCTCGGGAAGGCGGTTGACGGTGACCCACTCCCCCGGCGTGGCGGTCTTGTCCACGGCGCCGTTACCGGCGGTGGAGCCGTCCGAGTACTTGGGGGCGGAAGCGAAGTCGGTGCTCCAGGTGGCCGGGTTGTACAGGCCCTGGCTGAAGTTGCCGGTGTTTCCCAGAAGCTGGGAGTAGTCCTGCGATCCCGGCCAGGACAGTGCGAACGGCGACTTGGAAACGAACGGCAGGTAGTCCTTGTCCAGCGACTTGGTGACCGTCCCGACGTCCTTGACCACGTTGCCCGCGTCGTCGATTTCCTCGATCTTGACGGAGTACTTGAGGTCCAGGGAGGTGCCGGAGCGGACGATCAGCGGGATGGCCTGGGAGTCGGCGGTGAGCTGGCCGTCGCGCTTTGCCTGCTGGTACTGGGTCATCAGCGGAGCCCAGTACTTGAGCTTGACGCCGAGGAAGTCCGGTCCTTCCTGGAGCTCCTCCATGCTGATGCCCGTGGTGAACAGGCTCTCGAAGTGCCGGCCGATGGCACCTGCGTTGCGGGCGTCTGCGGGCGGCGCCTTTTCCAGCGGTGCTAGGAAGTCACCGGCGCTTCCGAGGAGGGCACGCTCGGACACGGGGTCCACCGCGACCACGGATTCAGTCACCTGCGGCGCCAGCGGAAGCGACACGGAGAGGTTGAAGAGATTGTGTTCGGAGCCGCCCGCAGGGGCCGGGAACTTGATGCCCGTTTCCCCCTCGGCGCCTGCGATCCGGATGCTCTTGCCGCCGGCGGTCTGCTCTTCGACGAGCCGGGCCTTGCCGAGGGAACCTTCGGCCATTGACTTGAACAGCGTCTGTTCGGACTGGCCGTCCGAGCTGACGGCGCTGGCGGTCAGGCGGTACTTTTTCGCCTGGTCGGTGAGGACCGATTCCGCTGCCGGCCACTTGCTGGGATCGGTACCGCCGGGCTGCCCGGTAGTGGCCGTGCCCACGAGCCCGGCATTGAATCCCAGGTAGTCCATGGCGTCAAGCCGCGGGGATTCAAGGTTCTGCGAGACGCGGGACACCAGGCTGATGGGAGCGGCCACGGAGGTCCCGGAGAGCTTCCTGATGGAGTCCAGCTGATCGAAGCTGATGCCTCCCTGGCCGGTGGCGATTTCAGGCTGCATCAGCGCTCCGCCGGAACCTGCCTTGGCCTGGACCAGGATGTCGTAGAGGCCGCGGGAATTCTGGTCGACAGTTCGGTTGAGGGCCGCCTGAGACTGGCCCTGGATGAGGACGGACAGGCACATGGCGACGATCAAAATGGCCGCGGTCAGCAAAAGCACGCGGCTTCTGATGAACCTCTGGACGGCGTTCATTGGGCTCCCTGAAAGCTGAATTGCGTGAGCGCACACCTCATTCCACACCTAATGGATGTGAAGGCGTCCCCTGCCGGGTGTGCAAAAAATAATGGCCGGTCTGCCGGCCGGATCCGAAAAACGGACCCAGCCATTGTACGCAGACCGGCCAATCATACGTGGCAGAAGTTAACCTCTGTCACGTGAGTTCACCGGATGGACGGCATATTAGTCTTCGAGGTCGACTTCGCGCACCATGTCCGCGCCGATGCCCGCCTTGATGGCGTCGAGGACCTGCTGCGGAACCGAGCTGTCAATGGTCAGGAGGGCCAGGACCTGGCCGCCCTCAGCCTGGCGCGCAACCTGCATGCCCGCGATGTTGATGTTGTTCATGCCCAGGATGTGGCCGATCGTGCCGATCACGCCGGGGCGGTCGGCGTAGGCCACCACCACGAGGTGTTCGCTGATGGGGATTTCCACCTCGTAGCCGTTGACGCCCACGAGCTTTTGGATCTGCTTGGGGCCGGTCAGGGTTCCGGCCACGGAGATCTGGCTGCCGTCGCTCAGCGCGCCGCGCAGGGTCAGGACGTTGCGGTACGACTCGGTGTCCGGGGTGGTGATGAGGCGGACGTTGATGCCGCGCTGCTCGGCTATGACCGGAGCGTTGACGTAGGAGACCTGTTCGGTGACGACGTCGGCGAAGATGCCCTTCAGCGCGGCCAGTTCCAGCACCTTGACGTCAAGCGCGGAAATTTCACCGGCTACTTCAACGTCGAACTGGGTCAGGGAGGCGTGGGTCAGCGCGGTGAAGATGCGGCCCAGCTTCTCGATCAGCGGGATGCCCGGGCGGACGTCCGGGGCGATGACGCCGCCGGCCACGTTCACTGCGTCGGGAACCAGTTCGCCGGCCAGGGCCAGTCGGACCGACTTGGCCACGGAGACGCCGGCCTTTTCCTGCGCTTCGTCGGTTGATGCGCCAAGGTGCGGCGTCACCACCACGTTGTCCATTTCGAAGAACGGCAGGTCGGTACTGGGTTCCTTGACGAACACGTCGACGCCGGCGCCGGCGATTTCGCCGTCCTTCAGGGCAGCGTGCAGAGCTTCCTCGTCCACCAGGCCGCCGCGGGCAACGTTGATGACGTAGGCGGTCTTCTTCATCTTCTTGAACGCCTCGGCGCCGAGCATGCCCACCGTTTCGGGCGTCTTGGGCATGTGGATGGTGATGAAGTCGGATTGCGCCAGCAGTTCGTCGAGGGTCACCAGCTGCACGCCGAGCTGGGCGGCGCGGGCGGAGGTGATGTAGGGATCGTAGGCCAGGATCTTGGTGTCGAAGCCCTTCAAGCGGGCAGCGACCAGGGCGCCGATGCGGCCCAGTCCGATGATGCCGATCTTTTTCTCGTAGAGTTCAATGCCGGTGTACTTGGAACGCTTCCATTCGCCGTCCTTGAGCGCGGCACTGGCCTGCGGAATGTGGCGGGCGAGGCTCAGGATGTGGCCCACCGTGAGTTCGGCGGCGGAGACGATGTTCGACGTCGGCGCGTTGACCACCATGACACCGGCCTGGGTGGCGGCCTTGATGTCGACGTTGTCCAGGCCGACGCCGGCGCGGGCGATGACCTTGAGGTTCTTGGCCGCGGCGATGGCCTCGGCGTCCACCTGGGTGGCTGAACGGACCAGGATTGCGTCAACATCCGCGATGGCAGACAGCAGCTGGGAACGGTCGGCGCCATCGGTCTGGCGGATTTCAAAGTCCGGGCCGAGGGCCTCGACTGTGGCGGGTGAAAGTTCTTCGGCGAGCAGTACTACGGGTTTTGACACGGCTGATCCTCTGCGTTGCAGTCCTGGGGATAAATCAAGTCTAGGCTGACGGAAAGGCCGGGCTCACATTGTTAAGTGTGAACCCGGCCTCATTGTTGGCTCTGCCTGGCGGCTGAACGGCCGGGCTTAGCGGGCCGCTGAGCCCTCTACGTAGTCCTCGTCCTGCTGCTGCCAGGAGAACAGGGAGCGCAGTTCGCGGCCGACACCCTCGATGGGGTGCTGCTCAGCCTTGGCACGCAGCTCCTTGAACTCGACGGCGCCGTTGTCCTGGTCCTCGATGAAGCGCTTGGCGAACGCACCGGACTGGATGTCGGCGAGGACGGCCTTCATGTTTTCCTTCACCTCGGGGGTGATGACGCGCGGGCCGGAGACGTAGTCGCCGTACTCTGCGGTGTCGGAAACGCTCCAGCGCTGCTTGGCGATGCCGCCTTCCCACATGAGGTCTACGATGAGCTTGAGCTCGTGCAGCACCTCGAAGTAGGCGATCTGCGGCTGGTAGCCGGCCTCGGTCAGGGTTTCGAAGCCGTACTGGATCAGCTGGGACACTCCGCCGCACAGGACGGACTGCTCGCCGAAGAGGTCCGTTTCGGTCTCTTCGGTGAAGGTGGTCTTGATGACGCCGGCGCGGGTGCCGCCGATCGCCTTGGCGTAGGACTTGGCCAGTTCCCAGGCGGAACCGGAAGCGTCCTGCTCGACGGCGATGATGTCCGGGATGCCGCGGCCGGCTTCGAACTCGCGGCGCACGGTGTGGCCGGGAGCCTTCGGGGCGACCAGGATGACGTCAACGCCTTCCGGTGCCTCGATGTAGCCGAAGCGGATGTTGAAGCCGTGGGCGAAGGCCAGTGCCTTGCCGGGGGTCAGCTTGTCCTTGATGGAGTCGTTGAAGATCGAGCGCTGGTGCTGGTCCGGCGCCAGGATCATGATGACGTCGGCCCATTCGGCGGCGTCGGCAACGTTCTTTACGGTGAAGCCGGCATCCTCGGCCTTGGCGATCGAGGACGAGCCTTCCTTGAGCGCGATGGTAACTTCGACGCCGGAGTCGCGAAGGTTCAGCGCATGGGCGTGGCCCTGGGAGCCGTAGCCGACAATGGCAACCTTGCGACCCTGGATGATCGACAGGTCTGCGTCGTCGTCGTAGAACATTTCAGTCACTTGCGTAACTCCTTTTGAGTGGATTTTTGTGTAACTAGTCTGGTGCGGTAATGAATGGGCGTCGCGCGCCGGCGGGGTGAGGCCACCGCCGGCCGCTTGGACTGCGACTTACGCTGTGCTTTACGCGGAGCGTAGGGCCCTGTCACTCATGGAGCGGGATCCCCGTCCAACGGCCAAGGTGCCGGACTGCACGATTTCGCGGATACCGAAAGGCTCCAGCACCGACAGGAGTGCCGTGAGCTTTTCGGGGTGGCCGGTTGCTTCAATGACCACCGAGTCTGTGGAGACGTCGACCACTGAAGCACGGAACAGGTCTGCAGCCTGGGTCACCTGCAGGCGTGTTGCGGCGTCCGCACGTACCTTGACCAGGATGTGGTCTCGCTGTACGGAAGATTCTGAGGTCAGTTCAACAATCTTGATCACGTTGACCAGTTTGTTCAACTGCTTGGTGACCTGTTCGATCAGGTCACCATCGGCGTCGACGACGACGGTCATCCGGGACATGCCCGGAACTTCCGTCGGGCCGACGGCCAGGGAATTGATGTTGAAGGCTCGGCGCGCGAAGAGGCTCGCGACTCGGGTCAGCACACCGGGTTTGTCTTCGACCAGAACGGACAGCGTGTGGCGGCTCATGATCAGTCCTCCTCTTCCCATTCCGGGGTCATGTTGCGGGCGACCTGGATCTGGTCGTTGCTCACTCCGGCCGGCACCATCGGCCACACCATGGAGTCGGGGCTCACCACGAAGTCGATGACCACGGGGCGGTCATTGATCTCAAGGGCCTTCTGGATGGTGGCGTCGATGTCCTCGTCGCGCTCGCACCGGAAGGACGCGCAGCCGTAGGCCTCGCCCAGTTTCACGAAGTCCGGGATGCGGACCGTCTCGTGGCCGGTGTTCAGGTCAGTGTTGGAGTAGCGGCCCTCGTAGAAGAGGGTCTGCCACTGGCGCACCATGCCCAGCGATGAGTTGTTGATGACGGCAACCTTGATGGGAATCTTGTTGATGGCGCAGGTGGCCAGTTCCTGGTTGGTCATCTGGAAGCAGCCGTCACCATCGATGGCCCAGACCACACGGTCCGGTTCACCCACCTTGGCACCCATGGCCGCCGGAACCGCGTAGCCCATGGTGCCCGCACCGCCCGAGTTCAGCCAGGCATGGGGGCGTTCGTACTTGATGAACTGTGCAGCCCACATCTGGTGCTGGCCGACCCCGGCCACGTAGATTCCTTCGGGGCCGGTGAGGGCGCCGATCCGCTCGATGACGCGCTGCGGTGCGGTGAGGCCGTCCTCGGGCTCCGTCCAGCCCAGCGGGTACGTGTCCTTCAGGTTGTTCAGGAACGTCCACCAATTGTCCAGGTCCGGCTTGCCGGAAACATCGAACTGCGTCTTCACGGCTTCGGTGAGCTCCGGAATGATCTCCTTGACGGAGCCCACGATCGGAACATCCGCAGTGCGGTTCTTGGAAATCTCGGCAGGATCGATGTCGGCGTGGATCACCTTCGCGTTCGGAGCGAACGTCTTGAGGACACCGGTCACCCGGTCGTCGAAACGGGCGCCGAGCGTGATCAGCAGGTCGGACTGCTGCAGGGCGGTCACGGCCGAAACCGTGCCGTGCATGCCGGGCATGCCGACGTGCTGCGGGTGCGAGTCCGGGAACACTCCGCGGGCCATCAGCGTGGTGACCACCGGCGCGCCGGTGATTTCGGCAAGTTCGCGCAGTTCCGCCGAAGCATGCGCCTTAACCACGCCGCCGCCGACATAGAGCACGGGCTTGCTTGCCGCGGCGATCAGCTTCGCTGCTTCGCGGACCTGCTTGTTGTGGCCGCGGACCACCGGACGGTATCCGGGGAGGTCGATCTTCGGCGGCCAGGAGAACGTCATCTGGCCCTGCTGGGCGTCCTTGGCAACATCCACAAGCACCGGGCCGGGACGGCCTGTGGACGCAAGGTGGAAGGCTTCGGCCATGACATGCGGGATGTCATTCGGGTCCGTTACCAGGAACGAGTGCTTGGTGATCGGCATGGTGATGCCGACGATGTCCGCTTCCTGGAAAGCGTCGGTTCCAATGACTCCGCTGGACACCTGGCCGGTGATGGCCACGAGCGGCACGGAGTCCATATGCGCATCCATGATGGCGGTAACGAGGTTGGTGGCTCCCGGGCCGGAGGTGGCAATACAAACGCCAACCCGCCCGGTAACCATGGCGTAGCCTTGCGCGGCGTGGCCGGCTCCCTGTTCGTGACGGACCAGGACGTGATTCATCCTGGAGGCCATCAAGGGGTCATAGGTGGGCAGGATCGCGCCACCGGGCAAACCAAAAATATCGTCCACGCCGAGTTCTTCGAGCGAGCGGACAATTGCTTGCGAACCGGTCATCACCGTCGGGGGTACGACGTTGTTCGGTCCAAGGACAGGAGAGGCGGCAGCAGCGTGGTCGACGCCGGCATCGGCCGTGCGGTCGGCGCGTTCCGGAGCCTTGGGGGCTCCAGCGGACTTTGTAGCCATCAGCGAGGGGCTGATCGGCGATCCTTTGCTCATCGGACTCTTCCTTAGTAAATCTTGAATTGGGGCGGTGCTGCATGAAGGCTGAAGCTGTTGTCACACTGGAAAATAAAAAAACCCCTCAGCCTGGCGGCTCTTCGAGGGGTTGCGCGTGACAGTTCGTTACCAGTCGGGCTATGGAGCCACGCGCTTGGTAAGTACGACGACGGCGCCGACGGTAACGAATGCGATCATGCGTTCAGTTTTCCCTCTGGTGGGATGCGTGTCAACGAAGCTGACCGCCATCTCACCATTTGGACTTCATTGTCCACAAACTGGCCCTCATCAGTCCATTCGATCACCCGGCCACATGGGCGGCGGGGCTGAATAAGGGTGATCCCGAGGGCCCCTGACGATGCGGCGGCCGCGCCGCATCGTCAGGGTAGGGATCGCCTGCTATCCGCAGTATGCGCCGGTGGAGGCGCTGTGCACCAGCTTGGCGTACTTGGCCAGGACGCCCTTGGTGAACTTGGCCGGGAGCGGTTCCCAGCCGATCTTGCGCGATTCGAGCTCGGCCTCGTCCACCAGCAGGTCGAAGCTGCGGGCGGCGATGTCAACGCGGATGCGGTCACCGTCCTTGACGAAGGCAATGGGGCCGCCGTCGACGGCTTCCGGAGCCACGTGGCCGATGCACAGTCCCGTGGTGCCGCCGGAGAAGCGTCCATCGGTGAGAAGCAGGACATCCTTGCCGAGGCCGGCGCCCTTGATGGCGCCGGTGATGGCGAGCATCTCGCGCATACCCGGGCCACCCTTGGGCCCTTCGTAGCGGATGACGACGACGTCGCCCTTGTTGATTCGGCCGTTGTCGAGTGCGTCCAGGGCACCCTGCTCGCGTTCGAACACGCGGGCGGTGCCTTCGAAAACGTCAGCGTCAAAGCCTGCGCTCTTCACGACAGCGCCTTCGGGTGCCATGGAGCCATGCAGGATGGTGATTCCGCCGGTCTTGTGGATCGGGTTGTCCAGCGCGCGCAGGATCTTGCCGTCCAGGTCCGGCGGGTTGATGGACGCAAGGTTTTCCGCAAGGGTCTTGCCGGTGACGGTGAGGCAGTCGCCGTGCAGCAGCCCGGCGTCGAGCAGTGCCTTCATGATGACCGGAACGCCGCCGATCTTGTCGACGTCGGTCATGACGTAGCGGCCGAACGGCTTCAGGTCGCCCAGGTGCGGGATTTTGTCGCCGATGCGGTTGAAGTCATCGAGCGTCAGTTCCACTTCAGCTTCGCGGGCTATTGCGAGCAGGTGCAGGACGGCGTTGGTGGAACCGCCGAAGGCCATGGTGACGGCGATGGCGTTCTCGAATGCGTTCTTGGTCATGATGTCGCGGGCGGTGATGCCCTTGCGGAGCAGGTTGACCACCGCTTCGCCGGACTTGCGGGCAAACTCATCACGACGGCGGTCTGCCGACGGCGGTGCGGCGGAGCCCGGCAGGGACATGCCGAGTGCCTCGCCGATGCAGGCCATGGTGTTGGCCGTGTACATGCCGCCGCAGGCACCTTCGCCCGGGCAGATGGCCTTTTCGATGCGGGTAAGGTCTTCCATGCTCATCTTGCCGGCGGCACAGGCACCCACGGCTTCGAAGGCGTCGATCAGGGTGACTTCCTTCTCGGAGCCGTCCTCGAGCTTGACCCAGCCGGGCATGATGGAGCCGGCGTAGAGGAAGACGCTGGCGAGGTCCAGGCGCGCGGCTGCCATCAGCATGCCCGGCAGGGACTTGTCGCAACCGGCCAGCAAGACTGAGCCGTCGATCCGCTCGGCCTGCATCACGGTCTCGACGGAGTCGGCGATGACTTCGCGGGAGACCAGGGAGAAGTGCATGCCCTCATGGCCCATCGAGATCCCGTCGGAAACGGAAATGGTGCCGAACTGCATGGGGAAGCCACCGCCGGCGTGGACGCCTTCCTTGGCGCCCTGGGCCAGCCGGTTCAGGGAAAGGTTGCAGGGAGTGATCTCGTTCCAGGAACTGGCCACGCCAATCTGGGGCTTTGCAAAGTCGTCGTCGCCCATGCCGACCGCCCGGAACATCCCACGCGCGGGCGCGGCGTGAATTCCATCGGTGACGACCCGGCTGCGGGGCTTGATGTCCGGCTTGTTTTCTGTTGCGGTTTGGGTGTCCTGACTCATGGGTCAAAGTCTATGGCTGAAATTAGGGCACCAACGACCCGGCAGGAAGGGTTAAGCCTAAATGCCGGAATATTTCGATCGAATAGTGGACTCTCGTCTCGGATATTGAGACGACGAGGCGGGGAAGGACGGCGGATGTGTCACCCGTCACCCAGTCCGGCGGCGTTGATGGAGCCCGCTTCCGCCTCCAGCATGGCCAGCACCTGCCGGATGGTGGTCCGGGCAGCCACGTCCGGACGTGCGAGCGCAACGATGCTTCGCCGGGCCGTCACTCCGAGCAGCGGGCGCAGGACGAAGCCGCGGTCCTGGTTCCGGAGGGCCGTGTACCGGGGCAACAGGCTCAGTCCGTGGCCCGCGCTGACAAGGGCTTCCAACACCCGAAGGTCGGGGAACAGTTGCGCCCGGACCGCCGGCGACCCGGCCTGGATCTCGATTTGGCGCAGCACGGAATCGAACGGAAATCCCTCCGGTACGCCCATCCACGGAAACCCCACCACATCGCCGGCCGTTAGCGAAGTCTTTGCCGCCAGCACATGCCCTGACGGCATGGCCACGTCCAGCGGCTCATCCAGCAGCGGAACCACCGCGAGCCCTTTCCGGGCGAAAACATCCGGTCCGTCAACACTATGGGCCACCACAATGTCGTAATCGGCCGCCAGGGTGGTGAAACCCGCAACGGCGGGGTCCTCCAGGCTGGCCTCGAACCGGAGTCCTTCCACTTCCTTGACGCGGTGCAGAAGGCCCGGAAGGAACATTTCGGCCGCGCTCGGGAAGAAGGCCGCTTTGACGTGCGTCTGCCAGCCCTGCCGGTACGTATCGATGGTGGCTTCAGCGCGCGCCATCGCGGTGGAAACATCAGCCGCGGCTGCGGCCATGGCACGGCCTGCCTCCGTCAGGCTCACTCCCCTGCCGGACTTTTCAACCAGGACAACGCCCAGTTCATCCTGGAGCGTTTTGAGTTGCTGGGAAACGGCCGACGGCGTCACCTCCATCGCTTCCGCGGTGGCACCCACGGTGCCCCGGTCCGAAAGTTCCCGGAGAATCCGCAGCCGTTTCAAATCCATGAGGCGAGGCTACAGGACCGGCGCAGCCGGAAGCGGGGGCCGCCAACGTGACAAGGCGCCCTGCGCCGGATCTGGTAGCGTGCTAGCCACTTGCCGGCAACCTTCAGGACTTCACCGTGAACAGCAAGCCAGCGCCAACCCCTTCGGGTGCGGCAGACTCCAACTCCCCGTCAACCTCCCCGTCAACGAGCGAAGAGCTCAAGGCCACGCTCCGGGCGGTGTTTGACGGGCAGATTCCCAACTATGGCGACTACAACCTGGTCTGCGGTTCGAACAGCTTTGAGGTCCCGGGGGCCGCGCCCCGGGGGTGGCCCCCACCGCGGCGGCGGAGCTTTGTGATCGGCTACCGCTGGCATCCGGCCGAAGTCATCATTGCCCCCTTCGACGAAAAGTCCCTGGCGGGCAGTACCGTTCCGGTGGCAATCAACATGACCAATCTTTCCCGCGCGGTCCGGCTGCCCGCCGTCGGGTCTTCACTGGGCGGCTACGAAGTGGCAACCAGCACCGGAAATTCCTTCCGTTTCGGTGTGGAGAAGGTGATGAAGCTGGCGTCGCCGCCCGTGAATGCTGAGGCGGCGGGTGGAAGGGTTGCACGGAGCATCGAACAGGCCCATGACGCTGCCGACTTCCATGAGTTCATGGCCGATTTCGTGCGCCGCGGACTTCCGCTGTGACGCCACTCCTACCCGCCCGCCAAGGACCCGCGGTGAGGCCATGTAAGCCTTTACAGCCGTAATCACAGCGACGTAACGTCAAGCAACGGCAACCTTGCCTCGAGGACAGAAGGGTCTGCTATGGACTGGGTTATCTGGGTCATTGTCATCGTAGTTATCGTCGGAGTCGTTTGGTGGCTCCTGAACCGCAACAGTTCAGGGAATACCACCGGAACTTCGATGTCCTCCGATTCCGGTGCATCCGCTCCACTGGCAGAACCCACTTTCGGCCGCCCCGCCGATGGCGCGCTGGCGACCGGCGGAACTGCAGCATCCGAGGCAGATGCCATGGCGGGAATGGCCGGGGCCGCAGGCCTCGGGGCTCCCGGCCAGCCCGTTGCGCCGCCCGCAGCTGAGGCCGCCAGGGAGCGGAAGCAGGCGGCCGCTGACGCCGGCATGGAATCTCCAGGCTCGGCGCCGGCCGGTGGAGACGTGGATGACTGGGATGAACGCCCGACGCCGTCCGCGGGGGCCACCGCTGTGGAAACCGGACGCACGGCCCGCGCCTCCGAGGCCGACAAAGCGGAGTGGGAGGCACAGTGGTCCGAAGCAGGCAGCACTCCCCATTCAGCGGGCACACAGGTTTCCGACACACAGGTCAAAGAGACGCCGGCCCAGGAGTCAGGGGAACGGGAGAACGTGGCAGCGGATGCGCGCCCAGCAGCTCCCATCCACCATCCCGAATACACCGAGCCTCATGCTCCCACCCTTCCCGGGGCAGAGTCCGCCGCGGTCGAGGACGTACTCGACGCCGGCGATGCAGCGGAACTGCCACGTGTTGCGGGCACAGCGCCGGCTGCCGCGGAAACGCGCACCAGCGGGACGCAGGCACAGCCTGGCTCTGGGGCCACCGAAACGCGGACCGGTGCCGCTTCCGATGGAGATGCTGAAACCATGCAAGCCGCGACGTCATCAGCGGTTACGGAAGCAGGCGCTAGCCACACGGCTGAGCCCGCCGGACACCTCGCGGCCGACCAGCCCTACGGCGAGGGGTCCGCTGCACCCGGCGCGGAGGGTCAAGGACCGGCAGGTTACACCATCAAGGGCGACGCGCAGTCCATGACCTACCACGATGAATCAAGCCCGGCCTATGAGGAAACCAAGGCGCGGGTCTGGTTCGAGTCCGTCGCCCATGCGGAAGCGGCAGGTTTCCGGGCGCCGCGGCGCAGCAGGCACTAGTCCGGTCCACCAACGGAACGGGGGCCTGGATGAAGACGGCGTCGGGGCGCACAACAGGGACTGCGTTCCGCCTTTTGCCTGCCGCCGCCGCTTTCGTGTCAGCAGCTTTCCTGTCCGTGCTGGCCTTGACCGCGTGCACCGGCGACGGCACCGAAGCCCCTACGGGCAACGCCAGTTCGGCGACCGGCGGAAGCCTGGCATCCCGGCAGCCGCAGATCCTGCGGAGGGTGGAAGGGCTCAGGGTGCCCTGGTCCACGGTTTTCCTGCCTGATGGCAATGCCATCATTTCCGAGCGCGACAGCGGCGAACTCAAGGCGGTCAAGGACGGGGAGGTCACGGTGCTTGGCACCCTCCCAGGTGTCGTTCCCGGCGGCGAAGGAGGCCTGCTGGGGCTCGCGGTGTCACCCGAGTATGAATCCGACAAATCGCTGTACGCCTACTTCACGTCCCAGTCCGACAACAGGATCGCACGCCTCACAGTGGCCGCGCAGCAGCCCGGGGGGACCCTGGCCCTTGGCCGGCCGGAGACCGTCTTCTCCGGCATCCCCAAGGCATCAACGCACAACGGTGGCCGCATCCGCTTCGGCCCGGACGGAAACCTCTATGTGGGGACCGGTGACTCACAGCGCCGCGACCAGCCCCAGGATCCCGCTGCCCTTGGCGGGAAGATTCTCAGGATCACCGCCGAGGGGAAGCCGGCACCGGGAAATCCGTTTGGTGACAACCCCGTTTACAGCCTCGGCCACCGGAATGTCCAAGGCCTCGACTGGGACGATGAAGGCAGGTTGTGGTCCAGCGAGTTCGGGCCCAACGTGGATGATGAACTGAACCTCATCGTGCCGGGCGGCAACTACGGCTGGCCGGAGGTCACCGGGGCGCCGGGGCGAGAGGGTTTCATTGATGCGAAGGCTGTCTGGCCGTCCACTGCCGAATCATCGCCGAGCGGACTCGAGATTGTAGGCTCCACCGCCTATCTCGGAGCCCTCCGCGGGCAGCGGCTTTGGGCGGTCCCGCTCGACGGTGAAAATGCCGGTAATCCTGTGAGCCATTTCACACGGCAGTTCGGGCGCATTCGGGACGTTTCCCTCGCCCCGGACGGGACGTTGTGGATGCTCACGAACGACCAAAACCCTGATTCTGCGCTGATTTTGGCGCCTCCCGACTAACCCTGAAAGCCCGCCCCGGCCCCGATTTCACACTGCGCTAAAACTCGTGTAGAGTTTCATGTCGTTGCGGAGATGAACGAGGAAAACAAAAGCCTTCGGGAAGAACCAAAACAACAGCTGCACCTCTAGCTCAACTGGCAGAGCAATTGACTCTTAATCAATGGGTTCCGGGTTCGAGTCCCGGGGGGTGCACCAGAGAAACCCCGTCCTCATCGGCCACAAGCCATGAAGGCGGGGTTTCGTTTTGCCAAAAATGCACGCCACGGAAAATCTACGGCTATTTATTCCGCCGAGCGCCCGAATGGTCGTGCCCTACCCCCCGGTCACTTTCCGCTTCATGACGACACGGGGCCATGCACTGAGGCCGTGCGACGCCTCTGTTTCAACGATTCGATTTGCCAATTCCTTGGCGAGAGTGACGGGGATGCACCGTGACCTGTGCGATGTGGGCATCCTGATCCAGCTCATCAACGAGGATGTAGGCGATTGGGCTGTCGAGCGAATCAGTGGAGACCCATGCCCGGCCGGCATCCACATAGCCTCGCAGGTCGTCAAGGCGCGGCGGATCATCGCCCGCGATGGAATCCATCCCGATCACCCGGAAGGCCTCGCCCGCCAGGGTTTCAATAGCCTGCAGCCTCTTGAGGTCATTCTCCCTGGCTTTTCTGATCACTGCCCAAGTCAAGCATGACCGTCTTGCGCCTCAGAAGCAGCCTTGCTGGCCGCCGCGATGGAGCATGCAAGAGGGGCGGCACCTTTCGGTGCCGCCCCTCTGAAACAACAAGGCGCTAAATGCTGCCGTCCGGCCTGTCGAAGCGCTGGCCGGCGGGGTTGGACGGAAGGATCATAAAGACCAGGAGAGCGATGGCGCCCAGGAACGGCACCAGCACCAGAAGGCACAGCCAGCCGCTGAAGTTGCCGTCATGCAGCCGGCGGACCGACAAAGCAATGGACGGGACGATGGTGGCCAGGCCCCAAACAGCGAGCAGGATGGTACCGATCGTGCCTCCGGGACCTGAGGCCGCACTGGAGAGGCTGGAGGTAGAAGTGGAGGCACCGGCCTGGACGATGATGTTCAAGATGATGCCCACACCAACCGCGACGAGCGTCCACCACCAGTATTCGCTGCGGCTTGCCCGCCCGGAGAACGTGGCGTACTTCTTGAAGAACCTTCGCACGGCCACCGGGAAGGGCGCGCCGTAATACGGCGCCCACAGCGGCGGCTCACCGCCTTGCCAGTTCTGCTGCGGCGTCTGATGCTGAGGATATTGCGGATTGCTCAAAGTATTTCCCCCGTGGTGTGAAAGAGATGAGACCTGCCCATCGTACGGTTCAGCGAGGGAGAATTACGCGTGTCGTTGGAAAAATTTACCTTGATTTACGGCGCCGGCAACGCCGACAAAGGTGGGGTTCCCTGTGACAGGCACGGATGGGCTAGCGCCCGGGCTGTTCAATTGACGCTGTTCGCATCCACGGTCAGGCCGGACTCCGCACTCGCAACGATTGCCTTGGTCTCCGGCGAAGAAAACCGGCTGGCAAGGACTGTCACCACGGCCTGGAGCTCCTGGCGGAGGACGTCCGGGTCGATTGAAGCAGTCGCCAGCACGGTTCGCTCCATGTCAGCTGCTGCAGCCACGGCTTCAACGCCGCGTTCCGTTAGGGACACCACATGGCTCCGGCGGTCAGAGGTGCTGCGCTCCCGGCGGATGTGCCCATGAGTCTCAAGCCGGCTAAGGGTCTTCCCCATGGTCTGGGCCTGGACGCGGACCAGCTGAGCCAGCTGCGCCTGGGTCATGGGGCCGTTGACGGAAAGTACCTCCATGGCGATAACGCCCGCATGGGTAAGTCCGATGGCTCCGAGTTTTTCATTCCAGGAATGTTCCACGAGGCGTGCCGCAGTGGACAAAAGGCGCCCAGTGGGCCAGCGATCCATATCAGGCATACCACTTAGTATAGCCAGCGTGGGATTCGTCCCTTGCTCCCCGGCTTACTAAGCTTGGATGTCCATAACATTCCAAAGGAGAAAATCTTGGCTGAACGACTCATTCCCGGCACTCCGGCACCGGACTTTACGCTGAAGGATTCCGCAGGGAACGATGTCAGCCTGAAGAACTACCGCGGCCGCAACACGATTGTGTACTTCTACCCGGCAGCCTCGACGCCGGGCTGCACGAAGGAAGCCTGCGACTTCCGCGACACCCTCGCATCCCTGCAGCGGGAAGGGTATGACGTACTGGGGGTCTCTCCGGATCCGGTCGCGAAGCTTGCAAAATTCGCCGACAAGGAGGGGCTGACCTTCCCCCTCCTGTCCGACGAGGACCACTTCGTTGCCGAGGCCTACGCCGCGTGGGGGGAGAAAAAGAACTACGGTCGGACCTACGAGGGGCTCATCCGCTCGACGATCGTGGTGGACCCGGACGGCAAGGTCGCCGTTGCGCAGTACAACGTGCGCGCCACCGGCCACGTAGCGAAACTTCGCCGGGACCTCGGGCTGGACTAGAGGCCCGCCACCGCCCCCGCACACCCGCCGAGCGGAAACTGCCGGGCAGAAACCCCCGAGCGGAAGGCACCCCCCGGCAGGTACACTGGAGCCTGGCAACCGCCGTCGAACGTCTTTGGCTCTGCAGGAGCTGCAGGAAAGACAGCAGGAAAGACAGACGGCGACGGCGCCCCGCGCGAGTGGTGAAATTGGCAGACACGCAGGATTTAGGTTCCTGTGCCTTCGGGCGTGGGGGTTCAAGTCCCCCCTTGCGCACAGAGTAAAACACCGGAATCCCGGGCCTCATGGTCCGGGATTCCTTCGTTTAACGCCGCCGTCCGTCGCCGGAAACATCCGCCGAAAAAAATTCTCCGGTTCACCCATCCATTGCTTCGGAACTCCCGAATACCCAGTGAGACACCAACCAAGGGTCGGTGCCCACAGTCGGAAACCAGCCAGTGCAGTGTTCGAAAAAGTCGTTCGCCGCAGGCAATGATCGGCACTAACAAGGAGAATCGAAATGCAGTCAATCAAGCGCACAACTTTCACCGTTGCAGGGGTAGCAGCTGCAGCACTGCTCAGCCTGACCGCATGCGGCGGCTCCGCCACGACGGCCACCAGCTCATCCGCTCCGGCATCCACGCCGTCCGCTTCGAGCATGGCCCCGTCCCCGTCCGCCAGCTCGGCGGCCGCCATGGATCCGGCCGCGAACCTGGCGGGCCCCGGCTGCGCCGGTTACGCGGAGAAGGTTCCCAGCGGCGCAGGTTCGGTGGCCGGCATGGCCCTCGACCCGGTGGCCGTGGCCGCTTCCAACAACCCTTTGCTGACCACCCTCACGGCTGCAGTGTCCGGCAAGCTCAACCCGAAGGTTGACCTGGTGGACACGCTCAACGGCAGCGAATTCACCGTCTTCGCCCCGGTGGATGACGCGTTCGCCAAGATCGACCCGGCCACTATCGAAACCCTGAAGACCGATGACGCCCTCCTCAGTAAAATCCTGACCTACCACGTAGTTCCCGGCCAGATCACCCCCGACGAGATTGTGGGCACCCACAAGACCGTCCAGGGCGGCTCGGTTACGGTGACCGGCACCAAGGACGCACTCAAGGTGGATGACGCAAGTGTCATCTGCGGCGGTGTCCAGACGGCCAACGCGACGGTCTACCTGGTGGATTCCGTCCTGATGCCGAAGTAGGCATCCCGCAACGCTCCTGTTCCGGCTCCAGCCTGACTCCCTGGACCCACGAAGGAGAAAACGAAGGCCTGCACCTCCGGTGCAGGCCTTCGTTTTGCCTTGTAGCGCCACGGTCCGCTCCCGGCCGGCGCCCAGGATCGGTCAATTAGACTGGGGAGCGGTCCCGGCCCGGGGACCTACCAGCCGTCCAGAGGTGATTATCGAGTGCCCAGCAGTAAATCGCGCCGCATAGCAGTCAGCATCGGCGCAGGGGTCTTTTCGCTGCTGCTCGCCTCGTGCACGGGTGTGCCTGCTCCCGCACCGGCGTCGTCCACTGCTTCTCCCACCAGCACGGCCGCATCCGCGCCGACGGCTACGTTCACGTTCGGCACCGCCGCCCAGCCGCTGGGACTGGATCCCGCGCTGGCGTCGGATGTGGAGGCCTACCGGGTCACCCGCCAGGTGCTCGAAGGCCTTGTGGGGGTGGACCAGACCACTGGACTCCCCACTCCGCTCCTCGCCACCGAGTGGTCGGAATCCAACGAGGGCCGCGCCTATTCGTTCAAGCTTCGCGAAGGCGTCACCTTCCAGGACGGGTCGCCGTTCGATGCAGCGTCGGTCTGTACCAACTTCAACCGCTGGTTCAATTTCCCCGAGAGCCTGCGTAAGCAAGCACCCGGCATGTCGTTCAAGGACGTCTTCAAGGCCCACGTGGACCAGGCTTCACTGTCCATTTACAAGGGCTGCACTGCGCTCTCTGCCGGGAATGTCCGGATTGACCTCACGCAGCCTTTCACCGGTTTCCTCCAGGCGCTGACGCTCCCGGCTTTCGCCATGTCTTCCCCGAAGGCCATGGCCGAGCAGCAGGCTGACAACCTCAGCCAGACCCGGGAGGGCCAGGCGGTGTCGTCCTATGCCCTGCACCCGGTCGGCACCGGCCCCTACAGCTTGGCCGCGTGGAAAGACTCCAGCATCACGCTGGTCAGCAACAAGGACTACTGGGGCGACAAGGGACAGATCGGCACCCTCAACTTCGTCACTTACGACCACCCCGAGTCCAGGCTCCAGGCCCTCCTCGACGGAAAGATCGACGGCTACGATGCCGTCACCGTGGGAAACTTCGATCAGCTCGTCAAGCGCGGGAAACAGATCATCCAGCGCGACCCGTTCTCGGTGATGTACCTCGGCATGAATCAGGAAGTGCCCATCCTCCGGAACCTGAAGGTCCGGCAGGCGATTGAAATGGCGGTGGACAAGGAAACCCTGATCCGCCGGTTCTTCATCGACAACACGGCCCAGGCCACCCAGTTCGTGCCGCCCAAACTCAGCGGCTTCAACAACAACGCCCCGTCCCTGGGCCATGATCCGGCCAAGGCCAAGGCCCTGTTGCAGGAAGCCGGGTACAAGGGCGAGGAACTCAAGTTCTACTACCCCCTGAACGTGACCAGGCCCTATCTCCCCACCCCCGAAAAGATCTACGCCGAGCTCAGCAGGCAGCTGACCGCGGTGGGCCTGAACATCAAGCCGGTTCCGGTCGATTGGTCCGACGGCTACCTGCAGAAGGTCCAGTCACCGGGTGACCACGCCCTGCACGTGCTGGGCTGGAACGGTTCATATTCCGACCAGGACAACTTCGTTGGCCCCCTCTTCGGCGAGAAGAACGGCGAGTTCGGCTACCAGGACCCACAGGTCTTTTCCAAGATCGCGCGCGCCCGCGGCCTGCCTGAGGGCGAGGAGCGGACCCAGCAGTACCAGACCATCAACGCCCAGATCGCGGAGACCGTACCGGCGGTGCCGATCGCCTTCCCCATTTCCGCCCTGGCACTGTCCGACCGGGTCCTGAAGTACCCGGCGTCGCCGGTCTTAAACGAGGTTTTCACAAAGGTGGAACTAAAACCTTGACGGCGGGACCCAATTTCAGTTAGTAGGGTGCTCGGGGATATTCTGTGACAGCCAGAGCCGCTGCTATCGGAGACTCATTGTGACTTTCATTTCCAAGACCCAACATGCCGACGTCGTCCTGATTGGCGGCGGCATCATGAGCGCCACACTGGGGGCGTTCATCAAGCAGCTGGAGCCGAACTGGACCATCTCGCTGTTTGAACGGCTCGACGAAGCCGGCCTCGAAAGCTCGGGCCCGTGGAACAACGCAGGCACCGGCCACGCCGCACTGTGTGAGCTCAACTACTCCCCCGCAGCCAAAGACGGCTCGGTGGACCCCTCCAAGGCGCTGCACATCAACGAGCAGTTCCAGCTGTCCCGCCAGTTCTGGTCCCACCTGGTCAGCAACTCGCTCATTGGCTCCCCCAAGGGCTTCATCAACACGGTGCCGCACATGAGCTTCGTGATCGGGGACGCCAACGCAAACTTCCTGAAGACCCGGCATGAGGCACTGAAGCCGAACACCCTCTTCCGCTCGATGGAGTACTCCGAGGACCACGCCCAGATCGCCAAGTGGGCGCCGCTGATCGTCAAGGGCCGCGACCCCAAGCAGCGCATCGCTGCCACCCGCGCAGCCGAGGGAACCGACGTCGACTTCGGTGCGCTGACCCGCGAGCTGACCACCTACCTCGGCAACAACGGCGTCGAGATCAACTACGGCCACGACGTCAACGGCATCCGGCGCGTCCCGGGCGGCGGTTGGGACCTCACCCTCAAGCACAAGAGATCCGGTGAGCACGGAAACATCCGCGCCAAGTTTGTGTTCGTGGGCGCCGGCGGCGGTGCCCTGCACCTCCTGCAGGCCTCGGGCATCCCGGAGAGCAAGGGCTACGGCGGTTTCCCCGTATCCGGACAGTTCTTCCGCTGCACGGATGAAACACTCGCCGCCCAGCACAGCGCCAAGGTCTACGGCCAGGCCTCCGTCGGAGCCCCGCCCATGTCCGTGCCCCACCTGGACACCCGTTACGTCAACGGCAAGCGCTCCCTGCTGTTCGGCCCGTACGCCGGCTTCTCCACCAACTTCCTGAAAAACGGCTCCTACCTGGACCTGCCGCTGTCCATCCGCCCCAGCAACATCATCCCCATGCTGGCCGTCGCCAAGGACAACATGGACCTGACCGCCTACCTGGTGAAGGAAGTCGCCAAGCGCCACGGCGACAAGGTGGAGGCGCTGCGCGAGTACTACCCTGAAGCCAAAGACGGCGATTGGGAACTCATCACGGCCGGCCAGCGTGTCCAGATCATCAAGAAGGATCCAAAGAAGGGCGGAGTCCTGCAGTTCGGCACTGAAGTGATCGCCGCCCGCGACGGTTCCATCGGTGCACTGCTGGGGGCTTCGCCGGGAGCGTCCACCGCGGTGCCGATCATGATCGAGCTCCTGCAGAAGTCCTTCCCGAAGAACTTCAAGGGCTGGCAGGCCAAGCTCAAGGAAATGATGCCCGGCTACGGCATCAAGCTCAACGACAACCCGGAACTGGCCGCACAACTGGAGGCAGACACTGCCAGGACCCTCCAGCTGGATGCGGTGAACACACCTTCCAGCTGACGCCCTGTTCGGGTAACGGCAGGTTTCACCCCCGATGGGAAGACCGTTAACCCACCAGGAGACGATGCGATGTACCGGCTGGCAAAACTTTCGCTGGCAAACAGGGCCCTGATCGCGCTGATCACCGTTTTTGCTTCGGTGTTCGGCGTGATCACCATGTCCTCGCTGAAGCAGGAGCTCATCCCATCCGTCGAGTTCCCGCGGATCACGGTCATCTCCGCCATGCCCGGGGCTTCGCCGGAAGTAGTGGACAAGCAGGTGAGCGGGCCTCTCGAAACCGCGCTGAACGGCGTCGAGGGGCTCGAGTCCACCTCGTCCACGTCACGCACCGGCGTCTCGCAGATCACCATGGTGTTCACGTACGGGTCCAACCTGGACCGTGCGCGGAACCAGATCGACCGCGCCATCTCCAACGCCAAGCGGTCGCTGCCGGATGACGTCCAGCCACAGGCAATCGCGGGGAGCATCAGCGACTTCCCCATCGTTTTCCTGGCGGTCTCTTCGGACAAGCCGCTCAGTGAGCTGAACGCCGATCTGCAGCGGCTCAGCGTCCCCCGGCTCCAGAAGCTCGACGGCGTCAGGGGCGCCGACGTCACCGGCGGCGCCACCCAGCACATCCAGATTCTTCCCCGTCCCGATGCCATGGCGGCCAGGGGTGCCACCCTGGCGTCCATCAGCGATGCGTTGAAGAACAACGGTGCGCTGGTTCCTGCGGGCACCGTCGAGGAACAAGGGAAGACGCTCTCCTTGCAGATCGGCAGCCCCGTGGATTCGCTGGACGCAATCAAGGCCCTGCCGCTCGGCGGAGCGAAGGACGCAGCCACCATCGGCAGCGTGGCCGACGTCAGCATTCAAGACGATGTCCGCACCTCCATCACGCGGACAAACGGCAAGGAGACGCTTGCCCTTTCCGTGACCAAGAAGCCTGAAGGCGACACGGTGGCCATCTCGCACGCCGTGAAGGATTCCATCGGCCAGCTTGAAGCCGAACTCGGATCCAATGCCAAGTTCACCCCGGTGTTCGACCAGGCCCCGTTCATCGAGAAATCCATCAAGGACCTCACCACGGAGGGCCTGCTGGGCCTCGGCTTCGCAGTGGCTGTGATCCTGGCTTTCCTGATGTCCGTGCGGTCCACGCTGGTCACGGCAGTGTCGATTCCGCTGTCCCTGCTCATCACGTTCATCGGGCTCTCGGCGACCGGGTACTCCCTGAACATCCTGACCCTCGGGGCCCTCACCATCGCGATCGGACGCGTGGTGGACGACTCGATCGTGGTCATCGAGAACATCAAGCGGCACCTCAGCTACGGCGAGACCAAACTGGCCGCCATCCTCACGTCAATCCGCGAGGTGGCCGGCGCCATCACCGCGTCCACCCTGACCACGGTGGCCGTCTTCCTGCCGATCGCCTTCGTCGGGGAACTGGCCGGCGAGCTGTTCCGGCCCTTCGCCCTGACGGTGACCATCGCGCTGCTCTCATCCCTGCTGGTCTCGCTCACCATCGTCCCGGTGCTGGCCTACTGGTTCCTGAAGGCCCCGGCCGCCGGCGCAGGTGCCGCGCTGTCCGACGGAGCAGCCCGGGAGGCCGCCGCCAAGGCCCATGAGGCGGAGCAGCGCAGTCCGCTCCAGCGCGGTTACCTGCCGATCCTCAACAAAACCCAGAAACACCCTGTCGTCACCCTCATCGCGGCCGTCCTGGTTCTGGGCGGGACGGCAGCCATGACGCCGCTGCTCGCCACCGACCTGCTGGGCCGCTCCGGCGAGAACAGCATGACGGTCCGCCAGGTCCTGCCCGCGGGAACCAGCCTGACGGAGACCAGCGCAGCCGCCGTGAAGGTCGAAGAAGTACTGCGGAACATCGACGGCATCAAGGATGTCCAGGTCACGTCGGGCAACGCGCAGACTGGCTTCGCTGCCCTGACCTCCAGCGGTGCCTCCAACTCGACGTTCACTGTAGTCACCGAGGAGAAGGCCAACCAGGCCCGGCTCCAGGACACCGTCCGCAGCGAGCTGACCGGGCTCAGCGACGCCGGCAAAATCTCGGTCGGCTCCCAGCAGGGCGGCTTCGGCACCACGTCCACGGTGGACATCACGCTGAAGGCCGCCAACTCCACGGACCTCAGGGCTGCGAGCGATGCCATGGTCACGGCCATGGAAGGTGTTCCGGGCAGCACGGAAGTGGCCACCAACCTCGCGGCCAGCCAACCGGTGGTGCAGGTGAGAGTGCACCGCGCAAGGGCTGTCGCTGCCGGGCTGAACGAAGAACAGGTGGCGGGCGTCCTGGCCTCCACCATCAGCCCGCTGCCCGCGGGGACTGTGCGGATCGACACCAATGACTTCCCGGTCCAGATCGGCGAAGGCACGCGCTTCACGAGCATCACAGCCGTACGGAACATTCCGCTGCCGGCACCGGGCGGTGCCGTTCCGCTGGGAAGCATCGCCTCGGTGGAGCAAGTGGAGGTGCCGGTTTCCGTCACCGCCAGCAACGGCCAGCGCACCGCACGGGTCTCGGTGACGCCGTCGGGCGCCAATCTGGGTGCCGTGAGCGCCGAGGTGCAGAATCGGCTCAAGGGGGTTGACCTGCCGGCGGGCGTCACCGCCGAGATCGGCGGTGCCACCACGCAGCAGACGGAGTCCTTCCAGCAGCTGGGGCTGGCCCTGCTGGCGGCCATCGCCATCGTGTACGTGATCATGGTGGCAGCCTTCAAATCGCTCCTCCAGCCCCTGATCCTGCTCGTGTCCGTCCCGTTCGCGGCCACAGGCGCCGTGGCACTGCTGCTGGTCACCGGCGTGCCGCTGGGCCTGCCGTCCCTGATCGGCATGCTCATGCTGGTGGGCATTGTGGTGACCAACGCGATTGTGCTGATCGACCTGATCAACCAGTACCGGCAGCCCCGGACCGGCACCTCCGGAATAACTTCGCCCGGAATGAACGTGGCCGATGCCATCACCCACGGAGCGCGGCAGCGCCTGCGCCCCATCCTGATGACCGCGCTGGCCACAGTGTTCGCCCTGACGCCCATGGCACTTGGCCTGACCGGCGGCGGCGGGTTCATTTCGCAGCCCCTGGCCATCGTGGTGATCGGGGGGCTGGTCTCCTCGACGGCGCTGACGCTGGTGCTGGTGCCCGTGCTGTACCGGCTGGTGGAAGGACGCCGTGAAAAGAAGGCGCTGCTCCGGGCGATGCACGAACGTGCCGATTTCGGTCCGGCAGACGACGTCGACGCGGAATTCCGGGACTGGACCACAGGGATGGTGCCCAAAGTCTCCGGCCGCCGGGCCGCTGCCGGAGAGCCCGAATAGCACCTGTGCAACTGAACGACCACAACTGAAGAACGACAGCGCCTGTGCCACTGCGTGGTGCAGGCGCTGCTGTTTCACCATGTGTCAGCATGCGGGAATATCCTGCGGTGGCCGACGTTACACCGGGTGATAGATGCAAATGCATCTAAATCGGCTACACTGGGACAAAGACCCGGAGCAGTTCGGAACCGAAGGAAGGCACACCATGCAGATCGGCGTATTCAGCGTCAGTGACATCACCACTGATCCCACCACAGGCCGCACCCCCACGGAGAACGAGCGCATCAAGGCGTCCGTAGCCATCGCCAAGAAGGTCGAAGAGATCGGCATGGATGTGTACGCCATCGGCGAGCACCACAACCGGCCCTTCTTCTCGTCCTCCCCCACCACCACTCTGGCCTACATAGCGGCGCAGACAGAGCGAATCATCCTGTCCACCGCCACCACGCTGATTACCACCAACGATCCGGTGAAAATCGCCGAGGACTTTGCCATGCTGCAGCACTTGGCCGACGGCCGCGTGGACCTGGTGATGGGCCGCGGCAACACTGCGCCGGTGTACCCGTGGTTCGGCAAGAACATCCAGGACGGCATCGAACTGGCCATCGAGAACTACAGCCTGCTGCGCCGGCTCTGGGACGAGGACACGGTGAACTGGTCCGGCAAGCACCGCACGCCGCTGCAGAATTTCACTTCCACTCCGCGGCCGCTCGACGGCGTTGCCCCCTTCGTGTGGCACGGCTCCATCCGCACACCGCAGATTGCGGAAGTGGCTGCCTACTACGGCGACGGCTTCTTCGCCAACAACATCTTCTGGCCGAAGGAGCACTACCAGCAGCTGATCGGCCTCTACCGCGAGCGCTACGAGCACTACGGCCACGGCAAAGCGGACCAGGCCATCGTGGGACTCGGCGGACAGTTCTTCATGCGCAAGAACTCCCAGGACGCCGTGAAGGAGTTCCGGCCCTACTTCGACAACGCGCCGGTCTACGGCCACGGCCCCTCCTTGGAGGACTTCACCTCGCAGACGCCCCTGACCGTGGGCAGCCCGCAGGAAGTCATCGAGAAGACGCTCACGTTCCGCGAGTTCTTCGGCGACTACCAGCGCCAGCTGTTCCTGATCGACCACGCCGGCCTGCCGCTGAAGACCGTGCTGGAACAGCTGGACCTGTTCGGCGAGGAAGTGCTGCCGGTGCTGCGCAAGGAGTACGCCGCGCTCACGCCGGCCGACGTGCCGGAACCGCCCACGCACGCCGGCCGGGTGGCAGCGCGGCTGGCCGCCCAGGTGCAGGAGGACGGGCTCAGCACGCCGAAAGCGCAGGACGCCTGATGGCCGGCCGGCAGGGCGAGTCACCGGTCCGGCTCGCCGCCGAAACCTGGGAGTCGCTGTTCCGCGCCCAGGTGGCGGTGATGCGCAGGCTCCAGTCCGCGCCTGCTTTCAAGACGCTGCCCGTCAACGAATACGACGTCCTGTTCACCCTCTCGCGCTGCCCTACCGGTTGGCTGCGGCTGAACGAGCTGAATGACAATGTGCTGCTCAGTCAGTCCAGCCTCAGCAGGCTTGTGGAACGGCTGGAGAAGCGCGGGCTTGTGGAGCGGATGCCGGCGCCCCAGGACGGCCGCGGCGTCCTGCTGAAGCTGACGGATGCCGGCCGGGAGCTCCAGAAGCAGATCGGCCGGGAGCACGTACGCGACATCTCCGAGCTCCTGACGCCGGCGCTCACCCCGGCCGAACAGCGGGAACTGCTGCGGCTCACGGAGAAGCTGCGCGGTTCCGTCTCAGGGCGCTGAGAGTGCACGGTCCGCTGTCCGGCGGTTCAACGCCGCCGGACAGCAGGGCTTTGGACAGCAGGATCTTCAACAGCAGGATCAGGCGATGGCGACGAGCTTCGCAGGATCCTCCACGGGAAGTTCGCCGTGCACCACGGCGGTCACGCGAAGCTCGCGCAGGGACAGGCTCCCGCCCACCGTGGACAGGAACGCCGTGTCGGAGGAGTCCCGGCCGGCGGTGATCCTGAGCATGCTCTCCCGCGGCGCCAGCCCGGTGGGATCAATGACGTGCCAGGCGCCGTTGACGTAGGCCTCGGCCACGGCGTGGAAGTCCATCGGGCTGAGCCCCGGGGCGTAGACCGCAACGAGCCGGGTCGGGATGTCCTTGGAGCGCAGCAGCGCTATGGCGAGGTGCGCGAAGTCCCGGCACACGCCGCGGCGGTGCAGGAGCGTCTCCACGGCCCCGTCCGTCCCGCGCGAGGATCCGCTGACATAGCGGAGCTCGCTGAACACCCAGTTGCGGACAGCATGCAGGAGCTCTTCCCCCTGCAGGCCGCCGAATTCCGCATACGCCGTAGGGAGCAGCCGGTCGGACTCCACATAACGGCTGGGGCGGACGTAGCGGATGAGCTCCATGCGGTTCGGCTCTTCCGGAACTGCCACTCCGGAAACGGTGGCCGTGTAGTCCACAGTGACTTCCGTGGGTTCCGCAAACTCCATGTAGTGGAAGCGTCCGCCGTGGTGGTCGGACAGTTCCGTCACGGGAACCTGGTCCGGCCCCGCGGCCACAGACAGCGTCTCATCGAAGGACGAATAGCCCGCATTCCTCGCGACGGCAACGGCCAGTGCCACTTTGGTTTCGGCTGCGGTCTTGAACACGAGCCGGGCGGCCACGCTGCGTTCCATGTATCTCCGGGGTGTGAGGTAGCGGCAGAACAGCCCCGGTGCCGGCCGGTCGGTTTTACAGGCGGGCGGCGGGACTAACTTTTGATCTTCAGAGACATTAGCATCCGCTGGACATTCGCGAATTCGGAACCCTCGTTGACGTATTTGGCAGCCTGGTCCAAGGTGTCGAAGGCCTTGGCCGGGGCCACTTTCTCATCCGTGGCGAAGGCCTTGAGCGCGGTCAGGTCGCCGAATGAAACGTCACCTTTGCCCGCGGGGCCGCGGACAACGTTCTGCAGAGCGCACGCCTTGCCGTCGCCTCCTCCCACCACGTTGGTGATGCCGTAGGAGCCAAAGAACCGGTATCCGTGGACCACGCGGAACACGACATGCGGGGCGATCAACCCCTCGCCCTCACGGTGTGGCAGGTCCAGCGGGACGCTACTGACCACGGTGTACGCCTTCCGGGCCGCTTCGGCACAGGCGGCAGCAGAAGGTGACGGCAGGCCGGTCTGCAGCGTGGCCAGGTAGTTGCCCTTGGCATCCTTGACCTCGACCTTGAGGGCCCCCGGAAGTGTCCCCTGGTCCGGTGTGATTTATTGGGCAATCCAGTCCTGCGGCAGTTCAAAGCTGACGTTCTTCGCGGAGTCCGAAAAGACCTTCCACGCCGACGCCGTTGCTCCGGCGGACGCGGATTCCGTCGCGGTTGCCGAAGGGGCCGTGCCGGTGGCCGTTGCGCCGGGGGTCGCCGCCGGCGCCGACGACGAGGTGCCCTCCGCCGTCGGACTCTCCGATGGGCTGGAGCCCGCCGTCCAGGCGGGAGCACCCTTGCCCTCACCGCTGCAGCCTGACATGACGGCGGCGGCCACCATCAACGCCGCGCCAAACCGGGTCCTGCGGGCTACTGCCTTCCCTGTCATGAGGCAAGCGTAGCGGGGCGTCCGCCGCAGCCACTGTGTTGCTGCCCGGAGTGTTGCCGCGCCGCACATTGCCGGCGGGCGGTCCCGCCTGCAAAGAGGGCTAGGCTGGGGACATGGCGGAACAGGACTTTGACGCGGACCAGGACAGCGTGGCGAACATCTCGGCCCTGGACATTGCCGACTGGCGGATCCGTACCTTCGCCATGTACCAGCATGTCCGGCGGATCGCCGTGGACAGTCCTGCCGAGGCCCACTCATACTGGCGCCAGGAACGGGACCGGATGTTCGGGACCCACCCCGCCTCCGCGCTCACGGCGGAAGACAAGGCCATGTTCAGCGGTCTGCGGACCGCCGACTATGATCCCATCTACAGGTTCCACGTGCCCCTGACCAAGGAGGGCGCCGGGCGGGAAATGAACGTTGAGACCGGGACCGACGGCGTCGTCAGGTTTGTGCGCCTCGGCACCTTCGACCTTCCCGAGATGGGCCAGCTGGCCGTCTGGAAACTTCAGGGTTACGGCGGCGGCATTTTCGTGCCGTTCCGGGACGCGACGGCGGGGCAGCCCGGCGGCAGCTACGGCGCCGGACGCTACCTGCTGGACACTGTCAAGGGAGCCTTCCACGGCGTCCTGGGATCAGGGCCGGACGCCGAATTCGTCCTGGACTTCAACTTCGCCTACAACCCGTCCTGCGCCTACAACGAAGCCTGGGCCTGCCCGCTGGCGGGTCCCTCCAACAGGCTTGCTGTGGAGATCCCCGTCGGCGAACTCTACTGACGCATGCTCCGCAGATGCCCGGCGATTCCCCGCCGCTTCCCCGCCGCTTCCCCGCCGCTTCCCCGCCTGAAAGGGAACCGTAAGGAATTTCCCGGGACGTTGCCCGCGACCCCGCCTAGCCTTGGACTATGACGAAACCCCGACGACGCTTGGTGCTTGTCCTGATCTCGGCCGCGTTCCTCGTGGCGCTTGTCGTGGCACTGGGACTGTTCCAGCCATGGCGGCTGTTCACGAGCAGCTCGATCGATGAACCGCTGGCGGACGGCTCTGCCGTCACAGGGCCCGCTGCTTCTGCAGGTGAAGCTTATGCAGGTGCGGCTTCGGCACAGCCTGTTCCGCCGTCGGCAGGTCCCGTCCCCTCCACAGCAGACACCCGGCCCACGGTTCTGGCCGCGGGGCAGTTCCAGTCCCAGGAACATTCAACCAGCGGCAGCGCCAGCCTGATACAACTGCCCGACGGTGCGCACGTGATCCGGCTTGAGAACCTTGCCAGCAGCGACGGTCCCGACGTCAAGGTGTGGCTCAGCGACCGCGAAGCCGGCGGGGACTGGTACAAGTACCGTTCCGGAAAGTACCTTGACCTTGGCCCCGTGAAGGCAACACACGGCAACCAGAACTACGCCGTCCCGCCAGGCACGGACCTCACCGGCCTCAAAACCGTGGTCCTGTGGTGCGACAGGTTCAGCGTGGCGTTCGGATCCGCAGCCCTCGGCTGAGGAGCCAGCCGTGCAGGACGAGTGCCGACGAAAAACCACGCCCGCCCCTCCGCAGGGAAATAGGATGTCATGATGACCGCCACCGAGACACGCCGAATTGCCCGAGTCCGTCCGCACTCCCCTGTCTCTGAGCTGGAACAGTACTTCGTGGCCAATGACGCGCCGGACTTCGGCAGCCATGCGGGCAAAGTCTGGACCATCATCGACAGCCCCTTTCCCGGATCCCGGGCGAACGCCGCAAGCCCGCCGCGGGCCGGCTGGGAGCAAGGCTCCGCCGTCGGCGAGGACTCCTTCACGTTCCTCGCACCCAGCGTTCCTGCCAATGTCCTGGGCATGGCGCACAACAACGGCCAGGCGGGCCGGGACCTTCCTCCCCAGGCCTTCCACAAGGCGGCCACCAGCGTAGTGGGACCCGGCGACGCCATTGAACTCCCGCCGGGAGTGGGGCACGTGGACCCGGAAGCGGAACTGGCCATCGTCGTCGGGCGCAAGGCGCGCGGGTTAACGCCGGAGAACGCACGCGAGGCGGTCCTCGGCTTCACCATCGGCAACGACGTCACGGCACGGGAGCTGCAGAAGTCGGACGAGCTGTGGATCAGCGCCAAGAGCCAGGACACGTTCACGCCGGCCGGACCGTGGATCGTCACGGGTCTGGACAGTGCGGCGCTTTCCATCGGCATCGTGCACAACGGCACCGGACTCCGGGCCGCCAGCTCGGCTGACCTCGGTTGGGGAGTGGACGAAATCCTGGTCTATCTGACCTCCTTCATGACGCTTTATCCCGGTGACCTGGTCCTCACGGGATTCCCCGCCGAAAGCGCGCGGCTGCACCCCGGGGACACCGTCACCTGCCGGGTGGAAGGAATTGGTGAATTAACGAACCCGGTAAGGGAGCACGCCTGACGGGTTCCGCCGGGCTGGTGTGGCAGGCTTGGGCGATGGAGTCACCTGCCGCGGCCGCCGCCAGGACCGTCCCTACCGGCGCCACGACGGTCCCTACCAAAGAGGGCTCCCGGCGCCGGCCCGCCACGAAGCATTACCGCGGCATCCTTCGGTTTCCCGCTGTCCGGCAGCTCCTGCGGTTCACAGGGGTGGGCATCGTGTGCACGGTGACATCGCTGGCCCTGTACGCCCTGCTCCGCCCCTGGCTTGGGCCCCAGCCGGCCAATGCCGCCGCCCTGATCATTACGTCGTTGATGAACACCGCCCTGAACCGGCGTCTGACGTTCAAGATCGCCGGGCGCGGGAAAATTGCCAAGGACCACTTCAGCGGCCTGGTTGTCATTGTGATTGCGCTGGTGCTCACGGGCGGCAGCCTCGGCGTGCTGCACTGGTTCAACCCGGACGCCGGCATGTCGAACGAGCTGCTGACCACCACGCTGTCCGGCTTCCTGGCCACTGCGGTGCGCTTTGTCCTGCTTCGCCACTGGATCTTCCGCCGCGCACGGCACCGCTGACAGCTCGCACCGGACTGCGCCGGCAGTAGAAGACGCTAGCGGATGCCGAGGGTCAGGACACTGCCCACGGCGTTCCGGACGGCTGCGGCCGCTTCGTGCAGTTCGGCCGCCGTCACAGCGGCATCAAAGCTGAAGCGGACAGCAGTCTGGGCAACCTCGGCCGGAATGCCCATCGCGAGCAGCACCGGCGAGGCCGCATCGGACCCGGCAGCGCAGGCCGACCCGCTGGAGCACACCACGCCCTGCCGCTCCAACTCGAGTAGCACTGACTCCCCGCTGGTGCCGGGAAAGCAGAACGAAGCCACTGAGGGCAGGCGGTCGGTGGGATGTCCTGTCAGTTGTGCCCCGGGAACTCCGGCCAGGACCTCCCGGATGAACCCGTCCCGCAGCGCCGCAACGTGCACGGAGAAGCCCTGTTCAGGGCGGACCAGCCCCAGCGCGGTAGCCAATGCCACGGCACCGGCAACATTTTCCGTTCCCGAACGGCGGCCTCGTTCCTGCCCGCCGCCATGGAGCAGGGGTTCAACGCGGGTGCGGCTCCGGACATACAGCGCCCCGTTGCCTTTCGGCGCACCCAGCTTATGGCCGGAGATGCTCATGGCGTCCACGCCCAGCAGCTTCGTGTCCAGCGGCAGCCAGCCTGCGGCCTGGACAGCGTCCGTGTGGAACGGAATGCCGCGGTCACGGCAGAGGCCCGCAAGTTGCCGGATCGGCTGGACGGTGCCCACTTCATTGTTCGCATACATGATGCTGACCAGGGCAGTCTCCGGGCGGAGCAAGGCCGCCAACGCCTCGGGTGTGACCTGGCCGAAGCCGTCCACCGGCACGATGTCAACGGCAAATCCGTGGAACCGTTCGAGGTACCGTGCCGATTCCTCCACGGCGGGATGTTCGACGGCGCTGATCACCACGCGGTTAAGGCCCGGATCCGCTGCCTGCCGTGCCAGCGCCATGCCCTTGACCGCGAGGTTGTCCGCCTCGGTGCCGCCGGAGGTGAAGGTGATTTCTGCCGGCCGGCAGTTGAGCGCCGCGGCGGTGGCCGCGCGGGCATTCGCGAGCGCCGTCGCCGCGGACTCACCCAGCGAGTGGTGGCTGGAGGGGTTTCCGAAGTCGCCGGTGAGGTAGGGCCACATGGCCTCGAGCACTTCCCGGCGGACCGGTGTGGTGGCTGCAGCGTCCAGGAAAATCATGGCTGCCTCAGCCCACCGTCAGTTCAACGTCCAGCAGTTCAATGTCGAGGCCCAGGTCGAGGGCGATGACGCTGTGCGTGAGGCCCCCAATGGAAATGACGTCCACTCCGGCGGCGGCGATCGCGGCCACCGTCTGGAGGTTGACGTTGCCGCTTGCTTCCACCCGCGCGCGGCCGTCCACCAGGGCCACGCCGGCTGCCAGTTCCTCTGGCGTGAAGTTGTCCAGCATGATGGTGTCGACACCCGCAGCGAGGACCGGCTCCACCTGGTCCATCCGGTCCACTTCAACCTCGAAGTGGGTGGTGTGGCCCAGCTGGGCCCGGGCCGATTTCAGCACTGCGGTGAGTTTCGCCGGATCGCCGCCGGTGATGACCGCGAGGTGGTTGTCCTTGGCCAGCACGGCGTCAGACAGGCTGAAGCGGTGGTTGGCGCCGCCGCCGCAGCGCACTGCGTAGCGCTCCAGAACGCGCAGCCCCGGCGTCGTCTTCCGGGTATCGGTGATCCTGGCTTTGGTGCCCTGGACCAGGTCCACGAACTCGGCCGTCTTTGTGGCGATCGCGCTCATCCGCTGGACCAGGTTCAGCGCCACCCGCTCCGCCAGCAGCACCGCCCGGGCGTTGCCCGTGACGCGCGCCAGATGCGTCCCCGCGCTGAACCTTTCGCCGTCCGCCACGAGCAATTCGATGACGGCGTCCGGGTCGGTGAGCTTCATGGCGGCCGCGAAGACGGCTCCCCCGCTGAGGACGCCGGAAACACGGGCGTTCAGCACGGCCGTCGCGCGTGCGTCCGCCGGGATGAGCACCTGCGAGGTGATGTCGCCGTAGGGGGCGTCCTCGGCGAGCGCAGCGCGCAGCACAGCCTGCACCGCGGCCTCGGGAAGGCTGCCGGTGAGCTCAGCGCCCGTCAGGGCCGGCGTTTGCTGGACGGTGGTGGTCATGAGGAAATCCTTTGCATGGAATGGGTGGGGGCCGGCGCGTGGTCCGCATCGGCACGGTAGTGGGCGCCCACGGAGACCGTCCGCTGACGGGCAGCGGCCACAAGCAACCGCGCAGCCAGCAACAAATTGCGGTCCTCGAACTCCCGCGGATCGGTCACGCCTACAAAGCTTTCAGGACGGATGACGGCGGCCCAGGCGGCAAGCGTGGCCGCCGCCTCCTGCAGCTGCTCCCCGCTGCGCAAAACCCCGGCGTGAGCAGTCATCAACCGCCGCAAGGCGTCACGGGAAAACGGCTCGAGGCCAGGAACAGACTCAGCAACTTCCTCGGCCACCGCCGATGAAGCACACTCCCCCCGGTCAAGGTCGCGGGACAGCGCTGCGGAAGCGTGCGTAAAAGAGAGGCCGCCAGCGGCCGAACTAGCACGCGGAGCAGTGGTGTCCCGCGACTCCGGATCAGCAAGGAACGCCTCAACGGCGCGGCGGCCGAAAACCAACCCTTCGAGCAGCGAGTTGCTGGCGAGCCTGTTGGCGCCCTGGGCGCCGGTGCAGGCGACCTCCCCTGCGGCGTAGAGGCCGGGGACGGAAGTGCGGCCGTGCAGGTCGGTGGACACCCCGCCCATCCAGTAGTGCGCTGCCGGTGATACCGGGAGCGGTTCGGCAGTCCAGTCGTAGCCGGCGGCCCTTGTGGCGGCGTTGATGGTGGGGAAGCGACGGGCCAGGAAACCGGAGCCGCGGGCGGCCTCTATCCCGCGGGCGTCCAGGAACACCGGGCTGTCCGCAGGGGCCCCGGTCCGGGCCAGGTGCAGCGCAATGCTGCGGGAGACGACGTCGCGCGGCGCCAGTTCGGCGTCGTGGTGGTAATCCGGCATAAAGCGGTGGCCGTCGGCATCCAGCAGCACCGCGCCTTCGCCGCGGACGGCTTCGGACACCAGCAGCGGCGGCGGTCCGCCTGCGGTCTCCTGCATCGCCATGGTGGTCGGGTGGAACTGGAAGAATTCGAGGTCGGCCACCGCGGCGCCGGCCCGCCAGGCGATTGCCAGGCCGTCCGCAGTGGCGACGGCGGGGTTGCTGGTGCGCGCGAAAACCTGGCCGGCGCCGCCGGTGGCGAGCAGCACACCCTCGGCCGGCAGGCTCGTCAGTTCACCGTTCTGCAGGTACTCCACGCCGCTGACGCTGCCCTCCGCCGTCGTCAGCCCGGTGACGAAAGCGCCTGTTTCGAGGCGCAGCCTGCCGCACACCGCCCTCTCCAGGACGGCCGCGATCAGTCCGCGGGCGATGCGCGCGCCGGTGGCGTCGCCGCCGGCGTGCAGGATTCGCGGCGCCGAATGGGCGGCCTCCAGGCCCAGGGCCGTGCCTCCCTGCGCGTCGGCATCGAAGATCACGCCGAACCGCCGCAGCCCCGCGATGTCCTGCACGGCTTCCGTGCACAGGATCCGCACGGCATCCGCGTTGTTTAGTCCGGCACCGGCCGCCAGCGTGTCGGCGATGTGGGCTTCGACGGAGTCACCGGGGGCGGCTTCGCCGGGTTCCAGCACGGCGGACACACCCCCCTGGGCGTAGAAGGTGTTGCTGTGTTCCAGCTGCCCCTTGCTCAGGAGCACCACCTCCGCCGCGGAGCTTCCCTCAGCGTCGGCTGCCAGAAGCGCAGCGTAGAGTCCCGCGATCCCGCTTCCCACCACCACCAGGCGGCGGGAAGGCCGGACGCTGTTGCGGGCCGCCCCGGGCCTGGTCACGGCCGCGCCGCCAGCATCCGCTCGAGGGCCACGCGAGCCGGACGGGCCACGTCGTCATCCACGGTGATGCGGTTCAGGGTTTCGCCGTTGACCAGCGCTTCCAGCACCCAGGCGAGGTAGCCCGGGTGGATCCGGTACATGGTGGAGCACGGGCAGATCACCGGGTCCAGGCAGAAGATGGTGTGCTGGGGATATTCAGCCGCCAGCCGGTTCACCATGTTGATCTCGGTGCCGATGGCGAACGTGGTGGGTTCCGTGGCAGCGGCAATCGCCTTCTTGATGAAGTCGGTGGAACCGGCGGAATCGGCGGCGTCCACAACTTCCATGGGGCACTCGGGGTGCACGATCACGTTGACGCCCGGGAAATCGGCGCGGGCCTTCTCGATCTGGCCCACGTTGAAGCGCTTGTGCACCGAGCAAAAGCCGTGCCATAGGATCACGCGGGAATCCAGCAGCGTCTGTTCGTCATTGCCGCCGAGGTCCTTGCGCGGGTTCCACATGGGCATCTGCTCCATGGGAACGCCCATGGCCTTGGCTGTGTTGCGGCCCAGGTGCTGGTCGGGGAAGAACAGCACGCGCTGGCCGCGCTGGAAGGCCCAATCGAGGACGGTGGCGGCGTTTGAGGAGGTGCAGACGATGCCGCCGTGATCGCCGCAGAAGCCCTTGAGCGCTGCGGAGGAGTTCATGTACGTGACGGGGATGACCGGAACGCGGCCGTCGGCGTCGGGCTCGGTGCCGTACAGCTCTTCCAGCTGCTCCCAGCATTCGGTCACCGAATCGATGTCCGCCATGTCCGCCATCGAGCAGCCGGCGGCGAGGTTCGGGAGAATGACTGCCTGGTCGGGCTTGGACAGGATGTCCGCGGTCTCCGCCATGAAGTGCACGCCGCAGAAGATGATGGCCTCGGCGTCCGGCCTGGTCAGCGCGGCGTTGGCCAGCTGGAAGGAGTCGCCCACGAAGTCGGCGTACTCAATGACTTCGTCCCGCTGGTAGAAGTGGCCCAGGATCACGGCCCTGTCTCCCAGGGTCGCCTTGGCGGCACGGATCCGGGCATCCAGTTCGGCGTCGCTGGCCTTCTTGTATTCCTCCGGCAGCTGACCCTGTCGGGGCGTGGCGGCAGGGGCAACGTCCGCGCTCGAGGCACCGGGGCCGTAGGCGGGAACGCCGGCGAGGGCCTCGGCCAGATCGTAGTCCCAGGGTCCGCGGGCCAGCGCCGGGCTGCAGGTCGCGGCGGTGCCTGCCAGGCCGAGCGCCTTCTGTTCGGCCTGTTCGCGAGTGATCAACTGGATTGCCGTGTTGACGCTGCTCATGGTGTGCTCCTGTTATCTGGGTCAAGGCCGGGGCGGCCGGTAAAGCGGTAGAGGCGGGGAGGGCGGTGTTTCCCGCCCTGCAGGTATTCGCCGGTTTCTTCGATTTCCGGCGTGGACTTGAGCTGGCGCCGGAAATTGGCGGGATCCAGCTCACGGTCCAGCACCGCTTCGTAGACTTCCCGGACCTGGGCGAGGGTGAAGTACTCCCCCAGCAGGTGGTAGGCCACGGAGCCGTAGGCGAGCTTGTTGCGCAGGCGCCAGAGTGCGTAGTCCACGATCGCGTTGTGGTCGAAGGCCAGGTCTCCGAGGCGGTCGGCCCGGAACCATTTGACGTTCTCCGATTCGTCCGCGAGCGCCGCTTCCGTGGGCTGCACCAGCGCCCAGTAGACGATGGACACCACGCGCTGCGTCGGGGATCGGTGGAGGCCGCCGAAGGCGTAGAGCTGTTCCAGGTATTTGGGTGCCAGCCCGGTGGTCTCGCGCAGGTTCCGGGACGCTGCGTCCTGAAGGGATTCGGCGTGGGTCAGCGGACCTCCGGGCAGTGCCCAGAGGCCCTTGAAGGGCTCCCGGATTCGCCGGACCAACGGGATCCACAGGGTGGGACGCCCCGACTTCGCACTCGGCCGCAGCGCGAAGATCACCGTGGAGATGGCCAACGACGGCGGTGCGGACTGCCGTTCGGCAACGTTTGCAGAGCTTGTGTACACGGCGGTTCACCCCGCTTTCCGCCCCGTGTCAACCGTGGGCGTTGTCCGGCACCCGCAGCAGGCGCTTTGGCTAGTTATAGTCAAACTGACTAGAACTAATGGTAAGGCCGCCCCGCCCTCTGTCAAAATGCTTCAGGTCACATTGCGGCGGCAGCTTCCAGCAGCGGGAGCGTGCGGCCCTGGAAATGCGTGTTCAAGACGATCACGGACGAGGACCTCAGCACGGTCTTCGTGGCGATCATGGCATCCAGGACCCGCTGCAGGTCCGGGTTGGACCGGGCCGCTATCCGGGCCATCAGGTCAAAGCTGCCGGACACCGTGTGGATCTCTATCAGTTCAGGGATGCGGGACAGTGCTTCGACGACGGCGTCGTGGCCAAGGTCCTGGTTGATGGTGAACGAACAGAAGGCAACCACCGGATAGCCGAAGTGGGCGGGGTCCGGCTGGGGAACCCACGGGCCGACCACCCCGGCCGACGCCATCCGGTCCAGCCGGGACTGCACAGTGGCGCGGGCAACTTTTAGCACCCGTGAGGCTTCCAGCACTGAAGCCCGGGGTGAATCGGTAAAGAACCGGACAATTTTTGCGTCCATGACATCCACGTTCATCGAATTTCCTTTCAGGCTGTCCGGCCAGGTCGCAAATCGCCGAATAATATGACGATATTCCTGCAAACTGCCACCATGCTCTCACGGACGGTGCGCGAAGAGGCCCGCCCGGGGCGGTAAATTCAACATGTCCCACGAGGACCTACCACACCGACCACAAGAAGGTTCGCAAGCATGACAATGAAGTCCATCGCAGAGCGCCCATCCACCACCCTCGGGCACAGCATGAAACCCCGCCAGCTCACCATGATGGGGCTGGGAAGCGCCATCGGAGCCGGACTGTTCCTCGGTTCGGGGGCGGGCATCCAGGCCGCCGGGCCCGCCGTGCTGATTTCCTACCTCGTGGCCGGCACGCTGATCATCCTCGTGATGTGGGCGCTGGGCGAGATGGCCGCGGCGAATCCGACCAGCGGCGCCTTCTCCGTTTATGCAGAAAGGGCGATGGGCAGGACAGCCGGCGCCACGGTGGGCTGGCTCTGGTGGCTGCAGCTGGTGGTGGTCATTGCCGCTGAAGCCCTCGGCGCGGCCGGACTCCTCTTCACCATCTGGCCGGTGGTTCCCGTCTGGGCGCTGGCACTGGTGTTTATGGCCCTCTTCACCGCCATCAACCTGGCGGGCGTGAACAACTTCGGCGAATTCGAGTTCTGGTTCGCCATCCTGAAGGTCGCCGCCATTCTGCTGTTCCTCGGCGTCGGCGCAGCGCTGCTCCTCGGACTCCTGCCGGACGTTGCGAGCCCCGGACTTGGCAACATCACCGGCAGCTTTGCGCCGGCCGGCCTCGGCGGAATCGCCACTGCACTGTTCGTGGTGATCTTCGCTTTCGGAGGCACGGAGATCGTGAGTGTGGCAGCCGCCGAAACCGAGAACCCCCGGCACAGCGTGGGACAGGCCGTGCGCACGGTGCTGTGGCGCATCCTGGTGTTCTACATCGGCTCGGTGTTTGTCATTGCCGCAGTCCTGCCGTCCACTTCCGAAGCCCTCGCCTCTCCGTTCGCCGGCGTGCTCGACGCCGCACGCATCCCCGGCGCCGGAACGGCCATCACGCTGGTGGCGGTCATTGCGCTGCTGTCCGCCCTGAACGCCAACCTCTACGGCGCCTCCCGGATGGCCTACTCACTGGCGGAACGCGGCGAAGCTCCCCGGTTCCTCGCCAGGCTCAACAAAGCCAGGGTGCCTGTGCTTGCGGTGGGCGTGTCCGTGGCCTTCGGCTTCATTGCTGCCGTGCTGGAGCTGCTCTTTCCGGAACAGATCCTCCCGGCGCTTTTCCAGCTGGTGGGCTCCACCTGCCTGATGGTCTGGGGCTCCGCCCTGGTCTCACAGCTGATCCTTCGCCACCGAGCCGACCGCGACGGCACCGAGCTTCCGCTCCGGATGAAGGGCTTCCCGGGCCTGACAATCTTCGGGCTCGTCCTGCTGGGGCTGATCTTCGCCGTCGGATTCAGCAACGCCGAAAGCAGCCGGCAGCTGGTCAGCACCATTGTCCTGATCGCAGCGATCGCCGCGGCCTGCCGGGTCGCCGCGAAGCTGACCAAGCAGCGGCAGGCCACCCCGCTCGACTAGCTGTACAAATTGCTAGACGGAAGCTGCCGCGCGGGAACAGTTTTCGACAGTCTGGCCAGCCAATCCTGAGCTGATTGCACAGCCTACGGCAGGTGACTATGGTCACAGCTATGGATACTTTGCCAACACCGGCCACCGGCAGCGAGGCCGTCCCGCTGTCCGGGCCCGCCGCCCCGCCGCTCACCGACGACGAGCTCCGCGCGCTGTATTCGCTGATGGTTTCGGTCCGGCACCTGGATACCTCGGCCATCGCGTGGCAGCGCCAGGGACTCATCCCCGGCTATGCCCCGGAGCTCGGCCAGGAGGCCGCCCAGGTGGGAAGCGGCTTTGCCGTGGACACCTCCCGCGACTTCGTGTTCCCCACCTACCGTGAACTGGGTGTGGCCCGTGCCATGGGGGTGGATATGGTGGCCTACATGTCCACCCACAAGGCCACGTGGCACGGCGGCCTGTACGATCCGCTGGAATCCCGGCTGGCCCCGATTCAGGCGGTGGTGGGCGGGTCAGTGCTCCACGCCGTGGGCTGGGCCCATGGCCAGACGCTGACCGGCCCCGCCGACGGCAGGCTCGGCGTGGCCATGGCCTACTTCGGCGACGGCGCCTCCTCGCAGGGCGACATCCATGAGGCGATGAACTTCGCTGCAGTCATGAAGGCTCCGGTGGTTTTCTTCGTCCAGAACAACGGCTGGGCTATTTCGCTGCCCACCGAACTCCAGGTGGCAGGCGGTTCGGTGGCCGGCCGCGCAGCCGGCTACGGCATTCCCGCGCTGCGGATTGACGGCAACGACGTCGTCGCCGTGGTGGACGCGACCCGGCGGGCCTTCGCCCATTGCCGGGCAGGCAACGGGCCCGTCCTCATCGAGGCCATGACCTACCGCCGCGGCCCGCACTCCACGTCCGATGATCCGGGCCGGTACCGTTCGCTCAACGAAGAGCGCGACGGCGCCGGGGAGGACCCGCTGGAGCGGTTCCGGCAGCGGCTGCTGGCCGACGGCGTGGCCGGCGAGGCCTTCTTCGCCGAAGCCCTCGCCGCGGCCAAGGCTGAGGAGGAAGAAATCCGTGCCGGCATCCAGGCCCTCGGGCCCCGGCCCGGCAGCGAAATGTTCGATCTGGTCTTCCAGGAAACCACGCCCGCACTGCGGGCCCAGGCAGCCAGCTGGCGCGAGGAGTCCGAACATGTCTGACGTCCTTCTTGAAAGCGAGCCCTCGATGGACAACCGGAGTCCCCGGCATGGAGTTGAACAGCTTTCCATGCAGCAGGCCCTGAACCTTGCCCTGGACGAAGTGCTGGCCGAAAACTCCAAGGCGCTTATTTTTGGTGAGGACTGCGGGCGGCTGGGCGGCGTTTTCCGCGTTACGGACGGGCTGCGGGCCAAGTACGGCAACGGCCGGGTGTTTGACACCCCGCTGGCCGAGTCCGGGATCCTGGGCATGGCCGTGGGCCTGGCGATGGCCGGCTTCCACCCGATCCCGGAGGTCCAGTTCGACGGCTTCGCCTACCCGGCGATCAACCAGATCGTTTGCCAGATCGCCCGGATGAACTACCGCAGCCGGGGAATCCTGCCCATGCCGATCACCCTGCGCGTGCCCAGCTTCGGCGGCATCCGCGCCCCTGAGCACCACGGCGAAAGCCTGGAGGCACTCTTCGCCCACGTCCCCGGCCTCAAGGTGGCGTCGCCGTCGAACCCGCACGAGGCCTACCATCTGCTCAAGTACGCGGCCACGCGTCCGGACCCTGTCATCTTCATGGAGCCGAAGTCCCGCTACTGGCAGAAGGGTGAGGTCCACTTCGACTCCGCGGATGCAACCAGTCCCCCTGACGGCAGTTCCCCCGGCGGCGGCTCCCCCACCGGGGCCAAGGTCATGCGCGAGGGCCGGCACCTGACCCTCGTGGCCTGGGGCGCCATGGTGGCCCGCTGCCTGCAGGTGGCCGGACTCGCCGCCGAGGACGGAATCGACATTGAGGTCCTGGACCTTCGCTGGCTCAAACCCATCGACGAAGCAGCATTGGAGGCGTCCGTGCGGAAGACGCGCCGCGCCGTCGTCGTCCACGAAGCGCCGCTGACCTCGGGGCTCGGCGCCGAAGTCGCCCAACTGATCACGCGGAGCTGCTTCGACACCCTCAAGGCACCCGTGGAGCGCGTCACCGGCTTCGACGTCCCGTATCCCTCCGGCGACCTCGAAGATGAATACATCCCCAACATCGACCGGATCCTCTTTGGCATCCAGCGAGTATTGGAGTACCGCCGTGGCTGAAATTTCCTTCCCGCTTCCCGATCTCGGCGAGGGCCTGATCGAGGCGACCGTGCTGGAATGGCTGGTTGCACCCGGCGACCAGGTTGAGCGCAACCAGCCCCTCGTCGAGGTGGAGACCACGAAATCCGCTGTTGAATTGCCGAGCCCGCAGGCGGGTAAGGTGGTGCGTATCCACGGCGGGCCCGGTGACAAGATCAATGTCGGCGAGCCCCTGATTGTGTTTGAGGTGCCGGACAACACCGCCGGCATCGTGGGCACGGTCCCGAAGGAAGAGGCACCAAAGCGCCGGGTCCGCCTGAGCGCCGTACTTGATGAGGACTGACATGATGAGCGGCAGGCATACCGGCGAGCAGCACCACCACACAGTGGAGGGTACCGATCCCCAGCTTTACGTGGAGGTGCACGAACCGGAAACCGATGCCGGGCTGAGGCCCGTCCTGCTGCTCCACGGTTTCTCCTCCTCCACCAAGCTCAACTGGCAGGACACCGGCTGGCTCGCTGCGCTGCTGGAGGCCGGGCGGCGCGTCATCACTGTGGACCTTCCCGGCCACGGCCGCAGCGGCGCACCGGAAGACATGGACTCCTACAGCCCGAGCAGGATCCGGGCGGACCTGCTGCAGGTGGCGTTCGACGCCGGCGTCCGGCCCCTGCAGGACGGCGACCCCGGCAGCGGGCTCGACCTGATCGGCTATTCGCTGGGATCCCGGCTTGCCTGGGAATTCGGCGCCACCCAGCCCGAACTGGTTCACCGGCTGGTGCTCGGGGGCCCCAACATCGCGGATCCGCTGGCGGCCTTCGACCTGGTGGCCGCGCAGCGCTATCTTGCCGACGGCACTCCCATCGCGGACCAGTCCACCGCCGGCCTGTTGAAGATGGCGCAGGGACTGCCCAGCAACAACATTTTTGCGCTGCTGTCACTCGTGGAAGCAATCAAGGGCGAGCCCTTCGATCCGGCCGAAGCCGTTCCGCACATGCCGATGCTCCTGGTGGCCGGGGACAAGGACGAACGCGCCGCAACCATGCCCGACCTCGCCGAGCTTGGAGCACAGTCCGGGGCGCTGGTGGAGCAGCTGCTGATTCCGGGCCGGAACCACAGCAACGTGATCACCAGCAGGGTCTTCAAGCAGGCGGCGGCGGAGTTCCTGGCCGTCTGAGCTGCGTTCCATCCGGCACAAAAGAGCGGCGGGCGGCAGACCTTAACAGGTCTGCCGCCCGCCGCTCTTCTTCCCCGGGACACGGATTCCCGAGGGATACTGCCTAGTGGCGGCTCACGCCGAGCAGGTTCCCCTTGGTTTCCTTGGCCAGCAGTACGCCGACGGAAGAAATGACGCACAGGATCATGATGTAGATACCAATGGAGCCGGTCCACTTGGTGCTCTGCAGCAGCGATTCGGCAATGGTGGCAGCGAAGGCGCCGCCCAGGATCGCTCCGAAGGCGTAGCCGATCGAGATGCCGGAGTAGCGGACGTTGGCTGGAAACATTTCCGCGTACATGGCGGACATCGGGCCATAGGACAGGCCCAGGCCGATGGTCAGGACGAACAGTGCCACCCCGTAGAGCAGGATGTCCCTGGTGTCGATGAGGGCGAACATGGGGATCATCCAGGCAAAGATGATGGCGTAGCCGGTCAGGAAGGTCTTGACCCGGCCGATCTTGTCCGACAGCCAGCCGCCCACAAGGGTGAAGATCAGCCAGCCGAAAGAGGCCAGCGTCGTGGCGAGCAGCACCTGCGGGGCAGGCATTTTCAGCGAGCGCGTTGCGTAGGAAATGAAGAATGCAATCAGGAGGTATCCGGCAGCGTTGTTGCCGATGAAGATCAGGGTCGAGTAGAGAACCGGTTTCTTGTGGTGGCGGACGAGCTCTCCCAGCGGAGCCTTGCTCTCTGCCTTGCGGGCAGCCATTTCCCGGAAGACCGGGCTTTCCGCAACAGCCCGCCGGATCAGGTAGCCCACCACAATCAGCACGATCGACAGCAGGAACGGTACGCGCCAGCCCCATTCGTCAAAATCGGCCTGCGACATGCCGCTGCGCAGGAAGAACAGCAGGCCGGTGGCGAGGATCATGCCCACCGGAACGCCGATCTGAGGGTAGGCGCCGAAGATTCCGCGCTTGCTCATCGGGGCATGCTCCACGGCCATCAGGGCTGCGCCGCCCCATTCACCGCCGGCGGAGAAGCCCTGGATGATCCGGAGGAGGATCAGGAGCACCGGAGCCAGAACCCCGATCTGGTTGTACGTGGGCAGCACGCCGATCAGCGCCGTGGCCGCCCCCATCATGACGAGGGTGAAGACCAGCATCGCTTTGCGGCCCAGTCGGTCTCCGAGGTGGCCGGCGATGACGGCTCCCAAGGGGCGGAAGAGGAAGCTGATGCCGATGAGCGCGAAGGACAGGATCTGCGCCAGTCCGGGGTTGGACTGCTGCAGCGGAGTGAGGAACAGCGGCGAGAGCAGGGTGCCCGTCAGCTGGGCAAAAATGAAGAAGTCGTACCACTCGATGGTGGTGCCGACCAGCGTCCCGGCGAGGACTTTGCGTTCCTCGCGCTTGCTGCTGGGACCCGTCTCTGAATCAACGTGTGAAGTTGCGGTCATTGGAACTCCGTGGCTGGGGGCAGTGCTACCGGAAAGTGCTACTACCGAGATGGATTGGCGCCGCGCGATTTACCGATCGAACGGTCAGTAGGTATGAGGATACTAGAGTATGTGATAAAGCGCACATAAATCTTGCCGCGGTCAGTCCTGCCGGTGGAGGAACTCCCTGAGGCGGGCGCGGACCGGCTCCCGGTCGTAGCTGTTGACGAGGGCGCCGGCCATCCGGACCGGATCCCCGAAGAAGAAGTACTCATAGAGGGACTGCCGGCCGGAGAAACCGGAAATTGAGGCGTCAAAGGCCAGTTTGAACAGGCGGACGCGCTCAGGGCCGGTCAGGGTCTTGCCCTGCAGGTACATGTCGATGTCCGCCCTGGCCTCGCTGTTGAGGTCAGCCTCGCCCGGCAGCGCCATGAGTCCGGAGGCGGAGAATTTGCGGATGATCTGCGGAAAGCGCTGGGCGATTTTGGGGTACCAGTTCCGGGCCGCGTTCAGTGTGGACCACCTGGGCAGCATCACTCCGGCTTCGTTCAGCTGGGCGTCCGCCTCCGATGCACGCACCAGCGCCTTGCCGATTTCGACGTCGATGATCAGTTCCGCGATGTCCTCCTGGATGTGCTGGAATCCGTCGATGCCGATCGAATCGGCCAGCTCGGACGCCAGCCCGAGGAAGAACTCGCTCTTGGCGATGGTCCGGGTGACCACCTGGTGCGTCATCAGCGCACCCGCTCCGGTCTCCGTATAGAAGGCGTTGCAGAGCTGTGGATGGCCGAGCATGAAGATCCGCTCGCCCGGCACGAACACCTTGTCGAAAATCGCCACCGCATCCATCTCCTCGTAGCGCGAGGCGAGCGGCTCGTCATGGGTGCTGCCGCCGTTATACAGCGACGTACGGCAGAGGTACCGCAGGCCCGGCGCATCGTTGGGGATGGCAAACGCGAAGGAGTACGGCGCGTCCTCGGGAGTTCCCCGCAGCACCGTGGAGGGAAACACCAGGAGCTCGTCCGCAATCGGCGCGATCGTGGCCAGCATCCGGGCGCCGCTGACCACAATGCCGTCCTCCCGCTCCTCGACAATGCGCGCCGTCAGCTGTCCGCCCATCTGCTCGGACCCCGAAACAGAGCGGTTCACCTGCGGCGGGATGAGTGTATGCGTGGCCAGGACGTCGTTCTCGCGCGCCCACTCGTAGTATTTGCGGATGTTTTCGGCGAACTTCGGGCCCGCCTGCGCGAACCACTTCTCCGCCGTGCTGAGCGCCGTCAACGAGGAGTTCATGTAGTCTCCCGAGCGCCCGAGGAAGCCGTTGGAGGATTCCGCCCACGTGGAAATCGCCTTGCGCCGGCGCTGCAGGTCCTCGATGGTTTTCGGAACCAGGAACGACGCGTTCACCAGGTCACCGGTGGTTGGCGAGGGATACGTCAGGGCTTCCTGGTAGGCGGGGTCGTGCTGCATGTCGAAGAGTTTCGCGTAGGACCTGGCCACGTTGCGGAAGGCGGGGTGTTCGGCGATTTTTTCGCTGACAACTTCCCCGTCGATCACCACGTGCGGTGACATCGCATTGAGCTTGTCCAGGTACTGCCGGCCGGTACGGATACCCATTGTTTTCTCCAGTCGTCGTTGAACTGCACGGAGTTTGTTTTGTATTTCCCAGGCGTCGCAGGCCAGCTCTACAGAAGGTCTTCCATCCCCAGCTGGCTCTCCGGGATGGTGGTGAAGGTGCTGTTGGCGAACGCCAGGGCGTCCCCGCTGCGGTAGTTGAAGTCCACCACTTCGCCGAGGTACAGGGTATGGTCGCCCCCGTCGTATTCGGCCCAGGGCTTGCATTCGAAGTACGCGAGGACGTTGGAGAGGCGCGGCGCCGTTCCGCCTTCCACCCACCGCGGTTCGGGTCCGGGGCGCCCGGCGAAGTGCAGGGCCAGCTGCCGCTGTTCGGCGCCGAGAATATTCACGGTGAAGGGACGGCCGGCCAGCTCGTCATGGGTCTTGGCAGTGCGGGCAATGCTCACCAGCACCAGGGGCGGCTCCATGGAGACGGACGTGAACGAATTGACGGTGATGCCGTGGCGCTTGGTGACGCCGTCGAATGTCACAATCGCGACGCCGGTGGCAAACCTGCCCAGGCTGCCGCGGAAATGGTGCGACCTCGGGGCGGTCGCCCTGCCGGCAACCTCGGGAACCTCTCCTGACCGGGGGGTGGCAATCATCGTTGATCCCTTGGATTGTCTGTTCTATATTTGAACTATTCTATAGTTGAACATATAGTTCCCATTTGGAACGCTAACTCAAAGTGACGTGCAACACAAGACCCGCCGGGCAGTGCACCGATCCCCCGCCTAGGATGGACAGCATGACTCAGACTGCCGGCACCGCACGGGCTGCGCCCGCCCAGGCCTCCCCCTCCCAGACGCTCTCGCGCGGAATCCGCGCGCTGGAAATCCTGGCGGAAGCCGAGCAGCCGCTCACTATCGCGGAACTAGCGGACGCGATGGGGGTCCACCGTTCCGTGGCCTACCGGATCCTGCGCACCTTGGAAGACCATTCGCTGCTGGTCCGGGACGACGCCGGGAGGGTCCAGCCGGGTCCCGGCCTGGCCGTCCTGGCGCGCGGGGTTTCACGCAATCTGCAGGCCGCGGCCCTGCCGGAGCTCACCCAGCTTGCCAACACCCTGAACATGACGGCCTTCATTGCGGTCTGGGACCACCAGGACTGCATCACGCTCGTCACGGTGGAGCCCAGGCACTCGGCTGCCACCGTTGTCCAGCACCCCGGTTCACGGCACCCTATCAGCGCCGGCGCCCCGGGCATCGCCATCCAGTCGGCATTGACGGAACAGGCCTGGAACGTGCTGGCACCCGACATCCCGTACCGGGCCGAGGCGACCGAAGCCCGGAAGCGCGGCTACGCGGCCAGCCACGATGAAGTCATCGCCGGGGTTTCCTCGCTGGCGGCCCCCATCAACGTGCCCGGCGGCCGCCCTGCTTCGGTCGCCGTCGTCTACATCCGCTCCACTCAGGATCCTGCTGAAGTCGCGGCAGCCCTGACCTCGAGCGCCGCACGCATCGAGAAGCAACTCCTCTAGGGGCAGCGGCCGGGAGGCGTTGCCGGGCTGGCCGCCTGGCCGCCCCGGGCGCCAGGCGTCCTTGTCCTCCTAGCGCGGCTACTGCGCCGGCCGGCCCTTGCGGAGTACGACGGCGGCAGCCGCTCCCAGGACGAGCAGCGCCGCTGCGGCGCAGACCGGCACGAGGAACGCCGCGGAATACCCCTGGTGCTGTGCCAGCTGGCCGGCAACGGAGGACCCCAGCGCCGTGCCGGCGACAATGCCGCTTGCGAGTGCCGTCATGACGGTTCCCAGCCGCCCGGCCGGCGCCATCACCCCGCCCATCGCGAACACGGTGACCATCAGCGGTCCCACCGGAAGTCCCAGCGCCAGCAGGACGAACACCATGGACAGCATTGACGCCGGCAGCAGCAGGAGCACTGCGAGGCCTGCCATCAGAACGGCGCTGGCCATCCAGCGTGCCTGCAGGGTGAAGCGCTGGGGCCAGTAAGCAACGCTCAGTGCGGCCGCGGCGGAGCTCAGTCCCATGACGGCGTAGAGCAGCCCGGCAATTTCGGCCGTGGCGAAACTGGCGGAAAAGGAGCTCAGCCCGGTCTGTGTCGAGCCGAAGAATGTTCCCATGCACACCATGGCCAGGAACGGGAGGACGACGGCGGCCATGCCCCTGCTGCGGGCACCGCTTGTTTCGCGGGTACCTGTCTTTGGTGTTGTTGGCTCAGGGGCGGCGGAATCCGCAGCAGCCGGAGCACTCCGTCGCCGTCGACCACTCACAGGCACGGCGAGGTGGGTGCGGTGCACGGCGAAGGCGGGAACCAGCGTGAGGGTCAGTGCCGCAGCGAGCGCCAGCGGCAGCCACGGAGCGACCAGGCTCGCGAGGATACCGACCAATGCGGGGCCGAGCACGAAGGTCAGTTCGTCCGCAGTGCTTTCGTAGGACAGGGCGGCGTCCAGGTCCTCAGGACGCCCGGCCTTGCTGCCATGGGCGGTCAGGGCCATCCAGCGGACGCGTGCCAGCGGGCCCACCTGGGGGCAGCTCGCTCCGGCCACGAAGGCAGCGGCGAGGACCGGGACGGCCGATGCGATGTCAAGCCCGACGGGTACCAGGTACGCGGCCAGGATCAGGGCCAGGACGGCGGCGGTGTTGAAAAATGCGGCGAACAGCAGCACTGGCCGCTGGCCCAGCCGGTCCGCCCAAGCGCCGAGGACCGGCGCTCCCAGGGCGGAGCCAATGCCCACGGCCCCGGCGGCAGTACCGCCGACCGCATAGGAGCCCGCTACTGCCGTGACCAGGGTCAGGGCGCCGACAGTGAGCATGGCCAGAGGAAGACGTGCGAACAGTCCCAGCGGGAGAAAGCCCTTGCCGGCCAGCTGCGGCAGCCGCGCATAGCGGCTGACTGTGCGCGAGGGAGCGCAGTGTAAATCCTGCTCCGCAGGAGGGGCGGAGGATGCGGTGTCCGCGGCCGATGGTGATGCGGCGGATCCGCGCGAAAGTGAAGTGGTCATTGTTCCGGGTTCGCTCAGTAATGCGCATCGTCCCTCCTCCCGATGCGCGCGACCCGGTAACTTTTCCAGTGTAACGGAGGCCCGGGCGGCCGCTCGCCCGCCCCGGGGATCAGGCCGGGGCGGCGTCGTCGGAAATACGCAGGGTGGAACCGTTCCGGCCCTTGGCCACCTGAAGCTGGGTGCTGATCCGTTGCTTCATTTCCGGGACGTGGCTCACCAGTCCGACCACGCGGCCGCCGTCCCGCAGGCCCTCCAGCGCGTCCATCACCTGTTCCAGCGCCTGTTCGTCGAGGCTGCCGAAGCCCTCGTCCACGAAGAGCGTCTCGATGTCGACTCCGCCGGACTCGTGCTGCACCACGTCCGCGAGGCCCAGAGCCAGGGCCAGGGATGCCATGAAAGACTCACCCCCGGACAGAGTGGCAGTGTCCCTGCGCTGCCCCGTCCACTGGTCCACAACCTCCAGGCCGAGACCTGATTTGGCTCCCCGGGCTGCCTTGGCGTCCGTGTGCTGCAGGGTGTAGCGGCCATCGCTCATGCCGATCAGCCGCTCGGAGGCGGCGATGGCGACTTGCTCGAGCCGGGCCGCGAGGACATAGCTGTTCAGGCTCATGCGGTAGGAGTTGTCGCCGGCCCCGCGGGCGGCTTCGGCCACAGCGGTCAGCAGCGACGCACGTTCCCGGGGCCCCTGGCCTGAGGCGGCGAGCCGGGCGTAGTCTGCCGCGATCCGGCGCACGGTCAGCACCGATTTATCAGCAAGGCCCGCAGCGACAACGGCCTGCCGGGCGTTTCGCTCGGCAGCAGCGTTTTCTGCGCGGAGCTGCCCCGGCACGCCGGCATCGACTGGGCCGTCAGCCTCCAACTCCCGCGCAGCCAACGTGAGCTCCTCGCCGGCAAAGAGTTCGCCGACACGGGCGGCTTCATCATGGCCGGCCCGGATTGCGGCTTCGAGACGGTCCGCTTCCTGGGCCGTCAGCAGGACGGCCCGTGCCGCCGCGGCGGATTCGAAACCGGACTCGGGAAGCGCCTCCTCCAGTTGCTGCCGGGCTTCCTTGCTCCGCAGCACGGACTGTTCCAGGCCGGTGCGGGCTGCATCTGTTCGTTCCAGAAGCGCGGTGGTTCCGGCCAGGGAAGTGATGCGGTCCCCAAGGGTGGGATACCCGGCACGCAATTTGCCCAGCACCCTGTCCAAGGCTTCTGCCTGTTGCCGGACTTCCAGCAGGGCGGACTCCGTCTTCGCGACGTCGGAAGCGGTGGCCACGTGCGTTGATTCGGCGGCCGCGATCTGTTCGTCCAGCTCCGTTTGCCGTTCCCGGCTTGTGGCGAGGTCGGCTGCAGCCAGGCAGGCTTCGGCGGCGCGTTCCTTAGCCCGGGAGGCGTCCGCAAGTGCTTCATGCTGCGGCGTATCCCCGCCCTGGGCGGCCAGGACGGCGACGTGCTGGCGCACCTCGTTAAGTTCGCGGTCGAGTGCTGCAAGGATAGCTTCAGCTGCCTCGCAGGCTTCCTGCGCAGCCCTTTCCGCTTCGGCGATGGCAAGCGCGGCCGAGGCCGCGGGGGCGGGAGACGGGTGCTCCGGACTGCCGCAGACAGGACAGGGCCGGGCTGGCTGCAGCTGGGAAGCGAGCTCCGCCGCGGCGTTGGCGAGCCGCTCTTCCCGCAGATCCAGCCAGCGCTGGCGGTGGTTCTGGTGGTCGTCCCGGGCAGCGCGGTGCCGTTCGGCAACGCCTGAACTCAGCCGCACGGCGGTGCCGTAACGGCCAACGACAGCCACAAGCTCTTCTGCCGCGGCGGCTTCCTTGGTCCGCAGCTGGGATTCGGCCGCAAGCTCCTCGAGTGGCTTTAAGCCTGCGAGCAGCCCGGCTGCCTCGGTGCGCATCCCATCAAGGGCGGCGGTACCGGCCCGGCTTTCGTCCCGCAGCCGGTCCAGCGTCTTCTGCAGTCCGGCGCGGCGGGCTGTCAGCCCGGCCAGCCTCTCCTCGTCAGGCAGCCTTTCCTGGAGCACCGCGCGAAGGGACCGCAGGCGGCTGAGCTCGCTGCGCAGGACTGCGTCATCGAAGAAGGACTCTCCCTCACTGCCGCCGGCTGGGCCGCCGCTGCCGGTAGACAGGGCAGCAAGCTCGGGATCCAGAAGCACCGCGGCGTGCAATTCCTTGGCCGCCGTTACCATGGCCTGGGCGGCACGCTGCTCGGCGGCCGCGGCTTTGTCCGCGGCCTGGAGTTGGCCGCCAAGCACTTCGGCTTTGCGGTGCAGGCCCAGTTGCCGGGCTTTCCCCTCAAGTTCCGGCGCTGCGGCGTCGGCTGCCGACCGCCGAAGTTCCGCGGCTGCCAGTTTCGCCTGCCGGGCAGCCCGTGCCTCGGCGGCCTCGAGGCGGCCTGCTGCTTCGACCCGCCCTGCTTCGGCCCCGTCCGCTGCCGTATGAAGTGCCGCGGCTCGGTTTTCCGCGGTTTCCTGCAGCCAATCCAGGAGTTCCTCGGGATCTTCGGGTGCGGGGCGGTCCCCCGGCAGTTCCTGTTCCGGCGCCGCCGCTTCGGACCGGGCCTGTGCCAGCAGCAGGTCCAGTTGGTTGTTCAGGCCGGCGACTTCCGCGCGGGCTTCGGCGGCCCGCCGGGCGAGTTCCTGCTCAACGGCTTCAAACCGCTGCGTCCCGAAAAGGCTTTGCAGCAACTCCAGCCGCTCGGAGGGCTTGGAACGCAGAAAAGCAGCGAAGTCGCCCTGCGGCAGCATCACCACCCGGGTGAATTGTTCGCGGTCCATGCCGAGCACGGAACTGATTTCCGCGCCGGCTTCGTCGTTCCGCCCGGATTTCTCGACCCACTGCCCGTCAACACGTTCCCGGAGCAGGGTGTTGGCCTTCTGCTCCGTAAATCCGTTCCTGCCCCTCGCGCTGGGCCTGTTCCACGCCGGCGTCCTGGACACTTCGAAGTGCCGGCCCTTGGCGGAAAACTCGCAGGTCACCCGGGGCTCCGCGCAGGCGTCGGCGTGGTCGCTGCGCAGGCGCTTGCCGTCCTGGCGGGCGCCCGGCACAGACCCGTAAAGGGCAAAGCAGATGGCGTCCAGCACGCTGGTCTTGCCCGCGCCGGTTGCCCCGTTCAGCAGGAAGAGTCCATGCGCGCTGAGCCGGTCAAAGTCGATGTGCTCAGTGCCGGCGAAGGGGCCGAACGCGGAAATTTCGAGGCGGTGGATCCTCACAGTGACATCTCTTCCAGGCGCACGGCGTCGAGTGCTTCGCCGATGACCGCCGCCTCTGCGTCGTCAGTGCTGCGGCCCCGGACGTGTTCGAGGAAGCCGCAGCAGATGGACAGGTCGTCATCCGCCGCGGCGAGCCTGCTGCTGTAGCTCATCCTGGCGTCCGGGGCGCCGCCGTCGGGTTCGAAACCCAGCACCAGCGTGTCCGGAAAGCGGCCGCGCAGTTTGTCCATGGCATGGGCGGGGCGCTGGGCGTCCGTCAGGGTGATCTGGCAGTAGGCTGCCTCGGCCCACCCGTGTTCCTCGGCGGTAAGCAGGTGGTCCAGGGTGCCCCGCAGGACGGCGAGGGCGCGTGGCGCGTCCCACAGGACTTCCCTGACTTCGCCGATGCCGGCAGCGTCCACTTCGATGAGCCAGCCGCCTTTGCGGTGCTTCGCCTCGGAGAATGAATACGCAAGGGGTGATCCCGAATAGCGCACCGCAGGTGACAGGGACTGCCTGCCGTGCAGGTGGCCCAGGGCGGTGTAGCCAAATCCGTCGAAGAGGTCCAGCGGGACGGCCCCGACCCCGCCGATGCTGAGGTCCCGTTCGCTGTCCGAGCTGATGCCGCCGCTGGCGAAGGTATGGGCCAGTACGACGGAATGGACGGGACGGCTCGTGGCCCGGGCGGCCACATCGGCCCGGATCCGCTCCGTGGCCGCGCGCGTCACTTCGAAGTGGCTGGCCGGCTCAACGCCCAGTTGCCCGGCGACGAGCCGCGGCTCAAGCCACGGAATGCCGTAGACCGCCAGCACCGGGCCGTCCGCTGCCCCGTCCAGTGGAAACAGCACGGGCACGTCCAGTTCGGCCAGCCTCGTCCGGAGGTGCACTCCGCCGCGCTCCAGCAGCCTTGAGGCAAAGCCAAGGCGGATGGCTGAATCGTGGTTTCCACTGGTGAGCACCACCTGGGCGCCCGCATCCGTCAGCCGCACCAGGGCATCGTCAAGAAGCCGGACAACATCCACGCCCGGCAGGGCGCGATCGTAGACGTCGCCGGCGATGAGGACGACGTCCACCTTCTCCGTGCCGACAAATTCGACCAGCTGGTCAATGAAATCCTGCTGGGCCTCCAGCATGCCGACGCCGTGGAACGACCTGCCAAGGTGCCAATCGGAAGTGTGCAATAACCGCATGTTCTTAAGCTATCCGCGGGCACCGACAGTTTTGCGGCACTGACACGGCACAGCCGGGCAACTACTTTCCGCGCTTGCCGTCGAAGAACTCGCGGGCGTCGTCGTCGGGGGAACTGCCAGCAGGCTTAGGCTCGTCGCGGTCGCCGTCGGGACCGCCGTCGAGGTCGCCGTCGAGCGCATCGAGTGTGTCGGGATCATCTTCGTCGGAGTCCGGCTCCGCGGCGCCGGCTGCACCGGGCCCCCGCGCAGGCAAGACGGCGGGCACTGCGGCAGGGGTGTCTGCGAAAGTGCGGAACACGAGGCCTGCGATGGCGGCGCCCACCAGGGGCGCGACCCAGAAGAGCCAGAGCTGTTCGAGGGACCAGGAGTTGCTGAAGATGGCCGACGCGGTTGCCCGTGCCGGGTTGAACGGCGTGTTGCCGACTGCCTGTCCCAGCTGCAGCAGGACGGCCAGCGTGAGCCCGACCGCGAACGGGGCCGCGGCTTTGTTGGTGTTGCGTGCTGACGTTGTGCCCAGGAAGACGGCCACCAGCAGGGCTGCGCCCAGGACCTCGACGAGAAGCACGCCGGCCATGGGCGCCTGGATGATGGAGTGCTCGCCAAAGCCGGCGGTCACGGTGTCGAACGCTGCCCGGGTGTCTTCGATTTTGGGGACGGTCCGCAGGATTCCGAAGAGTGCCAACGTCCCGGCGAGGGCGCCCACCAGCTGCGCGCCGAGGTAAGCCGCTGCTTCCGGCAGCCTGATCCGTCCGGCGATGGCATTGCCCAGGGTCACCGCCGGGTTGAAGTGCCCTCCCGAAATATAGGCGAACGCAAGCATGGCGGCGGTGACGGCAAGACCTGCAGCCAGGGAGGCGGACAGCGGGTTGGACTGGGGAATCGTGAACAGCGGCACGCCGAGCCCGGCGATCACCAGGAACAGGGTTCCAAAGGCCTCGGCTGACAAACGGGCCACAAGTCCCGGTTTGAACGCATCGGGAGCTGCGGGCAAATCGGGGCCTGGGGTCGGGTGTGCAGGCACAGGGGAAGTCATGTTCTGGAAATCCTTTGCTTCGTTGCCCGGCCGGCGATCGCGGCGGGAGTGCGGGCGGCGCTGCACCCGGCAAGATACTGTCCGGGACATTCTGCCAAGGGAGTCTGGACGCTTGCTGAGTCCGAGCTTAGCGGCCGCGGCGCCGTCGCTGCGACTGTGGCGCCCGCTGCGGCAGCGACGCAGGCGCCGCGCGGGGTGAATTTCGCGGGGTAAATTTACAGTCATGAGCACTGAATCTTCCCGCCGGACGGCGCCGACGCCCGAATCCCGGATCCATGGCTGCCTGCTGGGCGGCGCCCTGGGTGATTCCCTCGGCTACGCCGTCGAATTTGATGACATTTCCACCATCCGGAACCGTTTCGGCCCCGCGGGGCTCCAGGATTTTTCAGCGCTCGACGGCGGCAGCCACTTTTCGGACGACACCCAAATGACGCTCTACACGGTTGACGGCATCGTTGAGGCGCTGGAGTGGGCCAATGAGGGCACCGCGGCCGACGCCAACGCCTGTGTTTGGCTCGCCTACCTGCGGTGGCTGGCGACGCAGGGGGTGCCGGTCCCGACGTCGGCACCGGCCCCGCAGCCGCGCTGGATTGACAGCCAGGCCGTCATGAAGCACCGGCGTGCACCCGGCAACGCCTGCCTCAGCGGCCTGGCGACAGGTGAAATGGGGACTGTGTACCGTCCCGTCAATCCCGATTCCAAGGGCTGCGGCACGGTGATGCGGTCGGCCCCGTTTGGCCTCATTCCGCACATCCCGGCCGGGGCGGTGTACAAGCTGAGCTCTGATGCGGCTTCCTTGACCCACGGGCACCGATCAGCGCGGCAGAGCGCAGGAACGTTCAGCCTGCTGATCCACACACTGATGGCTGACGAAAGTCTCACCGAAGCCGCCCGCTACGCGCTCGACCATGCGCGGGGCCAGGCCGACGCCGAGCCGGCACTCATTGACCGGCTGGAGCGGACGTTCCGGCTGGCGGCGGCCGGGGCGGACGGCAGCGCCGTCCTCAGCCCCGAAGACCTGGTCCGTGAGCTCGGTGAGGGCTGGGTGGCCGAGGAGGCCCTCGCCGTCGCGCTTTATGCGGTGCTGGCCACGGCACCAGGGCCGGACAGTGCGGCGGACACCGCTGTTTCAGGCACCGCTGTTTTAGGCACCGCGGTTCAGCTGCCTGAAGAGCACTTCCGCAAGGCCATTGCGCTGGCCGTCAACCACAGCGGTGACAGCGACTCCACCGGTTCCATCGCCGGCAACATCCTTGGCGCCTTTTACGGTGAGGAGTGCCTGCCGGCGGAGTGGCTGGACGCCCTGGAAGCCCCGGACGTCATCCGGGAAATGGCGGGACAGCTGATCTCGGTCACGCTCGGCTGAGTGTGATGTTGTTGCAGGCTTCGCAGATCTCCTCAGGAATGAGTCCGCGGTGCTGAAGGAAGCCGAAGATCGCGCAGCCCAGGCAGAACCCTGCGAATGCTTCCAGTGAGGCTGCCACGACCAGTACGGAAAGAAGTGTCCACGCGGCGGGTGCCAGCCCGGCGGCAAGCAGCAGCGCAGACGCCGTCGACATCGCGGCACCGATGCCCTGTGCGAAACGCTTTGGCGGCCCCGGGACCAGCTTTGCCCGGCCAAGGCGCGGCGCCAGGACCCTGACGGAAAGCTGTGCGAGCGGAGAGATCCTGGGGCCGAACAGCACGCGCAGCCAAAAGCCCGCGGCGATCAGGGCCAATCCCCAGCCCCAGCCTGTCAGCATCGTGACGGCGGCCAGCACCACCACCAGGCCAGCGGTGATCCGGGCGGCGTATTCGTTGACCGGGTTGGGGAATTCGAACACTTTTCGCCAGTAGCCGGCGGTGTCTTCGCCTTGGAGTTTGCCCATGGTGCAAGGCTAGGAGGCCTCCTGCATCATCGGAAGGATTGTTGCGCGGTATGACCCGCAGCAGACAGCAAACAGGCGAGCTACACCAGGGCGGGGGCTGCGGGCACCTGCCCGCCCACCATCTGCAGGAATTCGCCTTCGGACAGCACTTCGATGCGCTGGCCCCGCTCGTGGAGCTCCAGGACCCGCCGGGCCTTGCCGGTCAGCCGGCCGGAGCGAAGGTCAGATGCCAAAAACCCGTCGCCGACCACCAGCACCGTGGTCCGGCCGGTCACGCGGCTTTCGGGTTGTGCACCGAACTCCGCTGAGAGGACCTTCGCTTCGGGGCGGGGCATGGCAAGCTCCCCCGTGAACACCACCGTCTGCCCGAACAGCGGATGACCGGGCTCGGCACCGGTATTCGGCGCCGGATTGGCACCTTCTTCGGGCCAGCCGGACTTGAACGGCCGGGCTGGGCCGGCTCCGTTGCCGCCGGCGGCACCCAGCGCGGTCAGCGTCGCCTTCGACAGTCCGTCGCGGGATGGGTTGAAGGCAGCCTGATGGGGGACCGACAGTCCGAGTGACAGGTAGAGTTCGGCGATGCTGCCGGCGCCGTTCCGCTGCGCTATGTCGATCAGGATTCCCGCACATGCTCGGGCGTCCTCAGCGGCGTCGTGGTGGTTGACCAGCGGGACGCCCGCTTCCTCGGCCGCATAGGGCAGCGAGTTGGAAACGAGCGAATAGCACCGGCGCGACAGCATCACGGTGCAGACGTAGTCGTACGCCGGCCCCGGCAGCCCGGACACTTCCAGTCCGGAGCGGATCACGCCCAGATCAAAGGCGGCATTGTGGGCGGCCAGCACGTCTCCGCCGATGAAGGCGCCGATCTCAGGAAAAAGCTCGCCAAACCGCGGCAGGCCGGCCACGTCCTCGGGCCTGATGCCGTGGATCCGCACGTTGTGGTAGTCAAACCGGTCATGGTTTTCGGGCGGGCGCATCAGCCAGGAGGCTTCCTCCACCACCACGCCGCCGCGGACCTTGGTCAATCCCACGGCGCACGGCGAACCGCGGAAGCCGTTGGCAGTCTCGAAGTCGATCGCCGTAAAGTCCAAACCCACGGCTCACACTTTACCGTCGGCCGCGGGGTTCCCCCGGCACCGTTGGCCCGCCTGTCGCGGTGTCGGTGGTCACTGTTCCGGGCCTTGGGGAAAGCCCGACGGCGGCGGTCCAGTAACCTTGAGGGGTGAACCTACATGCGATGAGTGACTTTGCTGTGTCCGCCCTCGGGGGTGCGGGACCGGTGCAGCCGCACCTGGCCTCGTTCCTCCCCGACTGGCTCAACCCCCAGGTCTTCCTGGCCGATCCCGCGCTGGCGCCCTGGGTTGTGTTGATCGTATGCGGCATCATCTTCGCGGAGACCGGGCTGCTGATCGGCTTCTTCTTGCCCGGCGACTCCATGCTTTTCACCGCCGGCCTCCTGGTGGCCACGGACACCATCAAGTTCAACATCTGGCTCTTTGCCGCACTGATCATCGTGGCTGCCATCGTGGGCAACCAGACCGGCTACCTCATCGGTTCCAAGGCCGGTCCGGCCATCTTCAACAAGCCGGATTCCAAGCTCTTCAAACGCGAGAACGTGGAAAGCGCGCACGCCTTCTTCGAAAAGCACGGCGGAAAGGCGCTGATCCTGGCCCGGTTCGTTCCCATCATCCGCACCTTCGTCCCGGTGATCGTGGGCGTGGCCCAGATGAGCAAGCGGAAGTTTTTCCTTTTCAACGTCATCGGCGCCGTCCTGTGGGGCGGCGGCGTAACGCTGCTCGGCTACCTGCTGGGCGACCGCGTGCCGTGGGTCCGCGACAACCTGGACATCATCTTCATCATCATTGTCCTGGTCTCCGTGATCCCCGTTGGCATTGAAGTGCTGCGCGGGCTGTCCGCCAAGCGCCAGGCCGCCCACTTCGGCACCGACGCCGTGGGCGAGTACATCGAGGAGCACTCACCCGAGGAAGAGCGCAGGACGAACATGTAGCACCGGCCCGTGCCGGCACGCTCCCGCACCGGCACGACGCGCTGTAAACGACGAAGGCGCCCCGCAATGTGGGGCGCCTTTAGTCTGTCGTCCTGCGGTATGTCTGCCTGGGGTCAGGCCTGGCCTTGCCCGCCGTATTCCGCCAGCGCCTCGACGATGGACGGAAGCAATGCCCGGAACGCCTGGCCGCGGTGGCTGATGGCGTTCTTTTCCTCCGGGCTCAACTCCGCGCAGCTCCGGTCCAGGCCGCTGGGCTGCAGCACCGGGTCGTAGCCGAAGCCCCCCTCGCCCCGCGGTTCCCGCAGCAGGGAGCCTTCGAGCTGGCCGTACTCCACCACCTCGCGGCCGCCGCCGTCCGCCGCACGTCCCGGCACGGCGAGCGCGGCGGCGCAGACGAACGCGGCCCCGCGGTACTCGTCCGGAACATCCGACAGCTGGGCCAGGAGCAGCCGCAGGTTCGCGGCGTCGTCTCCGTGCCGGCCGCTCCACCGGGCCGAAAATATTCCCGGGGCGCCGCCAAGGACGTCCACCGAAAGGCCGGAATCATCGGCGATGGCCACCAGCCCGGTGGCCTCGGCCACGGCGCGGGCCTTCAGCAGCGAGTTCTCGGCAAACGTCACGCCCGTTTCGACGACGTCCGGGGCACCGACGGCACCGGCATCCACCACCTGGGTGTCGACGTCGAGCCCTGGCACCTGGCCGCGCAGCAGCTCCCGCAGCTCGCGGAGCTTGCCCGTGTTGTGCGTGGCGAGGACCAGCAGGGGGGCCGGGCCCTCCGAAACGGTCTCGCCCGGAAGGGTCACGGGGCTTCCGCCAGTGTTTCGCGCTGGATGGCTGCGAGCTGCTCCGTGCCCAGCAGGGCCAGGTCCAGCAGCTGGTTCAGCTCATCGCGGTCGAAGGGGGCGCCCTCGGCCGTTCCCTGGACCTCCACGAACTTGCCCGACCCGGTGACCACAACGTTCATGTCGGTCTCGGCGCGGACGTCCTCGACGTAGGGCAGGTCCAGCATGGGGACGCCGTCGATGATGCCGACGGACACGGCGGCGATAGTGTCGATGAGCGGCTGGGCGTTCTTGGAGATCATCTTGTTTTCACGGGCGAAGCGGATGGCCTCGGCAAGCGCAACATAAGCACCGGTGATGGCGGCGGTGCGGGTGCCGCCGTCGGCCTGCAGAACATCGCAGTCCAGCACGATCGTGTTCTCGCCGAGTGCTTTGGTGTCGATGATGGAGCGGAGGGAACGGCCGATGAGCCGGGAGATCTCGTGGGTGCGGCCGCCGATCTTGCCCTTGACGGACTCACGGTCGGAGCGGGTGTTGGTGGCGCGGGGAAGCATGGCATATTCGGCGGTGACCCAGCCGCGGCCCTCCCCCTTGAGCCAGCGCGGCACGCCTTCGGTCAGGGAAGCCGTGCACAGCACCCGGGTGTTGCCGAACTCGATCAGGGCCGAGCCTTCGGCCTGCTTGGACCAGCCGCGGGTGATGCTGATCGGGCGCAGCTGATCAGGAGTACGGCCGTCGGCACGAATGACGGGGGTGGCAATTGCTTCAGAAGTCATGCCTTTAGCTTATCGACCCCGGGCGGTGCACCGCGCGCGGCCCCGCGGCTCACACCGTGTAATGGACCCCTGCCACGGCAACAGCGACGTCGCCGTTGAACACTGGCTTGGCCTCGGCCATCACTTTGGTCTGCGACGTCCAGACCGGGATGTGCGTGAGCAGGAGCCGGCGGGCCCCGGCGGCAGCGGCTGCCTCGCCGGCACGCTTGCCGGTCAGGTGGACGTCCTTGATATCGTCGTCGCGGCCTTCCTCGAAAGCGGCCTCGCACAGGAACAAGTCAGCGTCCTTCGCCGCTTCTTCCAGCCCGACGCATGAATCCGTGTCCCCTGAATACGTCAGCACCCTGGTAACGGGAACGCCGTCGGCGGACGGTTCGGTGACCTCGACGCGCAGGGCGTAGGCCTCCTCCACGGGATGGTTCACCGCGAACGGCGTCACAGTGTACGGCCCGACAGTGACGGACTGCCGTTCGGTCCAGTTGGTGAAGTCGAATTCCTCGTGCATGCCCGGATCCAGCTCCAGCCCGTACGCCGTGGCCATCCGGTCCGCCGTGGCGGCAGGGCCCCACACCGGAATCCGGTCGCGTCCCCAGCCGCCCGGCTTCCAGCGCACGGCCACGTGGAGCCCGCACAGGTCCATGCAGTGGTCCGGGTGGAGGTGGGTGAGGAAGATCGCATCGATGTCCTCAAGATCCGTGTACCGCTGGATCGCCCCGAGCGCCCCGCTGCCGAGGTCCATGACGACCTTCCAGGTCCGCTCGCCGTCGTGCGCGGTCAGCAGGTAGCACGACGCCGGCGAACCGGGTCCGGGGAAGGAACCGGTACACCCCACAATGGTCAGTTTCACAGCCGTGATCCCCCGCCCGCGGCTCCGCCCACGAAGTTGGATATCCGCGGCCGTGCGGACGCGGCCTGGGCGGCCGCAATCATTTCGGGCGTTATTTTGGCCAGGCTGCCCGTGGGGTACTGCGCGGCGACATGGTCCACGTGCCGCACGCTGAGAACCTCGGGGCCCAGAAAACGCCGGGCCAGGGTCTCGAACTGCGCCGCTTCGCCGGTTGCAATGAAATGGTGCTGGGGCGGAGCGTCGAGGGTCCGCTGCAGGTCATGGGAAACCAGCGCCCGGTAAACGTCCTTGGCAGTCTCCTCAGCGCTGGAGACCAGTGTGACATCCTCACCCATGACGTAGGAGATCACGCCGGTGAGCAGCGGGTAGTGGGTGCAGCCGAGTACGACAGTATCCACTCCGGCTGCCCGCAGCGGCTCAAGGTACTCCCGGGCAACGGCCAGCAGTTCCGGGCCCGTGGTGATTCCTGCCTCCACATAGCTGACGAATGCCGGGCAGGCCACGGACGTGATGTGCAGGTCAGGGGCGGCGGCGAAAGTATCCTCATAGGCCCGGGAACCCACGGTCGCGGAGGTCCCGATGACTCCCACCCGGCCGCTCCGGGTGGCGGCCACGGCCCGGCGCACAGCCGGCTGGATCACTTCGATGACCGGAATCCCATAACGGGCCGTGTACCGCTCACGGGCATCCCGCAGTACGGCGGCGGAAGCGGAGTTGCAGGCGATGGTCAGCAGCTTGACGCCGGAATCGACCAGCTCGTCCATCACACCGAGGGCGTTGGCGCGGACCTCCGCGATGGGCAGGGGACCGTAGGGGCCGTTGGCCGTGTCCCCCACGTAAAGGATGGATTCGTTGGGCAGTTGGTCGATGATTGACCGGGCCACGGTCAGGCCCCCGACTCCGGAGTCGAAGACGCCGATGGGGCGCGAGCCCATGGGGCTGCTGTCCGTGCTGCTCGTGGGGGAACCCGCCGCAGCTCCCGCTGCCGGTTCCATGCTCGATGCTGAAGTCATGATTATTCGAGGATAGGGCTTCCCAGTTGGTGCGGCCATCACATTGTGTCGACCGACTCATGTTGCATAGGTCACACTTTGCGGGGCGCGCGGTCCACCCGACCTGCGTGGAAGCCGGTACGGTCAGCCGCGCGGTTCCATGGACTGGAGCATTGCCTGCACCAGCGATTCCTGCAGCCACGTGGTGAAGTTGTACACCAGGGCCAGGTAGCTCTCCACATCCTCGGCCTGGGACCAGTCCTGCATGGTGTGGACGTGTTCGGCATCGGCGTCGTCCCGGATGTCCAGCCGTTCGGCCAGGACAAGGCGGACGTCATTGAGCGCCTGGGACCAGTGGCGGGCATCGGCGGGCGAAAGAACCAGTTCGTTGGTGTCCAGCCCCAGCGCCGCGGCCCGCAGGGCGCCGATCTTGTTCTCCCGCAGGGAGCGTTCGGTGAGCTGCCGGAACTCCAGGGAGGCGGCGCCGTCGTTCTTCATCACGTTGGGCAGCAGCCGCCGCAGCGCACGGTCCGACGGTTCCTGGACGTCCATGTCCAGTCCGATCAGGGCGGTCAGCGGATCTTCGCTCGTGCTGTCCGCCGGCTCGAGCATGGAGATGACATCGTCAATCAGGCTGCGCAGCAGTTCCCGTTCGGCGGGTTCCAGATAGCCGGTGATCCCTTTAAGTCCGTATTTGAATGCCTTAGCCACGTTTGCCTTTGCCCTTGCCGGATCCGCCGTCTTTTCCGCCGCCGGTGGCCTTCTCCACCGTGGCCCACAGCCCGAAGCCGTGCATGGCAACGGCGTGCTGCTCCACCTGTTCCTTGCTCCCGTGCGCCACGATGGAACGTCCCTTCTTGTGGACCTCCATCATGAGCTTGTTGGCTTTGGGCTCCGAGTAGCCGAAGTAGCTCTGGAAGACGTAGCTCACGTAGCTCATCAGGTTGACGGGATCATTCCAGATCACCAGGTTCCAGGGAATATCCGGGGCCGTCAGGGCGTCGGTGGACGTCACTGTTCCGGTCTGGGTGCTCTCCTGGGTGTCAGGGCCGAGCGCAACGCTTAGGGTCATCTGTCCATTCTAGGGCGATGCGCACTAGAGTGAATTTCGTGAGTACCCCTGCCGGCTGGGACCATCCCCGCACGTCCTTGTACACCGACCATTACGAGCTGACCATGCTCCAGGCGGCGCTGCACTCCGGTGCGGCACACCGGAAGTCGGTGTTTGAGGCGTTCGCCCGCCGGCTCCCGGACGGCCGCCGCTACGGCATCGTGGCCGGGACGGGAAGGCTGCTGGAGGGCATCGCGGACTTCCGCTTTGGCGGCCCTGAACTGGATTTCCTCCGCCGCTCCGGAGTGGTCAACGCGGAAACCCTGGACTACCTCGCCGGGTTCCGGTTCACCGGGGACATCTGGGGTTATGCCGAAGGCGAAGCCTATTTCCCCAACTCCCCCATCCTGATTGTGGAATCCACGTTCGCGGAGGCGTGCATCCTGGAGACGTACATCCTCTCGGTGCTCAACCACGACAGCGCCATCGCCTCGGCGGCGTCCCGGATGATCACGGCAGCAGGCAACCGGCCCTGCATCGAAATGGGCTCCCGGCGGACCCAGGAGGAGTCCGCGGCCGCGGCCGCCCGCGCAGCCGTCATCGCCGGCTTCGACAGCACCTCCAACCTGGAAGCCGGAAGGCGTTACGGCATCAAGACCGTGGGCACCGCCGCCCATTCCTTCACGCTGCTGCATGACACCGAACGGGAAGCCTTTGAGGCGCAGCTCGCCGCACTGGGCCATGGAACCTCGCTGCTGGTGGACACGTACGACGTCGAAGCGGCCGTCCGCATGGCCGTTGACCTGGCCGGCCCCGACCTGGGGGCAGTCCGGCTCGATTCCGGGGACCTCGTGGCACAGGCCCAGTGGGTCCGCCAGCTGCTGGACGACCTCGGCAACGAGAACACCAAGATCGTGGTCACGTCGGACCTGGACGAATACGCCATCGCCGCGCTGCAGTCCGCTCCGGTGGACTCCTACGGCGTGGGCACGTCGCTGGTCACCGGCTCCGGCGCCCCCACCGCGAGCATGGTGTACAAACTCGTCAGCCGCACGGATGACTCCGGGGAATTTGTGTCCGTGGCCAAGGCCGCCAAGAACAAGACAAGCAAGGGCGGCCGGAAGTACGCGCTCCGCAGGCTCGACGAGCGCGGCGTCGCCACCCAGGAGATCGTGGGCGTGGGGCACCGGCCCGAAGACGACGGCAACGACCGCCAGCTCCTGCAGCAGTTCATCAAGAACGGCGAGCTGCTCCCGGGCTGGACCGGAACCGACGGCGTGTTCCGCGCCCGGCAGCGGCACATGGACTCCATGGCGGAACTGCCCGCCGTGGTCAACCGCCTGCAGCGCGGGGAACCGGCCATCCCCACCGTCTACGAGGAGAACTGATGTCACGCGCCCTGATCATTGTCGACGTCCAGAACGATTTCTGCGAAGGCGGCTCCCTCGCCGTCAAAGGCGGAGCCGAAGTGGCCGGGGCCATCAGCGAATACGTTGATGCCCACCACGGCCAGTTCGACCACATCGTGGCCACGCAGGACTGGCACATTGAGCCCGGACCCCACTTCTCGGAGAATCCCGACTTCGTCGATAGCTGGCCTCCGCACTGCGTCGCCGGCACCCCCGGCGCCGAGCTGCACCCGGACCTGGACACGGAGTACATCCAGGCCTACTTCCGGAAAGGCCAGTTCACGGCCGCCTACTCCGGCTTTGAAGGCATCCTCGCCCCAGAGGACGAAGTGCCCACGGGCGACCGCAAGCCCGGCCTGTCCGGCGAGGCCGAGCCGCTTACCGCCGGTTCATTCGCCGACGAGGACGCGATCGGCCTGGATGACTGGCTGCAGAGCCACGACGTGGAGGACGTGGTGATCGTGGGCCTGGCCACCGACTACTGCGTGATGGCCACCTCCCTGGACGCCGTCCAGGCCGGCTACTCGGTGACAGTGATCCGGAACCTGACAGCCGGGATCGCCACCGACCTTGACGACACGTACGCCGAAATGGAACTCGGCGGCGTCGACCTCGCCTGAGCTGCGTCCGGGCGCCGGGGCTGCTTCCGCGCGGCCGGGCTACTTCCGGCCGATGAACCAGTCCTGAAGCTTCCGCAGCCTGGCCTGCAGCTGTTCCTCGTTGGCCTGCGCCACCGGCGGGCCGCCGCACACGGTGCGCAGCTTGGTGTGGACCACGCCGTGCGGGGTTCCGGTACGGGCGGACCAGGCGGCAACGTTTTTGGCCAGTTCGTTGCGCAGGTCCATCAGCATGCGGTGGTCCGGCACTGTGGGGGCGGGGGCGGCGCTCTCGGGAGCCCTCAGCTTCTTGCGGCTCTGCTGTTCGTGCTGACGCTGCCGCAGCAGCGTTCCCACCTGCTCGGCGTCCAGGAGTCCCGGAATGCCCAGGAAGTCCAGTTCATCATCGGATCCGATATCGCCGCCCGTGCCGAACTCGCCGCCGTCGAACAGCACCCGGTCGAAGGACGCCTGCGAGTCCAGGGCCTCGAACTTTCCCTTGGTGAGGCTGTCCGACGCCTTGTCCTCCCGGTTGGCCTCGTCCATCAGCGAGTCCTCCGGATTGAACAGGCCGTCGCCGTCCTCGTTCTCCGGCCGGTCCAGCGCGTGGTCCCGTTCGGCCTCCATCGAGTTCGCGAGGGCGGTCAGCTGGGGAACGGAGGGCAGGAACACCGAGGCCGTTTCACCCCGTTTCCGAGCACGCACGAACCTGCCCACGGCCTGGGCGAAGAAGAGCGGCGTGGACGTGGAGGTTGCATAGACGCCGACGGAAAGCCGGGGCACGTCAACGCCTTCGGACACCATGCGCACGGCAACCATCCAGCGCTTGTCGCTGGCGGTGAACTCCTCGATCTTAGTTGATGCCTTGGCATCATCGGAGAGAATCACGGTAGGCGATTCACCGGTGATCTTCTTCAGCTGCCCGGCGTAGGCGCGTGCGTCCTCGTGGTCAGTGGCGATGACCAGACCGCCGGCGTCGGGCACGGTGCGGCGGACTTCGCTGAGCCGCTTGTCCGCGCCCGCCAGGACGGCGGGGATCCACTCGCCGGCCGGGTTAAGGGCCGTCCGCCAGGCCTGCGAAATGATGTCCTTGGTGACTGCCGACTCGCCCAGGGATGCTGCCATCTCCTCGCCGCCGCTGGTGCGCCAGCGCATCTGCCCCGAGTACGCCATGAACATGACGGGACGGACCACGTGGTCACGCAGGGCATTGCCGTAGCCGTAGGTGTAGTCGGCCTTGGAACGGCGGATGCCGTCACGGTCCTCGGCATACTCCACAAAGGGAATGGGCGACGTGTCGGAGCGGAAGGGCGTCCCCGTCAGCGAAAGCCGTCGCGCGGCCGGGTCAAAGGCCTCGCGGAGGCCGTCGCCCCAGGACAGGGCTTCGCCGCCGTGGTGGATTTCGTCGAGGATCACCAGGGTCCGGGCTGCCTCGGTCTTGGCACGGTGCAGCATGGGCTTGCTGGCAACCTGGGCGTACGTGACCGCCACCCCGACGAAGCCGCGGCCGTGCTGTCCGTCCGAGTTCTTGAAGTTGGGGTCGATGGCGATCCCCACCCGCGCCGCGGCATCGGCCCACTGGCGTTTCAGGTGGTCCGTGGGCGCCACGATGGTCACGCGGTTCACGGTACCCGCCTCGATCAGCATGGACGCCACGCGCAGGGCGAAGGTCGTCTTGCCGGCCCCGGGCGTTGCAACCGCCAGGAAGTCCCGGGGCCCTGTTGAGAAGTAGAGGTCCAGCGCCTCCTGCTGCCAGGCACGCAGCTTTGGTGCGGTGCCCCACGCTGCGCGTTCGGGGTAGGCCGGCGGCAGGGTTGGTCCGCCAAAGAGTGTCTCCGTCACGAAGAGCCCTCAATTCCCCGCATTGCGGCAGCCGTGAGCGAAAGACACATAAACATAGACACCAATCTGTTCCGGAAGAGCCGCACTGGTCCGGTAATCAAAATCATTGTGGGCACGGGGTGCGCGCAGCAGAGATCAGCGCCCCGTGGTGGTATTGCCCGCCTCTCCGGCGGGCCGGTCACTCCAAGCCGTCAGGCGACGGCGAAACGACGCTACTTGCCGGAATCGCCGTCGGAACCCTTGCCGCCGTCGTTGCCGGGGCGCAGGCCGTCATAGACCTCTTTGCATTCGGGGCAGACGGGGAACTTCTGCGGATCGCGGCCGGGAGTCCACACCTTGCCGCACAGGGCGATGACCGGTTCACCCGTCATGGCTGATTCCATGATCTTCTCTTTGCGCACGTAGTGGGAGAACCGTTCCCGGTCGCCGGGCTCCACTTCCTGGCGCAGTTCCTCGCGCTCGATAGTGGCAGTGGACGTTCCTGCTCCGGAAAGCTCACGCATCGGGTCGTTTTCGAGGGGATCCGTCATGCTAGTCATGGCATCCATCTTAGCCGTTGTGCCGGACAAAAAACTGAACCCCGGGCCTACAGGCCCTGCCACGGGGGCTTGTTGTCATAGGTGTGGCGGTAGTAGTCCGCCAGCCGCAGCGACGACGCCGCCGCCTCGTCCACCATGACCGTTGCGTGGGGGTGCATCTGCAGCACGGATGCGGCGCAGATGGCGGCCACCGGGCCTTCCACGAAGTCCCGGACCGCCTGTGCCTTCTGGGCACCGGTGGCGATCAGGATCACGTGGCGGGCGTCCATGATGGTGGCCAGACCCTGCGTGATCACATGGTGGGGAACATCATGGATGCTTCCGAAGAACCGCGCGTTGTCCCGGCGTGTCTGTTCGATAAGGCTCTTGATCCGCGTCCTCGATGCCAGCGACGAGCCGGGCTCGTTGAAGCCGATGTGGCCGTCCGTGCCCACGCCCAGCAACTGAAGGTCCACTCCTCCCGCTGCCTTGATGGCGTCCTCGTAGGCCTGGCAGGCTGCGGGGATGTCCGCCGCCGAGCCGTCGGGGCTGTGCACGTGGTCAGGGGCAATGTTGACCCGGTCCGTGAACTCCCGGCGGATGACCTCGCGGTAGGACTGCGGATGTCCCGGTCCCAGGCCCACGTATTCGTCCAGGGCAAAGCCCCGGGCCCGGCTGAGGTCCAGGCCGTCCTGCTCATGCCGGCGGGCCAGTTCGTCATAGACGGGCAGAGGCGAGGAACCGGTTGCCAGTCCCAGCACGGCGTCCGGCTTTCGGCGCAGCAGTTCCTCGATGGCATCAGCTGCCAGGGACCCGATCTGTTTGCTGCCGGGAAGGATCACGACTTCCATGGCCAACCGCCTTTCCGCGTCCGGTAGTTCTAATCATGCCGTTAAGTAACCGCCCTTAACCGGGCTAACGGTTGACCGCGAGCTGCGCCAGGAGTTCCGGGCCGCGGGCGTCGAGCCATTTCCCGCCGAGGCGAACCCCGAGCCCGAAGAGGACCAGTCCCAGGAGCGGCCCCGCCCCGAGGTTGATCCAGCCGGGAACCATGCTGCCGGTCACGGCCTGGGCGATGACCAAAGCCGCCTCCGGCAACACGAGCAGCAGCAACACCCCCATCCCGCCGAACTGGACCGCCATGGTCTGGGCGACGTTGCCCGGCGGCTTTTTGAACGGGCTGTCCCCCGGCAGCGGAACCGCCACCGTGTACCGTGCCGAGACAACGGATGCCAGGCCCAGCCCGGTGAACAGGATTCCCAGCGAAAGTCCCACGGTCGACGGCAGCCATTCCCAGTCGCCGGTGAAAAAGTACGGACCGATGCTGAAGACCAGCACGATCGGCAGGGCAAAGACCAGGCAGGCCAGGGCGCGCCCCAGCCTGTCGTGGACGCCGCGGACACCGCTGGACAGGTGCAGGGCGAAAGCTGTGTTGTCATAGGACACATCCGCAGAAATCGACCATGCCAGCAGGAACGCAGCCAGCGGTCCGGTGATCGCAAGGATGCCGTATTCGCCTGTCTGACTCGCCTGGAAGAACAGCAGGACGGGCAGCAGTGGAATAACCACGAGGGATCCGGAGTAGCGGGGATCGCGGATCCAGTACGTGAGCGCCCGGGCCGTAATGGCACCGGTAGGCGTCGCCGGCAGCACGCCGAACAGTCCCAGCCGCCCCGCCCGCTTCCTGCCTCCCGCGGTGTAGGGCGGCGTCACCAACGCACGTTTCAGGAGGACCTTCCAGCACCAGGCCAGCCCGGCCAGCGTTGCCACCGCGATCAGCAACTTCAGGAGTACTTCTGCGGAACGACCGGCAGCCGCATCGCCTCCGAGCGACCAGGCCGCACCCGCAGGCGTCCACGCCACGGCCCGGGAAAGATCGGTCAGGAACCCGGCCGAGCCCGCGGCCCCCTGGGCCACAAACGCCACTATCGGCCCCATCAGCATGAGCGGAATCATAAAGGCCAGGGCGCTGACGTCCTTGAACCGCCGGGAGGACGCCAGCCCGGCAGTCGCCGTCGTGACCACTTTGGACAGGACAATGCACGTCAGCACACTGAGGACAGCTCCGGCCAATGCCGCGGCCGTGGCCGCCACTCCCCTGCTCCAGGTTCCCACGGTGGCCAGCGCAACAAGCGTGGTGGCGATGCCGGGGATCCCGATCAGGCCGCCCAGCGCAAGGCCTGTCAGCAGCTGCGGCATGGGCACTGCCGCGGTGGTGAAGCGGGCCGGATCCAGGGTCAGGTCCGCCGAGGAGGCAATAACCGGAACGATGCCCCATCCCAGCACTGCGGCGGAACCGCCCATGACTACGACGGTCTGCGCCAGCTCCAGGTCGGCTGTGCGGAGCAACAGCAGCGCCACCGCCAAGAAGCCGGCAATCCCGACGGCGTACAGCCCTCCGATGATCAGCCCCAGCAGCTGCCACGGGCTGCGCCGGAGGCTGTTGCGCAGGAGTGTCAGCTTCAGCCTTAGAAGGTGCGCAACCATTCCAGGCCCTCCGTCCGGCTCCGGCCGCCGACCATCTGCACGAACCGGTCCTCCAGGGACGCGCCGGCCCGGACCTCCTCCACGGTGCCGGCTGCCAGGAGCTTCCCGGCGGCAACAACGGCCACATGGTCGCACATCCGCTGGACCAGGTCCATGACGTGGCTGGAGACGATCACCGTGCCGCCGGAACCAACGTAGCGCACCAGGATGTCCCGGATATTGGCCGCAGACACCGGGTCCACCGATTCGAAAGGCTCATCGAGGACCAGCAGCCGAGGTGCATGGATCAGCGCCGAGGCGAGGGCGATCTTCTTGGTCATGCCGGCGGAATAGTCCACCACAAGCGTTCCGGCGTCGGCGCTGAGGTCAAGCGCTGCCAGGAGTTCGGCCACCCTGGCGGACACCACGTCCTTGTCCATCCCGCGCAGCAGCCCCGCGTAGGTCACCAGCTGCTCGCCGGTCAGCCGGTCAAACAGCCGCACGCCGTCGGTGAGGATGCCCATGAGCTTCTTGGCTTCGAGCGGCCGGGACCAGACGTCCACACCATGCACGAAGGCGGTACCGAAGTCCGGCCGGAGAAGTCCGGTGGCCATGGACAGCGTGGTGGTCTTGCCGGCGCCGTTGGGGCCGACAATGCCGTAGAAGGATCCTGCCGGCACATCGAGGCTGATGCCGTCCACCGCGATCTTCCCGCCAAAGCGCTTCGCGAGGCCGCGGATGGCCAGGGCGGGAACAGGGTGCTGCTCAGGGCCGGAGGAAGAACCCGGCCCGGGTTGCGGTTCAGTCATGGTGCCAGCGTAGCCTCCCCGCTGCCGCGGGCGGGTCGTCCGGAAGGGTTACTTCCTGGAAGGAACGGCGGGGCTGGAAGGAACGGCGGGGCTAGAAGGAATTGCGGGGCACTGCCCGTTCGTACTGCGGGGCCCACGGAAGGTCCTGGCCAAGCTCAAAGGCTGCGCGCAGCCACCAGTGCGGGTCCCGAAGGGCGGCGCGTGCAATGAAGACGCCGTCGGCCTGGCCGGTGGCGATGGCGTGTTCCGCCTGCCCGGCCGAGGTCAGCAGGCCCACGGTGCCGGTGCGGACGTCCGCCTCGCGCCGGATCCGTTCCGCGAAAGATGTCTGGTAGCCGGGACCCACGGGAATCTGCTGGTGCGCCACAGCGCCGCCGCTGGACACGTCCACGAGATCAACGCCGTGTTCTGCGGCGGCCCTGGCCAGCCGGACAGAGGCATCGGCGTCGATCCCGCCTTCGGCCCAGTCCGAAGCGGAGATCCGCAGCAACAGCGGCATTGAATCGGGGATGACGTTCCGGACCGCGTCCACCACGGCCAGGGTCAGCCGGTTCCGGCCCGACTCGTCACCGCCCCATGCGTCTGTCCGGTCATTGATGAGCGGGCTCTGGAACTGGTGCAGCAGATAGCCGTGCGCGCCGTGGATTTCGATCGTGTCGAACCCTGCTTGCACCGCCCGGACAGCGGCCGCGGCAAAATCGGCGATGACGCCGTCAATCTCCGCCGTGGTCATCGCGGCGGGCGCGGCATAGCCGTCGAACGCCCCGGTTCCGGGCCCCACGGTGGTCCAGCCGCCGTCGGACGCCGGCACCGAGCCGCGTTTCCCCGAGAAGGGCCAGTACGTCGAGGCCTTGCGGCCGGCATGCGCCAGCTGGGTGCCGATTTTGGCCTCGGCTGCACTGTAACGGTGCACAAAAGCCGTGATCCGTTCCCACGCGGCGGCCTGTTCGTCGTTGTAGAGGCCGGCGTCGAGCGGGCTGATCCGCCCGGCCGCGTTCACGGCCGCCGCTTCGGTGAGGATCAGGGCGGCTCCTCCGGCCGCGAAGGACCCCAGGTGCATGAGGTGCCAGTCGTTCGGGACGCCTTCGCCCGTCTCCGGACCGCAGCTGTACTGGCACATGGGCGAAACCCATCCGCGGTGGCGCAGTGTCAGTGAACGCAGCTCCAGGGGCGAAAAGAACGCCGAGTGCATTAGAAGAGCACCCGCGCCAGCCCCTGCCGCGCCTTGGCGACCCGGTCATCGGACGGGCCCACCACCTCGAAGAGTTCCAGCAGCCGGACCCGCGCGGTCTCGCGCTCCGGGCCGAAGTTACGGCCGATGAAGCTCACGATCCGGCCCAGGGCGTCCTCGATGTGTCCGCCGGCAATGTCCAGGTCCGCAACACCCAGCTGGGCCTCAAGGTTGTCAGGTTGCTCAGCGGCAAGCTTCCGTAGCGCTTCGCCGTCCGGACCGGTCAGGGACTGCAGCCGCTCCATCAGCTCCACTTGGGCAAGTCCGGCCTTGGCTTCCGCGTCGGCGGGCATCTCCAGCAGGGCCTGCCGGTACGCGGCCGCCGCGGCGGCGTAGTCGCCTGCCTCGATGGCGTCGTAGGCAGCTTGGTGCAGGGGCGGCAGCGGAGCCGGTTCGGTGTCTGCAGCTGCGGCGCCGGCACCGCCAAGGCTGCCGGTGACGCCGTTGGCAGCAGCCACTTTCAGCAGTTCATCCAGCAGGGTGCGCACTTGCTGTTCGTCCGCACCGCCCTGGAACAGCGGAACGGGCTGCCCCTTGATCACCGCGACTGCGGTGGGGACGGCCTGGACCTGGAAGGCCTGGGCAAGCTGCGGGAACGCCTCAATGTCAGCGGCGCCCAGGACCAGGCGGCCGCCGTAACTGTTGATGATGTCTTCGAGGACGTCGAGCAGGTCGCCCGAAGCGGGCGAATAGCCTGCCCACAGGGCGAACACCACGGGCACCTGTGCGGACAGTTCGACGAGCTGCTGGAAGTTTGCCTCGGTGACGTCGACGCGAAGCGGCTGGCCGCCCGTGTCCGGCGCACCCTGGGCGCCCGGCTGGCCGGTAGCCGGCTGGCTCGGCTGGCCGGCAGCCGGCGCATCTGCGGCGGGCGGAGCGGCGGGGCGCTGCTTCAGACTGGAAAGGTCGACCGCGCCACGCAGGTTAAGCTGGCTGGCAGCGGCTGGAGGGACAGGGCGGGAGGCTGGCGAACTCATAGCCTCCACTCTAACCACTCCGGCCGCTGCCGGTCATACCAGTAGCGGGTGCTACTTGAAGCTGGCTCCCACGAGTCCGCGGGTGGCGGCCACCAGCTTCATCGGGTCCTTGGAACCGGTCGGCGGAATGTAGACCGCCACGGACTCGGCGAAGTTAAGGACCATGCCTGAGGTGGTTTCCTTGCCGCCGGCCAGCACTGCTGCGTCGTCGCCGATGGCCAGCTTGTCGCCTTCGGCCTTGGGCGTGCCGTCGAAGTCGAAGTTCATCCGGCCAAGGACCAGGGCGCCGCCGTCCGCGGTACGGAACACCACGGTTTCCTGGGGGGAGGCCTTGTGGGAGAAGGAGAAGTTGCCGTTGACGCCGTTCTTGGCAATGTCCGCCTGGTACGCCAGGGTGTCGGCGATGTACGGCGAGGACTGCCCCTCCACGAGCTTGTCCTTGAATGTGGAATCAGCCTTCGTCAGGCGGTCGCCCAGGCCGGCAAGGGCTTCCGCGCCGCTGTAGAGCAGGCCGGACTTGTCGTCAGCGGAAAGCGTTTCCGTCCCGTTCCGTCCGATGGCCGGGAAGGTGGTGCCGGGCTGCAGCGGAGTGGTGCCCACCAGCTTGTAGTTTTCGCGCGGGGACTTCTGCACGAGGGTCAGCAGCTGGGGCACTACGTTGCCTTCACCCTGGGTGACGGCCATGACCTGGCGGGGCCAGGCGCGCTTGCTGGTGACAACGGTGGTCAGCAGCTTGGTGGCGCGGACCGGCATGCGGGCCTCGTAAGCGCCCACCTGGGAGCGGATCCTGTAATTCTGGGTGCGGACATCGAGCTCGGTCCGGTCCACGCGGGACTTGAGCTTGGCAGCATCCTTTGCGGCGTCTGCCGCGTCCACGGTGCTGGAAACCTGTTCGAGGATGCGGCGGAACTGCGCATCCAGCAGCACGGGTGACTCGGGGGCGGTATCGGCGCCGGCCGATTCGCTGGCCGACGGCGACGGAGCGGGGGTGGTTGCCTGGGCGGCCACGCCGGTACCGGCAACGATGGTTGCCGCGAGCGCCGCCATCGCAATGCCCGCACGGGAGAAGCCGGTACGGGAGACACCCATGGGGGAAAGCACTGCACGGGCAGGGCCGGAGGCCGCGGAGGCGGCGCCGTCCTCCTTGGCCGCAGGTGCCGGGGCGTTCTTCGCACCCAGGCGGGTCGAACCCACCCGCGCCCGGGCACGGGCGAACTTGGCGCCCAGCGTCTCGCCCTGTTCTTCGCCGTCGATGGCGGCGGGCTTGCCGCCCCTGGGCTTGATCACCAGCAGCGCCAGGCCGGCCAGAATCAGGAGGGCTCCCAGCACCATCAAGGGAACGGCCCACGGAGTGGACGTGTCATTGGGGAACGTCATGGAGATGGACGACGGCGCCGGCTTGGTACCGTCGGAGGCCAACAGCAGCGACCATTCGCCGTCGGCCGGGGCGCTCCACGTATAGTTCAGCTCGCCGCTGGCGTTTTCGGTGGAAACCCAGAGATCGGAACCGGCGGGCGACGGCGCGGCAGCTTCCCCGTCCGTGTGGGCCAGCTGCAGGGCCTTGTTGTCTTCGGAAACTCCGGAGACCGTGTTGTGGGCTGTCTTGCCGACCCAGGCGTCGACGTCGTCCGGACGGCCTGCGGCCAGCATGAAGCTGCCTTCGCCCTTGACGTTGATCTTGACCGTGCCCCCGTGAAGGGTCCTCAGTTTTTGGTCAATGACGGTAAGTGGTGCGGTGCCGTCGGAAGGCGCCGAGGCTGTAACAGTCTCGGCCGGGGCCCAGATGGTCTTCTGTCCTACGCCGGCCAGCAGTGTCAGGAGGCCGAGCAGCACTAGTGCAACTGCAGTCTTGAAACGCAAAGGGATACCTATCATCAGCGGGGGTTTACTTTCAATAGTAACCATTTTGTTACCAAGGAGTCAGATCGGGCCTTGAAACCCAGCCTAGGGCAACTGGCCGGGTCGGCAGGAAAAGGGGGCGCTGACGGGCCTGCTGATAGTGTTTGCGATGATCATCACACTGGCCCGCACCGGCGGTGCCACGGACGGTAAAGGGCCCTAAAACGCAGTGACTGAGCACACGGATTCGTCCACCTCCGACCAGGAAGAAACGCCTGTCTCCGGCGCCCGGGAAGAGGCCCGGGAAGCAGCGACGCCTGGCCGGCAGCATGAGCACAAACCGCTCCTGCCGGGCCTGGCCGCGGCGGTGGTGCGCAGGCTCCGGACCCCCATCCCCGGCGCGCAGCCCCGGCTGCGCTTCGAAATGCCGCCCGAGTCCGCCGAAGACTCCATCACCCCCGAAACCGAGACAGGAACCCGCTTTGGCCATCCGGGGCCGCGGATGTCGTCCCAGCACCCCTTGTATCTGGGCTTCATGGGCACCGTCGGCGTCGGCATGGCGCTCCTGGTCTACTGGATCGGATCCAACACCACGCAGCTGCTGCTGTGGATCGTGACCGCGCTGTTCATCGCACTGGGCCTGGACCCGGTGGTGCGCTGGCTGGAAGGGCGCAGGCTTCCGCGGCCCATCGGCATCCTGGTGGCGGTCAGCGTCCTGGTCTCCGCCGTCGTCGGATTCTTCGCCACCCTGATCCCCACGCTCGTCCAGCAGGTGACCGAAGTGGTGCAGGAGGCACCGCGCTGGATCCAGGACTTCATTGATTCGGACTTCTTCCGCAGCTTGGACGACCAGTTCGGCGTACGGGAGCGGATCACCCAGGAGCTGGAAAAGTTCGTCAACGATCCGGATGCCATGGGCGGCATTTTCGGCGGTGTCGTCGGGTTCGGGTCCACGGTGGCGAACGGGCTCTTTGGCACCCTGATCGTCCTGGTGCTCAGTCTCTATTTCCTTGCCGCACTGCCGGCGATGAAGAAGTGGGGCTACCGGCTCGCGCCGCGCTCCCGCCGGGTGCGGGTGGAAGCGCTCTCGGAAGAGATCAGCGCATCCGTGGGCAATTACGTGATCGGCCAGGCCTGCGTGGCCCTCCTCAACGCGACCTTTGCGTTTATCGTGATGTCGATTGTCGGAGTTCCCTTTGCGGTGCTGCTGGCCTTCGTGGTGGCGCTGCTGGCCTTCATCCCGTTGGTCGGGGGAATGATCGCCGGCATACTGGTCACCCTGATCGCCCTCACCGCCGGCTGGCAGACCGCCCTGGCGTACGCGATCTGCTACTTCGCTTACCTCCAGTTCGAGGCGTACTTCATCTCGCCCCGCATCATGCAGCGGGCAGTGGCCGTGCCGGGTGCGGTGGCCGTCATCTCCGTGATTGCCGGCGGCAGCCTCCTGGGAGTGCTCGGCGCCCTGATCGCCATTCCCACCGCTGCGGCTGTCATGCTGCTTGTGAAGGAAATCTTCATCGTCCGCCAGGACAAGCATTAGGGAGCGGTTCGGAACGGCTCCGGCCTACGGTGCAGCCGTGGCCACCGGCCCGTTCCATTCCTGCGGCAGACCCTCCGGACCTGCGCCCTTCGCCGTGACCTCGTCGACGATTTCGTTAAGCACCCGGGCAGCGTACTTCTCCCCCACCCACAGGTGCTTGGCGCCGTCGACCCCCACCACGTCAGCCTGCGGCACCAGGCCGAAGCGTTCGGCGGCGGCTGCCGGCTGGAGGTAGTCGTCGTGTTCGGGGACCAGCACTTTCAGCGGCTTGCCCGCGGCCGCCCACTCCTTCAGGTGCACATCCGTGGCGCGGTGCAGCGGTGGGGACAGCAGAATGGCGCCTTCCACCTGCGAGGCCACCGGTTCCGTCGCCCCGTACATCAGGGCCAGTTCCGTTCCGAAAGACCAGCCCACCAGCCAGCGCTTGGGCAGGCTCCGGCCGGCAGCGAACCGGACGGCCGCCTCGACGTCGAACCGCTCGCCGATGCCCTCTTCGAACCGGCCGCCGCTGGTGCCCCGGGGCGAACTGGTCCCCCGGGTGTTGAACCTGAGGACCGCGACGCCGGCGAGCGCGGGAAGGCGGTAGGAGGCCTTGCGGTACACATGCGAATCCATGAATCCGCCGTGCGTGGGCAGCGGATGCAGCGTGATCAGCGTGGCGGTGATTTCGCCGGACTCCGGCACGGCGAGTTCGCCGACGAGCACGTGGCCGTCCTCGGTCGTTATCTCCACGTTCTCCCGGCGGGCCGGGAGCACCGTTGAAGCCCGGATGGCGGTTGCTTCGGAAGGCTGGCTGAATACGAACGACGCCGGGTCAAAAGTCATGACTAACAGCTTAGCGATACCGGTACGTGCGTGACGTCCAGCAGTTGGAGTGCCAGTGGCGCCGTTCCGAAAGTCCCGCGGCCGCACCGAAGATGTGGTCCTCGGACCACACCACCAGGTGTTCCACACCCGGCAGGACCGCGGTTGAGCAGCCCGGGCAGATGTACGACTTCTCGGCCCGCTTGGCCGTCATGGTGCGGACCATCCACTCGCCGTCGGGCGCGCTTTCGCGCCGCGCGATGCCGGACCGTGCACGCTCCAGGTCCAGCTCCGGCACGGGGCCGTATTTGCGGCCGCCCTGTCCCGGTTTTCCGGAGGCGGCACGGCGGGGGCGGTTGGAGCGGGGCATGCATCCATTCTGCCCCAGGCCCGGCGCCCGGCGGCTCCGCGGTCGCCGTGCATTGCCCAGACGGTAGTGTTGTCCGGGTGCGTTTAGTCATAGCCCGTTGTTCTGTTGATTATGTTGGCCGGCTCAAGGCCCATCTCCCCCTCGCCACCCGGCTTCTGCTGGTCAAGGCGGACGGCTCGGTTCTGGTGCACTCCGACGGCGGCTCCTACAAACCGCTGAACTGGATGAGTCCTCCGGCCAGCCTCCGGGTGTCCACGCCGGACGAAGTGGACCTGGAACTCGGTGTCACGGAGCAGTGGACGGTGCAGTCCGCCAAGACGGATGACCGGCTCATCATCAACATCCATGAACAGCTGCACGACACCTCCCATGAACTGGGCCAGGACCCAGGCCTTATCAAAGACGGTGTCGAAGCGGACCTGCAGCGGCTGCTGGCCGACCAGATCGAAAGGCTGGGACCCGGGTTTTCGCTGATCCGGCGAGAGTACTTCACCGCCATCGGCCCGGTGGACATCCTGGCAAGGGACGCAGACGGCGCCACGGTGGCCATCGAGCTCAAAAGACGGGGCGACATCGACGGCGTCGAACAGCTGACCCGCTACCTTGAGCTGCTCAACCGGGATCCGCTGCTGGCACCGGTCCGCGGCATCTTCGCGGCCCAGCAGATCAAACCCCAGGCCAAGGTCCTGGCCAATGACCGGGGCATTGACTGCGTCACCCTGGACTACGACGCCATGCGGGGTGTGGACGACAGCGAATCGCGCCTGTTCTGACCTGGCGGTTCTGGAAAGAGCCGGTGCCCGATATCCGGCGGCCTGTCATAAGGGAGCCGTTCACAGCGGCTTTACGCAAAATTTATCGAATTCCCGCTTTTACCCGTTGACCTGAAGCACACCACATGAAATTCTTATATAAGTCTTTGTGTAGGTGTTTTTCATGCTCGCAAGACATGTTGCGAGCGCGAAGCTTCTTCAGCTAGTGTCCGGTTCCACCGGGCGGCAAGCCAGGATTCTTCTCGCGGAGTGACCAAGTGCGGCACGAGGTGTGCCGGACTTAAGCAAGTTCCATAATGAGGAGAAATAAATGGCACAGGGAACCGTCAAGTGGTTCAACGCTGAAAAGGGCTTCGGCTTCATCACCCCGGACGACTCCGATGGCGATGTCTTCGTTCACTACTCGGAGATCCAGACCGGCGGGTTCAAGACCCTCGACGAGAACCAGCGCGTTCAGTTCGAGATCGGCCAGGGCGCCAAGGGCCCCCAGGCAACCGGTGTAACTCTGGTCTAATCCCCGTCGGTTGCCGCCTCGCGGCGGCGTCCAACGAATCAATGATCCTCGGCATTAGTGCCGGGGATCATTTTTTTGCGCCTGATCTAATGAAGCGCTAACGCATTGTTGCTTGTCACAAATGTTTTCTAAATTTGAAAACTAATTGCCCAAAGCCGACGCCATTGAGCGGTCAGCGGACCAGTGTTCTCAGCAGCCGCGCGCTCTGGCCGACCGACAGGCCTGGCAGATAGGCACGGCTCAGGGCCCGGCCGATGGCCGGCAGGTGCAGGGGGTCCTGGTAGTAGAGGTAGAGCGTCCGGTAGTCGGGTTTGAAGCGGGATTTGAACGTGGCCAGCGACTGGAAGCCGTACACCGGTTCCAAGGCCCTTCCCACCACATCCAGGATCGCCGTCAATCCCCCGGGCTCCTGGTCCGCGTCGCCGCCCGGCAGCGACGCCGCTGCTTCTGAAGGATCCTTGGCCAGGGGCGAACCTGAAAGCGAAATGACTTCAACCGACTTGCGCAGCTCCAGGACCGCCGAAGCGATCAGGAACTCCATGACACCGGGGAAGCCGTCTTCGCGCCGGCGCATGAAGTCCAGGGTCCAGCTGGTTACGCGCCCCTCGTCAAATACCGGAAGCCAGCTGGTCACGCCGTGCACCAGGCCGTCGCCGTCCACCGCGAGGCAGCACAGGACGTCGTCGTCCATCAGTTCGTCCATCCCGCCGAGCGTGAACCCCATTTCCGGCACCGATTTCTGCGCAGCCCATTCCTCCGAAACTTCCAGCAGCTGGGCCCGCAGGGCGGCGGGAAATTCACTGTAGCGGCCCCACACCGCCGTGACTCCGATTTTGCGGGCCCGGTTCAGTGCAGTCCGGACGTTTTGCCATTCCTTGCCCTTGAATTCCAGTTCCCTGACGGCCAGCCGGGTTTCCTGTGCCACCGCCACCCTGCTGAATCCCCTCAACCGGAGCATGGGCCACAGCCCGTCCGTGCAGGAATAGAAGCATGGAACCAGCGCATGGTCGGTGCAGTACCGCATGAACCCGGAGGCGGCATCCTCCCGGCGGTCCGGGCTGCCGAACGGATCGCCCAGTGTCACGGCCACGCTGCCGTGTTGCTGGTACGCCACGCCGGCGTCCCGGGCAGACGTGAACCAGTACCTGTTCGGTTCCCACAATGCCATCCAGGACAGGGAATCGCCGCCGCGGCACACCAGCCCGCGGGCTACGTCCCGGTCCTCAACGCCGGCACCGGCAGCGTGGTGCTGCCCCAGCAGCACCACCCAGACTCCGGCCAACGCAACAGCCCAGAAAGCGATGCCGGAATAGGCAAAGAGGAACGACTCAACTTCATGCCTGCCCTGGAAAATCCGGTGGTAGAGGCTGGGGATGGGCACCGGCAGGTACTGGCGTGCCAGCTCGGCCGCGAGCCCGGACGGTCCGCCGTCGCGCGCCATTCCGCCCGCAGCCAGCCAGGCGATGCAGTAGGTGCCGGCAAGTGCCGCCCACGTACCGGCCAGTGCCAGGGTCAGCCTGCGCCTGGCCGCTGCCGACGTTTCCACACGGAACTGGCGGCGGTTGAACCACAGCAACAGCACCAGCAGCAACGGCACTGCAACCAGCGGGAGCACGTGGACGAAACCGGAACCCAAGACGGCAGTGCGCGGACGCGACGGGTAATGCGGCATCCGGGCGAACAGCGCCAGGTACACTGCCGACAACGCAATCACGGACAGCTGGACTCCGATGGTGATCCGCCAGGCGAGCCGGCGCCCGCGCCGCAGCCCGTCGGCGCAGATCAGCAGGAGCACCACGGGAACCACGGCCAGGGCCAGTCCCAGCGGCCCGGCAAATCCGGCCCGTCCGATCTCCAGGCAGTTCACGTCCACGGTGCCGCCGCAGTTTTCCTCAAGCTGGCTCAGGGTGGGCAACGGGTTCAGGACCACGTCCCGGAGCAGCGCCAGCGGCCCGGTGGGGCTGCGGACGGCGGCGGTGAGGATGGGGCCGACGGCGAAAATGCCGACGATCAGGGCAAGGAGATTCCGCGTCTCGCGGCCGGTGGAGCGGTGCCGGTGAAGTGTTCCGTGGTCGTTCTGGATCCACCACCCGGCCGCCAGCCCCGCGAGGGCGCCCAGGAACCCGACCACGGTCTCGGGATGCCCCACATAGAGGAGCAGGAGCAGCGACGCTGACATGATGCCGGTGCGAAGCCGGCGTTGCCACAGGGTGGGCAAGAGCCCGCTGGCCCCCAGGACGGCTGCCAGCACAGCGGCGTAGGGCCCGATGAGTCCGGCGTCCACCATAAGCCCCATCCAGCCGTCGCCGGCGTAGCGGGCAAGCTGGGTGAACAGCAGAAAGAGCGAGACGGCCGCGAACTGCCCGCCGAAGAAGAAGGCCGCCGTCCGCACCGTGCCCAGCCTGCGCTCGGCCAGTCCCAGCAACAGCAGGATCATGGATGACGCGGTCACATAGGCTGCGGGGTTCGTGGCGAAGAACAAGGATGTGAACATGGACCACCAGCGTCCGTCCGTCAGGGCCGTCATGTTCACGGAGGCCACGTCCAGAAGGGATTCCGGAGGGCCCGAAAGGAAGCTGTTGGTGGCCGCCCCCGTACCCAGGAACAGAGTCAGGACCAGGAGCGTAAACGGCACCGCCTTGAAGTGCGCCTGGGTGCGCCGCAGTGCAGGAAGCAGGACGGTCTTCACCGGCCGACCCCCCAGCGCTCCGCCATGAAGTCCAGCGCGGCGGGAAGGCCGTCGGAGGCGGCTTCCCACGAGTGGCCCGTGTTGACCACCGGGGTGGCTTGAACGGCAAAACCGGCACGACGGGCCGCTGCCGACAGCTCGTCCATATAGGCCATGAACTCCGGGTCCCTGGAACCTGCCCCGAAGTAGACCGCGTGGCCCTCGAACCGCGCTTTCTGCATGATGGTCAAAGGGGTCTGTTCATCGAAGGCCGCGACGTTGCCGTCGAACCCGGCGTCAATGGTTTTCTGCCGCTCCTTCGCCAGCGCCGGTTCCCGCTCGCTCGAAAACGCCACGATCGAGGCATAGACGTCGGGATGGCGGGTTCCCATCTGCAGGGCGCAGGTGGCCCCGAAGGAAAATCCGCCGACGGCCCATTGCCGGTGGTCCGGATCCACGTCAAGGGTCTGCTCGATCCACTGCGGCACGTCCCGGGCCAGGAAGGTGTCAGCCTTCGCAATGCGGCTGTCCATGCAGAGCGTGTTGGCCGACGGCGTGCCGTTCGGATCCACCACCACGACAACCGGCGCAACGCCGTCGTGGTCCGCTGCGAAGCGGTCCATCCTGCTGCGCAGCGCCCCTCCGGTGAGCCAGTCAGAAGGACCGCCGGGCTGCCCGGAAAAGAGGACCAGGACCGGCAGTGCCGGACGGGGTGCGGACTGATAGGCGGGAGGCAGGTAGACGTAGGCCTCACGGCTGCTGAAGCCCGAAGCGGGGCCGGGAATCCGGGCCTTCCGCAGCACGCCGCCCGAGGGCATGCCGTCCGGGGCCTGCCAGGCGGCGAGGGCGGTGGGGGCCGCGGCTGCGGGCTGGCGCTCCAGTTCGGACTCGAGCGGCTGGATCCTGGCAACGGCCGTGCCCATGACGTCGCTCACCGTGTGATTGAGGCCGAAGTACGCGTTGACCTGGACTGCGCCAAGCAGGAGCACTCCGAGCATTGCAGCGGTTGCGGAGGTTCGTCCACGCCAGGCGCCCCGGCCCGCCGGTGCGGAAGGCTGTGCTACGGGCCGCCGTCGAAGTTTCCACAGCCGGAGCACCCACAGGAAGAGGCCGAATACCACTGCCACAAACCAGGCGAGCACGTCGCGCGGGAGTACCTCGGGCAGGGTTGAGAAAGCATAAATGAGCAGCCAGTGAACGGCGGCCACAACGCCCGCAGCGAGCACCAGGGCAGCGCCGGCGCTCAGGGCCCAGCCGCGTCCGCGGGCCCACAGCAACCAGGCGAAGCCTGCGGCGCCGGCTGCCCAGGCAAACCAGAGCACGGGTCCATCGGTCAGATGGACGTCAGCAATGAGATCCACAGACGTTAGCGCCAGGTCCCCACACCGATGACCGGCCCGGCTTCCAGCCACGAGGACAACCCCGTGTACGCGTCGAACTTCATGGCCAGCAGGACCTCCTGGCCTTCATGGTGAAGTTCCACGATGACGGAGTCAGGCTGCACCTTGACGAGTTCGGCCTCTGTGGGCTGGCGGCGCCCCACGAGTTCCAGCGAACTGCGCCGGAAGGTGTATTTGGGACGGACACTGAGCGAGAGCAGCTTGAACCACTCAAGCTCGTTGTCCTGATAACGACAAACCCCCATCTGCCAGCTTTTTCCAGCCGTGCAAATGGAGGCGTCCACTGTGCCCAGGGCACGCCGCAGGTTAAAGCGGCGTACCCCGGACAGGCACAGTGCAAAAATCAGCAACGCAAAGACAGTTGCCAATGCGATGAACGGAAAACCGGGATCGTTCATCAAGGTCGTGCTAGCGGATCCCCGCAGTAGCCGCTTCACCCAGTTGGGCGTTGTCAGCAACAATGACGACCCGGTTGTTGTCGACGGAGAAGAATCCACCGTCAACTACTACAGCAATACGCTCACCGGAAACAGGCTCAATAGCCAGCTCACCTTCGGCCAGAATCGCCAGCAGGGGCGAGTGGCCGGGCAGGATTCCGATTTCACCATCGCTGGTGCGGGCCTTGACCATCTTGGCCGCTCCGGACCACACGAAGTGATCCGCTGCGACAATCTCAACCTCAAGCTCAGCCATATTACTTGGTCTGTTCCTGGATCTTGGCCCACTGGCGCTCAACGTCATCCAGGCCGCCGACGTTGAAGAACGCCTGCTCTGCAACGTGGTCAAGCTCGCCGTCGCAGATGGCCGTGAAGCCTTCCACGGTGTCCTTGATGGAGACGGTGGAACCTTCGACGCCGGTGAACTGCTTGGCGGTGTAGGTGTTCTGGGAGAGGAACTGCTGGATGCGGCGTGCACGCGACACGACGATCTTGTCCTCTTCCGACAGTTCGTCAACGCCCAGGATGGCGATGATGTCCTGGAGTTCCTTGTTCTTCTGCAGGATCTGCTTCACACGGACAGCCGTGTTGTAGTGGTCCTTGCCGATGTACTGGGGGTCCAGGATTCGGGAGGTCGACGTCAGCGGGTCAACGGCCGGGTACAGACCACGGGAGGCGATTTCACGGGAAAGTTCCGTGGTCGCGTCGAGGTGTGCGAAGGTCGTTGCCGGAGCCGGGTCGGTGTAATCATCTGCGGGAACGTAGATGGCCTGCATCGAGGTGATGGAGTGGCCCTTGGTGGACGTGATGCGCTCCTGGAGGAGGCCCATCTCGTCAGCAAGGTTCGGCTGGTAGCCCACGGCGGAAGGCATGCGGCCGAGAAGGGTGGAAACCTCGGAACCAGCCTGCGTGAAGCGGAAGATGTTGTCGATGAAGAGCAGCACGTCCTGGTTCTGCACATCGCGGAAGTACTCCGCCATGGTCAGTGCAGACAGTGCAACGCGCAGACGCGTTCCCGGCGGCTCATCCATCTGGCCGAACACAAGGGCGGTGTCCTTGAGGACTCCTGCCTCTTCCATTTCAACCCAGAGGTCGTTGCCTTCACGGGTACGCTCACCGACGCCGGCGAACACCGAGGTGCCACCGAAGTTGCGGGCAACACGGGTGATCATTTCCTGGATCAGAACGGTCTTGCCGACACCGGCGCCACCGAACAGGCCGATCTTTCCACCCTTGATGTACGGGGTGAGTAGGTCGATGACCTTGATGCCGGTTTCCAGCATTTCGGTGGAACCCTCGAGCGTCGCGAAGGCCGGAGCCTTGCGGTGGATTGCCCAGTAGTCCGAAGCCTGGATCTCGGACTCGTCAACGTCGAGCGGCTTGCCGAGGACGTTGAAGATGTGGCCCTTGACGCCATCGCCGACGGGAACGGTGATGGGCGAACCGGTGTCCACTACGTTGGTGCCGCGGACGAGTCCGTCGGTAGCCTGCAGGGAGATGGCGCGAATGAGGTTGTCACCCAGGTGCAGGGCAACCTCGAACGTGATGGTCTTGGTCTCACCGTTGAGAGTAATCTCCGTGGTAAGTGCGTTGTAAATCGAGGGGATTGCGTCAGCCGGGAATTCGACGTCGACAACCGGGCCAATGACACGTGCAATACGGCCGGTAGCACCGGACGTTGCGGCTACGTGTTCGGTAGCGGTGGCAGTCATCTCTCTCACTTCACTCAGTAGATGGCGTGGGGGTTAAGTTTATCTTTTGGTGCAGGTTCAGCTGGATCCGGAACCGTGCCGGCTAGGACGACGCGCTCAGGGCGTCGGCACCGGCCACGATTTCGGAAAGCTCCTGCGTAATTTCGGCCTGGCGGGCAGTGTTGCGCAGACGCGTGTACTTCTTGATGAGGTCCGTGGCGTTGTCGCCGGCGGACTTCATCGCCCGCTGGCGGGCTGCGAGCTCGGAAGCTGCGGCCTGCAACATTGCGGCGAAGATGCGGGACTCGATGTAGCGCGGCAACAGGGCGTCAAGCACCCGCTCCGCCTCCGGTTCGAACTCGTACAGCGGCAGTAGTTCCGATTCGGACTGTGCCTGCTCTTCGACGACTTCGAGGGGAAGCAAACGGATGACGGTCGGCTCCTGGTTCACCATCGACTTGAAGCGGGTGTAGACAACGTGGATTTCGTCTACGCCGTCCTCTTCATAGGCCGTTGCAAAGTCTTCAAGCAGCGCTGCGCCGATTTCCTGTGCCGTAGCGAACTCAGGCGCATCCGTGTTGCCGGTCCAGACCTGTGCGTAAGGACGGTTCCGGAAGTCGAAGTACGCCTGCGCCTTGCGGCCAAGGACGTAGGTCTTGACTTCCTTGCCCTCCCCACGGAGCAGCTCGGTGAGGCCTTCCGCCTGCTTGAGCACGCTTGCCGAGTAAGATCCTGCAAGGCCGCGGTCCGAGGTGATGACCAGGACGGCGGCGCGGCGGATCTGCGCGGGCTCGGTGACCAGCGGGTGGTCGATTTCGCTCTGGCTTGCGACAGCAGAAACGGCACGCGTGATCGCGTTTGCGTAAGGCAGTGAAGCCGCTACGCGTGCGCGGGCCTTGCCGATGCGCGAGGTAGCGATCAGTTCCATCGCCTTGAAGATCTTGCGCATCGACGTCGTCGAGCTGATCTTCTGGCGGTAGACCCGAATCTGGGCTCCCATACTTATCCTTTCCTAAGATCCCGATGGCCGGGGCTGCCGGAACCCGTGAAGGTCCCGGCAGCCCGGCCAGCGAAACTAGCGCTTCTGCTTAACGATTTTTTCCTGGTCGACCTGTGCCTCGTCAATGGGGGCGTGCTCCTCATGCCCCGCACCAACCAGGTAGTTGTCGCCCTGGCCGAAGAAGCCCTTCTTGAAGGCCACGATCGAGGTCTTCAGTGCTTCCGCGGTGTCATCGTCCATGACGTTGGTCTGCGCCAGCGTAGTCAGGATGGAGGACTTGTGCTTCAGGTGCTCAAGGAACTCGGTCTCGAAGCGGTTGATGTCCTCAACCGGAACGTCGTCCAGGTGGCCGTTGGTGCCTGCCCAGATCGAAACAACCTGGTTCTCGACCGGGAACGGGGAGTACTGGCCCTGCTTCAGCAGTTCCATCAGGCGCGCACCGCGGGTCAGCTGCTGGCGTGATGCAGCGTCGAGGTCCGAGGCGAACATGGCGAACGCCTGCATGTCGCGGTACTGGGCCAATTCCAACTTCAAGGTACCGGAGACCTTCTTCATGGACTTGACCTGCGCTGCACCACCCACGCGGGAAACGGAGACGCCCACGTCGACGGCGGGACGCTGGTTGGCGTTGAAGAGGTCCGACTGCAGGAAGATCTGGCCATCGGTAATGGAGATTACGTTGGTCGGGATGTACGCGGAGACGTCGTTTGCCTTGGTTTCGATGAGCGGCAGGCCGGTCATCGAGCCCGCACCCAGCTCGTCGGAGAGCTTGGCACAACGCTCCAGCAGGCGGGAGTGCAAGTAGAAGACGTCGCCCGGGTAGGCTTCGCGTCCCGGCGGGCGGCGGAGCAGCAGCGACACCGCACGGTAGGCCTCAGCCTGCTTGGACAGGTCATCAAACACGATGAGGACGTGCTTGCCGCCGTACATCCAGTGCTGGCCGATGGCTGAACCGGCGTAGGGCGCCAGGTACTTGAAGCCTGCGGGGTCGGACGCCGGGGAGGCCACGATGGTGGTGTACTCCAGTGCGCCGTTGTCCTCGAGCGTCTGGCGGACAGCCGCGATGGTGGACGCCTTCTGGCCGATGGCTACGTAGACGCAGCGCACCTGCTTAGTGACGTCCCCGGAAGCCCAGTTGGCCTTCTGGTTGATGATCGTGTCGATGGCGATTGCCGACTTGCCGGTCTGGCGGTCACCAATGATCAGCTGACGCTGGCCACGGCCGATCGGGATCATGGCGTCGATAGCCTTAAGACCGGTCTGCATCGGCTCGTGCACCGACTTACGCTGGGTCACGCCGGGCGCCTGGAGTTCCAGTGCGCGGGTGGCCTCAGCCTTGATTTCGCCGAGGTCGTCGATCGGCTGGCCCAGTGGGTCAACCACGCGGCCGAGGAAGGCGTCACCAACCGGCACGGAGAGAACCTGACCGGTGCGGTGGACTTCCTGGCCTTCTTCGATTCCGGTGAAGTCACCGAGGATGATGACGCCGATTTCGCGGACGTCGAGGTTCTGGGCCAGGCCCAGCGTGCCGTCTTCGAAACGAAGCAACTCGTTCGCCATGACCGAGGGAAGGCCCTCAACACGGGCGATGCCGTCACCTGCTGTGGTCACACGGCCGACCTCTACGCGCTCTGCGTTTCCGGGTTCGTAGGACGCCGCGAACTCGTTCAGCGCAATACGGACGTCGTCGGCGTTGATGGTCAATTCGGCCATCTGCAGTCCCTGCTCTCCTGTTTTCGTGATCATCGTTGCTCACGATGACCGGGGTTTCTATCAGTTAAGTTGTGCTTGTCCGGCTAACCGGCAAGCTGACGCTGGAGCTGGCCCAGGCGGGTGATGACCGAAGCGTCAACCACTTCGTCGCCAACCTGAATCCGGATGCCGCCGATCAGTGCCGGATCAACAGTGACGTTGATCTTGAGCTCGCGCCCATACAGGGCGTTGAGCCCGGCCTGCAGCCTGCTGGTCTGTGTCTCCGTCAACGGACGGGTGACGCTGACTGTTGCAATCCAGCGCTGCTGGCGCTTGGCTGCAAGCTCTGCGAAACGACGCACAAGGCTGGTTACCTTGAGGCCACGGGGCTGCGAAACTGCCTGTCCGATAAGGACTTTCGCTTCCTCGCTCACGTTGGGGACGAACTTTTCGGCGAGGGCAATCTTGGCAGCCGGGCTCGCCTGCGGCTCGGACAGAGCACGCTGTACCTCGTGGCTGGACCCAACGACCTGGTTGAAGGAGAACAGATCGTTCTCCAGCGCTTCGAGTCCGGTGATTCCTGAGGCAGAGACGGCCGACTTGTTCTCAGCAACGGCAATTACCACGGAAGCGGCAAGAGTCTCGAGTGCATCGCCGATGTCCCGAGCCGACGCCCAGCGTGAACCGGCCAGTCCGCTCGCGATGTCCACGGCATCAGCGGAGACTTTTCCGCTGAAGAGCTGCTTGACCAGCGCCGACTTTTCGTCACCGCTGCGGGACGGGTCAGTCAGGGCGCGGCGCAAGCCAGCCGAGCTGTCCACCGTTCCCAGGATTCCGAAGAGGTCCTTAGCCAACTGCAGCGAAGCGAAGGGAAGCTTGGCTTCCAACGCAACCAGTGCCGCGGTCAGCGATCCGCTCGATACACCTGCCATTACTTAGCTACACCTGCGTTCTGGGTCTCCAGATCTGCCAGGAAGCGGTCAACCACGCGGGCTGCACGTGCATCGTCGCTGAGCGACTCGCCAACGATGCGGCTTGCAAGCGTGGTAGCCAGCGTGCCGACCTCCGTGCGCAGCGACACGACGGCTGCCTGCCGCTCGGACTCGATCTGCGTCTGGGCCTGCGCGGTGATGCGGGCAGACTCTGCAGCTGCCTTTTCCTTCAGGTCCGCAAGGATCTGGGCGCCTTCGGCACGGGCTTCCTCGCGGATGCGGTTGGCTTCTGCACGGGCGTCGGTGAGCTGCTGCTTGTACTCTTCGAGGGCAGCAGAAGCTTCCGCCTGGGCCTTCTCGGCCTTGGCGATGCCACCTTCGATAGCCTCGGCGCGCTCTGCGAACGTCTTCTCGAACATCGGGACAACGAACTTGACCACGATGTAAAAGAGGACAACAAAGCCGGCCAGGACTACGCCCATTTCCCACAGGTTGGGAACGAGCGGATTAGCCGCCTCAGCGCCTTCGGTGGCGGCTGAGATGATCATCTGATTCATATTTCACCCGTCCTTATCTACTCGGTTCTGGATGTTCGCTAGGTTCTAACGCTTAGGAAAGAACGAAAGCGAAGACGAGGCCGAGGATGGCGAGGGCTTCGGTCAGCGCAAGGCCGAGGAATGCGATCGGCTGCAGGACGCGCTGGGCTTCCGGCTGACGTGCCACACCATTGATGTAAGCCGCGAACACGAGACCCACACCGATACCACCGCCGATAGCGGAGAGGCCGTAGCCGATGAGGTTGAGGGAGCCGTTGATGGAGCCTTCCATTTTTCTTCCTTTCAAGATGCCACCCGTGTGGCAGGTTGTTTGGGTTGCTTCATCCCCGCGAAGGGGAAGTCTGTGGGTGCCTAGTGGCTGTCCGCGTGCAGGGCGCCTTCAATGTAGATGGCGGTTAGCAGCGTAAAGACGTACGCCTGCAGCGCCATGATCAACGCTTCCAACATGTACATGGCGATGGCTCCAACGAGCACCAGGACCGAGGTGCCCTTCAGGAGGATGTTCTCCTGCATGACCAGGTATTCGATGCCGGATCCGGCAATCATCACGATCAGGTGTCCTGCCAGCATGGTGGCGAACAGACGGAGGCTGTGCGTGACCGGGCGGACCAGGAAGTTGGAGATGATTTCGATCGGGATAACGATCGGGAGGATGTACACCGGCACGCCGGAGGGAACGGTGGCCAGCTTGAAGTACTTGAGCCCGTTCTTCTTGACGCCGATCCCGATCCAGGTGAAGTAGACGATGGCGGCCAGGACATACGCGCCGCCGACGTGTGAGAAGCTCGGCAGCTGGATGACGGGGATGGCGCCGTAGATGTTGTTCACGAGGATGAAGAAGAAGAGGCTGAACAACAGCGGAACGTACTTGATGAAGTCCTTGCCGCCGATGATGTCCTTGGCGATGCTGTTACGGACGAAGCCGTAGGCCGCCTCGCCTGCAAACTGCAGTTTGCCGGGAACAAGCTGCTGCTTCCGCGCAGCTAGCAGAAAGAATGTAGCGATAATGACGACCGACAGGATTACCAGCAGCATCTGCTTGGAGAATCCGTCTGCCACACCCCACGGCACGATTGCCGGCAGGTGCATTTCTTCAATTCCAGGAGGATTGAACTCTCCTGAATCTTGGGCCGGGAGCGCAAGCGCGATCAACGCGTTTCCTCTCTGCAGTGTCCATCATTGGGCGTTGGTGAGGGTCCGGCGATCTTCATGTCCGCCCTTCCCCGTGTGAAATTGTTTGGCATTACTGTTCCTCGTCCTTGGACGGGCCGCTGGCTGCACCGTCGTCACCAGTTGAAGGTCTGTGACTGGTGAGGCCGTGCATATGAGAAAGATAGAACCCTCCCGCAGCTCCAAGCAGAGCGCCTGCGAGCACGATCCAGCGGGTTCCCCACAGATAATCCAGACCCCACCCTATCAAACTCCAGACGATGATTCCGCCAATTATGTAGCTGAAGACGGCGATGCCGGCGTTGTATCCGCCGTCCGTTCCGGACGAAGATACGCCGGCCGAACCGGAGGTCGTTTTCGGGTTTTCAGTGCGTTTTTTGGGTCCTAATTTACGGCTACTCATTGCTGCCGTCTTTCGAAGGTGCGGGGTCGTTGAATATCTGGAGCCGCGCCGTGCTGAAGCCATAAATCTCTGCCGCTTGCCAGGTGACCACCGTGACAATGGCACCGACCACAAAGAAGCCGCCGTCGAGCCAGTCCGGCCGGCCAAGGGCAAAGAGAACGATGGCAAACCCGACAACCTTGATGAAGTACGTGGCCACGAACAGTCCGATCGCGCCCGAGGGGTTCGTTCGGCCGGCGAAATGGCCGACCACAAGGCTGATGGCAAAGAACACTGCGACCAGGCCGCCGCCAAGAAGTGCCGACAGCGCCGACTCTACGCCAGCGACGAAGTAGGCTGCGATGCCTGCCAGGAGCAGCGCCGCCCCTGCAACCAGGGAGCTGATCTTCAGAAGCCTCAGCCACAGTGATTTTGTGGGGCCAGAGACACCAACCGGTCCGTTGCCGGATCTGTGTCCGGGTTCGGCGTTGGAGGTCATGAGATCCCAATCGTCGTGTGCTGCAGGCTGCCAGGTGTGCGTACAGCGAGTAGCTGCACTGGAATTCTACATGAGATAGAAATTATTCCGAAAAGAGACACCACGGGTCACTCCTGGCCGCCCGCTTCCGCTTCGGCCTCGCATTCCGCTTCGGACCGCGGCCCCGGTCCGGGCGCCTTGTCACGGAGGTAGGGCCAGGCCGTCACAACAGCCATGATCGAGGCTGCCAGCACGTCGACGGCAAGCACGACCTGCCAGGGGTAGACCACGAACGCCAGGCCGCCAAACGCCAGGACGCAGGTCCAGGCATACATCAGGAGGACCGAGGCCCGGTGTGAGTAGCCGATGTCCATGAGCTTGTGGTGCAGGTGGCCCCGGTCGGCCGACCACGGCGAACGGCCCACCGCCGTGCGCCGGATGACGGCGAGGCCCAGGTCCAGGAGCGGCAGGAAGAGCACCGCAAACGGAAGGAGGATGGGGATGATCGTGGGAATACCGTTGACCCGGTCATAGAGGCCTGAGGAGATCTGCCCGGTGGAGACCACACCGGCCGACGCCATCAGGAGTCCGATGAGCATGGCACCGGAATCGCCCATGAAGATCTTCGACGGAAACCAATTGTGGAGCAGGAAGCCCATGGCGCTGCCCACCACGACCGCCGTCAGCAGGGTGGCCAGGTCTGAACGGTCCAGGATCGGGGCGGTCCGGTGCACCCAGTAAGCGGTCAGGAAGAACGCCGCTCCCCCGATGATGGCAACGCCTGCGGCAAGGCCGTCCAGCCCGTCGATGAAGTTGAACGCGTTCATGGCCGTGACGATCAGTCCGGCAGTCAGCACGATGCTCACGATTTCGTTCTCGATAACCACCGGTTCCGGAATCAACGGCACAATCGTCATCCGTACGCCCCAGACGGCCACCACCAGTGCGGCCGCGCTCTGGCCGATCAGCTTCACCCACCAGCGCAGGTCCAGAAGATCATCGGCCAGGCCCACGATGACAATCAATGTTGCACCGGCCAGCACTCCCCAGGGCGAGGCGTTGCCGCGAAAGATGTCCTTGACGAAGAATGACTGGCTGGCCACCACAAGCGCCGCCAGGAATCCTGCATATATGCCCAGCCCGCCCAGCCGGGAGACCTTGTGCGAGTGCGTATCCCGGCTGCGGATCGGCGAGAACAGTTTGAGTCGGTTGCCGAGAAGGCGTGCACCCCAGGTCGCGCTGTAGGAAACCGCGGCAGCCGTCAGCATCATGAGCAGGTACATGATCATGGGAAAGCCACCTTCCCCGCGCAGTCAGCGGAACCGGCCCCGGACAGTTTGTATCCCTGCGGCCGGGTCAACGACGGGGGGCAGGGATTGCTCGGGCGGGATCGCTGTGGATCTGACTTTCGATAAATGAAACTTCTCCGTCGCCGTGCGCGCGACAGGCAGTGCGTAGTGCCTGACAGGGCTGTATTACAGTGGACTCTAGTCAAGATACTAATGCCAACGGCTAGCTGGCTTCGCGTCACACGGCCCATCGCCGGCGGGAAAACCTCCGGCGGCCGTGCTGAAAGGAACCACGAATGTCCATGTCGGTTGCAGTTGCTGCCGTGACGTTTGACCGTCCCCGGGAGCTGGCCGTGCTCCTGAACGCCATCAACAACCAGACCGCCGCGGTGCAGTCCATTTGCCTGGTGGACAGCGGGACCGTGCCCGCCAAAGAGGTGGCTGAAGAGCACGCCAACGTGGACTACGTCCGGTCCGAAGCGAACCTGGGCGGTGCCGGCGGATTTTCCCTGGCCATCCTCAAAGCGGTCGCGAGCGGCGCTGACTGGATCTGGATGATGGACGACGACGCCGAGCCCGGCGACCCGGAATGCCTCGCCACGCTGCTGCGGGAGGCTGAGGCGCGCGGCTTGGATGCCGTGGTTCCCCTCGTGGCCGCGCCCGGCCACCCGGACCGGTTGTCCTTTTTCTTCCGGCTCGACGGCAAAGTGACGCACAACCGTGCCGAAGTCGAGAAACTCGGTTTCCTGCCCGACGACGGACACTTCTTCAACGGCGCGCTGATCCGGTCCGACGTCTTCTTCAAGGTGGGCCTTCCGGACATGCGGCTTTTCATCCGGGGCGACGAGGTGGACTTCACCATCAGGCTCCGCAAGGCCGGCATCCGGTTCGGGACGGTGACCACCACGGCCATCACCCATCCCCACGCGTTTGCAGAAACCAAGCATGTGTTCGGTGCGAGGTGGCACGTCATTGTTCCCGAGACCGCTTTCAAGCGTTACTACTACTACCGGAACCGCGGGTACCTGATCCGCCGCCATTTCCGCGTCAAGTCGCTGGTCGCCGATGTTGGCGGTTACCTGGGCTACTTCCTGCGCCGCGGGGACTTCCGCGGCCTGGCCGACTGGTTCCGGGCCTTTTCCACCGGTCTCCGGGGCAAGGGCTTCGCGCCCCTGAAGGACCAGAAGTTCTAGAAGAACCGGAAGTTCCAGCCTGAAGGGCGGCGGCGCCTAGCGCCTGGAGGTCAGGCGCCGCCGGATCAGCAGGCCCAGCAGCACCCAGGGCTCGCCGAACACCCGGTAGGCGACCCGGCGCGGATGCAGCAGCAGCCGCCAGGCCCATTCCAGCCCCAGGCGTCCCAGCCAGCGCGGAGCCAGCTTCTGGATCCCGGCAATCTGCTCAATCGCGCCGCCAACGGCGCAGTACACGGCGGGCGGCAACGCTGCCAGCCTGCGCTGGAGCACCAGCTCCTGCAGCGGCATGCCCAGGCCAAGGAGCACCAGTTGCGGACGCAGCTGTGTCAGCCATTCCACCGCCCCGCCTTCGAGCTCCTCGTTCCACCCCTCACCGGGGAGGCCGGCAACCTTGGCGTGGGGAACGATGCCGGACAACCGCGCCACGGCCTTCGCATTCGCCTCCGCGCCGGCGCCGATGACGGCAATCCGTTCAAGACCTTCAACGCCGCCCAGGGCCGGGATCCAGTCGGTCGATCCCAGGCGGTAATCCATGACCGGGGCGTCGGCTTCGCCGGTCCTTCCCCACAGCCACAGCACCGGAGCGCCGTCGAGGAGCACGATATCGCTGTTCTCGTAGAGGGCACGGAATTCCGGATCGGAGTGGAACAGCGTGACGCTGTGCAGGTTGTGGCCCACTACCGTGCGGGTTGAACCCTCGGCCACAAAGCGGTTGAGCGCCGTAGTGAGTTCCGGAACGGTCATGGGCGTCGCGTCAACGCCAAGGACAGGGACATGCTGCCGCGTCAGGATCATTCGGCGCCGGACCCGGTCGGGCGTGCGTCAGCCGCAGAAGCTGGCTCCGCTTCAGCGGCAGCGTCGTCGGCTGCGTTGCCGTCCACATCCAGCAGGCCCGGTACAACCTCACGCAGCCGCTCCACGGGAATTGCGCCCTGGCGGACAACCCGCAGCGGAAGCGCAGTTGCGTCGACAATGGTCGACGGAAGCGCCTCGGCGCCCCCGGCCGGCCGGAGGCCTCCCTCAAGGTAAACCTCCACCGACTCAGCAAGCTGGGCCAGTGCATCCGCGGCGGTCCGCGCAGCGGTCTGGCCGGTGCGGTTCGCGGAGGAAACCGCCAAGGGTCCGGTGAGGGTCAGCAGGTCCTGGGCGACGTCGTCGGCCGGCATCCGCAGCGCAACGGTGCCCTTGGTTTCACCCAGGTCCCAGTCAAGGGAGGGCTGGGCGTGGAAGATCATGGTGAGGCCGCCGGGCCAGAACGCTTCGGCAAGCTTGCGGGCTTCGGCCGGCACGTCCGTTGCCAGTCCGTCCAGGGCGTTCAGCCGCGGGATCAGGACAGGCGGGGGCATTTTCCGGCTCCGTCCCTTCGAGACGAGGAGCATGGTCACCGCCTGTGGCGAAAAGGCGTCCGCGGCGATTCCATACACGGTGTCGGTCGGGAACACCACGCATTTGTGTTCGCGGATGGCCCGCTGGGCGTGTTCAAGGCCTTCGGCGCGCTGGTCAGCTGCCGTGCAGTCGTAGGTTGTGGTCACTGGCCTATTCTTTCATCACTTCTTGCGCTGCGTTTTGATGCACTGCCTGGTTTTCAAATACTGCATTTACGCGTTGGACAATGGGGTGAAGACGGCACTGGTGGCGCGCTCCTTGCCGTTGAGGTCCAGGTGCGTGGTGACCTCGGACCATACGCCGCCGGCCCTCAGCATGGCGGCGATCCAGCCCGCCTGGACTTCGGCGTGTTCCATCACGAAGTAGCCGCCGGGGACCAGCAGCCGCGCAGCTGAGGCAGCGGCCGCCGTCGGAAGTTCCATTCCGTCCGCTCCCCCGCCGTAAAGCGCCTCGGGCGGATCGTGCAGGGCCACTTCGGGTTCGTTCGGGACGGCTTCGGCCGGAATGTACGGCGGGTTGGAGATCACGACGTCGAACGTGCCGTTGTGCTCCTGCAGTGCGTCGCGCAGGTCACCGCGGACGAGTTTGACGCCCAACGGCGCCAGATTCCTTGCAGCCCACGCATGGGCGAATTCACTGAATTCCACCGCATGGACCTCGGCGTCCGGAACCTCATGGGCGATGGAACCTGCAATCGCGCCGGAACCGGTGCCAAGGTCCGCCACTTTGGGACGGTGCGTTTCCGCCAGCCGGTCAATCACCAGCTGGACCACCGACTCAGTTTCGGGTCGGGGGATGAAGACGCCGGGACCCACTGCGAGCTGCAGGTAGCGGAAGTGGGCCACGCCGGTGATGTGTTGCAGCGGGACTCGCCTGGCCCGCTCGGCGACCAGGTCCGCGTAGCCGTCCGGTTCCGGCGAATCCCCCAGCAGCATGGCCCGGAGGCGGCCCAGACCGACGCCCAGCAGATGGTCCGCCAGCAGTTCGGCGTCCACCCGCGGGCTGGGGACACCTGCATGGGCCAGCAGCTCAGTTGCTTCGCGGACTGCTTCAGCCAGGCTCAATCCTGTTCCGAGTGTCATCGATCGACCGGCCGGTGGCTATTCCCCGATGGCGTCCAGGCGGGCCTGTTCGTCCATCTCGATCGCGGACTGGATGACCGGCTCAAGATCCCCGTTCATGACCTGGTCCAGGTTGTACGCCTTGTAGCCGGTGCGGTGGTCCGCAATCCGGTTTTCGGGGTAGTTGTACGTGCGGATGCGCTCGGAACGGTCCATGGTGCGGATCTGGGACTTCCGCTGGGCCGAGTTTTCGGCGTCGATCTGCTCCTGCTGGTGCGCCAGGATGCGGGCCCGCAGGACGCGCATGCCGGCTTCACGGTTCTGCAGCTGCGACTTCTCGTTCTGCATGGCCACCACGATTCCGGTGGGAAGGTGCGTGATGCGGACGGCGGAGTCGGTGGTGTTAACGGACTGTCCGCCGGGACCCGAGGACCGGTAGACGTCGATCTTGAGGTCGTTCTGGTTGATCTCGAGTTCCTCGGGCTCGTCCACTTCGGGAAGCACCAGCACACCGGCAGCCGAGGTGTGGATGCGGCCCTGGGATTCCGTCACCGGCACGCGCTGGACGCGGTGCACCCCGCCTTCGAACTTCAGCCGCGCATACACGCCCTCGGCGGGATCGTTTGAACTGCCCTTGACGGCCATCTGGACGTCCTTGTACCCGCCAAGGTCCGATTCGTTGGCGGAGATGAGCTCGGTTTTCCAGCCGCGCGACTCCGCGTACCGGGTGTACATGCGCAGTAGGTCGCCGGCGAACAGCGCGGCCTCATCGCCGCCTTCACCGCCCTTGACCTCAAGGATCACATTCCGCGCATCGTCCGGATCCCGCGGAATCAGCAGGCGCCGCAGCTTGGCCGAAGCCGTCTCCAGCGACGCCTCCAACTCAGGAACCTCCGCAGCAAACTCCGGGTCCTCGTCCGCCATCTCCTTGGCAGCAGCAAGGTCATCACGGATGGCCTCCCACTTGTGATAGGCCTCCACAATGCCGTTCAACTGAGCAGAACGCCGCCCCAGCTTCCGGGCCAGCTTCTGGTCAGCATAAACAGCAGGATCCCCCAGCTGCGCCTGGATAGCATCATGCTCATCCAACAGGCCCTGTACGGACTCAAACATTAGTCATTACCTTTCAACGCTCCGGTATCAGTTTAGTGACGCACACAGCGGTAGGTGACGGGCGACCGCCGTCGTATATTTTTGCCGGCCTGGGAGTGGCTTCGGGCCTGTCGGAGCGTTGCAGCTGACGTACGCAGTACGTCAGCTGCAACGCGAAGGGGCGGGGCCGGCAAAAATATGCGACGGCCCCACCCCCAGCTCAGCTACTTGTCGTTATCGGACTTAGCGCCAAGCGTCGTCTTCTGAACCTGCATGAGGAACTCGACGTTGCTCTGGGTCTCCCGGATCTTGTTGGTCAGCAGCTCGAGGCTCTGCTGGGTCTCAAGCCCGGACAGGACGCGGCGCAGCTTCCACATGATCTTGACCTCTTCAGGCGAAAGCAGGTTCTCTTCGCGGCGGGTGCCGGACGCGTTGACGTCCACGGCCGGGAAGATGCGCTTGTCCGCGAGCTGGCGGGACAGGCGCAGTTCCATGTTGCCGGTGCCCTTGAACTCTTCGAAGATGACCTCGTCCATCTTCGAGCCGGTCTCAACGAGGGCCGTTGCCAGGATGGTCAGCGAGCCGCCGTTTTCGATGTTGCGGGCCGCACCGAAGAAGCGCTTCGGCGGGTACAGGGCTGCGGAGTCCACACCACCGGACAGGATGCGGCCGGAGGCCGGTGCTGCCAGGTTGTAAGCGCGGCCCAGGCGGGTCATGGAGTCGAGGAGCACCACAACGTCCATGCCCATTTCCACGAGGCGCTTGGCTCGTTCGATGGAGAGTTCGGCCACGGTGGTGTGGTCGTCGGCGGGACGGTCGAAGGTGGAGGCAATGACCTCGCCCTTGACGGTGCGCTGCATGTCCGTGACTTCTTCAGGACGTTCGTCAACGAGCACCATCATGAGGTGGACCTCAGGATTGTTGGTGGTGATGGCGTTGGCGATGGACTGCAGGATGAGCGTCTTGCCGGCCTTCGGCGGCGAAACGATCAGGCCGCGCTGGCCCTTGCCGATCGGGGCAACCAGGTCGATGACGCGGGGGCCGATCTTCTTGGGGTCCGTCTCGAGGCGAAGCCGCTCGGACGGGTACAGCGGAACCAGCTTGGCGAACTCGACGCGGTCCTTGAGCTCTTCGGAGGTCTTGCCGTTCACGGAGGTGACGCGGACCAGGGCGTTGAACTTCTGGCGGGCGGACTGCTGGCCGCGGTCTTCGCCGTCGCGCGGTGCACGGATGGCGCCGACGACGGCGTCGCCCTTGCGCAGGTTGTACTTCTTGACCTGGGCAAGCGAGACGTAAACGTCGTTAGGGCCCGGCAGGTAGCCGGAGGTGCGGATGAACGCGTAGTTCTCCAGGACGTCCAGGATGCCGGCGACGGGCAGCAGGACGTCGTCCTCGGTGACCTCGACGTCGTCGACGTCGGGTCCCTGGGCGCGGCCGCGGCGGCGGTCGTTGCGGTCGCGGAAGCGGTCGTTGCGGGAGTTGTCGCGGTTGTCCTGGCCGCCGGAGCGGTCGTTGCGGTCGCGGCGGTTGCGCCGGTTGCGGCGGCTTCCGCCGTCGGCATCCTCATTGTCGCGGTTGTCGCGGGTGCTCTCGCGGGTGTTGTCACGAGTGGTTTCGCGCGCACCGGAGGTGTCGCCGCCGTCGCGGCCACCGCGCGTCCGGGTTGACTGGCGTTCGTTGCGCTGGCCGGGTTCGGCTGCCTCGCCGCCCTGGTCGGCGCCGCGCTGTTCGCGCTGCTCGGTGCGCTGTTCAGTGCGCTGTTCGGCACGCTGTTCAGTGCGCTGCTCAGTGCGCTGTTGTTCCGCGGGGGCCTCAGCTTCGCCTTCGACGGCGGGAGCCGTTGCCTGCGCTGCTGCCTCGCCGCGGCGGCGGTTGCGGGTACGCGGCTGGCGGCGTTCTGCAGCCTCCGGTGCCGCTTCCGACGGGGCGGCCTGCGCCGCTTCGGCGACAGACGGTGCTGCCGGGGCCTCACTGGGCGCAGTTTCCGGGGCGGGAGCCTCGGTGGCGGGGGCGGTCACCACGCCGTCGCTGACCGCGCGGCGGCTGCGGCCGCGGCGGGCCCGCGTGGCTTCCTGGGCAGGAGCCTCAGCAGCTTCTGCTGCGGGGGCGGCCGCCGGGGCGGTTACCCGTGTCGAGATGTTTTCGCCGGTCTTTTCAGCACCCTTGGCCGGAGCCTTGGTGGCTGAAGTGCCCGCCCGGTGGGCGGAAATGGCAGTCACCAGATCGCCCTTGCGCATGCGGGATCCGCCGGAAATCCCCAACTGGCTGGCGAGGGCCTGCAGCTGGGCGAGCTTGAGGCCGGCAAGGCCGCTGCTCTTGGCGGGTGCTGCCGACGACTCGGCAGCAGAAGATGATGTGTCCACAGCTGGCGACAGCTCAGTGGTTTCGGTCACGAAGGATCCTTCCCCCTCGACGGCGTCCAGACTGGGAGCTGGACGCGGTGATTTGATCTGGGCTGCAGTTCAGATCTGCAGCCGGATTTCGGCCTTGCCGGATGGAATTCGGCCAGCAGGGCCGGATACTGATACGCCTCGAACATTCCAACAAGAGATCGGAATGGCGGACTGACGATTCAGGGGTGCAGAGTGATTCTGCAGATTCCTGCGACAGACCAAGCAGGCGGCACCGGAGACTCTAGCGCAGTTGAAGTTTAGAGCAGCAAAGGAGTGGACAGGAGCCTTGGCCAACATCGGGTTCTTTTGACTGCCTGCGTTCTTCGACTGCCTGCGGGATTACCGCCGGTGCACTCCCACTTTAGCACCTTCGACGTCCACCGCCAGCTTCATCACACGCCACCCCACGTCAGGCGTGTTGGCCTGGGTGTGGGCACCAATGAAGTCCACCACGGCGGCGGCCTCGTCTTCGCCGTTGGCGAGCACCAGGACGGTGGGGCCGGCACCGGATACAACAGCCGCGTAGCCCGCACGGCGCAGGGCCCGGATCAGGTCCGCACTGGGCCGCATCGCCTCGGCGCGGTAGCTCTGGTGGAGATAGTCCTCGGTGCCGGCCAGCAGGAATTCCGGCTTGCTGGTGAGGGCGTGGATCAGCAGCGCCGCCCTGCCGGAGTTCATTGCGGCTGCATGATGACCCACCGATGCCGGCAGGAGTGCGCGTGCCGCTTCAGTGGAAAGTTCATAGTCCGGGACTGCTACGACGGGAATCACGGACTCGGCTACGGTGGCGCAGGTACTGCTGTACTGGTCACTGTCCTGCCACGACAGCGCCAGCCCGCCGAATATGGCCGGTGCGACGTTGTCGGGATGGCCTTCCATTTCGCTGGTGAGCTGCAGGATCCAGTCCTTGCCCCGGCGGGACCCTTCCGGAACCAGGGCATTCGCGGCGGTCACCGCCGCCACAACGGCCGACGCCGAGGACCCCAGGCCTCGGCCGTGCGGGTTGACGTTGTCGGCCGTGATCCTGAGGCCGTCGTGCCGGAAGCCGAGCCGGTGCAGGGCCTCGGTGATCGCCCTGGCCACCAGGTGGCTCGCGTCCCGCGGGAGTGTTTCCGCCCCTTCGCCGCTGAGGTCGAACTCCAACGCACCGCTGGCCAGGGTTTCCACGGTCAGGGTGTCGTGCAGCGAGAGGGCCAGCCCCAGGCTGTCATATCCGGGGCCGAGGTTGGCGCTGGTGGCGGGGACGCGGACGGTCACCAGCTGCCCGGCCGGCACTGCTGGCGTACCGGCAGCGGACTCGGCCGGGACAGTGAGGGTGGTTTCCAAGGCTATTTTTCTTCCAGGCCAAGCTCGGCGGCAACGGTCACCACGTCGTTGGATACCTTGACGGGCTGGACATCGCTGCCGTCCTCGGTGCGCAGGGCCCACTGCGGGTCCTTCAGGCCGTGGCCGGTCACGGTGATCACGATGGTCTTGCCGGCGGGAACCCCGCCTGCCGCCTGCTTCTTGATCAGGCCGGCAACGCCTGCCGCGGAACCCGGTTCAACGAAGACGCCTTCCTTGGCCGACAACCAGCGGTGTGCTGCCAGGATTTCGTCGTCGGTGACCGAGTCGATGAACCCGCCGGATTCGTCGCGGGCGTCGATGGCCCCGTCCCATGAGGCAGGGTTGCCGATGCGGATGGCCGTGGCGATGGTGTCCGGCTCGGTGATGGGGTGCCCGGCGACAAAGGGTGCTGCGCCGGCGGCCTGGAAGCCCCACATCTGCGGGGTCTTGGTGGAGACGGCGGGAAGTGTGCCCGCGGTCTCGGACTCGAACGGCTTGGAGTACTCCTTGTAGCCCTTCCAGTAGGCCGTGATGTTGCCGGCGTTCCCGACCGGGAGGACGTGGATGTCCGGCGCGTCGCCAAGCGCATCAACGATTTCGAAGGCGCCGGTCTTCTGGCCCTGGATGCGGGCCGGGTTCACGGAGTTCACCAGGAACACCGGGTAGGACTCGCCCAGTTTGCGGGCAATGTCCAGGCAGTTGTCGAAGTTGCCGTCGACCTGCAGGAGCGTGGCGCCGTGGGCGATTGCCTGGCTCAGCTTGCCCATGGAGATCTTGCCCTCGGGCACCAGCACGGCGCACTTGAGGCCGGCTGCGGTGGCGTAGGCCGCAGCCGATGCTGACGTGTTGCCGGTGGAGGCGCACACCACGGCCTTGGCCCCGGAGGCCACCGCGGCCGTCATGGCCATGGTCATGCCGCGGTCCTTGAAGGACCCCGTGGGGTTCATGCCTTCCACCTTGAGGTACACGGTGGAGCCGGTGAGTTCGGAGAGCTTCTGCGCGTGGACCAGCGGAGTGCCGCCCTCACCGAGGGTGATGACCTTGGTGCTTTCCGTTACGGGCAAACGATCAGCGTATTCGCGGATGACACCGCGCCATTGGTGAGCCACTTAGACTCCTTCTACCCGAAGAACGGATGTAACGGAATTGATAACGTCAAGGCCCTTCACGGCCTGGACGGTTGCTGCCAGTGCAGCTTCGGTTGCGCGGTGGGTGACGATCCGCAGTTCGGCCGATTCCACGTTGGAGCCGGCATCCCGGTGGATGGTTTGGCGCATGATCTCGATGGACACGCCGTGCTCCGCGAACAGCTGGGCGATCTTTGCCAGCACACCCGGCTGGTCGGCAACGTCGAGGCCGATGTAGTAGCTCGTGTTGACGGCGTCGATGGGCAGCGCGGGAACCTGGCCAATGGTGGTTTCGGTCTGCGCGGGTCCGCCCAGGACGATGCGGCGGGCGGCCGAGACAAGGTCGCCCAGGACGGCCGAGGCCGTGGGGGTTCCGCCGGCGCCCTGGCCGTAGAACATCAGCTCGCCGGCGTTCTCGGCCTCAATGAAGACGGCGTTGAAGGCGCCGTGGACGGCGGCCAGCGGGTGCTCGCGCGGCAGCAGCGTGGGGTGCACGCGGACGGAGACGCCCTCGCTGCCGTCCGCAGTGTTCAGTTTCTCCGCGATCGCCAGCAGTTTGATGACGAACCCGGCGTCCTTGGCTGCGGCGATGTCCGCGGCGCTGACGCCCGTAATGCCTTCGCAGTGGACGTTGTCCAGGTCGAAGCGTGTGTGGAAGGACAGCGAGGCGAGGATGGCGGCCTTCGCTGCGGCATCAAGGCCGCCAACGTCGGCCGTGGGGTCCGCCTCGGCGTAGCCAAGGCGCTGCGCCTCGGCGAGGGCGTCGGCAAACTGCGCTCCGGTGGAGTCCATCTGGTCAAGGATGAAGTTGGTGGTGCCGTTGACGATGCCCAGCACGCGGGTGATGCGGTCGCCGGAGAGGCTGTCGCGGATCGGCCGCAGGATGGGGATGGCGCCGGCCACGGCTGCTTCGTAGGACAGCTGGACGCCGGCCTTGTCGGCCGCCTCGTAGAGGGTGGGCCCGTCCTGTGCCAGGAGGGCCTTGTTTCCGGTGACGACGCACGCGCCGTTCTCGATGGCGGAGAGGATCAGGGTGCGGGCAGGTTCAATTCCGCCCATCAGCTCGATGACCAGGTCGGCGTCCTTGACCAGGGTGTCCGCGTCGGTGGTGAACAGTTCGCGCGGCAGCTCGACGTCACGGGGCGCATCGATGGTGCGCACGGCGATGCCGGCCAGTTCCAGCCGGGCTCCGGTGCGGGCGGCCAGTGCTTCGGCGTCCTCAATCAGAATCCGCGCCACCTGGGCCCCAACGTTGCCACAGCCCAGCAGGGCTACTTTCAGGGTTCGCAATTCAGTCATTCAGACTCCCATGTCGCGGTTCAGCAGGTCTTGTTCGGTTTCCCCGCGGACAATCAGCCGGGCTGATCCGTCGCGCACAGCGACAACGCCCGGCCGGGCCAGATAGTTGTAGTTGCTGGAGAGGGCCCAGCAGTAGGCGCCGGTCCCCGGTACAGCGAGCAGATCACCGGCTGCCACGTCCTCGGGCAGATATACATCTCTAACAACTATGTCGCCGCTCTCGCAATGTTTGCCCACTACGCGGGACAGCTGCGGAGCCGCCTCCGAGGTCCGCGACGCCAGAATCGCCGAGTAATCCGCGTCGTAGAGCACCGGGCGGGCGTTATCGCTCATGCCGCCGTCCACCGACACATAACGGCGCGGGTGCGTAACGTTTTCCGCGCTTTCATCAGGCCCGGGGACGTCGACGCGTACCGTCTTGAGCGTGCCCACTTCGTACAGCGTGAAGGTGGTGCTCCCCACGATGGCGCGTCCCGGTTCGATCGAGATGCGCGGGGCGGTGATGCCCAGCTCGGCGCAGGTGGAACGCACGACGGCGGCCATCGCCTGCGCGATCTCGGCCGGGGGCCGCGGGGTGTCCACCGGCGTGTAGGCAATGCCGTATCCCCCGCCGAGGTCCAGCTCGGGCATAACGATGGAGTACTTCTCCTGCATGGCGGCAAGGAACCTGAGTAGTTTTTCCGCGGCCAGCGCGAAGCCGTCCGGCTCGAAGATCTGCGATCCGATGTGGCAGTGCAGGCCCAGGAGTTCGATGCTCTCGAAGCCGGCAGCGGCAGCCACCGCTTCCTCCGCTGCGGACAGGCCTGCCACGTCGGTTGAATCGCCGGCCATGGAGAGGCCGAACTTCTGGTCCTCATGGGCGGTGGCGATGAACTCGTGCGTGTGCGCGTGCACACCGGGGGTGAGCCGCAGCATCACCTTGGCGGTTTCGCCCCGGGTGGCGGCGATCCTCGCCACGCGCTCCAGTTCGGCGAGGCTGTCCACCACGATCCGGCCCAGCTTCATGTCCAGTGCCCGGTGGATCTCGCCGTCGGATTTGTTGTTGCCGTGCAGGGCGACGTCCGCCCCGGGGATGCCGGCGCGGTGCGCGACGGCGAGTTCCCCGCCGGAGGCGGTGTCCAGCCGCAGGCCCTCTTCTTCGACCCAGCGGACGACGGCGGTGCACAGGAAGGACTTTCCGGCGTAGTAGACATCCACTCCCCCGCAGATGTCCGCGAAAGCGTCGTTGAAGGCATCGCTGAAGGCGCGGGCGCGTGTCCTGAAGTCGTTCTCGCTCATCACAAACAGCGGCGTGCCGAACTGGCGCTGGAGCTCGCTGACCGGAATGCCGTCAATGGCGAGTTCGCCGGCGTCGTTCCGGGCAACTCCGGCAGCCCACAGGGGGTCCTGGAGCGCGTTGAGGTCCGCGGGGACGGCAAGCCACTCCGGTGCCAGCAGGGAAGCGTGGTTCAGGGAATTCCCGGTCATGGCGGTCACATCCGTTCCGGCGCCGAAACGCCAAGCAGTTCAAGGCCGTTGGCCAGCACCTGGCTGGTGGCGTCATTGAGCCACAGCCGGGTGCGGTTGACATCGGTAACCGCTTCGTCGCCCATGGGCGCCACGCGGCAGGCGTCGTACCAGCGGTGATAGGCCCCGGCGATGATCTCAAGGTGGCGGGCCACGCGGTGCGGTTCACGCAGTTCGGCCGCCTTGGCCACGATGGACGGGTAGCTGCCGAGGTAGGACAGCAGTTCGTTTTCGGTGGCATGGTCCAGCAGTGATGCGTCGAACGCGTCTTTCCCCTCAACCCGGCGCTCCACCCCGGCCGCCACCGCATTGCGGGCAGTGCCGCGGGAGCGGGCGTGGGCGTACTGGACGTAGAACACCGGGTTCTCGTTGCTGTGCTTCTTGAGGAGCTCGGGATCCAGGGTGAGCGGGGAGTCCGCCGGGAAGCGTGCCAGCGAGTAGCGGACCGCGTCCTTGCCCAGCCACGAGATGAGGTCCTTGAGCTCGATGATGTTGCCCGCACGCTTGGACAACTTGGCTCCGTTGACCGATACCAGCTGGCCGATCAGCACCTCGATGTTGGCGTCGGGGTCGTCGCCCGCCGCAGCGGCGATCGCCTTCAGCCGGTTAATGTAGCCGTGGTGGTCCGCGCCCAGCAGGTAGATCTTCTGGTCGAAGCCCCGGTCCTTCTTGGAAAGGTAGTAGGCGGCGTCCGCGGCGAAGTAGGTCGGCTCGCCGTTCGCGCGGATCATCACGCGGTCCTTGTCGTCGCCGAAGTCCGTGGTCCGCAGCCAGACCGCCCCGCCGTCGTCGAACACGTGGCCCTGCTCGCGAAGGCGGGCCACGGCACTTTCGATGGCGCCGGCGTCGTGCAATTCCTGCTCGGAAAAGTAGACGTCGAAGGAAACGCCGAAGTCGGCGAGGGTGTCCTTGATGTCCTTCAACTGCGCCTTGTAGGCGGCCGAGCGGATGACCGGCAGCGCCGCTACGTCGGTCAGTTCCCGGATGTCCGGGTGCTCGGTCAGGACGTGGTGGCCCAGGTCGGAAATGTACTGGCCCGGGTAGCCGCCTTCCGGAACGCCGCGGCCGTGCAGCCGGGAGAGCACCGAGTGGGCGAAGACGTTCATCTGCGAGCCGGCGTCGTTGATGTAGTACTCGGCGGTGACCTTCGCACCGGAGGCCCGCAGCACACGCGCGATGGAGTCGCCCAGCGCCGCCCAGCGCGTGTGGCCGATGTGCAGGGGCCCGGTGGGGTTGGCGGAGACGAATTCCATGTTGACCACATGGCCGGCGAGCGCCGAGTTTGTGCCGTACTCCGGACCGGCCTCGACAATGGCCTTGGCGAGCGCGCCTGCTGCCGCGGCGTCCACGGTGATGTTAAGGAAGCCGGGCCCGGCGATGTCCACGGCCGAAACACCCTGGATGGTCTTGAGCCGCGCGCTGAGAATGGTAGCGAATTCCCGCGGGTTAACCCCGGCCTGCTTGGACAGCTGGAGGGCGATGTTGGTCGCCCAGTCGCCGTGGTCGCGGTTCTTGGGCCGCTCCACGCGCACCTCGTCCGGCACGGCTGATGCGGAAAGAGCGATTTCACCGGCGGCGACGGCGTCTTTCAGGCAAGCGGATATGGCGAGGGAGAGTTCTTCGGGAGTCACGCATCTAGCCTACCGGTGGCCCCCAAAAGCCGCGGAATCGAGGCGGCGCCGTAACGCTGTGAAAACGCACAGGAGTCCATGGCCTTCGTCACAGGTTGAACCATTACGCTGATTCCAACGTTGTCCATCCTGTAACTACCTGACAACGACCCGGCCGCCCGCGTCCCCGGGACTGTCTGCACGCAACTACACGAAACGAGCCCTGCATGAGCCTCCCGGTACGCAAGAGCGTCTTCGTCGGCATCGCCGGCATGTCCCTGATCAGCACCGTGGCCGGCTGCGCGCCGTCCGCCCAGGCGCCCGCGGCCCAGTCCACTGCTGCCTCAACCGGAGCGGCCACCGGCAGTGCCCCGATTGCCGGTACAGGGGCCTCGTCGTCCGCCGCGTCCGGTTACAAGGACGGCACGTACAGCGCTGACGGAAACTATGTCTCCCCCAACGGCACGGAAACCGTGGGTGTTGAACTGACGCTTGCCGGCGGCACCGTGTCCGGCGTGAACATCACCCAGCACCCGTCCAACCCCAACACGCGGAAATTCCAGGGCGAGTTCGCCAGCGGGATCGCGGCGCAGATCGTGGGCAAGAACCTGGATGAACTGAACGTCTCGAAGGTGTCAGGCTCCTCGCTCACCAGCGGCGGCTTCAACGAGGCCGTCGAGAAGATCAAAGCGGAAGCCAAGTAGGCGGGCGGGGTTTTACGTCCGCCGGTAACGCCGGCACCGCGTTAGGTCCACAGCGTCAAGAGGAGAGAAAGTGCCGCACCCGGGCTGGGCAGCGTTCAGTTTCGACGGCATCGGAACCGGCTGGGAGATTGCCACGCCCGGCGGCCTGAACCCCGGACAGCGCCGCCGGCTGCTTGGCGTCGTGGAGAATTACGACGCCGCGTGGTCCCGCTTCCGGACCGATTCGCTGGTGGCCCAGGCGGCCAGGCAGCCCGGCCGCTACGGCATGCCGGACGGTGCAGGCGCCCTGGGCCTCCTGTACCGGAGCCTCTACCGGCTGAGCGAAGGGGCCATGACCCCGCTGATCGGCGGCAGCCTGGAACAGCTGGGCTACGACCCGGACTATTCGCTGCGGCCCCACGGCGCCTCCCTGCCGGCGCCACGGTGGGACGACGTGCTGGACTGGCAGGACACGGTGCTGACCACCACCGCACCCGTAGTGCTGGACGTCGGTGCTGCCGGCAAGGGGCAGCTGGCCGACCTGCTCGCAGCCGAGCTCCGCCTGCAGGGCGTCAGCCAATACTTCATTGATGCCAGCGGCGATCTGCTCAATTCCGGCCCCCTTCCGGTGGTTGTTGGCCTGGAACATCCGTACGATCCGGACCGGGCCATCGGCACGATCAACCTTGGCGCCGGCGCCCTGTGCGCCTCGGCAGCCAACCGCCGGTCCTGGGGCGACGGGCTTCACCATGTGCTGGACGGCACCACGGGAGTCCCGGTCAGCACCGTGGTTGCGACGTGGGCCCTTGCGGAGAACGCCATGACCGCCGATGCCCTCGCCACGGCCATGTTCTTCGTTTCCGGCAAGGTGCTTCAGCAGGACTTTGACTTTTCCTGGCTTACGGTTTTCTCGGACGGAAGCGCCGCCTACTCAGCAGGTTTCGAAGGAGTGCTGTTCGAATGAGTTCCCTGATCCAGCGGAGTTCCATGCTCCAGAGGGTGGATACGTCCTTGAACCGCTTCACCATGTACCGCCTGGTGCTGTGGGTTCTTGCCGTGCTGGCGGCGTACAGCCTGTTGCTTAATGTCCTGGGCTGGCTGACGTTCGGCATCCCGCAGATGCTCGCCCATATAGCGCTCTGCCTGGGACTGACGTACGCCTCGAACCGAGGCCTGGCAGCGCTGTTCCATGTCCGGCCGCATTCGGAATCGTCATTGATCACCGGGCTGCTGCTGTATTTCCTGTTCTGGCCCACCTTCGCTGCCCTGGACGTGGCCGGCGTGGCCCTTGCCTGCGTCATGGCCTCGGCGTCGAAATACGCCCTGGCCTGGCGCGGCCGCCACATTTTTAATCCTGCCGCCGCGGGGGCGTTTGTCGCCGGTCTGACGGGACTGAACATCGCCACCTGGTGGGCGGCGACTCCCTCGATGCTCCTTGCGGTGGTTCCCGGCATCCTGCTGGTGCTGTACCGCACCAGGAAAATCCTCATGGGCGCCGTGTTCACCGCGGTTTCCGTCTCCATCGTGGCCACGGAACTCCTCCGGGCCGGGATGTCGGCAGGCCAGGCGCTGTGGCAGCCCCTGGCGCAGCGCCCCGTGCTGTTCTTTGTGGGCTTCATGCTGACCGAACCGCTGACCCTTCCGCCGCGGCGCTGGCAGCAGCTGGCGCTCGCCGCCGTCGTCGGCGTGGTGTTTGCCGTCCCCTACAACCTGGGCTTTGTGGCAAACTCGCCCGAACTGGCATTGCTCGTGGGAAACCTGATCGCCTTCCTGGCCGGGCAGCGCGGCGGCATCCGCCTGAACTTCCAGGAATCGCGGCCCCTGACGCCGACGACGACGGAATTCAGTTTCCGGCCCGACCGCGCGGTGCGGTTCGCCCCGGGACAGTACATGGAACTGCACCTGCCCCATGCCAGGTCCGATGGAAAGGGCCTCCGCCGCGTCTTCAGCCTGACCAGCGCCCCGGACGCCCGCGACGTCAGGATCGGCGTGGGGACGGCCGAACCGGTGTCCGCCGCCAAACGCGCGCTGCTCGCACTGCAGCCGGGGGACACCGTGACGGCAACGGCCGTGGGCGGCGACTTCGTCCTCCCCCGCAGGTCGGCGGGCCCGGTCCTGCTGATCGCCGCCGGCATCGGCATTACGCCCTACCTCGCCCAGCTCGCTGCCGGTGCGGCGAAGGACCGCGACATCGTCCTGCTGTACCTGGCGAAGTCGGCCGCCGAACTCGCCTACGCGGACGCGCTCGAGCAGTCCGGTGCGCGGGTCATTGCCCGGCTCTCCGACGGCTCCGCGCCGCCGTCGTTTATGGAAGACGCCGCGAAGGTGTGCAGGCCGCCCGAGCGGGTCGACGGGCCGGCCCTCAGGAAACTTGTCCCGGACATCGCCGCGCGCGATGTGTTCATTTCCGGTTCGCCCGCCAGCGTCAACTCGCTGCGGGCGGCGGCCCGCACCGCAGGCGCCCGCCGGGTGCACACGGATTCGTTTGCCGGTTACTGAGCGTCGATTTTCCTATCGGGCCCACCTTCCTGCTAAGCTCTAGGACGTCCCGCCAGCAACGGCAGGAACCCTGATTGCCCTCGTAGCTCAGGGGATAGAGCGTCTGCCTCCGGAGCAGAAGGTCGTAGGTTCGAATCCTATCGAGGGCACAGAAAAACCCCGCCAGCCCAGCTGGCGGGGTTTCCTGGTTAAGGCGTGTCCTGCCCGTCGCAATGTCGGCACCCCCTCGTAGGCTGATTCCATTGCCGATGCTAAGGGGATCTCCATGTACTGCTCCATCGTTCCGCCCTACATGCTGCGGCGCCTTGCGGCCCGGGATGAACCACGCCTCTCCGCCGTGGCCCGGGCGGCCAAGGAAGCACTGCTCCATGTCAGGTCCATCCAGGCCGCCCGCGCACTGCCGCTGCCGTCCGTCCCGTCCGCAATCCGGCAGCTCAGGCCCGGTCCACCGCACCGCACCGTTTACGACACCGGGGCCTCCGAATCGCTGCCCGGGCAGGTGGTACGGAAAGAGGGCGAACCGGCCACCGGAGATGCCTCCGCAAACGAGGCCTACGACGGCCTGGGCCACACCCACCGCCTCTACGCAGAAGCTTTTGGCCGGAACTCGATCGACGGCCAGGGGCTGCCGCTCGATGCCACGGTGCACTTCGGGAAGCTCTATGACAACGCCTTTTGGAACGGCGAACAGATGGTGTTCGGAGACGGGGACGGCGAGATCTTCCAGCGCTTCACCCGCTCGCTGAGTGTCATCGGACACGAACTGGCCCACGGTGTGACGCAGCATTCCGCGGGCCTCGTCTACCGCAACCAGGCGGGAGCCATCAATGAGTCGCTGTCCGATGTGTTCGGCGCCCTCGTGGAACAGTACGTCACGCGGCAGGCTGCTGCCGAGGCCAACTGGCTGATCGGCGAAGGCCTATTCACCGACCAGGTGGAGGGCTCTGCCCTGCGGTCCCTGAAGGCTCCCGGCACCGCGTACGACGACGATGTGCTGGGCAAGGATCCCCAGCCGGACTCCATGGACTCCTACGTCCGGACCACGGCGGACAACGGCGGCGTGCACATCAACTCCGGAATCCCCAACCGTGCGTTCTACCTCGTGGCGTCCGAACTCGGCGGCAACGCTTGGGAGACTCCGGGCCGCATCTGGTACGACACGCTGACCGGCGGGGGCCTGCCGGCAACTGCCACGTTTACCAGGTTCGCCAAGGCCACCGCAGCCTCCGCCCGCGAGCTGTTCGGTGCGGAATCCGTGGAACATGACGCCGTGCGGAAGGCGTGGGAAACTGTGAAGGTAAAGCTGTAACTGGATCGCCGCCGGAGCGGTCAGCCGGCGGCCAGGCAGTACCGGAAGCACAGGAACCAGGCCATGAAGATCACTGTCCAGCGCAGCGGCGGGATTGCGGGGCTGAAGCGGGAGTGGAGTGTCCAGGCCACCACCCCCACGGACAAGAGCCGCTGGGAACCCCTCGTTGAGGCATGCCCCTGGGACGCTGTTCCGGGTTCGGCCGGTTTCCGGGGCCAGCCGGACAGGTTCATGTATTCGATCAGGGCCGGCCAGCGCCGCGCCACCCTCCCGGAGCAGGCGGTCACCGGCCCGTGGCGGGTCCTCGTAGACAGGACCCGGGCAGCTGCCGAAGCCGCGCGGAACGGCGAGCGCCGTCCGCGTTAGGGAACGCAGCCCCTAAACGGCCGGTTAGACGGCCGTTTCCAGGTTCCCGCGGAACGCCCGCCGGTAGGACTGCGGGCTCGTCGAGAGCACTTTGCCGAAGTGGTGCCGGAGCAGCACGGAATGCCCGAACCCGGACTCGCGGGCAATTTCGTCGATGTTGAGCTCCGTGGATTCGAGGAGTTCCTGCGCCCGCAGCACGCGCTGGGAGTTTAGCCACGCGGCGGGAGTGGCTCCCGTTTCGGACCGGAAGCGGCGTGCGAACGTCCGCGGCGACATGTGGACCCGGGCCGCCAGCTCGTTGACGGTGTGGTCGTGTTCAAGGTTCCGGACCATCCACCGCAGCAGTTCTTCCATCGGCTGTGAACCGCAGGCAGGAATAGGGCGGTCAATGAACTGGGCCTGCCCGCCGTCCCGGTGGGGCGGGACCACCATGTCGCGGGCGATGCTTGCCGCAACGTTGGCGCCGAGTTCAACCCTCACCAGGTGGAGGCAGGCGTCGATGCCGGCCGCGGTGCCTGCGCTGCTGATGATCCGGCCGTCCTGGACGTACAGGACATTCTCATCCACCAGGGCCGCCGGGTAGCGGGTGGCCAGCACCTGCGAGTAGTGCCAGTGCGTGGTGCACCTGCGCCCGTCCAGCAGGCCGGCCCGGGCCAGGGCAAAGGCGCCGGAGCATATGGACATCACCCACGCACCGCGGGCATGGGCGGCCCGCAGTGCGTCCAGGACAGCCTCCGGAACATCCTGGTCATGGCCGTAGGGAGCCATGATCACCAGGTCCGCATCCGCGGTTGCGTCGAGCCCCAGCTCCACGTGCAGGGACAGGCCGGACTTCAGCCGGACGTCCCCGGGCTCAGGTGTACAGACGCGGAAGTCGAAGGCGGGCACTCCGCTCCCCCGGTCCGACCTGTCGATGCCGAAGACCTCGAACGCGGTACCGAACTCGAAGATGGAAAAGTTGGGAACAACAATCACTGCCACCGATTTGAGCATGCTTCCATTGTGGCAGAAATTATAGCTTTTTGGGCATTTCTGCCACTGTTTTGTCCCCGGGAACGGGAGAAACATGGAGGCATGGAAACCATCGGAGTTGCACTCATCGTCCTGTTGCTCGTCATCGTGTGGGCCACCATCGCCGCACTCCTTAAGGACGGGCGGGGCCACACGCCGCCCGAGCGTTCGGAGAAGGACTGGTCCGCCCTGGACCTGCCGAGCATGAGCTACACGCTGCGGAACTACTGACCGCAAGGACCCGGCTCAACCGTGAGCCGGGTCCCGCCGTCGTTGGCGCCGGCACCGTTCCGGCCCTGCACCGCCCGCCTGCATGCGCTGCCGCAGTAGACTGTGTCCAGCCATGACTTTTCATATTTCCTACCCCGCCGAGCTGCCGGTCTCCGAGCGCCGCGAGGACCTGATGGCGGCCATAGCTGCCAACCAGGTGACCATCATTGCCGGCGAGACCGGCTCCGGCAAGACCACCCAGATCCCCAAGATGTGCCTGGAACTGGGCCTGGGCGACAACGGCCTGATCGGCCACACCCAGCCGCGCCGGCTTGCTGCCCGCACCGTGGCCGAACGCATCGCCGAGGAACTCGGGGTGGACATCGGCCAGGAGGTGGGCTTCCAGGTCCGCTTCACGGGCGAGGTCAGCCGGTCCACCAAGGTCAAGCTCATGACCGACGGCATCCTGCTGGCCGAGATCCAGCGCGACAAACTGCTGCGCAAATACAACGCCATCATCATCGACGAAGCCCACGAGCGCAGCCTCAACATCGACTTCATCCTGGGCTACCTCAAACGGATCCTGCCGCAGCGGCCGGACCTGAAGATCATCATCACCTCGGCCACCATCGATCCGGAACGCTTCGCCAAGCACTTCGGCAGCGATGAGGATCCCGCACCGATCATCGAGGTGTCCGGCCGGACGTTCCCTGTGGAAATCCGGTACCGGCCGCTTTCCCAGCCGGCGGGCGGCCCGTCAGCCGACGATGACGAGGACAACGCCTCCGACGACGAACTCGAGGAGGACCGGGACCCGCTCGACGCCGTCTGCGACGCCGTCGACGAACTGGCCCTCGAGGCCCCGGGCGACATCCTGATCTTCTTCTCCGGCGAGCGCGAAATCCGCGACGCCGCCGAGGCCCTCAATGCCCGGATCCAGTCCAACCGGCGGCTGGCCGGCGCCGAGGTCCTTCCCCTCTTCGCCCGCCTGAGCCTGCAGGAACAGCACAAGGTCTTCCACCCGGGCAGCAAGCGGCGAATCGTGCTGGCCACCAACGTCGCGGAAACGTCCCTCACCGTTCCGGGCATCAAGTACGTGGTGGACACAGGCACAGCGCGCATCTCGCGTTACTCGCACCGCACCAAGGTGCAGCGGCTGCCCATCGAACGCGTGTCCCAGGCCTCGGCCAACCAACGGTCCGGCCGCTGCGGCCGCGTCTCCGACGGCATCGCCATCCGGCTGTATTCGGAAGAGGACTTCGAGTCCAGGCCGCTGTTCACGGATCCGGAGATCCTGCGCACCAACCTTGCGGCCGTCATCCTGCAGATGACCGCGATGGGCGTTGCCCGCGGCCCCAAGGACGTGGAAAACTTTCCGTTCGTGGAACCGCCGGACTCGCGCGCCATCAACGACGGCGTGACGCTCCTCCGGGAGCTCGGCGCCCTGAGCACGGCGCTCCCGCAGGAACAAACTGTCGACGGCGGCCTGCGCCCCCGTGCCGGCGACCGCAACGGTGCTGCCCGCTCCAAGGCTGCCGCAGGAAGAAACGGCGGCGGGCTGACCGCCGTCGGGCAGCAGCTTGCCCAACTGCCCGTGGACCCGAGGCTCGGCAGGATGATCGTGGAGTCCGGCAAACGCGGCTGCGTCCGCGAAGTGATGATCCTCGCCGCCGCGCTGACGATTCAGGACCCGCGCGAGCGCCCAACCGATAAGCAGCAGCTCGCCGCGGAAAAGCACGCACGCTTCCGGGACGAAAACTCGGACTTCACCGGCTACCTCAACCTCTGGAACTTCCTCCAGGAGAAGCAGCAGGAACTGTCCTCCACGCAGTTCCGGCGCCTGTGTCGGACCGAATTCATCAACTACCTCCGGGTCCGAGAATGGCAAGACCTGTTCGCCCAGCTCCGCCAGCTGGCACGGCCGCTGGGCATCAGCCTGGACAACAAGCGCCTTACCGACCCGGTCGGCAACCACGAGGGCATCCACATCAGCCTGCTCTCCGGCCTGCTCAGCCACATCGGCATCCTCGACGAGCGCAAACGCGAGTACGCCGGCGCGCGCGGCAGCCGCTTCGCGATCTTCCCCGGCTCAGCTTTGTTCAAGAAGTCCACCACATTCGTGATGGCCGCGGAACTCGTGGAGACCAGCCGGCTCTGGGCGCGCGTCGCGGCGAAGTTTGACCCGCTCTGGGCCGAACAGGTGGCACCGGACCTCGTCAAGCGCAGCTACAGCGAGCCGCACTGGTCCAAGAAAATGGGCGCGGTGATGGCCCACGAGAAAGTCACCCTCTACGGGGTGCCCATCATCCCCAGCCGCCGGGTTAACTACGGCCGGGTGGACCCGGAGCTATCGCGCGAACTGTTCATCCGGCATGCCCTCGTGGAGGGCGACTGGCAGACTCACCACAAGTTCTTCCACCGGAACCGCGCCCTGCTGAACGAAATCGAGGAACTCGAGGCCAGGATGCGGCGCCGGGACATCCTGGTGGACGACCAGGCCCTGTTCGAGTTCTACGATGCACGGATCGGCCAGGATGTGGTGTCCGAGCGCCACTTCGACAAGTGGTGGAAGGAGGCACGGCAGCAGGATCCCACGCTGCTCGACTTCGACCAGTCGCTGCTGATCAGTGGGGACGCCGACGCCCTTGACGACTCCGCCTACCCCAAGACGTGGCTGCACAAAGGCTTTGAGCTGCCGCTTAGCTACGAATTCCATCCGGTGGCTCCGGGTTCACCGCCCAACCCGTCCGACGGCGTCACCGCCGAGGTCCCGGTGCTCTTCCTGAACCAGCTCGACGATGCCGCGTTCCGCTGGCTCATTCCGGGCCAGCGCGCGGAACTCGTTGCGGCCCTGATCAAGTCACTGCCCAAGCAGGTGCGGAAGAACTTCGTGCCCGCTCCGGACGTCGCCCGCCAGGCCGTGGCCGCCCTCGAGGCGGACTTCAACCCGGCCACCGATGAACTGGAGCCTTCGCTGGAGCTGGCACTGCGCCGGATCCGAGGACAGATCATTCCACCCGGGTCCTGGAACTGGGATGCGGTACCGCCCCACCTCCGGGTGACTTTCCGCGTGGTCGATTCCAAGGGCAAAGTGCTGGATGAAGGCAAGGACCTTGCGGCGCTGCAGGAACGGCTGGCGCCAGCCACGCGGCGGGCAATAGCCGAATCGCTAGGGGCAACGCCGGGTACGGCCGCGCCCAGGGGATCCAAGGCGGGTCAGGCCAGGCAGGTCCCGAAGACCGCGGGCGCCGTGCCCACCCAGGATGGAGCGGTGGCACCGGGCTTTGCGGAGAAGTCGGGCCTAACCGATTGGACCTTCGGTACCGTGCAGCGGCAGGTTCAGGGCACGGTGAAGGGACACACCGTCACCGGGTACCCCGCGTTGGTGGATGAAGGCACGGCCGTTGCCCTCCGGCTGTTCCAGACGGCGTCCGAACAGGAGCAGTCCATGCGCGCCGGCGTCATCCGCCTGCTCGCGCTGAAGGTTCCCGCGCCGGACCGCTATGTCCTGGAGCACCTGAACAACACCGAGAAGCTGACGTTCAGCCAGAACCCGCACGGATCGGTGTCGGCCCTGATCGCGGACTGCGCACTGGCCGCGATCGACAAGCTCACACCGGCGGAACTGCCGTGGGACGAGGCGTCGTTCAAAGCACTGTATGAGCAGGTCCGGGCTGAGCTGATCGACACGGTGTTCACGGTGACCGCCGTTGTCGAACGGATCCTTGCCAGCACGCGCCGGATCGAAAGGCAGCTCAGGGGCCGCTCCAGCCTGGCCCTGATCAGTGCGCTGAACGACGTGAAGAGCCAGCTCGAGCAGCTCGTCTTCCCCGGCTTTGTGGCACGCACGGGCTACGCCCAGCTCAGCCAGCTGCCGCGCTATCTGGCCGCCATTGAAAAACGGCTGGAAAAGCTTCCCGGCAATGTCCAGCGCGACGCCCTGAACATTGCCATTGTCCAGGGACTGGAAGACGACTACGACGACGCCGTCTCGGCGCTGCTGCCCGGCCGCCGTGCGGGCGCCGAGCTGACCCAGGTGCGTTGGATGATTGAGGAACTGCGCGTGAGCCTCTTCGCCGTCGAGCTGGGAACGGCGTACTCCGTCTCGGAGAAGCGCATCCGGGCGGTGCTGAACAAGGCGCTGGCCCCGGCGTAGGCCGCCGGGTCAGGACGCGGGAACGTGCCCGCCGTGCCCGGCCTGGCGGAGTCCTTCGCGCAGCTTCTCGGCATTGGCGTCCAGCCGTGCCGGGTCCGGGTTATGGTCCGCCGAAGCGAAGTCGTAGTCGGCCATGGAGTTGGAGGGCCACACGTGGACGTGGAGGTGGTTGACCTCGTATCCGGCCACAATCAACCCGGCGCGCGCGGCATCAAAAACATCCACCTGGACAGCACCGATCTTCCGGGCCACCTCCATCACCCGGGCAAGGAGCGCCGGCGGAGCGTCCGTCCAGCGGTCCACTTCCTCGGTGGGAACCACCAGCGTGTGGCCGTCAGCAAGCGGCCCCATGGTCAGGAACGCCACAACGTCCTCGTCCCGCCAGACAAACCGTCCGGGGATCTCGCCGTTGATGATCTTGGTGAAAACGGTGCTCATGCGTCTGCCTTTTCCGAGGGGTTGCCGAGGGTGCTGGTGTCCAGGACAAAACGATACTTGACGTCCCCGGCCACCATGCGGTCATACGCCTCGTTGAGCCGGTCCGCGCCCACCACCTCGACATCGGAGACAACGCCGTGTTCAGCGCAGAAGTCCAGCATCTCCTGGGTCTCGGCGATCCCTCCGATGAGGGAACCCGCATAGGCGATCCGGCGCCGGATCAGCGCGCCGGGGTTCACCGGCGGCATGGCATCGGACGGCAGGCCCAGCTGGAAGAGAGCTCCGTCCCGGCGGAGGGTCCGGAAATAAGGGTTGAGGTCGTGCGGCGCCGCGACGGTGTCGATGATGACATCGATGCTCCGGTTCGCAGCTTCCATCGACGCCTCGTCGCGGGAAAGGATGACGTGGTCCGCACCCAGTTCGCGGGCGGCGGCAACCTTCGCTTCGGACGTGGTGAACACCTTCACCTCGGCGCCCATGGCTTTGGCGAGCTTCACGGCCATGTGGCCCAGTCCGCCCAGGCCCACCACGCCCACAACGTCCCCGGCTTCGACGTCGAAGTGCCGTAGCGGGGAATACGTGGTGATGCCGGCGCACAGCAGCGGCGCGGCGGCAGCCGGGTCCAGGCTTTCCGGAACCCGCAGGACGTAGCGGCGGTCCACCACCACCGACGTGGCGTAGCCGCCCTGGGTGACCGTGTCGCCGTTGCGCGCATCCACTGCACCATAGGTTCCGGTGATGCTGTTTTCGCAGTACTGCTCGAGGCCGTCCAGGCAGCTGTCGCATTCCCGGCAGGAATCCACCATGCAGCCCACGCCCACGAGCTCACCCGGGGCAAAGTCGTCCACGGCGGCCCCCACACGGCTGACGCGGCCGACGATCTCGTGGCCGGGCACCAGCGGGTACTTCTGCGTGCCCCACTCGCCGCGTGTCGCGTGCACGTCCGAATGGCACAGTCCGCAGAACTCGATGGCGATCTCGACGTCGTCGTCCTTGGGAGCCCTGCGGGCAACGGTCAGCGGAACCAGGCCGCTGTCACCGGCTGTGGCGCCGTAGGCCGCCGCGAGCTGCGGGCCTGAAGCGGGGGCGGGGAGCGGCTTGGCGAGGGGCGGCGGTACGGGGCGTCCTGGAGTCATGCCTCGACGCTACCTCCGCCCCTGGCAACTGTTCCAATCCGCCCGGCCCGGCAACTGTTCCAAGTCCGGGCGGGGCACACGGGCTCGGGCATATCGGGCTCGGGCTTACGGGGCCGCTCCGGTGGCTACGGGGTTGGCGGGGTCATTGGACCACTGCGAATACGAGCCGGGATACAACGCCGCAGGGAACCCGGCGATTTCCAGGGCGGCGATCTCGTGCGCAGCCGTCACTCCCGAGCCGCAGTAGACGGCCGTTGGCACGTCCGCCCGCACACCGAGGGCGGTAAAACGCCCGCGAAGCTCCTCCGGCGGCAGGAACCGCCCGTCGCTGCCGATGTTTTCCGCCGTCGGAGCACTCACAGCGCCCGGAATATGCCCCGCCCGCGGATCCACCGGTTCAATCTCGCCCCGGTAGCGTTCACCCGCCCGCGCGTCCAGCAGCACGCCCCGGTCCGGCCACTGCGCGGCCTGCATGGTATCAATCACGGGCATCGCGCCGCCGTTCAGCGTGACGTCCCCCAACGAGGCCTGCTCGAGGCCGCCTTCCACGGCGTAGCCGGCCGCACGCCAGGCGGCCAGGCCGCCGTCGAGCAGGTAAACGGTTGAAAGACCGGCCTCACGCAGCATCCACCAGAGCCTTGCGGCCGCGGTACTGCCCGTATCGTCATAGGCAACCACGACGTCGTTGTTCCGGATGCCCCAGCACCTCGCCGATTCCTGGAACTGCTGCAGCGGCGGCAGCGGATGCCTGCCCTCGCGCGGAGCCGCCGGCCCCGCCAGCTGCGTGGGCAGGTCGACATACACCGCGCCGGGAATGTGGGCCAGAAGGTAGTGCTCGCGGCCGTGGGGATCGCCCAGGGCCCAGCGCACATCCAGCAGAACGGTACGCTCGCCGGAGGTCATCCGGCGGTTAAGGGCGGACACGTCCATCAGGGGGTTCATCAAATCTCCTTTGGTTCGGATGAGGGCGATTCCAACTGTAGCCGTGCTGCCGCGCGTCCCGGGTAGGCTGAGTCGGTGAGCAGAGCAGGTAACCGTGTGAGCCGCCAGGAGCGCGCCTGGGCGGATGAAGCCGTCCGCAGGATCAACGCCGAAAACAACAGGTCGGCGGACACCCACTTGTACTCGGTCCCGCTGCCGGAGCACTGGGGCGTGCAGCTGTACCTAAAGGACGAATCCACACACCGCTCCGGAAGCCTGAAGCACCGGCTGGCGCGGTCGCTGTTCCTGTTCGGCCTGGTCAACGGCTGGATCCGCGAAGACACCACCATCGTGGAAGCCTCCAGCGGCAGCACGGCCGTCTCCGAGGCCTACTTCGCCCAGCTTCTGAACTTGCCGTTCATTGCCGTGATGACCCGCACCACCAGCCCTGAGAAGATCGCCCTGATCGAGCAGTTCGGCGGGTCCTGCCTCCTGGTGGAGCACGCCTCGGAGGTCTACGCCGCCGCAGAGGAAGTGGCCCGGACTGCCGGCGGACATTACATGGATCAGTTCACCTACGCCGAGCGGGCCACGGACTGGCGCGGGAACAACAACATCGCCGAATCCATCTTCCAGCAACTGTCGCTCGAAGAGCACCCGGTCCCCCGGTGGATAGTGGTGGGCGCCGGCACGGGCGGCACCAGCGCCACCATCGGCCGCTATCTCCGCTACCACCGGCACGATACCGATCTTGCCGTCGTGGACCCCGAAAACTCCGCCTTCTACCCCGGCTGGCGGGACGGCATCGCCGGTTTCAGCACCGGGATGCCGTCCCGGATTGAAGGCATCGGCCGGCCGCGGATGGAGCCCAGCTTTGTGCCCGCCGTGATCGACCACATGATCCAGGTGCCGGACGCGGCCTCGGTCGCCGCCATGCGGCACCTGCGGGACCTGGCCGGCCTGCATGCGGGACCGTCCACCGGAACCAACCTCTGGGGCGTGTGGCAGCTGATCGCCGGCATGATCGCGGAGGGCCGGCGGGGCAGCGTGGTCTCGCTGATGTGCGACGCCGGGGACCGTTACGCTGGCAGCTACTACAACACCGACTGGCTGCAGACGAGGGGCCTGGATCCGAGGCCGCACGAGGCCGCCATCCGGGATTTCTTCGAATCGGGAACCTGGCCCGCCTAGGCCTCCCCGGGTCCAGGCCCTCGCACTGTCCAGGCCTCGCGGAGTCTAGACCTCCACAGAGTCGCCGCTGGAAAGGTGCCTGTATTCGGTGCCGTATTTCGCGCCCAGCCGCTTCACGTGCTTTTCAATGAGTCCGAGCCCGGTGTCGTTGAGCAGGGCGTCATGGATGGGAAACGCTTTGGGGGCACGGACCCCGATGACAAAGTCCACCACCTCGGCCACCTTGTTCCAGGGCGCATGCACCGGCACCAGGAGGGTCCGGACGCTGAGGCCGTCCGGAATCACGAACGAGTCCCCCGGGTGGTAGACGTTGGAATCGATCAGGTACCCGATGTTGGCCACTACCGGAATCTGGGGATGGATCAGTGCGTGCTGCCCGCCGAATGTGCGGACCTCGAAGCCGGCGGCGGTGAACGTTGAGCCGGGTTCCACGTCCTGGATCCGGGAGTCTGCAAAAGGTGCCTCGGAGCGCAGCTTCGCGGCCACTCCCGCGGGGGCAAAGACCTGGAGTGACGCATTGCCTTCCAGGGCTGACACCACGGCGGGAACATCCACGTGGTCGTCGTGTTCATGGGTGATCAGGACGGCCCCGGCCGCGTCGAGGGCCTGGCCGGTTTCTGAGAACGTGCCGGGATCCAGCACCAGCACCTGGCCGTCCTTCTCAAGCCGGATACAGGCGTGGGTGTATTTAGTCAGCTTCATGGAGCCAGCCTAGGGTGGGCCGCACGGCAGTGTCCATGAAGCCCCGGCTGGTAATCTTGGACATTGCCAACACCCCTTAGGGAAGCGAGTCATTCCATGGCCCACGGCGCCAAAGCCGACGACACCAAGCTATCCGCCCCGCCTTCCTCCGGCGGCAAGGAGCAGCGTGTCACCAAGCAGCGACTCGCTGTGAGCGCCGCCCTGGACGAGCTGCACGACTTCGTCAGCACCCAGGAGCTCTACCGGATCCTGCAGAACCAGGGCACGTCGGTGTCACTCGCTACTGCCTATCGGATCCTGCAGTCGCTCGCCGACGACGGGCTGGTGGATGTGCTGCGGAACGGCGAAGGCGAGGCCGTCTACCGGAGGTGCGCCGTAACTGGCCACCATCATCACCTGCTGTGCCGCAACTGCGGCAAGGCGGTGGAAGTGGAAGCACCCGCCGTCGAGACCTGGGCCGCGCGGACTGCCGCGGAGCACGGCTACACCGAAGTGGCCCATACCGTTGAGATCTACGGCCTGTGCCCGGACTGCACCGCGCGGAAGGCTGCGGCGACCTAGGCGCCAGCCCGCGACCGGGGCGCTACGCCACCTCGGCTGTTGCGGCCTCCGGCGGAAGGACACGTCCGTTGAGCCCGCGCCCGGCCCGAACGCCGCCGATGATGCGGCACACCACGTAGATCAGGAACGACAGCGTGGTCACGTAGGGGCTGATGGGGATCCGGCCACCCAGGGCAAGCATGATGCCGCCGACTGTTGCCGTGACCGCGAACGCCACGCTGAGGATCACCACCAGGCGCGGTGAGGATGTGACCCGAAGTGCCGCTGCGGCCGGAGTGATCAGCAGCGCGAGCACCAGGAGCGCTCCCACCACCTGGATGGACAGTGCCACGCTGATTCCCAGCAGCACCATAAAGCCAATGCCCAGTGTCCGCACGGGCACACCCCGCGCGGCCGCGACCTCCGGGTCCACGCTGGCAAAAGTGAGAGGGCGCCAGATGGCAACCAGAGCTATCATCACCACCATTGCCGCTGTGGCCAGCACCTGCAGCTGCACCGTATCCACGGACACGATCTGCCCGGTCAGGAGCCCGAATTTGTTGGAAGCCCTTCCCTCGTAAAGCGAGAGAAAGAGGATGCCCAGGCCAAGGCCGAACGGCATGATCACACCGATGATGGAATTCTTGTCGCGGGCCCGTACTCCCATCAATCCCAGGAGCAGCGCCGCGAGCACGGAACCGATGAGCGACCCGAAAACGATGTCGCCCCCGATGAGCAGCGCAAAAGCCGCGCCGGCGAAGGAAAGCTCCGAAATGCCGTGCACGGCGAACGCAAGGTCCCGCTTCATCACGAACGTGCCCATGAGCCCGCCCAGCAGGCCGAGCAGCGCTCCTGCCCAGACAGAGTTCTGCACCAGCGCCAGGAGTTCGCCGTAGTTGTCGAAATTGAAAATGGAACGCAGGATGCTGTCGAAGTCCATCTAGCCCAGCTCCCCTGCAATTGAATGCGCGTCCTCGTGGTGGTGGCTGGCCGCTTCGGGCAGCCCCACCACGATCATCCGGCCGTTGGCGTGGATCACTTCGACCCGGCTGCCGTACAGCCCGGAGAGCACCTCGGTGGTCATCACCTCGGTGGGCCTGCCCACCCTGAAGCGCCCGCCGGCAAGGTAGAGGACCCGGTCCACGTAGTCGATGATCGGATTGATCTCGTGCGTGACAAAGACCACCGCACTGTCCTGGTTGCGGCACTGTTCGTTGATCAAGGCGCTGACGGCCTGCTGATGCTGAAGGTCCAACGACAGCAGCGGTTCGTCACAGAGCAGGACCTTCGGATCGGTGGCCAACGACTGGGCAACCCTCAGCCGCTGCTGTTCACCGCCGGAGAGCTGGCCGACCGGGACCTTGGCGTAGTCGGCGGCGCCTACGAGGTCCAGCAGTTCATCGATCCTGCGGTTGGCCTTGGCGGCACCGAGACGCAGGCCCCAGCGGTGACCGTCCACGCCGAGTCCTACAAGGTCGCGGGCACGCAGGGGTGTGTCCGGCGCGAAGGATTTCTGCTGGGGAATGTAGCCGATCAGGCTGCTGCCCCGCTCCACCGGACGGCCGCCCAGCGTTGCGGTTCCCGAGTGGAGTTCCTGCATTCCCAGCAGGACCTTCAGGAAGGTGGTCTTTCCGCTGCCGTTGGGGCCGAGCACGGCAAAGAACTCGCCGGGGTTGATATCGAGGTCCAGGTCCTCCCACAGTGTCCGCCTGCCGAACTTCAGGGTGGCTCCGCGGAGGCTCACTACCGGTTTCAACGTTCTTTATCCTCGATTCATGCGGGCGAAGCGCCTTCACCATCTTAGGACGGCCCTGTCCTGTGATGGTTCAACCCCGCATGGCCCGTTCGCCGGCACGCCACTCGCCCGCCGCTACTTTCGGGCTATTTGCCGGGCTATTTGCTCAGGGCCTGCTTGATGTTCTCCACGTTGCTGCCCATCCACTCAAGGTAGCTCTTGCCCTCGGGAAGGGTTTCGCTGAAGTCCACCACCGGAACGCCGGCTGCCTCGGCTGCCTTCTTCAGGGCCTGTGTCTGCGGGCCTTCGGTCTGCGTGTTGTACGCCAGGAGTTTGATGTCCTTGGACCCGGCCAGCTCAGTGGCTTCCTTGAGGACTGCCGGCGGCACGTCGGATTCTTCCTCGATGGCTGCCGTGTAGTCCGCGGGAGTCTTGTTCACCAGGCCGGCGGCCTCAAGCAGGTAAAGCGGCACGGGTTCGGTAACGGCAACAGGCGCCTGTGCCGCTGTGGCCTTGAGGGCGGCGGCCTGGTCACTCAGCCCGGCAATCTCCTCTTTGAACGAGTCGGCGTTGGCCTGGAAGGTGGATGCGGAAGCTGGCTCCAGCGCAGCGAGCCTGGCCTCGATGGCGTCGGCCAGCTTGCTCATGGCATCGAAGTTGTACCAGACGTGTTCGTTGAATTCCCCGTGCTCGTCGGCGTGCCCGTGTTCGTCGGTCCCTTCCGTTGTAGCAGCGGGCGTAGAGGTGGCTTCCGGTTCTTCTGCGGGGGCCAGCCCGGAAACTTCGACGGCGTCGATGATGCTGTCATGATCCAGGTTGCTGTCTTCGGCCAGCTTGTGGACGAAGTCGTCGTAGCCGCCGCCGTTTTCGACGACGAGACGCGCCTTGGAGATTGCCAGTTTGTCCTGGGTGGTGGCCTCGTAGGAATGCGGGTCCTGGCTGGCCTTGCTGATGAGTGCTTTGACGTTCACCTTGTCGCCGCCGATCTCACGCACGATGTCGCCATAGACGTTCGTGGAGGTGACCACCTCGATGGTGCCGGAGCCCGCCTGCTGGCTGGCCGCCGTCGTGCTGCACCCTGACAGCACCAGGCTCAGGCCCGCAAGGGCGGTGGCGGAAAGGACTGCTGAACGGCGCACGGAAGAACCTCGGATCTGTTTTGCGGATGTGCTAGATGAGAATCAGGAGCATTAGCAACAAGACGAGTGTAGCCCTAAATGGGAATGATTCCTATTTAGGGCTACAGCGCCATGCCTGCCTACTCCCCGTCCGGCTGGCCGAGCCTGCGGATGCCCTTTGCCTGGGTGGCATCCCGGATTTCGCCGACGAGCTGCTCGATGACGTCTTCCAGAAACAGCACGCCCTTGGTGTTGCCGTCCGGCCCGATGACCCGCGCCAAGTGCGACCCCGTGCGCTGCATTACGGACATCGCCTTTTCGATCTCGTCATCCATGGACAAGTTCACCAGGGACCTGATCCGACTTTCCGCGATTGGATGCTCGTATCCCGCTTCCGCGATAGACAGCACATCCTTGATGTGGAGGTAGCCCGAGAGCATGCCGTCGTCGTCCATCATCGGGAACCGGGAGAAGCCGGTCCGGCTGACGGCCTTTTCGAACTCAACGGGCGTGGTGGGCGACTTCATCGTTACCAGCTTGTCGAGCGGCACCATGATGCGGGAGGCCGTGTGCTCGGAGAATTCCAAGGCACCGGTGATCAGGCCGGCGTCGTCATCCACCAGCCCGTGCCGGGTGGACTCCTGCACGATCGACTGGACCTCCTCCAGCGTGAACGAGGAATTGACCTCGTCCTTGGGTTCAATCCGGAGGAGACGCAGGATGTGGTTGGCGGACCAGTTGAGCGCCACGATCACCGGCTTCACCAGCCTGGCGATGAACATCAGCGGCGGCGCCAGCAGCAGCGCCGCTTTGTCCGCAACGGACACCGAGATGTTCTTGGGCACCATCTCACCGAACGTCACATGCAGGAAGGTGACGACCATAAGCGCCACGGCGAACGCCACGACGTCCGCGAGTTCCGTCGGCAGCCCCACCGCTTCCAGCGGCACCGCCATCAGATGGTGGATGGCCGGCTCGGCCACCTGCAGGATCAGCAGGGAGCACACCGTGATGCCCAGCTGGGAACACGCCAGCATGAGCGAGACATTTTCCATGGCGCGCAGTGTTGTATGCGCCCGCATGGAACCGGACTCCGCCAGCGGCTCGATCTGGCTCCGGCGTGCCGACATCACAGCGAATTCGGCCGCCACGAAGAACGCATTGCCCAACAGGAGGAGGACAAGCCAGAGGATTCCCACCCAGTCGCTCATGCCGTACCTCCCTGGCCGGCAACGTGCTCCGGGCCCCGGATCGGGGAAGGCTTGAAGCAGATCCGGTCGATCCGGCGTCCGTCCATCCTGGTGACGCTGAGCGTTCCGCCGCCAACGTCCACCATGTCCCCTACCGTTGCGATCCGGCCCAGCTGGCTCATGACGTAGCCGCCCACCGTTTCGTAAGCCGCCTCATCAGGCACCGTCAGCCCCGGAACCTGTTCCGACAACTCGTCCGGGCGCAGCAGGCCCGGGAAGTACCAGTCCCCCGAGGCGCTCTGGAGCAGCCCCGGCCGCACCTTGTCGTGTTCATCGGCAACTTCCCCGACAATTTCCTCCACAAGGTCCTCCAGCGTGGCGATCCCCGCAGTGCCGCCGTATTCGTCCAGCACAACGGCCAGCTGCAGGTTTCCTTCGCGCAGTTCAGCCAGCAAGGCATCCAGGTGGATGGTTTCGGGAACCCGCAGGACGTCGGTCATGATGGCGCCCGCTTCAAGGTTCGCGCGCCGCTCCGAGGGGACGGCGATTGCCTTTTTGACGTGCACCACACCGCGGATGTCGTCGGCGGACTCACCGATGACCGGAAAACGTGAATATCCCGTCCGCCGGGCCGCGTTAATAATGTCCGATACCGGCTGCGCAGCACCGACGGTCTCCACCCGGATCCTGGGAGTCATCACATCGGCGGCCGTCCGGCCGGAAAACTTGAGCGTCCGGGCAATGAAGTTGGCCGTTCCCGCGTCAAGCGTCCCCATGGCGGCCGAGCGCCGCACCAGGGAAGCGAGTTCGGCCGGGGTCCTCGCCCCTGATATCTCTTCCTTGGCTTCCAGCCCGAAAACATTCAGCACCTTGTTGGAAAAGCCGTTCAGCACAATGATGGCCGGCTTGAAGATGGCGGTGAACATCAGCTGGGGACGGGCCACGGCCTTGCCGATCGGCAAGGACAGGGCAATGGCCATGTTCTTGGGGACCAGCTCGCCAATCAGCATCGACAGCAGGGTGGCAATGGTCATGGCGATCACCAATGAAACTGAGGCGGCCGCAGCTTCCGGGACACCGGCCGCAGCCAGCGGGCCCTCCGTCAGCTTGCCGATGGAGGGCTCCATGACATAGCCGGTCAGCAGCGTTGTCATGGTGATGCCTAGCTGGCAGCTTGACAGCTGGGTGGACAGCGATTTGAGGCACTTGAGCAGCGGCACGGCTGCGGCGTCGCCGCTGTCCACGGCCCGCTGGACCGTGGCCTGGTCAAGGGCGACGAGGGAAAACTCGACGGCGACGAAGAAGCCCGTGCCAAGGATGAGCAGGATGCCTGCTCCGAGCAGTAACCATTCCATCAGCGGCGTGCCTCCGGCCGTCCGGGGAATGTAAGCCGCCTGCTGGCGTCACTGGCCTGGAAAAGTGCCAAGGGTGCGACGGGCGCAGCAGGCAAAGACAAGAAGGTGTTGACGGGAGATCGTCCCGGCGGAGGATGGTCGGCCGGTGCCGACCCTGATTCCTGGAAGGCTGCGGCGTGCTGGACTGCTGCAGAGTGATGGGCGCGTGAACGGGGTTTGCCGGCTCTGTGGGTGGACTGCGGGGAGCTGGTGTTCATGCTCCGCTGACAGCCCCCAGGCCGGCACCTAGATTTACTGTCCATAAGACTTTCAGTCTACAGGAGCAGCCGCGGCCTCCCGGAGCGCTCGAGCGCCGGCCGAAGGCCCTGTCCGCGGGTCCGTTCGCAGGCGGATCCGGCGCACCGGCCGGTCACCAGCTCTGGGGGACGGGCCGGCCTTCCTCATAGCCGGCCGCCGACTGGATTCCGGCCACGGCACGGTCGCGGAAACCGGTCAGGTCGGCGGCACCCGCGTAGCTCATGGAACTGCGGAGCCCGGCCGTGATCATGTCCACCAGGTCCTCGACGCCCGGCCGGGCAGGGTCCAGGTACATGCGGGACGTGGAGATGCCTTCTTCGAAAAGCGCCTTGCGGTCCTTTTCGAAGGCACCCTCGCGCTGGTTCCGGTTCTGCACGGCCCTGGCCGACGCCATGCCGAAGCTCTCCTTATAAGGCCGGCCGTTGGCGTCAGCCTGCAGGTCGCCGGGACTTTCGTGGGTTCCCGCGAACCAGGAGCCGATCATCACCTGGCTTGCTCCGGCCGCGAGGGCCAGCGCCACGTCCCGGGGATACCGCACGCCGCCGTCTGCCCAGATCCGCCCTCCGGCCCCGCGCGCCGCAGCCGCACACTCCAGCACGGCGGACAGTTGCGGCCGGCCCACGGCAGTCATCATGCGTGTGGTGCACATGGCGCCCGGACCGACGCCGACCTTAACGATGTTCGCGCCGGCAGCGATCAGTTCCCGGGTGGCATCCGCCGTCACCACGTTGCCGGCCACGAGCGGAACCGCGGGATCCAGGCTGCGGACAGCCGCGAGGGCGTCGAACATCTTTTGCTGGTGCCCGTGGGCGGTATCAATCACGAGGACGTCCACGCCCGCGGCCAGCAGTTCGCCCGCCCGGTCAGCGACATCACCGTTAATTCCGACGGCGGCAGCCACCTTGAGCTTCCCGGCTCCGTCCAGCAGTGGCCGGTAGATCGTGGAACGAAGCGCACCCTTCCGGGTGAGCACCCCGGCGAGGGAACCGCCACGCTGTACCGGGGCAAAGTCCGTCCCTGCGGAGTCCATGGCATCGAAAGCCTGCCGCAGGGAGGAGTCGCGGGCCTCCGCTCCGGCATCGGTGTCGAATGCCGCGGCGTCCAGCACCAGCGTCTGCCGCATCACCGACGCGAGCGAGGCAAAGCGGTCCTGCCCTTCGCAGTCCGCAGCCCTGACCGCTCCGGCGATCTTGCCGTCGTCGTCCATCACCACCACCGCACCGTGAGGCCGCTTTCCCATCAGGTGGAGGGCGTCGATGACCGTATCGGAGGTCAGCAGGCTCACCGGAGTTTCAAAAACGGTGTGGCGGGACTTGATCCAGCCCGTTACGTCCCGGAGTACCTCAAGGGGTACATCCTGCGGCAAAACGGCGAGCCCGCCGCGGCGCGCCATGGTTTCGGCCATGCGCTTTCCCGTGACCGCCGTCATGTTGGCCACCACGAGGGGAATGGAGGAACCGGTGCCGTCGTCGGCCGCAAGGTCCACATCCAGCCGCGACGTGACGTCCGAACGCGACGGCACCAGGAAGGCGTCCGAGTACGTCAGGTCAGTGGACGGTTCACTCAAAAAACGCACGGCTGCTCCTCGTCGAAAACGGTGCCCTCACTGCGAGTCTAGGCGAGATCACGGCCCAGCAGGGACGGCGCCGGGGGCGGCGCCGAAGACCGCTTCAAAGGCTTATTCCCGCAATAGTTTCGCAGCTACATGATTTGGGTCACCCTTATTGGCAGTTAACCAAGAATCGTCACTAGACTGGCAAAGGTCTGGGTTCACAGGACGCAGAAACTGGTTCGATTGTTGTGCTGACGCACCGAAGGCGACCAGAGGGAAATCAAACTCATGGAAGAGGCGTATTTCAAGTGCCAGAGCAGCCTAGCCACCGTCTACCAGAGGAATTTGGCGGAAACGAGTGGCTCGTTGACGAACTGTACGAGCGTTACCAGCAGGACAAGAACACGGTAGATGCCAAGTGGTGGCCCCTGTTTGAATCCTTCGACGCCGGTGACAGCTCGTCTTCCAACGGGAACTCGGGCGCAGCGGCGCCCGCCGACCCCGCAACCCGCGAACTTCCAGTTGTAGCTCCCGCTGCGGCCGCACCGGCACCGTCGCCGGCAGCGCCCGCCAAGCCTGCTGCTCCTGCCCAGCCGGCAACCCAGGCCGCGGCACCGGTCAAGAAAGCACCCGCCACAGTTGCCCGCGACGGCGCGAAGAAGCCCGAAGCAGCCGGCACCCCTCCCATTCCCGCCCAGCTCCCCAAGAACGTCAAGGCCCCCACGGCTCCGGAAGAGGACGTCGTCTCCGTCCTCCGCGGACCGGCCAAGGCCATTGCTTCAAACATGGTCACCAGCCTGGAAGTTCCCACCGCCACCAGCGTCCGGGCCATCCCTGCCAAACTGCTGATCGACAACCGCGTGGTCATCAACTCCAACCTTGCCCGCGCCCGCGGCGGCAAGGTCTCCTTCACGCACCTCATCGGCTACGCCGTCATCCGCGCCCTTTCCCAGTTCCCCTCCATGAACGTCTACTACGACGAAGTGGACGGCAAGCCCGTTGCGGTCCAGCCCGCACACGTGAACTTCGGCATCGCCATTGACATGCCCAAGCCGGACGGCACCCGTCTGCTCATGGTGCCGAACATCAAAAAGGCGGAGACCCTCAACTTCTCCGAGTTCTGGCACACCTACGAGGACCTGATCAAGCGCGCCCGCAACGGCAAGCTGACCGCCGATGACCATCAGGGCACCACCGTGTCCCTGACCAACCCAGGCGGCATCGGCACCGTGCACTCCGTGCCGCGCCTCTCCAAGGGACAGGCAGCCATCATCGGCGTCGGCGCACTGGACTACCCGGCCGAGTTCCAGGGTGCCAGCGAAAAGATCATCGCCCACAACGCCATCAGCAAGGTGCTGACGCTGACGTCCACCTACGACCACCGCGTCATCCAGGGAGCCGGCAGCGGCGAGTTCCTGAAGCTCGTCCACTCGCTCCTGCTGGGTGCGCAGAACTTCTACGACGAGATCTTCGAATCGCTCCGCATCCCCTACGAGCCCGTGCGGTGGAGTGCGGACCTGCAGGTGGACCCGTCCGACCAGATCAACAAGGTCGCCCGGATCCAGCAGCTGATCCACTCCTACCGCGTGCGCGGCCACCTGATGGCCGACACCGACCCGCTCGAATACGTCCAGCGCAAGCACCCCGACCTGGACGTCCTCACCTACGGCCTGACCCTCTGGGATCTTGACCGCGAGTGGCCCACCGGCGGTTTCGGCGGCAAGCCCCAGCTCGCTTTCCGCGACATCCTGGGTGTCCTCCGGGACGCGTACTGCCGCACCACCGGCATCGAGTACATGCACATCCAGGACCCGGTGGAGCGCAAGTGGTTCCAGGACCAGCTGGAGCACCCGTACTCCAAGCCGAGCCGCGAAGAGCAGCTGCGCATCGTATCCAAGCTGAACGCCGCGGAAGCCTTCGAAACCTTCCTGCAGACCAAGTTCGTGGGTCAGAAGCGCTTCTCCCTGGAGGGCGGCGAGTCCCTGATCCCGCTGCTTGACGCCATCATCTCCGATGCGGCCGACGACGACCTCGATGAAGTAGCCATCGGCATGGCCCACCGCGGCCGCCTGAACGTGCTCACCAACATCGCAGGCAAGACCTACGCCCAGGTGTTCCGCGAATTCGAAGGCACCCAGGACCCGCGCTCCGTGCAGGGCTCCGGCGACGTCAAGTACCACCTCGGCACCGAGGGAACCTTCACGTCGGACAACGGCAAGGAGACCAAGGTCTACCTGGCCGCCAACCCCTCGCATCTTGAAGCCGTGGACTCCGTTCTTGAGGGCATCGTCCGCGCCAAGCAGGACCGCCTGGACCAGGGCGAGGCCTTCCCCGTGCTGCCCATCATGGTGCACGGCGACGCCGCCTTCGCAGGCCAGGGTGTGGTGGCGGAAACGCTCAACCTCTCCCAGCTGCGCGGCTACCGCACCGGCGGTACCATCCACGTGGTGGTCAACAACCAGGTCGGCTTCACCACGGCGCCGTCCTCGTCCCGCTCCTCCACCTACTCCACGGACGTCGCCAAGATGATCCAGGCGCCGGTGTTCCACGTTAACGGCGACGACCCCGAAGCCGTGGTCCGGGTGGGCCAGCTCGCCTACGAGTTCCGCCAGCGTTTCCACAAGGACGTTGTCATCGACATGGTGTGCTACCGCCGCCGCGGCCACAACGAGGGCGACGACCCCTCGATGACGCAGCCGCTGATGTACAACCTGATCGAGGCAAAGCGGTCGGTCCGCAAGCTGTACACCGAATCGCTGATCGGCCGTGGCGACATCACCGAGGAAGAAGCCGAGCAGCTGCTCCGCGACTACCAGGAGCGCCTGGAGCGGGTCTTCGCCGAGACCCACGCTGCCCAGACCTCGCCGATCCCGATCATCACGGCCGATTCCGCCGCGGTCTCCGACCTCGAGCGGCCGCAGGCCCAGCAGTCGGACTCGGGCATCAGCGCTCCGGAGTCCACCGCGATTTCCGCCGAAACCCTGGCGCGGATCGGCAAGGCCCACATCGAGATCCCCGAAGGGTTCACGGTCCACGCGAAGCTCAAGCAGCTTCTGGAAAAGCGCGAGCAGATGTCCCGTGAAGGCGGCATCGACTGGGGCTTCGGCGAGATCGCGGCCTTCGGTTCGCTGATCATGGAGGGCGTTCCCGTCCGCCTGGCCGGCCAGGACTCGCGCCGCGGAACCTTCGTGCAGCGCCACGCCGTCTTCCATGACCGCGCCAACGGCAATGAATGGCTGCCCCTGGGCAAACTCTCGGATACCCAGGCGAAGCTCTGGATCTACGACTCCCTGCTGTCCGAATACGCAGCAATGGGCTTCGAATACGGCTACTCCGTGGAACGCCCGGATGCACTGGTGCTGTGGGAAGCGCAGTTCGGTGACTTCGTCAACGGCGCGCAGACCATCATCGACGAGTTCATCTCCTCCGCCGAGCAGAAGTGGGGCCAGCGCTCCTCGCTGGTGCTCATGCTGCCGCACGGCTACGAGGGACAGGGCCCGGACCACTCCTCGGCCCGTATCGAACGCTTCCTGCAGATGTGCGCCGAAGAGAACATGATCGTGGCGAACCCCACGACGTCGGCCTCGCACTTCCACCTGCTGCGCCGCCAGGCGTACAGCCGGCCGCGGAAGCCGCTGATCATCTTCACGCCGAAGCAACTGCTCCGCCTGAAGGCCGCAGCCTCTTCCGTGGAGGACTTCACCACCGGCACCTTCAAGCCGGTCATCGGCGAGCACGAGCAGGTGCAGGCAGATGCCGTCGAGCGTGTGCTGCTGGTCTCCGGCCGCCTGTACTACGATCTGCTGTCCACCCGGCAGAAGACCGGCGACAAGACCACGGCGATCGTCCGCGTGGAGCAGCTTTACCCGCTGCCCGCCGCTGAAATCGCTGCCGAGCTTGCCAAGTACCCCAACGCCGAAGTCGTGTGGGCACAGGACGAACCGGCCAACCAGGGCCCGTGGCCGTTCATGGGCCTGAACCTGCCGGAGGCACTCGACCGCCGGGTGAAGCTGGTTTCCCGTCCGGCTTCGGCTTCCACCGCCGCCGGTTCCATGAAGCGGCACGCAGCGGAGCAGGATACCCTCCTCAAGCAGGCGTTTGCACGGAAGTAGCTTGAACGCTGCCCGGCCGGAACTCGAAAATTCACGACTCCGGCCGGGCAGCGCTGCTTAATGGAAGAGGCAACCGGCAGCGGACACCAGCGGCCGGAGTTGGCCGGGAGCCCGTTTCCATGGAACGCTGAACTTTGTTGCATATTGAGGTAAAGAGGTAGTCGTGGAAGACAGGAAGCTGCGGATCGCGGCAGTTGGAGATGAACTGTTGGCCGGCCTGGGCGACCCCCGGGCGCTGGGCTGGCTGGGCCGCGTGCTGGCCCGCACTCCACAGGACGGTTTAACCGTTGAATGTTTTGCCCTCCCCTGCCCCCAGGAAGGCACCGAAGGCCTCGCCGCCCGCTGGCTCGGCGAAGCCGGGCGCCGCTTCGGCAACAACCACGAAAACCGGCTGGTGATCGGGCTCAGCGGACGGGACATTGAGTTCGGACTCTCCACGGCCCGCAGCCGCCTGAACCTTGCCAACATCCTTGACTCCGCGTCCCAGAACAAGATCGAGGTCTTCGTGGTGGGCCCGCCGCCGTCCCTCGATCCTGCCCAGAACCGCCGGCTGGGCGAACTGAACACGGCCTTCGCGGACGTGACGACGCGGCGAAAGCACCTGTACGTGGATACCTTCTCCCCGTTGCTCAACCACGAACAATGGCGCCAGGACCTGGCGGCAAACGGCGGCACCCCGGGCCAGGCCGGCTACGGGCTGATGGCCTGGCTGGTGCTGCACCGGGGCTGGTTCCAGTGGCTCCGTATCGCCGCCCCGGAGTAACACCGGAACCGTAGCCCTGGAAACGCCGCCCGGCACAGCAAAAACTGCTTGACACCCAGGCTCACTGCGTGACCCAATGGCCCCATACTGTCGTCGACAGAAGGTGTGGGGCATGACCGTTCCCCGATTCTTGAAGGGCTGCCCGGCAGCGTTGGCTGCGGCAGTGGCGCTTGTTGTGGCGGGTTGCAGTGCTGGCCAGGTGCCCGCCCCGTCCGGCGCGGCGCCTCAAAGCGCGGCATCTCAAAGCGCCACGTCTGAATCCGCCGGAGCCCCCTCCTCCTCCGCCGCCCTGCAGCCTTTCGATCAGGCTGCCCTGGAGCAGACGTTCAAGGATGCCGCCCAGGAACTCGGCGTTCCCGGTGCGGCCATGCTGCTTCGGACCCCCGGCGGAGACCTGACCTACACCTACGGCGTACGCAGCATTGGCGGAAGCGATCATGTGACGCTTGCAGACCATGTCCGGATCGGCTCCATCACCAAGACCTGGACCGCCACCGTCATTCTGCAGCTGGTACAGGAAGGCAGGATCAAGCTTGACGATCCGGTGTCGAAGTTCCGCCCCGATGTGCCGAACGGCGCCAATATCACCATCGAGCAGTTGCTCAACATGCGCAGCGGGCTCTACAACTACACCGAGGCCCTGGAAGTAAACCAGGTCCTCGACGCCGATCCTGGAAAAGCGTGGTCAACCGAGGAACTTCTCGCCGTTGCCTTCCGCAATCAGCCGTACTTCCCTCCCGGCGAGGGCTTCCACTATTCCAATACGAATACCGTGCTGCTCGGCCTGATCGCCGAAGCTTTTGACAGCAAGCCGTTAGCGGACTCCTTCCGCGACAGGCTGTTCACTCCGTTAGGGCTCCCCCAGTCTGTATTTCCCGGGCAAACCTCCAATGCCATTCCGTCCCCTCACCCCCAGGGGTACATGTACGGGAACAACGTGCTGACGCTGGACGACCCCGCCCTCCCGGAGGACATGCAGAAGGCTGCCGCGGACGGGACCCTCCAGCCCACGGACCAGACGGCCATGAACCCCTCGTGGGGTTGGGCCGCCGGTTCCGGAATCTCGACGGCGGAGGACCTGGCAACGTGGGTGGAGGCCCTCGGCAACGGCAAGGTGCTGGGGCCGGACCTGCAGAAGCTGCGCCTCGACAGCCCCCGGCCGGTCAAGGCCGACGACCCGGGCGGCGCCCTTTACGGGTTGGGGATCGCAAAATTCGGCAACCTGTTCGGGCACACCGGCGAACTGCCGGGGTTCAACAGCTTTGCCGGCTATGACCCCGAAAACAAGGTCACCCTGGTTGTCTGGACGAACCTGGCCCCTACGCCGGACGGCCGGGACCCCGCCACCGCCATCGCGCGGACCCTCATCGGAAAGGTGTATCGCTAGCAGCAGTCGACTATTGCTTTTGCTGGAGACGCGATATATCGTCATGAGCATATTCACGATATATCGCAATTGGAGGAATAGTGGACGAGACCAGCTGGACCGTCACCGGTCCCCAGACCATCGACGTCGACGGCGTCAGGTCACTCAAACTCGGAATCATCCGGGGACGCTTCGATGTGGTCACCCATGCCCAGGACGTCACCAGGATTGAGGTTTCCGAAATCCATGGCGACCCGCTAGCCGTCACTTTGGCCAATGGACGGCTGGAGGTGCGCCACCAGCTTCACGGCGCCCAGGGCTGGTTCAAGAACCTCATGGGAACGGTCAACAACAACAGCACCAACTCGATCGTGATCAGCATCGCGTTGCCGGCCGGAGTGGAAGTGGAAGCCGGAACCGTCAGCGGCGACGGCCTTGTCTCCGGGATCAGCGGGCACGCAAAGCTGAGCACCGTCTCCGGATCCGTCATGGCCGACAACACCGCCGGTGACCTGCACGTCAACACCGTCAGCGGCGAAGTCATCGCGCGGAACCACGACGGCGTCCTGACCGCCAAGAGCGTCTCCGGCGAAGTCACAGCGTCCGGCCGGTTCAGCAACATCCGCGCCAACACGGTCAGCGGCGACATGAATTTCGACCTGCACGGCTTCACCCACGATTTCGGCGCCAACTCCGTCTCGGGTGATGTCACCGTCCGGCTGCCCCAGGATGTCGGCGCGGACATCGTGGCAAAGTCCGCCAGCGGCGCCGTCGTGATCGATCACCAGAAGTACCTCCAGCCCGGCGGAAAGGTCCAGACCATTGCCGGACCGGACGCGCAGCTTATGCTTATCCGCACCAACTCGGTCTCGGGAAAGACGTCCATCATCCACAGCCAGTCTCCCGCGGACCCCGAAGCGGGGGCCTAGGTGCCTCCCGTCTTCGCGCATGGCGCGCTGCGCCTCTATCTCCTCTCCCTCCTGGAGTCAGGCCCCAAGCACGGCTATGAGCTCATCAAAGCCCTCAGCGAACGGTTCGGCGGCACCTACTCCCCCAGTGCCGGCACGATCTACCCACGGCTCGGCAAGCTGGAGGAAGAGGGGCTCGTGGCCACCGAGGCCGAGGGGCGCCGCACCAACTACCGCATCACTGCGGCCGGGCTGGTGGAGCTCAACCGTCGGCGTGACGAGCTGGCCGGGGTCGAGAATGATATTTCCGCCTCCGTTCGCCGCCTGGCCGACAACCTGCGGGAGGACATCAGGTCGAACATGCGGGGGCTCCGGGCCGACCTCGCGGCCACTGCAGAAGCGGCACGGTCGGCTGCGCGCTCCGCAGCGTTTCCGGATCGCGGCAGCCGGCACACGTCCGATAGCGACCGCACGCTGAAAGAGGCCGAGCTGCTGCTGCAGGCCTTCAGGGACAGCCTCCGGGTGGAGCTTCGGGTCCAGGCAAGCACCCAGCCCATCAGCGGGGTCACGCTGGAAACGATCAGGGCCGTCCTGGACCAGGCCCGGATTTCCATCCGCAACTCGCTGAAGGCCGACAGTCACTGAGCGCGACTCGGTTCGCGGGCCGTCGCGTGATGTGGGAGACTTGAGGGCAGCTCTTTTGAGTACCAAGATTAAGGAGGCCAGCTATGAGCAAGCGTGCACGTAAACGTCGTGACCGTAAGCGTGGCGGCGCGAACCACGGGAAGCGCCCCAACACCTAAGCTACGGTTTGGAACATCAGCTTTAAAGCGAAGGGCCCCGGAAACCATACGGTTTCCGGGGCCCTTCGCTGTTCCGGGACAGGCCGCCGTCGGGCCTTGCTCCCCTTCCGGATTACCCGGAAGGTTAGGCTTCCACGGGACGGATCGAGTGGATCCGGTCCAGGATGGCGTTCTTCAGGTTCTCGGGGGCAGCTTCCGTACAGGAACGCTTGACCACTTTCCGGATGACGCACTCGAGATCGTACTCTTCAAGGCACTCAGGGCAGCCGTCCAGGTGATCCTTGATCTCCGCGATGTCGCTGTGTGTCAGCGCACCGTCCAGGTATTCGTAAATACGTTGCATCCGGGCGTCGTCGCAATCGCCCAATCCCTGGCAGTCGCTCATTTCCTGTTCTCCTGTTTTGTGCTTTCGGCCGCTGCGCCGGAATCGGCTGCGGCTTTGAAACCCCGCTCTGCGGCGTAGTCCGCGAGCATGTCGCGCAGCATTTTGCGGCCGCGGTGGAGGCGGGACATCACAGTGCCGATGGGGGTGTTCATGATGTCCGAGATTTCCTTGTAGGCGAACCCCTCCACGTCAGCGAAGTACACCGCAAGCCGGAATTCTTCCGGGATGGCCTGCAGCGCACGTTTCACGTCGGAATCCGGGAGATGGTCCAGCGCTTCCGCTTCGGCGGAGCGCAGCCCGGTCGAGGTGTGTGATTCCGCGCGCGCCAGCTGCCAGTCTTCGATCGTGTCCGAGTTCGACTGCAGCGGTTCGCGCTGCCTCTTGCGGTAGAGGTTGATGTAAGTGTTGGTGAGGATCCGGTAAAGCCAGGCCTTGAGGTTCGTCCCGGGCTTGTACTGGTGGAACGCGGAGAACGCCTTGGTATACGCCTCCTGCACCAGGTCCTCGGCGTCGGCAGGATTCCGCGCCATCCTCATGGCGGCGGAATAGAGCTGGTCGACGTATTGCATGGCGTCGCGTTCGAACCGCTCCCGGCGCTGCTCTGTTGTCTCGGACACAAGGTCGACCTCAGCAGCCGTGTCCGGCTCAGCTGTGCGGGCCTCGGCAGCGACGGGCTCCGCGGCGTCGGCCGCGGGCTCACTGATGGTCTTGGCGTCGTTTCCGGCAGCCTCATATATGGCCGCTACGGCCGGATCAATGGTGCTCATTGCCTTCAAGTCTACTGTGACGCGCCGTGCCGCCCCCGGCCGGCCTTCGCCTGGCTGGCCGCCGCCCCCGGAGAACTCCGGTGGCGCATGGAGTTCCACGCTGTCCCTAACCAATGTCAAAGCTCTCCATCTCCGCTCTGTCCTTGCTGTCGGCAGTCCGCACTGCGGCGCCTGTACTGCCGTTGTGGCCTTCAGTCCGCCGGGTCCACGAGTGCCCCGGGCCGCGGCCAAGCACGGCCCCGGACTCATGGGGACCTGCATTTGACAACGACCGGCGGCGGGCAAATATTCCGCAAAAGTGCAAGACTAGAACCGGTTCCCCCCGCAGAAGATCCGCGGCTCGTCCATTCCAGGAGGAAATTCATGTCCGTTGTCCGTTTTCTCGCCCGCCCCATGCTGGCCTCCAGTTTCGTAATCGCTGGCCTGGACAAGCTCAAGAACGCGGATGACACTGCGACGCAGCTGTCCCCCCTGCTGCGCCGTGCTGCGGACTCCCTCCCGTTCGCCACGGACGAAAAGGTACTGGCACGCATCATCGGCGGCACCCAGGTGGGCGCCGGCGTGCTCTTCGCATTGGGTAAGTCGGCCCGGCTGGCCGCCTCGGTGCTGGCGGTTATTTCGGCGCTGAATGCCTTTGTCGAGTGGCGCAGCGCGGACATCACCACGAAGGAAGGCCGGGACGCCCGCCGCACCCAGCTCTTGAAGAATGTCACGCTCACCGGCGGCGTTCTGCTCGCATCCGTAGACACTGCAGGCAAGCCGAGCCTTGCCTGGCGTGCCGAGCACCTGGCCGCTGATGCCCGCAAGGGTGCCAGCCACCTGGCTGCCGACGCCAGGAAGACCACCGGCAAGCAGCTGAAGAAGGCCGACAAAGCTGTCCGCAAGGCCGTGGACCACGCAGTGAAGGCATAAGTACGAATGACAGGCACCGCCCCCACCGCACCGGTTCCGTCGGCATCGGCTGCGGACGCCACTCACTGGCCAGCACCGTTCGCCGAAACACCAGTCAACGCGACGGTCACCGTCCCGGGCTCCAAGTCGCTGACCAACAGGTATCTGGTTCTTGCGGCCCTGGCCGACGGCCCGTCCCGCCTCCGGGCACCCCTGCATTCGCGCGACTCCGCCCTGATGATCCAGGCCCTGCGCCAGCTGGGAGCCGGCATTCGGGAAGTCCCGGGCGACGGCTCGTTCGGGCCCGATCTAGAGATCACTCCCCTCAGCCCGACCGCCACTGCCGCCGATACCGCCATCGACTGCGGACTCGCCGGAACAGTGATGCGCTTTGTCCCCCCGGTGGCTGCACTCCGCAAGGGTGCCACCGTTTTCGACGGCGACCCGCACGCCCGCAAGCGGCCGATGGACACCATTATCGAGGCACTGGCTGCCCTCGGCGTCGAGGTCCGCGCCGAAGACGGAACGCGGCCGGCGTCGCTGCCCTTCGCAGTGGACGGCACCGGGGAAGTGCGCGGCGGCCACCTGGTGATTGACGCGAGCGCTTCGTCGCAGTTCGTGTCGGCGCTGCTCCTGGTCGGCTCGCGCTTCAGGGAAGGCCTGCACCTCGAACACGTGGGCAAGCCCGTGCCCAGCCTGGACCACATCAACATGACCGTGGCAGTGCTGCGGGAAGTCGGTGTTTCCGTCGACGACTCCGTCCCCAACCACTGGGTTGTTGCGCCGGGCCCCATCCGGGCCTTTGACCGCCGGATTGAACAGGATCTGTCCAACGCCGGCCCTTTCCTCGCCGCAGCACTGGCAACAGGCGGCACGGTCCGCATCCCCAACTGGCCCGCACCCACTACCCAGGTGGGCGATCTGTGGCGCAGCATCCTGAGCGAGATGGGTGCCACGGTCACGCTCGCCGACGGGACATTGACCGTTAGCGGCGGCCCCGAAATCAAGGGCGCCGACTTCGCGGACACCAGCGAACTTGCGCCGACCGTCGCCGCCCTGTGTGCCTTGGCCACCGGCCCCTCGCGGCTTACCGGGATAGCGCATCTCCGGGGCCATGAGACGGACAGGCTCGCCGCGCTCGTCACCGAAATCAACCGCCTTGGCGGGGATGCCGAGGAAACCGCTGATGGCCTGGTGATCCGGCCCGCAAAGCTCCATGGCGGCGTCGTTCGCAGTTATGCGGACCACCGCATGGCCACGGCCGGAGCCATTCTGGGCCTCGCGGTCCCCGGCGTGGAAGTCGAAGACATCGGCACCACCGCCAAGACCATGCCGGACTTCCCGCAACTGTGGGAAGCCATGCTGCACCGGCAGCCGGGCCAGCAGACGGAACAGGCCAGTGGGGCGTAGCACCGGTTCCTGGGATGAGTCCGATATCCGGATCCGTCCCAACAAAAAGGGTTCGCGTCCCCGGACCAAGGACCGCCCCAGCCATGACGACGCCGTGACCGGCCGCATTATCACCGTGGACCGCGGCCGCTACACGGCGGTGGTCGGCGAAGATACCGGGAACGAACGCACCGTCATCGCCGCCCGGGCCCGCGAACTGCGCCGTTCGCCGGTGGTGGCCGGGGACTTCGTGTCGCTGGTGGGGGACGTCTCCGGTGCGCCGGACACCCTGGCGCGACTCGTGAAGATCCAGGACCGCCGCACGCTCCTGCGGCGCAGTGCCGATGACACGGACCCCGTCGAGCGGGCGGTGGTGGCAAACGCCGACCAACTCGTGGTGGTGGTTGCCGCTGCCAATCCCGAACCGCGCACCGGCTTCATTGACCGCGCCCTGGTGGCGGCCTACGACGCCGGGATCGAGCCGCTGCTGCTCGTCACCAAGGCGGACGTCAAGGACCCCACCGAGCTCCTGTCCAACTACCGGCATCTGGACTTCCCCGTGATCATCAGCCGGACAGCGGACGCCTCCGCCTCCGGCATTGATGCCCGCTCCGACGACGGGCTGTCTGCACGCCTGGACGGGGAGGCAGTGTCGCAGCTGCGTGCCCATCTTGACGGCAAGGTCACCGTGATGCTGGGCCATTCCGGTGTGGGCAAGTCCACCATGGTCAACGCCCTTACCGGCGCTGAGCGCGCCACCGGAGGCGTCAATGCGGTCACCGGCCGGGGACGGCACACATCTTCGTCGGCGCTGGCCCTGCGGATCAGTGACGCCCCGGCCGGGAGCTGGATCATTGACACGCCCGGTATCCGGTCCTTCGGCCTGGCCCATGTGGATCCGGACCGGATCCTGCGCTCCTTCCCCGATCTCGAACCGGGCACGGATGCCTGCGAACGCGGCTGCAAGCATGATGTCTCCGCCGTCAACTGCGGAGTGGACGCCTGGGTCGCCGAAGGACAGGCAGGCCCCTCCGGTGCAGCGCGCCTGGCGTCCCTGCGCCGGTTGCTCGGCACCGATCCCCGGATGGAAGCGCAGGAAACCAAGGAACTCGGCACCGTTTCGTAGCGGCATCAGGCCCGCCGTACCGGTGGTTTGCCTCGGACGACCGTCGACGGGCAGCAGGGCCAAGGGCATGAGGTCCCGCCACCCGGGCCCAGAGACGGTAGTTTGGAACCATGACCCAAGCCGCTTCAAGCTACAACGATGACCTGCGCCTCGCCCATGTCCTGGCCGACTCCGTCGACTCCCAGACCATGAGCCGTTTCAAGGCGCTGGACCTTCAGATTGAAACCAAACCGGACCTGACACCGGTCACGGACGCTGACAAGGCCGCTGAAGAGTCCATCCGCGGGCAGCTCTCCCGTTCCCGTCCCCGCGACGCCGTGCTCGGCGAGGAGTTCGGCAGTTCCGGACATGGTTCACGGCGCTGGATCATCGATCCGATCGACGGCACCAAGAACTTCGTCCGGGGCGTGCCGGTTTGGGCCACCCTGATCGCCCTCGTGGATGAGGGCGAGCCGGTGGTCGGCCTGGTCAGCGCGCCGGCACTCGGCAAGCGCTGGTGGGCCGCGAAAGGTGCCGGCGCCTACATGGGACGGTCCCTGGCTGCTGCAACGCGGCTGAAGGTCTCGAACGTGTCCAGGCTGTCGGATGCGTCCCTGTCATATTCGAGCCTTGGCGGCTGGAAAGACCGCGGCAACCTGGACGAGTTCCTGGGCCTCACCGAGGAAGTCTGGCGGACCCGCGCCTACGGTGACTTCTGGTCCTACTGCATGGTGGCCGAGGGATCGGTGGACATCGCCTGCGAGCCCGAGCTGAACCTCTACGACATGGCGGCGCTCGTACCGATCGTCACCGAAGCCGGCGGCCGCTTCACCTCGCTGGAGGGCGTGGACGGACCCTTCGGCGGCAACGCGCTCGCCACCAATTCCATCCTCCACTCGGAAGTCCTGAAGCGGCTGAACCCGGAGCTCGACGACCTCCTCTGAGGCGTACGGACTGCCAGAGGCAATTACGTCCGCGGCGCACATTGGATAGCAAAGCAGAATAATCGACGGCGGGCTCCCCTCCCCAGGGGACGTCCGCCGTCGTTTATTCGGCCGGACCCCTGTTCTTCCTGCGGGCGTAACAAAGGGCTTAATAATTGGCGCAGCTTTCCCGCAGCACCGCGAATGTCCTAATCTCGAAACAGGTCACGAGTGCCAGCGCGAAACCCCGGTTTGCTGGCCGGCAACCCTCCATTCGCGGTGGGGTGCCCCGGGTGACGACCAGGCCGGTCCGGAACGGACGCGGCAAGCGCGGATCCCCGGAGCGAGGGGTCCTTTACAGTGAGGTCCCCATGACTACTGCCACTTTCCCCGCAAACTCCGGAACCACGTCCGCAACCGCCGCGGGCCTTCTGGACGGCCGCTTCACGGTTGCCAAGCGCCCCCTCTCCGCCGTCACCGGGGCAGAGATCCAGGCCCCGCTGATCCAGGGCGGCCACGTCCGCTACGCGAACCTCGACTACGGCGCATCCGCTCCGGCCCTGTCCGTTGTGTCTGCGTACCTGAACGAGATCCTGCCGTATTACGCCAGCGTGCACCGCGGAGCCGGCTACGCGTCCCAGATCAGCACCTCGGTGTACGAAAACTCCCGCAGCATTGTCCGCGGCTTCGTCGGCGGCCGCCCGGACGATTCCGTCATCTTCACCCGGAACACCACCGACTCGCTGAACCTGCTGGCCGGCTGCCTGCCGGTGGCGGACGGACGCCACACGGGTGAAGTCCTCTACCTCGACATCGAGCACCACGCCAACCTGCTCCCGTGGCAGGGCGTACCGCACCGCAGCGTTGTTGCCGCCCCCACAATCAGCGCCACCATCGAGAACCTGCGCTCGGAGCTCCGGCAGGGGGACATCAGCCTGCTGGCCGTCACCGGCGCCTCCAACGTCACCGGCGAAATCCTCCCCATTCGGGAACTGGCCGCCCTGGCACACGAACACGGCGCAAGGATCGTTGTGGACGCGGCGCAGCTGGCCCCGCACCGCCGCATCGACATCGCTGCGGACGACGTCGACTACCTCGCCTTCTCGGGCCACAAGCTCTACGCACCGTTCGGTGCGGGTGTCCTTGTGGGCAGGCCGGACTGGCTCGACGCGGGCACGCCGCACCTGGCCGGCGGCGGAGCCGTCCGTGAAGCGCGGCTGGACAGCGTCAGCTGGGCCACGGGGCCGGCCCGGCACGAGGGCGGTTCGCCCAACGTGCTCGGCGCCGCCACCCTTGCCCGCGCCACCCAGGTCATCGGAGCGCTTGACCCTGAGCTGTGGCATGCCCACGAGACCGCCATCCGGTCCTTCCTCGTTGAAGGCCTCCGGAAGATCGACGGCGTCACCGTGCACCAGATCTTCAGCGACACCGACCAGGCCACCGACACCATCGGCGTGGTCAACTTCTCGGTGGAGGGCTACGACGCGGGACTCGTTGCCGCATACCTGTCCGCCGAGCACGGGGTCGGGCTCCGTGACGGCCGCTTCTGCGCCCATCCGCTGCTCAAGCGTCTGGGGCTTCCGTCCGGCTCCCTTCGCGCCAGCTTTGGCGTCGGCTCCAGACTGGAGGATGCCCAGCGGCTGCTCGCCGGCATCGAGGAACTCCGCCGGACCGGCCTCGGCTGGGACTACGTGGTGGATTCGGGCCGCTGGGTGCCGGCCAACGACACTCGCACCTACCCGGACTGGGCACCCAACACCCCCGGCACCGCGGGTGCGGCGCCCTGCACGGAAGACTGACGGCGCGCCGCGTGCGGTAAATTCGAGGGGTAAGAAAACCAGCCTGCCCGAAGGAGACTGCACGTGGCACGGGGAGGCCCCAAACTGCACCGCCACCGCCGGCACGAGCTCGGCCAGAGCTTCCAGGACGGCGGCGAGCACTATGACCGCGTCCGCCCGGGGTACCCGGCAGACTCCGCCAACTGGCTGATTGGAAGCGTCGGCGGGATGGCCGGGGCAGCTGCTGCCGCGGACATCGGCGCCGGAACGGGCAAGTTCACCGCCTTGCTGGTGCAGCGCGGACTGACGGTTGCCGCCGTCGACCCATCGCCGGACATGCTCGCCCAGCTGCGGCTCGTACTTCCCGGAGTTCCCGCCACGGAGGGCACCGCAGAGTCCACCGGTCTCGCCGACGGGGCGTTCGACCTCGTCAGCGTTGCCCAGGCGTGGCACTGGTGCGACCCCCTGCCGGCCAGCACGGAGCTTTCCCGCATCCTCCGCCCCGGCGGCGTGCTGGGGCTGATCTGGAACCAGCTGGATACGTCCGTTCCGTGGGTTCACCGGCTCTCGCGGATCATGCACGCCGGGGACGTTCACAAACCACACTTCCGCCCGACGGTCGGGCCGGAGTTCACGGGGCTCGAGAGCCACCTGACGCGATGGGAAGATCCGGTAACCACCGGAGACATCATCGAATTGGCCAAATCCCGCAGCTACTACCTCGCCGCCGGCGAAGGCGCCCGCGCCAAAGTCCGGGACAACCTGGATTGGTACCTCCACGAGCATCTGGGGCACTCCCCTGCGGACGTCATCGGACTCCCCTACCTGACCCAGACGTGGCGGGCATTCAAGGCATGAGTCCCGCAGGCAAAGCGGTAGGCTTGGACTCGTGAAGACCAGCGCGCCCTCCTCCTCCATCGAGGACTACGTCAAGGTCATCTACTCCTTCACGGAGTGGCAGGACAAGCCCATCACGTCCTCGCAGCTGGCACAGCGGCTCGGCGTCGCCAACTCCTCGGTCTCCGAAATGGTCCGCAAACTCAAGGACCAGGGCCTGGTCGACCACAAGCCGTACAGTGCCATCACGCTCACGGCCGACGGCATCCGGCTGGCGCTGTCCATGGTGCGGCGGCACCGCCTCATCGAGACCTACCTCGTCCAGGAACTGGGTTACAGCTGGGACGAGGTCCACGACGAGGCCGAGCTCCTGGAACACGCCGTGTCTGACACCTTCATCGAACGGATGGCCGGCAAGCTGGGCAATCCGCTCCGCGACCCGCACGGTGATCCGATTCCGGCAGCAGACGGAACCGTCCACATGCCCCGCGCGCACCGCATGAGTGAACTCGACGAGGGCCACACCGGCCGGATTACCAGGATCAGCGACGAAAACCCCGAACTCCTGCGCTATCTTTCCGCCCAGGCGATTGACCTCGATGCCGACATCGAAGTCCTCGGCCGGAAACCGTTCGGCGGGGCCCTGGTGGTCCGGATCGGCACTGCCGGAGCCGACCGGGAGTTCGATCTGGCCGACGAGGTGTCGTCAGCGCTGTGGGTGCACAGCGACGCACTCCATGCCGGGTGCCGGCTGGCGGACGCCTGAATGGTGCCGCCCCATTGAAAGCCGTGGCAGGCCCGGGGTGGCGGGCGTGGGCGGCGGTGGCTGTCGGGGCACTCGCGGGGACGGAACTCCGGTACGGTTTGGGGTTTCTCTTTCCGGACGCTGCCGGGGCGATTCCGTGGACCACCCTGACGATCAATGTTCTCGGAAGCTTCGTCCTTGCTGCCCTCACCACCCTGTGGATAGCGCGGCCGCACACAGCCTTCTGGCTGAGGGCCGGAATCGGCCCCGGTCTGCTGGGATCCTTCACCACCTTCTCCGCAGTGGCCTTTTCCGTTGACCAGCAGGCACGCGCAGGACAGCACATAACCTGGCTGATCTATCTCGGGCTTTCGGTGGTCCTCGGGCTCGGCGCGGCCGCCGCCGGCTGGAAGGCCGGCAAGGCCCTAAGCGACCGGACCGGAGGAGCCTCGTGACAGCTGTGCTGGTGGGCATCTTTGGCGTTGCCGGGGGCCTGCTGAGGTTCTCCATCGACACATGGTTCGCGCACCGCTCGGGAACCCGCCGGCACTGGCCCTGGGCAACGCTGCTGGTGAATGTCGTCGGATCGCTCATCATCGGACTGTCCGTAGGAGTCAGCGGACGGCTCGGGCTCGGCGAAGAATGGCATGCGGCGATGGCCACGGGTTTGGCCAGCCGCCTGACGACGTTCAGTTCCTGGACCACTGCTACAATCCGGCTCGTCAGCGAAGTGCGGTACCTGGCAGCGGCCCTAAACGTCGTCGTGAATCTCGTAGCCGGGCTCAGCGCTGCCGCACTAGGAGCCTGCTGAATTAGTGGGTTTCGTGGTCTCTGGGCAGTCGGTCTTTTCTTGCGGCAGCGGTGTGGTTCCTGATTGAACGGATCTACTGGGCGCCGCTCCGCAGTTGGCTGGGGCGTCCATGAAGGCTTTGCGGTTCCTAGTGTGAGGCCCTGG
>NZ_JAGGPP010000010.1 GCF_018613755.1 Arthrobacter sp. ISL-72
AGGCGGTTGCGGTCAACGACGACGGTCAGGTTGTCCAGCTTCTGGTGGGATGCCGACATCAGTGCTTCCCAGTTGCTGCCCTCCTGCATTTCACCGTCGCCTGTGACAACGAAGACCCGCGAACCGCTCTTCAACAGTTTCGCGCCGATTGCGGTACCGACCGCAACCGGGAGACCGTGACCCAGCGGTCCGGTGTTGGTTTCGACCCCGGGAACTTTCACTCTGTTCGGGTGCCCATTCAGTGCGGACAGGGGCGCCATGAACGTGTCCAGTTCAGAGACGGGGAAGAAGCCGCTGTGGGCCAGAGTCGAGTAGAGGGCACCCGCGCAGTGGCCCTTGCTGAGGATGAAGTGATCCCGGTCTTCCTTGCGGGGATCCTCCGGATCGACATTCATCACCGCGTCAAAGAGCACCGTCAGGATGTCGGTGACGGAGAAGTCCCCGCCAATGTGGCCCTGGCCGGCATCCGAAATCATTTTCAGGATGGAGCGGCGCGTAGCCTGGGCGCGCTCGTGCAGCTTTGCGGCGCGGGTGGCGGGATCACCGTCCAGAACTTCCTGGCGGAGGGATCGCCAGGCTGCGGCCTGGGAAGCGTCTGCAGTTAACATTATTCATATCCATTCAGTAGTGACTGTATGTGCAACCATGTTACCCATGCCACATTTCAGCTGTCAATGCACTTGGGTGCCGGAGTCTCCGCCGGCATTCGTCGGCCGGGAGAGCGGTGGCACCTCAAAGCCCGCTCATAGTGAAGGAAAAGGGAGAGCCATCGTGACTGAATTACCTGTCATTCCGCGGGTTCACATGGCAACTGACCACGCCGGCATGGAGCTAAGCGCCCATCTGGTCGGCCACCTGATGGCCAAGGGATACGGAATGGTGGACCACGGACCCGCGGTTTTATGACGCGCCATCGTGCGCCGCGACTCTTGGCGGACCTGCAGGCGAAAGACGACACCAGCGATCCATTGCGCGCGGTGGGTGGACTGGGTGAACTTGTTTGCGTTGGCGGTGAACGAAGAAAACGCGAGCGGCGGGCGGGTGGTACGGCACCGACAAACGGCGCGGCAGGCATCATTCCCGCGGTCCTGCACTACTTCATGATGTTCACACCCGGAGCCACCAAGGAATCCGTGATCAGGTCCCTCCTCACGGCGGCGGCCATCGGCGTCCTGTACAAGGAGAACGCCTCCACCTCGGGCGCCGAGGTCGGCTGCCAGGGTGAGGTTGGGCCAGCCTGCTCCATGGCCGCCGGCGCCCTGTGCGAAATCCTCGGCGGAACCCCGCAGCAGGTGGAGAAAGCCGCGGAAATCGGCATCGAACACAATCTCGGCCTGACCTGCGACCCCGTTGGAGGCTTGGTGCAGATCCCCTGTATCGAACGTAACGCCATGGCCAGCAAGAAAGCAATCAAAGCGGCCCGGATCAGCCTGCGCGGGGACGGAAGCCACCACGTCTCGCTCGACTCGGCGATCAAGACCATGCGCGAGACCGGGGCAGACATGAAGAGCAAATACGAGGAGACCTCGCGCGGCCGCCTCGCGGTCAACGTGATCGAATGCTGAACCGGTTCAGGGCCACGTTACCGCTGGCCCCGGCCGCTCTGAACGTGGTGCGAAGGCCGGCGAGGCCGGCCATGTACTGCCGCACTCGGCCTATTTCGGGAATACAGCAGCCAGCCTGGTATTGGAGACCGTCATGAGGGGAGACTATAAGGGCGACGACGCTGCCGATGAGCATTGCCGAATCTGAGGAGAATGGCGTGAACCGGCGCGCAGGCTCCCTAACGCGGAATCCTCCGAGCCCTGTGGGGCGCGGTCACGATGGTCCGCTTGTCGCCCTTGCGGGACAGGGTGATCCGGCCCAGCTCGTCCAGAGTGAAGATCTCGGGGCCGGCGATGTTGCGAATGCCATTGAGTGGGGCGCCCGCGGCGACCTCCGCCACTGCATTGGCCACGTCCTTGGAGGCGATCGGCTGGATCGGTGCGGCGGGCAACCGCACAGTGTCGCCGTCGGCGGTCCAGGACAGGACGGCGTCCATGAACTCCATGAACTGTGTAGCCCGGACGATCGAGAGGATGACAAAGTGGCCGATACCGCCCTTCCGGGCAGCGGGTAGAAGGTTGTCCGTGGAGGTCTGGAAGAAGGTTCGGGACGCGTCGTCGAAGTCGGGGATTCGTCAGGTCGTCGACGATGTCGACTCCCGCCACCGCCTCGTCCAGTCCGGGGCCGCTGATGACATTGATGCCGGGCGGACTGCGAGTGAGGTACCGCCTGGTGCCCGGCGCTTCACACCTATGTGGTCACTCCTTACCGGATGGCAGCGAACACCGTGAGCAGTCGATGCTCACGTACGCCGAGCTGGAGTCAATTGACGACGACATCGATGCCTACCTGGTCGATGCCGGACGTCCGTCCAGGCCACGCGGCTATCTGCCAACTCTTCATCCATCAGCGGTTGCTCCACCATCCAAACCCGTCTCAGTCAAGAGTCCGGCCAGCCATCGGGCGGTGGCGAGTGTACGAGTCAGTACAGCAAAGCCCTGACGCCCGACGAACCCGACCCTGTCCTCGGAGCATTTCTCCTCAGATGATCCGACAGAGGCTGCTAGATCTGCATGGTCGGTCCGCTATCCTCGACTTCCCCGCGCCAGGCGCCGGTTTCGGTGCCGCGCGATTCGATGAAGTCCTTGAATTTACGCATGTCGGCCTTGACCTGCATTTCGTCGATCTTCAGGACCGCACCTGCTTTCTCGGTGAAGGTTTCCGGCGCCCATTCGAAATGGACCTTGACTTGGGTGTGATTGGCATCCAGCGGCGTGAACCTGATGATGCCGGCGTGGGACTTGCCGTCCGTGCTGCGCCAAGCGATCCGGTCGTCAGGCTCTTGGTCAACAATTTCCGTGTCGAATTCCCGCTGCACACCACCTATCTTTGTAATCCAGTGGTTAGTGGTGTCGGTCAGCTGGGTTACGGATTCTACGCCGGACATGAACTGCGGAAAGGATTCGAACTGAGTCCACTGGTTATAGGCCGTACGGACCGGAACTGCGACGTCAACGGTTTCTTCAATCTTTTCCATCTTCTTCCTCCTGTCAATGAGGGACGGCCCGTGAAAACGGGCCGGTAGCGGGCGCCTTTCTGCTGGAACTGGCAACCCCCACTCCTGAAAGGTAAATCCGCTGGCTACCTGTGTCCATACCTTCCAGGTCCATGAACAGCCCGCGAAAAATGACCGAGTAAGACTGGAACCGTGGTGGGCGTGGCCGCTGGCTGAATTCGTGTCGACCAAGCTCGCCGGCTCCGCTAATCAGGACTGGGGCCGGCTTACGGTTGAAGTCAAACTGGACAACCAAGGACGAATCCTGGTTGAAATCGCTGTAGCGGACCCACGTCGGCCGCAACCGCAGATACATCAAATTTGGCCGCCCGCTCCGCTCGCGCCCACCTGGAAACCTGAGGAAGTAGGGCTCCAGATCATGGCCGGCCGGCTCGTCTGCAATCCCTCATATCGCACAGTGCGTTCGTCGCCCGTCGCCAGGCCCCCGATCACCAGCGCACGCCGGGCCTCGCCCGAAGGTTCCACACCCAGCGGCAGCACGTCAGCGAGTCGAATGCACGACCTCGAACTGAGCGGTCACTGCGATCCCCACTACTCAACTCGGCCCCTTCGACGCGCCTTTCGGTGGGACCTTCACGTTTGCCGACCCCGATGGACGCTGGCTGCCCGCCGGGGACGCCCAGGAAATCCACGATGCCCTTGTAGTTGAAGGCACGCCGATCAAGATCGCCGGCCTCGACGCCGACGTCGAAGGCACCGTCTGCACGTTCGAGCGTGAGCAGGGTGCCCTCGACGCCCTCGACAGCGGGCAGACGGACAAGGGCTACTTCGTCCGCTGAGCGGCCCGAAGGGTTCAACGACCGGAACGCGGATGGCCCTACGTTGCGCCCGGGCTGCAAGTTGGAAAGAGGGCCGCGGCGGCAAAAAGGGTGTGCACAATGTGCACACCCTGGGCTCAGGACTCGTTCGTACCGCCGCCGGACTGGGCCGGTTTGGGGATTTTCTGGAGTTCCCAGTGTTTTGCAGGGGCTGGAGTCCGGTTCGAGTCCCACCTCGGGCACGTGTTTTCCTTGGTCAGAGGCTTGTGGCAATTGTTCATATGCGGGCCCCCTCGGGGGCTTTATTTCTTTTGGCAGTTACGTTCCCTGCCACCTCCATTCTGAGTGTGGCGGCCGGGTTAGGGACTGGCTGCTCTTCATGGTTTCCGCTGGCCTCCATGACATAAAGTTTGTGGATTTGGAGCGTGATGTCCAGTGGTTCCGGGTATGCGGCTGGTTCTGGATATCTGTTCATTGAGTGTGTGTTGGTTGACTACATGTCGGAATGGTGAGACGCCGAAGTGGTGTCTGTGGGCCGCCCTCGGGTCCGCATGCTGGCGCGAGCACGACCGCGCGACGCGAGGCTCCTCCGCAAGCCGATATCCGTTCTTTCATCCCTCTGGAGTAGGGGAGTGGTGGCTACCCGAGTTGGAAGTAGCTTCCCATCTAAGCGCGTTATCTCCTCCCTTTGCGGGGACAGTTCGGTTGAACCCGTATCTTGTCAGGGGCACCAGGTTGCCCGGAAGCCGGCGCTCGAGCAGTTCCAATTTTCGGAGCCGCCGTGCGGATGAAGGGACTAAAATCTGAAGCGCATATTGCTTCCTGGATTGGAAGGTTCACCATGCGCCAGTCTTCCCGTAGAAGCTCTCCGGCGGTTGGAGCCGCGGTTTCCGGGCCGCGGAAGAAGCCCGGGCGCTGGCTGCGCCGCCTGCGCATCGCGGCGCTCGTTGTCCTGGGGCTGATCCTGGTGTCCACGGTGGTCAACCTGGTCCTGGAGTGCAGGGAGAAGGCGACGATCCCTGCCTATGGTGAGCGGGTTGAGGTGGCCGGCGGCGCCTTGAACGTGGTCCGGAGCGGGAACGGCGGGGCGAACGGGGGGCCGCCGATCGTCCTGCTCAGTGGCCTTGGAACTGCCGCCCCTGGTTTGGACTTCGCTCCTTTGATCCGCGAACTCAACGGCTTCGAGGTGATCGTGGTGGAAGGGTTCGGGTACGGCTACAGCGATGTGGAAGCCAGTGCACGGATCAACGAGCACATCAGCAAGGAGCTCCACGAGGTGCTGGCCAAACTCCAGGTCCGGCAGCCCTATGTTTTGGGAGGCCACTCGATCGCCGGGTTTTACATGCTGGACTACGCCAACCGGTACCGCTCGGAGGTCTCTGCGGTGGTAGGCATCGACGCGACGATACCGAAGCCCGGGGACCATCCGGTGGAGGAGCCGCAGCCGGGCATTAACTGGGGCAAGGTCCTGGCCGCCAGCGGGTTGGTCCGTGCGGTGGTCACGGTGGCGCCTGGCGTCGTCGAACCGGACGGCAACGCTTATTCGGAGGAGGAGCTGAAGCGCATGCGCACCATGATGATGTGGAACTTCGGCAATTCCGCCGTAGCGGATGAAACTGCCCGCATCGGGAACAACGCAGCCGCGCTCCGGGGAGTCACCTATCAGGACGACTTGCCCGTCCTGGCCTTCGTTGCCGATGAAAAGAATGACAGAACAGCCACCAAGACAGCCGCGGTGCAGAAGCTCCTGGAGAACGTCAAACGGAACCGGGTTCTCACCCTTGAGGGCGGGCATTACCTGCACTGGACGCAGTCCAAGCGGATGGCAGAGGAAATCCGGTCATTCCTGACCCCCGCAGGGTAAGCCGCCTAACTGACCCCAGACATCAAGCGGGCGCCCCGACCATCTAAATCGAGGCGCCCGCTTCATGTGTGCCGCTAGGCGGGCGTCGCTACTGTCCGCCGTCGGGCTGGTGAGGCTGCAACCAGCAGGGCAGCGATGGCGACGGCGGCGCTCAGCACCAGGCCGGGCCTGTACTGCTCGAGCATGGCTGCGGCACTTGGGATCGTGCCGCTGTCCGAGTGGCCTCCACTGACCATGGCTGTGGTGACTGCCAGGACCAGGGCAGCCCCGACCTGGGTGCTGGTCTGGATGAGCCCGGCTGCCAGGCCCTGCTCGGAGTCCTTGATGCCCGCGGTCGCCTGGACGTTGATGGACGGGAAGGCCAGGGCAAAGCCGATGCCCAGCAGGACGATCGAGGGCAGGATGTCCAGGGCGTAGTTGGGTGTGGTGCCCACTCGCAGGAACAATACGTATCCGAGGCCCATGGAGGCCAGTCCGGTCAGGATCAACCGTGTGGCACCGAACACGTTGATCAGGCGGTCGGCGAACGGCGCGCTGGTGGCGACGATCAATCCGGCCGGCAGCAGGGCCATGGCCATCCCCAGCGGGCTCCACCCCAGGACGGATTGCAGGAAGAGCGTGACGATGAACTGGAAGCTGAGGTAGGAGCCAAAAAGTCCAACCGCGCTGAGGTTGGCTCGTGCCACCCAGCCCTCGCGCAGGATGCCAAAGCGGATGAGCGGGTGCCTGACTTTGTTCTCGATGACGGCGAAGGCTGCCAGCACTACGGCAGAGATGATGAATCCGGCGATTGTTGCCACAGACCCCCAACCCTGTTCCGGTGCGGACACCAGCGTGTAAACGAGTCCTAGCATGCCCAGCGCCAAGGTGACGGCGCCCCAGATGTCGTGACCGCTGTCCGTGGCATCGGGCGTGTCCCGCGGGATGAAGCGGTGGCCCAGGATGACCACCAGCACGGCGATGGGAACGGAGACCAGGAACGTCCACCGCCAGCTCAAGCTGGTCATGAGACCGCCGACGACGAGCCCCAGGGAGAAGCCGCTGGCACCGAACGTCGTAAAGATGGAGAGTGCCTTGTTGCGTTCACGGCCCTCGGCGAAGTTTGTGGTGATGATGGAGAAGCCCGTGGGAGCGGTGAAGGCGGCCGCGAGTCCCTTCACGAACCGTGTGGCGATGAGGATTGCAGGGTCATTCACGAGGCCGCCCAGCAGGGAAGCGGCCGCGAAGACCGAGAGGGCAATGAGGAAGATCCGGCGGCGGCCCAGGAGATCCGCGAGCCGGCCGCCCAGCAGCAGCAGGCTGCCGTAGCCAAGGACGTACGCGGAGACAATCCACTGCAGGGAATCCGTGCCGAGGTTCAGTTCGTGGCCGATGGACGGCAGGGCCACGCCCACCATGGACACATCCAGCCCGTCAAGGGCCAGGACGGTGCAGACAACCATCAGCAGGAGCCACTGGGCCCGGGTCCAGCGGACGGCCGTGGCGAGTGATCCGGCAGTTCGTTCGAGGGCGGTAGGTGATGTCATGTCCGCTAATCTATATGACGCGTCATTCAATGACAAGGAATATGACGCGGAATATTATGACGTGGACTTGAGTTCGCTGTTCGGCTAAAATCGGTGCATGGCATCGACGACGGACCGCACGCTGGTTGAGCAATGGCGCAGCATCCAGGACGTGTACTTCCGCACCTCCTGTGCCCTTGACCGGACACTGGAAGCCAAATTCAGCATCGGCCTGAACGAGTTCGAAATCCTGGACCTGGTGGCGGAGAACAGCAAAGCATCCTGCCGGATGAAGGAACTCAGCGAACGGACTCCCATGAGCCAGAGCGCCGTCTCCAAGGTGGTGGACAGGCTGGAGAAGGCCGGGCTGCTGACCCGGCAATCCTGTGCTGAGGACCGCCGTTCGCTGTACCTGGAACTCACTGAGGCGGGCCGAAAGCTCCACCAGGCGGCCGCCGTCGAACATCGCGCGCTCCTCAAGGAAAACCTGGCCTGAGGCTTCCGCGACCCGGCCAGGCCCGGCGCGGCGACGGACTGCTATGCACTTTCCCAGGCAATAGTCAGCTTTGCGGCGGGTGCCGGATTCGCTTTGCCTGTGAGGGTTCACGACGAGTTCGGCACTGGGACAACGCCAGGACATGGCCTTTTGACCGCATGACACGGACTGGTTGGCTGGTCCGGGCAACGATGGCGGCACTGATCCCTGGGGCCTCCATTTGCCCGTGCTGAGGCAATTGGGTCGATCGGTTGACTCGACAGCGAATGCAGCCCATCAGCTCGGCACGTCCCTTTGCCGGGGTCTTGACTGTCAGATTTGCCTGGTGTCCTGACAGCGGAGTCACTGCGGGGTTTGAGGGTCGGAAGTGCAGCCTGGGGAACCGGGCACGGCTCAGAATTTCGTGAGGAAGTAAGCGACAAAGGAGCGCCAAACGAAATCTGGATCGTGAGCGGCGCATAGCGCCCTGGTTGCGCGGAGGATCCGCCCAGTGATGATGGGGATCAGAATGACAAACAGCGAAGTTGCTTCTGGTTGTTCATGGAGGTGGGGGAGTAGGCGGCATGACGAGGAGAGGCCGGTGGGAATGCGCTGGTGCGTGCTTGAGCGCGCTGCGGATTTTGACCTCGTCGATGGGGCGCCATGATCAGTTGGGTGACAAGGTTCTTTCGCAGTGGCAACCCGCTCCTCGAGCGACGGCGAGGTGTTCTGACTCTATGGACACCTTCTCGAGAATTTTCCGACGAACATGCTTTTGCTCGTGTCCTCAAGCGAGAGTATTATGTCGATTCTTCCCAACTCACCCGCCGGTCGCACTTTCTTGGCGTTGTCGATGAAGTCTCCGATCACCGCACCCAACGGAGAGAAAACAAAGCCGAACGTCAGGGACGCAGGCCAATCGTCGGGGTCATCGCCGGAGGCAAGCGTTGCGCCCTAAGTCCGACCGACATCAGCACCACGAAGCTCTTGTGGCACTAACCTCGGGTGCTCTAGCCTATGGACTCAGGCCAAAACGAGCCTGCACAACTGGGGAGGTGTGTCATGGCTGAAATCAGCGCTTTACTGGCAGGGCTGACGGCCGAAGAACTTGAAGAAATCAGGGCGCTGGGCCCAAAGGGGCATCTGGGACGGCATCTCATCGAAGCCCTGGATCGGGCGGCAGGTGGGCCAGATGCGGGGAGGGGCTTCTACGTGCTCGACGGGTCGGTCAACGGAAACGGGGGACAGTTCCACATTCTCCGCAATGACGTTAGCGATCGGATCTTCCAACCCCAGACCGCCCAGGGCTAGGCCTGCAGAGGGTAGCCGGCTCTAACTTGCTGTGGATCAACAGCGACGCCTTGTGCGCCGGGTCGGAAGACCCGCGGTTCAGGCATCGGACGACCGGCGGGCGTGAAGGCGGCTAGTCCGCAGCCAAGTACTGCCGCACTTTGGACTCAGGGACGCGCCCGCGGAGGTTGACTCACTGGTTCACAGCTGAAAGATCCGGGCGAAGGCCCACAGGAGACGCGCGCGACAAGGGGTCCTCCTCGGGCCATGCCTGGTGGCCCGAAGGATCGGACGGATTCTCGCCTCAGCCAAGGCACTAATCCTTGATTTCGCTTCTGAGTACTTGGAACTCTTCCACTTCAAGGATCTTCATATGCTGCTCCGCGCTTGTCTCGGAGCGGATCCGGTCTGCGGCCTCACTGCTGGCCGAGAGGGCCCTCTCATCTTCCCAGAGCGATATCCGTTGAGGGGCCACGGAGGCTGCTTGCTACCAGGCTCGAGCCGTCACGTGCTCCCAAGTGGCTTGGCCTCCTCAAACAAGTAAGGATCCAATCACGTCGCTACACAAGAGCGAAGGGGGACTGGGGGTCAGGTCTTTCCCGGGGGCACTGACGTCCTCCTATTTCACGCCCGCTCGGGTTCGGCCTGCACGCCCAACAAATTTCGTTCGCCGCAGCTTGGGGCACTTCCGGGGCGGTACTGTTGGCCGCCGCGGGTTTCCTCGCCCTCCGAGTCCGCAGTCTTAGGCTGGCACACGGGCGGCTTCCCCGAGCGTGCGGTAGGGAAGCCCGTGCCTCGGATTCGTGCGGGTAGAAGCGCCCCGCCGGACCGACTTCCACGATTCACTGACCTGGGTGTAGCGTCACTTTCTCAGAGAGAGCGACATCACTTTGGCGCGCTCTCGAGAAGGTTGAGAAAGGCCGACTGCAGGACGTCGGCTTCCAGCGGTGGTTCCGACCCGGTCTTGTCAGGTCCCTGTTCACCATTGTCAGCGGGGCGGCCGTAACCGGGCCGCCGGCAATGCCACCTATTGTCACGGACCACTTCGAACACCCGGAACAGCTTTCTTACTGCGGTTAGGCCACCGCTTGCTTTCGGGTCGGGCTGCACCCGGGTAGGCGCCTGTCGATGCAAGCGACCGCCCGCGGTCATGGAGCCGACCGACGCGCTGGGCGGCGATGGCCCATGCCAGGCCTGCAAGCCCGAACAGGCCGATCACCGACGGGGGGGTAGTCGAAAGGCGGACTGCTGAGCAGGAAGGTGAGCCCTGTCCAGAAGAGGGTGAAACTCGCGAAACAGGTCACTCCCAAGGCCAAAGTCCATCGCACCGTTGTCTGCCGCCCAACCACCTGGACCACCGAAGCGATAAGCGCCGGATAGCGCAGCGGATTCCGGGCAGGCAACGCAGGGATTCCCCGGCAAAGCAACCCGGCGACGACGAGAGCCGGGACAGCCGCAAGCCGGCTGAACAGCCCTACGACTACACGGGATGGGCCTGCTGGGCCGCCCACGCGGCGACCTGGGTTCGGGAACTGAACCCGAGTTTGCCCAGGATGTTTTCCACGTGGCCGTCCACCGTCCGGGGGGACAGCACAAGGGTCTGGGCGATTGCCCGGTTGCTCAGCCCTTCTGCCACCAGCCGGGCTACTTCATTTTCCCGGGGCGTAAGCGGTGACCTTGGAGCTACCGGGCTGCCCGCCGCTGCTGTGCCGCCCAGTGTCCGTGCGATGGCCTCTTCCTTGGTGAACCTGGGCTGCTGGGCTTTCAGCTCAGCCAGGCGCCGCGGGCTCAGGTGGTTCCTGATGGCTTCCGCGGCACGGACGGAATCGGCCTTAAGGTGCGGTCCGAACGCGTCAATGCTGGTACCCAGGCCTTTCCAGGCACCGGCGGCCGCATTGCCCAGTTCCGCGGCTGCCTCAAAGTGCGATTCGGAGACCGCCGTCCATGACAGCAGCTCGATGGTCAGGGCCGTGCAGATGGCGTCCTTGAATTCCTGCTGGATTTTCAGGGCCTCCATCGCGGCCTGCCGGGCATTGGCAAGCTCCCCGAGGCGCCAGTGGCACAAGCCGGAAACCCACAGCGAATAGGCGTGTGTCCAGCGTTCTCCGTGGCGGCTGCTGAGTTCCAGGAACTCGTGGCAGGTGCTGAGCGCGCTGTTGACGTCACTGCCGTATGCCTGCGCCAAAGCCAGCTGAAAGAGGGCCGTGAGGACGGACGCTGTATCGCCGGCCTGCCGGTGGGCGGCGATGGCGGACCCGTACAGGTCCATAGCCTCACCGAGGTTGCCGCTGAAGTAGTGGTGCAGGGCCCGCCAATGCGAGGCATGAGCTGCGAGGACGGCATCGTCAAGGACGGCCGCCGTCTCGTGGCAGGCATCGAGGTAGCTCGCCGCGGCATCCCTGTCGCCCTGGATCAGCGCCACCCAACGTGGCCGCAGCTCCGAAAGCGGAAGCCCGCATCGCCGCCGCGCTGGACAGTGCGGGCGCTGTCACCGGGCTGCAACGCCTTTACAAATCGCTCGACGCCCCGCGCACCCTGCGGGCACTCGGATTTCACGAAGACCACATCACCGAAGCTGTGGACCTCATACTGCCCCAAGTGCCGCCGTCAAATCCCCGCAGCATCGACGCTGCGGATCTGCAACGGCTGCTGCACTCCGCTTGGAAGGAAAACACCCCATGATTTCACTGGTACACCACCTCGCACTGCTGTTCCATCTCAACCGCAAGCAGGACCTGATCCTCTGGGAGGAGGACCTGGCGAAGCCTGCTTTCAAGCTGACGTCATCGGCCTGGGTGGGCTGGCACGAAGAGGACCCAGTGGCCTGAGCAATGGCCGATCAAACGCAACCCTTCTGCGGGGGAGAATCAGGGTGTGCACAATGTGCACACCCTGACAGAAAACTGTGAAGCAAGTCACGGCCACCCGGCGGTGCCTGCGGTGGTTACGCCAGCCCTGGGCTCTCGGCAGCTTCAAGCGGGCCGTCTGGCTGGCGCACAGGAGCGATCACCGGTGTGTTTCCGCTGATGGACCGAGGGCACAAAACCGAGGGGTGCTGCGCGTGGCGCGGCGGAGTCAGGTCGTAGCGTGGTCCTGGCGTTCGAGCAGGCGGGATATGCCGTAGCCGATGATCACGCCCCAGAACGCGGCATGGATATTGAAGAGGTCCAGGCCGGAGATCGTGACGACGAAAGTCACCAAGGCTCCCAGGGTGAAGTTCGTGGCGAAAGCGGTAACGAAGGCCTGTTGGAGGGCCCGCAGCATCGCGAGGCCCCCCAGGGCAAGAATGAAGGCTTCGGGAGTGGCAAGCATGAACCGGGTGAGCGTGGGGGCCAGCAGGGCGCAGACCAGAGACAGCACGCCGTAGACCACAGCGGCGGTGTACTGGCGCTGTTTCTGCCCCGAGGAGGCAAGCAATGCGTTGGTGGGGCCGGTGACACAGGCCGAGACGGCGCCGAATGCGGCATTGAGCAGGGAGAACATCCCGGAGCCCATCGCGAAGACGTTGATCGGAGGGTGATGGCCTGCGGTCCGGAGCACAGCCGCGCCCTGTCCGTTCTGCACCACCAGGACCGTGAGTGCCAGGGGGATCACCAGTTCCAGTTGGGCGGCCCAAGTGAACTCGGGGGCAGTGAACGCGGGGGCGGCGAGGATCGGTCCGCCCTCCTCAACCGTGAACCGGCCGCTGAGTGCGACGGCGACGACGCCCACCGCAAGCGTGCCGAGCACCGGAGGGAGATACCTGCCCAGGGCGGGAACGGCGGCGAGCACGAGGAACGCGACCACCATCGGTGCCGCCACCGCGGGGTCGGTCCGGGTGGAGGAGACGATGTCCGTCCCAAACCGGAGGAACACGGCGGCAACCATTGCCATGACAATCGGCACGGGAATCGCGGCCATGATTGGGCGCACTACTCCGGTGGCACCAAGGGCGAGAATCAGCACCCCGGCAGAGAAAAACGCGCCGACCACCTCCGGGAAGGACAGGTGCTGCAGTGATGGCCCCAGCAGTACGGTCCCCGGGATGGACCAGGCGAAGCCCAGCGGCTGGCGATAGATCAGTGACATGACCAGTGTCGCCGCGCCGGCCGAGAGGAAAATGGCGAAGACCCAAGAAGCTAGCTGGGCCTGCGTCAGTCCGCCGAGCGATCCGACGGCAAGGGTGACTGCGATCGGTCCCGAGGCGGAGAAGGCCAAGCCGACGACCCCGTTCGAAGCGTAGTGCGGGCCGATGTCCCGCAGGACATCAAGCACTCCAGCCGGGCGGACCATGGGCCGCTCAAAGAGCGGTTGCCCTCCCGGGTCCGGGATTGGTCCTGAGTCGGTGGTAGCAGACGAGGGCCTGGAGAAGCGGGGCATGGTGGCTCCTGAGCGATGAAGGGGTGGGGACTATGTGGCCAAGGGTGGCCGTAGTGCCTGCACGGATTCCTCAGCGGATGGAGTTGGGATGCTTGGCTAGCGGTGTGACCCTTATCTTCATGTGGGGGTACATCGGGAAGCCGCTCAGGATCTGGTGCAGCTCGTCGTTGGATCCGACGTCGAACACCGAATAGTTTGCGTACTCGCCGGCCACTCGCCAGATGGAGACGAGGCGGCCTCCCTCTTGCAGGGCCTGGGAATACTCCTTCTCCAGCCCCTGCAAGCGGGTGATGTCCTCCGTGGAGAGGTGCGCTGGAAATTGCACGTCCATGCGGGCCAAAAACAACATTTTCTTCTCCTTGGTTGTCGGGCTAGGACAGGCGGTAGGCCGCGAGTTTGTCCTCGTCGATCTCTGCTCCGACCCCCGGCAGATCGCGCACGGCGATCGTGCCGTCGATTATCCGGAGCGGATCAGCCAGCAGATCGTCAGCCATGTCGAGGTAGTTTGACAGTTCCCCTGCCCGGCGGCTGGTGGCCTCGTGTGCGGCGCCAAAGGTGACGGTCGCCAGCGAGCCGACCTGGGTATCGATCTGGTTGCCCATGGTCACATCCACGCCGAGCCCGGTGCACAGCCCCAATATCTCGGTGGCTTCGGTGAAGCCCGAACGGGCGGTCTTGATACAGATGGCATTGCAGCCCCCGGAAAGCAGTTCACGGGACACGTCCCCGGCCGTGGGGACGGATTCATCGCCCACCACCGGGATTGGCGATTTGTCGACCAGACGGCGGCGGCTCATTACTTCCTTGGCGTCGCACGGCTCCTCGAGCAGGGTCAGTCCCAAGCCCTCGGTGCGCCGAAGTACGTCAAGGGCCTCATTCGCGGTCCAGCCCCGGTTCGCGTCAAGGTATAGCTCCACGTCCTCGCCCAGTCCCTCGCGCAGCACGTGGCAGGCCTCCACATCCAAGGACAGGGGCCGACGGCCCACCTTCAGCTTGAATGTGGTGATGCCGTATTCCTCGCCGAACCGCAAGGCCTCGTCGAGGAGTTCCTGCGCGGGCCGGAAGCCGAGCATATGGCTGACCCGCATCCGGTCCGTATACCCTCCCAATAGCTTGTGGACAGGAGTGCCGAGGGTCTTGCCGATTGCGTCCCACACAGCAATGTCGACGGCGCCCTTCGCTACCTGGTTGTGAATGGTCCGGCGGAGCACGGTATGGATCTGCTCCCGGTCTAAAATCTCAAGGCCGATCAGCTGCGGGGCAAAGGTTTTCTCGATGATCGTTCCGATGGACTCCTGTGTTTCGCCGTAGGTGTAAGGACGGGGAGGGGCGTCTGCCACTCCCACTACGCCGTCGTCGGTGTAAAGGCGCACTAGAACGTGGTCAGCATTTGCGACCTCGCCGCTCGCGAATTTGAGCGGATGCGTGTACGGGATGGAGTAGGGAATCACTTCAATCCGTTCGATTTTCAACGGTGCGGTTCCTTTCGGTTCGGTCGGGAGGCCCAGTGATTGGGAAGAACTGGTGCCCCAGAGCTCCAGCCCTGGGGCACCTTCAATTTGCCGATATTAGAGAACTCGACCAAGGCAAGAGCGGGAAAGGCCTCTTACTTGGACTGGCCTACCTTGGCGAGAACGTAGTCATAAGAGGCTTCCTCGCCGGCAGCGCCGTCCGTGCGCGGTTTGGTGTTGAGCATCAGTTCCGGTTTGACAGCCGAAGCAATATCGTCGGCATTGTGCGGGTCGCCGGGGAAGTAGAGCTGCTGGGTCACGGGCTGGTATCCAGGCGCTGAGACTTTGATGTGAATATGGGCGGGGCGCCAAGCATGCCACCCCGCAGCACTGATCAGCTGGCCGCAGGCTCCATCGGTGGGAATCTGGTAGGGAGCGGGGCGCATGGTGTGGACGACGAATTCTCCATCGCTGTCGGCCTGCACGTTTGCGCGGAACAGCCAGTCCGGGAGACCCGGTGCGTATTGAGAGTAGAAGCCTGCAGCGTCCGCATGCCAAATCTCCAGCTGTGCATCCGGGATGGGATTGCCGTCCGTGTCGGTGAATCGGCCGCTGAACCGCAACGGAGTTCCCTCCTCATCTTCACGCATCTCCACGGTGGCAGGTGACTCGAGCACCGGCGAGTTCGGGACATAGTATGGGCCCTCGATGGTGCCCTTGGTGCCGGGCCGGTCCTGGGAGTTGACATCTTCCACGGTGTGCTCGAGCCACACGTCAAGGAACAGAGGCCATTCTCCGTCGTTGCCCACCTTGATCAGCCAGGCTTTCAGGGCGTTGTATTCCTCGTAGGTGACTTCGTGCTCGACGACGATGTCGTTTGCAGCCTTGATGAGGGCTCCGGCGAGCAAACTCACGCGCTCCTTGGGAACCCCGGTTCCCGCGATTTTGCCCGAGGCGGCGAAACGCTCGGTCGCCTTTGAACCGGCCTCTACAGCAGTACCCTCATTTTCCTGGCGGGTGTCCAACTGATTCTCAGTCATGGTGATCTCCACACTCCTCGTTGCATCGGGAACGGGAAATGCGCCCGTTCCCCCAAACGCCGGCCGCGGGCTGTGCACCCGCAGGCTCACCGGCTTCACGTGACGTCCCTCTCATGCTAGCGAGCAGATAAGGACGAAACAAGGACTAATTTGGCCTGAATTATGTCGATTAGGAGACATAAAATCACCCTTGGTTCAGACTAGGGTTTTGCCTGATGTGAGAGCCATCACCTTGCCCCAGACTTGGTGGAACACATTCATTCCGCCCGAGGGGTTGAAACGTGGCCGCACAGTCGGTGCCCGCCCACCGTCACCCTCTCCAAAGAAGGAGCACACCATGACCGAGAATCTGACACGTGTCCGGGAAGTCCTGGCTGACGCCGTCGTCGACGATCGAGAAAACGGCGTTATCCGGGCCAAGCGTGAAATCTTCACCGACCAGGACATCTTCGAACTGGAGATGAAGCACATCTTCGAGGGCAACTGGGTGTACCTTGCCCACGAGTCGCAGCTCCCCAATGTGGGGGACTACTTCACCACATACATTGGCCGGACTCCCGTCGTCCTCACCCGGGACAAGGACGAGAAGATCAACTGCATCGTCAACGCATGCTCCCACCGCGGCGCCATGCTGTGCCGACGCAAGACCGATAACAGGACCACCTTCACGTGTCCCTTCCACGGCTGGACATTCAAGAACTCCGGCGAGCTCCTCAAGGTCAAGGACTCCCGCAATGCCGGATACCCGGAAACCTTCAACAAAGAGGGGTCACACGACCTCACCAAGGTCGCCCGCTTCGACTCCTACCGGGGCTTCCTGTTCGGCTCCTTGAATGCTGACGTTCTTCCGCTCGAAGAACACCTGGGAGACGCCACCAAGGTCATCGATTCGATTGTGGACCAGTCCCCTGATGGGCTCGAGGTCCTGCGTGGGTCTTCCACGTACACCTATGACGGCAACTGGAAGGTCCAGGCGGAAAACGGCGCCGACGGCTACCACGTCACAGCCGTGCACTGGAACTACGCCGCGACTACTGCCCGCCGCAGCGCCGGCGACTCCGCCAACACCACCAAAGCCATGGATGCCGGCAAATGGGGCAAGGTCAAGGGCGGCTTCTACTCCTACGACCACGGGCACCTGCTGCTGTGGCAAGAGTGGACCAACCCCGAGGACCGTCCCTTGTGGGACCGCCGCGAAGAGCTCGTCGAAAAGTACGGCGAGGAGATGGCCAACTTCATGATCAACATCTCCCGCAACCTCTGCCTGTACCCGAATGTGTACATCATGGACCAGTTCTCCTCGCAGATCCGTCACTTCCGTCCTATTTCAGCGGACCAGACCGAGGTGACCATCTACTGCATTGCGCCAAAGGGTGAATCTCAGGAGAACCGCTCAAAGCGCATCCGCCAGTACGAGGATTTCTTCAACGCGACCGGCATGGCCACGCCGGACGACCTCGAAGAGTTCCGCTCCTGCAACAAGACCTACTGGGCCACCTCGGCGCCATGGAACGACATGACGCGCGGCTCTACCCACGAGATCACGGGTCCTGACGAGCAGGCCACAGCACTTGGCATGTCGCGGGTCATCGCCTCTGGTGTGCGCACCGAAGACGAGGGGCTTTACCCAATCCAGCACGGGTACTGGAAGGAAGTAATGGACAAGGCCCTCGCCGACGCGGAACCCGTTGCCCAGGAATCTGTTCCGGTCACTGCGTGACCGATACCCCGAACCCACATAGAGAGTGCTGAACGCCAATGGCCAACCTGCTTAACCCCCTGACCGCGCTCAAGAGCGCCGAAGAGATCGCCACCCTCGAGACCGTCCGCGCTTTCCTTTACCGGGAAGCCCGGCTCCTGGACGACCGCCAGTTCGACGAGTGGCTCCAGTGCTACCACCCGGACTCCGAGTACTGGATGCCGGCGTGGGACGTCGACGACCGGCTGACCGTGGACCCTCAGAACGAGATCTCACTCATCTATTACGACAACCGCGGCGGTATCGAGGACCGGGTGTTCCGGATCAAGACGGACCGCTCTTCCGCTACCTCCCTGCCTGAGCCCCGCACCGGACACAACATCACGGACATTGAGGTCCTGGAGCAGGACGGCGCCGAGGTCAAGGTCCGTTTCAACTGGTTCACCCTGTACTTCCGTTACAACACCACCGACACCTATTTCGGCACGAGCTTCTACACCATCGACCTCGCCGGCGAGCAGCCGGTGATCCTGAAGAAGAAGGTTGTACTGAAGAACGACTACATCCACCACGTGGTGGATGTCTACATGGTCTGACCGCACCGGGCACCGTCCCGGCTCGACCGGGACGGTGCCGGCAGGACCAACCTGCCGGCTCATCTGCTCATAAGAGACATCCGCACTAATTTTTTCAGGGGTTGCGAGGAAGCGACACCCAACCAGGAGGAAATCATGGGCCATCAGGTAGCCCTCAGTTTCGAAGATGGCGTCACCAAAGTCATCAAGGTCGGCGACTACGAGACAGTTATGGATGCGGCCTACAAGGCACGCATCAACATCCCCTCAGACTGTCGTGATGGCGCCTGCGGCACGTGCAAGGCGTTTTGCGACTCCGGATCCTTCGACCCCGGAGACTATATCGACGACGCGATGACCGAAGAGGAGCTTGAGAAGGGCTACCTCCTCACCTGCCAGGCAGTCCCGGAATCGGACCTCGCAATCCAGATCCCGGCCACCTCCGAATCCGCGAAAACCTCTGCTGCCACCTTTACTTCCACGCTGAAGGAGCTCGACAAGCACTCGGATTCCACCATCTCCTTCGCTCTGGAGGTGCAGAACCGGGACGCCCTGGCCTTCCTGCCCGGGCAGTACGTCAACATCAAGGTCCCGGGCACCGACGCCGAGCGCTCGTACTCGTTCAGCAACGGCCCCAGGGTGGAGGGCGCTTCCTTCATGGTGCGCATCACACCGCAGGGTGCGATGTCCGAGTACCTGCGTGACCGGGCGGCGGTAGGGGACACCATCGAGTTCACGGGCCCCTACGGCTCCTTCTTCCTCCGCGAGCCCAAGCGCCCCTTGCTCCTGCTGGCAGGCGGTACCGGACTGGCCCCGCTCCTGTCCATCCTGGAGAAGCTATCCGAGAACCCCCCGGCCACTCCGGTGCACCTGATCTACGGCGTCTCCCGTGAGGCCGACATCGTCGGGCTCGACTGGCTGCGAGGTTATGAAGCGAAGCTGCCGAGCTTCACCTGGGACTACATCGCCTCCGAGCCGGATACTTCCGCGCCGCACACGGGCTATGTCACCCAGATCATCCAGCCGTCCCACCTCAACGACGGCGACGTCGATATCTACCTGTGCGGACCGCCGCCCATGGTAAACGCCGTCTCCAAGTGGCTGGACACCGAAGCCATCCAGCCGGCCAATTTCTATTTCGAACGTTTCGCGCCCAAGGAGGCCACCGGCGGGGACGCCGAGACAGGCTCTCCGGCCCCCGTGGAGCAGCTGGAGAGCGCAGGCGACACGATCAGCCGAGTGGAAGCCATTTCTTCCATGGAGACCGGCCGGCTCGAGTTCCGGAAGGAGGACAGTTTCGCACATCTGGACGCGCGCATGGGCCTTGAGCTTGCGGTCACCGAGCTGATGTTGAACCGCCTCAGCAAGGAGCAGCTGCGCCAGTTCCGTCGTCTCGCCGAAGCCACCACACATGCGGTCGACGCTGGAAGGGTGCTTGACCCGGAAAACTACGTCAAGACCAACGAAGAGTTCCACGAATACCTTTTCATGATCTGCGACAACCCCATGCTGCTGGAGTCGTACCGTCGGCTCGACGTCCACGCCCAAATGGCAGCCACTTTCGCGGAGGGCACCCACATCTTTGAGCGGGTCGCCCAGGACCACCTCGACGTCGTGGACGCGTTCGAGCGGGGCGACAAGGAACGGGCCAGGGAAGTCATCATGGCCCACGCCCGCGACGCAAAGGGCACCATGGCGGAAGCGATCAACGCCAAAGACGGCGGTTTCCAGCAGTGACGGCGTACGCTGGACGGTTCATCACGCCCGGCCGCTTCGCCGGCAAGGTGGCAGTGGTCACCGGCGCGGCGCAGGGAATCGGGCAGAAGGTAGCGGAGCGGATCGGGGCTGAAGGGGGCGCCGTCGTCGTTGTTGACCGTGCCGACATCGTGCAGGAAGTTGCCAAGGGGATCCAGGAAGCCGCGCAGAAATCCGGCTCCGGGGGATCCGCCAGCTCCGTGATCGCAGACCTGGAAAGCTTCGCCGGTGCAGGTCACGCGGTAAGCGCGGCGCTGGCTCGTCACGGCCGGGTCGATGTACTCGTAAACAACGTCGGGGGCACCATTTGGGCCCGCCCCTACGAAGAATACGACGAGGAGAAGATCGAAAGGGAGATCCGGCGTTCGCTATTCCCCACCCTGTGGACGTGTCGCGCCGTACTTCCGGCCATGCTCGACCAGGGTGCGGGCACCATCGTCAACGTGTCGTCAGTGGCAACCCGAGGAATGCACCGTGTTCCCTACGCCGCGGCCAAGGGCGGTGTCAACGCCCTGACCCAGTCCCTGGCCATGGAGGTCGGAGGACGCGGTATCCGGGTTGTCGCCACCGCCCCGGGCGGTACGGAGGCTCCGCCGCGAAAGGTCAAGCGCGGACCGGAAGCGGAGTCGACTACCGAAAAGGAGTGGTATCAGACCATTGTCGACCAGACCGTGGAGTCCTCCTTCATGAAGCGATACGGCACGCTGGACGAACAAGCCGCGCCGATAGTCTTCCTGGCTTCCGACGAAGCATCGTACGTCACTGGCAGCATCCTGCCGGTGGCAGGCGGGGACCTGGGCTGAGCATGCTGTGACGCAAACTCGTCGGCCTGGCCGCTCGGTGCGCTCGAGTAAGCTTGCCAGCATGATCCCGGGCCCCCACCACGGTGACACCGAGGAGGATCTGGCGCTGCTCGGCCGCGCCGACGTCTTCGAGGAGTTGCTGGAAACACTCCGTACTGTGCGCAAGGGTAACGTGCGTACGGTGGTGGTCAGCGGCCCGCGGGGATCCGGGAAAACTGCGTTGCTGGATCTTTTCCTGGAGCACTGCCGCGCCGTGGCGCGTGGGGTGCGGGTATTGTCCGCTACCGGAGACGAGTGGGAGGCGCAGTTTCCCCTCGCCGGCTACTCCCAGCTCATGGTCACACCGCCGCTGCGCTCGGCAAAGGACCATGGCCGCGACAGCATCCGCTCCGCGGACCCGGTCGGTACTCTCAGCCCTGCTCAGGTCGCCAACTACGCCGCGACTCTCAACGCACACCTCGATGGGCTTCAATTGCACGGGAGCGTGGTGGTTGCCGTTGATGACGTCCAGCACCTCGACGCCGAAACCCTGCACGTACTCGCCTTCGTCATGCGCCGGCTGCGCGCCAAACGCATCCTGTTCCTGGTCACTCTGGATCCCGCTCAAGCCCAGCTGGTGCCGGCGGGCGTCCTCGCGTTTCTCACCGGCCATCAGGTTTCCCGGGTTCCGCTGGAACCACTGTCACCGCAGCGGGTCCAGGATCTCGCACGGCGGCGGTTCGGCATCGACTTGAACGCGACGGCCGCCCACGAGATCGTACGGCATACCGGTGGTTGGCCCGAGCCGATTGCGGACCTCCTGGGGGAGCTTCCTCCGGAGACTTGGCAGACATGGTTTTCATCCCTGCCCCCGAGCTCGCATGTGCGGGCACGGGTGCGCAGTCTCCTCAAAGCCGCGTCTCCCGATCTGGTGGCTGTGGCGGAGGCCGTATCCGTGCTTCGACGGGGCGCCGGGATCGAAGAGGTTGCCCACGTCAGTGGAGTCGCATCTGTTATGGATGCCCTCGACGAGGGACATAAGGCCGGACTTCTGGGCCTGTCAGTAGAACAGGCCCGCTCGGTCGTGACTTTCTTTGAAGCGGGAACTATTGAATCCGTCTACGAGCAGACTGCACCAGGCCGGCGCATATGGCTACACCGTAGGGCTGCGGAAGCCGTGCAGATCGAGGGCGATCGCTTGGGCCACCGAGTGTCCGCGACCCCGGGCGCCGACGAGGCACTGGCCACGGAACTAGAGGAGTACGCCCGCCAACAGGCTCAGGTGGGTGCCTGGCAGGATGTCTCGACGGCACTGTTTTCCGCCTCCAGGCTCTCAGGGGATATCCGCGCCGGCAACGATCGCCTACTCAGGGCAGTGGACGCCCTTGTGGGCTCCGGCAACATCGCCCAGGCACAGATGTGGGCCGCGGCCGTCGATGCCATGGCACCCTCGCCGTTGCGTTCCTCCGTGCTTGGCTACCTCTCCACGGCGTCTGGACAAAACCACAGCGCCCAGACCCAGTTGGAGATGGCCTGGCGAACGAGTAACCCGCAGCAGGACCCGGCGGCCGCTGCGCAGGTGGCCCAACGCTTGGTTCTGCATGGGGTGGCCTCCTGGGATGGCCCCCTCATCACCCGTTGGGCGGAGCAGGCCATGTCCCTGACGAAGCCCGGCACCCCGGCCCACATTGAATCTGAAGCCATCTACGGCCTGGGTCTTTATGCCCAGGGCCGGATTTCGGCAGCCGAAGCTTCCTATCGCCGGGCCTTCGAACACGCCTCCGAGAACGCCCAGAAGCAGCGCGTACAGATAGGTGCGGGGTGGCTGGCCCTACGATTGGACGACGCCGAGACGGCGCTTGTAAATTTCGAAGCCGCGGCCCCCACTGAGTTCCGGGGCGGATCATTGCGGATCTCCCTATGGGCCGAGGCGTGGTTGGCCCGTACCCACCTCGTGCTCGGTAACTGGGACGCGGCCGCGGCCACAGTTGCCCGTGCCTCCGTCCGGCTTGAGACCTCGCGGATGCCACTGATCCGGCCGTTGTTGTACTGGACCGCCGCTGAGCTCTGGTCCATGCGCGGGGATTGGGACCGGGCCCGGTACTACGTCTCCCAAGCGGCCGTGCAGCCGGGCACTTATCGGGCCATGCAGGTCCCGGCCAGCCTGGCCCGGGCGCGGTTCCATGAGGCACGGGCGGACTACGAAAGCGCTTTGGCCGTGTTGCAGCCCCTAACGGAGCTGGATCCCTGGACAGAGAACAGGGTGTCGTTCTGGCCATGGCAGGACACCTACGTTAACGCCCTTGTCATGACCGACCAGCTCGATGTGGCAGATTCCTTCCTCACCGCCTTCGAGCAGGTCCCGCGGGAGCGGGCAGTACCGTCCGATCTTGCGCGGATGGCGTGGGCCCGGGGCCGGCTCGTAGCCGCCCAAGGGGATCCCGATTCCGCCAAGGAGCACTTCGAAACGGCGCTGGGGCATCTGCGCGGGCTTAACCGACCATATCTGCGGGCCCGGGTGAGCTTTGCCTTCGGGCAGAGCATGCGACGGGCCGGCAAAAGACGTTTGGCATCCTCAGTGCTGCGGGTGGCAAGGGATCTCTACGATTCCCTGGGCGCGGCCACTTATGTGGATAGATGCGATCGGGAGCTGAAGGCGACAGGCCTGGATGTCGGCAATCTGCCCGACCCGTCTGACGCCGTGCTCGCTGCTGTGGCACAACCACAGGTCCAGCTCACGGCCCAGGAGCAATCAGTTGCCGAACTAGTGGCAGCCGGTGCCACGAACAAGGAGGTAGCCCGTGCACTGTTTTTAGCCGAGAAAACCGTGCAGTACCACCTGACCCGTATTTACGGGAAGTTGGGGATCCGCTCACGCAGCGAACTGGCGGCGCGGTTCCGCCTCACGGACTGAGGAGCTGGCACCTGCCATAGGGCGGGTGTCCCATAGTCATAGGGATCCGGGAGGGGTGGGAGCGCGATTGGGTAGTCCTTTAGTTGCTGCGCCCACAACGTCGAGAAAACTTTGGAGCAGTGCTGACCGGTCCTCACGCCGCCAAGCAACGGCCAGCTCAACCTCAGGGGCTTGTTCAATATCGCGATAGACCACGCCCTCAAGCTGGAGGGCGCGGATGCTTGCTGGGATGATGGCGATGCCACCACCGGCGGCCACGAAGGAAAGCATCGTGGAGGTTTCACTAATGACCTGGGTGATGCGTGGCTGGAAACCGGCCTGGCGGCACATGGCTGCTGTGGTCCGGTAAAGCACCGACTCCGGTGGATACGAGATAAATTCCTGGTCCTGAAGTTCGTGCACGGCGACTGGTCGGTCCACGGCCAGAGCGCTGAACGAGGGTAATGCTACGATGAGCGGCTCGCGCGTCACGATGCTGTAGTCGATCTCCTGGGATGCGATGGGCGGGCGCAGCAGAGCCGCGTCGAGCGTGCCGTCCCGCAGCCCTGCCTCCATGGAGGGGGTAAGCATCTCGCCATGCAGATCCAGCGACAGCCCCGGGAGTACCTGCTTGGCTTGTCGTACGATGGGCGGCATAACCCCGTATGTCGCCGAGCCGGAGAAGCCCACACGCAGCACACCGGACGCGCCTTGACCGACCTGGTAGACGTCGGCCTGGAGCGTCCCGACCGCGTTGACGATCTGCCGCCCCCGGTCCAGCAATTCCTGCCCGGCAGCCGTGAGTTCCACCCTTCGGGTAGTGCGATTCAGCAGCTTCACCCCCAGTTGTTCTTCCAGCTGGCGGATCTGCTGGGACAGGGGCGGTTGGGCCATATGCAGGCGTTTGGCGGCGCGGCCGAAGTGGCGTTCCTCCGCCACGGCAATAAAGTAGTTGAGCTGCCTGATCTCCATTGTTGAAGCGGTCCCTCCGTGTGGTGCCTCCGGTCCGACGCCGAACACATTGATTCACGGAGTAACTATAAAGCGATCCACTCATAAATGCATCACACCTAATGACGGGCAGTGCGGTTGGCATCTGATAGCAGCAGCCGGCCGACTGCCTAAGCATGTCCCGGGCACATTGTCCCTGGACCATGGCTTGTATAGGCACCGGCCGGCCGCACCGGGTTAGAGGCGGACTGGAGGAGCCGTGGACAATGCCTCTTCCGCGCCGTGCTCTACGATTTCCTCGGCCTTGTGCTCCGCTTCTTCCAGCTTGCGCTGGTGGGGAACGAAAACCGTCACTATCGCACCCAGGAGGGCGATGCCGCCATAGATATAGAAAGCGGTAGCCCCGCCGATTCCTGCAGCAGCCAACCAGCCGCCGATAATCGGTCCCAAAATACCGCCCAGGCGGCCCACGCTCGCACACCAGGCCACGCCTGCCGCCCTGGCATTGGTGGTGTAGTAGTTGGACTGGAATCCGTAAACCAGCACCTGGGTGCCGAGGGTGCCCACTCCTGCGATGGCGATGCACAGGAACAACACCGGCAGGGGAAAGCCAAACGTCATAAGTACCAGGGTGATAGTGGCCAATACGAAGGTGCCCGCTATGACCCGCTGGGGACCCGTCCTGTCAGCGAAGCGCGAGAGCAGCAAACCTCCCGCAACAGCGCCGAGGTTCAGCGCCAGGGGGAAGAACAGGGCGTACGTCCGCCCGTAACCGTATCCCTCCATAATTTTCGGCAGCCAGGTGTTCAAGCCGTAGGTCAGCAGCAGGCCGGAGAACGACATCAAACCCAGAAGAACGGAAGCCACAGCGAACTGTTTGGAGAACACTGCCGCGAAGCCGGTCTTCTGCGGGGCGGCGCCTATCTGCCGAATGACCTGTTCTTCAATGAGCGAAACACCGGTCCGCTGTGCAGCAGCCTGGGCCTCCTCCTCCCGGCCGCGGGCCAGCAGCCAGCGAGGGGATTCGGGGAGCTTGAACCAGGCGATGGGGAGGAGTATGACGAGTGGGAGGGCGCCGATCATGAAGAGTCCGCGCCATCCAATGTTATTGAGGAGCAGAATGCCCATGACGGAGGCGAACACGCCGCCAGCGGGGACACCGGAATAGACGATCGCGTTGTAGAACTGACGCCGGCCGGCTGGGGCGAACTCTGCCATTGTGGCGCCTGCGGTGGCAATGACTACACCCAGGCCCACCCCTGTAATGAAACGCATAGCACCAAAGGCCGTGACGGTCGTGGTCAGCGCCGTGACGAACATCCCGACGGAGAACCAGGCAATGCCTAGGAGCATGAGTCGGCGGCGGCCGAAGAAGTCGCCGACCGCCCCGCAGATCAGCGACCCGACCAGCACTCCAACAAGCGCCCACGAGCCCAAGAGGCCAGCCGCGGCGGCGTCGAAGGCACCAATCTGGCTTGGGTCGGCGAGCAGTCCCGGCAGGACGGTGCCATATACGACAAGGTCGTAGCCATCGAATAACAGTGCGGCGCAGATGACGAAGGCCACCCAGTTCGTGGTGCGTGCCTCTTTGCGCGGGTGTTCGGCGATGACGGTGTGGAGCTGAGCCATATGCCTGTCCTCTCTGACGGAGCATGGAAGTAGTGCCCTGGGGTGAACCTGTGTCCCTTGGCTTGATTCAGTGTCGCAGAGGTGTGACGCCCGCCATATGCGGTAAATACCCGGGATCGGGCCGGGGGGCGATCCATACTTTCCAGATATCAATCAGAAACGTCTAGGCCTATCTTGGAAAAAATAGGACCTGCTGCCAGTAAAAGCTTTGGCGAGCCAGAGGAGATCGTGGACTGGCTCATCAAAGAGTCCGCTTCCACCGTGGGCAAGGCCCAGGTGAAGTCTCCCTGGCCGCCGGGATCACCCTGGAGGCGTCTTCCTTCCCTACCCAGGTTCACGGTCGCATCGTCGAGTCCAATACGCCCGGCAAAGAGTTGCGCGTCTACCGCCGCCCCATGGGCGTAATGCGTGTCATCAGCCCGTGGAACTTTCCGTTCCACCTGTCCGAGCGCTGTGGCCCCGGCCCTTGCCTTGGGCAACGCCGTGGTCATCAAGCCGGCCAGCGACAGTCCTGTTACGGGTGGGCTGATCCTCGCAAGGGTATTCGAGGAAGCGGGACTGCCGCCCGGAGTGCTCAACGTGGTGCTGGGGGCCGGATCCGAGATCGGCGACGACTTCGTCACGCATGCCGTTCCCGGGCTGATCTCTTCACGGATCCACACCCATTGGCCGGAACGTCGGCAAGCTTGCCGACGGCGGGAAGCACCTCAAGCACTGGAGTTAGGCGGGAACTCGCCGCTTGTGGTCCTGGCAGATGCAAACCTGGACGCTGCAGTGGAAGCTGCCGTCTTGGGCAAGTTCCTGAATCAGGGCCAGATCTGCATGTCGGTCAACCGCATCATCGTCGAGGCCCCCCTTTACGATGAATTCCTGGACCGCTTCACCGCCGCAGCCTCTGGCGTCCCGTTCGGCGACCCCGCCTCCGCGCAGACCCTAGTCTGCCCGGTGGTCAACGACAGCCAGCTTGAAGGGCTGAAAGCGAAAATCGCAACGGCCAAGGCCGAGGGTGCCCGCACCGTCCTTGAAGGCGAAATCAGGGGACGGATCGTACCGCCGGACGTGTTCGCCGATGTCAGCCCGGACATGGAGATTGCCCGCGAAGAGATCTTCGGACCTTTGGTGGGCATCATTAAGGCCGACGACGAGGCCCACGCGCTGGAATTGGCCAACTCCAGCGAATTCGGACTTTCCAGTTCCGTGTTCACCCAGGACCTCGATCGCGGCGTGCAGTTCAGCCTGGGCATCAAGGCCGGCATGACCCATATCAATGAGATGCCGGTCCATGACGAATCGCACGTGCCCTTCGGCGGCGAGGGCAACTCCGGGCTGGGCCGGTTCAACGGTGACTGGGCTATCGCCGAGTTCACCACCGACCACACCGTGGGAGTCAAGCGCATCTAAGGGCTGTTGCCCCGCCGCAGCATGGTCTTACGTGCAGCGGCGGGGCGATTCCGTCTCCTTCGTATGGGCATCAGCCACTACTGGCCGTCTGAATCGGTACGGTTTAGGTATGAATCAGCGGCTCGGACTGCCGGCTGGCGGCCGGACCAATGGATAAGGTGAATTTATGATTAATCCCGCACGCCTGCACTCCGACCTGTCCCGCCTCGGCCGGGAGACCGATATGTTCATGGCCACCGTAGAGTCGCTGTCCGACGACGAAATGGCCGCTCCATCCCTGTGCAAGGGATGGACCCGGGCAGATGTCATCGCCCACATCGCCTCCAACGGCCAGGCCTTGGTCAAGCTCATTGACTGGGCAACCTCGGGCGAGGAGCAGCAGCTCTACGCCTCGAAGGAGGCACGAGCCGAGGAGATATCCGGGCTGGCCACCTTGCCTCGCGGGGAACTGCTGGGCCGGCTTCGCCAGTCCTCCGCCTACTTTGCCGATCAGGCCCTGCGGCTGAGCGGGGAACTGGCTGTCGAGGAGGTGCACTTGCACGGTAAGCAGATTCCTGCGACATCCATTGTGGCGTTGCGTATCGCCGAAATTGTGGTGCACCACCACGACCTCGACACCGCATGGACCATAGAGGAGGCGGACCCGGACTCGGTACTCAACGCCCTAGAAGCCGCCGTACGCACGATGCGCGCTCAGGGGGCGCCAGGGATGACCCTGGTCACGGAGGAACGCGATGAATGGGTGATCGGCGACGGTGCCCTGCGCGTCACGTCCGACCGCGAGGGATTGCTCGAATGGCTCGCCCGCGGTGCAACTGACAACGTCGAGGCTGACGGCCCCCTGCCCATACTGCCGCCCTGGTAAGCCCTGCGTCTCAGGCACGTGTTCAGCACGCCGGCGGGCTGAACACCGACCTGGCCGTTAGTTAGCCCAAAGGCTCCTTGCTCTGCGGATCGATCGCTGCGGGGGACTGCTCAGCCATGATGACGCGCCCATTGGCATTTGAATTGAACAGGAGGCGGAATACGTCCGGCCTTGAGTAATGGCCAACGGGGTCGTAAGCGTTTTTCGCGGTAAGGATTTCGTTGTAATCGATCTGGCGATCCGCCAAGGACAGCTTCGCCTTGGTTCACTGCCTCCTGGGGCCCGGCGCTGGACGCTGCGCCGATGATGCCTGCCGGCAACAGGCGTTCCGTCACCTCAGACTGAGGACTCAGGAAGTGGGTGGCACTCACCTTTGGCCTATTCGGTCTTGCGCGGCAGCCGTGGGTACGGGACCGGAATGCGACAAAAAGAAGTGTGGACAGTAATGTCCACACCTTTGGCTTCGGATCGAGCCGTACGTCGTTCGGACTGGGCCGGATTGGCTATGTTTTCTGGACTTCCCAGTGCAAGGGCCGGAACCCGGCTCGAGTCCCACCTCGGGCACAGTGTCACCCAGGTAGAGAAGTGGCCAGCGGGTCACGCTAGCCCTATTCGTCGTCCCCTTTGAGGGCCTCGCTTTCGAGTTCGGACAGAACGTCTGCCGCGTCGCGATTTCCGCTGGCGGCGAGGCGACGAAGTTCTTCAACGTCGCCCTTTTCGGCGGCGAGCTCAACGAGCTGGTCCAAGCGTCTCTGCTGCCGCTGGCAGCGAGCCGACGCAGCTCTTCGAGGTCTTCTCGCTCTGCGGCAAGCTGGATGAGTTCCCCGATTGCGTCGAGGTCACCGCGGGCGGCCCGTTCCCGTAATGCTGAGAGATCAGATTCTGACATTATGAGGACCTTCCATGGACTATTGAAAAGAGATTCTCAATTTGCTGTCGAAGCCTGGTCCCGATGCCAACCGGGGAGCTGGCGACGGAAGCCGAAGATGAACTATACCGCCGTGAACGAATTAGCTGAACAGCAACGGTGCGGGCTCGAGCCGCACCGCACGCGGAGCGCCCTGCCGTGGGCAGCGTTCGGCCTCAGCTGATCTTGCGACGGTAGGTGGCGATCGCGACGGTGTAGGCGATGACGAGAATGCCGACGAGCCAGGCGAGGGCGATCCAGATGTCACTGCCTACGGGTTCCTGGGTGAACAGGGCCCGGATGGTGTTCACGATGGAGGTCACGGGCTGGTTCTCGGCGAACCATGCGACCGGCCCGGGCATCGAGTTGACGGGCACGAACGCCGAGCTGATGAACGGCAGGAAGATCAGCGGGTAGCTGAACGCGCTTGCGCCGTCGACGGTCTTCGCCGAGAGCCCGGCGATCACGGCGAGCCAGGTCAGGGCGAGGGTGAACAGGATCAGGATGCCGACGACGGCGAGCCAGGCGGCGACGGATGCTCCGGTGCGGAACCCCATGATCAATGCGACGCCGATGACGATCGCGACCGCGGCCAGGTTCGCAACGAGGGAGGTGAGCACGTGCGCCCAGAGTACGCTCGACCTCGTGATCGGCATGGACTGGAAACGGTCGAAGATGCCGCGCTGCATGTCGAGGAACAGCCGGTACGCGGTGTAGGCGATGCCGGAGGCGATCGTGATGAGCAGGATGCCGGGGAGCATGTAGTTGACGTACGACTCGTCGGATCCGGTGTTGATCGCGCCGCCGAACACGTATACGAACAGCAGCATCAGCGCGATCGGGGTGACCGCGGTGGTGATGATCGTGTCGGGGCTGCGGAGGATGTGGCGCAGGGAGCGGCCGGTCAGGACACCGGTGTCGCCGAGAACGTGGGTGGTCATCGGGATTCCTTTCCTGCCGGGACCGTGCCGTCGGTGCGGTCGGCGTGGGCGGTTTCGGCCTCGCCGGTGTCACCGACGAGGGCGAGGAAGACGTCCTCGAGGGAAGGCTGTTTCTCGACGTATTCGACCTTGGCGGGCGGGAGGAGTTGCTTCAGTTCGGTGAGGGTGCCGTTCTGGATGATCGTGCCCTGGTGCAGGATCGCGATGCGGTCGGCGAGCTGCTCGGCCTCGTCGAGGTACTGCGTCGTGAGCAGCACCGTCGTGCCCTGACCGGCGAGTTGCTTGACGGTCTGCCACACCTCGATGCGCCCCTGGGGGTCGAGCCCCGTCGTGGGTTCGTCGAGGAAGATGACCGGCGGGTTGCCGATCAGGCTCATCGAGATGTCGAGTCGGCGTCGCATGCCGCCTGAGTACGTCACCGTTTGAGATGAGGCCCTTGTATGTTCAGCTCATGAAAGAAGGGCACTCCAACCGGGCGGCATGCAGGATTCTTGGGATCAACCAGAACACGGGCCTTCGTTGGTTGAATGGACGCAACGGGGTCGAGGGCTTGGTGCAGCAGGGCTTGGATCCGCGGCCCCGTAAAGCGGTTCCGATGGCAAGTGGGTCCAGCCGCTATTTGTCAGAAGACGAACGCATCTACATTGCCGACCGGTTGCTGGTTCGGGCGAGTCTCCGATCCATTGCTCGTGATCTTGGGCGGTCGCCTGCCACGATCAGCAGGGAGGTGGCTCGGAATCGTCCCCACTCACGTCGCTATCATCCGTTTCGTGCCCAGAAAATGGCGCAGAAGAGAAGGCCGAGGCCAAGGCCGGCCAAGCTTGCCGGTGATGACGAGTTGCGGCATCACGTTGTGGAGTGTCTGTCGAAGCGCTGGAGCCCTCAGCAGGTCTGCCGAGCCCTGAAGCAAAGGTTCCCAGGGCAAAAGCACCGGCATCTCGCCCATGAAACGATCTACCGGGCGCTTTACCATTTGAGCATCCGCCCCGTCCCAACGGGGTCTGCCCGGCTGCTGCGTTCGGGCAAGTTCATCAGACGGCCGCGGTCCAGGACCAAGGTCAAGCCACGCCAGTACATTACCGATGCTCTGAAGATCGGTGACCGCCCAACCCACATCGCTACAAGGGAAGAAGCCGGCCATTGGGAAGGCGATCTCATCATGGGGAAGGGGAACAAATCAGCAATAGTGACGCTGGTTGAACGCTCTTCCCGGCTCCTCGTCGCCTTTGCGCTCCGTCCGGGAACCAGGTCCGATAACATGCGTGACCAGCTCATTGAGGCGCTCGGAGTCATGCCGGTCACGTTGCGGAGGACCTTGACGTGGGACCGGGGATCAGAGATGGCCAAACATGCCGAGGTCACCTGCCGCGCTGGGGACGCTCGTGTACTTTTGCGATCCGGCCAGCCCGTGGCAGCGTGCATCGAACGAAAACGCCAATGGCTTGCTCCGTCAGTACTTCCGGAAGGGAGATGACCTAAGCACGGTCGAACCGGCAGATGTCTTGTTCGCCGCACAGGAGATCAACAGCCGGCCCAGGGCCGTCCTGGACTGGTCCAGCGCAGCCGCCAGGTTCGCGGTCTATCACGCGGCGGCGGCCAAGTTAGATGACCCTCCACGGGTGCAGAATGTGGCTGAACCGGCAGACTCATCGGCCCTCCACTCTCGGACGACCGTCCTAGAGGGCTAACGGCTCGGGACACACGGGACACATCTGGTCAGAATAGGACACGGGTCCGGCTGTGACGCCGGGCAGTACCTCGGAGAAGCCGACAGTCCAACCGCAGATGCCGCCTCGTGACGCATGGCCGCCAGCGCAGAGGAGAATGAAATGCTGGTCGTCACAGCCGGTGAATCGCTGGGACAGATCCTGACTCGAAACGGCCGCCATTGCCGTCGCTGTTTGCAACATTAACGGAATCGCGACTTCGTAGGGACTGCGCCGGCTGAGCTATCCGCGGTGCACGCTCGTCGCTATTGAGCGCGGTGAACGTAGAGGTCGCGGAGCAGCGCGATCTCGGCTCCGTGGTGCAGGATCTCCTGGTTCTCCCACCACACGATCGTCGGAAACGTCTCCTCGGCGTCGCTGCCGTACGGGTAGCTGCTTAGTCCGGTCCGGTCGTAGTCGGACTCGTCGACACTGAGCAGTACTAGGCGCCAGTCGGCTGCGGCGTGACGGAACCTCTCGATGGCGCCGGCTGCATCTGGTCGTGATTCGTAAGTCGCTCGATCGAACGTCCGGTCGCCCCCGAGGTGGCTGGAGCGGCCCAACAGCGTCTCGGAGAGGTGATCGAGCCGCCAGGCGATCGTCGTGAGGGGCGGGGGCCACGGACTTTCAGGGGCGCCGTCTCGTCCCCACTTCCCCGCGCCGATGAGCTTGATGGCGCCCGGTCCGGGCCCATCGGTGCGCCTCCGAACCGACCAGCACGCGTTGACCGGTTCCCACAGGTACTCGGCGTCCGTTAGCACCGGTACGTCGACGTCGCTGCCATCACCTGAGTTGCTGGTGGGCCCGGCGAGGCGAGTGAGAAGTCGCTCCGTCGCCCAGTCGTACTGCTCGAGCAGTGGCTCGAGGCGCTGATTAATCATCATGGCACAAAGCCTAGTCTCAACGTCAGGCCGGTAAGGCCCCACGCACGATTGACGTTCGTCGTAAGGGCATTGGTGGCTGTCCACCACCAATGCACCATGAGGGATCTTCCTGCATTCGTCCGCCGGCCATAGAGCGCTGCGAAAACCACGCCACTTACCGCTGCGATTCACAGGCCGCGGCCCCCTGCCGCTTGGGTGTCCTACAAGGTAGGTCCCGAGCCAACCGCAAAAGGCGACCTAACTCAGAGCGCCCAAAGGCAACTTGACGAGATTTCAGAGAGTGGTTATATTTTTTTCTCGAAAGAAAAAGAGAACGGAAGTTCCCCCCACTCAAAATAGCTGTAGTTGCCTGTTTAGGGGGAAGCACCGTTGCAGTAACACCTGGTCGTCGGACAGCTTGAGACGGCCGGAGCACCACCAGTAACACCTGGTCGTCGGACAGCTTGAGACGACCAGAGCACCACCAGCAGCACCTGGTCGTCGGACAGCTTGAGACGATCAGAGCACCACCAGCAGTGCCGGGCCGTCAAGCAGTAGGAGACGGATACAGCAACACCAGTAACACCTGGTCGTCGGACAGCTTGAGACGACCAGAGCACCACCAGTAACACCTGGTCGGGACAGCTTGAGATGACCAGAGCAACACCAGTAACACCTGGTCGTCGGACAGCTTGAGACGACCAGAGCAACACCAGTAACACGGGGCGGGCAAGTTGAGAGCAACCTTATGCATTCCTTGCCCGCCCCGACCGTTCGGGTCCGCTGCCCGGTACAAAAAAGTTACCTAAAATCAACTCGGCCCCACCAAACCGGTAGACCTCGTAGCCGGCGAGCCTGAGCCGTCGGTCCTCGGAGACCATCTCGCTGTAGAGGGCTGGGCTCGCCGGTATCGCCGTTCGCGTAGTGCTGCTTCCCGTCGACCTCGAGGACCACGCGATGTCTGCTGGAGAACAGGATGAGGAAGTCCATCCGCTGCCGTGCCAACGGGCTGCCGCTCTGGCCAGCAGATAGACGAGCCGACTGGGTCGCGGGGTCGAAGTGCAGGTGGACCTGCGGGATCAGAGCCGGCCCCCACCCTCACCTGATACGTTCACGGCAAACCTGTTGCGACGTTGGTGAGAAACCGCCTTGTTTTGAACTGAGGGCTTGCCCACTATGGAAACGTGGGTATGAAGTACAGGCGGCACCGGCTTGCGGTTGCCCTGTGCCTGCTGATCCCTTTAAGCGGAACGGCGGGGTGCGTCTATGAATACCCGGAGCCGGTGCGCACGCCAACAACTGCCCCCGAACCCGTGCACACCCCGACCCCTGACCTGCCCCCCGCAGTAGGGCCCCCAAAGCCATACACTGATCCTCAAGTCCTGGAGCGCGAGGTCAAAAACTACGCTGAACTGGACCGGCTCCTTAGGCCAGTGTCGGGGCCAGTCCTCCTTTTTGAGGAGGGGCCACTGGACGGCCCCGTCAGGGGCTTCGGCACGACGGCGAAGGTGCCGGCAGCCGGGCAGTACACAGTCACTGCAGCCTGTGTTGGTGCTTCCGGTGCGAAGGTCTCCGTTGGACAAGAGTATCCCGGCGCCCCCTTTCAGCCGATGGAGCTCGCGCTGGATTGCGCCGGAGCCACTTCGCAAGTCATTGCACTTCAACAGGGGTACGTTTTCGCGCATCTGTTGCTGCCCAGCCCGGGTGATACACCGTGGACAGGGGCAGTGGGCGGAGTACGTGTGAGCGGTTGAGTCGCGTCACGCCTGCTCTGCGTCAGGCTCCCCATCATCACGATCTCGCCGGCAGCGATGTGCTCCGCGGTGCGCCGGTATGCCTCGGCGATGTAGTCTTCGAGGTCGTTGACGCCGATGCGCCACATGCCCGGCCGCCGACCTGGATGGCGTGCAGCTCCCCCGTCTTCAGCAGGGCCCGGATCTTGGTGGAGCTCACGTTCACCTCTTCGGCGGCATGCTCGATGGTCAGAAATCGGTACTTCGTGGATTCGTCGGACACCGGACTATCTGGATCGGCTGCAGAGGCCGGGACAGCCTGGATCGGGAATGAAGCTAATGCTGCGGCAATAGCCGCAGCAGAAAGAAAGTGCAAAGATTTTGTGCGCACGATATTACCCCCATAATGCCTGAACGGAACCCTGTCATTGTTCTAACCGCTTAGACTGCTAACGCGGCCCGAATGGACTTTGAGTAGTCACTCGATTATCTATTGACTAGATATATTCCCTCCTGTTTTACAGCACCCTGGCAATGTGGGCTTACGGATGCGGACGGGCGGTGGGAACAACGAGGTCGGGCTGGTTTGTGTCCGTCACGTTGACAAGGTAGTCGTACTGCCCGTCATTGCCCGTTGAGCTGCAGATAGTCGTCACTCCGACGTCGTTGGATTTCCTCGAGCAGGTGCCCTAGGTTTTCATGTCAAATCCCGTTTCGAGACCATAGCGGTGCTCGTTAACAGGGATTTCTTTGCCGGCATTCCAGCTTCGGAACATGCTGGGGCATGGTGGGTGTCAAAACAGAGAAAGCGTTCCGGTCGGACAGTGTCTTTCTCGTGGTTCCAGCCGGCTGGAATCTGAAATCGGCTGGCACGGGACTTAAAATCATCCGTGACTTTATCCTCCGCCACCCTCACCATGAAAAGAGCGGCAACCACAACGAATACAGCCACGACAACCGCGGTTATTCTGGACCACTTGCGGCCCGTCGTTGTTTGTGACCGTCGGGCTGGCTAAACCCCCGCGGCCTCCATAACCGCGACCGTTCTGGTCTCTCTGGCATAACGCTCTGTTCTTGAGCGGCAGGTCGGTCGTACTCGAAGAACCTGCCGAAACGACTTGAAGATGCCCATCTTAGGGTCGACGTTTTCCGCGGCGGACAGAGCCAATAGTGCGAGCAGTTTCTTGATGATTTCCCCCAGGTAGCAAACGGCTGTTACTGGGGACTGTATTGGTTTCACTTGCCCAGGGTCTAAGACCCGGCGCGACGGATTCAGCCAGCGCGGGCTGGGCGGCGGTTCATGTGGAGGGCCAAGCATCCTTCCCAGGCACGCAAGGTCCCTCGGGTTGCTCAGCATGTGTGGAGTCTACTGCTGCCTGGTGTGGCTGGCTGGAAGGAGGCCGGCAGCGCCTGCGGAGTTAGCTAACGCGGCGATAGCGGATGTGGGTGGCCAGCGGCGAGTGCAGCACCTCGGCGGGTTCGAAGCCGAAGAATTCAACCCCGTCGAAGATACGCTGGCCCGAACCGAGCAGGACCGGTGCGATGTCGAGGGTGAGCTCGTCGACCACGCCGGCGATCAGTGCCTGTCGCACGGTCGAGGCCCCACCGGCGATGTCCACGCCGTTGTCCCCGGCGGCGTGGCATGCCGCGGAGTAAGCCGCGTCGAAGCCCTCGGTGACGAAGTGGAAGGTGGTCCCGCCGTCCATCTGGATCGGGTCATGTTCGTGATGGGTGAGCACGAATACCGGCGCGTGATACGGCGGTTCGGCTCCCCACCACCCGGTCCATTCCTCATCCCAGTCCCCGCGGACCGGGCCGAACATGTTCCGACCCATTACATAAGCGCCCCGCGGTCGCATGAGCCAGTCGTTCGCGACCTTGTCGGCATCGTTCGCTCGCGGGTCGCCGATGTGCCATCGGTGCAGCTCCAGCCCCCGCTTGCCCAAGGGGTCCTCACGGCTCTGGTCCGGCCCGGCGACGAAGCCATCCAGCGAGATCGACATGTGGCAGGTGGTATCCGGCATCACGAACCTCCTGAGTTAACGCGACCTGCATACAGTCGCGTGAGAATTCTGGCGATCGTAGCACGTGAGGCATCCTTGCCGAGCGCCTCCGGCGGCTGGTCGCCGGCAGGTTCTCCTCTTAAGCAAACCGGGGCGCTTAGGGCGCCCCAGCGGGCGTTAAATAGAGCAGGACATCGGCCTCGAAGGTTGGGAACGCTAAGGGTGCTCTGCTGGGCGCACAAGGGGTGTCGTCTTGCCAAAACCGCCAAAACGATTTTTCGTCATGATTCAGCTTCCCGTAGGGCGGCCGTCATCGTGCGGTCAAGGGTGCAGAAGACCTCTAAGTGATGCTTGACACGTCCCTGCCGTCGGCCCTAGTGTGTTGCCAAGTCGATTTGGCAAAACGGTTTTTCAATGCGACTGACTTAAGCATTCAGGCCCCACCCCAACCGTAGATTCCGTTCAAAAGAAAGGGAGTCGACAGCGATGTCCTCTCGAACCACGATTTCCCGGATCACCGCCATTGGCGGGCTGTCCACAGCGGTGCTTCTGGCAGCAACTGCCTGCGGCGCAGGGGGCCCGGCAGCAACGTCGGGTAGCGCCGGCTCCAGCACAGTAAACGTCCTCGTCGAGGCCGGCGGCCACGCCGAACTGACAGGCGTCGCCGAACAGTGCAAGAAAGAAACAGGCGTCAGCGCCAACTTCGTCGAACTGCCCTACGACGGCATGTTCAACAGGCTCTCCAGCGAGTTCTCCTCCGGCAACGTCTCCTTCGACGTCGCCGCCCTGGACTCCGTCTGGCTGCCCAGCTTCAAAGACGCGGTTCAGCCCATCGACGAAGTCTTCACCGACGAGGTGAAGAAGGACATCTTCCCTGCGCTCGTGAAGGAAGCGAACGTGGACGGGCACTTCATTGGCATGCCCGCCTGGACCAACGCCGAAATCATCCTGTACCGCAAGGACCTGTTCGAAGACGCCAAGAACAAGGCAGACTTCCAGGCCAAGTACGGCTACGAACTCGCAGCCCCCACCACCTGGAAGCAGTATCAGGACATCTCCGAGTTCTTCACCAAGGACGGCATGTTCGGCACGGACGTCAAGGGCGGTGTGGAAACCGAATGGCTGGCCCACGTCCTGCAGGCCGGCTCACCGATGGTCCTGGACGAGAACAACAAGGTGGTCATCGACAACGCCGCCCACAAGGAAGCACTGGACTTCTACACCAGCCTCGTCAAGGATGCCCCCTCCGGTGCCGCGCAGGTGGACTGGGCCGCTGCGCAAAATCTGTTCAATCAGGGCAAGACGGCGATGACACGTTTCTGGGCCCACGCTTACCGGCAGATCCCCAAGGATTCACCGGTGGCCGGCAAGGTTGGAGCCGCCCCCATGATCGCCGGATCTGCCGGCGTTGGGGCCGTTCCCGGGCCTTGGTACCTCACCGTGCCCAAGGCCACCAAGAACACCGAAGCGGCCAAGAAATTCGTCAAGTGCGCCTACGACTACAACGACAAAGGCATTGAATCCAACCTGGGCCTGGCCTCCCGTATCTCCGCCTTCGAGAAGTACCAGGACAAGGCGGGCTACGAGAGCTTCAAGCCGCTGATCGAAACCCTCAAGGGGACCGCCACTGCCACCCGCCCGGCCACTGAGAAGTGGCAGCAGATCGTGGACACCGTGCTGGTTCCCATGCTGCAGAAGGCCGTGGCCGGCGGTGACTCCGCCACCCTCCTCGCCGACGCCAAGAAGCAGATCGAGGACCTCCTCAAGTAAGACCCCCGCGGCCGGCACCTGAGTGACCGGCGCCGGCCGCGGCCCCAACCAGCGGAAGAGAAAACCGTGCGTATCTCCGATCGCCGCTTCGCATTGTTCCTGATGACACCAGCGGCACTGTTCCTTGCAGTATTTGTCGCCTTCCCGCTGTTCCGCCTCGTAGCGGACAGCTTCTTCAAAATCTCCCCGATCGCCGGCGGCCCCCGCGACTTCGTGGGTCTGGATAACTACTTCCGGGCATTCGCCTCCGAGGCCTTCATAGGTGCCGGATGGCGGACCCTGGCCTACACACTGGTCGTGGTCACCCTCGAATTCACCCTGGGGCTGGGAATGGCACTGCTGTTCACCACCCTCGGGCGCAGCTCCCAAATCTGGCGGACCGTCTTTATGTATCCGCTGATGATCGCCCCCATCGTGGCAGGGCTCCTCTGGAAGTTCCTGATGATCGACAACTTCGGCCTCATCGGGACTCTCCTGCACCAGGCCGGCATCCTGTCCAACCCCAACCAGATCGGGTGGCTCTCCGACCCGGACATTGTGCTCTACTCCGTCGCCATCCCAGACATCTGGCTGACTACATCGTTTATGTGCCTGGTGCTCTTCGCCGGGCTGCAGAACATCCCCGGGGACCTGATCGAAGCAGCACGCCTGGACGGCGCACGCGCACCAGCGCTGCTGTTCCGCATCATCCTGCCCCTCCTGCGGCCCGTCATCGCCGTGGCGCTGGTGGTCCGCGGAATTGACGCAGCCCGCGCGTTCGATACCATCCTCATCCAAACCAACGGCGGCCCACAATCCGCCTCGGAAACCATGAGCCTGCTGATCTACCGGACCATGATCCGCTTTGGTGACCCCGGATTGGCCAGCGCCATGGGCACCCTCTACCTGCTGGCCATGCTCGCCGTCGCATTCGTCGCGGTGTCCACCATCTGGCGGCCAGGAAAGGACAGCTGATGCGCCTCGCTGAACGAACAACGCACGACGCCGGTGCGCCGGCCGGAGTGCCCGCGGAACCTGCCGTGCACACAGCCACGCGAACCACCCATAGGCGCCGGGGCGTCAACCGGGAAGGCCTGGAAGCAGGCCGTCGGAGTACCCGGGCCCTGCTCTGGGTCCTCCTCGCCGCAGCGATGGTGCTCTACGGGTTCCCCTTCCTGTACCTGCTCTTCACATCCTTCAAAACCCCCATCGATACCATCGCGGTACCGCCGACCATCCTCCCCAGGGAATGGACGCTGGAGAACTACACCAACGCACTGGGCCGCAGCGGTGTCCTGGCTTCCTTCGTCAACAGCGTCCAGACGGCCATCATCAGCACTGTGCTGTCGCTGGCGCTGGCGGTACCGGCGGCCTACGGCATCACCCGGTACAAGACCCTCAGCGGCCGGATCTTCATCATGGCTGCCCTCGTTACCCGCATGGTGCCGCCCGTGGCCATCGGCATCCCGCTCGCGTCCATGATGGCCGGGGCGGGGCTGGCGGACACTCCGATCGCGCTGTCGATCGCCCACACCACCATCTCGCTGCCGCTCTCCATCTGGCTGATGTCCAGCTTCTTCGAAGCGGTTCCACGTGACCTGGAGGAAGCAGCGACCGTGGACGGTTGCAGCAGGCTCGGCGCCCTCTGGCGGGTGGTGATCCCCGTGGTCTCCGGCGGCATCGCCGTCACCGCTATCTTCGCCTTCCTCGCCTCCTGGAACGAATTCCTCTTCGCACTCCTGATGACAGCGATCCGCTCCCAGACCACCCCAGTGGTGATCGCAAACTTCCAGACCCAGTTCGGCCTGGACTGGGGATCCATGACGGCGTTGGCCGCCGTGTACTCCATCCCGGTCATCCTCCTCACCCTTCTCTTGCAGCGAAAGATCGTCGCAGGCATGACGCTCGGCGCCGTCAAGGGCTAGACCATCAACAACGAAACGAACAACGACCAGCACGCGTTTGGCAGCACGAACCATAAGGACGTGGGAGACAGATGAGCAACAAGAACATCGGTATCAAGGACGTGGCCATCGCCGCCGGCGTCTCCGTGACAACTGTCTCCCACGTCCTTAACGAGGTTTCCTACGCCCGAATCAGCCCGGAAACCAGGGACAAGGTCAGGACCATTTCGGAGCAACTAGGCTATGGCCCCAACCGCCTTGCCCAGGCCCTTCGCACCCAGAGGACCGGCATGCTGGGTCTGGTCAGCGAGGATATCGCCACCACGCCCCACGCCGGCCGGATCATCCTCGGCGCTGACGAGGCCGCCAGAGCCCGAGGGTACAACCTCATGATCATCAACACCTCCGGCTCAGCCAGCATCGAATCCCGGCAGGCCGACGTCGAGACCCTCCTGGACCGCCGGGTGGACGGAATCCTCTACGCCACCATGTACCACCGCAATGTGGAGCTGCCGGCCAACCTCGGCAGCGTACCCTCCGTCCTGGTCGACTCGGTGGCCACCGGCGGAAACATCACAGCCGTGATCCCGGACGAAGAAGGTGGTGCACGCGCCGCCGTGGGCGCGCTCCTCGAAGCGGGCCACACCCGGGTGGGCTTCATCAACAACACCGATGATGTCCCCGCAACCCGTCAGCGGCTCCAGGCCTTCCGGGCCACGCTGACTGAAGCAGGGCTCGACGGCGACGCGGCACCTGTCGAGTCCGAGGTCTCCGAGGTGCAAGGCGGCTATGAAGCGGCCCGGCGGATCCTGGCACGCGAGAACCCGCCCACCGGCTTGTTCTGCTACAACGACCGGATAGCGATGGGAGCCTACCGCGCCGCTGCGGAGTTGGGACTCACCATCCCGGCTGACCTTTCAGTGGTCGGCTTCGATGACCAGGAACTGATCGCCGCCAACCTTCACCCGGGCCTCACCACCGTGGCCCTGCCTCACTACGAGATGGGTGCTTGGGCCATCGAGCACCTGATTGACGCCGTCGAGGGGAAGACCGACCTTACCCTCATGGCACTTCACCCAACCATTCTGAGCTGCCCCCTCGTGCGCCGCGATTCCATCACGGCTCCCCGGCAATAGGCAGCCAGCCCCTTCCACTCCCCAAGAGGAACGCCAGACATGTCCAGTTGCCTTGATGCCGCACGCCCGGAAACAGCCCAGGCCGGAACCTCCAGGTTCCGGCCTGCTATCCACTTCACGGCAAGGGATACCTGGCTGAATGATCCCAATGGCCTGGTTTTCTACGACGGCCTGTACCACCTCTTCTTCCAGAACAACCCGTATGGCAACGTCTGGGGCAACATGTCCTGGGGCCACGCCACCTCCCGTGATTTGCTGCACTGGACAGAACAGCCTGTTGCCATAGCCTGCGACGAGACAGAGGAAATCTTCTCAGGGAGTGTCGTAGTCGACCACGGCAACACGTCCGGATTCGGGACGGCGGACGCACCTGCCCTCGTAGCCATTTACACCAGTGCCTACAAAGCCGCGTCCGAACACAGCGGCACGCAGGCCCAGTCTCTGGCCTACAGCACAGACGCAGGAACGACGTGGCTAAAATACGAAGGAAACCCTGTCCTCACCAGAAACTCCGCGAACTTCCGCGATCCCAAAGTTTTCCGCTATCAAGGGGACCAAGGTGCCTGCTGGGTCATGGTCGCCGTCGAAGCGCAGCACCAAAAGGTGGTCTTCTATCGTTCGGAAGACCTCAACTCCTGGGACTTTCTGAGCGACTTCGGCCCGGCCAACGCCGACGCCGGCGAATGGGAGTGCCCCGATCTCTTTCCCTTGGCGGTGGACGGGGACCCGGACAACATCAAATGGGTACTGATCGTGAACGTCAACCCCGGCGCTGTGGCGGGCGGCTCCGGCGGCCAGTATTTTGTCGGCGAGTTCGACGGCGTCCGGTTCGTCCCGGACGCCGGTTCGCTCGCGGCGCCCGCCGGGGTGACGTCCATCAGTGATTCCGTGGCGGCTGCAGCAGCTTTGAAGGAATGCCTGTGGCTGGACTGGGGACGCGACTGCTACGCCTCCGTATCCTTTAGCAACGCCCCGGATGACCGGCGCATCATCATCGGCTGGATGAACAACTGGGACTACGCCAACGAGCTGCCCACCGCCCCCTGGCGGTCCGCGATGACCCTGCCCCGCGAGGTGACGCTCACCGCTGTCAACGGTTCCCCTCGCCTGGTCCAGCAACCGGTCCTGGCCGACCTCTGCGCAGGAGAAGATCTGCCTACTGCCAAGGACCAAATGAACGCAGACACCTTTGAGCTGCGAAATACAGCCCTTCGGTTGCCGGATTCGGTACCCGGTAGCGCCCAAATCATCGAGGCGGAGATAGTGCCCGGAAGCGCCGAAAGTTTTAGTTTCCTACTCTTCGGAAGCAGTGACGGGAGCAAAGGCACCATTCTTAGCTACAACACAACCAGCGCCCAACTCATCCTTGACCGCAGACAATCAGGAAACACGGGCTTTCACGAGAAGTTCGCGTCTGACGAGCCTGCGCCGATCGTCCTCGACGGCGGCGTGCTCAGGCTGCACATCGTCGTCGACCACTGCTCGGTGGAGGTTTTCGCCCAGGGCGGCAAGGTCGTCCTGACTGATCTCATCTTCCCTGAAACCGAAAACCCGGAGAACTGGCTATCGGCTGAGGGAGGCTCGGCAACAATATTGAAGCTCGCGGTCTCAACACTCACCTGAAGTGCCCCTTTCGCGCTTCGCGCTGAATCCGACTTGGGTGACGCTATGAAAGGTCCAGAATGCCAACAGTCCAGCACACCGACGGTGACCCCCAACCTGGGCATTGATGTCGTTGTTGTCGGTGAAGCCCTCGTGGACATAGTTGTCTCTCCCCGGGGCGTAAGAGAGCTTCTCGAGGAATCACATAAGGGCTGTGTCGTCACCTATGATCCCAACATCCGCCCTGCACGGCTCGGCAGGCAATTTGAGGCAAAAACCATCTTCGAGGAACTCGTCCCGTTCGATTTCACTGCCGTTGTCCACCCTGCTCATGGCGGGCTAACTATCATCCTGCAGCGCCACATCGTGGCTGGCCTGACTCTCGGCGCCGTCGAGGGCTGAGAAACCACAACACAAAGGGAAGAACCTATGTCAAGCAACAACTGCTACGACGTGACTACGTGGCCCGTCGGCAATCCGTCCGAGGACGTCGGTGAAGTAATCAACAGCATCATCGCTGACATCAAGGAGCGGCAGACCGTCACCGATGCGAACAATGGAGGAAAGCCAGGCGCTGTGATCTACATTCCGCCCGGGGACTACCACCTCCGTACGCAGGTGGTGATCGACGTCAGCTTCCTCAGGATCCATGGCTCGGGACACGGCTTTACGTCGTCGAGCATCCGGTTCAACGTTCCCGAAGACGAATGGCCCGACTTGCATGAGCTGTGGCCCGGGGGGAGTCGCATTATCGTCGACATTCCCTTTGGCGGAGACGGGGAGGAATCCAAGGGAGCCGCCTTCTACGTTGAGCGAAGCGGGAGCCCGCGAATAAGCTCGGTCGAGTTCTCCAACTTCTGCATCGACGGGCTGCACTTCAACTCGGATGGCTCGGGGATGCATCCGGAGAATACTTACGTCAACGGCAAGACCGGTATTTATGTCGCGAACGCCAATGACTCATTCCGCGTAACCGGCATGGGGTTCGTCTACCTTGAGAACGCTCTCACTATCTACAACGCGGACGCGCTTTCCGTTCACGACAACTTCATCGCTGAATGCGGAAGCTGCATCGAGCTGCGCGGGTGGGGACAGGCATCAAAGATCACCGACAACTTGGTCGGAGCAGGCTTCAAGGGTCACTCGATCTACGCCGAGAACCACGGCGGGCTCCTGATAACCGCGAACAACGTCTTCCCCCGTGGTGCGAGCAGCGTCCATCTCAGCGGCGTTACGCGGTCAAGCGTCACCAACAACCGTTTGCATTCGTTCTACTCCGGGATGCTGATTCTCGCAGCGAATAGTTCGGAAAACCTCGTGGCCACGAATCACTTCTTGCGTGACCATGAGCCCTGGACACCCTTCCTGGGAGTCGACAACGGACTGAACGACCTCAGCGGACTTCTCTGTGTCAGCGGCAGCAACAACTCTTTCGTCGGCAACCACTTCTCCCAGATCATCGACTCACAGAGCATCCGACCGGCAGGTGCGACGCCTGTGATCATCCGGTTGATGGCGGGGGTTGGCAACTTCGTCTCCAACAACCACGTGGTGGCGATGGACGTTCACTCCAAGTCAAGTGACTCCTGCTTCTCGGCTCAGGTGGACGCTCTGTTGACGACCGAGGCTTCGGACGGCCTCGCCGTTACGGCCGTCATGGTTGATTCCGAATCAGCTCGGAATACGATCCTTGATTCCGGAAGTGACGCCCAAGTTATCGCAGATAGGGCTGTGAACGCCCTTAGGGCCACACCCACGGTCGGTTTCCAAGCGGCACATGCACCCGTGGCCCGGTGACCCGCCCAGGCCCGGCGAGACCTCCGGAACCGCCATGATCGAGGGCGGCGGCCGCATACACGCGAAGAGGGCATGGAAACCCCGCGACCCGCCAACGAATTCAGGACGCCTCCGCGCGGCTGGGGTATGTACCCAACCGGCTCGCGCAGTCCTTGCCCACTCAGCGGTCGAACACCATCGGCCGTTGATGCTTGTTAGTTGTGACAGGAACCGACGACAGGCAAGACATCCGCAGAAAGACGCACGATTCGTGCACTTGAATGGAAACCGACCAGGACGCCGATAATGGACGTTTCGTCGTTCTGACTTCACTGGACTCGGGGGTGAGCTGATTTGGGCGCAAGAGTGCGAAAGCGTGGGGGAGGGGTGCTCGTCATGCGGGTTTCTACCCGTTTGCCCATGAGATGTACAGAACGTAGGAACCCGCTGGCATGACGCTCATCGATTCACCGCATGTGCCTTACTCCATTCGCTGGTGCTCGATCTGGGCTGTCGGCAACGTTTTGGCGCAGTCACCGGGGCCCGGCAAGTCAGGTGACGCTGTCTAACGTACGTCGTAGAACCGGCGCGCCCGACGGGCCGCGGCAGTCAGCTGGGCTGGTTCCGAGTCGGGGACCTGAGCCGTGGACCCCGGCTGGCTGCATGGCAGCGGTCGCATAGAATGGCGCCCTGCCCGGAAAGTCTCCGGAGCGGGGCGCCGCTCATACGGTTTCCTGTGCTTACCTCAACGCCGGTTCAATATTGAACCGGAGGTCACCAGAAGTGCGCTACGTCCACGACCAGCCGCGATCCGGAGCCCGGTCCGTCCAGGGTAAACACCCGGAACGGTAGCCGTGCACGGACGCCGAGGCCGATGCTTGTATAGCCTTCAAAGCTGCCTGCGTAGGCTACCTGCCGGAAGGTCTGGAACCCCGCCACGTTGGACAGTTCGGCCGCGGCAGCCGGGCTGTACGTGACCCTGCCGAGCGCGCTGTCGTAAGAGGGCGCGTTCACAGTTACCTGGAGGAACGCCCTGCCCTGCAGCGGGATCGTGAACCCGGAACCGTCCTGCACTACACGGTCAACATACTGGGCGGTGTAGCCAGCCACTGGGCCGTTGAGATTTACCACCATCCGGTCAAAGCAAGAGTGCTGCCCCGTCCTAACGTCGGTTACCGATGCGGTGCTCATCACTGGATTTGATTCGCCCAGCGATCCCCATCCGAGTCCGCAATAGGAGGTGGTTGCCGAGGCCGGCCCCGGAGCCAGGAAACCCAATCCGACAGCCAACACGATGACTGCCAGCCACGTATGAATCTTTTTCAATGTGTCCCACCCTTCGAGTGATTGGATAGCTCAAGCGTAGGAGCCGTTAACTCCCTCAAACACGGTTGTGGCCGCTTCGGAGCGGAACCGTTAGAGAGGCTAGGTTCCGGTCACGCGGGCGTAATTTCAGGGCGGTTTTGGAGCCTAAAGAAACACTTTCGACTCCGTTCCTGCACGCTACCGTTATCCGTCATAACGACGCCCGCAAGGGGTTCGCGCCGACAAAACTGCTCGTCCAAGCCGAGTTCCCTCGCTACCGGCGCAACGGGCCGGCGATGCTCCGGCGTCAATTTACGTCGTGTCGTGCTGAAGAACACCGCCGGCAGAATCCAGGACTCCAGTTCAGGTGTCTCGCAGCCCACAGCACTGCGGTGGCAAGAATGTCGCTGCTGCCGCCGTTCGCGCCTCCGACGCCAATCCGCTGGCCCGCGTTGTCGCGGCCGCAGATCTCGGGCGGATGCTGGCATATGCCATGTCATCGGTCCCCCCGCAACCTGTTGAGCTCCATGAAATCGGCCAGCGACGGCCGCATTCCCCTTCGGAACACCATCCCTTGAGGCAGCCCTTCCACTGTTACGTGGGATCCGGACACATCGATCGTAATCCGCGCCCCAGCGACTGGCAGGTTGGTGGTGTGCAGGTTTCCCCATGTTTCCGGCAACACGGGGTCCATCCAGAGCGCGCCCAAAGAGACGTGTGCCTCATAGCGCAGGAGGCTCCGGATCAACATCACCGGCGTCGCCGATGCCCATGCCTGGGGTGAGCACGCCGTTGGGTAGGGCAGGGGTTCGGGGCATTCGGAGCGGCTGAACCCGCAGAACAACTCGGGAAGCCGGTTATCTGTGAATTGGGCGGCCTCCATCAGTGCTGAGGAAAGCTGTTGCGCTTCCTTTACGAAGCCGTATCGCATGAGACCGGCAACTATCAGTGCGTTGTCATGGGGCCAGACCGAGCCGTTGTGATAGCTGACCGGGTTGTACGCACCCATGTCCGTTGCCAGGGTGCGCACGCCCCAGCCGCTGAACATTTCCGGGGACATGAGTCTGGCTGCAACCTGTGGTGCCTTATCCTCGTCGATGATTCCGGTCCACAGGCAGTGGCCCATGTTGGATGCGCAGGCGTCGACGGGTCGCTTGTCCTTGTCGAGCGCGATGGCATAATATCCGCGGTCAGGCAACCAGAAGTGATCGTTGAACTGTTTTTTCAGCCGCTCCGCCCGTTCCCGGAAATCGGAAGCGAGAGCTTTGTCGCCGACGTCGTATGCCATCCAGGCCCGGGCGATGTACGCACTGTAGACGTAGCCCTGCACCTCGCACAGCGCGATAGGGGCCTCGGCCATGCGGCCGTCGGCGAAGTTGATCCCGTCCCAGGAGTCCTTCCAGCCCTGGTTGAGGAGGCCTTGGTCGTTGAGGCGCTCGTACTCGACGAATCCGTCGCCGTCACGGTCCCCGTACTCTTTGATCCAGTCCAAGGCACGGTCTGCATGGGGCACGAGCGCTACGATGTCGTCGACGGGAAGTCCCCACCGGCTTGCTTCCCCGAGCAGGGTGACGAACAAGGGAGTGGCGTCGATGCTGCCGTAGTAGGCTGATCTGCCGCCAAGTGCCAGGCTGGTTCCGACGTCGAGCCGCACCTCATGCAGTATTCGGCCCGGTTGCTCCTCGGTCAGCGGGTCGACCTTCACGCCTTGCCGGTCAGCCAGGGTCTGCAGCGTGCCCAAGGCCAGCGTTGCATCGACGGGCAGGACCATGAAGGAGGACAGTAACGAGTCCCGGCCAAACAGTGCCATGAACCATGGTGCTCCGGCGGCGACGACCATGCGGTCCGGATGCTGCGGGTCCACGATGCGCAGCGCCCCGATGTCGTCGTGGCTGCGCAGGAGGCTTCTTTCGACGGCCGGATTGCCCACACGGGAAAGCGGAATACGCTCATCCCAGGCCTTCTGACGCCCCTCCTGTGCCGAGATCATAGCGGCTGTGAGGGAGACAGTCGGTATGCCGGCATCGACTTCGGTTTCGGCTGAAAGCAGCAGCACGGTTGCCCGTATAGCCCGCTTTCCATGCGCTGGGACGATCACGCGCAGGACGAGACCTTCGGCTGTGACCTCGGCATCGTGGACGCGCACGACGATCCCTTTCCGTGTTTCCTGCCAGGCCGCTTCGATCGTCACCGACCCGGCCTTAGCGCGCCTAGTTTGATCCCAAAGACGGTGGAATCGACCGTCCTTGACTTCAAAAAGATCTGCGAAGTCCGCATCCACGGCCAGTCCGATCTCACAGGAGGCGGGCTGAAGGCCATAGTTGTGAATCGTGATGTCCTCCGCAATGCCGGCACCCAGCTCGCGCTTCCTTACCACGGTCAGCGGACTATCGCTCCGGCCGTCGGCACGCGCGGCCCTCCCGACGTAGGTGCCCTGGTACGGCGAGGGGGTCCACGCCCCCAGTGGCTCCAGCGGTTGTCCGTTCATGGTGAGCGACCATCGTGACAGGATCCTGGTGTCCTGATAGAAAACCCCGTGAGGATGATAGGGGAAGATATCACCGTTCTGAAGCGATATGCAGAAGGACGATCCCGCCACTAAAGTCACGGCTCCCTGGCCGGTGGGTCCGGCCGCGTTTTCTGCATTCCATCCAGCCATCCCAGGCTCCTTATGAAACGCCACCTTGAATTGAGCTGAATCTACGCCCATCCCTGAACGTGTGCCAGATGGCAAGGAGACGATCCAGCCTGCAAGTGAGTTTGAAGCGGTATTTGTCCGGATCCACCAAGACTTCCCAGTGTTTCCGCCACAGACGCTATCGCGACAACCCGGCTATGGAGGTGCCCGCTTGTAGTGGAAAGACAGCCCGGACGAGCATCCCTCCACCGGTGGACAGCGGCGGGGGGATGCTCGTCCGGGCTGCGGGTATTGCCTGACCCACGTGCTAATTATCCGCAGGGGCCAATCTATGACGCCGAACTTTTCTTTGACGCGGCACCATTGACTGCCAGTGCGTCAGGGATCTCAACTGATAACGTCCGCGGGGGACCGCCCGGCGTGGACAGGATCCGAAGCCAGTTCGGTGGCAGCTGAGGTTGCGGTTTGGGTGGAGTCCGGTGACGGATGCGCTGCGACGGCCGCGGCGTGCTCTGCCAGGACGCCCGTCTGGTGGCGGATCTTCAATCGGTACAGCAGGGCTCCTCCGGCGGTGACGGTGGCGACGAAGATGACACCGCCCCACTGGAGGTACCACTCGAAGGGCGGCACCGAGTTGTAGATCTCCGGCCGCGGCCAGATCAGGTTGAGCGTCATGGCACCGCCCCACAGCACGGCCACGATATTGACCGGCAGCCCCCACTTGCCCATGCTGAACCCCGCCTTGTCGTCGCCTTTATCGCGCAACGGCCATTTCTTGAGGAACCTGTTCCGCAGCATGGGAACGGTGACCAGCAGGTAGGACAGGTAGATCAGGACGATGCTGATGCTGGAGAGGATCGTGAAGATCGCCGGTTGCATGACGTTGACGAGCAGCGGAATGATGGCCATGACGCCGATCACGATGGCCGCGATGGTGGGCGTCTTGCGGACCGGGTCCACCTTGCTGAGCTGACGGCTGAAGGGCAGGTTGTTGTCCCGGGCCATGGCAAACATCATGCGGATGGCGGCCGCGTGGACGGCCAGTGTGCACACCACTACTGCCACGACGATGCACGCCAGGAAGGCCTTGCCGAACGGGCCACCGAGGACGGAGAGCACGACGTACTGCAGGCCGCCGTCGGCCGCCGCCACCTTGGGGTCCGAGAGGTCGGGGGCTGCCAGGATGCCGAAGAGCAGGATCAGCCCGCCGAGCAGGAAGGACGCGGTAACGGCCCGCAGGATCGCCTTCGGCGCCGTGCGCTTGGGGTCCTTCGTTTCCTCGCCCAGGGAGCTGGCGGTGTCGAAGCCGTACATGACGTAGCCGGAGGCCATCGCGCCGATCAGGAACACACCAAAGAAGCCGAGATCGTGGCCCTCGCCGAAACCGGCTGTCTCAAAGAAGACCTCCGGGCCGCGCACAACGTGCCAGCCCAGTGCGAGGATGAGCAGCACGGCCGCTGCCAGCTCCACGAAGACGCCGATGCTGTTGATCCGGGTCATCAGCTTCACGCCGAACGCGTTGATGAGCGTGGAGATGGTGATCATGATGGTGGCCAACAGCACGCCGTTGATGGCAAAGTCCAGCGGCCCCGTGCCGTCGCCAACCAGCTGGAAGCCGGACCAGAGCTGCGGCAGGGTGATCTGGAGGGCCAGAGCCACTGACCCGAGGGCCATGATGGAGGACAGCAGCAGCAGCCAGCCCGCGAGCCATGCTGACGTGCCGGAGGCCAGCCGCTTGGCCCAGTTGTAGACCGAACCGGCAACGGGGTAGCGGCCTGCCAGCTCGGCAAAGCACAGCGCCACCATGAGCTGGCCCACAAAGACGATGGGCCAGGACCAGGCGTACGCAGGCCCGGCCATGGAGAAACCAAAGTAGAACAATTGAAAAACGCCGGTGAGGATGGAGATGTAGCTGACGCCCGCGGCGAAGCTGGCGAACTTGCCAATGCTGCGGTCCAGGGTCTGTGCGTAGCCAAACTCGTCCATGCCGCTTGAATCTGTACTCTTACTGGGTACTAACATCTGAGCTCCTAAGTCGAAAAGCACGATGGTGATGTCCCGCGACCGCCATTGGACGCAGGTGAATCAACGGCGCGCGCGGATGAGACCGCGCGCCGCCGTTCCCCCTTCTGGTACTGCCTAGCTGGTGACGGCCACTCCCGGTTCGGGCGATGAGCCAAACCAGCCGCTGGGTGCGGGCTGAATGTTCTGCCAGATGTGTTTGGCTTCGCGGTACTCGTCGAGCCCCGCGCGGCCCAGCTCACGGCCGATCCCCGACTTCCCGAAACCGCCCCACTCCGCTTGGGGGACGTACGGGTGGTAGTCATTGATCCACACCGTTCCGTGCCGGAGTGCGCCCGCGACGCGCTGCGCCTTCGACGCGTCCGAGGTCCAGACCGCGCCGGCCAGGCCGTACTCGGTGTCGTTCGCGATCGCGACGGCCTCGGCCTCGGTGCGGAACGTCTCGACGGTCAGCACCGGGCCGAAGGACTCCTCCCGCAGCACGCTCATCCCCGAGCGGCAGTTGCCGAGCACGGTGGGCGGGTAGAAGAAGCCGTCCGCAAGGGGCTCCTCGTCGGGGATGTAGCCACCGCACAACAGCTCTGCGCCCTCCGCGATCCCGGCCTGGACGTAGGCGTGGACCTGCTCGCGGTGTTTGGCGGAGATAAGCGGCCCCGTCTCGGCGTCGGGGTCGAACGGTCCGCCCATCCGGATCTTCTTCGCCCGCTCGACCACCTCGGCCACAAAACGCTCGGCGATCGTCTCCTCGACGACGAGCCTCGCCCCTGCCGAGCAGACCTGGCCGGAGTGCAGGAACACTGCAGTCAAGGCGTTGTCGACGGCGGCGTCCCAGTCCGCGTCCGCGAAGACGACGTTCGGGTTCTTCCCGCCGAGCTCGAACGCGACGCGCTTCACGGTCTCCGCTGCCGCCGCCATGATCGTCTGCCCTGTGGCAAGGCTTCCGGTCAGGGAGACGAGGTCGACGCGCGGGTCAGAGCTGAGCGGGCCTCCCACCCTTGACCCGGCTCCGGTGACGAGATTCGCGACGCCCGCCGGGACACCGGCTTCCGCTAGCGTCTCCATGAGCAGAATCGAGGTCGACGGCGTAAGCTCGCTGGGCTTGAGTACGAACGAGTTTCCGGCAACGAGCGCCGGCGCCACCTTCCACGCCGCCTGGAGGAGCGGGTAGTTCCACGGCGCGATGAGGGCACAGACCCCGAGCGGCTCGTAGACGACGCGACTGATGGCGTTCTGCCGTCCCGTGTCGATCACCCTGCCGGCTTCGAGGCCCGCGATCTTCCCGTAGTACCGGAAGCAAGCGGCGATATCATCGATGTCGTATTCGGCCTCGACGAGCCGCTTGCCCGTGTCGAGGGCTTCGGCCCTGGAGTAGGCGGCCTTGTCCCGCTCAAGCAGGTCCGCGACGCGGAGCAGCACCGTGCCGCGCTCGATGTCGGTGAGCCGCCGCCACGGTCCCCGGTCGAACGCGGTGCGGGCACTCGCGATCGCCCGCTCCGCATCCTCCGCCGTCGACGCGGCCACGACTGCCACCTCGTGCCCGTCAGCCGGGCAGCGCACAGCGGTGGTCCCGCCGTCGGACGCCTGCTGCCAAGCGCCGTCAACGTACAAGCCCCGGGCGAGATCCAGTTTGGTCTCGATCGTCACGCTCATGCCCTTAGCCCCTCACTGCCGCGGCGGCCGCTACGGGCCCGGATCCGCCGCGTTCCAGCGGGCTCACGCCATGCCTGTAGAACTCGGCATGCTGGGGCGCGAGCGGCGCCTTGCCGGCGATCAGGTCGGCAGCCTTTTCGGCGAGCATCATCACCGGGGCGTAGATGTTGCCGTTGGTGACGTAGGGCATGGCCGAGGCGTCCACCACGCGGAGGCCGCGTGTGCCGTGCACGGTCATGTCCAGCGGGTTCACCACGGCCATCGGATCGGAGTCCGGTCCCATCTTCGCCGTGCAGGACGGGTGCAGGGCGGTCTCGGCGTCGCGGGCAACCCAGTCAAGGATCTCCGCGTCGGTCTGCACGCTCCTGCCGGGCGACAGCTCGCCGCCGTTGAAGGGCCCCATGGCGGACTGGCCGAGAATGTCGCGGGCCACGCGGACCGCCTCAACCCACTCGCGGCGGTCCTGGTCGGTGGAGAGGTAGTTGAACAGCATCGACGGGTGAACCGTGGGGTCCGTGGACTTGATCTTCAGGCTGCCGCGGGCGTCGGAGTACATGGGGCCGATGTGCACCTGGTAGCCGTGCTTGGCGTCCGCCTTCTGGCCGTCGTAGCGGACGGCGACCGGGAGGAAGTGGAACATCAGGTTGGGGTAGGCCACGTCCTCGTTGGAGCGGACGAAGCCGCCGCCCTCGAAGTGGTTGGTGGCAGCCGGACCCTTCCGTCCCAGCATCCACTGCAGCCCGATCAGCGGATAGCGCCATAGGTCCAGGGCCGGCTGCATGGAAACCGGCTGGGTACAGGCGTGCTGGATGTAGACCTCGAGGTGGTCCTGGAGGTTTTCGCCGACGCCGGGCAGGTTTACCACGGAATTGATGCCCATCGAGTTCAGGTGGGCAGCGTCGCCCACGCCGGAGAGCTGCAGCAACTGCGGGGTGTTGATGGCGCCGCCGGCCAGGATCACTTCACCCGCGGTCACCTGGTGGGTTTTGCCGTTCTGGCGGTAGGTGACGCCGGTGGCCACGTTGCCCTTGAAGTTGACCTTGGTGACGAGGGCCCGGGTCAGGACGGTCAGGTTTTTCCGGCCGAATTCGGGCCGCAGGTAGGCGCGGGAGGCCGAGAGGCGCTGGCCCTTGTGGACGTTCCGGTCGAACGCGGCGAAGCCCTCCTGGCGGTAGCCGTTGACGTCGTCGGTCAGCGGGTAGCCTGCCTCCTGCGCGGCGGCGAAGAAGGCCTGGAACAGCGGGTTGGTGGCGGGGCCGCGCTCCAGCACCAGCGGTCCGGAGTGTCCGCGCAGTTCATCGTCGGGGTCGGCGGCCAGCGCGTTTTCCATCCGGTTGAAGTACGGCAGGCAGTGTGCGAAGTCCCACGTTTCCATGCCGGCGTCGGCGCCCCAGCGTTCGTAGTCCAGCGGGTTGCCGCGCTGGAAGATCATGCCGTTGATCGAGCTGGAGCCGCCCAGGACCTTGCCGCGGGCGTGCGCCACCCGCCGGCCGCCCATGTGGGGCTCGGGATCGGACTCGTAGCGCCAGTCATAGAACGGGTTGCCGCTGGGGAAGGTCAGCGCGGCAGGCATCTGGATGAAAAGGTCCCAGGGGTAGTCGCTCCGTCCGGCCTCAAGAACCAGGACGCTGCTCTGGCCTCCGTCGCTCAGGCGGTTGGCGAGCACGGAACCCGCACTTCCGCCGCCGACGATGACGTAGTCGTAGGTGGTCTGTGTCATGCAAAATCTCCTTCTAGCTGGTGCAGATCAACCGCCGGGAGCGGGTTGTCCTTCATCCGGAAGCTGGCGGTGGGCGTTGACGAGATGGTCAGGGAACTGCGGCGAGCGGAGTTTCTCTGAGCCGCAATCCGGATGTCGCCGCTGAAACGCAGTTATTGCCGCGCGACCCCGTTTGTGTGGTGTAGATCATACTCAAGCACAGTAGTACACCTTGAACAAGTGTTCAAGGTTAAAACTGAACCGATGTTCAAGAAATTTTAGACACAGGTCTTCCGCGGCTCGGGTTTAGTTGTTTTAGCTTGGGGCTTGTTACCGCTAGGCGGCGAAGGCAATCTGCTCCGTGCGGGCGAGGCTCCGCTGGATGGCCGCCTGGTCGACGCCAAGGAGCGCCGTGAGCCACATCCCGTTTTGCACGACGACAATGTCGGCTGCCCGCTCCCTGCATTCGTCGCGGGAAAGCTCGGGTTTGGCATTTTCTATCAGCGTCGCGAGGCCATCGAGGTACCGGTCGAAGGCAGCCGCATTAATGAGCGCAAAGTCTTCATGGGCTTGCGCGAGAGCCCAGAGGTGGAGGCGCAGGGACAGATATCGTGTGGTCAGGAGTTCCGGGCCCGCAACGCGCCGGAGTGCCGCGCGGAGCTGTTCGTCCGGGGACGACGCAGGGTCGGGCGCGACCAGCGCAAGGTCGTGCTCGTCAATTCGGTGCAAGGCCGCACGGATCAAGCTTGTCTTGTCGTCGTAGTAGTAGTTCACGAGCCCTAATGCGACGCCGGCTTCGCGCGCCACGGCGCGCATATTGACACCTGAGATGCCGTGGCGCGACAGCAGGTCCAGGGCCGCTTCGAGAATGCGCGACTGCCTGTCAACCTGTTCGCCGGAGTTAACGGTGCTTGTATCCACCCGGCCAGACTATTGCGAAACCCGGATGAGTGCATCCCGCTGACCCGGCAGAGGAAGATTGCGGGCCTTTTCGCCCCAAAAGCCCGTTGATTTTTGGCGGTGGAAAAACCCGGCAGGAATGGGGTTTCGAGCCCGAAGGCCGGACCGAGGAGGGCTCCGGCCACCGTTTCGGTGGGCGATTCCGTCGAGATCGAATACTTCGGACGGCCTATCACGGCCACTGTTTCAGAAGAGACCCTGTACGACCCGAAAACGACCAGGCTCCACGGCTAAGCAGCCGCAGCGGTAACAAGGGCAGCGGCCCGGACCCATATACCTTCACACCCGGGTCCGGGCCGCGCCTCGTTAACTATGCTGTGGAACCCGCCCAAGCTCTTCGTCCAGCGGATTCTAATCGGTGATTGTGCCGTCGGTGAAGTACTGGCCGGGCACGCCGGTCGGCACTAACCGATCGGTGCGGGGGGGCGGTCCCCGCCGAGCACAGCGAGCGCGTTGTCGGCGGCGAGCATCGCCATCGCGGTGCGCGTCTCCACCGTGGCTGAGCCCAGATGCGGCAGTAGCACCACGTTGTCGAGCTCTAGCAGTTCGGGATGCACCCGGGGCTCGTGCTCATAGACGTCCAGTCCGGCACCCGCGATCCGGCCCTCACGAAGCGCGGACGCGAGCGCCGCTTCGTCGACGATGGGTCCGCGGGCGGTGTTGACGAGGTACGCCGAGCTCTTCATCGCCCCGAGTTGCTCGGCGCCTAGCAGATGATGCGTGGCAGGCCCGTATGGGCAGTGCAGCGAAACCACATCGGAGACGGTCAGCAACTCGTTGAGATCGACACGCCGGGCGCCCAGCTCCGCGGCGACCCCGGGATCGATCTCACTGCGCGACTGGTAGACGATCTCCATGCCGAAGGCCTTGGCCCGGCGCGCGGTCGCCTGCCCGATGCCGCCCATGCCGACGACGCCGAGGGTCTTGCCTTGCAGGCTGCTGCCGAGCAGGAAGAACATGCCCCACTTCCAGGCCTGGCCGGAGCGGATGAGCCGTTCCCCCTCGCCGAGCCGGCGGGTTGCCATGAGAATGAGGCTGAGCGCAATGTCGGCTGTGGCGTCCGTGAGCACACCGGGCGTGTTGGTGGCCACGATGCCCCGTTCGGTGCAGGCTGGCACGTCGATGTTGTCATAGCCGACAGCGACGTTCGCGACGACTTTGAGCTGCGGGCCGGCCGCGTCGAGCAGCTCAGCGTCGATGCGCTCGGTGAGCAGGCTCACGACGGCATCGGCGCCGGCTACTCGGCGCAGGAGCTCCTCGCGGCCAATGGACTCCGGCCCCGACCAGGCATCGACCTCGTGCTCGGCGCGAAGCTTCTCGATCGCGGCGTCGGGTACACGTCCCGTGACGACGACCCGGCTCATGCTGTCACGATCCACTCCCGCAGGCGGCCGATGCCGTCGCGGATGTCGGCGACGTCGATACCCGAGTAGGCGAGCCGGATGTACTGCCGCTCCTCGCCTGGCTGGCGTCGGCCGAAGTGCTCGCGTGTGCAAAAGGAGACGCCGGTCTTGTACAGGGCGTCCGTGGCGAAGTCGCCGACTGCCGAGTAACCCATGCGCTCCATGACCTCGGTGACGTCGGGGAACAGGTAGAACGTCGACTTCGGCACGGCGACGTGAATGCCGGGGACGGCATTCACAAGCTCGCATGCGGTGTCCCGACGCTTCTGCAGGATGTCTAGCATCTGCTGCACAGATTCCTGGGGGCCACGGAGCGCTTCGACGCCGGCCCACTGCACGTAGTGCGTCGTGCACGACTCGTCATTGGTGTTGAGCGTGCTGAGCACTTGGGCGATCTCACGCGGAGCGACGGCGCAGCCGAGGCGTGAGCCGGTCATGGCGAACTTCTTGCTGAACGTGTAGAGGATGACGGTACGCTCGGCCATGCCGGGAAGCGATGCGATCGAGCTCGAGACCCCCTCATAACGAGTCTCGAAGTAGGCCTCGTCGGAGAGCACCCACAGGTCGTGTTCCATCGCGAGCTGAGCGATGGCTTCGCGCTCCGCTGCAGTCGACTCGGCTGAGATGGGGTTCTGCAGGTCGTTGTAGATGATTGCAACCGTGTTCGGGGTGATCGACGAGCGGATCTGCTCGAGGTCGATCGCGAAGCCCGTGCTCGTGGGCAAATAGCGGTACGGCACGGCCGTGCCGCCGAGGTACTCGATCTGCGATTCATAGATCGGGAAGCCGGGGTTGGGGTAGAGCACTTCCTGGCCGGGGTTCATGACCGCCTGCAGGAACTTCGTGATAACGGGCTTGCCGCCGGTCATCACGACCACGTTGTCAGGGGAGAGCCCGATCCCGCGACGCGAGCCGATGTCGTCGGCGAGGGCCTCGCGCAGCTGCGGGATGCCGGGGCCGGGACAGTAGCCCGTGTAGCCGTCAGCGATCGCCCGGTTCATCGCTTCCACGATGTTCGGGGCGGTGGGAATGTTGATATCGCCGAGGTGGAAGGGGTACACGCGGTTCCCCTTCGCCTTCCAGGCGGCCGCGGCTTGGGCGACGCTGAAGGCGGTTTCGGTGCCCAGCCGTTCGAGCCGGTGCGCAAGTTGCTGCATACTGTTCCACTCCTCATCGAGTTGGCAATCGATCGTCTACTGATCCGCACTAGTATAGGACTAATATATCAAACAGCGAAAGCTGATGTGCGGATTAAATCCCATGCAATAGCGAAGCGAGATCAGATGCCCGCCGACAACGAACATGTGTTCGAGCGAGGTGGGGCTGAAGAGGCGCAACGGCGCCGTGGCTAATTTTCTATCCGAGTTGAACGTTTGTTGAGCTGAGTGATTTGCTCGACCATATACCGCGCGCCTTCATCGATCTTCGCCTGCCAGCTGAGCGCTGCACCGTTCTTGTCGCCTTCGCTGATCGCCTCAAAGATGGCCGTGTCTTGCTCTACTATGCGGCTGGGGGATAGGCATAACGAATGCCTATTACAGAGATGAACGTTAGCGTTTGCTTAGATAAGGATTCCAACATGTTGGGGATGCGAGCTAAGCCTGAAGCTTGGAATAGCGCGTTCTGAAACGCCAGGTCTGCCTGTTGCTCGACGTCGATATCCTGGCGTTCAGCGCAGAGACGCAGCTCCTCAAGCAGGTGGGCAACGGACTCGCGACTATCAGGTGCCCAACGGCTTGCGGCACGGACGGCCATAGTGCCGAGAGCCCGTCTCGCGGCATAGGTTTCGACGACATCTGCGACCGCGGGCAAGCGTACAACGACCGTACTTTCTGTGGTCGCTGTAACGAGGCCCTCGTCGGCTAGCATCCGTAATGCTTGACGGATGCGACCTCTGCTTGTTCCCAGAAGCTGTGACAACGTTCTGTCGGAGATTTCGTCGTAGTTCTTAAATGTTCCCGCAGCCAGTCCTCGCCGAATGGCCAGGACAATAGCGTCGGCTAGAGCGTTTTGACTTACGGGTCGGCCCCTTGGAACACCTTGGACAGCGGAGGTTTCAGCAAGGGCTATTTGTTCTGGCTTCGCAACCCAGGAAAACGGTTCTCCACGAAACGCGCTGTCCTCCATCTGGTACCAGCGTCGCAATCGCCCTTCGACATCACTAAAGTTTTCAGCATTTGCGCGCTCAGCCAAGCGGCACAGCGCACGGAACGTCCCCTGCCAAGCCCCTACGTTCGAGCAGGCCAAGGGAGGCGAGCCGGTTTCCGGGACGGGAATATCGCCGGAGAACATGATTACAAGATGAGTGTACGGATGGCCCAAGCTGCCAATCGCACGCCAGAAGTCATCGATGAGAGCACTGGGATGCTCACAGTTCAGCTCTTTCCTGAAGAGGTCGGCAGCTAGAACGGAACGCAGGCGACGGCGGGTTTGTTCGGCCAATGGCACAAACGGTTGCAGCGCGAAATGTTCAGCGGCTGGGTTAGGTACCAGGCAGGATCCTGATGGAACGATCAGCACGCCGGTAAGCTTCATGGCCTTCTGCGACAGAACAGAATCAAGATACGAGGTCACATCCGATTCGACCATCGTGTCGCGCCACGTGCGGGCTACGAACGACTGACTGACTCCCAGTGCATCCGCACCATGATTGGCAAAGCTGTCGATTAAGGGAACGCCTCAAGGAGAAACAGAGCAAAAACGAGTCTTTGAGTCATGTCCCTTCTCTACCTGGACTGGCCGCACGGAAATGAAGGTGATCCAGTTCCAGTTCGCCTGGTGTCCGCAAGCACGCCCAGCGGGGCGGCGGCCGACTTCCGCAACTGCTTGGTGGAGGTCCGAGTGCGGTTCGGACTCGACCACTATGGTCGTCGCATAGGTCTGATCAGGCGTTGGCGAGCGGCAGCACCAGCATGTAGCCGGTCGGAATATCGCTGCTCCAGCGTCGCGGCTCGCGGACGACGAACTGCGTCGCCAACTGCTCGGGGGTGAGCAAGCTGTTGGGCGCGGGGGACGGTCCCCACTGCACGTCGCCGTACGGGTAGAGCGGATCTTGGACTCGGATGCCCGTGACCGAGAACTCCAGGAACTGGTCCGGATCGCCGAGTGACTCGAAGCCGCTCATCACCCACACGTGGCGACCGCGCCACATGACCAGCCCGACCGGCCGGTCCGTATCAGCGATGGCGCGCGCCGCGGTCTGCAGTGCTTCCTCGTAGTCGGCGACGCTTACGACAGCGTACGGTCCCATCCCGACCTCAGTCAGCACTTCCGCCCAACCCAAGGGGTTGGCACCGTTGAACGAGTTTGACGATCGTGCCCGGGCCATCTCCCACAGCTCGCCCTGCTGAGCGCGATCGGCCCACGTGCCGGCCCCAGTATCGTCGGTGAGGTTGTGCATGATCTGGATACTCGCCGCCACGCACCAGTCAAAGGTGTACTGGGGAACGAAGTCACCCTCTTGGTAGAGGTTGAGGGCGGACGCCTGTGGCGCCGGGGTGGGCGTGGGAACCGTTGTCGGTGTGGAGGACGGGGTCCCGTGAGGAACGGGGACGTCATCGCGTGCGGCTGGCGGGGCCGAGGAGGTCTGGATCGGTCGACTGGTGTTGGCCTCAAGGGTGATACCGGGCGCGCAGGCCGAGAGGAGGGTCGCTAGGATGACGAACCAGGCCAGAAGACGGAGCTGGGCACCGATCATGATCGATCCAGTTTATCGCGATGGCCGCGGGAATGCGTCGGGCAGGGGATGGCACCCATGAGCCTCCCTGGACGTCACGGCAGTGGTCCTCATACCGGAGTGGGTCGGCCGGCGCAGATATTCTTCGCATAGTGCGTTTGTCATGACCCAACATTTTAGGGAGCGATTGTCTGCGCGGTTCAGCGGCTCCGGCCAGCAGCGCTGCCGGCTTGGTGGTCGGCGACGTCTTCCACACGTTCTACATTCGCGGGTTGAGAGACGCTGATTTGGGGCTGGACCTCCGGCAGCAACCATCGCGCTTCCTCGTCCGGGGCAGTCAGAGCGCGCACGATGACCTGTAGTTCCGATCGCAATTTATCGCTATCAACGGCCGCGCTTTCCAGGACTGACCGTTCCAATCCGCGGGCCTGTTCCCTCGCTGAAGTCCCCGCATCCGTGATGGATACAACCTGGCTGCGCCGGTCGGATTGGCTGCGCTGGCGATCGATGTAGGCATAGGACTCCAGTCGCATGAGAGTTCTGCCGATTGTTTGGGCCTGTACACGGACGACCTGTGCAAGCATGGACTGCGTCATCGGTCCTTTGGCTTCCAGGACGTCCAGTGCGATCACTCCGGCGTGAGTCAGTCCAATGTCGCCCAGCTTCGCGTTCCACGCGTTTTCGACGAGCCGAGCCGCAGTGGATAACAGGCGGCCGGTAGGCCACAGTCTCATGTCAGGCATAGGCGAAGTATAGACCGGAGGCATTTGTGCGCAAGGGGCCTTGGCCTGCCAGCTCTGCACGGGGGGCAGCCTGATACCGGGAGGCATTTTCTCGCTATCAGGCGTCCACACGAGACTTGAGCAAGCGCATCCGGAAACGGAATCAGGCCTAGCCGGCCCCCAATCGGAGCGGTGTTGGAAAAGGTTGCGAGGCAGGATGAAGCGACGGCGGTCTCAAGGCACATAGCTGCAGGCCCCGTTCAAGCGGCTCGCCGGGACTGACTGGGGACTGGAAACCTACGCTAACTGTGCATGTTTAGGACTGCGACTCGAGAACCGGGAAATCCGAGACGGTGCCCGTACTGCCGGGCCGGTCAGTGGGCCCGACCCGGGGAGACATCAGAGGGGGGACAACGACCTGACTAGACAAGGTCAGGGGCGCTTGCCACGATATAATCCGTCGCGGCCGGACCGGTCATAGCCAGCCCGTTGTTGCCTGGCGCGATCCCTTTTTCCCCGAGGACGTCCCAAAATCTCTGGGGAGGTTCCGGTGTGAGGCTGTTGATCAGGCACCAGCTTGTGTACAACCCGTACAGCTCATCCCCGCTCAATCCGCCGTCGGTTTCGCGGTCTCTCGTGACCGCCTCCGCGAGGAAGCGGTCAAAGTGCGTTGAAGTCATATCAGTTCCTTTTACGCCATTCCCATGAAGTCGCCGGTCTGCTTCAGCGCGATCGAAAACCGCCCCAGACAGCTCCTAGACACAAAAGTAGCGACAGGCAGACAACTCTGTCCACTTTGCCAAGCGCACCTGCGCCGGGACCACCGGCTCTGCATGGAATGGGGCGGACATTTGGAGCGGCGGAGGGACTGTCGGAATAACGGTGGATCCGCGGTTGGCCTGACACGCCGGGCGGTGCCTGGCGGGGAGGACTGATCATGAGCGGAACCATGGATCCCATGGCGAGTGAGGGGTTATCGGTCGACGGGGTGGTCTGGTTCGCGGCCGGCGAGCACATCGATTATGGCGTGGGCCGCTGCCAGGGCGGCCCGTGTCCGCGCTTGCGCTGTTTGGCCCGCGAGGTGTGAGGTGATGATCAGGTTGTTTAGGCCCCGCAGTGGACTGTTCAGGGGCAAAGGTTCGTGCTCGAGAACGTCGAGGGCGGCGCCGGCGATGGTGCCGGTGCCAGGGCTTTGGCCAGTGCGTCTTCGTCCACGAGGGAGCCGCCGGCGGTGTTGATGAGGACTGCTGTCGGCTTCATCGTTTGCAGCCGGGGGCCGTCGATGAGCCGCCGCGTGCTGTGGTCGGCCCGCGTGTGCAAGGACAGGTAGTCCGCGTTCCGGATGACGGTGTCGAGGTCGGTGAAATGCACGGCCGGGTCGTCGGTATCCGGGTGGGAGGTGCTGACTTGGACGGTCATTCCGAGGGCGGCCCCGATCTGGGCTGTTGCGCGGCCGCTGGGTCCGTAGCCGATGATGCCGAGGGTTGATCCGTGCAGTTCGTGGCCGGCCCCGCGGGGCCAGCGGCCCTGTTGCACGGCTGCGGTGACCTCGGCGAGGCGGCGTGCTGCCATGATGACCAGGCCGATGGTCAGCTCGGCGACGGAGTGGTGGTTGGTGCCGGGTGCGTTGCAGACGCGGATCCCCAGCGCGGTGGCGGCGGGGACGTCGATGGAGTCGTAGCCGACGCCGCTGCGGGCCAGGACTTTCAGGCGGGGCGTGTCGGTGAGCATGTCAGCGGTGACTGGTTCGCTGGCGAGGATGGCGCCGTCGACGCCGTTGAACAGGGTTTCCCGGTCGGCGGGTTCCCTGGGTCCGGTGTAGGGAAAGTAGACGGGTTCGTGGCCGTGCCGGCGCAGGAGGGTGTCGATCTCGTCGCCGGCGGTGAGGTAGCCGGTGGTGATCAGGATGCGCGCTACGGTCAGGTGCGTCCTCTCTACTGTGATGGTGCGGTGAGATGCCGCTTAAGCGGACGGTTCCGGTGCGGGGTCGATGAGGGTTTTGTAGCCGTCGTGGCGGTGGAAGATGCGGCGCCCTTCGCAGCCGCCCTGGAGGATCCAGATGAGGGAGCCGTCGGCGGAGACGGCATCGACGGCTCCGGCGAACGGCGTTCCGCCCTGGTCAGGGCTCAGCAGCACGATGTTGTCGCCGGGGGTGAGTTCGCGCCAGTCGGCCACGACTGAGCGTCGGTAGCCGTGGCGGGTGGGCTGTGCTGTCGGTGTCTGGGCTGTGTCCATCGGAGGGGTCCCGTCAGGTTGTTGTAGGTGCAGGGAGGCGGAACCGGTGTGGTTCCGCCTCCCTGGGTGGTTCTGCTGTGGAGTGGGTGGTGGCCGTTTAGCCGGCGGTGAGGTGGATCAGGGATGCTGCGGAGATGACGGTGGTGACGCCGCCGATGCGGGTGGAGATTTGGGCGAAGGGCATGAGGTTCATGCGGTTGGAGGCGGAGAGGATGGCGACGTCGCCGGTGCCGCCGAGCCCGCTGTGGCAGACGGTGACGAGGGAGGCGTCCACGGGGTACATGCCCAGGGCCTTGCCGACGTAGAAGCCGACGAGGGCCATGGTGATCACGACTGCCGCGCAGGTGATGACGTAGCCGATGGAGAGGACGCTGATGACGTCGGCCATGGGCACGTAGAGCATCCCGAGTCCGATCATCGTCGGATAGATCAGGTGTTTGGAGATGATGGCGTAGACGGCGCGGGAGGAGCCTTCGACGCTGGCGGGGACGATGCCTGCGACTTTGAGGATGACGGAGAAGACGATGACCAGCACGGGTGCGGGCAGGTGGAGGAAGGGTTCGGCGAGGCTGGCCAGGACGAACATGCCGCAGATGAGCAGGATGCCCATGGCGTAGTTCGGGTTGGCCTGGACGGTGTCGTGGTGCGCAGCTTCGAAGATCTCGGCGTCGTTGGAGCCCTTCTTGGGCTTGACGAGCATGCCGCCGCCGTCGAGGTGGGCTTTGCGTTCACCTAGGCGGCGGAGCATGCCGGCGAGGATGATGGCGACGATGTTGCCGATGACGGCGGCCGGGATCAGCTGTGCGATGAAGTCCTGGGGGGTTCCGCCCAGAGCGTTGGCGTAGGCGGCGGAGAGGGGGATGACGCCTTCTCCGATGCCGCCGCCGATGATGGGGACGACGATGTAGAACAGGGCGCGTTCGAAGCTGTAGCCAAAGAGCATGGCGACGCCGATGCCGGCGGCTACGGCTGCGGCCGTTCCGGCGACGAGGGGTGGGAAGATGCGGACCAGGGCCGGAGCATCATGGTCCGGTGCATGCCAAGGATGCTGCCGACGACCAGGGTGCAGATGACGAAGTAGAGGAAGTTGGCTTCCTTCATCAGGGCTGTGGTTGCTTCGAGCATGTTGGCGTTGAAGACGCCGAAGTAGACGAGCAGGGACGGGACCATCAGGCAGACCAGGGCGCCGCCGCCGATCTTGGAGATGACCGGGAGCCGGTTGCCCAGCGGGCCGAGCAGCATGCCGAAGGCTGTGATGATTGCCAGGCCGCCGATCATGTTGGTGGGGACCGCGTCGAGGGCGCCGGCGGTGATGACGATGCCGGCCATGATGACCGGGACGATCAGTGGCACTCCGCCCAGCTGGAACCGGGGGACCCGTGTTGGTGCTTCCGTGCTTTCTGTGGTGGTACTCATGGTGGTTTCTCGCTTCATTGGGAGGGTGGGCGTCGCTGCCCGGGTGATAGGTGTCTTGTCCGTTAGTTCGCGGAGCGGGCGGATCGCTTCCGGACCGTGATTTGTGCTGCGAGGCGTTCGAGCAGCGGTTCAGCGTTGCGGATGGCAGTGGCAATATCCGGTGCTATGTCCGTGATCGCGTGAATGGTGTCGAAGTCCGGGTGACGGGGTGCCGGCGTGAGCTGGCTGGACCCGCATACGGCGATGGTGGGGATGTTGTGCCGGGCTGCTGCCATCAGCACGCCCATCGGTGCTTTGCCGTGGAAGGACTGATCGTCCAGGCGGCCTTCGCCGGTGATGACGAGGTCCGCGCCGGCCAGATGGGATTCGAAGTCCAGCAGTTCCATGATCAGTTCGATTCCCGGGCGGGCCGTGGCGCCGAGCACCGCCAGCGCGGCGTAGCCGATGCCGCCCGCGGCACCGGCACCGGGAAAGTGCGCGGCTTCGGGGGCGACAAGAGAGGCGAAATGGCCAAGCGCCCGGTCAAGGACGGTGACGTCCTCGCTGCTGGCGCCCTTTTGCGGGCCGTAGACGGCGGCGGCGCCGTCCGGACCGCACAACGGGTTGGTGACGTCGGTGGCCAGGATGATCTCCGTATCCCAGATTCGTGGATCAAGCCCGGAGATGTCGACCGTGTGCAGATCCAGCAGGCTGATCCCGCCGGGGTACAGGACCGCACCTGATCCATCGCGGAGGGACACGCCCAGGGCCTGGAGCATGCCCGCTCCTCCGTCGGTGCAGGCGCTGCCCCCGAGGCCGATGATGATCCTGCGCGCCCCGGCGTCGAGGGCGGCCAAGATGGCATCACCGACGCCGCGGCTCGTGGCGCTCAGCGGGGACAACGGCCGGTCACCGCGCATGGCCAGGCCTGAGGTCAGTGCGGTCTCGATCACGGCCGTGCCGTCCTTGAGAGCCAGGGTCGAGGACTGGAGATCGTTATCCGGTCCGGTCACGGAAATTGGATGCGCGACGTATCCGCTGGCGAGAAAAGCATCCAGGGTTCCGTCGCCCCCGTCGGCGACCGGCAATTCGATCACATTCAGTCCAGGCTGGTCCTTGCGGAGGCCATGGGCGATGGCCCGGGCCACCTGGGATGCGGTCAAGGAGCCTTTGAACTTGTCCGGCGCGATGAGCACCGAGAGACCTGCTCCACTGACGCGGAGCCGGTCTTCGACTTGGGTAACGGTCATTTCAGTGGTTCGTTGCGGTCAGGGCCACGGCCGTAATCTCTTCGGCGACAGTCTTGCCCAGGATTTCCGTGGTGGCTTCGCCGCCCAGATCCGGGGTGAGGATGTGCTTGCCGCCGTGTGCCAAGACGTTTTCGAAACCTTGCTGGACAGCTGCCGCGGCCTCTCGTTCGCCGAGGTGTTCGAGCATCATCGCAGCACTCCAGATCTGGCCAACCGGGTTCGCGATGCCCTTGCCGGCGATGTCCGGCGCGGAGCCGTGGACCGGTTCGAAAAGGCTGGGGAACTTGCGTTCGGGGTTGATGTTCCCGCTCGGGGCGATGCCGATGGTCCCCGTGCAGGCCGGGCCCAGGTCCGAGAGGATGTCGCCGAACAGGTTGCTGGCGACCACGACGTCGAACCAGTCCGGGTGCATCACGAAGTTAGCCGTCAAAATATCGATGTGGTACTTGTCGACCTTCAGGTCAGTGAAGCCTTTGGCCATCTGCTCCACGCGCTCATCCCAGTAGGGCATCGAGATGGAAATGCCGTTGCTCTTTGTCGCTGACGTGAGGTGCTTCTTCGGCCGGCTCTGCGCAAGGTCGAAGGCGTACTTCAGGATCCGGTCAACACCGGTGCGGGTCATGACGGTTTCCTGGATCACCGTTCACGGTCAGTGCCTTCGAAGATTTTCCCACCGATGCTGGAGTATTCGCCCTCGGTGTTCTCCCGCACGACGTAGAAGTCCACGTCCCCGGGCACGCGGCCGGCCAGGGGGCTGTCCATTCCTGCCAGCAGCTTTACCGGGCGGAGGCTGACGTACTGGTCGAAACCGCGGCGGAACTGGAGCAGGCTGCCCCAGAGCGAGACGTGGTCCGGGACGACGTCCGGCCAGCCCACGGCGCCGAAGAAAATCGCATCAAAAGTGCTCAGCTCTTCGAACCAGTTATGCGGCATCATCTTGCCGTGCTTGGTGTAGTAGTCGGCATTCGCGTAGTCGAACTGCGTGGTCTCCAGCTTGAAGTCGAACGCCTCGGAGGCTGATTCCAGTGCCCGCAGGCCCTCGGGCACAACTTCCTGGCCGATGCCATCTCCGGCGATGACTGCGATGCGGTGTGTCCTGGTCATGATCATGGTCCTTCTCGTGTTTCGAACGCCGTTGTCCCGGGTCGGGGTGCCCTCAGATGGCAAGTACTTCGGCCGTGTGCTTCCTGTCACACAAGCGTACGAAACAAGAAGCCTGCGATTAAGAGCCTGTGAGACAATGCAATTTTTCCTGAAAAGAAAGAATCCGCTATGGACCTGTACCAGATAGATGACCTGGAGTTCTTTGAGCAGATCGCCCGCTCCCAGAGCCTGACTGAAGCCGCCCGGACCTGGGGCAAAGGTGTGGCCTCGGTCAGTAAACGCCTCAGCGCACTGGAAGCGCGCCTGGGCGTGACGCTCATCAGGCGCAGTACCCGCCGGCTGACGCTGACCGAAGAAGGGCACCGCTACGCCGCCGGGGCACTGTCCATCCTGCAACAGAAAGCCGACCTCGAAGACCTGGTCTCCCACCAGCACGGCGAGCTCAAAGGCAGGATTACCGTCCACTCCACGCTGGGCATCGGGCGCGCCCACATCGCACCGCTCCTTGGTGAATTCGTGCTCGAACACCCGCGGATCCACGTCAATCTGGAACTCTCCGCCCTGCCGCTGAACATTTCCGGCACGAACTTCGATATCGCCATCCGTGTCGGAGCACTGGAGGACTCCAGACTCAAAGCCAAGCTCCTCGCCCGGAACCGCAGGATCGTCTGCGCCGCTCCCCAATATCTGGAAAACAATCCGCCGCTTCAGAACGTCGAGGACCTCGAACACCACAACTGCATCGTGCTGCGCGAAAACAACGCCGACTACGCCCTCTGGCGGTTCGGGGCCGGAAACCAGCAACAATTCGTACGCGTCAACGGAAACATGGTCAGCGACGACGGTGACGTCGTCACCGGTTGGTGCGAACAAGGCCTCGGACTGATAATGCGCTCCAGCTGGCACGTCGGTCCCCTCATCCAAAGCGGGAAGCTCCGCCAGGTCCTTGACGATGTTCCAACCCCCGACGCCGACATCCACGCACTGTACTCCGCGACGACACAGACGCCCCGACGCATCACTGCTGTCATTGACCATCTCCGCGAAGGCCTCACCGCGCGTCTCAAAACGCGCTGAGTGGCAGGATATTGTCTCCAAAAACTACAGCTTTTCAAGACAACCCTCCCAAGCTCAGGTGGGCCGGTCGAGTTGGCGGAAAAGCCGGACTTCTTATGTCTCGGAAACGCATCTCACCATAAAACGTGTCGCCGGGGATGCATCCTGGACTTTTCGAGTCAGAATGGCCTGGTGAGACAACTAGGCCCCACGCGCGTCAGTACTTCCAGCGCCGGGCGGGCAGTGGGGGCGCGTGCGGGTTTCATGCTTCCCATGCAACCGTGATTCATTGACGGCCGGGAGTCACTGACGTTCAGGGTAATGACAGTCCCTCCCTCGAGGATTAGTCGCCGCGTAGCGTTGATGCCATGACACACAGCGACGACGTGCGGAGGTTCCGTACCTCCCGCCGAGCCAGAATCACGCCTGAGGAGGCAGGACTGCCCCTCTACGGCGGCAACCGCCGGGTCACCGGCCTGCGCCGCGAAGAAGTCGCCATGCTCGCCGGGATGAGCGTCGATTACTACGTCCGGCTGGAGCGCGGCAACCTCACCGGGGCGTCGGACAGCGTCATCGAGGCCCTCGCCCGGGCACTGAAGCTCGACGACGCCGAAACGGCCCACCTTTTCGACCTGGCCCGCGCTGCCACCGCCACCCCCCGCGCGCGGCGGAAGCGCAGCCCGCAGACAGTGCGGCCAGGCGTGCAGCGTGTCATTGATGCGATTACGACGGTTCCGGCATGGGTCCGCAACGACCGGGGGGACGTCCTGGCCGCCAACGAACTCGGCCGCGCCCTGTACCTGGACATGATGGCGGAACAGACCATCCCGCCGAACAGCGCACGGTTCACCTTCCTGAACCCAAAAGCGCGGGAGTTCTTCGCCGACTGGGAACGCAGCGCTGACGACATCGTCGCTGTCCTGCGGTCCACCGCGGGCAAGAACCCTTACGACAAAGACCTCACGGACCTGATCGGTGAACTCTCAACACGAAGCGAGGAGTTCCGCACCCGGTGGGCACGGCACGACGTGAAGTACCACCGCACCGGCCGCAAACGGCTCCACCACCCGATCATCGGCGACTTGGACCTGACCTTCGAGGCCCTGGAGCTGCCCGGAGAACCGGGGCTGCGCATCAACGTGTACACCGCCGAACCCGGGACGCCGTCGGAGGACGCACTGAAAGTCCTGGCCAGCTGGGCCGCCACCCAGCGTGAAACGACCAAAGCCGCGGTCGAGGAGAAGAAATGACTAACCGTCCTTCAACAGTCTTGATTGCCGGCGCTACCGGCAGCATCGGCCGTTACGCGGTAGCCGAGGCCCTGCGCCACGGCTACACAGTACGGGCCCTCGTGCGTGACAAGACTCGCGCCGCGCGCATCCTTCCCGACGGCGCCGAGCTCGTGGTCGGCGCGCACTGGGCGGCCGCCGGACACGCATCACCCTCATGACTGCCATCGGCACCACCCGCGCTGGTGTCGCCTACGCCCAATGGAAGCTCAGGAGCGAGCGGCTCGTCCGGGCCAGCGGCAACCCCTACACGATCGTGCGGCCAGGCTGGTTCGATTACAACCAACCCGACCAGCGCAAGGTCGTCATGCTCCAAGGCGACAGACGACAATCCGGCTCACCCGCAGACGGCGTCATAGCCCGTGACCAGATCGCCCGCGTGCTCATCGATAGCCTGCACACCGATGAAGCTGATCACAAAACCCTCGAACTCGTCGCCGACCACGGACCCGAACAAGAGGACCTCGCCACAGTCTTCGGCTCACTGACACGTGACTCAGGTGAATCTCTCGACGCGGCCGAAGACACTGTCGACCTCCCCGTCGCCAAGGAACCAGAAAGGTTCCGCCAGGACCTGGCCACCGTCTCGGCAGAGCTCTCCATCGCCCCACTAACAGGAAGGGACCGCGTTAGCCCTCGAAAGCCCGGAGAATATTTTGGGCGTTGTAGTTGAGCGCCACACGAGCCGTGTCGGAAACCTTGTCGGGACCCTTCTGCTGGGGTCAAGAAGCCCACAAAGCGCTGGACAGCCTGAGCTGCCTTGGCTGCGTCGCCGTCCTCCACGGCCCTCGCGGCCTGTTGAAGACTTGCGGTGAGCTGGCTGGCTACGGGTCCGGTGATGTCGCCCGCCTCGACCAGGTCCTCAAGGACGTGCTGCAGCGCCTTCACGCTGCCCGGCATCCAGGCCGCATGCAGCGGGACGTCGGCGAAGTCCATGTCTGAAGCGAAGTAAAAGTCGGTGTAGGAGGGCTGGTTGTACGTCGTGTTCTGCCGGGCAACCTCTGCGCGGTACTGCGGATCGTTCATCAGCGTGTACAGCTTGTGATTGGTGACCTCCGTGCTCATGAACATGCGCAGGGCCGAGCTGTCCGCGGTCCGGACCAGCATCTCCTCGCGCCAGTCGCCCACCACGCCCGCCACCAGGCTTGGTGTGCCCTTGGTGCCGTTGTTCGTGCGGGTGCCGTCCGCGGTCAACAGCCGGCCGCGCTTCCAGTCGTCAATGGTGGGGGTCGAGTCCCCGGCGCCGTTGATGATCTGCGTGGTCATGTCCGCGGCCCACTTGATGCTCATGTTGGTGCCGGGCTGGCTGGTGGTGAGCTTGTCGCCGTCGGCGGACTGCATGCCGATGGCCCAGTTCTCGATGCCGGGAACGGAAGGATCGACGTCGCCGATCATGCCGCGTCCTGTGTCCTTGCCCGAGTACGCGCCGAACAACGTTTCCCCGGTGGCGGCGTCGCGCATGGCGTAGCCGTAGGGAGCGTAAGTGGCGCCCTCATGCACGGTGAAGATTTCCTTGCCGGGGCGGTTGGGGTCGATGTCGGTCACGTGCATGGCGTCACCGTGGCCCAGCCGCGCCTCATCGCCGGGAACCGCGCTGCCGGTTGGGAGGGTGTCGAAGGAGCTGTATAGCAGCGAGCCGTCGTCGTCGATTGTGGCGGAGCCGTATACGATCTCCTGCTTGCCGTCGCCGTCAACGTCGGATGCGCTCAGGGAGTGGAATCCCTGCGTGGTGAGCTTGCCGAACTCGGGGTCTCTCCCGTCCCGGCCGTGCGGTGAGTCGTTGAACGGGTTGGACATCGGGGCCCAGCCCGAGTCGATGTTCCAGACGGGGGAGAGGTTAACCCCGTCCCAGGTGTAGGTGGCAAGGGTGGTGCGCGTATAGTAGCCGCGGGCAAACACCGCTGCCGGCCTTTCACCGTCCAGGTAGGCGACGCCGGCCAGGAACCTGTCCACGCGGTTGCCCGGCTCGATACGGGGTAGGGCGTAGTCGCCCCACATGAGTCCGTCGTCGTGCCTGCCCGGTTCGTAGGCGACTGTCTTCAGTTCCCTCCCGGTGGCGCCCTCGAAGACGGTGAGGTATTCCGGGCCGGACACGATGAAGCCTTCGAAGGCACGCAAGTTGTTGCGGGTGCTGCGCGAGGGGGCGTAGACGTCCATGAAGTAATTGGTCAAAGCTTCGGCGTCGGCCTGGGACAGCGGGTACTTGTACTGCGGTGCAATGCCAAAGGCCTCCTCCAGCGTGGCGGGCCAGTTCCCGGCCTTCACCTCGGGGTGCTCGGTCCAGCCCTGGAACGTCTTCACCATGTGCTGGTAGTAGTCTCCGGCACTCATCCGGTAGTCATCTGCTTTGGCGTAGCCGGCGGCGAGGTCGGACTGCAGCAGGGTGATGAACGCATCGGAGGCAACGGTGCCGTCCGGGTTGTAGCTGGTGCTCTTCGTTCCCGGGGCGGTCTTCATCATCATCTCGGCACGCCCGTCGCCGTCGAAATCGTTGACGAGCATCTGTGTGTAGTGGGCGCCGGAACGGATATTTACGCCCAGGTCGATCCGGTGCAGGAGGGTGCCGTCCGCTTTGTAGGTGTCCACATAGGTGGTACCGGTGTAACCCACCTGCGATACATCCTTGGAGTTGTTCGGGTCCCACTTGACGATGAACTCGTACCGGCCGTCGCCGTCCACGTCCCCCACCGAGGCATCGTTGGCCGAGTAGGTGTATGCCTGCCCGGCAGGCGTGACGCCGTCGGCCGGCTTTTTCAGGGGAATGTCTTTGAAGTCGCCATGCCAGGAGGTTGCAGTGGCGCTTTCGTCCAATTCAATGCCTTCGACGACGGCCCGCACTTGATACGCCGAGGCGGCACTTCCTGCGGTGTCCAGGTAGTTCGTGCTGTCCGTGACCGTGGCGAGCTTCTGCCCATCCCGGTACACGTTGAAGTCGGTGCCGGTGAGGCCAGTGCCCGACGAACCGGTGGCCTCGTGGCCGAGGAGCCGCCAGCTCAGGAAGACTCCTTCGCATGTGCCTGCAGCCACCAGCCCACGGTCAAGATGGTCCAGCTGCGTGCCCTGCCTAGGAGAAGAAGGCGCGACGGCGGAGGCAGGCACGGCGAGGCAGCCAACGGTCAGGGCAACGCTGAAGGCAGCGAGGAGGCGAACAGAAGCCCTCTGGGGATTCATCGGGGAATCCTTTCACTAGGATGGCAAACGCTTTCCCGAGAAACTTAGAGGGTGGCGCGAGCAAAAACAAGCCTTGCTTTCGGGGCGAAGACCGCCCAGTGAAACGATGCATGCGTGCTTGCGCCCGGCGGTAGAGAGACGCCTTCCGTGGAGACGTTGACGTAATGCAGCTCACCCTTTACGATTAATGAATCGATTCAAATGCGCTGGCCCCTGGCTTGCGCTTTGGCTTTCCGGCCGCTCGAACAATCACGATCATGAAGATCATCCGGAATGGAAACAGTCCCGGTTCCTTGCCAATGACGACGAAGGAAATCAGCCAATGAGCATTACGCCCCCAGGGGATGTCCGCTACAACCTCGAAACCAGCATTAGTCGCAGGGACCCCAAGAAGGCTGCGATGAGCGGCTGGATCGGAAGCGCACTTGAGTACTACGACTTCGCGTTGTACTCGCTGGCCGCGACGCTCATCTTCCCCGCCATCTTCTTCCCCTCCCAGAACCCGACCGCCGCGATCATCGCCTCGCTTGCGACCTATGCGGTTGGTTACATCTCTCGTCCGGTCGGCGCTGTGGTCCTGGGGGCGTACGGAGACAGACATGGCCGCAAGCACGTGCTCGTCTTCGCTATGCTGCTCATGGGCTTCGCGACCTTCGCGGTCGGACTCTTGCCAACCTACGGACAGGTCGGGATCCTCGCACCCGTTCTTCTGGTGATCCTCCGCCTGATCCAGGGGTTCGCAGTCGCAGGCGAGCTCGGCGGTGCTAGCGCGATGATCGTCGAGCATTCCCCGGATGCCAAGCGCGGCTTCTTCACGAGCTTCAGCCTTCAGGGCACCCAGGTCGGCTCGATCCTGGCCACCGCTGTCCTGCTTCCGCTCGCCGCTTTTCTCCCCGACGACCAGTTTGAGATTTGGGGATGGCGCATCCCGTTCCTGCTCAGCGCCATCGTGATCCTGGCCGGGTATTTCATTCGTCGTCGGGTGCAGGAGCCCCCGGCGTACGTAGCGCAATCCGAAAAGGGTGAGGCGAAGCGCCGGTTCCCGCTCTTTGACCTGCTGCGCACCCACCCATGGGTCATGGTCCGTTGTGTCATCATGACGTTCACCAACGTGATCGGCATGGCAACCCTCATCTTTGGCGTGTCCTACGCAACCCAGAAGGGCTACGGCATCGGCTACTCCAGCAGCGAGTTCCTGTGGGTGACGCTCATGGCCAATTTGGCTGCAGTGGTGACAATCCCGATGTTCGGCGCGCTGTCCGACAGGATCGGCCGGCGGACGCTCATGGTGGCGGGCGGTATCGGTGGCGGTCTGCTTGCGGGGGGATACTTGTGGGCGATCGATCAGAGGAGCCTTGTGCTCGTCTTCGCGTGCGTCGTGATCGTGCAAGGAATCTTCTTCCAGATGTGGAACGCAACCTTTGCCACTTTCTTTCAGGAGCAGTTCCCTATGCGGATCAGGGTGACCGGGTTCGCGGTGTCACAGAACCTCGGCCTCATGATCGCGTCGTTCTTCCCGAGCGTCTTCACGGCGATCGCTCCGCCCGGGTCGACGAACGTTCCGGTCGTCATCGGGCTGACCACGTTCGGCATTTGCCTCGTCGCGGCGTTTGCTACCCTCCTGTCCTCCGACACCAAGGGCAAGTCGCTCGAAGACCTCGAAGTTCATAAGGCCCATTCGCGACCACTCAGGAGCGGGCGGGCATGAGCTCGGCCATGATCGAGGGACCGAGTCGCAGCTCGCGCCTCCCCCCGCCCATTTTGGAGCGCCGATACTGGACCATTCGTCTGCCTGACCCGGCTCGGGGCGCCGGGCCTTTGGGCGGCAGGGCCTGCGGTGAACGTCTCTAATTGTCCAGGGTTCTCTGGACAATTAGGCGAAGAAGCTATTTCCGGCAACCTGATCCTGACATAGGGTGAGAAGCACCACAGGAGATGCGGAATCGGGTCCGATGAGAGCGAGAGATACGAGCATGATCCTTGCCGGCAGCGCCCTTGGGCGACCTTTTGGCAGTCATGTCATTTCCTGCCGGCCGCCAAAATACTCAGGGCGGCACGGACGCAAAACCAGCATTTCCATCCGCCAAACGAAGGAGACTCTCGTGTTGCTTTGGATAGCCATCATTATCGCGGTTCTCTGGCTTCTCGGCCTGCTCGGCAACATCGGCGGCGGGTTAATTCACTTGCTTTTGGTGATAGCCGTGGTCGTCCTGATCTTCCACTTCATTCGTGGCAGGTCCCGCGCCTAAATTCGAAACTCTGTTCCCCCGCCGCGGGCGGGGGAATACGACTGCCCGGCCACATTCGCAGTCTTTCCGGACGGGCAACGTTGCCTCTACAAACGCGCCCGCAGTTGAATCCGCCCTTCTTGGACCCGCGCCTCGTAGCTTGGTTCAGGCGAGCTTGCCGGTCCATGCACGACGCTGCCGTCGACGAGGCGGAACGTGCTGCCATGCCAAGGGCACGTCACGCAGCCGTTCTCGATCGAGCCCTCGTGGAGGGGACCGCCTGCGTGGGTGCATGTGCTGTCAAGGGCGACGATCCGGCCGCCGTCGCGGAGGACCATCACCTCTACATCCCCCGAAGGGAGTAGTTTCAATGGTGAATATCGCGGTGGTTGTTGGCAGCACCCGGCCCGGACGTCGGAGCAACATCGATCCCGTTCGAGGCAGGCACCAGCCAAATGGAGCACCGCTGAGTCGCTTGGTGTCGGTGGGGCGGCCTGCTCGCCGTCCTTGCGGGTTCGTTTGCTTCAGCGTGCCTATGGATAGTCGTCAGTGGAGTCCAACAGTGAGTCCTTACGCCCGTGCTCTTCGGCAGCCGGAAGTGCGGTGCCGGTTCCGGCGGTCGGAACCGCGGGAAATCTGGACGCCATATCGTGCACGACTGCCTGCAGGTAACGCATGGCCGATTCGTTCGTGAGCCCGAACTCGCGAATCAAGGTCCAGACCGCCAGCTCAATTACGGAAAGAAGGGTTTGTCCGGTGCCGGCCCCGGCTTTTCGTCCCAGCTCCAGCAACAACTGACAGACCTTGGTCAAGCGGCGCGTGAAGGCAATCGCTGCCACAACATCAGCGCTGGTGAACGCGTGGGGACAAGCTCCGTATAGGCTGAACGCGGCACTGGCCTCCTCCACGGTCATGGGGACCGAGAGTACCGAACCGATGCCCTGGCTGGCGACGGCTGCTGAGAACCCCGGCCATCTACGGTCGACGGCGGCATCGGGTATGTGGATGAATTCCCCGCCGGCTACGGCGGCGCGGGCAGGACCGTCAGCGAACTGCCGTTGAACGCCGTCGATCTCACATGCCTTGCTGGAGCCTGATGCCCAGTTGCGGAGTTCACCTGAACCCACCTGTGTGATGGCCCACAGAAAACCGCGTGCCTGCCCGCCCGTTTCGCCCAGGAATTCCTGTACCGCATCAATCAGGAACGCCTGCACGTCAGGGCTGTCCAAGATCGCGACAGGGAAGATGCCTCCGGCTTCGGGTCGGCTGTTCAAGGAGGCTGCTTCGGCCATGGTCCACGCTCAAAACAAGATGCGACGGCCTACTTCAAAACCTGTAGCAACAGCATACGACTAACCGCCGGTTTCTGCGCATGCATTATTCCGCGCGGTCAGAACGAGGCCTAAGCCCATCCATTGAATCCAGTGTCTTTGCAGTCTTGGTCGCAGTTCATGCGTTTATTTAGGCGCAACGGGCGAACCACTGCTTGCTCCGCATCCGCTGGACGGGCCGGGCGGGGGAAGTTCATTGACCTGTTCGTCGCTCAGGGGATGCAACATGAGTCCCCGGCCGGTGATGGCCGGGGACCGCGGGGCGGGACATCCGTGCACAGCCGCTGCATGTGCGCTACAAGGCGCGGTGGCGTTCTTCGAATGCCTGCTGGCCTCCCTTGGTCTCGATTTCAATCTTCCGCGGCGTCGCCTGGGCCGCGACCGGGATACGCAGCGTCAGGACCCCGGCGTCGTAGCTGGCCTTGACCTTGTCCGCCTCCATGGCGTCACCGAGAATGAGCTGACGGCTAAAGACGCCGCGGGGCCGCTCGGCAGCCACCAACTCAGTGTCCTTACCGAACACGTCTTTCCTCTCGGCGCGCACCGTCAGCACGTTCTTCTCCACGCCCAGATCAATCGAATCGACGGCCACCCCCGGCAGGTCGAGCGCGACGATGTATTCATCGCCTTCCCGCCATGCGTCCATAGGCATTGCTGCCGGATGGGCCGCCGTGCCCAGGACCTGTTCGGCGAGGCGGTCCAAGCGACGGAACGGATCGAGCATCAACATGACATGCCTCCTTGATCATCTTCGATCAGGCTGATCTATATCCGCTGACATAGATTTAAATAGCACCGGGCGCCGCAGCTGGCAAGAGTTTCAGGCGGGGTTTAAGCCAGTCTTTGGGCTAGCCGTGGCGGCTTGGCACCCTCCTCGTTGTCCTCTTTCCGGGCGAGTGTGCGGGTTGAAGCCGGATCTGATCACCCTCAACGGCGGGGGTAACGACCTGATTTTGAGACCCAAAGACCTGCCCGAACGCAGCTGGCGGGAAGCCAAAGCCGACGACATTCTTTGGGCACGCGAACACCTGTTCCCCTGGGTTCTTCAGCGCCTGAAACAACGCATATCGGAAGAAGAACACCCGATGGCAAAGCGGCCTGATGCCGGCCCCGTTTTCGGAGCCGGCATGCCACCCCGGACAGACATCAAAGCACACCCCAAACGCTAGCCAGAAGGCGATGGACTAGGACTAGCGGGCGGCTGATGTACCGGCCGCCGCCGGGGTCAGCTGTTGCAGCACTTCCGCCCAGTTGGTAACTACGCGGCGTTCCGTGATGCGGCCGTCAACCACGCGCTCAAGGGTCAGGCTCTGGCTGGACACCGGAAGTCCGGCCGGAGCTATCCCTTGGAATTCGCCCCCGCTGTGAACCGCCGTCATTGTCACCCTGCAGGCAACGAGGTCACCCTCGGCCACCTGGTCCTCCACGGTGAACCGGGTGTTGCTGAAAGCGGTGTTCCAGCCACGAATGACCTCGATAAGTTCGTCACGCCCGGCCGGCTCGGCGTCTCCGTGGACATAAGCCCGGAGTTCAGGCGAGAGGATGTCCTGCAGCGCGCCGTAGTCCTGCTCCTCGAAGGCCGTGAAGAATCTGCGGACAACTGCCTTGTTCTGTTCGGTGTTCATCGTGATTTCCTTTCCGTGCCCCGGTGCCGTCTGCACCGGACACGCTCAAGGTACGGCTCGAGGCCTCGGTCCAACACCGTGTGCTTACGCATAAAGGAGGGGGAGTTCAAGGCTTGGGGAGGGGCTTTCTGCCTGCCGGCACCAAACCGGTGGCCAGCCCATGCCGGAAGGCGAAATGTGCTGCGGCAGTCCGGGCAGCGGGTCCGCTGACACCCAGTTTTAAATACAGATTGGCGATGTGCCGTTCAACAGTCCGGATGCTGAGCCCCAAGGCCGCTGCAATGTCCTGGTTGCTGGCACCCGAAGCCAGGTGCCCCAGCACTTCAACCTCCCTCCTCGTGAGCGGCCGGCCGGCGTCGTCCGTTCCATCCGGCAAGGACGACGGCGTTGCGGCCTTTTCCACCGCGGCCACCAGGTGTTCGGGATGGTCGGCTGAGGCTGCACCGCGACTGGCGATGGCCTCGAATGCTTCGTTCCCCATCTGGGCCCGCACCATCCGGGACGTGTGGGAGTACTCCTTCCGGTCGACAGTCCACAGCCGCGCACCGTAATTCTCCAGCCGGGCCTGAGTAGCTCCAAGCAGCATTGCTGAGGCCTCCAGGTCGCCCACGGCAGCCGCCAACGACCCGTACGCGGCCAGGGCCATAGTCAGGCCCCAGTCGTCACCTGCGGCCCGGGCTGTTGCCCACGACTCGGCGAGGTAGCGGCGGGACCGGTCAAAATCTCCCCCGATCCGGGACAACTGGCTCAGCCGGACGCAGCGCCGGGCGATGGCGAACTGGTTGCCCAGGCGCCTGGCGATAGCAAGGCTCTCTTGGTGGCACTTGGCGGCGCCCTCCAAGTCCGGCTGCAGGAAAGCCGCGTCACCTTGTGCGAAAAGACACGCAGATACCCACCAGTCGTCCCCGGCCGCCCGCTCAAGTTCCACCCCACGGGAGGCCAATGCCGCAGCCTCCTGGGGATCAGCTTCCATGGTGATGTGGGCCAGGTAGTTCAGCTGGCGCCCCACACCGGCATCATCGTTGACAGAAGTGAACTTCTCGATGGCCTGCTGCCAATACTGGCGGGCCTGGTTCACCTGTCCCGCGTGCACGGCCAGGAAACCGCTGGAATCAAGGAGTTCTGCAGTGTCCCCAACGGACAGGTCCTGGCTGCGGGAAAGATAACGGAGGTGCCATCCCAATCCTTCTTTGAACTCGCCGCGCATCTGCCAGAACTGTGCGAGGCTGCCGGCGGCGCTTGCTCCCAGGGCGGCACCTTCGGTGGAAGCAAGCCCCCACGCCAGGGCCTCCCGGAAGTTGCCCCGGTTCCGGTCCAGCCGCTGCATCCACACTCGCTCCCAGCGGCCGTTCAATTCCTGCGCGGCCTGGCGGGCGACGGCGGCAAAGTGCTCCGCGTGCCGGGCGCGGAACCGGGACCGCCCCCCGCTGATACGGAGCTGTTCGTCCGCATACTGCCGCACCACCTCAAGGAGCCGGAACCTTCGGCTCCCGTCTGTCCGCGATTCAACCACCACCAAGGAGTGATCCACCAGATCGGACAACGCATCCAGGATGTCACCATCGCTTAGGACGCCGCCAGGACAGACGTGCTCAGCATCGTCGAGCTCCCATCCGCCGGAGAATACCGACAGCCGGGCCAACAACGCCTGCTGGGCAGGTGGCAGGAGATCAAAGCTCCAGTCGAGGGCACGGCGGAGCGTGGCGTGGCGTCTTGCTGCAGCGGGCTGGTTCCTCGTCAGCAGGGACAAAGCATCCTCCAGCCGCTCTGCCAGCTGGTCAGCCGTCAGGATTTTCATTCTTGCCGCCGCAAGCTCAAGGGCCAGCGGAAGCCCGTCCAACGTCCGGCAAATGCGTGCAACGGCGGATGCATTGTGCGAACTGAGGCCAAAAGAGGTGTCGGCCGCCCTGGCACGTTCAGCGAAGAGCGCGACGGAGGCAACTCCGGCAATGTCGGCGGGAGCCGCCGCAGCGGCCGAGGCTGGTGGAGGTACCGCCAGGGGTTCAAGCCGGAGGCAACGGCTGCCGGATCCCCCAAGAGCCGCCCGGCTGGTGGCAAGGACCGAAAGGAGAGGGCAGGCGGCAAGCAGGAAGACGCCCACACTGGTGCATGCCGCGGCCAGGTGCTCGCAATTGTCGAGAACCAACAGCGTGGGGGCAGCATTCAGGCTTTCGGCGAGTGCCGGGACCGATATGTGGCCGGAGCTGACCTTGACATCAAGTGCCGCAGCAATGGCGGAGTCAACAAGGGCCGGGTCCGTAGTGGCTGTCAGGTCCACCCAAAACACCTGGGACCCGGGCCGCCTGCTTATCTCGGTGGCAACAGCAAGGGCAAGACGGGTTTTGCCGCATCCGGCGGCCCCCGTGATGGTCAGCAACCCGCCACTGGAACCCAGCCATTCCAGTAGCTGCGCCAGCTCCTGCGCCCTGCCGATCAACGGGTTGGGCGGCTGGGGCAGGTGGGCCGGAGAGGCATTCGGATTGGATGCACCATCGGTGGTGTTTGCCGGGTCGTGCAGCTGGCGGGCACGTGCCACCGCGTCCTGATGGCTGTGCACGCCGAGCTTCGGAAATACCTGGCGAAGATACCATTTCGCCGAACCACGAGCGATGCCAAGGCGTTCGGCGATCCCTTCGGCGGCAAGGCCCTGCGCAAGCATTGCAACCACCTCGGCCTCCCGCCGGGTAAACCCCTGCAGCCCGGCCGATCCGGGCGGATGTTGTTTAATTGGGGTCATTCTGCACCTCGAGCCGCAACGGTTCAGGTCAAATGGTCGAAGTCTCCTCGCGCCCAAGCAGCGTGGCGTTGGGCGGAATCGTGCAGGATGGCCTTGGCTCCGGACGCGATTACATTGTTGAAGTTGCCGTAGATCCGGTCGAACTTGAGCTCTCCCAGCTGCGCGGCGATTCGCAAGGCCACCGAACCGGATAGCGGCAAATGATTCGGGTAGCTGCGCATGAAGGCGATCGAGTGACGGTCTGGATTCGGATAAACGCTGTCACCGGTCAGCAGAACTCCTTTGCCGCCAGCTCCTGCCGCCCAGTGTGCCACCGCGCTGCCCGGGAAGTGCCCCCCGGTCTGGTGCAGTGTCAACCCTTCGGCGATAGTTTGACTGCCGGACCAGTATTCGATGGCCGGATCATTGCGCCCCAGCCATTCCCGGTCTGCGTCCGCCACAAGTATAGGAACGCCACCGAGCCGATGCGACCATTCGACCTGTACACCAAACATGTGTGGATGGCTGGCGGCGATCGCCAGGACCGGGCCTCGCTCGAGCATTGCCTGCACAGCGCCGTCATCGACAAATCCAACCGGATCCCACAGCAGTGAACCCTCGTGTGTCACCACAAGCTGAGCGGTCTGGCCGATCCCGACTTTGGGCTCCGTCTTGAGCCCGCTCAGTCCCGGCTCGTTCTCCTTCAACAACGTCTGCTGGCCCTCCTGTGCCAGACCGTCCAGTGTCAGCCACTTTTGTCCGTCCTCGGGCACATACTGCCGCTCATCTGTGCAGATCGGGCAGAGCCCCGGGGTAGGTTCATCGCGCTCGACGGCGCAGGTTGCGCAAATCAGCATGGTTGGTCCCTTCTACCCGCTAGCCGTCGCTCTTGGGCGCCAGGTTTCGGCGTAGCATTTCCAGCTCCGAAAAGTTGTCCAGCGGAGGCCTGGTTCCCCTGTGGAACACCATTCCTTCGGGCAATCCCTCCACAGCCGCCTGCGTTCCGGAGATGTCCACGGTAACCCGCGCCGCACCGACCGGCACATTAGATGCATGCATGGCTCCCCAGGATGCCGGCAGTACCGGGTCCATCCAAAGCCCGCCCAAGGAGACATGAGCCTCATAACGGAGAAGGCTGCGGAGCAGCATCACCGGTGCTGCAGACGCCCACGCCTGCGGGGAGCAGGCAGTCGGGTAGGGGAGGGGCTCAGGGCACTGAGAGCGGCTGAACCCGCAGAACAGCTCCGGCAGTCTGTTGTCCGTGTATTCGGCGGCCTCCAACAATGCAGAGGAAAGGGTCTGGGCTTCCTTCACAAATCCGTAGCGCATCAGGCCGGCAACTATGAGTGCATTGTCATGTGGCCAGACGGAACCGTTGTGGTAGCTGACCGGGTTGTATGCACCCATGTCCGTCGCCAGGGTGCGCACGCCCCAGCCGCTGAACATCTCCGGGGACATGAGCCGGTCGGCAACGTGGTGAGCTTTGTCCGCATCCACAATGCCGGACCACAGGCAGTGACCCATGTTGGAGGCGCACGCATCCACCGGCCGCTTGTCCCGGTCCAATGCGATCGCGTAGTACCCGCGGTCCGGCAACCAGAACGCCTCGTTGAACCGCTTCTTCAATCGGGCGGCGCGGTCCTGGAGCTCGGCCTCCAGCTGCATGTCGCCGGCGTCGTGGGCCATCCAAGCGCGTGCGATGTATGCGCTGTAAACGTAACCCTGCACCTCGCACAATGCGATGGGAGCCTCCGCGAGGCGGCCGTCGGCAAAATTGATTCCATCCCAAGAGTCCTTCCAGCCTTGATTAATAAGGCCCTGATCGTTGAGGCGCTCATACTCGACGAAGCCGTCACCGTCACGGTCGCCGTAGTCCCTGATCCAGGCCAGAGCTCGGTCCGCATGGGGAAGCAGCGCTGCTATGTCCTCCGCGGAGACTGCCCAGCGGGACACTTCGCCCAGCAAGGCCACGAACAGGGGCGTGGCGTCGGCGCTGCCGTAGTAGGCGGACTTGCCGCCAAGTGCCAGACCGGTGCCGACGCCGAACCGTACCTCGTGCAGGATCCGCCCCGGTTGCTCTTCCGTCAGGACGTCCTCCACTGAGCCTTGCCTGTCGGCCAGAGTCTGCAGTGTTCCGAGAGCAAGCGACGCGTCGAGCGGCAAAATCATGGAAGAGGACAGCAGCGAATCCCGCCCGAAGAGCGCCATGAACCATGGTGCACCCGCTGCGGCGACCATGCGGTCGGGATGGTCCGGGTCAACGATTCGCAGGGCACCCAGGTCAGCGTGGCTGCGAAGCATGGTTCGTTCCACGGACGGATTGCCCAGGGTCAAAACAGGGATAGTCGCAACCCAGGCCTGCTGCCGCCTGTCCTGGGGAGAGGGGGTGTCCGGAGCCGGGCGAAAATGCAGCTCTTCCGCGACCTCTCCCAATTCAGGAACTACCGTAGCTTGGACACTCCATTGTCCTTGGGCAGGAATAATCGTGTGGAACTGGAGACCGTCGGTGCTGACGTCGCAGCCAGGTGCCCGCACGATGACGGCCTTCCTCACCCCCTGCCAGACGGCCTCGATCCTCAGAGCCCCGTCCTCGGGCCGGCGTGTATGTTCCCACTGCCGATGGAACCGCCCGTCCTTCACTTCAAAGAGGTCAGCGAAATCCGTATCTACGGAGAGCGCGATGTCGCAGGCAGCTGGCTGTTGGGAGTAATTGTGGATCGTGATGTCCTCCAGGATGCCGGCACCCAACTCTCTGCTGCGTTCAACCGTTAGAGGGCTATCGGCCCGGCCGTCGGCACGCACTGCCCTGGCGATATAAGTTGCCCGAAACGGTGAAGGAGTCCAGGCACCTAGCGGCTCCAGCTCTTGACCGTTGATGGTGAGGCACCAGCGGGAGAGGATTCTGGTGTCCCGATGAAAAACGCCATGAGGGTGGTGGGCGAAGATGTCCCCGCTCTGCAGCGATATGCAGAAAGACGATCCCTCCACCAGAGTTACCGCGCCCGGTCCAGTGGGACCGGCCGCATTGTCCGCATTCCATCCGGCCATCTTGGCCCCCTTTTGCAGAACGTCCACGCGTATCGTGTCGGATTATTTGAATCTACGCCCGGCAATGAACGCGCGCCATATCGTCGGCCACCCCGGCCGGCAGCTATGGGAATTGTCTGAACAGCGTCAGACCCGCCGTGTTCGCGAGCCGGTCTGACGCTGTTCAAAGGTGTACTTATGCCCGGAGCCTTCGGGGGACGGTGAAGACAACGACGGCTCCGAGGACCGCAAAGATGGCGAACATGTAGAAGTTCATTTGCCAGCCGAAAGCCAGGCTCGCTACCGCGCCGCCAATGATCGGGCCGCAGATCGCGCCGATCCTGCCCACGCCCAGCGACCAGCTCAAAGCTGTTGCACTGAGTGACTGCGGGTAGTGGGTGGCGCAATAGCCACCTACCAGGATTTGGGTTCCCACCGAACCGAGGCCGGCGAAGGCAACGATGACCAGCAGCATAGCCAAGGGCAGTTGGAGCGTCAGCATCAGAATGGCAACGAAGGCCAGCAGGAAGGACGCGGTGACCACTTTCTTAATGCCTATCCGATCGGCAACCACGGAGGCGCTGATGGAACCGATGATGGCGCCTGCATTGAGCACAAGGAGGAAAGTCAGCGAGTCTCCAAGGTTGAACCCGGCCTGCCGCATGATTTGTGGAAGCCAGGTGTTCAGGCCGTAGACCAGAAGCAGGCCGCAGAAATTTGCCAGGGCGAAAAGGATGGTGGAAAGCAGGAACTTGCGCGTGAAGATGATCCTCAGGCTGGATCCGGCCGCAGTCCCCCGAGCAGTGTCGTCGCTGGAAACGATGTCGGAATAGATCAGGCCGAAGCGGTCCGCGGTGGCCTTCGCTTCCCCGGTGCGCCCGGTGCGCGCCAGGTATGCCACGGACTCGGGCAGCAGCTTCCATGCCACCGGCAGGAGAGTCACCAGTGGCAGAGCCCCGATCGCATAGAGCCAGCGGAATTCGACGTGCTGGAGGAGGTTGATCGCCAGCAGAGACGCTGCCACGCCGCCAACGGAGTATCCGCTGAACATCACTGCGTTGGCTATCTGGCGCCTCTCTTTGCGGGCATACTCGACGGTCAAGGCGATGCAGGTGGGAACAATGCCACCCAGGCCAAGCCCGGTCAGGAAGCGCAGTGCGCCGAAAATTTCGGCGGAAGGTGCAAAGGCCGTCAGGAGCATGCAGACGGAGAACATGGTGATGCTGGCCAGCATGATTCGACGACGGCCCAGCCTGTCGGTGAGCATCCCGACCGACATGGTCCCGAGTAACATCCCGACCAGGGCGAGGCTGCCGATCATGCCCGCTTGGGCAGTTGTCAGCCCCCACTCCTGGTACTTACACGCCGCATGCTCGCGATGTTCTCCAAGGAAAGCAGGGGACAGGGATGAGCACCGTACGCGAAGCAACTGCAACAATAACGAGGAGCATCACCGTGTCCGATACCGTCTCCGGTCCGTTGACAGCAGAGTCCATAGCCGGGGCTGCGTACATTGCCGCGGCCCTGCTGTTTATTCTTAGTCTTGCAGGCCTGAGCAGGCACGAGAAGGCACGTTCAGGAGTCATCTACGGCATCTGGGGTATGGCGATCGCCTTGGCCGCCACCATCTGGCTGACCCTCCAAGACGCGTGGGGGACAGCGCACGGCCGTACCGGGCTTGTCCTGCTCGTGATCGCGGTCCTGATCGGCGGTGCGGTCGGCCTGTGGCGGGCCCGCGTGGTCCAAATGACCGGCATGCCCGAGCTCATCGCCCTGCTGCACAGCTTCGTTGGCCTCGCCGCCGTGCTCGTCGGCTGGAACGGGCACCTCGAAGCTCCCGAACTGCCCGATGGTCTCAAGGCTATCCACCACGCTGAAGTCTTCATCGGAGTCTTCATCGGAGCCGTGACCTTCACCGGCTCCATCGTCGCCTTCCTGAAACTCTCGGCCCGCATGAAGTCATCACCCCTCCTGCTGCCGGGCAAGAACGGCATCAACCTCGGCGCCCTAGCCGCGTTCGTCGCCCTGACCATCTGGTACGTCAACGACTCCCAGCCGTGGCTGCTCGTGGTCGTCACGCTGCTAGCCCTGGGACTGGGCTGGCACCTCGTTGCCTCCATCGGTGGCGGCGACATGCCCGTCGTCGTCTCCATGCTCAACAGCTACTCCGGCTGGGCCGCAGCCGCCGCCGGATTCCTGCTCAACAATGACCTTCTCATCATTACCGGCGCCTTGGTCGGCTCCTCGGGCGCCTACCTTTCCTACATCATGTGCAAAGCCATGAACAGGTCCTTTGTCTCCGTGATCGCCGGCGGCTTCGGCCTAGAAGCCCCCAGGGGAGGGGACACCGACTACGGTGAGCACCGTGAGATTACGGCCCAGGCAACCGCTGAACTGCTCACCAACGCCGCCAGCGTCGTCATTACCCCCGGCTACGGCATGGCGGTCGCCCAGGCCCAATACCCCGTCGCTGAACTCGCCCAGCAACTGCGGGAGCGGGGAGTGGACGTCCGGTTCGGGATACACCCGGTCGCCGGCCGGCTGCCAGGTCACATGAATGTCCTCCTTGCCGAAGCCAAAGTTCCCTACGACATCGTCCTGGAGATGGATGAGATCAACGAGGACCTCACGGGGACTTCGGTCGTCCTGGTCATTGGAGCCAACGACACCGTCAACCCGGCGGCCGCGGAGGATCCTGGCAGCCCCATCGCCGGCATGCCCGTGCTCCGTGTCTGGGAAGCAGAGAACGTCGTGGTCTTCAAACGCTCCATGGCCGCAGGCTACGCAGGGGTGCAGAACCCTCTGTTTTTCCGGGACAACTCCCAGATGCTCTTCGGCGACGCCAAGCAACGGGTCGAGGATATCCTCCGTGCTTTCTAACCCATGATCAGGTTGTGGGCGGCCACAGGAGGTGCGGCCCTCACTAGCTTTAGAGGACGCCGGCTGTGGAGACGAGCTGCGCCCGGCCCTCTTCGAGCCGGTATGCGACGCCGACCACCGCGGTGGAGTAATTGTCCACGACGTCGAAAATCATTCGTGAACTGTCCAGCAGCCGGCGCACGGTCTGCTTGACGTGTTCGACGACCATGTCGTCGACGTCCGTCTTGTCCTCACGCAGCGCCCTCAGGACCGACGGTGTGATCCGTTCAACCAGGTCGCGGATGTGGCCCTGGGGTTCCTCCCCGGTTTCCACGGCTTCTTTCGCGGCTGTGACGGCGCCGCAATTGTCATGTCCGAGGACTACGATCAGCGGGACGTGCAGGACCGAGACCGCGTACTCGAGCGAGCCGAGAACGGCGTCGTCGATCACGTGCCCGGCTGTGCGCACCACGAAGACGTCGCCGAGGCCGACGTCGAAGATGATCTCCGCGGCGAGACGGGAGTCCGCGCAGCCAAAGATGACTGCGAACGGATTTTGGGCATTCACCAGCTCGCTGCGTCGGGAGGCGCTCTGGTTCGGGTGCAGCGAGTCTCCCGTGACGAAACGCTCGTTGCCGTCAAGCAGGCGGTGCCATGCCTCGTACGTGCTGATTCTGTTGCTCACCCTACTTACTGTAAGGGGGCTTCCTGACGGAGCGCTCGGCAACCTACTCTGCGGATGGCCGCCGTCGCTGCCGTTTAGTCGCCGCCCGCTGTTCCTTGGCGGCGAGCCGGCGACGCTGGGAGCCTCGGGTGGGCTTGGTCGCCCGGCGGTGAGGAGCCTCCGGAGCAAGAGCCTCTGCCAACAGGTCGGCGAGTTTGCTCAGGGCTTCCTCCCGATTGCGAAGCTGGGAGCGGCGCTCGGAGGCGCTCAGCGTGATCACCCCTGCGATGAGACGCTTTCCGAGACGCGTGACCAGCGTCAGCCGCTGGCCGTCCGAAAGTGCCGCTGACGCGCCGATGTTCCATGAAAGTTCGACGCGGCTGTCCGAGGTGTTGATGTGCTGACCACCAGGCCCCGACGATCGCGAAAACCGCCAGCGAAGTTCCGACGCGGGAATTGTTAGCGCGGGCGACACCTCCAGATCCATGGGACAAGCCTTGCACGATCTGCAGGATCACGCCTCCGTGTCGCCCCGCCGTTGCAGCGTCGTCGACACCACCGTCGCCAGTCGGGCCTGTGATTCCAGCCGGGTAGTCGAAACTCCAGCGCTTCCTTGTACCCCTGGAGCCGTCCGTCCTTGGCCGGGGCCGGGATTGTGGCGTTAATGAAGGCGATGCGCCGGTGCCCGCCGTGGAGCTGGCCGTGGAGGACCGCTACTACCTGCAGGAACAAATCACATACCCCACGTGGGCTGAGACCCGCGCAACGTGGCAGTCCGATATCGACGCGAACCGGCATTACTCGTTCCTCTGGTGCCCGGACGACGGTTCATGCGAACTCCTGGACCTCCCCGGTTCGTTCGGAGCGAGGACGGGCTGGCCGCCGTTGAGGCCGTCCAGGACCTGATCCGCACCAAGTATCCCGAGCAGAAATACCCTGTGGAGGTCCGCTGGATGAAGGCCGATGAAGGTTACATGTCACAATTCCAAGGACGCGACAGTACTGTCATCACCCTGACCACTGAACCGGGGACGGACTACTGGCAGTTCTTCCGGGAGGCCGATGCTGTCCTGCAGGAGTTCGAGCGGCGCCCACTGGGGAAAGATCCATTTCATGACCAGGAGCCGCCTGGAACGCCTCTACCCGGAACTGGAAACTTTCATCCAGATACGCCGCGAGTTCGACCCCCGGGGAATGTTCCTCAACGACCACACGCGTGCCCTGTTTGGCTGACCGGTGGTTGTCGCCCCACGCCCGTCCAGTGCCCAAGCTAGCGTGTTACGAGACGTTTCTCGAGGCGCTGGCGGGCACCGGCCAGGGACTGCTTGGTGAGCCTCGTGGCTTCCTTCACGTCACGGGCGCGGGCCGCCTCGAGGATGGCAGGCTGGGGCGTCCAGAGACTTGCGTCGTTTTGCTCGATTGCTTCTGTGGCACCAATGACCTTATACGGGCGGCACTGCAGCCAGAGGTTATCTATGACGTCCATCAGCACAGGGTTGCCGCCTGCCGAGTACAAGGTGCGCAGCAGGTCTTCGTCATCATCCAGCGCATCCCACACGCGGCCCTCCTTGACGGCCTTTTGCATGCGGACGCACGCGGCCTCCATGCGGGCGACGTCCTTGTCAGTAACCTTGGCAGCACCGCGGCGGGCCGCTTCGACTTCCAGGGTGGCCCGCACTTCGTAGATATGAATCAGTTCGCCGACGGTGAATTCCCGGACGACCGCACCGCGGTGTGCGGCAACACGGGTTGCAAGTCCTGTTTCCTCGAGCCTGCGGATTGCTTCACGGACAGGCATGACGCTGGTGCCGACCATCGCCGCGACGTCCCGGACCCGCAGGGGCGAACCGCCAGCCAACTCGCCGGTGAGGATGGCTGTGCGCAGTGCCTCGTACACTTGATCCGCTACGAGGGTGGGCGTGATCGAAAAGGACGACGACGATCCGGACCCCTGCAGGCCCTTGGTGATCTCCGGCTTTGGAGCGGCGTCAGCTTTTTTTCCTGGCATGGAATCGATCCTAAGGTGGCCGGGCCGGTTTTGCCTTTATTCCTCTGAGATCGGTGACCGCCGTCGTCGAACATTGACAAGGAGCGGTCAGCCGCCTCAGGCGGGGATGCCCGCGTGGCTCAGCTCCGCCGCGGCCTCGCGCGTGGAGGCGATGAACCAGCCACGGGCGTCGTCTGTGTCCGCACGTTCCAGCGGCACCATGGTGGTAACTACTCCGGCAAGGGTGCCCGCCTCGCTGAAGACAGGGGCGCTGACTCCCCAGATGCCCGGTGCCAAGGCACCCGAACTGGTCGCGTACCCGCAATCCCTGATGGCCTCCAGATCGTTGCGGATGCTCAGCAACTCATCGCCGGCCAGGAAATGGCCAGCCAGGACCTCGTCTCGTTCCTCCTCCGGCAAGAAGGCAAGGATTGCCCGTGCACTGGCGCCGTTCAGGAGGGGCCGGGAGCGTCCGGCGGCGTAGCTGCAACTGAGGATATGCGCGCTTTCGACGGATTCAACACAAAGAGCGTCCCGGCTGCTTTGCACAAGGTAGGCGGCCAGTTCGCCCGTCTCGCGCGACAATTGCTCGAGCCTTTGCCTAACCTCGCCTTGGGCTAGAGCCTCCTGGCGGTAGTTGTCCGCCAGCCGTATGACCTCGGGGCCCGCCGAGTACCGGCCGAGGATTCGGCTTTCCACCACGAATCCTGCCTGCAGCAAGGTCTGCAGGTGCCGGTAGACCGTTGATGCCGGAAGGCGGAGGAGGCTGGCGATTTGCTCTGCGCTGAGGCTCCGGTGCCGGGCGAACAGGAGCAGGATGGACATCGCCGTACCGCGGTCATCCCGCCGTTTCGTGGAGACGGCCGGCGCGGTCTGATTTTCTGGAGTCGCTTTGCGGGGGATGGTTCGTTTCTTCATGGGAAAACTTCCGAGGTTGTTTGGAAGGCCGGAGAGGACAGCAGCCGCCGCCTGAGCATGGTCAGGCGGCGGCTGCTGTGTAGCCGTTGGACCGTTGCGAGGGAGCCGACGGCGGTTGGAGGCTAAGTGCGCGGGTGCGCACCCAGCCGGCTACTGGGACCCGAGGTTGCGGGGTCCGGGTTTTACTGGGCGAGGTACGGCTGCCGCCATTCCGACGACGGCGAGAAGTTCTCGTGGATGAAGCGGCCGCTGAGCCACCTCTGCAGGGCCAGGCGGGAACCGGCCTTGTCATTGGTGCCGGAGCCGCGGCCACCGCCAAAGGCGACCTGTCCCATGAGGGCGCCGGTGGGCTTGTCATTGATGTACGTCATGCCCGAGGCGTTGCGGAGCTTGTCCAGGGCAAACGAGACGGCCCGACGGTCATTGGCAAAGATGGACAGGGTCAGGGCATAGTTGCTCGTCTGGTCCACCAGGTCCAGGACGGACTCCCACTCGTTGTCCTCGTAGACGTAGACCGTCAGGATGGGACCGAAGAACTCCTCGCTCATGGTGAAGGCGTGCGGATCGGTGGTCTCGAAGATCGTGGGCTCAACGAACCAGCCCTCTTCGGCGTGGACGCTGCCGCCGGCCAGGAGGGTGTGGCTCGGGAGGGCCTTGGCCTTCTCGAGGGCAGCCTCGATCTTGCGCAGCGACGTCTCATCGATGACTGCTCCGAGGAACGTCTCGTGCTCGGCCACATCGCCCACGCGGAGCGACTTGACGGTCTCGACGAGTTCGTCCTTGATCTGGGTCCAGATGCTGCGCGGGATGTACGTGCGTGATGCCGCGGAGCACTTCTGGCCCGAGTACTCGAAGCCACTCCGGATCAGGGCGGCGCGCAGGGCATCGGCGTCGGCGGTCGGGTGTGCCACCACAGCGTTCTTGCCGCCCGTTTCGCCCACCAGGCGGGGGAAGGAACGGTACTGGTCGATGTTGTCTCCGGCTTTTTTCCAGAGGCTGCGGAACACGTCCGTGGAACCCGTGAAGCTCAGGCCCGCAAAGTCCGGGTGGCTCATCGCCTGGTCGGAGATCGCACGGCCCGAGCCGTGGACGAGGTTGATCACACCTGGCGGAAGGCCGGCTTCCTCGAACATCCGCATGAGGACGTCATTGCTGAGGGCCGCCTTCTCGGAGGGCTTCCAGACAACGGTGTTTCCCATGAGTGCGGCAGTGGTGGGAAGGTTGCTGGCAATGGCGGTGAAGTTGAACGGCGTGATAGCCAGGACGAAGCCTTCCAGGCCGCGCTGGTCCAGCGAGTTGCCTTCGCCCTGCAAGGACTCGGGCTGATCAGCGAAGATCTGCTGGGCGAGGTGGGCGTTGAAGCGGAAGAAGTCCGCTACTTCGCTGGCGGCGTCGATCTCTGCCTGGTGGAACGTCTTGGACTGCCCCAGCATGGTGGTGGCTACCAGTTCGTCCCGGTACTTGCCGGCGGCCAGGTTTCCGGCGCGCAGGAAGATTGCGGCCCTTTCCCACCAGGGAGTCCGTGACCAGTCGTGCTGGGCGGCCAGGGCTGCGTCGATCGCCGACTGGGTTACTGACTCATCGGCAGTGGGGATGCGGCCCAATACCTGGGAGTGGCGGTGGGGAGCTGTGACGTTGCGCAGCTCGCCGGTCATGGAGCGTACCCCGTTGATGACGTGGGGCAGGTCGCGGACGCTGGATGTGACCTCGGCGATCATCTTCTTGACCGAGGCCGCCTCCGGTGAGCCGGGACGGAATTCCCGCGACGGCTCGTTGTAGGGCGTGGGGACCTTGAAGTTTCCAGTAACGCTGACAGATTGGGTGGACATTATCTGGGTTTCTCCTTTTGGACGTTCCCGGACCTTGGGGGTCGCGGGTTGGTTATTGGGTTTCGAGCCGCAGCTCCAGCCGGCGCAGCGCGCTGGCCAGGGAGTCCGCGGTGATAGTGGTGGCGGCGGCGGTGTCGCCGTCGAGTAGTGCCTGGACCAAAGCTGGTTGCGGAGTCCAGAGCGTGTTGTCGTTCTTGGCAAGGGCTTCCGTTGCGCCGATCACCTTGTAGGGCCGGCACTGGAGCCAAAGTTGTTCGATGGTGCTGACGAGGACGGGATTGCCCGAAGCCCGGTACAGGGTCCGGAGCACATCCTCGTCCAAATCCAGGGCGTCGATGATGCGGCCTTCCGCAACGGCCTTCCGCATCCTGCCGCAGGAGGCCTCCATCTCCCGCAGGCCACTTCGGCTGACATGGGGGGCTCCCTGTGTCGCAGCTTGCACCTCGAGGATGGTCCGTACGTCGTAGATGTGGATCAGTTCAGTGGCAGTGAACGTCCTGACCACCGCACCTTTGTGGGGGATGCGGGTGGCCAATCCTGCTTCTTCCAGCCGGCGGATGGCCTCCCGGACGGGCATGACGCTGGTGCCTACCATGGCCGCCAGGTCGCGGACCCTAAGGGGCGACCCGGATTCCAAAGTGCCAGTCAGGACGGCTTTCTCCAGGACCTCATACACCTGGTCTGCCACCAGCGTGGGGGTGACTGGACCGGTCATTTGAAGGCTCATGGAGATCTCCGTTTCTAGCTGGACTGCGGTAGACGTGATATTTGATCACATCCCAGCTTACGCCAATACGGTTAGCCTCCGATGAGGGAGCGAAGGAAGAGCAGCAGGTTGGCTGGTTTCTCCGCCATGCGGCGCATCAGGTACGGGTACCACTGCGTTCCGTAGGGGAGGTACACGCGGACGCGGTATCCGTCGCGGACCAACTCATCCTGCAACTTCCTCCGGACTCCGTACAGCATCTGGAATTCGAAGTCCCGCTTGCCCAGTCCAAGCTCGGCTGCGGTTTCCTTGACGACGTCGATGCAGGTGTCGTCGTGGGTTCCGAAGGCCGGGTCGGGGAGGTGCTGAAGCGCCCAGCGGGAAAGATACTTGTACTGCTCGGTGACCTCGTCCGCAGCGCACAGTGCAGCGGACGAGGATTCGTCAAAGGCGCCTTTGACAAGACGGATCCGGGGCTTGATGTCTGTAAAGGACAAAAGATCCTCGGGCGTTTGGCGCATGTTCGCCTGAATCGCGACCCGCGTGTTCGGGTGGTCCGGCAGGATGCTCTTGTAGATGGCAAGAGTCTCCCGGCCAACCGAACTGTGTTCCATATCGACCTCCACGGTTGCCCCGTGAGTGGCCGCGGCGTTGAGGAGGGTCTTCAGGTTGTTCGCACATTCCTGGGGGTCGATCATGATGCCCAGTTGCGAAAGCTTCACCGAGACGGTCGAGCCAGGAGCATGGCCCTGGATGTTCTCGATGGCGCCCTGGTACTCCTGGGTGGCTGCTTTTGATTGCGCTAACTGGTGGACCGATTCGCCCAAAAGATCCAGGCTGACATCGATACCAGCCCGGTTGAGGGCCTTCGTGGCAGACCAGGCCTCTACCAGCCCGCGTCCCGCAACATACCGGTCCACAATGGGGCGGGTCAGCCGGTTGCGCGTGGCAATGGCTTCAAGTTTCTTATTCTCTGCGACATGCAGGAGAAGTCTGTTCGGCATAGGTGCACTTCCTAAAAGTCGCCGCGGTGGACCGCGGTTCCCGGCTGCCGGCCATTCCCTGGATGCGGGGGCCCGGGCAGTTAATGTGGCCCAACTCTCTTCCGAGTGTTGTTTAGACCACATTAGCTTGTGATCACAAATCACACAATAGGTATTTTGGATCGCATGAAAATGACTCTTCTATGGGTTGTGTCAAGCCATGATGGTTTGGAGCTGCCGAAAGATGGAGCGGCAGACGTAGCGTTTGAGGTTCCGGCGGATCTCACGGTTTGATTTTCCAATTGCCCTGCTGCGTGCCACGTAGTTCTTGGTTTCGGTGTCGAAACTCATGCGGGTGCGGACGATGACGTCGAAGGCGCGGTTGAGTTGGCGGTCTCCAGATCGGTTGAGCCGGTGCCGGGTTGTGTTGCCTGAGGACGCCGGGCGCGGGGCGACGCCGCCGAGTGCGGCGAAGGCAGCCTCTGAGCGGATACGACCGTGGTGAGAGTAGGCGCAGATGATGATCGCTCCTGTTACGGGCCCGACTCCGGGGACGGATTGAAGCCCCGGAGCCAATTCTTCGGTGAGTTGGGCCAATTCCTTGTGATTTTCAGCGAGTCTGGCGGTGAGGTCCTTCACTGCCAAGGCGAGGCGTTTGGCCTCGGTACGAGCGATGCGGATCACGGGGTCGACGCCGTTTAAAGTCCGCCATGCTGCGATGGCGGTGATCTGTGCGTCCCGCAGGGATGCTCGGGCGTCGATTCCGAGGTCTATGCCGCGGAGCAGAGCCGTGAGGGCGTTGCGATTGGCGGTGCGTTGATGATCGAGTAGGGACCGGGAGGCCAGCAGTATCCTGATCGCGGCTCTGGTCCCTGCCGCGCGGGGTTCTGTCACCTGGTCGCGCGGTCGTCCCAAGACTGAACGGGCCGCGGCTTCGGCGTCGATGGGATCCGACTTACCGGTGAGGGCCCGCGATGAGCGGGTGGGTGGCCTGACCTCGCCTACGTCGATGCCAGCTGCAAGTAGGGCCTGGGTGAGCCGGGCTCCGTAGGAGGACGTGCCCTCGACGGCAGCGAAGACCCTCTGCCCACCGGTGCGTCGTCGGATCCAGGTGATCGCGCGGTCCATCCCCGATGAGGTGGCGGGGAAGGCCGCGGTATCGACCACTGCGCCTGTGGAGGCATGAATGGCCGTGAAAGTGTGTGTGCGGGCGTGGGTATCGACTCCAACAACGAACTCAAATTCCTCGGCGATAATTGCCATCGTGTGTTCTCCTTCTATTGAACCGGACAGGTGGGCAGGACCTGCGTGGGTTGCATCGGAGACGCATCTGTAACGGGTCACACCAGAGGCGGACAGTCTTCTGATCAGGTCATCCGGGGCGGGCAGGCCGGTGCCCGGGGAACGGTGCGGACGAGTCATTTTCAAGACACCGCATACGCGGGTCGGATATACCCTGAGTCACGCCCCACTCTCCGGGACCAGCCTGCCAGCTGGCCTCGGGCCGGCTACTGACCATTACAGACGTTCCCGGGTTTGAGAACGGTGCCAATTCCGTGCTTAGCTCTGTCCTGCCCACGGCTTCGCTTGGATGATGGCTTGCACAGCGGCAGGCCAGGAAGCCGGTGGCGGCCCGTCCCGCAGCGGGGCGGGGACATTGCGCCCACGGCACTGCCTAACGACGACGATGTCTGCGGGGGCGGCCTTGGCCGGAAGTGGACGGCTGCGTCTACTGCACGGGACCTGAGGCGGACTAAGATCCGTCGGCGGACCTGGCTACTACACCGCGCGAACCCTTGCGATAGCCATAAGGCACCCTTCGGCTTCAAGCTCCTCGGATTGTGCGCCCAGGACCAGCGTTGCCAGGTCCGCCAGTTTCCTGCCATCAGATAGTGCGGCCGTGCCTTCAAGGACGGTTACCGCAACAATGCCGGTCCGCGGATCCAGCACCACGTTCCCGTCAAGCCGCTCGACGCCCGTCGATCCGGTGCTGGAGCCACGGCGGGTCATGAGATTCAAGCCAAGCTGGGGCGCCGCCCTATCGAGTTCGATCGCCACGGCTGCTTCGCCTGTGAACTCAACCTGCTGACCCAGGCGCAGAGTGCAGTCCAGGTCGTCCACGGTCATTTTCAACGGTCCGTAGCTTGCGAGCGTAAAGACCCGGTCGATCCCGGGAAGCAACGAAAAATCCGCCTCCCGGGTCAGTTCGGCCAGACTCAGCCGCCACTCGTAGCCCACGGAGCGCATGTCCGAAGAGTGCTCGGGGCCGCTCTTGGTGCTGATACTGATTTCTTTCGTGTAGCCGGCGCGGTTGGCCCAAGGGGCTGGTGGCAGCTCCTGCGGCAGGACGATGCGGGCGGTGTGCTGGACAGTCATGTGCTTCCTCTGCGGGCTGGGGCGGCATGGTTGGAACGAATTTACAAACCCGTTACACCAAACCATTGACCTGATATGTGATCACAGATTACATTTTAGGTGTGACACCAACCACACTCGACCACCGTTCCCCGGAGGCCGATCTTCCCGGCACTGAACGCCAGGGCTAAAGACCATCAGTCGGCGGGTGAAAGCCCGCCGGCACCAGCGCCTCCCGGCGCCCATCTGGAGGATGAGTACCCAGTGATCGACAATCAACAAAAACGCACCGAGGGTGCGGCCGGCACCACCGACGCGCAGAAGGCTCCGCAGCTTCAGCCGAAGGACATCCACAAGGAATTCAACGGGAATACCGTCCTGTCCGATATATCCCTGGACGTCAACGCCGGTGAAGTCGTGGCGTTCATCGGTCCTAGCGGCGCCGGCAAGAGCACACTGTTGCGTTGCGTGAACTACCTGGAGACGCCATCGAGCGGTGATCTGCTGATCGACGGAAAGCCCACCGTGAAGATCGCTTCCAAGCCGACGCGGAACGAGCTGATGAACTTGCGCCGTCAGGTGGGGATGGTTTTCCAGTCCTTCAACCTCTTCCCGCACATCAGTGTGCTCCGCAATGTGGCACTTCCGCAGGAGCGGGTCCTGGGACGTTCCCGCAAGGAAGCCGAGGAACGGGCCATGGAATTACTGACGCGCGTGGGCCTTGGAGACAAGGCGGACGCCCGCCCGAGCAAGTGCAGCGGCGGGCAACAGCAGCGCATTGCGATCGCCCGAGCACTCGCGTTGGACCCCGAGATCATGCTCTTTGATGAACCTACATCCGCCCTCGATCCCGAATTGGGCGGGGAAGTGCTGGCGGTCATGCAGGAACTCGCGGCAACCGGCATGACGATGCTTGTGGTGACTCACGAGATGTCCTTCGCCCGTAGGGTCTCGGACCGCACAGTCTTCATGGCCGACGGGCGGATCGTGGAGCAAGGAGCTCCCGAACAGGTTTTCGGGGCACCCCGCGAGGCCCGGACCAAGAAGTTCCTCGAGGCGGTGCTGGAACGGTGATCGAGGCAATCCCCTTCCTTCTCCAGGGCCTGGGTACAACGGTGATCATCACCTTTGGATCCTTCCTGATCGGTGCATTTTGTGCCGTCCCGCTCGCATTGGCCAGGCTCTCAGACATTGCGCCGTTGCGCTGGCTGGCCACGGCCTACATCGAAGTTGTTCGAGGCATTCCACCCATTGCCTGGATGTTGGTACTTTTCTACGGGCTCGGGCGCTACGTCACCCTCCCGCCGCTCTTGGCAGCCTGCCTGGCGCTGGGTGCAGTCTCCACCGCGTACCTTGCGGAAAACTACCGTGCTGGCATCCAGGCTGTTGCCGGCGGGCAGTGGGAGGGAGCCGGAGCCCTTGGCCTTTCAAAAGGTGATACGTTCTGGCGCGTCATCGCACCCCAGGGCATTGGGGTGGCGCTGCCGCCGTCGGCGTCTTATGCGGTGGGGCTGCTCAAGGACTCGGCAGTCGCTTCCGTCATCGGTGTCAGTGACATCGCGTTCCGGGCGCTGACCCTGAACCAGCAGGGCAACCCGGGCCTCCCGATCTTCCTGGCCGCCGGTGTGGTCTACATGGTCGTCAGCGTCCCCATGGCTGTTCTTGCCCGCAAAGCTGACACCTTCATTCGAACCAGAAGCGCGGTGTAACCATGTTTGAGCAATGGATCCAATGGCTGCCGGGCCTCCTCACCGGCCTCCAGACCAGCCTGGCCGTCACCGGCCTCAGCCTCCTGCTGGGCCTTCCTCTTGGCCTCCTGTTCGCCTTCGGAATGATCTCCCGTACCCGCATCCTGCGCCAGGCGACCATCCTCATCGTCGAGCTCGGTCGCGGCATTCCGCTGCTGGTCGTTCTTTACGTCGTCTACTTCGGACTGCCCGACGGCGGTATCGTCCTTGAGTCGTTTGCCGCGGCTGTGGTGGCTATTGCCTTCAATACCGGGGCGTACACCAGCGAGATCTTCCGTGCCGGACTCCTCAGCGTTCCCCGCGGCCACATCGAGGCCGCCCAAAGCCTGGGACTCAACTGGACTGATGAGGCCCGATACATCGTTCTTCCACAGGCCCTCCGGGCGATTGTGCCTCCCCTCATGTCCTACAGCGTCATAGTGTTCCAGGCCACGAGCCTTGGCTATGCGATCGCACTTCCGGAATTGCTGAACAGCGCCTACCAGATCGGTTCGGTGACTTTCGAATTCCTGAGCGTCTTTATCCTTGCCGGATTGATCTACGCCGCGCTGTCCATCGTTGTATCCCGCTTCGTAGACGCCATCCACAGCAAAACCGCACACTAACCCCCTCATATCTCCAGGAGTATCCCCATGCGTAAGTTCAAGATCACCGCCGTAATGTTCGCAGCGGCCCTGCCGCTGGCAGCCTGCGGCACCCCAAGTACCCCCACCGCAGTATCGTCCGACTGTAAGCCGGTGGTGTCCGGCGTCGAGACCGCCACCAAGGGCAAGCTCACCATGGCCGTCGCCGAGTACCCGCCGTACGTGTCCATGAAGGGCGGCTCGCTCTCCGGCGTCGACGGCGAAGTCCTCAAGAGGGTGGCCAAGGACCTGTGCCTCGAGCCCGATGCCAAGACGTCCAGCTTCACCGCCATCATTGAGTCCGTAAAGAACGGCAGCGTCGACCTGACGGCCGGTAACTGGTACATCAATGAAGAGCGCGGACAGCAGTTCGCCGTCAGTGAGCCCGTGTACCTGGACAAAATGGCCCTGCTGACGTCTGACGGCGCCGACACCATCGACGGCGTGTCCGGCGGCACGGTGGGTACCCCGCAGGGATACCTGTGGGTCGGGGACCTCCAGAAGACCCTGGGCACAGACAAGGTCAAGCTCTACGCCACGGAGGACGCTGTCTACCAGGACGTGAAGTCCGGCCGGGCCGGCGCCGGCGTGATGACGTACGGTGCTGCGCTGCAGTTGGTCAAGAACAACAATGACAACAAGCTGAAGGTCGCCGAACTCAAGCCCGACGAGAGGATCCAGGCTTCCGTAGGCGCGGCACAAACCGCCGTCCTGGTGAACAAGGGCAAGACCACTTTGCGGGACGCCGTCAACCAGATCGTCGAGAAGATGCGTGAAGACGGATCCCTCAAGAAGGCGCTCGAAGACAATGGCCTGCCGGGCACCGCAGCCGATGTGAAGGCTGCTGCCGCCAGCTGATCCACAGGCACTTGTCAAACAAAAGGCGGTTGGATCCTTCCAAGGATCCAACCGCCTTTGCGTTGCCCCGTGTTAGTAGTTTCGCTCCGCCGCCGTTGGGTGAGTCCGGGAGAGAATCCATGAGGCAAGGATGCGTATCTTGCCGTGGGCGGCGGAGCCTGGCTCGGCTGTCCATAGAACGAGTTGCTGGTCAGGGTCTCCGGTGGTTTGGAATGAGTCCCAGTTGACGGTGAGGTCCCCAAGCTCAGGATGACGGATGGTTTTGGTGCGGAACTCCGGGCGGGTGACGTGGCGGGCCCCCCACCACTGACGGAATTGGGGATTCGCGAGGGATAGTTCCCCGACCAAGGCCGACAGCCGGGGGTCATGGGGGTTGTCGAGGGCTTGCATGCGCAGGATGGCCACACTGGTGCGGGCCATGGATTCCCAGTCCTCGTAGAGGTTCTTCATCCGCGGGTCTGTGAACATCATGCGGACGTAGTTCCGCTCGCGTGGAGGCAACTTGTCGACGTCGGCCAGTAGCGCCGCGGCCAAGCCGTTCCAGGCGAGGATGTCGAGATATTTACCCACCACGAACGCCGGCGTATCGGTCAGCTGATCGAGGAGACGCTGGATCTGCGGTCCCACCGGTTTGGACTGGCGCCGGGGAGGGGTGCGCCGGTCAGCTTGCTGGGCGAGTCCTTCGACGTAGGCGCGCTGGTCCGGTGTGAGGTGCAGGGCGTCGGCGATGGCTTCGAGGACGGTGCCGATGGGGCAAGTCGTCCCTGTTCGATTCGCGTGTAATAGTCGTGACTGATCGCCACACTCTGGGCGACTTCTTCCCGCCGGAGCCCGGAGACACGACGGATGGCCGCGTGGGGCGCGGTCAGCCCAAGGTCTTCGGGAGTGAGGTCGGCACGCCGCGCCTTCAGGAACTGCCCCAACTCTTCCAGGTGTGGGTTTTTCACGGTCACATCACTCACCGCCTTGTGGAGGGCGTCGCGTCCGGGACTGGTCCCCGGAGCGACGCCGACTGTTGATTTGACTGTGGCCCGGGTGTCAGACGGCCAGGGCCTTGCCGAAGAAGTCATCGAGCTTCTCGACAGCCGGTGTCACGTGCTGGTCCTGATCGTACAGCGACATGTGGGTGGCACCCTCGATCAGGAACAGCTCGCTCGGACCGCTCGCTTTCTCGACGGCCTTTTCGCTGTAGGGCCGGCTGAAGGCCTCGGTCCCGGCGATCATCAGCACGGGGCGGGGCGCGATCATCCCCATGAAGCGGAAGGCGTCGAACTGGACGAGCCGGTCGATGCTGCGCACCAGCTGCCTGTTGTCCGAGCGGGGTGCTGGCCACGGGGAGTGCGGTGGTACTCGTAGCCCTCCCCACCTTCCTCGAGGGACTCCGGCACGATCGGCGCGTAGGCCGGGTCGGCACCGTTGACCTCAGCGGTCCGCAGCGCGGTCGACAGGTCGAGGATCTGATGCAGGCCGGCGGGGGTCTGTGCGCCATCGAGCCCGTTGCGGACTGCGTCGCCGGCGTCGAAGGCGCTGACCGTGCCGACAGCTTTGATCCGGGTGTCGGTTTGTGCGGCGAAGGGAACGTACCCACCCGATGCGCAGATCCCCAGGGCTCCGATTCGCTCCGGATCAACGTCGTCGCGGGTGGTCAGGTAGGTGACGGCGGACTTGACGTCCTCGCTGCGCTGGTAGGGGTCTTCCAGGCCGCGGGGCAAACCTTCGCTCTCGCCCTGGTAGGCGGCGTCGAAGACGAGGGCGGCGTAACCCTTGTCGGCGAGGCGCTGTGCGTAAATGCTCGCGGTCTGCTCCTTTACTCCGCCTCCCGGGTGGCCGATGACGACCGCCGGTAGGCGATCGCCTGTGTCACGCTCGGGGGTGAAGAACAGTCCGGCAATACGGAGTCCATTGCTTGTGAAGCCGACTGGGGTAGACATGTAAAGCTCATTCCTTTTCGTGGAGTGTTGGCTAAGGCCACATATAGAGAATGACGCGGGCTAACGACGCCCACAATGGGAAGGATTCTTCCTAGGCACGAAGTTCGCCAGCCACGAAGGGGAACATGAGGGTCAGCCTCAAAGCCACAGGAAAGCACCCGCACCGAACGGATCGGTGCGGGTGCTTTTGGGCGTTCGTATGGAGTTAGGCCATCAGTCCGTGAAGGGCATCTGCGAGCGTTTGTGCGCCGGTTTCAGCGTCCTCGTCGACCACGTGTTCTTCGGGGGAGTGGGACACGCCACTCGGGTTCCGAACGAAGACCATGGCCGTTGGGACATAGGGCGAGAGGACGCCGGCGTCGTGTCCGGCTCCGGTGTCCAGGATGGGTGCCTGCGGGAGGGCCAGCTGAAGCTCCTTCTGCAGGGCGGGATCGAAGTGAACGGTGGGGCTCAGCGATTCCTCGCGGAGCTCTACGGTGCAGCCTTCCTCGGCGGCAATCAGCCGGGCCTGGGCATGGATGGCTTCCACCACGGCGGCTGTCACGGCGTCGTCGGGGTGCCGGACATCCAGCCAGAAGTCAACACGCGAGGCGATGACATTGGTCCCCCCAGGCACCGGCTGCAGCCGTCCGACAGTCGCCCGCGCCGGGGCCTGGCTTCGGGCAATGTCGCGGATGGCCACCACCATCCTTGAGGCCGAAACCATCGGGTCGTGCCGGTCGGCCATCAGCGTTGTTCCGGCGTGGTTGCCTTGACCATGGACGCTCAGGCGCCAACGTCCGTGTCCGAGGATCGATGAAGCAATGGCTATGGGCTGGTTCAGGTCGATCAGGCCGCGGCCTTGTTCAACATGGAGTTCAACGAAGGCGCCGATCTGGCCCAGAAGTTTCTCGTCCCGGCCGATGAAACGCGGGTCCAGGCCGTTGGCCTGGGCCACGTCGGCGAATGTGGAACCGTCTTGGTCGCGGAGGTTCCGGGCCTTGTCGGGGTCGATCGCGCCGGTCATGAGGCGGGAGCCCAGGCAGGCGACGCCGAACCGTGAGCCTTCTTCTTCCGGAAAGACCACCACGGCCAGTGGCCGGGTGGGTGTGGAGATCCGGGATTTGAGGATGTCCACGGCCACCAGGGCCGACGCTACGCCCAGAGGGCCATCAAAAGCGCCGCCGCCGGGCACCGAATCGAGGTGGCTGCCGGTCACGAGACTGCTGCTGCGGTCTCCGCCGCGTACATCCCACCATGCCCAGATTGCTCCGTTGAGGTCGGTTTCGACGCTCAGGCCCCGCTTGGTGGCCTGTTCGATGAACCAGTTGCGCAGGTCAAGCTCTGCGGTGGAATACACCGGACGGGTGTAGCCGCCCCTGAGCTGATCCGTACCGGTGCCGGCGATCTCAGCCAAGAGGCCTGTGACGGTTGCGGCCGGACCGGGGGTCAAGGTTTCGGTGGCGGGGGTCATGCGTGGGCCCCAAGCGCTGCGTGTCCGGCCTGGGCTGCGAGCCGGAACTGGTCCGGAACGGAGGCCGTGCCGGTGGCCAAGCCAGCGGCAAGCTGGCCGATCAACGGTGCAAACTTGGCACCATGGCCCGAGCAGGGCGAGAGGATGGTGATGCCGTCGACGCGGTCAATGATGAAGTCCTCGGTGGGAGTGTTCGTGAACAGGCAGGTGGTCTCGGCATACGGTTCCGGAATGAGTCCCGGCATGTACTGCTCGACGTATTCGATGACCCGACGACGGTTCGCGGGGTCGATCCGGCCGTCCTGGTCCGCTGCGGACGGCAGGATCTTGCCACCGTTGTACTCGGCCACCTTCTGGCCGCGGAAATCGGCGTCGCGGCCACCGGGAAGGCCGTAGGCCTGCCAGCCTGCGCGCTTGTGGATGAAGGTGGGCCACGGCGATACTGCCTTGTCCGGCCGATCGGCGTAGGGGAAATGGTAGGCCTGTTCCTGGCGCACCTGGATCTGCGGAATGGCCGACAGGAACGTGGAAGGCAGGGACAGCGAACCCAGGAGCTGGGGAAGCCAGCCGCCGGCTGCGACGATCACGTTGGCGGCGTGGATTGGGCGGCCGTCCTCGGAGGTCAGCACGTAACCGCCGTTGGCTGCCTTGATGGAGGCTACGGCCCAGTTGTTATGGAGCTGCGCTCCGTGTGCCACCGCTTGGTCCACCATGGAAGCAACGGATTCGTGCGCGTCGATCACGCCGGCGTCGGGGTGCCACAGGACCTGGGTGTCGAAGGCGATCTGGGGCCAGCGCTCCCGGGCTGCTTGGGCGCTCAGAAGCTCGTGGTCGATGCCGCGCTCGGCGAGGATGGCGGCCAGGCGTTCCGGCTGGCGGACCTGGCCGTAGTCCACGGCGCCAGTAGGGGTGATGAGTTGCTTGCCGCTCAGGCGGGCCAGCTCGTCCCACCCTGCCTTCGCTTCCTGGACCAGGCCGGTGTAGAACTCCTCGGGATAGGCATAGCGGAAGATCCGGGCAGATCCATGGGAGCTGCCGGCATCGTTCGCGGGGGTTGAACGTTCGAGCAGGGCAACGTCGTGCCCGCGGGCGGCGAGATGCCAGGCAGTGGCAGCTCCAGACAGCCCTGCGCCGACGACGGCGTATTCGGTCGATTCCATGGATGGCTCCTTTGATGCGGTGTGGCACCTTGGCGGGTGCCCTCTTCTCATCCAGTAACTCACCCGTAAATGCATCGAGTCCAATATCATTTGACTAGTAATTATTAGCGTCAATCGAAAGAATCCCATGGAACTCCGGCAGCTTCGGTACTTCCTCGTTGTCGCAGACGAGTTACATTTCGGCCGGGCGGCAGAACGCCTGCACATCACCCAGCCGCCGCTGACCGTCGCCGTCAAGGGCCTCGAACGCGAGCTTGGTGTCCAGCTCTTCGACCGCACCACCCGCCGCGTGACGCTGACGGCGGCCGGCCAGGCGTTCAAGGACCGCATCCAGTCCGCCGTGGCGGACCTCGACGACGCCGCCGGAGATGTTGCCGACGTCGCTGCCGGCAAGAGCGGCAAGATCAGGGTCGGGTTCGTCAGTTCCGCGAGCTACACCACCGTGCCCGAAGCCATCCGGGCCTTCCGCCAGCGGCGCCCCCGCATTGACCTCGTGCTGCACCCGCTTACTAGCGGAGAGCAGATTGAGCAGTTGCTGGACGGAAACCTCGACCTGGGACTGATCCGGGATCCGGGAGACGTGCCCGGGCTGAACCTCGAACTGCTGAGTACGGAAGACCTGGTGGTGGTCCTGCCGGAAACACACCGTTTGGCGGCGGCGAAGGAGGTCCGCCCCGAGGACCTCGAAGGGGAGCCAATGATCCTGTTTCCCTACCGGCTGATGCCCGGGTTCGTGGCGAGGGTGCTCCGGCTCTTCGAGTCCCTCCCCACCCCGCCCGTCGTCGTCCAGCAAGCCATCCATCAGGAAACCGTCCTCGGCCTTGTCGCCGCCGGACTGGGGGTCTCAGTCCTCCCTGAGTCGGTACAGCGATTCCAGATGCCGGGCGTCACCACGCGCCGGTTTGTGAACAGGCCGCAGACTGAGCTTCACGTGGCCCGTGCTTTTGGCCGTTCCCCCGCCGTGGATGAGTTCGTCCGCTGCCTCAGGGGAGAGACTCCGGAATAGCGTGCCACCAGCGACGGCGGACCAGAACTGCTTTTGGCCCGGCACGTGGTGATGGCGGTGCCGGCCCCGCTGGTGGCCGGCGTCTGCGAGGACCTGCCTGAATGGAAGCGTGAGGCGCTCCGGGCTGCTGAAACCCCGGGCAGCACGACGTTTACCATAGCCACCAACATCGAGGGCTTGCCGGACTTAGCGGACTGGTCCTTCGTTTCCACTGTCGGCAAGAAGTTTGACGCCATCATCAATCCGCAGCCGGGTGTTGTGCCGACCGACGGGATCGTCAGGTTCACCTGCTACGGCAACTCGGCAGGGTTCATTCCGGGGATCGAAAACGACGACCGGCTGATCCAGGAGTGGATCGAGGATTTCCTGGAGGTCGCTCCCCAGCTTCGCGGGCGGATCGCGGGCGCGGCAGCAGCCACATGGCAGCACTGTTTCTCGGTGCTGTGCCCGAAGCGCAACGCTGCGCTGGCGGAGCTCCAGCGCAGTGTAGGAATCATCCACTTTGCTTCCCGCTGACAGTCGTTGCGTTGAAACGGTGGATCACTAAGCCCCTGTAGTCAGGCGGCTCTCCTCATTTTTCGGGAAATCGCAGCCCCTCGGGGCTGCGCTTCACCATTTTGTAGCCCCGTTCTTTTCTTCCAAAAAGAAGTATAAAAATGGGTGGGTGTGATCACATATCTCATCTATACTGTGATTCAGCCGACTATCACGAGGTGTCTCGAACCTCGGTGGAGGCGACCAAATTCTCGCTACCCGGATCAGGGCGCTTCTGCGCAACCCCGGGAGCCAACCGACATTTTGACGTGAGACGTGGACGTCTCTGACCGCAAGGGAGATAACGTGGCCACCGCCCGGATTGACCCAGACACCCGTATCCTCATCATCGGCGCAGGCGTCGTTGGAGCCGCGCTGGCCGACGACCTGACACGCCAAGGCATGAAGTCCGTAACCGTAGTGGACCAAGGTCCCCTGTACCGGACAGGTGGGTCGTCCTCCCACGCGCCGGGCTTCGCATTCCAGACCACGGGCACAGCCGTGATGTCCGAGCTTGCAAGGCGGACGCTGGACAAGCTGGACGGACTCTCCTGGGACGGTGAATGGATCCTCAAGCGGGTTGGGGGCCTCGAACTGGCCTGTGATGGGGAGCGGCTGGAGTACCTGCACCGCCGGCAGAACCTCGCACAGTCATGGGGCGTTCCCTCCCGCATTGTTAGTCCTGAAGAGTGCGGAAAGCTGTTCCCGGCCCTGGACACTTCCAGCGTGCTGGGCGGTTTGCACACTCCATCGGATGGAGTCGTAAAAGCGGTCCGCGCCGTGGAGTGGCAAGCTCGCCGGGCCATCGAAAATGGGGCACGCTTTTACGGCCATACCCAGGTCACAGGGTTCCGAATCGAAGCCGGCCGGGTCAGCGGCGTCGATGTCCGGGCGACGCCGCCGGTGCCCGGCAACCCCTGCAAGGGGGAACGGCTCCCGGAAGGAACCTCATTCCTGGAAGCCGATGTCGTCGTCGTGTGCGCCGGACTGTGGGGTCCAAGCCTCGGAAGGATGCTCGGATTGGAGCTACCCATGGTTCCCATGGAGCACTGCTCATCGTCAACCAGTGCCCTTCCTTCCCTTTCCGGCTTCAGCGAGCGGGAGGAAATCGCCTTGCCCATGGTGCGCCACCAAGCCACGGGCTCGTACTTCCGACAGTACGGTGAACGGCTTCTCTGGGGCAGCTATGAGCATCGCGTCATTCCCGTGGACCAGTCGGAGATCGCCAGCCCCGAAGACTTTTCCAGTACTCGGACCGAGCCCGCCATCCACCCCTTGACCTGGAACGACCTCAAAGACGGTTGGACTGAGCTCAAGCGGCTGTTTCCCGAGGCCAATAACTGTGAACCGGAAGATGGCTACAACGGAATTTTTTCGTTCACTCCCGACGGCAACCCGCTCCTAGGCGAGGTTCCAGGGATCCGGGGTCTTTGGCTGGGTGAGTCAGTATGGCTCACCCAGTCGGCGGGCGTCGCCGGTGTCCTCGCCGAGTGGATTGTCACCGGAGATCCGGGCATCGACACCACTACCCTGGACTTCCGCCGCTTCGACCAGGCACACCTGACGAGGTCAGCCAGCATTGCCAGGGCGAGTGAAAATTACGACGAGGTCTACGACATCCACCACCCACGCTGGCAAACCAAGCAACTAAGGAAATTCGCGACCACCCCCTTCTACCTTCGGCAGGAAGCCCTGAAGGCAGAATTCGGAACCTCGCAGGGCGGCTGGGAGCGTCCACTGTGGTACGCCAGTGATGCAAAACGGCTGCACGCCGAACGGGACGCTTGGGGAACGTATGGATGGTCCCCGGCAATTTCCATCGAGGCTCGGCATGCCCTCCATGTCGCCGGGCTCGTCGACAGAGGAGCTACCAGTATCTTTGAGGTGCGCGGTGACAACGCGGGAAGACACCTGCAGGAAATCCTCTCCTCGCCACTGTCCTTGCAGGTGGATGATTCTGCCCCGGCTCTCGTGGAAAGCCCGTCCGGCGGTATCGCAGCCGAACTAACGTTGGTCCGCGCCGCCCAGGACTCCTACCTCGTGATCGGCAGCACCCCGGAGGATATCTGGCAGCTCCGCCGGGAGAGCCGGCACTCCACCACGGTTACCGTCTCCGACCTGTCCTCCTCAACAACGGCGTTGGCCCTGATAGGGCCTGAAGCTGCCGCGGTACTCCGTTCAGTAACGCACGGGGCGCTGCCCCCGACCGGGTCCCCCCTCGCCCCAATCCTCGACGTCGGCGGCGTCCCCGTCCGCGCGGTGGCAGAATCCCTCACCGGCCTGGGCGGATGGACGCTCTATTCTGCTACGGAGCACGGGCTGTACCTTTGGGACCTCCTCCTCGAGGCAGGTGCACGGCACGGGCTTGGACTGGTCGGCGATGAAGCATTCACCGCCCTGCGGATCGCCAACGGGGTCCCGGCGTTTGGAATCGAGTACGGCCCACAGGACAACGCCCTTGAGGCAGGGCTGGTTGAGGCACGGGCCGGTCAAGGCCCACGTCCCGGCCACCGGCTGCTCGTGCGGTTGAGGATGTCGAGCGATCGCCATGCAATCATTTCGGGTGAACCGGTATCGCTGGACGGTTCCGTGGTTGGGTATCTCACGAGCACGTGCTGTTGATGCGCTTATGGCCTTAGACCGAGGCTTCCATGGGCTGGACGGCATCGGCAACCTGGAAACACTGGGTCCTCCGGGTCCAGAACGTAGGTGCTGAAGCCTGTGATCCAGGCCGTCCGCTGATCCTGGGTACCACGCCGCTCCGTCCGGCGATTTCAACTTTTTCGACCAACTCGCCGGTGTAGACGGTACCCATCATGCCCGTGACGGAAGGGCTCGTTCAGTGCGAGCTCGCCTTTTACGTGCAGGGCAGCCATTTTGGCGCAGGTTCCTGTCCCGCAGGGGCAGCGGTCCACCCCGCCCGCCCCCTGAGGGGATGGGTGGTTCACACGGGTTGAGCGGCTTCACGCAGACGCTGCAGCGTCCCGGCGTCGATGTCGAGTTGATCTGGCAGTTCGGTGAGTCCCATAGCAGGAATCCGGACCTGATGCTGATCCTGCAGGGTTCCGAATTGCTTGGTCAGGCGTTCCACCGAACCGCCGAAATTGGCAGGGTCGATACTCAGCAGGAAGACCCCGATGCCAGGGGAAGTGCCGCCTTGATCGAACGGTGCGGCGTCCACGGAAAACGAGGCGCCTGAGAGCGTCGCAAGGATTTCCATCAGCAGGGCCACGTTTCCACCGCGATGTCCACCGAAGGGCAAAAGGGTTCCCTGAAGGGCTTCGTTGGCGTCCTGCGTCTGTTGCCCGCTGGCGTCAAGGGCCCACCCTTGCGGAACGGGGTCACCAGCATCTGCCGCGCGCCTGATGTTGACGAATGCGGTGGAGGATGATGCCTGATCAATGACCAAGGGCAGTATGCCTGGCCGGGGAATGCCGTAGGCGAGGGGATTGGTACCGAGGACCCGTTTCGGGGACCCTCCGATGGACATCAACGCCGGGCTGTTGGCTGAGGCGAAAGCGATGAACCCCTGTTGCGCCAGCCGCCGTGCGTAGTAGCCAAGCTCGCCACAGGTGTAGGACTGCCGGATCCACAGTGCGGCAATGCCCGACTCCCGCGTGGCATTCAGAAGCTCGTCAAAAGCGGCGGCGAAGGCGGACTGTGCAAGGCCGCTGCCGGCGTCGACGTCTATCACGGCGGGAGCCGCGCGGCGGACTTTGGGCTGGGCGTCTGAAACGATACGTCCCTGCGTGTAGCCGTCGAGATAGTCGAACAAGTGGGCCACGCCAACCGCGCGGTTGCCAACCTGCTCGGCTTCGACGGTGGCTTCGGCCGGGACATGGGCGTCCCGCGTTCCTGCACCGGAGTGCAACAAGGCTTGTTCGCACAATTTTGCAAGTACTTCCCGTTGAATGATGCTCACTGGAAGTACGTTCCTCTCATGGGGCTTTTCGTCCAGAGGCTGGTCTCTCTTGGACACATGACGCTGTTCACCTCGGACGGCGTGGCTCCTGGATGGATCTGTTGGGCACATGATTGCGGGGGAGTTCGCGATCCTTGTCCCAATGCGTGTTGGTGTGCGGAGAAATACAGCGGAAAGGGTGAAGCTGCCTGCGGCTGCTGGGCCAGCTTGATCCGTCCTTGTCACGTCGACCCTGGCCGCCGCTCATGCACGGAGCACGGTGTGGCTGTAGTCACAGTCACGAATGTAATGTGTGATCACATATCGAGTCAAGAGAGGGCCGATTGTTTCCTTCAGGAAGAGCCGGTCGTTGACGTGATATGTGATCACACGCTAGATTGGTTGTGATGGTTACCACACCATGATGAGAAGCTCCCATCCTGGGAACGCGCGAAGAGCCCGATCCGAGGTTCACAAGCGCCTCCCTCCTCCTCGACGAAGGAGAAATCCCATGTCCATCCCTGAGTACAGGAGCCACCGGTGCCTTCCCTAAAGAACACAACACAAACCACCGAGGATGCCTCAGTCAAGGCGTTTAAACGCCGCTTTCTGACCAGGCTGACCGCCGTTCTGGTCGGGGGAATGTTCCTGGACGGCTACATCCTCGGGATTGTCGGCACGGTGATCGGCACCATTACCACTGAACTGAGCTTCACCCCCTTGTGGGAGGGCCTGATCGTGGCCTCGTCACTGCTCGGCATTCTGGTTGGTTCACCGGTCGGCGGCTGGCTTGGCGACAAGTTCGGGCGCAAACCACTGTTCATGATTGACATGGGCATCTTCGTCATCGGCTCCGCCCTCCAGTTCTTCGTCCATGAACCGTGGCAGTTGTTCGTGGTGCGACTCCTCATGGGCATTGCCGTCGGCGTCGAATACTCCGTTGGCTGGCCGCTGATGTCGGAGTTCGCCCCCGCCAGAATGCGGGGACGCCTGATGGGCCTGACCCTGGTCGCCTTTTACGTCGGCTTCATGGTCGCCTTCATTGTGGGCTACGTGCTGACCAAGAACACTACGGTGGACTGGCGGATTATCCTCGGTTCGAGCACGCTTCCTGCGGTCATACTGTTCTTTGCCCGCTTCGGCCTGCCGGAGTCGCCTCGTTGGCTCTGGAGCAAGGGCCGTCACGACGAGGCCCGCGCGGTGGCGTACAAGTACATGGAAGACGCCACCGACATGAACGACGTCGAGCACGAGCACGACCGCCCACAGGGCACCTTCAAGATGCTGTTTTCACGCCGGTATTGGCGGGCTACTCTGTTCTGCTCGATGTTCTGGCTCTGTGCGGTCACCCCGTACTTCGCGATCGCCACCTTTGCCGAGAGCGTGCTCGAAGGCTACGGACTAAGCCAGGGACTTGCCGGCGGGGTGGGACTCTCGGCGGTTGCCACAGCAGGCGTAATCCTGACCGTGGTCCTGATCGATCGGCTCGGCCGCCGCGTATTGACCGTCCCTCCGCAGTGGCTTTGCTTCCTTCTCCTGATGGTCATCGGCCTCTGGGCGGGTGCGCCGGCCTGGGTGGTCCTGGCCTGCTTCCTGGCCTTTTCCTTCTTCAACGCGGGCTACAACACACTGACAGGTATCTATCCCGGAGAGGTGTTCCCCACTGAAATCCGCGGCATCGGAACTGGCTTCGCCACTGCGGTCAGCCGTGTTGGAGCGGGTGCCGGGACCTTCCTGCTGCCGTGGTCCATGGTGACCTACGGGGCGCAGATAACAATGCTGATGGCCGCCGGGCTCACTCTCATCGGTGCCGTCCTGTCCCAGTGGCTGGCGCCCGAGACCAAGGGTAAGTCCCTCACCGAGACCGCTTCCGGATTCTCCCACTAACCGACTTTGGCGCCCAGTGCCTCCACGACACCACGACAGTAAAGGCAAGGATAATAATGAGCTCAAAAGTCAAGGAACTTTCAGAAACCACGTCGACGGTCGAACTCGATGACACCTGTGACGGTCCGGACTGCTTCTTCTGCCGCGGACCCGAAACCGACTAGGGCGTGTCTCCTAAATGGGCTGGGCGTTGGTTGAATAACTGGGGTGGTGTCGCGTTTCCAGATTTCACTGATGAGCAGTGGGCCCGCGTTGAGCCTTTGTTACCAAGTTCCGATGGCCAGCGCGGGTGCCCGTTCCGTAATAACCGCCAGATTGTAGAAGGCATGGCGTACCGGTACCGGTGCGGGATAGCGTGGCGGGATCTGCCGGAGCAATTCGGGGCGTGGCAAACCGTTTGGAAGCGGCACCGCCGCTATGCTGCGGACGGGATCTGGGACCGTATCCACGCGGTATTGCTGGCTGAGGCGGACGCCAACGGAGAGATCGACTGGACTGTTTCAGTGGATTCGACCATTAACCGGGCGCACCAGCATGGAACGAACCTTCCCCGCACCACAGGGGGATCCGCCGAATTACAAGAAACTCTGGATCGAGCCTGAGGACCACGCCGTGGGCCGGTCCAGGGGCGGGCTGAGCGCAAAGATCCATCACGCCTGCGACCGCCGGGGCCGTCCCTTGGCGTTCATTCTGGGACCGTGCCAGGGACCGGACTCACGCATGTTTCCCCACGTCACCAATGCGATCAGCGTGCCGCGGCTTGGCGGCGGCCGGGCCAGGAACCGACCTGACGCGGTCATGGGCGACAAGGCCTACTCGTCCCGGGCCAACGGAGCCCTTCTGCGTGAGAAGAAGATCAGGGGCCATCATTCCCGACCCAGGGACCAGATCGCCAACCGTAAACGCAAAGGCTCCCGCGGCGGCCGGCCCGTGGACTTCGATAGCGAAGCCTATAAAGGCCGGTCCGTCGTCGAGCAATCCTTCAGCCTCTTCAAACAATGGCGCAGCATCGCCACCCGATACGACCGACTCGCCATCACCTACCGGGCAGGCGTCGCTCTCTACGCCTCCCTGATCTGGTTATGGCAATAAGGAGACACTCCCTAGTGCGGGCCGGCGCCCGCGACGACGCCAGCTTGGGCCAGCCTCTCGCTTAGAGGCGGAGTTCCATGAAAATGCTGCTTGGATCGAGGACGTAGCCGGCAAAGGAAGGGCACTCGGTGAATCCGTTGCGGACATACAGGCGCCGTGCGGGCGCAAAATAGTCCTCGGTTCCAGTCTCAAGATAGATGCGCTCGAAGTCCAGGGTTCGGGCCGCGTCAAGGATGTGCCTGAGCATCAGCGTGGCGACCCCTCGCCCCCGCGCGGTTGCCGTGGTGCGCATGGACTTGATTTCGCCGTGCTTCGCTGAGCCGTGCGGGGAATCGAGGAGCTTGAGCGCGCCACACCCCAAGAGCTGGCCCTCCTCGCGTGCCGTCCAGAACGTGACCGATGGTGCGGACAGTGCGGAATGGTCCAGAGCGTGCACGCTTTCGGCCGGCGACGTGGCGAACATGTCTGCCAGGTGCTCGCTCAGGAGTTGGCGGACATCTCCCCGCGCCGGGTCATCCTGGTCAATGTGAATCATCGCCCCAAATTTACCCGGCTGCTGAGCCGGTACGAAAGTTGGGTGCGGACGCCAGCGGGAGTCCCCACGCGTGGATGCGGCAGAGCCGCACTTCCCTGGGTCGCCACTTCGACCCGGTCACGTGCCGGATGCTGGACGCACTGATCGAAGACTCCTTCCTGCACGCAGCTTTGGATACCGAACAGCACGACCGGGCCGTGACGGCGGAGGCGGTCGCCCGGATCACCACACCCCGTTCCGTGCAGGGGCGCTGACGGCTTCGTTCAAAACGCAAACGGACGACGGCGGGCCGGAGCAACCCGTCTCCGTCAGCTCAGAACGACCAGGCCGTCGGCGACAAGCCTGCCGTCGTGGATGACGGTGCGGTCGGTGCCGCGGTCCATAACGGTGCTGGTGACGGTCTCGCCGTCGACCAGGACAATGTCCGCCCGATCCCCGGGTGCCAAGCCGGGCAGGTCGTCGGGACTGGTGAGGCGCTGGATGGTGCGGTCCATGATGGACGCGCCTCCGATGGTGGCGATCGCCGCACAGTGCTCGATCAGCCGGTCCTTGCGCAACCGGTGCGTGAAGGCCAGCTGCCAGGTGCGGTCGAGCATGTCGCAATTGCCGTACGGGCTCCAGTAATCCCGCTGGCCGTCCTCGCCCAAACCGACACGGATCCCGGCCTCGGTCATGCGGGCCAGGTCGAACTGCGTGCCGCCGGTAGCCGGGGCGACCGTCGCCCAAGCGACGTCCAACTCGGCCATCTGCTCCACGAGCCGGGCCGTCACATCGGGTTGGACATTGGCCAGATCGTAGGCGTGGGACAGCGAGACGCGTCCTTCCATACCCAGCGCGCGGGTACGTTCGAAGACAAGTTCCGCGCTGAAGACACCCAGGTGGCCTGGCTCGTGCAGGTGAATATCGACGTCCACCCCGTACTTCTCCGCCAGGCCGAACACGATATCCAGGTGGCGCACCGGGTCACGGTCCAGCTGGCAGGGATCAATGCCGCCGACGGTTGTCGCACCCGCACGCAGGGCCTCCTCGAGGAGCGGAACGGTGCCGTCCTCAAGCAGGAGGCCTGCCTGAGGGAAAGCCATAACCCGCACGTCGGCGGCGTGGGCGAAGCGCTCCTTCGCGGCCAGCACTGCCTCGAACCGCTCAAGCTTGCAGTCCACGTCGATCTGCGCGTAGGAACGGACTCGCGTGGTCCCCAGCGCAATCATTCGCTCCAGCGTTCCCGCCACGACATCCCTGTAGGGAATGGGGGTGTCGCGCCAGTTTTCCCGGTCGTTGCACATCATGTTCCACACGCCGGGCGAGGCGGTGTGCTCCCGGAACGGCAGCCCGATCCGTGTCGAATCGAGGTGGACGTGTACGTCGGTAAAGGCGGGCATGGCGATCCGGCCATGTCCGTCGATGGCCCCGCCGGAGGAGTCAGCTACTTCCACGGCGGTCCCCGCCGGGTGAACGGCGGCAATCCTCCCCTCGCGAACCTCAAGGTCTACGGCGTCCCGGCCCCAGGGGCGGACATTGGTGATGAGCATGGTTCATTCCTTTCGACTGAGAAGTTAACGACGGCGGGGAAGGCACCGATCCGCGGGGACCGGTGCCCTCCCACAGCAGCACGTACTAGAAGTGGAAGGCAACCTGCGCGATGACTGCCGCGGCGAGGAAGCTCGCGGTGAACGTCATCAGTGCAACGATGACGATCTTCCAGCTCAATGAGCGCAGCGCCTTCACGTCGCGGCCCAGCGACATGCCGATCAGGGCGATCATGGGCAAACCTGCGAAGAGGACGTTGATGTGCTGCGTGGTGGAAGCGATGAAGGGGCCGATGGGCAGGAACGTTGCGGAGGCGATGGTGGCCAGGGCCAGGACCCAGATGCTGGACGGCACCGCCGGGACGAGCTTCGCAAGCACCAGCGCGACGGCCGTCAGTGCAAGTAGGATGAGCACGCCGACAACATCCAACGGCCGCGCGGAACCGGTGCCGAGGGCGTTCAGCAGGACGCCGACCACTCCGGTGGCGGCGAACGCGATGAGCCACGTCCTCGGTGTCCGGACAACAGTGGGGTCCGCTTCGATGCCGTTGACGTCCACTGTGTCGGTGCCGGACGCCTCCTCCGCGTCCATCACCGCGCTGCCCGGGCGCGCTGAGCTCGAGCCGCCTGCTTGGACGCCAGCGGCAAGGCCAATGAGAGCGCCGCGGCGGACACGGCGGCCGAGGTCGTCCCGCCCGAAGATGCGGGACCACATCTTGTAGAGCTTCCGGCACATGGGCAGCGCGATAAAGACCCCGGCGTAGAAGCCGACGATGTTGGTGACCAGGTTGGAGAGGGCCGCGAGGGCCATGATCTCTCCCGCCATCTCCGGATACAGGATGGACAGCGCGCCCACGCCGCCGAGCATCATGGAAGCGGACCCGAGTCCCAGCCCCAGCGCGAGGGCGCGGGGATCAAAGAAGTCCAGTCCGCCGAGGAGCCCGGCCAGGAGGGAGATGAACACGGCGCCGAAGACGCTGCCCAGCACCCACACAGCGAACACGCCCCGGTACTCGGGGGAGCGGACGCCGAAGCGCTGGATGGCGAAGGCGAGGTAGGACTCACGGTCGATCGACCACGTGGCTCCGATCGCCGTTCGGCCCAAGCCCAGCGCAACTGCGACTGGAAGAGCCAGGATCACCGTGCCGACCACGTGGCCCACCTCCTGCAGGAGGATCGCGGGACCGATGTTGGTGAACTTCGTCAGTGACGGGCCAATTTGAGTGCCGAGCCCTGCCAGGAAGAAGACGATGGACACGTCCATCAGGTGCGTGGACACTGCACGCGCGCGCCCTCCGATGGGTTTCCACCCCTGGACGCCGAGGAATCCACCGATGAGCACAGTCCACAGGATGGGCATCAGGACGATGGCGGCCGGGCCGAGATGGAACTTGTGGGTTCCGATCATGATGGCCACGGCACAGACGGCGGTGGAGATCGCGATCATCGCGAACCACAGGGCGGGTCGGGCACGGAAAGTACGCGACGGTACCGCATCCACGAGGACGGGCACGGACCCGCCTGTGGTCTTCGCTTCATTGCGCATGGCGCAGGCCTTTCGAGGGGGATCAGGGATCAGAACAAAGACATCTCGCATTTTGCGGAATCGCTCTTTGGTATACCAAATGACTGTATACTCGTACCCATTGAGAGGCAAGTCACATTTTTGACAGTCCGCCAAGGAGGCACGATGTACAAGAAAATCTCAGCCCGCTACGTTCTGGGGTTCGACGGGGCACGGCACACGCTCATCGAGGACGGCGAGGTGGTCTTCGAGGGAGATTCCATCGTTTTCGTCGGACGCAACTACGGCGGTCCGGTCGATGAGGAGCGCGACTACGGTCAGAGCCTGGTCATGCCCGGCCTGATAGATCTGGACGCCCTCGCCGACATCGACCACCTCATCCTGGACTCGTGGCCGACGCCCGACGTCGCAGCCGGCCACCTGTGGTCGGAGGACTACTTCGCCGACCGCCGCCGGGACGTGTTCACGCCGTCGGAGCGCGCCACGGTGCGCGGGTTCGCCCTGGCGCAGCTCGCCCTGCACGGCATCACGACGTACATGCCGATCGCCTCGGAGATCCACAGTGCCTGGGCTGAAGGCCTCGACGAACTGGCGGACATGGCAGAGACCAGCCGGCGGATCGGACTGCGCGGCTACCTCGGTCCCGCCTACCGTTCCGGGGTCCACGTCGCCACTGCCGCAGGTGATCGCGAAGTCCACTTCGATGAGGCGCAGGGGCTCGCCGGCCTGCGCGACGCGGAGCGTTTCCTGGACCACACCGCCGGCCTCGCCGACCCGCTTGTCACCGGCGTCCTGCTGCCGTGCCGCATCGAGACGCTGTCCCACGAGCTCATGCGTGAAACGGCGCGGATCGCCCGGGAGCGGAACGCGATTGTCCGGCTCCACTGCCTACAGTCACCGCTTGAGGACGGGCTCCTGCAGCATTCCGCGGGACGCGGCGTCTTGGAGTTGCTCGAATCCACCGGCCTGTTTGGCACGCGGCTGCTCATTCCGCATGGCGTGGTGATCAACGGCAAGGACCCCGCCGCGTTGGCGCCCGGAGGTCCGCTGGACCTGCTGGCCCGGCACGGTGTCAGCATTGTGCACTGCCCGCTGACATCGTTCCGTTACCAGAAGCAGCTTGTTTCGTTTGACTGTTTCCGTGAGGCCGGCGTCAACCTGTGCCTGGGTACTGATTCCTTCCCGCCGGACCTGGTGCGCGGCATGGACGTCGGCATGCACCTGACCCGGCTGGTCGAGGAGCGGCCGGACGCCGGGACCCTGGCTGCCTACTTCGACGCTGCCACCCTAGGCGGTGCGAGGGCCCTGGGGCGGGACGATCTGGGGAAGCTGACACCCGGCATGCAGGCCGACATTACGGTTGTTTCCCTGGGCCACTTCGGTGACGGTGTGGTCGAAGATCCGCTGCGCACGCTGGTGCTCAACGGCACGGCGCGCCAGGTGACCGACACCTTCGTAGCGGGGCGCCCCGTGGTTGTCGACGGCGCTCTGCCCGGCATCGACCTCGACGCGCTGCGGGCTGAGGGGCAGCGGCTCTTCGACCAGATGAAGGCCGCCTACTCGGAGAGGGACCTCCGGCGCCGGGAGCCCGGCGAGCTGTTCCCGCCCACCTATCCGCACGCGGAAATCAGCTCTCCCGCCAACGTCGGTTGAGGACTTCTATCTGCAGTCTCGGCAACCAAGGCTATTGTCTTGGTATACCAAAGGGAGTATCGTTGAGGCGTACCGCGGCTCCCGGCGCCTTGTGGGGGATGCTGATCCGCCCTGGCTGGACCCACGACTTTTGACCCCACTGACTCCGGCGCCCGCACTGCTGCGGAGCGGCCCCTTGCCCCTGGAGAAATCATGTGCCTGCACGACCACACCCCAGCTGCCCTGCCTTCCGCCGCAGTTCCGCGCCGCGGCATCCTCGCCGGGGCCGCCGCCCTCGCCGGAATCTCGGTGGCGAGCCTTGCTGCGCAGCTGGGAAATGCCCCGGCGGCGAAAGCGGAGGGCAACACGGCAAGCCCCGGCTACCCTGGCCGCCCCGCTTCATCCGCGCCGATAATCATCGAAGGCGGCACCATCGTTGACCCCAAGACCGGCGACGCGGTGGCAGAAGGAGTCCTTGTGCTGGAGGGAGGCAAAGTCACCGCGGTGGGCAGCCGTGACGAGACCCGCCGTGCTGTGGCCGCCCTTGCCGGCCAAGCCCGCATCGTCAACGCTTCCGGACGCTGGGTTCTTCCCGGCCTCATAGACGTGCATGTCCACGCGAACGCGCTGTCGGATGCGCGTGCCATCCTGCAGGGCGGAGCCACCAGTGTCAGGAGTGGCTCCAGCAGCTTCTACCAGGACGTCGCCCTCGCTGCCCTTCCCGCCTGGGCCGCCGGCGCCTCGCCCCGGATGAGCCCGGCAGGGCTGTTCATATCACCCGAGCTGGGGGACTCCCTCCTTGCGGATCCGGACCTGGCACCGCTCGCAGCCCTGTCCGGGGGAGTGACCGAACCGACCGACCTCGCCTACCTCACCAAGGTCAACCTGAAACGCGGCGCCCAGGTGATCAAGACCCGGGCCAACCCCAGGGCGGGCCTGCCGGAACAGGACCCCCGAGAACTGGTCTACAACTACGAGCAGCTGTCCGCGGTGGTCAAGGCCGCAGGGAAAGCAGGCGTACTGTGCCATGCCTACAGTGCGGAAGGGATAGACGGCGCGGTCCGGGCCGGTGTGCGCAGCATCGAGCACGGCGTCTTCGTCAGCGAGGAAACCATCTACCGGATGGCCAGCCGTGGGACGTTCTTCACTCCCACCATGGATGCCATCACCAGCATGGCGGGTTCCTCCAACCCGATCCTTGCCGCCCGCGGCAAGGAGTACACACCCATCATCAAAGCAGCCGTGAAAGCCGCCCATGAAGCCGGCGTCACCGTCGTCGCCGGGACTGACTCCTTCGGATCGGACGTGACGCCTATCGGCACGGAGGTGCGTCTTCTGGCTGAGGCCGGGCTTTCGCCGCTAGACGCCTTGCGGGCCGCGACAGTAAATGCCGCCGCCCTGCTGGGCTGGAGTGAGAATGCAGGGCGCCTGGTACGCGGTTCCTTTGCGGATGCCGTCATTGTGGACTCTGATCCCTTGACCAGCGGCTCCGCCCTGGAGGGAATCCGGGCCGTGGTGGCGCAGGGAGTCCTTGTCCGGAACGACCTCTGATCCCTCGTCGGGATAACCCCGTCCCGCCTTCCCCTGGCGAGCTAGCGCACGCCCTCCCATTGAGAAAGCCGCCATGACACTGATTCTTAAAGCCTCCGAGCTCCAGGCCCTGGCCGACATGCCGGGGACCATTACCGCCGTCGAACGCGTCTTCGCCGGCCTCAGCCGGGGAACCGCTGTTCAGCCGGCGCCGGATTCCCTTCTCCTGCCGTCATCGGACGCGCGGTTCCTGCCGATGGCAGCGCTGTCCGGCGACGAGGAGTTGGCATCGGTGAAGCTGCTGGCGGACATTCCGGCCAACCGGGAGTCCAGCCTGCCCACACAGCGGTCCACCATCATGCTTGTCTCCCAGCTGACCGGCGAGACACTGGCCATCCTGGACGGCAAAGTCCCCACCCGGGTCCGCACGGCCGCTGCCAGCGCCGTGGCCACGAAGCTCCTTGCGAGGCCGGGCAGCACAACCCTGGGACTCGTCGGTGCAGGCGCGCTGGCCGTGGCCCATGTGGAAGCGATGCTGGCCGTCCTTCCCATCGAAAACGTGGTGGTGTGGTCTCGTTCCGCGGGCACGGTGGCCGCCTTCTGCGGGGAGGTTTCCCACCACGGACTGAACATCACCCGCGCCTCCAGCGTCCAAGAAGTCGTGGAGGCTGCCGATGTGCTGTGCACGCTCACGCCGGCGGTTGAGCCGCTGGTCAAGGGTGAGTGGTTCAAGCCCGGGCTGCACGTGAACGCCGTCGGTTCCCGTCCACGGGCGGACCACCGGGAGATTGATTCGGAGGGCATGGTGCGGGCGAGGGTTTTTGTGGACAGCCTGGCCACGGCCCGGGCCAAGTCCGGCGGGCTGATCATCCCGGTGACCGAAGGTGTCATGAGCTTCGAGGACGTGGAAGCCGAGCTTGGTGACGTGGCGGCGGGGACAAGAGCAGGACGCGTTGGCGATGAGGACGTAACCTTGTTCAACTCGGTGGGTATCGGTCTGCAGGACCTTGCCATCGGGCGGCTCCTGTACGACGCTGCGCTCGATAAGGGGGTTGGCACCCGCGTGGCGCTGAATAACTGAGAGACCGCGGAAGTCAGACGCCGCAGCAAAACGGAGGCATGAATGACAGTCCAGGCGGAATCTCCCGCATCCTCGGCTGACACTGCCCGGGCACGGATCCGGGAACTGATCATCTCAGGTGACTTCGCGCCGGGGTCCCGGCTCCGGGAACGCGAGCTGTCCCAGACCCTGGCTGTATCCCGGGTGCCCGTCCGCGAAGCACTGCAGCAGCTGGAGGCCGAAGGCTTCATTGACGCTTCCCCGCGCCGTGGCGCCACCGTTAAACAGATCACCCTGCGCGACGTCAACGAACTCTTTGATGTGCGGCTCAGCCTGGAGGTCCTGGCCGCGCGCCTCGCCGCCCAGGCCGCGGCGAGGGGCCAGTCGTCGTCCGAGCTGCAGCAGATCATGGACCAGGCCGAGGACGCAACGCTGCGCCATGACCATGCGCAGATACCGCTGATCAACACCGCCCTGCACGCAGAGATCGTTGCGATGGGGGGCAACTCGCTGCTGGAGTACTCCATGAAGCCCCTGCTGGGCAGGATGCAGTGGCTCTTCACCCTGACCGGGCACCGTGACCCCCAGGTTCAGTGCGCCGAGCACCTAAGCCTGTGCAAGGCCATTTACGACGGCAAGGCGGAGCTGGCGGCGGCGCTGGCCTATGCGCATGTGGAGCTGGGCCGCGAACCGTCGCTCCAGGGACTGGCCGGTCGACTGCCCGAAAGCTGACCGAACACAAGCGGACGACGGCGGGATGTCCCGCCGTCGTCCGTTCTTTCCGTTCCGAAAAGCCCCTGGAGTTTTTGTCCAGATCGAGTTAGGTGCGCCGAAGGTCACGAAAAAACTCCGTGCGGGGCCGCTATAACCGGCGATACTGCTGCTAGTGCCAGAGCCCCAGGGCGAACTCCGCGATCACGGTGGAGAGCAGGAAGGACGCGGTGATCGCCACCAGGCCCACGGGAATGATCTTCCAGCCGATGTTCTTCAGCAGCGGGATGTCCTTGCCGAGGGACAGGCCCGCGAGCGTCAGCATGACGGTGGCGATGGACAGGAAGTCAACGGTCTTGATGAACCCGGTGAGTGACTCGGCGCCGAAGAACCAAGGGCTGGAGATGTAGGCGCCGATAGTGGTGATGTACACGATCGCCGAGATCTTCCGGGTGAGCTTCGCCAGCGCAGTGCTCACCAGGACCAGGGCCAGCATGATTCCGTACCCGGCGACCATGGACAGGCTGAATCCCTTGGCCGCCACCGACGCCGTGCCGATGCCAGGATCGTCAGGACTGAGAGCGACAGCCACAGCGGGAGCTTGATGGCTGCCGAGGATTCGGCGACGCGCTCGCGGAACAGTCGGTTTTCCTCCGCCTGTGCTGGGCCTTTCTGCCGGACACGGCCGGAGTTAGGATGCCGTGTGGCCTTCACCCACGGCTACGCGGACAACAACGGCCTTCGCATGTACTACGAGGTCCACGGGCAGGCGGTGCCCGGCCAGCCGCCGCTGCTCCTCATCCCGGCGGCGGCTCTACCATCGGCACCAACTTCAGTGAGATCATCCCGCTGCTGACCGAACACCGCCAGGTGATTGCCGTCGAGGAGGAGGGCCACGGCCGCACCCACCCCACCGGCCGCCCCCCTCACTGCCGAGAACTCCGCCGGCGACACCCTGGCTGTTCTGGAACAGCTCGCCATGGAAACCGTGGACGTGCTGGGGTTCAGCGCCGGAGGCCACACCGCCGTCGCCCTGGCACTCGGGCGCCCCGCCAGTGTCCGGCGGCTGATCATAGCCTCCACCTTTGTGAGCCGGGACGCCGTTCCCGATGAGTTCTGGGAGGGCATGTCGAAAGCCACCCTCGCGGACATGCCCGACACCTACAAGGACGCCGACCGCCTCCTCAACCCCGCCCCGGCCATCTGGAGCTGCTTTTCGAGCTGGACCGCCGGCGCATCCTGGACTTCCCCGGCTGGTCCGACGACGAGCTGGGCACGATCACGGCGCCAACGCTGGTGGTGGTCGGGGACCGGGACATTGTCTCCGCCGAATATGCCGCGAGGATGGCTGGCCGGATCCAGGGCGCCCGGCTCCTGATCGTCCCCGGCGGCCACGGCGACTACCTCGGCGAGCAGGCCGCCAGCGGCGGGGACCTGCGGACCATGCACGCCACCGTCCCGTTACTGCTGCGGTTCCTCGACGGGTAGGGCCTTAAGTGTTCGTTCGCGCTCATGGGGGGAGCGGCATCCAACTCAAGTGGATCATGCCCACCCAACAGACCTGGCTTAACGACTCAGTTCCTCCCCTGCGCCGGCAGGATTGGCGAGCGTTATTTCGGTGTGGAGAATCGTGGCGGTGCACTGAAATTGCGCGCTGCAGGTTTGCAGGTAGACCGATGCTGCGGCGGCACCTTCGTCGAACGCCATCATATTTGGAATGACTCGTATGGTGACTGTTTGGGCCTGCTTGGTGCAGCTGAGCTGATCGTTTCCGCCGCCGCCGGCGATGCGTCCGTCGCTGACTCTTTGGGTGACTTGGACCACGGGTATTGCGATGATCAAGGCTGGATCGGTATCGCACACGAAGGTGACAGGGACATCCACCGCGGCGCCGTTGGCAACAAGGATTCCCGGCCCCACGCTCACGAGCGTGGCGGCGGCCGCTTGCGCGGGGGTGGCTATGGTCACGAGGGTTGCAGCAAGAGCGGCGGCGAGGCAGCTTCTGGTGCCTAACATCAGGTTCTCCCTTGAATGGAAGCGTGGCGTCCTGCGTTCCGCATTGTCGGCAGTGCGGTGACTGGGCGTCTTAAAGGTACGGGGCGTAGCCCCTGACGACAGCGCCGTTCCGGGTGCCGCCTGATGCGGCCGAATGTCCGGTAGGCCGTAGATTACCCACTACCTGCCTGTGTTACAACGGGCAACGCAAACGGACGACGGCGGGAGCTCCCGCCGTCGTCCGCTTCCTGATACTCGTTGCCGTGGAGATGGTCAGCCGTGGTTGTACATGACGTGTTTGGTGCGGGAGAAGTCCTCGAGGGCGTAGCTGGAGAGGTCCCGGCCGTAGCCGGAGCCCTTGAAGCCGCCCCAGGGCATTTCGTTAGCGATGACGAGGTGCGAGTTGAACCAGACCGTGCCGAAGTCGAGCCGGCGGGGAACGGACAGCGAGCGGGCCGGGTCATCTTTGCACATTTGAAGTTCTTGCTCGCGGACCGGCCCACACCGCTGAGTTCCGGGAGTTCGTAGATGCACTTAGGAGCCTTGGAAGCCGAGGTGCCTTTCGGCGTAGATCCGGAGCGCGTCGCGAACGAACACTGCACCGGCCTCCCCACCGTGGTTCGCCGCGAATCGGGGATTGGCCACGTACATCTCACCTAGACCGGTCACGTAACCCTTCGTGTCGCCGCCGCCCTCTGCGGCCGGGGTTCCCGGTATGGACGTCAGCCATTCCACATGGCGCCTCGCGAGTTCCTGGGCCTCGGCACTGGCGACGGAAATGCCAGATTCCGCGGCGCGCAGCCAGTCGCTTCCGAGCTGCCCGGAGCGCTGCTTCCAGGCGGCCTTCTCTTCGGCGGTCATTCCGCGCCACCAAGTGTCACTGGCCGCGTAGGCCTCCTTGCCCCAGCGCTCCTCGACCTCGTCCTTGTACTGCGTGTGGTCGAAGCCATCAAACATTTTCTCTGCCATGAGTTCGCCACCTCCTTTCACTGTCTCGATGGTTTGCCGGACCGATGCGATCTGCCGGCCCAGCCGTTCCTGTTCCTGCCTCAGCCACTCCAGATGGCTGCTGAGCGCGCTGACCGCATCCGTCTCGCGGTCGAAGACCTCGGCGATGGCGGGCAGGCCCAGACCGAGTCCGCGCAGCAGGAGGATACGCTGCAGCTGCAGCAGCGAGCCGCCGTCGTAATAGCGGAGCCGTTGGTGCCGATCCTGCTGGGCTTGAGCAGTCCGATGTCGTCGTAGTGGCGCAAAGTCCGGCTGGTGGTCCCAGCCATCCTTGCAATTTCCTGAATGGACCAGTTCATCCTTGACTCCTTTCCGCCGCCATCGTCCGATAATCCGACCCTAGAGGTTGACGCTACGGAACAGTCAAGGGGGTGCTTCGAGGTATGACTTCAGTTCATGCCCCCGCGGCCCGTGACTGAATTGGTTGATTGCGGTTCCAGGACAGTCTTTTCCAATCAACCCCTTGGGGCTCTCCCCGCGGCCGCGCGCTCATGGTCAAATGGGAGGGTTGAACCGGCCGCCCGAGTCCGACCACGGCCTCGGCCCTATGGAAGGAAAAACATGACGGATCGCCAGGATCACCCCCCGATCCCAACACCCGGAAGCGCCCAGGGTCTCGACAGTAAGGTTGAGGGCGGGTGCCCGGTCGCCCATGACAGCGTGACCTCGCACGGCAGCGAGAGCGAGAACCCGGCGATCGACTCGCCGCAACCCAAAGCGCACCGGCCACGGACCACCGCAGACTGGTGGCCGAACCAGCTCGACCTCTCCGTTCTCCATGCCCACCACCCGGCGGGCAACCCGCTCGGACCCACGTTCAGCTATTCCGAGGAGTTCCAGAAGCTCGACGTCGAGGCGCTCAAGCAGGACATCATTAAAGTCCTGACCACCTCCCAGGACTGGTGGCCCGCAGACTTCGGCCACTACGGCGGCCTGATGATCCGAATGAGCTGGCACGCCGCCGGCACCTACCGCGTCCACGACGGCCGCGGCGGCGCGGGAGACGGCAGCCAGCGGTTCGCACCGCTCAACAGCTGGCCGGACAACGCCAACCTGGACAAAGCCCGGCGGCTGCTGTGGCCGGTGAAGCAGAAGTACGGCCAAAAACTCTCCTGGGCCGACCTGCTCGTCCTCGCCGGAAACGTCGCGCTTGAGTCCATGGGCTTTAAGACCTTCGGCTTTGCCTTTGGTCGCGAGGACGTGTGGGAGCCCGAGGAAATTTTCTGGGGACCCGAGGACACCTGGCTCGGCGACGAACGCTACATCGGCGAAGGCCAGATGTCCGAGGAGGTCGGTTCCACGGAAATGGGCCTGATCTACGTCAACCCCGAGGGGCCGATGGGCAACCCGGATCCCGCCATGGCCGCGGCGTTTATCCGCGAGACCTTCAAGCGGATGGCGATGAACGACGAGGAAACCGTCGCTCTGATCGCCGGCGGCCACACCTTCGGCAAGACGCACGGTTCCGGTGACGCGGACGCGCACGTCGGGCCGGAGCCGGAAGGCGCCAACCTCGAGACGCAGGGCCTGGGCTGGCTCAGCACGTATGGGACCGGCAAGGGGGCGGACACCATCACGTCCGGCCTGGAGGTCACCTGGACGGACAGGCCCACCCAGTGGAGCAACCGCTTCTTCGAGATCCTGTTCGAGCACGAGTGGGAGCTTGTCAAGAGCCCCGCCGGCGCACACCAGTGGGTGGCCAAGGACGGCCCGGAGATCATCCCCGATGCCCACGACCCGGAGAAAAAGCACCGGCCCACGATGCTCACTACGGACCTCTCGCTGCGCGTGGATCCCGTCTACGAGAAGATCTCGCGGCGTTTCCTGGAAAACCCGGACGAGTTCGCGCTGGCGTTCGCCAAGGCCTGGTACAAGCTGCTGCACCGCGACATGGGCCCCGTCGGTCCCCGCCTGCTGGGGCCGTGGGTCCCCGAACCGCAGCTCTGGCAGGACCCCATCCCGGGAGTGGACCACGAGCTGATCGACGAGCAGGACATCGCATCGCTCAAGGCCCAGCTCCTTGACTCAGGCCTGTCCGTTTCGCAGCTCGCCAGCACGGCATGGGCCGCGGCGTCCACCTTCCGCAAGACCGACAGGCGCGGCGGAGCCAACGGCGCGCGGATCCGGCTGGAGCCCCAGCGCGGCTGGGAGGTGAACCAGCCCGAGAAGCTGGCGACTGCGCTGCAGGCGGTCGAGACTGTGCAGCAGCAGTTCAACTCCGCCCAGGCCGCGGGCAAGAAGGTTTCGCTGGCGGACCTGATCGTCCTCGGCGGCTGCGCGGCGGTGGAGAAGGCCTCGAGGGACGCGGGTTTCGCTGTCACCGTGCCGTTCCGGCCAGGCCGCGCCGACGCCTCCCAGGACCAGACCGACGTCGAGTCGTTCCAGTACCTGCAGCCCCGGGCGGACGGGTTCCGCAACTACGTCCGCCCCGGCGGGAAGCTCCAGCCGGAGACCCTCCTGCTCGACAAGGCGTACCTGCTGGACCTCTCTGCGCCTGAGATGACAGCGCTCATCGGTGGCATGCGTGCCTTGGGCGCCAACGTCGACGGTTCCTCCCACGGCGTCCTCACTGACAGGCCCCAGGTCCTGACGAACGACTTCTTCGTCAACCTGCTCTCCCCGGGCACCCGGTGGAAGGCGTCGGAGGGGGAGGAGAACGTCTACGAGATCACCGACATCGCCACCGGGGAGCTGAAGTGGACCGCAACACCGGTCGATCTGGTCTTCGGCTCCAATTCCCAGCTGCGGGCACTGGCCGAGGTCTACGCTAGCGAGGACGCCGGGGAGAAGTTCGTCAACGACTTCGTCGCGGCCTGGGTGAAGGTCATGGAGCTCGACCGGTTCGACCTGCGCTGACCGAGGCGTCCGGGCCGGCCGCGGTTGCGGCCGGCCCGGACGCAGCCAGGCGACTGCGGGCCCTCGGGGGAGCGGCGGTTTTTCAAGAGCCCGAACCCGGGTGTGTCCCGGTCCAAGCACGGTGTTTCCGCGGTCAGAAAGCTTTGGCCCTGTGAGTGTCCGGGTTACGGGCGGCAACGAGTGTGCCTAACCAGACGATGGCCGCGAGGATCGCCTAGCCGACGGTGATCGCGGGGAGACTGACCCCCCGGCTGGCCTGTCCGGCTATGAGGCTGGGGACAGCGGATCCCGTGTACGAGATGGCGTAAATCACGGCGAGCAGACCGGCGCGTTGCCGGGGGAGCGCTTCGGGCAGGAGTGTGTTCATGCTGCCGGAGGTTGCGATGCCCATTCCGATGCCGCCAACCACGCCCGCGCTGAGGTACAACCCCAGGATTCCGGCGGTACTGGCGAACGCGAGGCTGGCTCCTGCCACGGCTACGAGCGTCATCCCGATGCGTTGCGCTGCCGCCGGTGTGAAGCGCCCGGCAATGAAGGCCCCGAGGAAACTCGGCGCCATGGACGAGGCGAACACGGCCGCCGCGACGACGGGGCTGTGCGAGCCGAGGTTGTCGGCGGCGATCGAGGGACCGAACGAGGTGAAGTAGCCGCCGAACGCCCAAGTGGCGACAAAGACTCCCGAGGCCAGGGGCAGGTAGCCGCGGGATGCCTTCGGAATGGCGAACCGGGGGATCAGGGAGGAGAACGCGCCCGGGGTGCGGGGCACGGTCTCGGGGGAGGCCGCGAGTGCAATTGCGCAGCCGAGCAGGACCACAGCGAACACGCAGAAGGTGAGCTCGCGGGGAGCCGGCGCGAATTCGACGAGCACTCCCGAAAGGAAGACGCCGACGGCGAGACCGACTGTGGCGGCGGCAGTGGTGACGGTCGCGGCGAGCCCTCTTGGCCGCCGCGGTGCCGTGTCTACGGCGTATGCGCCGATTGCACTGGACGCCAGGCCGGCGGCAAGTCCTTGGAGGGCACGCCCAATCAGGAGGGGGAGAAAGCTATTGACAAAGAGCAGGGTGAGGCAGCCGGCGATGGCGAGCATGAGCGCGGCAATCGAGACGGGACGTCGCCCGTGGTGGTTGGAGAGCCGGCCGAGGACAAGCAGGGCGAACACTGCGCAGGCGAAGTAGACGACGGCGACAAGTGAAAACTCGTCATTGGTCAGACCGTCGGCGGTTCGGTAGGTGTCGTAGAGGGGAATCGCTGCGGCGCCTGCGGCGAACACGGAGACGAACGAGACAGTGGCCGGGATGAAGCCGCGCACCTCAGCGCTCACGGTTGCGGTGGCGGGGCATGTGCTGGTCATGTGCGGGAGGGTCTGGACTGGGTGCCGTTGTATTCGTCGTCGGTGATGTGCTCAAGCCAGGTAGTGGTCGTGGACGGATCGTCGCCGTTCTCAAGCATTGCGATGTGCTCCATGAAGCAGCCGGGCGCGGCCGCGTGCCAGTGTTCTTCACCGGGCGGCGTGTACAGGGTCTGGCCGGGGTGGACCTCAATGATCGTGCCGTCACGGCCTCCGAACCTGGCAACACCCTGGGTGACTCGAAGGAACTGGCCGCGCGCATGGGAGTGCCAGGCTGTGCGGGCACCGGGAGCGAAGCGAACGGTTGCGACGACCATGCGCTGATCGTCTTCGTGAGGAAGCGCTATGGGGTCCAGCCATACATCGCCAACGAACTGCTCCGGCGGGTTCTTACTGGTGGGGTAGGTGGGTTCGATGTTCATGCGTTCTCCTTGCTTGCAGCCATGCAGACCACGCTACGGCGACACCGAATTTTGAGGGAGTCTCTGTCAGTACCACCTATCGACCGGTTCTCAGATGCCGTAGACCCGCCGTGCGTTCCCGTAAGCTGTCATTTCGGCCACCCGGATGGCATCTGATTCCGACCATTCGCCACGCTGGACCCAACTGCCCAGAACCTGCACCAGCGCCCTGCGCCAGAGGATGGAACCCAGCAGATGCAGTTCCGGAGGACCAACGGCGTCGGAGGAGTAGAGCTGCTTTGCGAAGGGCGCCAGTTCAAATGATTCGCCCACGATCTCAGGACTTCTGGCGCCTACGTAGTTGAGGGACAGTCCCACGTCAAAGTAGACGTTATTGAAGGCTTGGGACAGATAGCCCGCTTCGCGGTGGTACGGATAGCAGTGCAGCAACATGACGGGCGCGTTCTGCATCCCGGCCTGACGCAGCAGCCCGAGCAGGAGCACGGGATTGGATCGATGCAGGTCCATGTCCCGGTCTCCAAAGCCCACGTGGAATTGGATTGGCAGCCCGTACGCTGCTGCCGCATGGACAATAAATGAAGTGATCACCGGGTCCTGCAGCCTTGACGCCCCGGGGGAAGCCGTCCTCCATGCCGCAAATGCTTGCTCCACCTTCCGCGCGCTTGGGTCGGCCCAATCGATGTCGAAGCCGCACCTGTAAGCGGCAATCGTCTTGAGGCCAACGACGGCGGGGACGGCCCCGGCCAGCGCGTCCCGGAAGTCCGACGCAAAGGACGCCGGAGAGTCCTTTTCCTGTGCCACCGTCTCCGCCAGAAGTTCGAGTCGTAGGATTTCCGAGCTGCCGGTGCCGGAAAGCTCCGCCATGATTTCTGGGGTGCAAATGCCGGAGGGGCTGACGCCTGTGTCGACGATCCAGTGCTCGACGCCGGCCCTGCCTAGCAGCAGTCCGTTCAGCTCCTCCGGTTGCAGCGCGCTGCGGGCGGCCCAATAGTCATCCGCCCCGGCATGCGGCTCCAGTCCTAACAGCGGTGCGCACCATCGCCGGATGGCGAATCCCAGCTGGGAGTCGAACGGAGTCATGAATTCCGGGATCGGGTCCGGTGACGCTTCGTTGATTGCTTGTTCAAATTCGGCCCGGGTTAAAGTCCGCGTAAAGCAGCCGTGAACGTGATGGTCCACGAGAGGCATCAACGCGACGGCTGCCGCAAGTCTTGCCGGGACCTTTTCTTCCAGTCCAGCCAACAGGTCGAAATCACCAAACGACATACGGTTCCCACCTCTTCAGCCAGTTCAGACGGACCAGGCGAAGCGGACGTCCTCCGCGATGTCGGCTGGAGCCTTGTTCTTGTAGTGCTCAACTTCGTGGCGGCGGACTGCGATGACGCCGTGGACAATGGCCGGACCCAGAGTCTTCGAAGCCAGCTCGGAATCCTCGAGGGCCCCAAGAATTATCGACTGCTCCGTGTGCAGGGCCATCGAATCTTTGCGGGGACTCTCTGCCGGATTGATGGCGACTTCGGCCGGCAACGGAAGATTGGCCTCAATTCCGCTGGCTGCAGAGCCCAGTAGTGCAGCTGCCGCCAGGTAGATGTTCGCGCTCGGATCGACCACCTTGAGCTCCACATTGGCGCCATGCGGATTTCCGGCTGTGGCAGCCACGAACCGAAGGGCCGCCTCACGGTTCTCCAGCCCCCAACAAGCGGACGCCCCCGCCCAGCTACCTGGCCGGAGCCGCTGTCCGGAAACCACGGACCCCGCATAGATGCCCATGAAATCGCTCAATCCTGCCAGTATCCCGCCAATTGCGGCGCCGCCTTCGGCAGTGATTCCGTGCGGACCGTCTCCGCCGGAGAACAGCGGGTGGCCCTCGCGCATCAGCGACAGGTGGAGATGGGCTCCGTTGCCGGCCCCACCCGCCCACGGCAGCGGCGAGAATGAAACTCCCATCCCATGGCGTGCCGCCACCATCCCGGTGAGGAGGCGGGCGAGCACAGCTGCATCGGCCATCTCGACCGGCGTTGCCGGGGCCAACGAAATTTCAAACTGGTCCTCGCCGTATTCGGCGTGAATCTGCTCCGGGGAAACGCCGGCCTTTTCCAGGGATTCCGCTAGGTCCACCACAAACTGGGAGTGGGCAGCTACTGCTGACATCCCGTAGGCGGCCCAGGATCTTTTCGGAATTCGTCCACCCTCAAGGGTGGTGAGCGTGAACTCAAGTTCGGTGCCCATGAGCGCACTCAATCCCTGCTCGGCGGCCATGTCGACCAGTGAGGCGAGCCGTCGGCGGGGGCACAGCTCCGATGGGCTGCCGTCTTGGTCGTGTATGTTTGCCGGCCCCCACGCCAACCCTTTGTCGATCAGGCTGATTCGGTCCAGGTCCAGGCGCAGGCGCAGGTCGCCGACAACTCCAATGGAGGGAGTGAAGGCCAACGCATTGTCAATACAGAAGACACTCCAGGACGGTGCGGCCCCCATGCCATTCTCAGTGAACGCACCTAGTCGGCGAAGCGGAATTCCCTTACCGCGGATGACGCCGCCCAGGTCTACGACGGTCCCCCACAAAAGGGCCACGTTCCGGGACTCGAGCCACAAACTGGCGGCTTCCAATGCTTCGCGGCTGGATCCAGTCATGATGGCAATTCTGGTCCGCAAGAATTCATTTGCCTAGCATCGTGTCCGCGCACGCCGGGGGTATATTGGCATCGATGGACGCATTTCTGTTGGTGGGTTGAAAAATCCTCCTTTCGAGTGTTGAAGTTTGGGAAGAGAGGATCCGATGTCTCACCCAATTCCGCCCGGCGCCAGTGCTCGTCTGTACAACAAGGACCTGGCACCGGCCGAATATCGGACGTGGGGTTTCTATTCTCTGTTTGCGATGTGGATGTCGGACATCCACTCGCTCGGCGGTTATACGTTCGCCGCCGGTCTTTTCGCGTTAGGTCTGGGTGCCTGGCAGGTATTCCTGGCGCTGGTGGTCGGGATCGTCGTAGTTTTTTTCCTGATGAACTTCTCCGGCTACGCCGGGCAGAAAACCGGCGTTCCCTACCCGGTGCTTGCGCGGGTCTCGTTCGGGACGTTCGGCGCCAACCTGCCGGCCCTGATTCGCGCGCTTGTGGCCATCGCCTGGTACGGCATCCAGACCTGGCTCGCCTCCCGGGCCGTCATCATCATCGCCCTGAAGGTGTGGCCGGAACTGAACGGGCTGACGGAGAACAACTTCCTTGGTGAATCCACCCTCGGATGGCTGGCCTTCCTGCTGATGTGGTCACTTCAGCTTCTGCTGCTTCGAAACGGCATGGAGACGATCCGGAGGTTCCAGGACTGGGCCGGCCCGGCGGTCTGGGCGGTGATGGGTCTGCTGGTCGTCTACATCCTGATCAACGCGGGCTGGAGCATTTCCCTGGACCTGCCGGGGGGAAATGCCCAATGGGGTGCCGCGCATGCGTTTTTTGCCGCCATAGCGCTGACCGTGACGTACTTTTCCACCCTGATGCTTAACTTCTGCGACTTCTCCCGCTTCGCGCCCTCCCGCAAGGCTGTTCGAGCGGCGAACCTGTGGGGGCTGCCGGTGAACTTCATTGCCTTCTCCGTGGTCTCCGTCCTCGTCACCGCAGGAACATTCAAGGTATACGGGGAGCACATCTACGACCCGGTTGAGATCGTCGGGCGGATCGACAGTATCTGGGCGCTTCTGCTCGGGGCTGTCACCTTCGCTGTTGCAACCTTGGGGATTAACGTTGTCGCGAACTTCGTTTCGCCGGCCTACGATCTGGCGAATGCCTGGCCTTCGAGGATCGACTTCAGGCGCGGTGGCCTGATCGCAGCCATGATCGCGCTCGTCATCACACCCTGGAACCTGTTCAACAGTCCGGTCGTGATCAACCTTTTCCTCGGCGGGCTCGGCGCGCTGCTCGGGCCCCTGTTCGGAATTATCATGGTCGACTACTACGTGCTCCGCAGGCAGCATGTGCTAGTGCCAGACCTTTTCCGTGAACAGGGGTACTACACGTACACGCGCGGCTGGAACCCCAAGGCCGTCCTCTCGTTCGTCCTCTCCGCCGCCCCTGCAGTGATATTGGCGCTAGTCCCCCTCTTTGGCGCGCTCTCAGCCTTCTCCTGGTTTATCGGAGCAATCCTGGCGGCCGCGGTGCACTACGCCATCTCCCGCAACGACACGACTCTGGCCGAGTCGGTCAGGGACGCGATCGCCGCAGAAGCAGAACCGGATGCGACATCGGGCGCGGATTTGGTGAGGTGACGGGGCCTTGCCTGCGCAGGACCACGCATTAGCGCTCGACGTCGGCACTCAGGTGTGCCGACGTCGAGCGTTCTACGGAACCTCCACCTTCCCCAAGCGGCGTCCCTGCGATGTTAGTGCAAAAGTTCGCTAATCTCCGCCCGCACCAGCCGCTCGGCCAGTTCGCCAAGGTCCAGGTTCAGGATGGCTTTGAGGGCGCGTGCCATGTTAGGTGCTGCGGCAAGGAATTCGGCCAGGCCCGGATCAGATTCCAGCTCCCGCCCAAGCTTTTCTCTGATGTCATGAGCGGTCCAGTGGCTGTCGGTGTGCTGATTGGTGAGTACAGTCCTGGCATTCATGGCCCTGTCCTTTGGCTCGCCCTGTGCGATGGCTTTGCTATTAGCGACTATGGCAAGCTGGGCTCAAGAATCGGTCAGATAACAGGCCAGATTTGAACAGGATTTGTCCAGATTTTCCTGAAGGCCCTTCTTTTCCATCCAGCTGAAACATGGCCGTCGGGGCCATGAGCCGGATGGATCGAGTACGGGGGCATACCTGGCAATAGTGCGGGACCTTTCACCGGTTCAATCGTGACGTGTCGTGCTGTAGCAAGCGGTTGTGCCGCCGATCGTGCGATCAGGTGCGGTAGGGGAGGATGACGCGTCGTGCGGAATCGGTCAAAACCTGGCGCATGGTCGCACGGTCGATCCCACTCAAGGTGGGGTCGATGCCGGCGACGATGAGCCCCCCGCCGGCAACTGCAAGGGCGACACGGGTGGCGGGGCGCGTTTTCGCCGATCAGCAGGCGGTAGAACGTCGGCCATGTATCCCACGATTCGGGCGGAGAACTCCCTGCTTAGCTCCCCAAAGCCGCCAGCGCTTCGGCCAGGGGCATGCGTAACGCGGGGCCGTGTCCGGGAAGTATGACCGAGGCGTTGATGCCGTCCAGGCGGTGGATTGCAGCCAGCGCCGCTGCAGGGTCGGTGTGGTACATGTTGTGAAGCATCTGCGGTCCGGATTTTCGACTTACCGGATGACCGCTGACAAACGAGTCACCGACAGCGATCGCTCCTGCCCGGGGAAGAAAGATTGAGACATTGCCGGGTGTGTGGCCCGGTAGCAGGATCACTTCCGGGGATCCGGGCAGGCTCCGGAGCATCTCGGTGTCCCATGCCCGGGCGCGCGTTGCAGGCTCCGCCGCAAGGGCGCCAGCCTTGATGACATGGATCATCCACCGGAAGACGCGCGGGCGCCAAGCCCGGATGATTACCTGCCCGAACGTGACTTGGTGCTTTTCCTTCCCCTGGACGTGGGCCAGCTCTTCCGGGGCGCACAGGATCGGCGTTCCGTATGACGCGGAAAAGTGGGCCGCCGAGCCGGTGTGGTCCACATGGCCGTGCGTGATCAGCATGGCCCGGGCGTCCGCCGGATTCAGGCCCAGGTATCGGAGGGATTCGATGACGTGAGGATGGTCGGAGGGATAACCGCTGTCAATGAGGATGAAGCCGGTCTGGTCTCGGACCACCGTCCAGTTGGAGGCCGGTCCTTCGGCGAAATAGACACCCGGTGCCTGCTCGGAAACGCTGGTGCCGGGATGCCATTCATTCGTTCGGTGCTGCACCGGTACATAGTAGCGTCAGATGGTGCTGAGTCCGTTTATGCTGATGCTTGACAGCAAGCTCACCGCGATGCGACGAAGGCCGCTACGAGGAATAGAGGGCGAATGACCGAACGTATGGGCAGGGTGGTCTGCGACGTCACGATCACCGCCACGGGTACTCAGCCGGACTCAACCAGACCGAACACCGCCCGTTCGGCGACGTCGCGATCCAAGGCGGCGCGACCATCAACCAGCAGGTGAAGTCACGGGCAGCGGGGCAGGTCACCCATGTGGTCTACCGCGTGCTGTCTTGAGCTAGAAGGTTGCACGACTGCTTGTTCCCACTGCTCACTTTGCCAGGCCGGCCTGCTCTATAAGCTCCGTCAGCCACGGCCGGTGTTCACGGTGGAAGACCAATCCTTCAGGCAGTCCCTGCACGGAAGGTTGCGAACCCGTGATGTCGATGGTTATCCGGCCGCCGCCCATGGGCGCGTTGGTGATGTGCAGGTCGCCGTAGGACTCAGGCAACACGGGGTCCATCCACATGCCGCCGCGGGACACGTGAGCGTCGTACCGCATCAGGCTCGTCACCAGCATGATGGGTGTGGTGGCTGCCCACGCCTGCGGGGAGCACGCCGTCGGATAAGGTACCGGAACAGTGACCTGGTCCCGGCCAAAGCCGCAGAACAGTTCCGGAAGGCGGCCGTCGGTGTACTCGGCCGCCTCAAGCAGGGCTGTGGCGATCCGCTGCGCCTCCTTCACGAAGCCGTAGCGCAATAGGCCCGCCGCGATAATGGCATTGTCGTGCGGCCAGACCGATCCGTTGTGGTAACTCGCGGGATTGTAGGCACCCATGTCGCTGGCCAGGGTCCGGACGCCCCAGCCGCTGAACATCTCCGGGGACATTAGCCGCTCAGCCACCAGCGGCACCTTGTCCTCATCCACAATGCCGTGCCACAGGCACTGCCCCATGTTCGACGCGCAGGCGTCAACAGGCCGCTTGTTGCCGTCAAGGGCGACGGCGAAATAGCCGCGGTCGGGCAGCCAGAACTCCTCGTTGAATTTTTTCTTCAACTGAGCCGCCTCTTTGGTGAGCCGGGCCGCCAAAGGTGCGTCGCCGGCGTCGTACGCCATCCACGCCCGGGACAGGTACGCCGAGTAGACCAGGGCCTGGACCTCGCAGAGCGCTATCGGAGGTTCGGCCAGCGTCCCGTCGGCGAAGTTGATGCCGTCCCACGAGTCCTTCCACCCCTGGTTGATCAGGCCCTGGTCGTTGAGGCGTTCGTACTCGACGAAGCCGTCGCCGTCGCGGTCGCCGTAATTACGGATCCAGTCCAGCGCCCGGTCCGCATGGGGCAGCAACGCGGCGATGGTGTCCTTGGCGAAACCCCAGCGGCTCACCGAGCCGAGTGCCATTACGAACTGCGGCGTGGCATCGACGCTGCCGTAATACGCGGATTTGCCGCCCAGCGCCAGCCCGCCGGAGACGCCGAGCCTGACCTCGTGCAGGATCTTTCCGGGTTCCTCCTCGCTCGCCAGGTCCACCACCTTGCCCTGGCGGTCGGCCAGCGTCTGCAGGGTGCCCAGTGCCAGGGACGGATCCACCGGCAGTGCCATTTCCGAGGCCCACAGCGCGTCCCTGCCGAAGAGGGTCATGAACCAGGGCGCGCCGGCCGCCACCACGATCCGCTCCGGATGGGCGGGGTCCTCGATGCGGAGCGCACCCAGGTCGTCATAGCTGCGCCGCAGGGTCCGCTCGATGGAGCGGTTGCCCATGTGGAGCTTGGGAATCTTCGCCACCCATTCCTGGCGGCGGCGGTCGCTCGGCGACACTTCCCCTACCGCCGGTCGGACGAACGATGCCGCCGGGACCGAGCTGCCGCCGACTGCCGGTACAACGCTCACCTCGGCGGTCCAGTGGCCGCGCGCCGGAACCACGGTCCGGTAGGTCAGGGCCTCGGGGGTGACCTCTGCGCCGGCGCCGTTGACTATGACGCCCTTCAGGAGGTCCTGCCATGCCGCCCTGATTACCAAGGAGTCGCCGTCGGGCTGCCGGGATTCTTCCCAGTGCCGCTGGACCCGCGCCTCCTTCACCTCGAAGAGGTCCGCGAAATCCGATTCAACGTTCAGGGAAACAATGCACGCGGTCTCGCTCGAGGAGTAGTTGCGGATGGTGATCTGCTCGAAAATGCCGGCCCCTACTTCCCGCAGGCGCTCGACGATGATCGGACTGTCTGCGTACCCGTCAGAGCGGGGGACACGTCCAATGAACAGCGCCCTGAAGGGCTCCCTCGTCTCCGCTGTGAGCGGCTCCAGGGGTTGGCCATTCACTGTCAGATTCCAGCGTGACAAGATGCGGGTGTCCTCATGGAAAACCCCGTGAGGATGTTCCGGATGGATATCTCCATTGGCCAGGGAAATGCAGAAGGACGAACCCTCCACCAAGGTCAGGGTGCCGGCCCCCACAGGTCCGGCCGCTGTGTCAGCATTCCATCCAGCCATGCCCGCTCCTTCAACGGTTTAGAACCGAGGCGGCGCCCGGCGACTCCAGCCCGAAGGCCGGGCACGCCCATTGCTCTGCGGGATAGACGCTACGCCTAAGGTCGCCTTGATAAAAGGTGCTAGTGCGGTTCCATTCGCTGGTTTGACCAGCGGGGACACCGCGGGCGTTGGAGTGGCTAGTGCCGTGTACCGAATTGCTGCGAATCTGCCCGGATTTCCGGACCTTCCCGATGTGGCAACGAATACCACTGCGCGGACCTTTCCCTGCATTCACGGGCCCTTGAAGGTGTGATCGGACCGGGCATAGCATTGCGGCACCGGCTGTCGCGGACCAAAGGCCCAGCGACCACTGACGTCGATCAGATCGAGGAGACGGCCATGGGCGAGACAACTGCAGAGACGTCATCGGCGGACCTGATCGTCGACCTGATCATCTCCCTGGACGGCTATGCCTCGGCGGAGGGGTGGCCCGGTTGGTGGGGCCTGGAGGGGCCGGAATACCTGGCTTGGCTGGAGCAGGAGGGGAAGAAGGGCTATACGTTTCTCCTGGGGGCGAACACTTATCGGCTGATGTCCAGCATGTCAGAGGAGGCGGCAGCCGAGGGCTCAGGATTCTCCGGGGATGAGGGGGCCGCCCTGACCGGCCTTGCCGCCGTGCCCAAGGTCGTCTTCTCCTCCACCCTGCAGACGCCCTTGACCTGGCCGAACTCGAAGCTCGTTACCGGGGACGCCGTCCAGGCCGTGGCGGAGATGAAACGGACCGGGACCGGGCCGTTGAGCACCCTCGGCAGCCTCAGCCTCAGCCGGTCGCTTCTGATCGCGGGCCTCGTGGACCGGTTCCGGCTGGTCGTCTTTCCGGTGATCACGGGCCGCACCGGGCGGGAGCGGATCTACGACGGCTATCCGGACGTCTCGCTCGAGATGCTGGATAGCAGGACCTTTGACGGCCGGCTTCAGCTGCTCGAGTATGTCCCCACCGTGCTCAGCGGGCCACTGGGCGGCCCGACGTAATTCAATCCGCGGTGTTTGCTGGTGTGTTGTTGGCTGTCATCGGA
>NZ_JAGGPP010000011.1 GCF_018613755.1 Arthrobacter sp. ISL-72
ACTGCCAGCTAGTCCCAGACCAACCACCGTAAGACTCACAGTTGTAGAAGGGACACCGAACTGGGCCTCAGAAGGCTCTTTCATCAAAAGGCAGCATCCGGGGCGCCGGCGGGCCCTCCAGCAGCCTCCGCTGTCGGGATTTCTTCGCCTTCCTCCATCAAGCCCAGATCGAATGGCGGGACGTGCAACTGGAAGACCTGGGTCGCTTCGCGAACTGGCTCCGGCTCGCTCCCGCCGAGCGGACAGCACAAGCACGACAGCTAAGACGCCAGTCGGACCATTGCTCGCCAACGACGATCAACCGCGAGTTGTCCGCGGTCGGGTCCTTCTATCAGTTTCATCAGCGCCATGGGTCGAGCTTCACGTTCCTGTTAGACGGGCACCCCGGTGGCAAGCGCGGTTCCTGGAAACCGATGCTCGCCCACTTGGGCGGTTCGGGAGGGCCGGCAAGGTCGCTGAAACGTCGGGCGCCGACCCGGATACCGCGGACACTCAGCCAGGACCACGTGTCGGCGGTCCCGGACTCGTGCGACCACCTGCGGGACCGTCTCCTCTTCGCCCTCCTGACCGGGTCCGGCATGCGGATTGGGGAAGCACTGGGCCTTCGGCATGAGGACGTAGACGCCGCCGAGGGCATCGTCAAGGTAAGGTCCCGACCGAATGCCAATAAGGCCCGGGCGAAGACCGGTGATCGTGACATTCCCATCGAGCCTGGTTTGGTGCGCTTGTTCGCTGACTACCTGTTTGACGAGTACGGCACGCTGGATTGCGACTATGTCTTCGTCAATCTCTGGTCACAGCCCGTGGGTCATCCGATGAGCTACCCGGCTGTTCTGGATCTGGTCTCGCGGCTCAGGGCCCGCACGGGGTTTCACTTCTCTCCGCACCAGTTCCGCCACACATACGCCACGGAGTTGCTCCGCCGGAACGTCCCGGCGGAGGTGGTCCAGAAACTTCTGGGCCATTCATCAGTCGCGACGACCATTGATACCTATTCCCATCTGGACCTCCGCCACATTCGAAGGGCGCTGGCATCGGTGGGATGGCTGCCGGACAGGCCGGACAACGACGGGATCGATCACCCGGAAGGCGTAGGGGTCGGCCGATGACTCCGCCCAGGATCAGGGGTGGTGCTGCCACGCCAACCAGCTGGGCATCTGCAGACTGCACGCCCACTGCGCGCTCTCCGCCGTACGACTCCGCGCTCCGTCCCCGATTTCGGTCGGGGACGGAGCGCGGAGAATGCAGGCCGGCATCTGGGACAGAGTCAGAGATCCTAATGGCCGGAGAGAGCCCCAAGGGTGGATTGGGCGTGCCCTTGGCCGCGTTCGGTCAGCTGTCTGCTGCGAAGATGCTCTTCATTTCGTCCCAAACCTCGGCGTGGACAAACACCGGGATCCGGTTCATGGGAGCTGGAACGTCGGCCGTTTGTTGTCCGACATAGGTTTCCCCGGTCCAGGCGTCGATCCAGCTGCCAGCGGGGAGGTACGTCGTCCAGGACTGTGCCCCTTCCTCGGTGACGGGAGAGATGAGAAGGTGGTCGCCGAGCATCCACTGCAGTGGGTGCTTCCATACCTCTTGGTCATCGGTGTGGTCGAAATACAGGGGCCGCATGAGGGGCGCCCCGGTGGCGATGGTCTTGCGGGCCTGCTCTCGCAGATACGGAATGAGCCGTTCGCGGAGTTCAACCAGTTCGCGGAATACCGGGACCACGGTGTCATCGCCGGTGCGCTCCTGGATATTCCACGGGGTCCGGTCACGCGATGGTTTGCGGTGGTGGTTGAATTCGGAGTGGTATTGCATGATGGGGACGAAGACGGCCGCCGCTGCCGAGCGCAGGTAGAGTTCGGCAGTCGGTACGTCGCCGGAAAAGCCTGCGAAATCCCAGCCCCAGTAAAGAATGCCGCTTGATGCAGCGGAAAGACCGGCGTACATCGACCAGCGGAAGGCATCCCAGGTGGAGTCCTCATCCCCGGCCCAGAAGGCGCCGTGGGCCTGGGATCCGGTGAACCCGGCCCGGCTGAACGTGACAGGGGCTTTGCCGGCAGATTCGAGCAGGGCACCATATGCCTTGGCGTAGGCGACCGGGAAGAGATTGTTCCCTTCGTCCCCGCGCATTCCGTTGAGGTAGCGCAGGTCCTCTCCCCAGGCGTGTTCGCCTCCGTCGGTTTTGAAACCGTCGATACCGAGTTCTTCAACCAGATAACGTCGTTTCTCCGTCCACCAGCGTGCGGCTTCCGGGTCGGTCAGGTCCGGCATTAGGCCCAGAGGGAACCACCATCCACGGTTCCGGTAGGGGCGCAGGCTTCCGTCCGGTGCTTCCTCACGAATGAGTCCGCCTTCACGCACGGCGGCGTCTGCATCGTTGCGGGCCTGCCCCAGGGGGTGAGGGCGCATCTTGATGAGGGGGATCTGCCACAGCACCACCTGGATGTCGCGGGCGTGCAGCTCGTCGACCATGGCCTTCGGATCCGGCCATGCTCCGTGTTCGGGGAAAGTGAAATCGCTCAGCCGGAGCGGGGCGCCGTCCGGGCTGGGCTGGTATTCGGCGTCCCGGAATGCGGTGAAGGTCGCCTCGTCGCTCCACGCTTCGATGACTACGGATCCGACGGGGATGCCGGTTTCCCGATGCAGATCCATCTGCCGCATGATTTCGGACTGGGTGTTCCATTCGTTGCCGCTGGCCCAGAGTTTGAAGACCCAGTCGGGCAGCTCTTTAGGGCCGCCCACGTCGGAGAGGAATGACCGCAGGACCTCGGCGGGTGTTCCCTCGAAGAACTTCACGCTCAGGAAGGCATCCCCGTGTGCAGCTTCGGGGCCTACCTCAGCTTCAATGATGAGCCGGCTCTCGTCGGAGGCTCCGATGTCGTACCAGGTGCGTCGGGAGGTATCGAGGTGGAATCCCCACCCGTCCCCACCGATGACGTGCGCGAAGGGCATCGGCAGGTAGGTCTTTCGTTTCGCCCCCTGGCTTTTGTATTGTTCAAAGACGACGGCGTCCAGCGTGCTTCCCCGGTGGTCGAGGGCATCGAAGCGTTCCCCGAAACCGGTGACCCTTTCTTCGGGGGTCAGGGGCAGGGCGAATCGTATCCGGAGCGGCCGGCTACCGTCGTGAAGGACTTCGACCGAATCACGGATTACCCGGTCGTTTCCGATGATGTGGAGTGCCTGCGGGGCTGCTTTCCAGGCGGCGGCTTGGAAACTGAACCAGCGGGTTTGCTCCTTTCCGCCTTCCGGCTTGTCTGCCGTGAAGCGGTATTTGTAGGTCGTCAGAGGATCTGCCGGCGTGATGGTGGTCTGCCAGCCGCTGGCGGAGCGGGCAAGTTTGGCCTGGGCGGAGGCGAGGTGTCCGCCGTCGACAACTTGTCCGCGGGATGCTGCCGGTACCCGGGTCAGCGGAACGGTTGTGTGGGTGGTGGTCCCGTCGTGGCCGGTTTCGGCCAGTTCGCAGACCACGTTCGTCAGCTCGGGCGAGGTGCGCACGCCCAGAGTGACCGGTTCGCCGGCCCGCGGGCGGGCAGGGCTGCGCTGATCGGTGTCGTTTACGTAGGGGTGTCCTGAGCCGAAGGGTTTGTGGCGGATCAATTCAGAGTCCTTTGTCGTTCGTCTGGGGGCCGGTTTCCGGCCTGTCGGGGTGGGGAATGATGCCGAGGGCGGCTGCGAGCCGGATGAACATGGCGTGACTCCACAGCAGCGGGCTCGCGGACGGGCCCCAGCGGTCGTTCCAGGGCTGCAGGTGGACTGCGTCAAGGAGGTGTTCTTCGACCTGTTCGGGAAGGTCGCTGTTGTCACCTGCGGTGGAGGCGGCCCAATCAAGGAGGTCTCGGGCTCGTGACCGGTTTCCTGCGGATTCCTGGGCGAGGCCGAGGAAGCAGCTGAGCAACGGCCATTGGCCTCCGCCGTAGTAGGTGTCTGCCAGGTACCGGTGGACGCCGTTGTTGACTGTGAGCTGGTTTTCGATTGCTGCGATGGTTTCGCTACCGACAGGACTGAGCGGGTCGAGGAAGTTCATTGGTGCAATGAGCGCCAGCAGGCTGGCATCGACTGCTTCGGTTCCGAGCCATTTGGTCAGGTGCCCGGCGCGTACTCCGTCGGCCTGGACCCGGCGGCGGATGTTGGTCGCGGCCGCGGAGGCATCTGATGCCCGTGGCTGATCCAGATGCCCTGTCGCTGCGATGCTGGACAAGCCGGCGGCGATGCAGCCGAGGGTGGACACGTGGACTTGCTCTGCGGACTCCTCCCACCAGTCGTAGCATGGCCGTTCCCAGGAACAGGAAAGGTAGTCGACGGTGAGGGCGATGGCGTCGGTCCAACGATCCAGCGGTCGGCCGTGGCGGGTGTGGTGTTCGGCGAGGGCCCAAAGCCAGGTACCGTACCCGTCGAGCTGGAAGTCCCACCAGTCATCATTGCCTTCGGCGCCGTCGAGCAGGAAGCGGGTCGCCATCATGTGCTCGTCAGAAGGGGGTCGTCCGGCCCGGCTTTCCTCGACGATGTGCCGGATTCGGTCAGCACGTGAGGTCAGGACCTCGGAGCACCAGTCGAAGAACCGTTCGGCGGATTCGATCTGCCCGACGGCGGACATCGCGTCAGCGATGTATGACCCATCGCGGAACCAGCTGTACCCGGAGTAGGCGGAAAAGGAAGGGCTTGCGGGGTAGGCGCCGCTGGGCGCCTGCTGTTCCAGGATTATTCCGGTGCCGGCCCGGACCAGCTCCCGGAGCGCGGCGTCGCCGGTCCGCGTCGCTGTAGCCCCTGACATGGATTTGTCGATCATGCGTGTCTCTTTCAAATGGTGAGCGGGTCGCGGGGCCTGCACTTCATGGTCCTAGCGCGACCCGCTCGCCTGCCCTTCCGGGCTTTGTGGGATTACTTGAGCAAGGCGTTGATCTGGTCTGCGGCGCCCTTGAGTGCGTCAGCTGCACTGGAGCGCTTCGCCTCCACTTCGCCGAGTGCGTTGGTGATGATGTCAACCATCTTCTGCTGGTTGTCACCGATGACCGGGGGAAGGGCAACGTGCTCGAGCGCGTCAAAGACGGCCTGGCGGTTGGCGGGCTTGTCCTTGGTGAGATAGGGCTTCAGGACTGATTCGTCGGAGGTGGGGGGAAGCTCCCATCCGGAGCTGATACGGGTTTGTGCCATAACCTCGGAACTGGTCATGAATTCTGCCCACTTCTGGGCTGCCGCCTCGTTCTTCGTGTTGGCAGATACCGCGACAGCATTGGAGAACAGCGCACTTGCTTTCTGGGTGTCTCCCGGCTCCACAACAATGTCCCAGTTCTTAGGTGTGTCCGCGAAGCTGCTTGCTACCCAAATACCGCTGTGGAGCATGCCGAGCTTGCCGTCTTTGAACAGCTTGGTGTCAAAATCCGGGGTGCCTGCACCCTGGGCAGGGGTGGGCATGGTCGTGCCGCTCTTGCCCGCCAGCCATTCGGCCGCCTTGACGCCCTGCGGGGAGTTGAACGCGACGGATTTGCCGTCGTCGTTGAGGAACTTGCCGCCGGTCTGCTCAAGAGCCTTATAGAACTCATAGAAGCTCACGTTCTGGAAATCCCCATAGACGCCTGCTCCGCTGTCCGTGATTTTCTTCGCTGCAGCGGTCTCATCTGCCCACGTCCAGCTGGCTGTGGGGTACTGAACGCCTGCTTTGTCGAACAGATCCTTGTTGAAGTACAGGACGACGTCCGAGAAGGAGCTGGGCAGTGCGTACTGCTTGCCGTCGGCCTGGTACGACTTCAGCAAGGACTCCTTGTACTTGGACCCGTCCACTCCATCGAGCGGGGCAACCGCTCCGTTGGCGACGTAGGAGCCCAGGTTGGCGTACTCGATATCGAAGGTGTCGGCCTGGGTCCCGGCAGCAAGATCGGTCTGCAGGGCAGTGGCGTAGTCCTTGTACGGCAGGGTGGTGACTTGGACGGTGATGTTGGGGTTGGCCTTCTCGAAGGCCTGAACGATGGTGTCCAGGTTCTTCTCGTTGCCTCCATTGGAAGTGAAGTTTGAATACTTGATGGTTACTTTTTCGTTGCTTGAGGCATCAGACTTTGCTGCCGAACCACAACCGGTCGTGGACAGGATTGCGGCGAGGGCGAGACCCAGCGCAGCAAGGGGTTTTTTGTTCATATGTATCTCCATTGATGAAGGGAAAACGGGACGTTCCGGCTTATTTGAGTCCGGTTCCCGCTACTCCCTGGATGATGTATTTCTGGGTAAAGATGTACAGGGCAAGCATTGGCAGGACACTGACCACGGATCCGGCCATGACGATGTCCCACTGCGTGGTGTACTGCCCCTGGAGACCTGCCAACGCGACCGGAAGTGTCTTCATCTCCGGCGTGCGCAGGATGATCAGCGGCCAGAGGAAGCTGTTCCAGCTGTTCAGGAAGGCGAAGACGGTCAGCGTTGCCAGAGCGGGGCGGACCAGGGGAAGAACGATGAGTCCGAAAATCCGGAAGTGTCCGGCGCCGTCCAGCGTTGCGGCCTGGTCCAGATCGGTGGGGATCGAGTTCATGGCCTGCCGGAGCAGGAAGACACCGAACGCGCTGGCAACGCCTGGCAGGAGCACCCCGAGGTAGGTGTCGATGAGCCCAAGCGTCTTCATTTCAACGAACAGCGGCACAACGAGAACTTGGAGGGGCACCATCATGGTGGCCAGGTACACCGCGAAAACAACATTGCGTCCCTTGAAGGGCATCCGGGAAAACACGTACGCGGCCAGGGAACTTGTTGCGAGCTGGAACACGGTAGTCAGGACCGCCAGGACCAGGCTGTTGAGGACAATCTGCGCAAACGGCAGCCGTTCGAGCAGCTGGGCATATGCGGACAGCGACGGGTTCTCCGGGATCAGCTGCGGGGTGGCAGACAAACCGGCCCCGGGACTGATGGAGGTGACGAAGGCCCAGAGGAACGGGAACACCATCACGAGGGCACCGAGGGCGACAAGGATATTCAACGTGATCAGATGACGGTGCTTACGCATAGTTCACCCATTTCTTCTGGCCGCGGACCTGGACCAGTGTGATGACCAGAATGAAGAGGAACAGCAGCCATGACAGGGCTGATGCTTCCCCGGCCCGGCCGTAGCGGAAAGTGAGGTCGTAGATCTGCTGAACGACGACCTGGGAGGAATTGTTGGGGCCACCGCCGGTCATCGCATAGACCTGGTCGAAGACCTGGAAACCGTTGATCAGCGATAGGACGATGACAAAGAACGTCGACGGGGAAAGCATCGGCAATGTGATGCTGAATAGCCGCCTCACCGGTCCGGCCCCATCCACCTTCGCTGCCTCATACAGCTCTTCGGGAACTGCCTGCAGCCCGGCTAGAAGGATCACCATGACAAACCCGACGTCCTTCCAGGCCGAGGCCAGGATGATCGCGGGCATTGACCATGCGGGGTCGGTCCACCAACCCGGTCCGGCGATCCCAACCAGGCTCAGGAGCCAGTTGACGATCCCTGTGCTGGGGTTCAGCAGCCAGCGCCACACCAGTGCCACAACGATCCAGCTTGTTACCACTGGAAGGAAGTAGAGACCGCGCAGCATGCCGCGTGCCTTGATCCTGCTGTTCAGGGCCAGGGCAATGCCGAGCCCGCCGATGTAGACCAACGGCAAGTATCCGACGATGTAGTAAACCGTGTGCAGAAATGCGCCCTGAGTGCCTGGATCGGTGATGAGCCTGGCGTAGTTGTCAGCACCGATCCATTTCATCGGGCCGACGAGGTTCCACTGATGCAGGCTGATCCAAAATGCGGCGATCATGGGAACGATGGTGAAAAACAGCAGAGGCAAGGCGCTCGGCAGGAGGAAGAGGGCAACGGTCAGCGAATACCTCAACCGTGAGGACGCTTTCCGGCGACGAGGAGACGACATCCTGGTGGGGTAGGTAGCTGCGCCGGGAAGAGTGGAATTGGAGCTTTCGAGGACCGTCATGATACCGCTGCTTCCTTGGTCGGAGAGGTCAGCCGGGCACGGACCTGTCGCCCCTGCTCACCGGAGCTTTCACCGCTATAGAACGGCGTTGAGGCAACCAGCGCCGCTGCACCCCGTGCCCAGCTCTCGTCGTCCCACGACTCGACAATCACAGGAATTCCCCGCCGGTCGGAGGTCAGAGAGCTGCGGAAGGACTGCTCGAATCCCGGCTTCCAATGGCTCCAGGCTCTGGTGCCTTCGCCACTGACGATCACGATCTCCGGATCGAGGACCTGGACCAATCCGGCGACTATCCGCCCCAGCGGGTGGCCGGCACCGCGGAATAGGTCCTGGGCCATCGCACTTCCGGCGTCGGCTTGGGACTGCAATGCCGCCATTGTCGCGTCCGGCGGAATAATCCCGGACTGACATGCAGAGACGACGAGCGCCTCTTCGCCGATCACCGCCTCGATGCAACCATTGTTGCCACATGTACACCGCGGGCCATCCTCGACCGCGGCGATATGACCGATTTCTCCCGCACCGCCGCGGCTGCCGCGCACGACGGCTCCGCCGGTAACAAAGCCGGCACCAACACCCTCACCAATCGTCACGACCAGAAAGTCGGGGTGATCGCGCCCGGGTCCGTAAAGCCGCTCCGCAATGGCGAGGGCGTTGACGTTGTTCTCCACGAGCACCGGCACACCCAGTTCACGGCTCAGAACCCCTCCCAGAGGAACCTGCTGCCATCCCAGAAGGCCCGAATCGACCACGCCGCTCCCCTGTGAGTCCACGGAACCCGGCACCCCCACACCCACTCCTAGAATGGGTACGCCGCTTCCTGACTTCCGAAACGCCTCCACGAGTTCGACCAACGTGGAAAGGAACGTGACCGAGGACGCGTCAAACGGCCAGCTCTCCGCCCGCATCACTTCCCCGCTCAGCTCCGTCTCGACCAACGCGACATGGTCCTTAGAGAGTTTCATGCCGATCATCCGCCCGGCCGAAGCAACCGGCCCGAGCAACTGAGCGGGCCGGCCACCATTCGACGGCGACATCGCCAACTCCCGGATGAGACCATCCGAGATAAGGTCCCGAACGAGTTGAGTCATGAGGGCCGGCGAGACCCCAAGAGCCCGTGCAAGGTCAGCACGGGACGCGCCGCCACTAGTGCCCAGATAGGCCAGGATCGCAGAGCGGTTGACGTCAGCGCTTCCACTCGGACGCAACATGTAAACTCCTTTGTTTAGTACTAAATAAAGATTAGAACTATGTTGTCCGTCACGTCAAGGAGTGCTTCGCACGATCGCGTCCACCGACTGGGGCGAGTTGGATGCCGACTGACGATTGAGATGTCGCAGCTTGACCCGCGCGGGACTGTTGCCTGCCGACAGTGCGGCCAAGGCCCATTGAGGTGCCGTCACTTGAGGCCCAAGACGTACCACTCGCAGTCATGGAAACCTGCTTGAGCTCGATTTCGAGCACTTCGTCTCCAAGAACGCCTTTACCTGGATCCCGGTGAAGGCGTGGTTCCGGTATCCGAACTGCGCCAAGCTGGGTCGACGGCGCGGTGTACGCCTGGACGGCCAAGACCGTCGACGTGACGTGGAATGACGGTCCGGTGACGTACGGACATAGGTGTGGAGTTCGGCGGTCACCCGCCAGGAAGAAATGATGAGAGAGAACTTGGGAGACCGCGCAAACCGTGACAGCAGTAACGAATGAAGACGTGGCTAACATGCCCCGAGCGAAGTTCGACTTTGACCTGCGCACACTTCAGCCGAGGGGAGATAATCCGGCTCAGCTCGAATTCGGCGCTTCGGACCTTCGAGCTGCGTCGGGATCCGTTGTCGGACCAGTGGCTACTGGAAGCCATCACTGACACTGACCCCGGTTGCGCATCCACAGATCACATTCTCCTCTTGAAATATGCGGTCAGTGCGGGAACCGCGATCACGACGGTAATAATGATCCCAACCACCATTGGCAGAAGACTTGTTTGGGGTAAGAGTGCCGCCAATAAAAGAGCAGCAACAATGCCCACGAGCAAGCCCGAACCACAAATAAGCATCACCTTGCGGAAACCTATTTCGTTTGCCATCTCTTGGCTTTCCTCACACTGCGGCCAGCCACCCATCGATCGACTCCGCTGAGCCCTATATTCACTGGACCCACCGCCGGCCGCGCCAGCGGACGACCACTACTGGTTGGAGCGCAGCGGAAAGCAGCGCGCTTTGATACTCCGGCTGCCGCTCTCTTACTCAGAAGGGACACAGAAATGGGCCTTAGAAGTCTCTTTCGGCGGAAAGCCGTAAACCCCGTAGCTGTGAGCCGCGTTCCGGCTACCGCTGCTAAGGACGAGCCCTTGTCACCGCGCCTGGATGAGCTTCAGGCTGCCTGGGCCGAACTCACTGAGGCAGCCAAATGCTCGAAGGTGACCAACTTCCACGCCTGCACCCGGTCAGGGCAGCCCTGGGCGGAAGACCCGGCCGCCGTCAGAGCCGTCGCAGCCACCCTCCGCGAATTCCCGTCCTAGGGTGCACCCGGGACCGCCCGGGTCTAGATTGATCCCGTGAGCGATGAACTGGTGATCAGGCAGGTCTGGCCGGTGCCGCGCGGACATTCACTGCTCTCATCGTTCGAGGCATCAGAGGACTTCACACAGGCCTGCTGGCAGGCCAACGAAGTCATCGCCGCCTCCCCGTCGGACCACTTCTACACCTTCACCAAGGACGGAGAGGAAATCGTCCGCCTGATCGTCGTCGATCACCCGGAGGTTGATCCCGGTTACGGGGTCCCGGAAGCCGGCAACGGGCTGGAGATCGACTTCATGGAAGTCGCCGACGGGCACCGCCGCCAGGGGCTCGGCACACAGGCCATCGAACTGGTCCGACAGCAGCATCCCGGCCGGAGCGTGTTCGCCAGGCCGCCAGAAAGTGAGGACGCGTTCTGGCAGTCCCTGGGCTGGGACCACGTGCGCCACGCCCAGGACGGGACTATCCCCCGCTATTCCTGTAGCGCTGACCGAGACCCTCGGCCGCCGGTTGGGGTGCCGTGTCCGGGTTGTGCCCACTGGGGGCCAGGTGGAGCCCTCCGCACAGCTCAAAGCTGGGCGGTTTCTCACAAACGTTGCAACACCAACTGAAAGTGGTGTTGATTTATGCGCAGTTCGACGCGCCGGTCGAGGAAAATGGGCCCAGAGGGCTTGGTTGAGAAGAAGCCCTTATACGTTCAGCTCATGAAAAAAGGGCACTCCAACTCAGCAGCATGCAGGATTCTTGGTATCCACAAGAACACGGGCCAGCGTTGGTTGCATGGACGCAACGGGGTTGAGGGCTTGGTACAGCAGGGCTTGGATCCGCGGCCCCGTAAAGCGGTTCCGATGGCAAGCGGGTCCAGCCGCTATTTGTCAGAGGACGAACGCATCTACATTGCCGACCGGTTGCTGGTGCGGGCGAGTCTTCAATCCATCGCTCGTGATCTTGGGCGGTCGCCGTCCACAATCAGCAGGGAGTTGGCCCGGAACCGCCCCGACTCACGTCGCTATCATCCGTTCCGAGCCCAGAAAATGGCACAAAAGAGAAAGCCCAGGCCAAGGCTGGCCAAGCTTGCTATTGATAGCGAGCTGCGGCATTACGTTGTGGAGTGTCTGTCGAAGCGCTGGAGCCCTCAGCAGGTCTGCCGAGCCCTGAAGCAAAGGTTCCCAGGGCAAAAGCACCGGCATCTCGCCCATGAAACGATCTACCGGGCGCTTTACCATTTGAGCATCCGTCCAGTTCCAACTGGATCTGCCCGGCTGCTGCGTTCGGGCAAGTTCAGCAGGCGGCCGCGGTCCAGGACCAAGGTCAAGCCACGCCAGTACATTGCCGATGCTTTAAAAATCGGTGACCGCCCAGCCCACATCGCTACCAGGGAAGAACCCGGCCACTGGGAAGGTGACCTCATCATGGGGAAGGGCAACAAATCAGCGATAGTGACGCTCGTTGAACGCTCTTCCCGACTCCTCGTCGCTTTGCGCTCCGCCCGGGAAACAGGTCCGATAACATGCGTGACCAGCTCATTGAGGCGCTCGGGGTTATGCCGGTCACCTTGGGAAGGACGTTGACCTGGGACCGGGGATCAGAGATGGCCAAACACGCCGAGGTCACCGCCGCCCTGGGGACGCTCGTGTACTTTTGCGATCCGGCCAGCCCGTGGCAGCGTGCATCGAACGAAAACGCCAATGGCTTGCTCCGTCAGTACTTCCGGAAGGGAGATGACCTAAGCACGGTTGAACCGGCAGATGTCTTGTTCGCCGCTCAGGAGATCAACAGCCGGCCACGGGCTGTCCTGGATTGGTCAAGCGCGTCCGCAAAGTTCGCGGCTTATCATGCCGCCGCGGCCAAGTTAGATGACCCTCCACGGGTGCAGAATGTGGCTGAGCCGGCAGACACATCGACCCTCCACGCCAGGACGGCAGTCTTGGAAGGCTAGGGTTCCGAGGCAGTGAAGTTTCGAGACGGGTCCAGAGGCTGAAAATAGAGATAACCGATTTAAGACGGCGCCGGAATCTTGCCCGGGGGCCGTCGCAGGCCCCTTCCTCGGCCGTTTCAGTCGGTGCAGTTCTCGATACAACCTTCTTGCGATCCGTCGTTTGCAAGAACAAGAATCTTCGGCATGATCAATCCACCATTTCGACACCGGTGAGGCGTTGTTCTTCGACATCGAGCCTGGTCTGGATTCTCCGGGCGACGGTGTCATCGACCGTGCCCGCCAGTCGGAGTTCGAGAAGTACCTCCCGCTTCCGCTCGAGGACGGCTTGGCGGAGGGCTGTTTCTTCCTGGCGCGACTGTGTAGTCCCCAGCGGATCGGATCCTTCCTTCAGCGCCTGCGTGACCGATAGGTGGGACCGATACTCGGCCGCCACGCGGCCGTGTATGTCCGCGTTGGTCCCCAGTTCCTGGGCGATTTGATCGACGGCGGTAACGGCGGCGGAGGCAATGGCAAGTTCGGCCACGCGGAGCTCTTCCTCCTCGGGTTCGTCGGGAAGCTTGGCCCACCGGACGACTATGGGAAGCAGGGGGCCTTGGACGAGCATGGTCAGCACGATCACGCCGGCGCTGATGAAGATGATGTCGTCGCGGCCCGGGAGTGGAGTGCCGTCATCGAGTGCCAAGGGCACGGACAGGGCTATTGCCAGCGAGACTGCTCCGCGGAAGCCGGCGATGGAGCTGACGATTCGTGCCCGGTAGGTCATCCTGCGCCCGCGTTGGGAGGGGCGCCGGTCCAGGACCCGGATGACGGCGACGCTCACGGTTTGGAACACGAACCGGATGATGATGAGCGCCAGCCACACGGCAACTGTGGTCAGCAGAAGCCGGCCCACATCGCGGGCATCGATCTCGTGCACGGCGGCCTGCACCTGGAGGCCGATGAGGACGAACAGGGCACCGTTGAGGAGGTAGGAGCCCAGAGGCCATGCGGACTCGGTTTGCCGGCGCGATGCTGCCGTGCTGATCCGGCCGGAGGTAAAGGAAATGATCAGCCCCGCAGCAACAACGGCCAGGACTCCGGAGGCGTGAACGGCTTCGGCGAGCAGGAAAGACGCAAAAGGGATGATCAGCAGGGCAATGTTAGTAATGAGCGGATCGCGCACCCGAACCAGGAGCAGGTAGGCCGCGGCCGCCACCAGGATGCCCGCGACCGCCCCTCCAACATAGGAGAGGGCGAATAGGCCAGCGATATTGACTGGCGTGTAGCTGCCGCCAAGGGTCGCGCCAACGGCAATCGCGTAGAGCACCAAGGCCGTGCCGTCATTAGTCAGGCTCTCTGCCTTAAGCAGCATAAAATTCCGGCGTGGCAGCATCCGGCCCAAAGCCGCAACGGCTGTCGCGTCCGGAGGAGCGAGGGCGGCACCGAGGATAAGGGCAGTGTTCCATGGCAGGCCGAGGAGGTGTGCCACTCCCGCGACGGCGAGGGCGGAGGTCACAACGAGCAGCGTGCTGAGCAACACGATGCCGCGGAGGTCACGCCGGATGGACCGGAGCGAGGTGGTCAGGCTTTCCCAGAACAGCATCACCGGCAAGAAGATCAGCAGCACCGTCTCCGGTGCCAGCTCAATCTGCCGCAGCTGCGGAACCAGGCCGAGGAGGAGGCCGAAGACCAGCAGCAGTAACGGTGCGGCGACTCTGAGCCGGGGAGCCAGGATCGCGCCGGCCAGCACGGTCATGCCCAGGAGTACGACGGTTTCCAGGCCCTCCATGGCATCTCCTTTCAATTTGTGTGGTCAATTGCTCGCGCACCCGAAGGCGGATGTGTCCTGTTACCAGGTTGATGCGACCGTGCGTGTGATGACCCAGCCGTTTCCGCGGGGCTCGAACCAGGAGCGCAACGTCAGCCGCCACGTGGCCCTCGACCCCCAAATCGTCGCGTCGGTAAGCGTTCGGGCGGTCAGCGCGGGCACGGTCCCATCCCTGCTTCGGGTGGACTCGACCGTTTCCATCCGGTGGTACTGCATCTCGCCGGATTCAATGGCTTCAAGCCATTCCGACCTCGATTGCACATATCCGGTCATGTGGGTGAGGGTGAATCCGCTGGCAAGGATGGAGTCCAGTTCTGCCAGGTCCCCGGCTACCATCGCCTCGAACATGGCCTCATGAAGGGTTTCAATCGCTTCGTTGGTCATGGTCGTGTCCGTCGTCGTGCGTGTGCGGTAAGTTCGTGCGTACCGTAGCTGTTGTCGTCGGGGTTGACGGTCACTCCCGGGGTGACAATCTTGTCGATGCGGTCCAGGACGTCGCTGGACAAAGTGATGTCGGCAGCCGGCAGATAGGACTCGAGCTGTTCCATGGTGCGTGGTCCCACGATGGCGGACGTGACGCCGGGGTGGTTGATGACGAACGCGATCGCCAGGTCGATGAGCGTCAACCCGGACTGTTCGGCCAGTTGGGCGAGTTCTTCGACGATGTCGAGCTTCCGCTGGTTCGCCGGTTTTGCCATGTCGAACCGTGCGCTGGGTCGAGCGCTGGAGGTGGGTGCGGCCGCAGCATCTTTCCTCCACCGGCCTGAGAGCCAGCCGCCGCCAAGCGGGCTGTAGGTGAGGGTGCCCATACCGTGACGCTTCACGGCAGGGAGGACGTCCTCTTCAATGCCGCGGACCAGGATCGAGTAGGGAGGCTGCTCACTAACGAACCGCTCCAGGTTGCGTTCCCGTGACGCCCATTGGGCTTCCACGATCTGGGATCCGGAGTAGGACGAGGAACCGATGTACCGCACCTTGCCCTGGCGGACCAGGTCGGTAAGGGCACCCAAGGTCTCCTCCACATCGGTGTCCGGGCCGGGCCGGTGAACCTGGTAGAGGTCGATGTAATCGGTGTTCAGCCGCCGCAGCGAGTCCTCCACCGCGCGCATGATCCAGCGGCGGGACCCGCCACGCTGGTTGGGATCATCCTCGTTCATAGGCATAAAGAACTTGGTGGCCAAGAAGACGTCGTCGCGCCGGCCCACCAGGGCCTGCCCGACGATCTCCTCAGATACACCGCCCGAGTAGACGTCCGCGGTGTCGATGAAGTTGATCCCCGCGTCGAGTGCGCCCTGGATAATCCTGGTCGCGTCGGCGCGATCGTCGTTGCCCCAGGGGCCGAACATCATCCCACCGAGGCACAGGGGACTGACTTTAACTCCGGTTCGGCCAAGCGAGCGGTACTCCATGCTGGTTCCTTATCTCTGGTCTGGTTCTGCCGTGCTTAGGCTTCGGGGATGGACCGGTCGAACCACTGGTCGCGGGAGACGTCGGGATCCGGGCCGTTGCGCACGCCGGTGTCCAACGCGTCGATGGCCGCAAGCTCGTCCGAGGACAGTTCGAAGTTGAAAACGTCGAAGTTCTCGGCGATGCGTGCCGGGTTGGTCGATTTCGGAATGGCTGAGCGGCCCTGCTGCAGGTGCCAGCGCAGCATGACCTGCGCCGGGCTCTTGCTGTGCCCTTCAGCGATCGCGGCGATGGCCGGGTCCTGCATGACGTTCTTCCGGTCCTCGCCCCAGCCGGGGTAAAAGGTGATGCCGCCGATCGGCGACCATGCCTGGGTGATAATGCCGTGTTCGGCGTCGGCCGCCCGGACACCCGGTTGGCTGAAGTACGGGTGCAGCTCCACCTGATTCACGGCCGGGACCACGTCGCTTTCCGCGAGCAGTTGCTTGAGGTGATGCGGCATGAAGTTGCTGACACCGATGGCCCGCACGCGCCCGTCGGCGAGCAGGGTCTCCAGCGCCTTGTACGCGGCGATGGTCTTCTCGAAGCGGCTCGGCACCGGCTGGTGCAGGATCAGCAGATCCAGGTAGTCCACCCCGAGCTTGCCAACTGCCTTGTCCCAGGCATGCAGCGTCTGGTCGTAGCCGTAGTCGCTGACCCATACCTTGGTCTCGATGAACACGTCCGACCGGCGTAGCCCGGAGCTGCGGATGCCTTCGCCGACCTCCCGCTCATTTCCGTAGGCGGCGGCGGTGTCGATGTGCCGGTAACCGGCAGCCAGGGCGGCCTCGACCGCGGCTGTTGTTTCTTCTGGCGGGCTTTGGAAGACGCCGAGCCCGAGGGCGGGCATGATGACGCCGTTGTTGAGTGTGATGTCCATTAGATCCAGGTCCTTTCGTTAGGGGCGGACGAGCACTTTGAGTGCTTCACGGTCGGCCATGGCCCGGTAGCCGGCCGGGACCTCGTCCAGGCCGATGGTGCGGTCGAAGACCTTGCCGGGTTCGATGGTGCCGTCGAGCACGAGGGGCAGCAGCTCCTCGATGTAGGCCCTGGCCGGTGCGACGCCGCCGGTGAGCGTGATGTTGCGCATGAACTCAGCAAACCCGAGCGGTACGTCGGAGAACTGCGGCGCCCCGACGCGGCTGATCACGCCGCCGTCGCGGACGACGCCGATCGCCATCTCGATCGCTGGCTTGAGGCCCACGGCTTCGAGCACGGCGTGCGTTCCGTCGCCGTTCGTGAGTTCCCTGACCCTGGCGATGCCTTCCTCGCCGCGCTCGGCGACAACATCGGTGGCACCGAATTCGCGGCCGAGGTCGGTGCGGGCCTCGTGCCGCCCCATCAGAATGATGCGTGAAGCACCCATGAGCTTGGCGGAGAGAACCGCTGAGAGGCCCACTGCACCGTCACCGATCACGGTAACGGTCTCGCCGGGCTGGATGCCGGCCTTCTTGGCTGCGTGGTATCCAGTCGACATGACATCGGAGAGGCTCAGCAGTGACGGGATCAACTTCTCGTCGAAGCCCGCGGGCACCACGACGAGGGTGCCCGACGCCTGCGGGACCCGGGCGAATTCGCCCTGGCCGCCGTCGTCGTGGCCGCCCCAGTGGGCGCCGTGGCGGCAGGAGGTCTGCAGCCCTTCCTTGCAGAAATCGCAGGTGCCGTCGGAGGCCACGAAGGGCGCGATGACAAAGTCACCCACGGACAGGCCTGTCACCTCGGAGCCAAGTTCTTCGACAATGCCTACGAACTCGTGGCCCATCCGGGCGCCTTCGGAGGTTTCGGGTTTGGAGGCGTAGGGCCATAGATCGCTGCCGCAGATGCAGCCGGCGACGATGCGCACGATAGCGTCGGTGGGCTCCTGGATGGTGGGGTTGGAAACGGTTTCGACGCGCACGTCTCCGGCGCCGTACATCAGTGTTGCTCGCATGGTGGGTTCCTTACGTGGTTGATAGCCGGTCTTCAGTCAACACCGGTCACTGACCGCTTGGGAGTGCATGTCAGTACCCCCATGAACTGCAGGTGTGTTGGTTCAGCGCGCGGTTCCGGTGAGAGTCGGGACTGGCCAATCATCGGTGCCCTGGGGGTGCCGATGATTGGCCAGCAGGTTGTCCGTGTGGTTAGCGGTCGCGGTCGATGGCGGCGTCCAGCCCTGCAGAGAGCGGTGCGCCGACGAGGTCGAGCGCGGCGAGGGCTTCGTCGATCCGCTGCAGGTCGGATGCGGTGAGTTCGAGGTCGGCCGCGGGCAGGTTGTCGTCCAGGTGGGTCAGGCGGGTGCCGCCGGGGATCGGGACGACCCAGGGTTTCTGGGCGAGGAGCCAGGCCAGTGCCAGTTGCGCCGGGGAGGCGCCTTTTTCGGCTCCGAAATTCTTGAGGAAGTCGACGAGGGCGAAGTTCGCCTCGAGTGCCTCAGGTGTGAAGCGCGGGAAGTCCGCCCGGAGATCATTAGGGTTGTCGAACTTCATACCCCGGGTGATGCCGCCGGTGAGGAATCCCTGTCCGAGCGGGCCCCAGGCGACCAGCCCGATCCCCAGTTCTTCGCAGACCCCGAACTTTTTGGTTTCCGGTTCCCGCATCCAGAGTGAGTAATGGTCCTGGATGACGGCGACCGGTTGGACGGCGTGGGCACGGCGGATGCTTGTTTCGCTCGCCTCGGACAGGCCAAAGTGGCGTACCTTGCCCTCGGCGATGAGCTCCTTGACGGTGCCTGCGACGTCCTCCATCGGGACGTTGGGGTCGACCCGGTGCTGGTACAGCACGTCGATGTGATCGGTGCGCAGCCGGCGCAGCGAGGCCTCAACCACGTCCCGAATGTGCCCGGGGCGGCTGTTAAGTCCGACCGTTTCCCCGTCGGCGTTGATGTCGAACCCGAACTTGGTGGCCACCAGAACGCCGTCCCGGATGGGCTGCAGCGCTTCGCCGACCAGCTCTTCGTTGACGTAGGGGCCGTAGCCCTCGGCGGTGTCGAACAAGGTGACGCCGCGTTCGGCGGCGGACCGGATGACGGCAAGGGCTTGGGTGCGGTCGGTAGCGGGGCCAAGGCCAAAGCTCAGCCCCATGCAACCGAGGCCGATGGCCGATGTCTCAAGGCCGTCGCCGAGCTTACGTGTTTTCATTGCATTTTCCTTTGTGGTGTTGAACGCGCGTGGATTGGGGGGAATGAAGGAGGCAGAGATAGTAGATACGTGTTGTTGTCCGGGGAGCGCCGGGGGGGTCGGGTCTTAGACAGTTCAGCGGGCGGGCTCAGCCTCCGGCACGGGCGCGACCGTCCGTGTTTTTCCGGCTCGCCGGACCGCGATATCTGCGGGCAGGATGAGGGCCGCTGTGGTGACCAGGGCCAGGAAAAGGAGGACGCTGCCCGTGGTGAGCGCTGCGCTGACCTGCGCGGCCAGGTGTACCGCTGCAAAGCCTCCGGTGGGAATCGTGGCTGCGGCCGCGACCGCGATACCAAGCCCCAGGCAGGTACCAACCTGGTGGAAGGTGTTCACCAGACCCGAAGCCGCGCCGGCGTCGGCCGCAGGGGCACCAATGATGCCGAATGAGGTCAGCGGCGCGAAGGCAAACCCCTGACCGGCGCCAATGAGGACCATCGGCAGGGCGACTCCTGTCCAGTAGTTGGAGTCGACGCCGGCGCGGCTGAGCCAGAACATCCCGGCGAGGGTGATCAGGATACCGGCCAGCAGGGCAACCGAGCCCGGCATCCGCCTGACCAGCGGCGGAATGCTCATCGCGACGGCGAAGTTCACGGCGGTCATGGGCAGGAACCCGAGACCGGCCTGCAGCGGGTCGAAGGCAAGGACTTCCTGCATGAATTGGGTGGTGAAGAAGAAGAACCCGATCATCGCACCGAGGTAGAGGAAGCGTGCCACATACGCGCCAGTGCGACGGCGGCTCGCGAACAGCCGCAACGGCATGATCGGCTGGGCCGCCTTGCGTTCGATCAGCACGAACAAGACCAGGAGTACGACACCGGCGCCCACAGCCGTAACGGTGACCGGCGAGGTCCAGCCCACTTCAGCGGTATTGATGATCCCAAATACCAGTGCACCCACGCCGAGGGTCGCAGTCAGCGCCCCGGCCACGTCGAAGCGGCCGCTGGCCCGGCCCGTTTCGGGGAGGAACCGTGGAGCGAGGGCGATCATCGCCGCGCCGATCGGGACGTTGACGAAGAACCCGGCGCGCCAGGAAATCCAGTGCGCCAGTGCCCCGCCGATGACCAGGCCGAGGCTGGCACCGATCCCTGCAGTCGCGCCGTAGAGGGACACCGCCCGGGTGCGCTCACGGCCTTCGGGGAAGCTCGCCGTCAGCAGTGACAGGGACGCGGGGGCCACGATCGCAGCCCCGATACCCTGCACGGCGCGGCCGGCGATCGCCCACCAACCCGCCGGGGCCAGTCCGATCAGCAGCGACGCGAGCGAGAACACCACCAGCCCGAACACGAAAACGCGCCGCCGCCCCAGCAGGTCACCGGCCCTCGCGCCGAGGAGCAGCAGCCCGCCGAAGACCAGCGTGTAGGCATCCTGGACCCAGGAGAGCTCACTGGTGCTCAGCTGCAGGTCGGCCTGAAGGCTGGGCAGCGCGGTGAAGATGACCGAGTTGTCCAGCAGGATCATGAAGTAGCTGGCGAGGATGATCGCCAGGATCGCTCCCGGATGCGGGGCGGTGGTAGGTGCCGGTTTCATGCTTTCCATGCAACCGCGAATTCTTACGGTCCGGGAGTCACTGACGTTCCGGGTAATGACAGTCCCTCCCTCGCCTTCGGACGGCGGCGTAGCGTGGCTGCCATGACACACAGCGACGACGTGCGGAAGTTCCTCAGCTCCCGCCGTGCAAGGATCACGCCCGAGGAAGCCGGGCTGCCGGCCTATGGCGGCAACCGCCGCGTCACCGGCCTACGCCGCGAGGAAGTTGCCATGCTCGCCGGCATGAGCATCGACTACTACATCCGCCTTGAGCGCGGAAACCTCTCCGGCGCCTCCGACAGTGTCCTCGAAGCCCTCGCCCGCGCCTTGAAACTTGACGACGCCGAAACGGCCCACCTTTTCGACCTGGCCCGCGCCGCGACCGCTTCCCCCAGGGTCCGCCGCAAGCGTAGCCCGCACACAGTTCGGCCGAGCGTGCAACGCGTCATCGATGCCATCACAACGGCGCCCGCCTGGGTACGCAACGACCGCGGGGATGTCCTCGCTGCCAACGACATGGGCCGGGCACTATATCTGGACATGATGGCAGAGGGGGACGCTCCGCCGAACAGCGCGCGGTTCACCTTCCTGAACCCCAAAGCACGCGAATTCTTCATCGACTGGGAGCGGGCCGCTGACGACGTCGTCGCTGTCCTGCGGTCCACCGCCGGGAAAAACCCCTACGACAAAGACCTCACCGACCTGGTCGGTGAACTCTCGACCCGCAGCGAAGAGTTCCGCACCCGGTGGGCCCGGCACGATGTGAAGTACCACCGCGCCGGCCGCAAGCGCCTGCACCACCCGATCGTCGGCGACCTGGACCTGAGCTACGAGGCAATGGAACTTCCCGCCGACCCGGGACTGCGCATCAACGTCTACACGGCCGACCCCAACACACCCTCAGAGGACGCACTGAAAGTCCTCGCCAGCTGGGCCGCCACCCAGCGCGAAACAACAGAAGCCTCAGTCAAGGAGAAACGATGACCAATCGTCCGTCAACGGTATTGATTGCCGGCGCCACCGGCAGCATCGGCCGCTACGCCGCGGCCGAAGCGCTGCGGCAGGGCTACACCGTGCGGGCCCTCGTCCGAGACAAGGCCCGCGCCGCCAAAATCCTTCCGGACGGCGTCGAACTCGTCGTCGGTGACCTGACCCGTCCCGAAACCCTTGCCGCGGCTGTCCAGGAGGTGGACGCAATTGTCTTCACCCACGGGTCAACCACCAGTGAACGCGACGTGCGGGATAACGACTATGCCGGCGTCGCCAACGTCCTCAAGGCTCTGGGTGGCCGGCGGGCCCGTATCGCCCTGATGACAGCCATCGGCACTACCCGCCCGGGAGTCGCCTACGCTACCTGGAAGCTGCGCAGCGAGCGGCTCGTCCGGGCCAGCGGCAACCCGTACACGATCGTGCGGCCGGGCTGGTTCGACTACAACCAACCAGACCAGCGCACCATTGTCATGCTCCAGGGCGACAAACGACAGGCCGGTTCACCCGCCGACGGCGTCATCGCCCGGGACCAGATCGCCCGCGTCCTCATCGACAGCCTCCACATCGACGCAGCCAACCACAAAACACTCGAACTCATCGCCGACCACGGACCCGGACAAGACGAGCTCACCCCCGTCTTCGCCTCACTCACGCCAGACTCGGGCGAATCCCTCGACGCGGCCGAAGACGATGTGAATCTGCCGGTCACCAATGAGCCCGAAACGTTCCGCCATGACCTCGCTACAATCACAGCAGGAAACCACAAAGTTGGCGGCTAGAGTCCGAGCTTCGACCGCCCCGAAAGCCGTTCCCGAAACCAAAGGAACCCAGATAGCATCCCGCACACGACTGGCCGCGGGTGCCGGCGCGACTGTGGCTGCTGGACTGGCCCTCGCTGGCTGCAGCGGGAGCAATGTCCCGGTGAACAACTCTGACCAAATCGCGCCATCAGCGGCGGTCTCCGATTCATCTGTAATGCCGGCGGCGGTGCAGTATCGGGACGGGTCCTACACCGCACGTGGAGTGTACGGGAGCCTACCCTCGCATCAAGACGTCACTCTCACACTGGACCGCGGCGCCGTCACCACGATCGAGATCACGACCCCAGCCCAGGATCAGACCTCGCTGGGATACCAGCAACGGTTCGCCGCCGCGCTGTCCAACGCGGTCATCGGCCGGAACATTGACGAGCTCAACATCGACCGACTCGCCGGATCCAGCGGCTGCTCAGAAGGATTCATGAATGCGCTCAGAGAGATCAGAAGAGACGCTGAAATATAACCGGTCCGTCGGCTCCGGCTGGCATGCCGGCTCCATCAGCGGCTCAGTGCAGAAGACATCGGACACCGTGTAAAAAAGTTCTGAAAACGAAAACTTCATTGTCATAACCCTTGGGATACGAGGTGTCTCACTTGTCGAACATTGGCTGCGTCGGCAGGATTTCTGGTTCTTGCAAATCCCGCAACTCACTCCGCTTTTGGTGATTCTCGTAACTATGTCTTGAAACCTGCTGACTGAATCGGCCGGCATACCAACTGTTAGTTATAAGACACATCAGAGCGCCACGTGTCCGACGCTCCGGGAGTAGTACTAGTCTTCGAACCCACCCGACGCCTGGTACGTTCGCATCAGACCTGTTGCGACGTTTGTGAGAAACCGCCCTGTCCCCATTGGGTACAACCCGTTCACTGTCGGTGCCTTCACCCATACTGAGACCGGACGGCTGAGACGTATCGGTAACCTGCGGAGTAGCTCTTGAACGAATAGCTCTCCGAAATCAGAACTGTGAGCGACCTGGTAGTCGTTGGGTCAGCATGACGTCTGGTTCCGTTGAAGTTATTGGCCAAGCCTGATTGCATGACTTCGTGGATGACGATCATTGGAGGCGGCTGCCTGCGGGAGTGCATGACTGGTTGCGGAAACAGGTCAACGGCGAGGCACTCACCTTTACGTCCACAATCGGTGGCTATTCCGGCGGGTTGGCCGGATTGTTGACCGTATCCGGGGACGTGTTCTTCGTAAAGGCTGTTCCGCTGAATTCGCCTTCTGCGGCGGACTACATGACTGAGGCACGCGTGGCCAAGGTGCTTGCTTTCAAAGTCCCAACGCCGCGGTTGTTATTCGAAGGATCGGTGGAGGGCTGGGTTCTCCTGGTGTTCGATGTGGCCAAAGGGCAAACACCGGATGAGCCATGGCAGCGCGATCAGCTCTTGGCAGTTATGAAAATGCTGGATGAGTTCTCGCTCCGGCTCACCCCGAGCCCTGTGCCAAGCCTGCCGACCGTCGCTGATCGGATGAGGGGCCGTTGTTCAACGTGGTCCCAGCTCCTAGCGACTGGATCCTGCGCGCTGCTCTCCGTAGGGGAGCTGAGCCGGTGGGAACGGGAACACCTTCCGGCTTGCCCGTCTCGAACGATCATGGGAGAGCATGGTCCATGGCGAAACGCTGCTCCATTTCGACCTGCGGCACGACAACCTAAAAATAGACGAACGCGGGCAGATCTGGGTTCTTGATTGGGGCCGGGCGTGCATAGGTCCGGACTGGGTTGATGTCGTCTGCTTGCTTCTGGAATCCGACGCTGGATCAACAGATCTGGAGAGCCTATTCCTCCAAAGCGCTCGGGCCACCGACGCGGATCCGCAGGCTGTCGACGGATTCCTCACTATCCTGGCCAGCTACTGGCGGCACGCTGCCACGCTCACTCACGATGTGCCCGCGGAGCTCAAGCGCCGCCGCGAGTTATCCAGCAAGAGCACCCTTCAATGGATCCAACAGCGATGGTGCAATTAGCGATGCCCAAGGAGCGCGACCCACAGCTCTCGCCATGGGGCGCGCCTCGGATCCTGCATCAGATGCAACATGGTGGAGACCATTCATTGTCGGTGCCCTCTCCTAACCTGAACACCTTCGGCGGAGTGGTCTACATCGGTATATCGGTAGTTTGCGGAGTAGCTTTTGAACGAATAGCTCTCCGAGAACGCCGGAATATTGGCAGCGCTGAAGCCGCTTACCTCGGATGCGCGCACGGGTTCTGGGGGCTCCGCATGGAGGATCCCGGACCCACTTCGGACACGAAAGGGCATCGCATCACCGATGGGCACTCCTCAAAACCAGGCGCCGCCACCGCAGCACCAGGGCGACGGATCCGCCCCTGTCAGGACCAACACCCTTGCCATCGCCGCATTTGCCTCATCGTTCATTATCGGGGTGACCGGCGTCATCCTTGGGTTCATCGCCCTGAACCAGATCAAGACCACAGGCGAACGCGGCCGCGGCTTGGCCATCGCCGCTCTCGTCGTCGGCTGCGCCTACACGGTCATCTTCGCGTACCTCACCGTCGCCGTTTTTTCGTCAGAGGGCCTCGGCAGCTAACACTGGTGCGGTTCTGCACTCTCCTACCGGATTCGGCGGTAGCCCCGGTCTATCAGACCGCCAACAATTCCCGCCAATGGGGCAGGAAGGGCCAAGAGGCTGACGAGCTGCCGCAGTCCGCTGGTTGGCCACAGAAAGGCGACACCGCCAACCAAGATCGCAGGCGCCGCCACGAACGCCGTAACCCAATAAGGATGGCCGCGCAGAAACGACCAAACGGCCGCCGCCAGCGACGCTACCGACCCACCCAGTATGTAAAGGCTTCCGACACGTAAGTCCTCCTCATAACCCGGCACCGGCTGGTATCCCAATATGAAGAATGACCTCAACAGGCCGCTGCCCATAAGGTAGATGGACCCAACGACCAGGATCGACCAGAGGATAACGCCGGGCCATCCCCGACGTCGCACCGAAGCATGTTGTTCGCTCGTGGCCGGCGCTCCTTGCCCGGCCACCGGATCACGTCTTGTGGCTGGGCTCCGGTGTTCTGGGGCTGCGGTGATCGCCCGATGGCGATGACGCTCCAGCAGGACTCCGAGAACTCATTCACCAGGGACAGACCCAGATTCCGGTTAGCGCCGGTAACGACAGCCAACTTCTTCATCCGATCAGGCTAGCCGCATTACGATGCACTTCCGCAAAGAGTACCGGTAGTTTGCGGAAAAGCTTTTGAACGACTAGCTCTCCGAAAACCCAGGACTATTGGCAGCGGTGAAACAAATCACTGGGATGCGCACACTCGTTCCCGAGGACCTCGCGTTGGGCGGCGTAGCGATAAATCTACGAGGCAGGAGCCGCCCCCGGCGCAGCCAGCACTCCTTGGCGGCAGAGGGCTTCTGCGGTTAGCTGGCGGTGGCCTTGTGTTCCCTGGGTGCATCGATCAGGGTCTGGGTGGCCTCGACCCACGGGGTCGCTTTCGCCTTCCGGCGTGCGACCAGGTTTACGGCCAGAAGCGCAGCGAGCGTCAGGGTCACTCCGGCGACTTCGCCGCCCGTGGGCTGGTGACCATGGATGGCTTCGATGGTGAAGGCCGTGATGGGGACGAGGTTGATGAACAGCACCCCATTGGCTGCACCCAAAACGGCGACGGCCTGATTCCAGGCGAGCACTGCCAGCACCGTGGCTGGAAGCGCCATATAGAGGATCTGCCAGATGACGGCGCCGACGTCCCCGACGGATATGAGCGGCTCGTTCCATGTCAGTACGGTAGTGAGGGCGATGATGGAAACCGTTCCCAGCAGGCAGGTGTGCGTGGTGAACCGAAGAAGGCTCAACTCTGCGAAAGCGCCGCGGCGGGTCGTGTAGAGGACCCACGCGACAACACCGGCAAAAGTCAGTGGCACTCCCTGGCCGAGACCACCCTGAAGGACCGCGGCCGGGTTCCCGTTCCCCAGAACCATGGCGACACCGACGAGCGCGATGGCGGAGAAGAAGAACACCAGGCCAGCCGGGCGCTTCCTCGTGCGGGCCCACATAACGAACAGTGTGACCATCGGCAGGGTCGCCATGACCAGGGAGATAGTCTGTGGTGCCGAGTAGGCCAGGCCGGCGTACATGAGCATGTTGAATCCTGCGAAGCCAATGGTTCCCACCAGCCACAGGGCGCCGACCCTCCTACCGGGGACGAGGGCCCGGGGCCCCTCTTTAAGGGCGAGGATCACCATGAAGACGATCGTTGCCACGATAAACCTGGCGGCCGTCAGCTGGAACGGCCCCAGATGGGAAAATGCGGTTTTGGCGATGGTGAACATTCCTCCCCAGGCCAGGGCTGTTGCCAGGCTGCCGACGGCGGCGAGTGAAGTGGTTCGGTTCATGGAGACTCCAGGTGTTCGTTAGTTGACGAATACACGAACACTGTACATGATGGTGTGACAAAAGAAAGGCCAGCGTGAAACCCCTATTTCACCCCCGGATCGATGACCTCGACTTGTCCACTATCCTGCACGCCTGCGCCGATCCCACCCGGCTTCGGCTCCTTGCCGACATCAACACCGACCCTGGCAAGACCTGCGGAACCTTCGAAACCGAACTTTCCAAATCAACGCTTTCCGCGCACTTCAAAGTCCTCCGGGAATCGGGCCTCATCCGTCAGGAACTCGGCCCAGGCAACAGCCGCCTTAATTGGCCAAGGACCGCGGAAGTCCAGTCGCGATTTCCCGGGGTCATCAGCGCCATACTGAAGTCCGCCACTCGAAGTTAGGGCAGAAGTTCGATGGCTGCTGACCAGGAGGGCACTTTCGTCTGGCGCCACCGGCAACCTTTCGCTTCGGCGCAAACGGCCTACGTTCAATCCGGCGTTGACGGCATTAGGGCTCCAGTCGATTTACGCAATCCCATCATGGCAACGGGCCCGACACAAAACCGTCAAAGCGGCCCTGAAGGTTCATCCACAGTGCGTCCGTAAGCCGGTCCTCCACCGGCCGCCGCGCCGCCCTATTTCGCGCTCTTCGAAATGCCCGCGGTTACGGGTGTGGATGCTAACGCTTCGTGGCGGCGTTCTGTGATCGCTTTATGGCGCATGAGTGTCCGTAAACCGATCCTTCGCCGGGCATCGTCGCCAAGTGGTGCGCCAGGTCATGGAGTTGACCAAACCGGTGGCAGTACCTTGTGTGCTTTTCAGGAAACAGCAACCACTGAATCAATTTGTACCTTGGCGCCTAGGAGCCTGCTGAATTAATCGCGAGCGTCAAGGCGCGTCGGCTGGACTGGCGCGGCTGGTGGTTAAGACTGGTCTTATGCAGGGACGCGAGGACGCGCAGCGCGGGTATTTGGATGTGGAGGCACTGGCCGGGGAGTTGTTGGCTCCGGGCAGTGTGTTCGCTTTTCTGGCCGGGCATCGGGGCCGGTTGTTTCCCGATTCAATGATGGAGGACCTCTTCCCGTCACGGCGGGGCCGCCCTTCAGTTCCGGCACCCGTGATCGGATCGGTGCTGGTGCTGCAGGCGTTGCAGGGTCTTTCTGACCGCGAAGCGGCGGAGGCTTTGACGTACGACCTGCGCTGGAAGGCCGCGTGCGGGTACGGGCTCACCGATACGGCGTTTCAC
>NZ_JAGGPP010000012.1 GCF_018613755.1 Arthrobacter sp. ISL-72
CAACACCGTCGCGCGGGAGATCGAGAAGTGCCCCTCCCGCGCCACTCGACGATTCGATTGGCGGCACCCCGCCAGCCAGCACATCGAGGATCTGGGGTAAGTAGAGCTGACGACGTGCCATTGGATGAGCCAGCAACGCGTGGTCCTGCCCTCACCGGGATGCTTGCATGGTTCTGCCGGCAGCAGGAGATCGACAAGCACCGCCGCAACAACGGCATGACCTGCTTGCACTCCCACTCGCAGTGAGCCGATCGACGCGACAGGAATGCAATTCGGGAGAAACTCGGCCCAGAGCATCCTTCGAGGGCCTCAGGGGTGCCCGGAACAGTGCTTTTGGTTGGACCGCGCCGTTGTGGCATCAGGAGCCGATCGCGGGATCGTAATTCCTGACTTTCCTCGGTGCCACAAATCCGGCCAATAAGGCAGCGTCGCACAAGGACCGCGCCGTAGACTCGTCCGGGTGCTGGGCGTGGTCGGTGGCAACATCAACTTTGATGCCATCGCAGAAGTGCGACCCCTGAGGGCGTGGACGTTGTCGGCAGAGCGCAGTAGCGGATTGACCCTATAACGTGTGTCGGTCAGTACCGTCAGGTGAGAATGTCAATCTGATTTGAGCCCGCTTTGGCGTCGATTCGCAGCCTGATTCGGGACCACCTTGTGTCGGGCGTCGCAGGTTCCTTACCCACCCTTGGGGGTGGCAGAACAGTGAAGGTTTCCCCCCGCGCGTGGGAACGGGCCAGCGGCAGTTCAACGGCGGCCCGTCGTTCGAGCGGGATGACAGTTTCGAAGAGGTCCGCGATGCCATTGATCGGTGCACCACCGTGAGAGCACTCATGACCTGATGCTGGCACGTGGCCACCGACAATCACGTCGCCTTCTCACCGGGCCCGGTCAGATTCCCGGAGCGGATGCCGGTTGAACAGGCGACTCATCCGATCCCCGCCGCATTGTACTCCAAAATTGGAGCTTTGGGGCAAGAAACCGGGTAAAATGATACCTGACCGACCCCCATATGGGTTGTGAAATTTTCTCTACCTGTTGCCACTAATTGCGGGCAGAAGATTTCATCCGCGATTTCGAGTGACTTTCCGCTACCGCTGCGTTTCGCCGATTCGTTCGCATCAGGTGTCCGCCGTACCAGTTGGCAACCCGAGCACCGCTACCCCCCATCACGATGACGTCCCCGGTGGCAGACCCTAGCCCGGGAAGCAGGCCGATGTTGCGATGTCTCATCTCCTAGGAACCGGGACCGTCCTACCAGGCTACTTCCCCGTCGCAGCATCGTCCCCTCCGGGATCACTTGCCCCGGCACCCGTTACTGTCGATTCCGCCACGGGCACCGGGCTTGTGAACAAGGGCAAAGTGCACACCGCGTTCAGCGGGAACAACGCGACATTGCATCAAAAGTATGGGCCGCGTGCTTTTCAACTACTCCGCTGCAAGCAGGTGGAGGTGAGTCCGACGCCGGATCTCCTGAATTCTGCCCTGACAGTGCTGGGCCCGTTCCTGTTCGTAGCGGTTTCCCTGATCGGTGTCCGTATGGCCGTCTACTGGTGGAGCTTCATTTTCTTCTGGAGACGCTTCCGCCTACGCGACCAGGTCACCACGGCGGAACTGAGAAAATTGGACGTGCCCTTCGTCAAGATCCAGATCACGACCCGCGGCTCGGCCGGCAGCACCGGCGTGATCCTGCGCGGTATCCGCAACGTGGTGGAACTGGCCATGGAGGATCCGGCCTTCTATGGCCGGCTCCTTTCAGTTGAAACGATTACCGAATCAGCCGAACAAGCCGCCGCGGTGCAGGAGACGTTTCGCGACGGACCCGTCGGGGTGGACACCTTGGTGGTTCCGGCAAGTTACGCGACCCCTGCCGGCACCCGGCTGAAGGCCCGCGGCTTGCATTATGCCGTGGAAAACCGGAGGGGGCTGTGGAACCGGAAGCCGGGACGGACGTTCATCGTCCACTATGACGAAGAAAGCGTCATGATCCCCGCAGAGCTTCGCAAACTTATGAAAGTGCTCGCGGGAACAGACCGGAAAATTCTGGAAGGCCCCATCTTCTACCCTCTCGAGTATATGCGGGCGGGAGTTCTTTGCCGGTCCATGGAAGCCAACCGGCCCATCGGCTGTTACGAATGCCGCCGTGTCATGGAATCCGGTGTGCCCTTCCACCTGCACGGGTCCAACCTGGTGGTGGATGAGGCCCTGGAGAACGAACTGGGATGGGACATCGGGTGCCTGGACGGAGAACCGTTCATCGCGGAAGACTTCGTGTTTGGCATGAACGCGTTTACCAGGTACGGCCGGGAGATTTTCGACTGGCACGGCTGCCTCATGCTTGAACAGCCCCCGTTCTCCGTCCGCAGCGCATTCAGGCAGCGGTACCGCTGGATCTTCGGTGTCCTGCAAGGCATGACCGCGGCAGCACGCAGCCCGCGCTTCCGGGCCCTTCCCTTCAAGACACGGGCAGGATTGTTATGGGGCATCCGGCTGCGCGTCGGCACCTTCGCCGGCGGCGCCGTGGTCGGTGTCCTTTCGCTGCTGGTGGTCCCGGTCTTCGCCGCCCGCGCCCTGACCGCAATCATCCTGGAAGACACACCGCTGATCCCCGAATTTGCCAGCCTGTGGCTGGCTGTCATTGGAGCGATGTGGCTGGGATCGGTCTTCGTCGGAGCATGGCACAACGTCGCCGATGCCGGCCTTGACAGGTGGACCCGTGCAGCGGAGATCGCCCGCGCAGTTGCTGTCGCCCCCATCGCCGGTATCTGTGAAACATCGGCAGCGCTACGCGCCGTGATCGCCTGGGCATCGGGAAAACGTGAAGTGGAATGGATCCCCACACCCAAAACCACGCAAGCAGACCGGGCAAGCACGAAAGGCGGGCACTGAGATGGAACCAGAACCAGTGTCACCGCCCGGAGATGACACAGCGGCCGAATTGGCCACAAATTCTGCCGGCATTGGTCTATTCCACGGTGAAATGCCCATGCCCGATGCTGCGGGCAGGCCGGGCCTGCGCACCCGGGTGCGGTGTGTTTGCCTCCTGCTCGCGGCGATGATCATGGCGTCCACGTTCATCGGCATCCCCCTGACAGCAGCCCTGTACCTGGCAACGGTTGGATACTTCACGGAGATGGTCGCCGCAGGAGCCATCATCATCGAGGTGGGCCTGATGGTGGCCTGCGTGATCATGAAGACGGAAAGAGCGCCGGGGGAGTAATGAAAACCGGGGGTGTCCGACCCGCAGCACTCATTCTGGGCATGATCGCTGTCCTCGCGGTGGCGGTTGCGGTGGTAATTGCGGTCGGCTCCATCGCGAACGCCCCCGGGAAACCTCCCATCACCTTGTCCGTCGCAGGCGATGGAAGAATTTACTACGGCGTGCAGCTGGACTGGCAGCACGACTCGATAGGCGGGTATGCGTCCCGCCTGGGAAGAACACCCGCGCTATACGGACGCTACGTCGGGTTTCCCCTCACCCCGGAGTCACGACAGTCCATAAAGCAGGCAGCAGCCACGCTCTCCGCGTCCGGCGCGGGCCTGCTGCTGACCCTTGAACCCCGGGACGGGCTGGACTCGGTTACCCCCGAGGTGCTGGCCAGCTTCACCAAAGACCTGACCACGTGGACCCGCATGGGAATCCCCATCATGGTCCGCTTCGGACACGAAATGAATGGGTCCTGGTATCCATGGGGCCAGCAGCCCACACTGTTTATCGAAAAGTTCCGCCAAGTTGCCGCCGCCGTCCACCCGGTTCCCGGAACCACCATGCTCTGGGCCCCGAATGAAGGAGGCGGCTACCCCTTCAGCGGCGGACAACACGCCGCGACGGCCGGAACAGAAAACTTCAGGGACCTGGACACCAACCACGACGGCGTCCTGTCAATGGACGATGACCCCTACGCCCCCTACTGGCCCGGGGATGACGCCGTCGACTGGGTGGGACTCACGGTCTACCACTTCGGAGACGTGTATCCATGGGGCAAAAACAAGATCCCCGAAGCCGGCAAGCTCGAAGCGAAAATCACGGGCACGTACAAGAGCGCCCTCCTCGATGAAACTGCCCTCCCCGACTTCTACCAGTTCTATGCAGTCAACCACGCCAAGCCGTTCGCCATTTCCGAAACAGGCGCCTTCTACAACAGCACCAGGAACGACGGCGCCACGCCCCTGGAGATCAAACGTTCCTGGTGGAACCAGGTCTTCGATCCAGGCCTGCCGACACGGTTCCCACAACTGAAACTCATCTTGTGGTTTGAATACTCAAAGGACGAAAGGGAACCCGCCAAGCAAACCATCGACTGGAGAGTCACCTCAGACCCCACCATCCTCGCGGCCTTCCAATCCGCCTTTCCTCCCTGGCTCGTCACCGCCCCACTAGGACCATGACCGGCCGAATGCCACCGGAGTTGCATAGCAGGAGCCGTTGTCCGTCAGGACCCGCTTCACGGTGATCCCGCAGGACTGGAAGTAGGCGTTGACTCGTTCCCAGAACCCTGCCGCGGTTTCCTTCTTTTCATCGGTCAGGATCTCGGTATAGGCCAGCCGGGAGTGGTCATCAACGGGCGTTGTGCAGGAACGCATTGGACAAAAATAATCCCTGCGTAGATAATCCGTGCATAGATTATCTACGCAGGGAGGCCACTCATGTGGGAGTACGAGAACAGCATCGAGACTAGCGCCACGCCCGAGGCGATCTGGGACTCTGGGCCGACGTAGAGAATTGGGGCGTCTGGAACGCCGAGATCGAGAAGATTGGGATCAGCGGCCCGTTCGCGGCAGGCACGCAGATCGCGATGACGCCCCCGGGGGACGATCCGATACTCCTGGTCATCGCCAAGGCGGTCGAAAACGAACTATTCGTCGACGAGGCTCGCTTCGATGGCCTGCTTCTGAGCACCACTCACCGGATCGAGCGGATCGATCAGGACCGGATCCGTGTGGTGTACCGCCTGGAGATCACGGGTAGCGGCGCCGACGAAGCCGGCCCGCAGATTGGGCCGGGCATCACCGCCGACTGGCCCGACACGATGACTGCTTTGGTAAGGATGGCTCGCGGCTGATGCCCCTCAGCCCCGGCGACAGCCCCGGATTTCTGCTCTGGCACGCCACGCTGCGCTGGCAGCGCGACATCGCGGCAGCTCTTGCCCCGCTCGGTCTCACCCATGTGCAATTCGTGTTGCTCGCCTGTGCCTGGTGGCTCAACACGCAGGGTGAGCGTCCGAACCAGCTGGCCCTGGCCCGTCAAGCCGGCACCGACGTCAAGATGACCTCCCAGGTCTTACGCACGCTGGAAGACAAAGGACTCATTGAGCGTGAAGTCGATCCGGCCGACACCCGCGCCAAACGGCTGCACGTCACGGAGGCCGGAGCCGAATTGGCGCCACGCGCAATTGCCGCCGTTGAGCTCGCCGACGCGCAGTTCTTCCGGCCGGTGCCCCTCAACGACGCGGTAACTCTACTGAGTCGCCTGACCCATCCCGAACCTGAAACGCCCTCAACGACAACCGAGGGCGACGAATTGGACGATTCACGGGCCAGAACCGACCGATACACACCCGCAGACCGACAAGAAAAGTCCTGCTAGGCGTCGGTGGGTTGTTGGTTCTTGGTGTGGGCGAGGCGGTAGGAGTCGGTCCCGGTTTCGATGATGGTGCCTTTGAACGTGAGCCGGTCCACGATCGCTGCGCAGAGGCGTGGGTCAGTGAAGGTCTTGGTCCACCCAGAGAAGGATTCGTTGGTCGCGATGGCCACGGATGCTTTTTCTTCTCTCTCTGTGAGGACTTGGAAGAGGAGCTCGGCGCCGCGTTTGTCCAGTTCCATGTAGCCCAGCTCGTCGATGCAAAGTAAGTCCACGCGGCCGTAGCGGGCGATGGTTTTGGCGAGCATCTTCTCGTCTTCTGCTTCGACGAGTTCGTTCACGAGTCGGGTGGCGAGGATGTATCTGACCCGGAAGCCTTTCTCGGCAGCTGCTGCGCCGAGTCCGATGAGCAGGTGTGATTTCCCGGTGCCGGAGTCCCCGATCAGACAGAGAGGCTGGCCTTTGCGGATCCAGTCCCCGGTCGCGAGGGTGTTGATCGTGGCCTGGTTGATGTTCGGGTTCGCTTCGTAGTCAAAGTCCCCAAGCCACTTGTCACGGGGGAAGTTCGCCGATTTCACCCTCCGGATGGAGGAGCGGTCCCGGTCATCACACTCTGCCAGCAGAATCTCGGCGAGGAATCCCTGGTAGGAGAGCTGTTCCTTGCCTGCAACGGCCAGTGCCTCATCCAGGACTGCTCTGATGGTGGGCAGACGCAGCCTGCGGCAGGCCTGGTCCACGGCCGCGACCGCGGCCTGTTCAGTCAGGCCGCGACGGCGGCGGAGCGTCTGGGACACAACAACGGGTGCGGTCTGACTCATGACACCTGCTCCTTGGATGGTGGGGTCGGGGATGGTTGGGCGCGGTGTTTGAGCAATTCGTCATAGCGGGCCACCGTAGGTAGGGGACGTTTGTCCGGCGGGAGCCCGGCGATGACCGCTGCAGGGTCGGTGAGGCGGCGCTGGGTGAGACTGACAACGCGGTGCTCGAGAACATCGGCTGTTGCACCGGAACCGCAATCGGGCCGGACCCACCCCGTCTGTCTTTCGGTGGCCACGCGCCTTGCTTCCACCGCGACGACGTCCGCGCTGACCGCACCAACCTTCAGGGCCGCGGTGATCCCGGCAATGACGTCTTCTGCTTCCATGGCCCGGTGGAGGAGAAGAACATCGATAAGTTCACGGGTGGCCTGTGTATCGCCATCGGTCCTGCGTGCCGCCGCCCAGACCGCATCATGGGCGGGGGTGAACTTTCCGGATTCCCGGGCCTGGGCCAGCGCCGTGGACCCAGGCAACGCGCCAGGTTTTATTTTGAGTACTTCCAAGTAGTGGTCCAGCTTCACGCTTTGCCCGCCCCGGGCAACAACCCTGGGATGGGCCGCGATCAGCGTCCTTCCATCGAATACCCGCACCTCCGTAGCACGCAGGGACACACGGACTTTCCGGTTGATGAAGCGTACCGGAACGGAGTACTTCGCGGAACGGACCGTCACGAGCGCGGAACGATCCACCCTGGGCGTGAGGATCAGGCCTGGATCGAAGTCCTCTGCCGGTAGCGGTGCCAGCAAGGGCTGTTCAACAGCGAAGTCCTGCCCAATAGTGCGCAGCCGCTGGGAGATCCGGCGCCGGTCCTCATCCTCGTCCCGGACCCGCAGCTTCTCGTTCAGCTCGATCAAGGACTCCACGGCAGGGACAGGAGTCAGGAAATTCCGCCGGAATCTTCCGACTTCCCCCTCAACCCCGCCCTTTTCATGTGCGCCGGGCAGTCCTGGTTCGCAGTAGAAAGCATCCAGCCCAAAGTGGGATTTGAACAACACCCATCGCTCGTTCTCGACGCGTTGACGGCCGGCACCATAGATGACTTTCGTGACCGCGCTGGTCAGGTTGTCGTACCGGATGTGCTTCCTCGGTACGCAGCCGATAGCGTTGAACGCTTCGATATGGCCTGGCGGTTTCTCACCAACGTCGCAACACTGACTGAAAGTGGTGTTGATTCATGCGCAGTTCGACGCGCCGATCGAGGAAAATGGGCCCTCCGGGCTTGGTTGAGATGAGGCCCTTGTATGTTCAGCTCATGAAAGAAGGGCACTCCAACCGGGCGGCATGCAGGATTCTTGGGATCAACCAGAACACGGGCCTTCGTTGGTTGAATGGACGCAACGGGGTCGAGGGCTTGGTGCAGCAGGGCTTGGATCCGCGGCCCCGTAAAGCGGTTCCGATGGCAAGTGGGTCCAGCCGGTATTTGTCAGAAGACGAACGCATCTACATTGCCGACCGGTTGCTGGTTCGGGCGAGTCTCCGATCCATTGCTCGTGATCTTGGGCGGTCGCCTGCCACGATCAGCAGGGAGGTGGCTCGGAATCGTCCCGACTCACGTCGCTATCATCCGTTTCGTGCCCAGAAAATGGCGCAGAAGAGAAGGCCGAGGCCAAGGCCGGCCAAGCTTGCCGGTGATGACGAGTTGCGGCATCACGTTGTGGGGTGTCTGTCGAAGCGCTGGAGTCCTAGCAGGTATGCCGGGCCTTGAGGGAACGGTTTCCGGGCGAAAAGCACCGGCATTTGGCGCATGAAACGATCTACCGTGCGCTTTACCATTTGAGCATCCGCCCCGTCCCAACGGGGTCTGCCCGGCTGCTGCGTTCGGGTAAGTTCATCAGACGGCCGCGGTCCAGGACCAAGGTCAAGCCACGCCAGTACATTACCGATGCTCTGAAGATCGGTGACCGCCCAACCCACATCGCTACAAGGGAAGAAGCCGGCCATTGGGAAGGCGATCTCATCATGGGGAAGGGGAACAAATCAGCAATAGTGACGCTGGTTGAACGCTCTTCCCGGCTCCTCGTCGCCTTTGCGCTCCGTCCGGGAACCAGGTCCGATAACATGCGTGACCAGCTCATTGAGGCGCTCGGAGTCATGCCGGTCACGTTGCGGAGGACCTTGACGTGGGACCGGGGATCAGAGATGGCCAAACATGCCGAGGTCACTGCCGCGCTGGGGACGCTCGTGTACTTTTGCGATCCGGCCAGCCCTTGGCAGCGTGCGTCGAACGAAAACGCCAATGGCTTGCTCCGTCAGTACTTCCGGAAGGGAGATGACCTGAGCACGGTCGAACCGGCAGATGTCTTGTTCGCCGCACAGGAGATCAACGGCCGTCCCAGGGCCGTCTTGGACTGGTCCAGCGCAGCCGCCAGGTTCGCGGTCTATCACGCGGCGGCGGCCAAGTTAGATGACACTCCGCTGGTTCAGAATGTGGCTGAACCGGCAG
>NZ_JAGGPP010000013.1 GCF_018613755.1 Arthrobacter sp. ISL-72
ACACCGGTGAGGGCGGGCTGGTTGCGCACGAGTGCATCCTGGACCTGCGTGAGCTCACGGCCCGGACCGGTGTCACGGCCGAGGACGTGGCCAAGCGCCTGATCGACTTCGGTTTCCACGCCCCCACCCTGGCCTTCCCGGTCGCCGGCACCCTGATGGTGGAGCCGACCGAGTCCGAGGACCTGGGCGAGATCGACCGTTTCATCGACGCGATGATCACCATCCACGCCGAGATCGAGCAGGTCGCTGCCGGCGACTTCACGGTGGAGGACTCCCCGCTGCGGAACGCACCGCACACCGCGGCCGCCGTCGTGTCTTCCGACTGGAACCGCCAGTACCCCCGGGAGCAGGCCGCCTTCCCGGCCCACCACAAGCAGGACAAGTACTTCCCGCCCGTGGGCCGCATCGACGGCGCAGCCGGCGACCGCAACCTCGTCTGCTCCTGCCCTCCCATCGAAGCGTTCGAGAGCTAGGAATTCCGCGATGACTGAGAACTACACAGCGCTCTACGAACAGCACAAAAAGGCCGGCGCGTCCTTCACCGACTTCGGCGGATGGCAGATGCCCCTCAAATACGAATCGGAACTCGCCGAGCACCACGCCGTGCGCAACGCTGCCGGCCTGTTCGACCTCTCCCACATGGGCGAAGTCTGGGTCACCGGCCCGGACGCCGCAGCCTTCCTGGACTACGCCCTGGTAGGCAAAATTTCGGCAGTCGCCGTCGGCAAGGCAAAGTACTCGCTGATCTGCCAGGAAGACGGCGGCATCATCGACGACCTCATCACCTACCGCCGTCCTGCGGCTGCAGACGGAACCGACAGGTTCCTGGTGGTTCCGAACGCCGGCAACGCGGTGGTGGTGGCGGCAGCCCTGGCTGAACGGGCAGCAGGCTTCGACGTTGCAGTGGAGGACGCTTCCGGTACCACCTCGCTGATTGCCGTGCAGGGACCCAAGGCCGAAGCCATCCTGCTTCGCCTGGTTCCGGCTGCACAGCACGAGCTGGTCACAGGCCTGAAGTACTACGCCGCCGTGGAGGTTCCCTTCCTCGTGGCCGGCACCAGCAGGGAACTGCTGCTGGCCCGCACCGGGTACACCGGTGAAGACGGCTTCGAGATCTTCGTGGACAACCTCGATGCCCCCGCCCTGTGGCAGGCCATCGCCGCCGTTGCCGAGGAAGGCGAGCTCGTTCCTGCGGGTCTGGCCTGCCGGGACTCGCTGCGCCTCGAAGCCGGGATGCCGCTCTATGGCAACGAGCTGTCGCGCGAGGGCAACCCGTTCTCCGCTGGCCTGGGCCCGGTGGTGTCCCTCGCGAAGGAGTCCGACTTCGTCGGCCGCGCAGCCCTGGAAGCACTGAAGGCAGCAGGCGCCGGCTCCACCAGCGGCCGCAAGCTGGTGGGCCTCAAAGGCCTGGGCCGGCGCGCCGGCCGCAGCCACTACCCGGTCCTGAAGGAAGGCAACGTGGTGGGCGAAGTGACCTCCGGCCAGCCGAGCCCCACCCTGGGCTACCCGGTTGCGATGGCGTATGTCGACGTCGAATTCGCCGAGCCGGGCACCGCCCTGGACGTTGATTTGCGGGGCAAGGCCGAGGCGTTCGAAGTCGTCGCGCTGCCTTTCTACAAGCGCTCCAAGTAGCCCGGTAACCGCGTCCCGTCGGGACCGACATCCTCTGCGTGCTCGCTCGTTCCTCGAGCCACTGCATGTTTTTTCGGACCAGTCGCGGGCTCCGGGGCTGAACTGGCACCCGACACGAATTTTCTTAGTCAAACGTAAAGGACAAAACATATGAGCAAGGTTGTTGCTGGGCTGGAGTACTCGGCGGAGCATGAGTGGGTTGCTGTTGATGGTGGTGGGCCGGTGGGGGTTGGGATTTCTGCTGTGGCTGCCGATGCGCTGGGCGACATTGTGTACGTGGACCTGCCCGAGGTCGGTTCCTCGGTGACGGCGGGGGAGACCTGCGGCGAGGTGGAGTCCACGAAGTCCGTCTCGGACCTGTACGCGCCGGTGACCGGCGAGGTCACCGAGATCAACACCGCCGTCGTCGATGACCCGGCACTGATCAACAGCGACCCGTACGGTGCAGGCTGGCTGTTCAAGGTCGCTGTGACCGAAGCGGGACCGCTGATGTCCGCTGAAGAGTACGCGGCAGCCAACGGCGGCGAACTCTAAAAAACCGCGTAGCGTTGAATTAACACACGCAAGACGGCGTGCGGCCGCCACAAGCCGCCGCCCGCCGTCGCGCGTTCCGGCTGCACCGCCGCCAACCGCGGCCCTGCAGCCATCCGGCAGGACCATCTGCCGGACCGAGCATGACCTAGTCATGACCTAGTAAGGAACCGACAATGGCTGTTGGAGTCTTCGACCTCTTCTCCATAGGAATAGGCCCATCCAGTTCCCACACGGTGGGTCCGATGCGGGCTGCTGCTGTGTTCGCCGAGGAGCTCAAGGCTGCGGGGACGCTGAAGAAAGTGGCCTCGCTGCGGGTGGACCTCTATGGTTCGCTGGCGGCCACCGGGCACGGCCACGGCACCATGACGGCGATCCTGCTTGGCCTGGAGGGCTTCCACCCGGAGAAGATCCTGCCGGAGGAAGTTGAGGAGCGGTTGGCCTCGATCGCCGAAACCGGGACGCTCCAGCTGGCCGGCGCGGGGGAGGGCAATGGCATGCCTTTGCCTTACGGTGTGAAGGACATGGTCCTGCGCCCGCTGACCATCCTGCCGCGGCACACGAACGGTATGACCTTCACGGTGTCGGACGCCGACGGCGGGGTCCTGCACAGTGCCACGTTTTTCTCCGTCGGCGGAGGCTTCATCGTCCGTGAAGGCGAAGAAGACGCAGCCCAGCAGGAGCTCGACGAGTCCAAGAAGGAACTCCCGCTGCCCTTCCGCACCGGAGCGGAACTCCTGAAGCACTGTGAGAACACCTCGTTGAGCATCAGCGACGTGATGCGGGTGAATGAAGAAGACAGCCGTTCGGAGGAGGAGATCCGCGAGGGACTCCTGCACATCTACTCGGTGATGGAAGGCTGCGTGGCAGTCAGCCTCAAGCGGGAGGGCCTGCTGCCCGGCGGACTGAAGGTCCGCCGTCGTGCGCCCGACTGGCACGAACGCCTCCTGAAAGAGGACAAGGACCGCGACCCCCGGTACTGGCAAGAGTGGGTGAACCTGATCGCACTGGCTGTCAATGAGGAGAACGCGTCCGGCGGGCGGGTGGTCACTGCCCCGACGAACGGTGCGGCGGGCATCATCCCGGCCGTGCTGTACTACGCGCTGCACTTCGCGCCCGGGATGGACAAAGCCACCCAGCAGGACCGTGACGACGTCGTGGTGAAGTTCCTGCTCGCCGCCGGCGCCGTCGGGGTGCTGTACAAGGAGCAGGCCTCGATCTCCGGCGCCGAGGTGGGCTGCCAGGGCGAGGTGGGCTCGGCGTCGTCGATGGCCGCGGCCGGGCTTGCGGAGGTGATGGGCGGCACCCCGGCGCAGGTGGAGAACGCCGCGGAAATCGCGATGGAGCACAACCTGGGCCTGACCTGCGACCCGATCGGCGGGCTGGTCCAGATCCCCTGCATCGAACGGAACGCGATCGCCGCGGCGAAGGCGATCAACGCGGCCAAGATGGCGCTCTGGGGTGACGGCACGCACCGGGTCTCGCTGGATGAGGTGATCGTGACTATGCGCGAGACCGGCAAGGACATGTCCTCCAAGTACAAGGAAACCGCGATGGGCGGCCTCGCCGTCAACGTCGTGGAATGCTGAATCGCGGCCGAAGGCTTGGTCCTGATAAACCCCTGGGTCAGTTGTGCAGGGCCGCCCACCAGTTCAGGCTGGCGGCGAAAACCAGCCACGAGATGTAGGGCAGCAGCAGGAGGCCGGCGGTCCGGCTGATGGGACCGAAATACAGCACGGTCACGGCGACGGCCACTGTCAGGGCGATGAAGATAACGAGGCCCAGCCAGAGCGCCGCCGTCCCCATCACTGGGTAGAGGCCGAAGAATACAGGCGTCCAGGAAAGGTTCAGCATTAGCTGGATTTCGTAGGCGATCAGCGCGGGTTTGAAGCGTTCAGCGCCGGAGCGCCAAACGAGCCACGCGGCCACCGCCATGGCGGTGTAGAGCAGAGTCCATACGGGGCCGAAAACCCAGTTGGGCGGCGACCACGGCGCCTTGTCCGCCGTGGCATACCAACCCTCCACGTTGTTCAGGGTTGCTTGCGCGCCGAGCCATGCCACCAACGCGGAAGCCCCAAGGAAGACGGCCAGCCCGAGCAGCTGAACACCGCTGCCGCGGATTCCAGGACCGGCGGCGGACCCGGCCCCGGGCCGGGCCAAAGATCGTTCGTGGTGAGCCTGCATGCTTCAACCCTTGCCAGTGCGGCATGCCGAGTCAAGCTTCACATTCTCTGGTCACATCCTCTGTTCACCTCCTCTGTTCACCTCAAGGGGGCAGTGCCACTATGGAGCTATGACTGGGGGATACGACCGGGACTTCTTGCGGGCACGCCTTGAGCTGCCCAGTCCGCCGGTGGCAACGGTTTTGCTCGACTACGTTCACTTTTCCGTCCGGCTCCGCCCCGCGCGCAAGCTGGCCGTCGTCGTCGGCGTGAACATCAACGGGCGCGAACTCGTCCCGCTGGCGCGCGAGGGAACGTGGCATTTCGACCCCCGGATTCCGCAGGACCAGCAGGCGGGGCCGGAGGTCTACAAAAACAACGCCTTCGACCGGGGGCATCTGGTGCGGCGGCTGGATCCGGTCTGGGGCGACGAAGCTACGGCCAAAGCCGCCAACCAGGCCACCTTCGCCTTCACTAATGCCGCTCCGCAGATCGACGACTTCAATCAGGGCAAGGAGCTGTGGGTGGGGCTGGAGAACCACGTCCTCAACCATGCGGACCTCCACGACGCCAGGCTTAGCGTCTTTACCGGGCCGGTCCTGGAGGAGGACGACCTGCCCTACCGGGGCGTCCAGATACCCCGGAGGTTCTGGAAGATCGCGGCCTGGACCACGGACGGAAAACTCGCGGCCACCGGGTTCGTGCTGGACCAGTCCCCGTTACTCGAGAAAGTGGAGCTCAAGAAAGCGATCCGGGAGCGGCTCCTCGCCGACGAACCGCCGCCGCTGGGCCCGTACCGCACTTTCCAGGTACCGGTGGCCCGCATCGCGGAGATGACCGGGCTGAGCCTGGCCAGGCTGGAGAACGCGGACCGGCTGGCAAAAAGCCAACGTGACCTGGGCAAGGAGCCGCTGGCCGTACGGCTCGAGTCCCTGGACCAGATCCGGCTCTGACCGTGGAGCAGCCCCGGCTCTCACCGCGAAGCGGCCCGGGCGGCAGGGCGTCAGCGTCCTCCTAGGGAGGGCCGATAGACTTGTTCTTTGCATGCCCCGGCATGCAAGCGAAGCACAGCCCGCAAAGATTGGACACCGCGCACTTGCGAGAATTTACCGCCCGCTTTGCCTCCGCCGAGGAGGTCGCCAACTGGGACAACCACGTCACCGCGAACCCGAACGGCGGAAACCTGCTTCAGTCCGAGGCCTTCGCGGAGGTCAAACAACACTTCGGCTGGAAACCCCTCCACTTGGTCTATGAAACCCCGGACTACACGAGCTACAACCTGGTGCTGGAGAAGTCCTTTCCGGTACTGGGCAAGCTCTGGTACCTCATCAAGGGACCGGACGTCGCGGCAGTGGAGGACATCCCGGGCATCGCGAAGGCGAACGCCGAGTTTGTGCAGCGTGCCAGGTTGGGCGTCTTTGCCATTAAGATTGAGCCGGACATCGTCCTGTCCGAGGATGCAAAGCGGGTGATCGAGGAAGCCGGCCTGGTCAAGACGCACAACCTGCAGCCCAACGACTCCACCGCGCTGCTCGACATCTCGCCGGACGAAAACCAGCTGCTCCGCAACCTGCATTCCCGCGGCCGGAACGCCGTCCGCCGGGCCATCCGGGAGGAGGTGGAAGTTCACAACGTGGAACCCACCGAGGAGAACTTCCACGCCATGTACGCGCTCATGACCGACACCGTCCAAACGAAATCGCAGGTGCGGGTCCGTGAGTACGAGTACTACCGGCAGTTCTGGACGAACTTCATCGACCGCGGCCAAGGCAGGCTCCTGTTCGTCTATGAAAACGGGGTCCCGTCCGTGGGTGCCTTTGTGATCAACTACGGCAGGAAAGGCACCTACAAGGACGGCGGCTCGCTCCAGAAGCGCAGCCAGTACGGTGACTCCCACCTGGTCCAATGGACGGCCATCAACCAGGTCAAGGCGCTTGGCTGCACCGAGTACGACTTCTGTGGCACGCCTCCGAGCGACAAACTCAAGGACACTTCCAACCCTTTCCATGGGCTGGGGCTGTTCAAGACCAGCTTCAGCAAAACCGTCACCGACTTCGTGGGCTGCTACGACCAGGTCCTTAGCCCGCTGAAATACAAAGCCTGGACGGCTGCTGGCGAACGCATCGCCCGCCAGCTCTACACCCGGCGAACAGGCCAGCAGTTCTACTAAAACTCGTGATGCCCTTGAGGAGGCCGGAATGACCAAAGCACCGGACGGTCGCCGCAGGCCGCCCACGGGGGCGCTGCCCCCGACTGAACCACTCACTGCCGCGCAGGTGCGGCAGAACGCCGCCGCCAAACGAATGCTGCGCAGGCTGGTGCAAAGTGAAAGCCCGCCAACGGCTCCCATGAGCATCGTGGACAGGCTTGCGGGAAGCCCGTATGCCAACCCCATGATCCAGGTAGGCGGGGTGGACACCTCTGCGCGGAAAACCATCGACTTCGCGCTCCACCTGGCCGAGTCCATGTTCCGCTACGGCGCCGGCGCCCTGGAAGTGGAAACCAGCATCATCGCGGTCACGGCCGCCCTGGGGCTGAAACACATCGAAGTGGATATCACCAACCAGTCGGTGGCCATCAACTACGCACCGAAGGACCAGACCCCCATCACGCTGCTTCGGGTGGTCCGGTCCTGGACGAATAACTACGCCGGCCTGGCCCAGGTGCACCAGCTGGTCACCGACATCGTGGCAGGCGGCGTCGGCCGTGACGAGGCAGTCCGCCGGCTGGACGAGATCATCCGCAGTTCCAAACCCTTCCCGCGCTGGATGGTGACGGTGGCGTTCGGAGTTTTCTCGGCGATGTTCGTGGGCGTGCTGGGCGGGGGACCGGGTGCTTCGGCCGTCGCGTTCGTCTCGAACCTGTTGGTCAGCCTGCTCGCCCGGCAACTGGGACGCTGGCGGGTCCCGGACTTCTTCACCACTGCTTCATGCGCGTTCCTGGTCACCTTCATTGCGCTGCTGCTGTGGCGGTTCGGAAGTCCGATCGGGATCCAGATCGCTCCGGCGATCGTGGTGGTGGGAGGCATCCTGCTGCTCCTGCCCACCGGACGGCTTGTCTCGTCGGTGCAGGACGCCATCAACGGCTTCCCCGTGACGGCGGCGGGCCGGTTCCTGTCCACCATGCTCACCTTCGGCGCGATCGTGTCCGGAATCTCCGTTGCCTTCATGGTGGGCGCGAAGATGGGCATGGAAGAAATCGACGTCACCGAGACATTCCCGCCGGCGTACCCGTTGTGGGCGCTGATCCTTATGGTCGCTCTGGCCGTGGTGGCCATCGGCGTCACCGAACAGACCGACTGGAAGCTGCTGCTGCCTACTGCGGCAGTGGGTGTCGTAGGCCATCTTGTGCTGCTGGGCGCGGACCTGCTCGGTCTGGGAGCCAGGTTTTCACCGGCTGTGGCGGCCGTGGTCATCGGCCTCCTGGCCAGGGTTATCGCCCTGAAGATGGGTGCGCCGCAACTGGTGGTGGCTGTTCCTGCCGCCCTGATCCTGCTTCCCGGCCTCACCATATTCCGTTCGATGTATGTCTTGACCATCGAAGAGTCCGAAATTCTCATGGGCGCCGGCGGCATGCTGAACGCCGGCGCAATTGTGCTGGGCGTGGCCGCCGGGATTGTCCTGGGCGACACTTTGGCGCGGCCCCTCACCCAGAGCCTCGCCAGCAACGAACGCCGCCGCGCCCGCCGGCGCTAGCCGGGAGCCCGGGCCCTAGATCTGGCCGATGGGGAGTTTCTTTTCGGCCTGGAAGTCGTCCTCCACGCGTCCCTTGGCCCAATAGCCGGACAGTGAGACCTGCGCCCGGTCCAGGCCCCGCTCACGGTAGAGGACTTCCCGGAGGGACTTCATGTAGCCCCGCTCGCCATGGGCAAACACCTGCACCCGGCCTTCGGGCCACACAGCGTTGCGCACCGCGCTGACCAGGAGTTCGCTGCTTCCGGCAGGAACGCCGTTCCGGGGCAGCCAGTGGATCGGCAGGCCGGCCGGTGCTGCGATGGGCTGGATCTCGGCCTCGCTGTCCACTTCCAGGAAGGCGAGCCCCCGGGCGTGTGGCGGCAGCGACTCAATGGCAGCGGCGATGGCCGGCAGTGCGGCCTCGTCGCCGGCAAAGAGGTGCCAGTCGGCTGCCGGGTCAGGGTTGTAGGCGCCGCCCGGCCCGGTGAACACAAGGCTGTCGCCGGGCTGGGCTTTCGCTGCCCAGGGCCCGGCCAGGCCTTCGTCGCCGTGAATCACGAAGTCAATGGCAAGCTCACCGGCCGCTTCATCCACCCAGCGGACCGTGTATGTCCGGGTGTACGGCCACTGCTCGCGCGGCAGGGATTCCCGGACAGCCCAGAGATCCAGCGGCTCAGGGTAGGCCACCCCCGGCTGCGGGAAGGCGATCTTCACGTATCGGTCCACGTAGCCGTTGTTCACGTAGCCGGAGAAGCCTTCGCCGCCGGCCACGATGCGGACCATGTGAGGAGACAATTCCTCGCGCCGAAGAACCGTGAGGTTGGTCTGCGGACGCGATTGTCGGGTTGCTGACGTGGCGGCGGGGAGGGAAGTCATGGAAGTAAGCCTAGGCTAAGTTGCGGGACGCCCACACTTCCCGGCCATGCCTCAGACCGGCGGCAACTGCCAATCGACGGGCTCCGAACCCTGCGAACGCAGCAGCTCGTTGGCCCGGCTGAAGGGGCGGGACCCAAAGAATCCGCGGGCAGCCGACAAGGGGCTGGGATGGGCGCTGGCCAGCACCGGAGCTTCGCCGAGCAGCGGGCGGACGCTCTCGGCGTCCTTGCCCCAGAGCATCGCGACCAGCGGCGCGGGGTTGCCGTCTGCGGCGCGGCGCCCGGCGACGGCGGCGATTGCCGCCGTCGTAATAATTTCCCACCCTTTGCCCCGGTGGGATCCTGCAGCGCCGGCGCGGACTGTCAGGACGCGGTTCAGGAGGAGGACGCCCTGGTCCGCCCAGCCTGTGAGGTCACCGTGGACGCGGGCGGGAAGGCCGACGTCGGATTCAAGTTCCTTGTAGATGTTGGCCAGGCTTCGGGGAATGGGCCTGGTGTGCCCGTCCACGGCAAAGGACAATCCGATGGGATGGCCGAGGGTGGGGTACGGATCCTGGCCCACGATCAGCACTTTGACGTCGGCCAGGGGGCGCTGGAAGGCCCGCAAAACGTTCGACGGCGCCGGCAGCACCTGGTGCCCGTCAGCAACTTCTGCCGCGAGGAACGATAGAACGCGGCGCAGCTGCGCTTCGACACGGGCCAGCGCGATCGCCCAGTCGGCAGCCACCAGTTCCTCGAGCGGCAGCCGTGCCATCTCAGCAAACCCCACGACCTCAACGGCAGGCTCCAGCTCGAACAAGGCTTCAGAATCAAACACGAGTCCATTCTCGCAGGAGCCGGTGAATGGCGCCTCCAGCCTCATCGCCCCGCAACGCTGCGTAAATGACAGGCGTGTTATTCGCCCGTACCATGGAAAGAGCTTTTGACTGGATCAAGTGGAGGAGGTAGCCGTGGCCGAACCAGTGCACGATAACCTGCCACTTGGGGACACCGGGCGCGAAACCGCGCTGACAGCGGACTTGGGGTCCGCCCTGCAGCCGGGCTCCCGGCTGAGCAACCGGGACCAGCAGATGCTGGCCCTCGAACGGCAATGGTGGAAGTATGCAGGCGCCAAGGAACAGGCCATCCGGGAGCTGTTCGACCTGTCAGCCACGCACTATTACCAGATCCTCAACACGCTCATTGACACCGAGGACGCCCTGGCCCATGACCCCATGCTCGTAAAGAGACTGCGTAGACTACGTACGTCCCGTCAGCGGGCACGAACTGCCCGCCGCTTGGGCTCGGACGCGTAAGAGTCAAGGCTGAGCAATTAGCAAAAAACCAGCAAGGACACCGTTTTACCATGACCAAATACGCTCGGGACGAATTCGACAGGGTCCCGGAGGCCTCCTCGCGACAGGGTGTCCACCGGGTCGCGTCCGATGCTCCCCGGCGCCGGCTGGGACCCATTCTGGCCGTCGGCATCACGGCGCTCGCCATCGGACTCGTGGCCTTCCTGTTCTTTCCCAAGCTGGGATTCGCTCCGACCGGCAGCCCGCTGCTGGCTGCGGGATCCGCAGTGGAAAGCGCCGCTGCTTCGCCTTCCACTGAGGCACCGCAGGCCGCCGCCTCCGAGGGTGCTCAGCCAAGTGCTGAGCCGAGTACGGCCCCTTCAGCCAGCGAGGCGCCCTCTGCCGATGCCACTCCCGCCATCGTCCCGGAGGGCGGGCCCGAAGCTGTTGACAAGACCCAGCCCGTGGCCGTCTACAACGGGACCACAACTGCCGGGCTCGCCGGCCGGGTGAGCAGCACCGTTGTGGCCGACGGCTGGACCCTCGGCCCGGTCGGAAACTGGGGCGGAATGCCGCAGCAGTCATCCGTGATCTACTACAGCGGGCCTGGGCAAAAGGTCAATGCCGAGGCCCTGGGCGAGTTGCTGAACATCACGTCGGTGGTGGACTCCGCTGATATCCAGCAGCCGATCGTGGTGGTTCTGGGCCCAGGGTTCCAGTAAGGGATTTCGGTTACGCCTGAATAACTATTGAGGGCTCGCAGGCGGTCGTCCTGCACCCGGCAAACGGCAATCGCTAGAGTGATTCCGGACGCCGCCCGTAAAGGCGCGGACCGTCCCGACGGCACACAGCGACGTGGGCCGAACAGAAGCAACCGGAAAGTGTGGGCAACATGGCATTGGGATCCGTCAAATGGTTCAACGCCGAAAAAGGCTATGGCTTCATCACTGTTGACGACTCCGGCGACGATGTCTTCGTCCACTGGTCCGCCATTGAGGGCGAGGGCTACCGTGCACTGGATGAAGGGCAGCGGGTGCAGTTCGAAGTCGGCGAAGGCGAGAAGGGTCCCCAGGCAGAGAACGTCCGGCCGGCCTGATGCTTCCTTCCGCGGCACGGCATGTCACAGGAACCCCGGCCCGCTCCGGTCGATCGCGGCTGCGGTTTTCTGCAGCGGCGGCCCTTGCAGCCGGAACGGCGCTCGTGCTGGCCGGCTGCTCCGGCCAGACGGGGAACGCCCGTGTTGATGCTGCGGACGCCGCCGGCGACGGCACCCTGCGCGTAGGCCTGATCCTGGACAACACCGGAAAGCAGTCATTCCTCAACGCCTCACAGCTCGCGGCAGCCAAGCTCGCGGTCCAGGAGATCAACGCCGCCGGCGGCCACAAAGGGCGGCCCGTGGAGCTGCTTCCCGAGGAAATCGGCGAGGACACCGCTGCGCAAGCCAAGGCTCTCGTGGCAGCCAAGGCTGACGTAGTCATCGGCCCCACTGACTCCAGCCGCGCGCCCGGGGCAATTGACGTCCTGGCTAACGCCAAAGTGGCCATCATCTCGCCCGCGAATACCGCGCACGGCATCACCCGGTACAAGAGCGGCGGTTACTACTTCCGCACTTCGGCAGCGGACGTTGCCCAGGCGCCCGTGCTGGTCAAGATGGCCAACGACAGCGGCGCCCGGACGCTGGCGATCGTCCACGAGGAAGGCTTGTACGGCAAGGATGTCTCCGCGGCGGTCGCCGCCGCAGCCAAGGCGGCCGGCCTTGGCATCGTGGCGGACGCTGCCTTCCCGTCAGGCCAGGCGCAACAGGCAGCAGCCGCCGCCGCAGCCGCCGCTCCGGACGCCGTCGTCCTGGTGGCACGCGCAGGCGCGCAGGGCGCGATCGCCGAACTCAACAACCAAGGGCTGGCCGGCAGCAAACTCATCCTCAGTGACGGCGCGATCAACCAGTACGGCTCCGCCCTCGGGTCCAATGCGCTCGACGGCGCACGCGGAATCCTGCCGGGCGTCTTCTCGTCGGCGCACTTCCAGGGCGAACTGGTGGCAGTCGACCCCGAGCTGAAGGACATGACCTTCGCCGCGGAGGCGTACGACGCCGTGAACCTGGCTGCCATCGCGGCTGCCGCTGCCCAGGACGACGCCGGTTCCTCCATCGCGGCAAAGCTGATGGCGGTCTCGGGCGGGAGCGAAGGGGCCGCGCCGTGCAAGAGCTATAAAGAATGTGCCGACGCCATCAAGGCAGGAAAAGCTGCGGATTACGACGGCGAGTCCGGGCGGGTCGGGTTCGATTCCAACGGGGACGTCACGTCCGCGAACTATATGGTGTTCACTTATGCCGCAAATAACACGGCGCGGATGAGCGGACGCGAGACTGCCGCCCGCGCCGCAGGCTGATCGCTCCCGGCGTATCGGCGGCCGCACACCGGCTTTTACGGCAATGTCTCCTTGCACTTCCGTGAATGTCTGCTTGCACTCTCCCCGGGGGAGTGCTAATTATTGACTTAGCACTCCCACGGACTGACTGCTAATTCGACACCCGGTTCCGGCCGGTTGCGGAGGACGCTGGCAGGACGAGGAGCGAAAGAAATACCTTGCTGGGGTGAGATCCCATCCGCGCGGCATACAGAGGCCGCTCGGTGAAGGGTCGTCCGTCGCGGGCACCGCAGTGGAGGTTCATTCTTAACGACTGTCCCGAAAGGACTACTGCCGTTATGGCCAAGATCATTGCATTTGATGAAGAGGCACGCCGCGGTCTTGAGCGGGGCCTGAACATCCTCGCCGACGCCGTCAAGGTCACCCTCGGCCCGCGTGGACGCAACGTCGTCCTCGAAAAGAAGTGGGGTGCGCCCACGATCACCAACGATGGTGTGTCCATCGCCAAGGAGATCGAGCTGGACGATCCCTACGAGAAGATCGGCGCCGAGCTGGTCAAGGAAGTTGCCAAGAAGACTGATGACGTCGCAGGCGACGGCACCACCACGGCAACCGTTCTCGCCCAGGCCCTGGTCAAGGAAGGCCTGCGCAACGTCGCGGCCGGCGCCGACCCGCTGTCCCTGAAGCGCGGCATCGAGAAGGCTGTTGAAGCCGTCACCACCGAGCTGCTGGCTTCCGCCAAGGAAATCGAAACCAAGGAAGAGATCGCTGCTACCGCATCCATCTCCGCCGGCGACGACGAAATCGGCGCGCTGATCGCTGAAGCACTGGACAAGGTCGGCAAGGAAGGTGTTATCACCGTCGAGGAGTCCAACACCTTCGGCCTCGAGCTTGAGCTCACCGAGGGCATGCGCTTCGACAAGGGCTACATCTCCGCTTACTTCGTCACCGACGCTGAGCGCCAGGAAACGGTCCTCGAGGATCCGTACATCCTGATCGTCAACTCGAAGATCTCCAACGTCAAGGAACTGGTTGCTGTCCTCGAAAAGGTCATGCAGTCCAGCAAGCCGCTGCTGATCATTGCCGAAGACATCGAGGGCGAGGCCCTGGCCACCCTGATCGTCAACAAGATCCGTGGCACCTTCAAGTCCGTCGCCGTCAAGGCTCCGGGCTTCGGCGACCGCCGCAAGGCCCAGCTGGCAGACATCGCCATCCTCACCGGTGGCCAGGTCATCTCCGAGGAAGTCGGCCTCAAGCTTGAGACCGCCGGCCTCGAACTCCTCGGCAAGGCACGCAAGGTTGTTGTCACCAAGGACGAGACCACCATCGTCGAAGGTGCAGGCGACGCCGACCAGATCGCCGGCCGCGTTTCCCAGATCCGCGCCGAGATCGAGAACTCCGACTCGGACTACGACCGCGAGAAGCTGCAGGAACGCCTGGCCAAGCTGGCCGGCGGCGTTGCAGTCATCAAGGCCGGTGCCGCTACCGAAGTTGAGCTCAAGGAACGCAAGCACCGCATTGAGGACGCTGTCCGCAACGCCAAGGCTGCTGTTGAAGAAGGCATCGTTGCCGGTGGTGGCGTTGCCCTCATCCAGGCCGGTGCCAAGGCATTCGCAAACCTGCAGCTCGAAGGCGACGAAGCAACGGGCGCCAACATCGTCCGCGTTGCAATCGACGCCCCGCTGAAGCAGATCGCGTTCAACGCCGGTCTCGAGCCGGGCGTTGTTGTCGACAAGGTCCGCGGCCTGCCTGCAGGCCACGGCCTGAACGCTGCAACCGGACAGTACGTTGACCTGCTGGCTGCCGGCGTGAACGACCCCGTGAAGGTAACCCGCTCTGCACTGCAGAACGCGGCTTCCATCGCCGGTCTGTTCCTCACCACCGAGGCCGTTGTGGCCGACAAGCCGGAGAAGAACGCTCCGGCCATGGGTGGCGGCGACGAGATGGGCGGCATGGGCGGTTTCTAACCACCCAACCGCGCCACGCGCAGATAAATGCGGCTCCCTCGATTCGAGGGGGCCGCATTTTTGCTTTGCACGCGTCTTCCGGCCCCCACCACAGGTACAGCCTCAAGGCCTGCCCCACCGCCCGAACGGCAGTCTCCCAAGGGCGCGGAAGGGCGCGGAACTACAAATGTCGGGCCGGTCTGGCAGGATAGTGCGGTGACGATTACTGCAGCAGCCGACGGTTCGGCTTTAGGAAATCCCGGTCCGGCCGGATGGGCCTGGTACGTGAACGACGACTGCTGGCGGGCCGGCGGCTGGCCGCATGGAACCAACAACCAGGGCGAGCTGATGGCCGTGCTGGATCTCTTCCGCTGCACGGCACACCTCCCGGACGAGGAACTTCACATCCTGTGCGACAGCCAATATGTCATCAACTCGGTGACCAAGTGGATGCCGGGCTGGAAGCGCAAGGGCTGGCGGAAGGCTGACGGCAAACCGGTCCTGAACGTCGAGATCCTGCGGGAAATCGACCAGGCACTGGCCGGGCGGAAATACCGCTTTGAGTGGGTTAGGGGCCACGCCGGGCACGACCTGAACGAAGCTGCGGACGAGCGCGCCAGGGCAGCGGCGACCGCATACCAGCAGGGCGTCGCGGCGCGCTCAGGACCCGGGTTTGTCCGCGGCGACGAGGCCCGCGCCGCCACACGCAATGCCGCCGCACCCAACGCCGCCACAGCCATGCCAAGCGCCACACGCAACGCCGCCACAGCCATGCCAAGCGCCACACGCAACGCCGCCGCAGCGGCGCCCTCCGCCGTCCGTGCCGGGCGGCAGGAAGTCGCCGCCCCGCCGGGCAGCGCTAGCCAGCTGGACCTGTTCGCCGAGCCTGACCTCTTCAGTGAGCTGGATGCTGATCCCTTCACACCGGAGGCGGGGACGGAAGCAGCTCCCGAAGCCGTAGTCGAGGCACTGGAACGGGAGCTCCTCCGGCCGGATACCCGGGCCGACATCGGGCGTACCGGAGTGCTGCTGCACCCGGAATTTACCGAGATCGGCAGTTCAGGGCGGCTATGGACGCGGGATTCAATGATGATGGCGCTCGAGGAGAACCCTGGCGGCGGAACAGAACCGGAGATGATCGGGGCCGACAGAATCGGCCCTGAAACAGTCCTTCTGACCTACCGCAGCCGGGGCCGCGAAGGATCCTCGCTCCGCAGCTCCCTCTGGATTCTCGACGGCACCCAGTGGCGCCTGCGCTTCCACCAGGAAACGCCGGAAGCCTAGGCTGCCGCGGGCCGCAGCGCAATTCACAGCCATGGTCAGCTGAATCGCTGAGTATTGCCCTGCTCCGCCTGGGCATACGTCGCGGCCGCCGAGTTGAGGGCCATGTTGATCGAGGCCAGCGAGGCCTCCACTTTGCCCTGGGTGAGCGTCCACTCGGTGATCAGCGCCTGGAAGTTGGTGGCCGCTGATCCGCGCCACGTGCCCTGCAGCTCATCCAGGCCGCGCTTCATCGCCTGGACGTCCGCGCTGATGCGGTCGACAGTGGCTTTGACGTTGGCTGATTTGAGCTGAAGCATTTCGGTATCAACAGAGATGATGCTCATGGTTAGTGCCCTTCGACGCTGTTCGAAGCTTTGGTCAAGCTTGCGGGCGGCACGGGTGTTCGGACCGCTACGTCGAGCCTAGGAAGAGGGCGGAAAGCGGCGCTACAGCCGCAGCCCGTATGTGAAGAACGCCTAGATGTGGACAACTCCGCTGCCGTCGCCGTCGTCGAAGCTGCCTACCTCGTCGTAGCCGTCGTCGTGCTTGTTGTCCGCAGCGTTTGCACTGCCTGCTGTTGCGTCCTGGAACGGGAGGCTGACAACCAGGGTGGCGCCGCCGCCCTCGGTCTCGAGGACGCGGACCGAGCCCGAGTGCGAGCCCACGATGGCAGCGACGATGGCCAGTCCCAGGCCACTGCCGCCCGTTTCCCGGGTCCGCGAGGTATCGGACCGGTAGAAGCGCTCAAAGATCCGCGGGGCTTCGTCCTGGGGGATCCCGGCGCCATGGTCGCGCACCTCGATGACGGAGGAGCGGCGGCCCGCCTCGCCGGTCCGCACCCCTACGGCGAGCTCGATGGGGGTTCCGGCCGGTGTGTACCGCAGGGCGTTGCCCATCAGGTTGCCCACCACTTGGCGCAGCTTCGCCTCATCGCCCAGCACGGGCGCAGGCGAGGGCGGAGCGCCGTCGAGGCCGGTCAGCGAGATGGTCCGGTCCCGGGCACTGGCCTGGGTGTCCACCACGGCGTCGTTGGCGAGAAGCAGAAGGTCCACGGGCTTCTGCTGCAGGGGGCGCTGCTCGTCCAGCCGGGCGAGGAGCAGGAGGTCCTCCACCATGGAACCCATGCGTTTCGCCTCGCTTTCGATCCGCCCCATCGCGGTGGCCACGTCCTCTTCCTTGGTTAGCGCACCCTGGCGGTAGAGCTCGGAGAAGCCCCGGATTGTAACGAGCGGAGTGCGAAGCTCATGGGAAGCGTCAGCGGCAAAGCGGCGCATGCGTTCTTCCGAGGCCATCCTGGCCGCGAAGGCGGACTCGATGTGGCTGAGCATGGCGTTGAGGGAGCCGCCCAGCCTGCCCACTTCCGTGGCGGGGTTCTCCACCTCAACGCGGCGGGAGAGGTCACCCGCGGCGATGGCCGCTGCTGTCTTTTCCACGCGCGCAAGCGGCCGGAAGGACCTGGATACCGTCCAGGTGGCTATGAAAAAGGCCAGCACCAACGTCAGGAAACCAACGCCGATCACCACCAGGGCAGCATGTTCCACGACCGAATCCACTGGGGCCAGCGGGAGTCCGATGGTCACCACGGCGTTGCGCTGGTTGCCGTCCAGTACATTCAGCGCCACAACGCGCCAATTGCGCCCGTCGGTACCGCGCACCTGGAAGGGCTCCTCATCGAGCCTGTTGGCTTCCGCGGGAGTAAGGCTCTCAATGTCCGGGTGCGAGTCCTTGCTGCCGCCGAAGGGGAAGGCCTGCTGGCCCGGGCGCAGGAGCATCAGGGAGTAATCGGTCGGGATGTTCGGGTTCTGCTCCTGCAACTGGCTGAAGGATTGCTGCTGCTTAACCGAGTTGACGGCGACTTTGAGCTTGTCGTCCACCTGGCCCTGAAGATAGCTGTGCAGGAGTGTCAGCGTGCCGGAACCCGTCACGGCGAGTGCTACAAGCATCAGCGCCATCATGATGGCCACCAGCTGCGAACGCAGCGAGGCCGACTTCCAACGGTGCAGCAAGGTCAGCGCTTCTCAGCTGTCCGCAGTACGTATCCCACCCCGCGCTTGGTCTGGATCAGGGCAGGGGCATCGGGGTCGATGTCCACCTTGCGGCGGAGGTAGGAGATGTAGGACTCCACGATGGAGGCGTCGCCGTTGAAGTCGTACTCCCAGACATGGTCCAGGATCTGGGATTTGGACAGGACCCGGTTAGGGTTCAGCATCAGGTAGCGAAGGAGCTTGAACTCGGTGGGGGAGAGTTCAATGACGGTGCCGCCGCGGCGCACTTCGTGGGCGTCGTCGTCGAGCTCGAGGTCATCCACCCGGATCACGGCGTCGTCGTCAAGGAGGGGCTGGGTGCGCCGGAGGACGGCGCGGATCCGGGCCACCACCTCGTCCAGGCTGAAGGGCTTGGTGACATAGTCGTCGCCGCCGACCGTGAGTCCGGTGACCTTGTCTTCAGTGTCGTCCTTGGCGGTGAGGAACAGCACGGGGAAGTGCTTGCCGGAGGCTCGCAGCCGGCGCGTGACGGTGAAACCGTCCATGTCCGGCAGCATGACGTCGAGCACGGCAAGGTCGGGGGCGTGGAGCTCGGCGGCGGCGAGGGCGTCGCGTCCGTTGCCGGCCGAGACGACCTCGAAGCCCGCGAACCTCAACGAGGTGGAGAGCAGCTCGCGGATGTTGGGTTCGTCATCGACGACGAGCAGCTTGGCTTCGGGACCGTTCTTTTTCATACTTCCCATGATGCTCCCAGTATCTGGGAGTTTTCTGAATGGATGTTGGGTGTCCCATGGGTGGGATCCCGGCGTCAGCTCGCCGTGGGATTGCGTCCCACGTCCTTGGCATCCATGATCCGGTAGGCGTAGCCCTGCTCCGCCAGGAACCGCTGGCGCTTCGCGGCGAAGTCCTGGTCCAGGGTGTCCCGTGCCACCAGTGAATAGAAGCGGGCCGCACGGCCGTCCTGCTTGGGCCGCAACAGGCGGCCCAGGCGCTGGGCTTCCTCCTGGCGGGAGCCGAACGAGCCGGACACCTGGATGGCCACCGAAGCTTCCGGAAGGTCAATGGAGAAGTTGGCCACTTTCGAAACCACCAGCATCTTCACTTCGCCGGAGCGGAAGGCATCGAACAGTTTCTGCCGCTCCTTCACGGACGTGTCACCCTTGATGACCGGGGCCTGGAGCCGTTCACCCAGTTCGTCCAGCTGGTCGATGTACTGGCCGATCACTAGGAGCTGCTCGCCCCGGTGCTGTTCCACCAGCTGCTCCACCACGGCGTTCTTGGTTTCGGAAGTGGCACACAGCCGGTATTTGTCGGCGTCCTCGGCCATGGCATACGCCACACGTTCGTCATGCGGAAGGTCCACCCGGACTTCCACGCAGTCCACCGGCGCGATGTAGCCCTGTGCCTCGATGTCCTTCCATGGGGCGTCGTAGCGCTTGGGACCGATCAGGCTGAAGACCTCCCCTTCACGGCCGTCCTCCCGTACCAGGGTTGCCGTCAGGCCGAGCCGGCGCCGCGCCTGCAGGTCGGCCGTCATCCGGAAGATGGGCGCCGGAAGCAAGTGGACTTCGTCGTAGATGATAAGGCCCCAGTCGTGCCCGTCCACCAGCTCAAGGTGGGGGTAGAGCCCGCCGCGTTTCGTGGTCAGGACCTGATACGTTGCAATCGTCACCGGGCGGACTTCCTTGACCGAGCCGGAGTACTCGCCGATCTCGTCCGCCGTCAGGGACGTCCGCTTGATCAACTCATCCTTCCATTGCCGGGCTGACACCGTGTTGGTCACCAGGATCAGCACCGTGGTGGAGCTTGTGGCCATCGCCGCCGCGCCCACCAGCGTTTTGCCGGCACCGCAGGGGAGCACGACGACGCCGCTGCCGCCGGCCCAGAAGTTCTCCGTGGCCAGTTTCTGGTACGGACGCAGCTTCCAGCCTGATTCGTTAAGCATGATGGGATGCGGTGTGCCGTCCACGTAACCGGCCAGGTCCTCAGCGGGCCAGCCGATCTTGAGAAGGAGTTGCTTCAGCTGCCCCCGCTGTGAGGAGTGGACCACCACGGTCTCCCCGTCGATGCGCGGCCCCAGCAACGGCTGGATCTTCTTGGCCCGGCAGACCTCTTCGAGCACGGGGTAGTCGTTGGTCCGCATCACCAGCCCGTGCTGGGGATCCTTTTCCAGCCGCAGCCGGCCGTACCGGGACATGGTTTCTTCGATATCGATCAGCAGTGAATGCGGCACGGGGAAGCGTGAATACGTCAGCAGGGTGTCCAGCACGCGTTCGGCGTCCAGCCCCGCGGCGCGGGCGTTCCACAGGCCCAAGGGGGTGAGCCGGTAGCTGTGCACGTGTTCCGGCGCGCGCTCCAGTTCGGCGAAGGCGGCGATCGCGTGCCTTGCTTCCGTTGCCTGCTCATGGTCCACCTCGAGCAGGATTGTTTTGTCACTCTGGACGATCAGGGGTCCGTCATTCACGGCTTAAGAGTCCTCGTGCCGCGGATTCCCGGGGTGCTGGTCACTGTTGAAATTCCTCTTCCGCCTCAATGTCGATGATCCGGTGGATGGAGAGCACTCTTTCCGTGTCGCGGGCGGGGTCGAAAACCCTGACCCGGCCGCCGTTCACAGAAACCGGAACAACCGTTTCCCGGCTGGAATTCCCTTGGCTGTCCACAACGCTCATCACCACGGCCTGCCGGAGCCGGATGGCCTTCTGCAGCGTCTCGAGTCCGAGCTGCGTTGCTGCTTCGCCGGTTGTTCCTGCCGGCGGCCGGTGGCTTCCGTTGCCGCTGGCACCGTGCGGGTCATTGTGGCTGCGGAGAATCGCCAGCTGGGCGTCGAGGTCTGCCTGGGGCGGTGCCGTCCGCGGTGCGCTGTACACCGGGCGTCCGCTTCCCGGAACGGCCGTGGTGCGGCGCAGCCGGAGAAGTGCTGATTCCGCTTCCTCCACGGCCGGTGACAGACCCAGTGCACGCAACGCCTGGGCGGTTTCCTTGGGGCCCGCGTGGGAAATGAGGACGGTGGGCGCGATGCGGACCAGCCCCAGCCCGGACGCGCTGGATTCCCTGACCAGCTCCAGGAGGGCATCCTCGTCGTCGCTCTGGATGAAGCTGGAGGCCGTACCCACCCGCAGCCTGCCGTGCCTTGCGGCGGTGTCCTCGATAAGGTATTCGAGCGGCTGCGGCACTGCGGTGGCCGAGTGTTCGCGCAGAAATCCCAACAGGCTGGCGGCGTCGTGGCCGGCGTCCAGGGCGCGGCGGACGGACGCCACGGAGAACCGGTAGATGGTGGCGGGGCCCTGGCCTTCGGCATCGGCCATCACCAGGAGTTTTTCGCTCAGCTCGGGCGCCAGGTAGCCCGGCGCCACGGCGGTCAGGTCAGCCTGCAGCAACACATGGTTGAGGGCGGCCGGCAGGTGCTCGCCCAGGATGTCCAACGCTTCGTCCGGCCGTTCCGCCGCAATGGCCGAGCCCAGCTGGCTGAGCGCACCCGAACCGATGAGGCCCAGCATTTCCGCTTCGGCCAGGACGCCGCGGATCAGCGAACTGAAGCGCCTGGCCATGCGCGGCTGGGCCCATTCGGCCCGCTGAAGCACCGCTGCCGCGTCCAGCACCGGCGCCTTGCCGTCCGCCTCGGCGGCCTCCAGCGTAAGTTCGTGGAGGATCTCCAGGATCCGCTTCCTGATCACGGGTGCGTCAGGGCGCTGGGCTTCGGCGGACAATGCGTTGATGGTGGCGCCGGCCGCTGCACGGTGCGGGGCCGGGCCTGCGCCGGGACCGGTGACGGGCTGGCCCACCAGCGACGGGGCGCGCTCGCTGGCCAGCCAGGCATTCACCAGCCACAGCCACTGTTCCTGGCGCGGCAGCGTGAGCCACTCCAGCTGCTCGGGTTGCACCCAGGCGGAGCTGTCAACGTCCAGCCGGACCAGCCCGGCCAGTGCACACAGCTCCACCAGCAGCCCGGCGCTGTGCAGGTCGATCCGGAGCGAATCGGCCAGCCGCTTCATCTCGCGGACCCCGACGCCGCCGCTGCGCAACGTAACGAGCGGCTGTTCACGGACGCTGTACAGAAGTTCGCCGGTGAGGCGGAGGGTTTCCGCGATGGCGCCGAGCGCGGCATTCCGGCGCAGCGCCGCCGTCGTCTGTCCCAGCCTCGGGACCGGAGGAGCAAGCGTGAAGTCCTCGATCACGGCACCGCCACGGAGCGAGATCCCCACGCTGTGCGGCAACTCCACGTGGGCGGCGTCCAGCGGTACCAGCAGGCCCCGCGCCAGGAGCCAGTCAACAGGGCCGACGTCGGGCCCTTCGTTCAGGACAGACGCCCGCCGCTGCGCCTGGGGGACGGCGCCCATGGCCCAGTTTCCGAAGCGGGCCAGGAGCGCGATGGTCCGGTCCGGGGCGGTCGCGAGGATATGGTTCAGGGCCTCGGGGGTCGCTGTCCAGTGCTGCAGCGACAGCGCTGCTTCCATGGGTGTTGTGGCGGGATGGATGGCGGCGCCGCTGTGGTGCAGTTCGCCCACGAGTTGCACCACCCGTTGCGCAAAGGCCGGCTGCAGCCGGACCAGTTCTGTATAGTTCCGGCCCAGTCCGGCCGGGTAAATCCCCACGACGTCACGAAGGCTCCCCACCGGAAGGTAGAACCGCTGGCGCGGGCCGGCGGAAAGCAGGGTGCCGTGCGGCGGCTCGGCGCGGTGCACCAGGGCCAGCTCCTCCAGGGAGTGCAGGATCCGTTCGATGGCTGACAGCGAGGCGCCGTTGATGAGCTTCTTCAGTCCGGGGGCAGACGCGCTGTGAGCCGTGTCCGTGTTGGTGCAGAGGTGGAGGGTCTCCAGAACCTGCATCTGCGGCCGGTTCAGCCGCTCCAGCGCCCGTTGCACACTGACCCGCGCGCTGGCCCTGGCTGCGAGGGCGGCAAAATCCGGAACGTTTGGTGAAATGAGGTCCGGTCGCGCGGAGAACAAGGCCCGCAACGAGTCGTCGCTGCGTGCCTCCAGTTCCTTGCTGAGCGCGCGAATAAAGGACATCAGTCCAACGTTACCGCCCGCCGGACTTTCCTGCCCTGCGGCGTGCGGCAACGCCGTCGATCACCAGGACGATCATCAGCAGGAATGCCAGCGGCAGGCCGTACAAGGCAAAGGAGGTCACCCACACCGGGGCGGCGCCGCCGGCAAAGGCAACGGCCATGACGGCGCCGACGGCAGCCAGGGAAAGGACGGCGATAACCACCGCAACTATCATCAGTGGCCGCCGGTAGCGGGAGGGTGTCATGCACGTAACGCTAACAGCCCGGCCGTGCCCGTGCCGCAAAGCGGGAAACAGGGGCCCGGCAGGATAACCTTGAAGGTACAGACCAACATGGTCCAGGCAGTCATACCTTGAACCCGCATATCAGTGCGGATGCGGTGGCCGCCGGCCGTGTCTCAGGAAGTCCAGAACGAAGAAGGTTGATTACGTGCCTACCGGCAAGGTCAAGTGGTATGACAAGGAAAAAGGCTTCGGATTCCTCGCGGGCGAGGACGGCCAGGAAGTATTCCTGCCCAAATCCGCGCTGCCCGAGGGCGTATCGGAGCTGAAGGCCGGCACCCGGGTGGAGTTTGGCGTTGCTGACGGCCGCAAGGGCGCCCAGGCCCTCGGCCTGCGCGTGCTGGACAAGACACCGTCCATCGCCAAGGCAAAGCGGCCCAGCGCCAAGGACCTGGCACCGCTCGTCCAGGACCTGGTGACCGTACTGGACAACCTGTCCGGAACGCTGTCCGCCGGAAAGTACCCGGAAGGCAACAAGGCCAAGGCGATAGCCGCCGCCCTCCGTAAGGTTGCCGACGAGCTGGACGCCTAGGCATCCGGCATGACTTCCCAACCTGACCAGAGCACACCCAAACCGGTTTCAAAGCCCCGTGCCGGCGTCCCTGCTTGGCGTACCGGCAAGCCGGATGCGGTGCTCGCGGCGGCCGTGGACTTTGCCCGGGACGCCATCGAGGGCATTGCCCCCGCCGCGCAGATCGGACGGCACCTGGGCGCCAAAACCGAAGGCGACCGTGTTGTCACGCACCTCTTTGAGTCCAAGCTCACCGGTTACCAGGGCTGGCAGTGGTATGCAGTGATCACCCGCAATTCGCGTTCCAAGCTCATCACCGTGAACGAACTTGGTTTGTTGCCCTCGGAGGATTCGATCCTTGCGCCCGAGTGGGTGCCGTGGGCCGAACGCGTGCGCCCTGAGGACGCCCGGGAAGAGGAAGCAACGGACGCGGCGCTCGACGGCGAAGTGGCCGTTTCCGAGGACGGCACCAGCGAGGCGCCGGAGGACGAAGCCGAAGCCAGCCAGGTGGCCGTTTCCGACGACGGCGCTGACGCGGGCAATCCGGAATCAGGCACCGGCACTTCGACCGGCGAGGGCGACTAGCCACCGGTCACGTAAAAAACGGCGGCACACCAGCCGGCCCCGCAACGAAAGCCCCGCAACGAAAGGCGCTCAACGAAAAAGGCGCCGTCCGGGACCAAAGCCCGGACGACGCCGTCGAACGCCAACGCGTCAGTCGATTCCTTACTTTCGCAGTTGGCCTACTACGTAGTCGATGCTGGACAGGAGAGCCGAGATGTCGTCCGGCTCGATCGCGACGAAGGTGGCGATGCGCAGCTGGTTGCGTCCCAGCTTGCGGTACGGCTCCGTATCCAGAATGCCGTTGGCGCGCAGGATCTTCGCGATCGCCGCTGCATCGATCGAATCGTCGAAGTCGATGGTGGCGATCACGTTGGAGCGGTCTTCGGCCTTGGCAACGAACGGGGTGGCATATTCGGAGGCCTCGGCCCAGGAATAGATGCGGCCGGCGGAGTCGGCCGTGCGTGCTGCCGCGAAATCAAGGCCGCCGCTGGCGTTCAGCCACTGCACCTGCGCGTCCAGCGTCACCAGGGTGGCCAGCGCCGGGGTGTTGTAGGTCTGGTTGAGCCGGGAGTTGTCGATCGCGGTCTGCAGGTCCAGGAAGTCGGGGATCCACCGCCCGCTTTCCTTGATCCGTGCAGCGCGCTCCAGGGCGGCGGGGGAGAAAAGGCCCAGCCACAGTCCGCCGTCCGACGCGAAGTTCTTCTGCGGCGCAAAGTAGTACACGTCTGCTTCAGCCACGTCCACGTCCAGGCCGCCCGCGGCGGAAGTGGCATCCACCAGCACCAGCGACCCGTCATCCGCGCCGGAAACCCGCTTGACCGGAGCGGCCACGCCCGTGGAGGTCTCGTTCTGGGGCCAGGCGTACACATCCACGCCGGCTTCCGCCTGCGCTGCAGGACGGGTTCCGGGCTCGGCCTTGATGATGGAGGATGCATCAAGGAACGGAGCCTTATTGGTCGCTGCCGCGAACTTGGAGCCGAATTCGCCGAAGGAAAGGTGCTGCGCCTTGCTGTCAACCAGTCCGAACGCGGCGACATCCCAGAATGCGGTGGAGCCGCCCACGCCGAGGATGACCTCATAGCCTTCCGGGGCACGGAAAAACTCGCTCAGGCCGCTGCGGACGGAACCCACGAGGTTCTTAACGGGGGCCTGACGGTGCGAAGTGCCCAGAAGCGTGGCGGACGCGGCGGACACTGCCTCGATCTGCTCCGGACGGACCTTCGAAGGCCCGGCGCCGAACCGCCCGTCCTTGGGCAGGAGGTTGGCGGGGATAGTGATGCTGGTGTCGCTCACAATGGCTCCAATTTTTCGGCGTGGACGTGGGAGGGCCCCGGCAGTACAGGGAATCCTGCAGGGGGAATCTCCTATATTCTGCCTGAAGCGCCTCCGCGGGACGGAACGGCATCCGTCATAGTCCAGTCACTGAGACGTCCCGGCTGCAAGGAGGGTTGTGCGGGGCTCGTCCCGCTAAAGATTATCCGGAGTAATTCAAAATAGGCTAAGCTGTTCCCTGACGTACAGGGGGCCGCAATGCCGGCCGGGCTGATCCCCGCGAGCTGTTCCCACGGCTGATCGGCGGATGCAGGTCCACCCCGCCGAGGCCACCGGGAACGCCTCCGCACGGTACGGTGGGACTGACGCAAGGACTGTGCTCGAGGAGCTGAGCTGGATGACGGATCTGATCGACACCACGGAGATGTATCTTCGGACAATCTTGGAGCTTGAGGAAGAGAACATCGTGGCTCTCCGTGCCCGGATTGCAGAACGGTTGCGCCACTCCGGGCCGACTGTTTCGCAGACCATCGGCCGGATGGAGCGGGACGGACTGGTTGTTGTTTCGGGCGACCGCCACCTTGAGCTCACCGAAACAGGCCGGAAACGGGCCACGGAAGTAATGCGCAAGCACCGGCTCGCGGAGCGGCTCCTGGCCGACGTCATCGGCCTGGACTGGGCGTACGTCCACGACGAAGCGTGCCGCTGGGAACACGTCATGAGTGAGCGCGTTGAACGGCGCATCTTTGAACTCCTGGACCACCCCACGGTTTCCCCCTACGGCAATCCCATCCCCGGCCTAGCAGCGCTCGGCGGACAGCCGTCTCCGGGGTTCGCGGCCGGTGTGGTGAACCTCCTCGACGCCATGTCCGGGTACGGGGCCGACTCGCGTGTCATCGTGAGCCGACTGGCCGAGCCCATCCAGGTGGAACCGGAGCTCCTGGTGCAGCTCGATGAGGGTGGCATCCGGCCCGGAGCGTCCCTGGCCCTGGAGCGCGTGGGCGAGTACATCTCGGTGCGGGTGCCCGAGATCGAAGGGGCCCTCGAGTTGCCGCCGGAAGTAGCGGCCCATGTATTTGTTACGGTCAGCTAACTGCGCACCTTGTAGGACCACCTTCCTCCACTGAGACGTAGATAACGGAATTATTACCGCGCTGATTAATCCCCTATAGTTGAGGACTAGCGCCGATACTAAAGCGTTACCTGATCCGAAGCCGAGCTCTGCCAGCGGATCAGCGTACGAATCACCTCCTGGCAGAGGCGGAGGAACCACAATCGGCCGTTGAAAGACGGCCTTGGGGTGAAGTCCGTCAGCGGCGAGACATTCCGACGAAGGATTCCAGGGGATACCCCTGTGTCGGATGCCTTGCATTGGCGGACCGGGTCTTTGATCTCTCTGACCCGAATCCGACAGCTAACTTCGCAGGCTATCCAGAGAGGATTTTTCTTGACCACGCAGACCGTCAGGGGCCGCCGCAGGGCGTCAGGTCCCGCTTCGGAGTACCCAGTGGCCGAAGCCGTTCTGACGGTCAGGCCACGCGATGCGCATCGCGACGCGCGGCGGCGCCGAAGCCTCTTCAGTCAGATCACAGACTTTGCCGCGGCGAGCGGTGTGGGCCAGAAGGCCGGCATCGCGCTCGCCGCCACCGGCCTGGTCCTCACGGTAACCGTGCCCTCGACCGGCCCCATGATGGCGACAGCGGAAACCGGCACCGCCGGGGCTGCCGCAGTTGCGCCGCAGCCGGAAGTTTCCGCTGCTGCCGGCGCCAAAATCGACTTCAACCGAACCTCCGTTGCCACCAAGGGCGACCCCGACGGCAAGCTCAAACAGCTGCTGAGCGCGCAATCTGCAAGCACCATCACCCGCGCGGCGTCCGCGGGCAGCCTGGGGGCTCCGCTGGAACACCTGGTCTCGGCTTCCCCCTTCGGCTTCCGGGTCAGTCCCATCACAGGCGGTGCCGGAGAGTTCCACCGCGGCCAGGACTACGCGGCCGAGTGCGGCACAAACGTTCTGGCGGCTGCCAGCGGAACTGTGACATTCTCGGGATGGCATCCTTACGGCGGCGGAAACCGCATCGTGGTCGACCATGGCAACGGCCTGGAGACCACGTACAACCATCTCTCGTCGTCCAGCGTGCAGGTAGGCCAGAAGGTCAGCCGGGGCGACGTTATTGCACTCAGTGGGACCACTGGCGCCTCCACCGGCTGCCACCTCCACTTTGAAGTGATGGTCAACGGCGAAGTCGTTGACCCCACCGGCTGGCTCTGATCCCAAAAATGATGGGTCACTCTCGAGTTCCTGTGACACGCCGTGACCTGAATGTGACATTCGCTCCGGATTCCTGTACCGTCTAAAGCACGCCAACTTTTCCGAAGTTGGCGCTCTTGAGTGGATTGCCTAACTCTGCCACCGCTCAAGGTCCGTTCGCATTACATCGTCTGGCAGAGGCGGGGGAACCAATTTTGGTCTTCGCAAGAAGACCTTGGGGTTAAGTCGCAACGCTTCCCAGGAAGCCGAGTGGCCGGGTGACTCCCATCCGAATCCGACAGCTCACCTCGTAGGCATTGGGAGAGGCTACCTTCGTGTCTTCACGCCACAACTCTGCGCGCCATCGCGCGCAAACGGTTCGTACGAACCCGTTGAACTCCGTGTCCAGGGCTGTGACTGCCAACGCCGGGACCGTAGGCCGCCAGGCGGCTGTTATTGCAGCCGCGTCCGGAATGATCCTCAGCGTTGGAATGCCGGCTAACGCCGCAGATACCAACCTGGGTGTTTCCGCTTCCACGGAGTCCGGCTCACAGTCGGCTCAGCTGGCCGTTACCGCAGAACCGACAGCGACTGTTTCCTTCGAGCGTCCGGCAGTGACCACGGAGGCAGCGCCCAAGGTTGAAGCCGTCCGGGCACAGTCCACCGGTACGGATGCCAGCGAGACCACCACCGAAGCTGACAGCGAAGGGACGGCAGACAAGCTTGCCGACGCCGCTTCCTCTGCAGCGGCATCGGGCCTCGCCGCCATCGCGTACACCGGAATCGGCAGCCCCTACGTCTGGGGCGGCACCACTCCCAGCGGCTGGGACTGCTCAGGTTTCACGCAGTGGGTTTACGCCCAGGCCGGCATCAGCATCCCCCGCGTCAACGCATGGACCGCTATGAAGCCCACCGCCACTCCGGCGCCGGGCGACTTGGTCATGCAAAACGGCGGTGCGCACGTGGGCATCTACGTCGGCAACGGCATGATGATCAGCGCGCTGAACCCGTCGCAGGGCACCATCCTGCACGCTGTGTCCGCCACGGGCACGTCTGCGTACTACACGCTTCGCTAAAACACGCGCTTCCCTCACTGAAGCGCGCGTCCTTCGCTAAAAAATCCGTTCGGGCCGTTCCGGCTTACCCCCAAGATGCCGGAGCGTCCAAAAACCGCGGCCTGCTATGCAGTCTGAGGAAAACGAAAGAGAGAAATAATGACTACTCGTGCGATCGCGCGGCACCGCGCCGCGGCTCCGAAGACCAACTCGCTTGCTGTCATTGCCAAGGCTGTCGGCGACAACGCCGGCGGCATGGGCCGTCAGGCTGCGGTTATCGCTGCTGCTTCCGGCCTGGTCCTGACCAGTGGTATCGCGGCCAACGCTGCCGACACTAACGTTCAGCGCGAAGCAACCTCCGCTTCCACCCTGGAAGTTCAGTCTGCTGCTCCGGCCAACATCTCCGCTGCTTCCAGCATCGCCATCTCCTACGAGAAGCCGGCTGTTTCCACCTCCCCGGCTCCGGTTGAGGAACCGAAGCCCGTTGTTGAGGTCCAGGAAGCTGCCGCTCCCGAGGCAGAAGCCGCTCCGGTTGCTGCTGCCGCGACCGTCTCCGCCCCCGCCGCGCCGGCCGCCCCCGCCGCTGCCGCCAGCGGAAACGGCGCTTCGATCGCAGCCGCGGCCTACGCCCAGCTCGGCGTTGCCCAGGACTGCACCGCCCTTGCCACCAACGCACTTGCAGCCGTCGGCATCAACTACCACGGCTGGCCGGCAGGTTACCTGTCCCTCGGCCGCACCGTCAGCGCCGCCGAGGCACAGCCGGGCGACCTCGCCTACTACGAAAACGGCGGCATGGGCTTGGCCCACATCGCTGTCTACGTCGGCAACGGCCAGGCAGTACACGGCGGCTGGAACGGCGGAACCACCGCACTGTTCAGCGTCAACGTCGGCTCCGGCCCGGTCTTCATCCGCGTCGGCGGCTAAAGCCTCCGGCTAACGTTTGCCAGAAGAACCCCTGCCTCCGGGCGGGGGTTCTTTTGCGTTTCCGGCAGATGAATTTTCGCCGACACGGAGTGTAGGGTAGTGACCCAATTCGGTGATCGGCCACTTGAGTGTTTACTCTTGTGTTGTCGATCCATAGCCCGGACAAGCAGAGGGCAGCCGGCCCTCGAGCCCCTGACGGGTGCGGCCGTGAAGAGGTATGTGCATGCGCACTCTCGTTCTGAATGCTGGATATGAACCGCTGGCGGTTGTGACCTTCCGCCGGGCGCTGGTTCTTGTGCTGACCGGAAAAGCTAGCGTGGTGGCCGAGGGCGACGATCCTGTCGTCGGGCCGCAGGAGATTCTGGGCCGTCCGTCCGTGATTCTCCTGAACCGTTACATCCGGCCTAGATACAACACCATCACGGCTGTGAGCCGCCGGGGCGTCCTGCGCCGCGACGGCCACCGCTGCGCCTACTGCGGCAAGGCAGCACACACCATTGACCACGTCCACCCGAAATCGCGGGGCGGTGCCGATTCCTGGGAGAACCTGGTGGCCGCCTGCCTTCGCTGCAACAACGTCAAGGGTGACCACACGCCGGCGGAGATGGGCTGGAAGCTGCGCTTTGTGCCCGCGCCTCCCCATGGCACCATCTGGCAGATTAAGGAACTGGAAAAGCCCACGCCCGCGTGGGACCCTTTCCTCCTTCCTGAATCCGCTGCCTGAGGCATTCCGGGTGCACGGGACCAGCCTCCTTGGCTAGGCTGGTCCCGTGGAGTTTGATGCCTTAATCCTTGCAGGCGGGCGGTCGTCCCGGCTCGGCGGTGTGCCCAAGTGCCAGTTGATGTACGACGGCGGGACCCTCCTCTCGCGGTCGCTCGCGGCCTGCGCCGGTGCCGCGTCCGTGGTGGTGGTGGGTCCCGACCCCGGCGGTCTTCCCGCCGGGGTCCTCATCTGCCGCGAGGAGCCTGCTTTTGCCGGACCGGCGGCAGCCATAGCTGCAGGCCTGGCGGCTCTGGACCGGGCCCGCGGGCCGCTCCGCGCGGCAATCACACTGATCCTGGCCTGCGACATGCCTGAAGCCGGGCAGGCCGTTGCCGCCCTGCAGCGCGCCCTCGCGGCCGGCGGCCTGGGAAACCCGGAATGCGAGGGAGTCATGTCCACCTCCCCGGACGGCCGCAAACAACCGCTCGCCGGCTTTTATAGCACAACCGCGCTACATCGCGCAGCGGGCGAAATGGAACGGAGCGGAGGCCTAACGGGCGCATCAGTCTTCGCCCTCCTTGCTAGGCTTGACGTGCGGACAGTTACCGTCCCCGCAGGTGCCACGGACGATGTGGACACATGGGACGATGCCGCCGCATTAGGGGTGTCCCGCCAGGAGCGATGACCCACCGCCGGTGGGGAGCGCAGTGGCACCGCAACTGAATTTGAGTTTTGGAGGCAACAGTGAAAAGCCAGGATGAGACGCTTGAGGACTGGTGCCGCGCGCTGCTGCAGGCCTTCCAACTGGAGGATGTCGAGGTGGACGTCAATGAAGTCCTGGCGCTGGCGGGCGTCGCAGCCCACTCCGTTGTGCGGCCGGCGGCGCCGCTGACCACCTTCATCGCCGGCTTCGCGGCAGGCATGGCATCAGGCTCGGGGCAGGCCCCGGACGCGGTCTCCATGCAGGCAGCCCTGGGAGTCGCACGGGCACTGGCGATGGACTACGCGGAGCCCCCGGCAGCCGGTGCGTCCCACCCGGCTGCGACCTCCGGAGCAGAGCAGTCAGGTTTTGCACCCGACCAGGCCATCAACAGCAGGAACACCGGCGCATGACGCCTGCGCCGCCGGACGGCGGTGACGCCGCCAGCGACGTGCCTGAACACACGGCTTCCCCTGGCCACGCACACTTGGCGCACACCTGGCAGGAAGCACGGCAGCTGTCCTTTGACTGCGCAACACCCATCCCGCCGGGGCCGGTGTCGCTCAGGAAGGCCCTGGGGCGGACGCTTGCGGCCGATATCACCGCGCTCCAGGACATGCCGCACTACCCTTCATCTGCCATGGACGGCTGGGCAGTCAATGGGTCGGGGCCGTGGATCCTGGCGGAGCCCGGCCACCGGCTGGCACCCCACCAGGCCAGCCCCATCGTGACCGGCGGCCTTATTCCGCCGGGCGCAAAGGCTGTGCTCCGAAGCGAAAGCGGCGTAATAACAACGGACGACGAAGGGCTGCCCGTCCTGGCCCTCGGCGGCGGAGCGCGGCCGGGCGAACCAAAGAACGGCCAGCACATCCGGAAAGCAGGCGAGGAGGCCGCCGCCGGGGACGTCCTCGTCAAGCAGGGCGCCGTCCTCAACCCTGCCCACCTCGCCTTGGCCGCACTGGCCGGCCACGATTTCCTCCAGGTCCAGGGGAAGCCCGTGGTGAGGATTCTGCTGACGGGATCCGAGGTGGTGGCCGCCGGCCTGCCCGCCCCGGGCAAGGTGCGCGACACCTTCGGGCCGCAGCTCGGAGCTGTGGTGGAGATGCTCGGCGGCATCTTCGCCGGGCAGGAGAAAATCGGGGACCACTATCACGAATGGCTTGCTGCCCTGGAAGACGACGGGCCGGAGGAAGCCCCCGGTCCGGGGGAAGGCACCTGGGTGGAAGGCCCGGCTGATGACCCCGGCTCTCCGGATATCCCCGCACCGGTGCAAGACGCGGGGGAGGCGGTCAACGAAGAGGCTCCTGCCGACGTCGTTATCACCACGGGCGGAACCGGCAGGTCCGGCACGGACCACCTTCGCCGGGCGGTCGAGGAACTGGGTGGGCGCCTGTTGATCGATGGCATCGCCATGCGCCCGGGGCACCCGGCGGTCCTCGCTGAACTGCCGGACGGCCGCTTCATCCTCGGCCTGCCGGGGAACCCCCTTGCAGCGATGATGGCCCTGTGCACAGTGGGGGCGCCGCTGCTGGCAGCGCTTGGCCACGGCACACTTCCGCCGGTGGGTGAAGTGCCCTCCGGAACGATGATCGATCCTGATCCGGGGCGGACCCGGCTGATGCCGTTCCGGCTCCTGTACGGGATGGCATCCCCGGCCCAGCATGCCGGACCAGGCATGATGCGGGGCCTTGCGTCCGCGGACGGCGTCCTTGTCGTTCCGCCCCACGGTGTCCAGCTGGGTGAGGCGGTGCCCGCCTTCGCCCTGCCCTGGGGCGCAGCCATCGGGCAGGCCGAACCGGCTGCGGCGAAGGCCAAGACTGCTCCCCGCAGGGCCGCCAGGAAGCCCGCGGCCTCGGACGGGCCGGTGGACTGGAGCGCGCTGTTGGGTTAGTGCCGTCCCCGCTGGTGAAGGCGGTCCAGGCTTGCAATGATGGTCGTATCACGCACCTTAAGGAGCACATCGTGGCCCGCATGACGCAACGGCGCAAGATCCACCGGTTTGTCCTCGACGGCTCACCGCAGTCCCTCGAATTCCCCGTGCGGCACCGTGAAGACGTGCTGGCGGTGGAGGAACCCTTGGAGGTGCGGCTCGGGTCCCTTCCTTTTACCGTCACCATGCGGACGCCCGGCGACGATTTTGACCTCGTGGCCGGATTCCTGGTGTCCGAGGGCATCATCTGGACCCCGGAGCAGCTCGTTTCCCTGCGGTTTTGCGCGGGCGAGGACGAAAACGGCGTGCAGACCTTCAATGTTGTGGAAGCGCAGCTGCGGCCCGACGTCGTCCTTCCCGACAGGGGACGCAATATCTTCACCTCCAGTTCGTGCGGCATCTGCGGGACTGACTCCATCGACGCCGTGCGCAAGTCGTCGCACTTCAGCCCTGCCAAGGACCCGCTGACCGTCCCCGTGGAGACGTTGTCCGGGCTGCCTGACAAACTCCGGGCGGCGCAGGCCGTCTTCGAGGCCACCGGAGGTGTCCACGCGGCCGGGCTCTTCCGGATCACTGACGACGGCGGCACGGAGCTGCTGTGCCTGCGGGAGGACGTGGGGCGGCACAATGCCGTGGACAAAGTGGTGGGCTGGGCGCTCCGGGAACGGCTGCTGCCGCTGGCAGGCACGGTCCTGCAGGTTTCGGGCCGGGCTTCGTTCGAACTCGTGCAGAAGGCTGCCCTCGCCGGCATTCCGGTGCTGGCCGCCGTCAGTGCACCATCCAGCCTGGCAGTCGAACTGGCCGAGGCCAGCGGCATGACACTCGCCGGTTTCAGCAGGGGCACCACCCTGAATGTCTACGCCGGGCAGCATCGCATCATCGCTCCGGCACCGGTCCCGGGATAGCGCTAAATGCTTGGATTATCGGACGCGGGGCAGTAGATTTTATCCATCGAATGGACGCGCCGACCCCTTCCTTCGGCCGAGTTCCAGGGGTTCACCTAAGCTGAAGACAAGGCCCAGGCACGTTTCGCGAACCCGCTGTCAGCTTCCAAGCCACAGGCATTAAAGAGGACCACATTGCACGACGACCGCCGCATTACGGAAGTCCGCCTCGACCGATTCATGCGCGAACGCGTGGAACCCGCGGTGTACACCCGCAGTGTTCCCTTGACCCTGACCAGCTGGGACGTTCCGGACGAGCCCGTTTCCGTGATGGAAGCACTGCGGCACGACTTCACCCCGCTGGAACATGGGGCGCCGTGGGGTCAGCCCTGGGGCACCAAGTGGTTGAGGCTGCGGGGTGAAGTGCCTGATTCGTGGGGCACCGCCCCTGATACCGCCGTCGAGATTGTGGTGGACCTGGGCTTCACCCGGGAGCTGCCGGGCTTCCAGTGCGAGGGAATTGCGTGGCGGCCGGACGGGACCATCATCAAGGCGATCTCGCCGCGGAACCAGTACATTCCGTTGAAGCTCCTGGGCAGCGGAATGGCAGTGGACTTTTATGTGGAGGCTGCCGCCAACCCCGATGTGGCGCAGGGCTGGGTCTTCGCAGCCATGCCGTACGGCGACAAGGCAACGGCGGGACGCGATCCCCAATACCGGCTCGGCACCATCGCCATCGCCGAACTGAACCAGACCGTCTGGGAACTCCAGCAGGACGTCTGGACCCTCAGCGGGCTCATGCACGAGCTCCCCATGGAACTGCCGCGCCGCCACGAGATCCTGCGGGCGTTGGAGCGGATGCTGGATGTCATGGACCCGGACGATGTTGCCGGTACCGCGGCGGCAGGCCGCGCCGCCCTGGCCGAGGTGCTGTCCCGGCCGGCGTATGCCTCGGCCCACCAGTTGGTTGCCACGGGCCATGCGCACATCGATTCGGCGTGGCTGTGGCCTGTCCGGGAAACCATCCGCAAGTGCGCCCGGACATTCTCCAACGTGGTGGCACTGATGGACGAGTTTCCCGACTTTGTTTTCTCCTGTTCGTCCGCGCAGCAGCTGGCCTGGATGAAGGAGTTCTACCCCGAGCTGTTCGGCCGGATCCGCGAGAAGGTCAATGCCGGCCAGTTCGTGCCGGTGGGCGGTATGTGGGTGGAGTCCGACACCAACATGCCCGGCGGCGAGGCCATGGCGCGGCAGTTTATCGAAGGAAAGAAGTTCTTCCTCGACGAGCTGGGCGTGGAATGCCGCGAAGCGTGGCTGCCTGATTCCTTTGGCTACTCGGCCGCACTGCCGCAGATCGTCAAGGCAGCCGGCAGCAAATGGTTCCTGACCCAGAAGATCTCCTGGAACCAGGTCAACCGGATGCCGCACCACACGTTCAACTGGGAGGGAATCGACGGCACGCGCCTGTTCACGCACTTCCCTCCGGTTGACACCTACAACTCCGAGCTGAGCGGCCGGGAACTGGCGCACGCCGAGCGGAACTACCGGGATCACGGCCGGGGCACGGTATCGCTGATCCCCTTTGGCTATGGCGACGGCGGCGGCGGACCCACCCGGGAGATGATCGCCGCCGCCCGCCGCACGGCCGACCTCGAAGGGTCCCCGAAGGTGCGGATCGGCACCGCCGCGAGCTTCTTTGCCCAGGCCCAGGACGAATACGCCTCGCTGCCCGTGTGGGTGGGGGAGATGTACCTCGAGCTGCACCGCGGCACCTACACCAGCCAGGCGAAAACCAAGCGCGGCAACCGGCGCAGCGAACACCTGCTCCGGGAAGCCGAACTTTGGTGCGCCACCGCCGCCGTCCGCACCGCCGGCGGCTACGCCTACCCTGCGGCGGAACTGAAGCGCCTGTGGCGGCTGGTCCTGCTTCAGCAGTTCCATGACATCCTGCCGGGCAGCTCGATTGCCTGGGTCCACCAGGATGCGGAGCGGAACTACGCGGCCATCTCGGAGGGGCTGGAGGCCATCATTGCCGGTGCCGCGCGGGCCTTGCTCGGTGAGGGCGAGCGTCAGTTCCTGCTCAACGCCGCACCCCACGAACGGAACGGCGTACCGGCGCTCGCTGCCGCTGAACCGGTCCGCGCCGACAGCCCGGTGGCGGTCACCGAATCGGGCGGGGGCTACATCCTGGACAACGGCCGGGTCAGGGCCGTGCTGGACGCCAACGGACTCCTTGTCTCGCTGATCGACCACGCGACCGGCCGCGAAGCGATTGCTCCGGGCCAGTTCGGAAACCACCTGGAACTCCACCGTGATACGCCCAACGAATGGGACGCCTGGGACATCGACGAGTTCTACCGGCGGAACGTCACCTCGTTGGCTGAAGCACGCTCGGTGACGCTGGAGCGGGACCCCCGCTTGGAGAGCGCCGACGCCGTCGTGGTTGTGGAACGGCTGGCCGGAGCATCGGCGATCACACAGCGAATTTCGCTGGAGGCAGGGTCCGGGTCACTGAGCATCCTGACCTCAGTCGACTGGCAGGAGCGCGAGAAGCTTCTCAAGATCGGCTTCCCGCTGGATGTGCGCGCCGACCGCTCGGCGTCGGAGACGCAGTTCGGGCACGTATTCCGGCCGACCCACACCAACACGTCCTGGGAAGCGGCCAAGTTCGAAATCTGCGCCCACCGCTGGATCCACGTGGGCGAGCCGGGTTACGGTGTGGCCGTCTCCAACGCCTCCAGCTACGGGCACGATGTCACCCGCAGCGTCAGGGACGACGGCGGCACCACAACGACCGTTCGCACCTCCCTGCTGCGTGCACCCAAGTACCCGGACCCCGCCGCGGACCGCGGCCGGCACGAACTCCTGGTGACCGTGATGCCCGGGGCCGCCATCGCCGATGCGGTGGAAGAAGGCTACCGGACCAACCTTGCCCCCCGTATGGTCCAAGGCGCCAACCCGGTTAGCCCGCTGTTCACGGTCTTCAATCAGGGGATCGTTGTCGAAGCAGTCAAACTGGCGGAGGACGGGTCCGGCGACGTGATTGTCCGCCTTTACGAATCGCTGGGAGAGCGGTCGGAGGGAATGGTGACGGCGAACTTTGACACCAAGGAGGTGCACGCGGTGGACCTGCTTGAGCGTCCTGTTGAAGGCCCCGGCATTGAAGCGGGTCGGGATTCGGCAAAGCTGAGGCTTCGCCCGTTCCAGCTTGTCACCCTGCGGTTTGTCCGCTGAGGCAGACCGGGCGTTAGGGGAAAGAGCCGTTAAAAGGCTGAGTGGGGGCGGTCCCCAACGGCCCGCCACCACTCATCCCCCCAATAGCGCTCAGTGACTGCCCGGCATCCAACGGATTTCCCCGTCCAAATCACTTTCACACATTCATGATTCTCTCACGTTCTAATGATTTTGTGAAAGAAATTAGCCTACTGGGCGGTAGATGACTTCCGGGCGGCAACCCGGGTGGCGCGGACCCTCCCGGTCCAGAACACCGCCAGGCCCAGGACGAAGCACAGCGCGGCCCCGTAATTGATGATGAATTTCAGCGAGCTCCACTGGGGCGGAATGAAGGGGAACAGCAGGCTCACCGTCAGGGAGGCGCCGCCGATGCCCAGCAGCAGGGCTCCCACCCGGACCAGCACCGGCAGCCGGCTGGCCACTGCCTTCGCTATTGCGGGGAGGAGGACCAAGGAAACGTAGGCCGGGTAGGCGCGCCCTGCGGCACCGTAGTACTCCACCAGGTGGGCATCCCGGACACTGCGCCGGGCAACACCGGCGAGTCCTGCAGATGAGCCGGATGAATCCATCATGATGAAGAAAAGGATCATAACGGCGGATATCACCCCAAACACCAGCATCCCGGGCCATCCCAGCAGCCAGCGCCGGTACTGATGTGCACCGAACGCCTTCATGCTGCGCAGCCCGATGAAAAAGATGACGGCGAAGACGATGAACCGCAGGATGAGGTTGGTGATGTTAGTGCCGCCAAGGACGCTGTCGATGGCAACGTACGGGCCATCGATGCTCAGAAGGATCGCGAGCGTGGCCAGCAGAAAGATGTAGAAGAGCGACCTGTTCTCACCCCTTAAGGCACTGGGGATCCGTGCCACCGCAGCGGCGCAGCAGACAGCAAGGGTGGACCACTGCAGGATCTCGATCATCCGAGGTTCTCCCAAATCGTTCTGGTTTCTTCATGGTCTTGTTCCTGGCGCTTAAGGGTCTTTCCCAAAGCCTGGAGCCGGTCGCCGGCCAACGCGGCAAGCTCGCCGTCGGACATGGCATCCAGGGCCGCCTGCCTGGCGCCCGGCTCCCAGCCTGCCTCGGACTCGGTGATCATTCCCGTGGCCACCAGCCCGCCCGTCAGGCCTGTGCCGGCCGCCCTGGACGTGGCGATGGCCAGTTCCGGGGTCAGCCTGTTGGCCGACAGCTGCGCCGAGTAATTCTGCGGTGCGATCCCGGTGGCTGCGGAAACCCGATGCCGGAGTTCGCCGTCGTCAATCGCGTCCACCCAGTTCCTCACCGAGGTGGCATGCGGAGCCGGCGTGAGCTGCGGGGCGGGGGGCGTGGCCCGGGCTGTTTCAGTCCCCTCCGCTGCCGCGGCGGAGCGGGCAATGACTGCCCTTAGAAGATCCATGGTGGCGATCTGGCTGACCAGCTCCGCGGCGGTGGGCGGCAACTGGCCCCCGGCAAGATCGCTATATGCGTCAAAGGTGGCGAGCGCCGCTACCGGGTTGATGTTGAACGCCCGGCTGATGGCGACGACGGTGCTTTCCGCCACCTTCCCCCGGACCAGCTGCTGCGCCAGGGTGGTCCGCTTGACTCCGGAAATCCTGCAGATATCGGCAGTGCTCGCCTCGGGCGCAATTCCTTGCAGCCAGCGTTGGAACGCCTTGGCGGGGAGTGGCATCGACGACTTCCTGCAGGTGGGCTATCTGGGTATCATCAGCCCGATTGTACGGCGGCGGGTATATGAACTATGCTAGATGGTCGAACCCGTTGGTCCGTACACCCCCCAAGTCCGGACCAGCGGGTTCTTCCATGCCCGGGGGATTTCCGGCCCGTTTGGGCCGCAGTGAGAGGATGGACTAATGACTGCAACCCTTGTTGCCAAAGATCTTTCCGGTGGTCACGACCACCGCACACTCTTCTCAAAACTTTCCCTCACGGTGGCCCCGGGCGACGTCGTCGGCGTCGTGGGCGCCAACGGTGCCGGCAAATCCACCCTGCTCCGCCTGCTGGCCGGTGTGGACCAGCCTTTGTCCGGCTCGGTGAGCCTAGCCCCGGCCGATGCCTTCGTGGGCTGGTTGCCGCAGGAACACGAGCGGGTTGCCGGTGAAACTGTGGCTGCCTACATTGCCAGGCGCACTGGCTGCGCGCAGGCCACCGCAGAGATGGAGTCCACCGCCGAAGCGCTGGGCTCGGGAGCAGCCGGCGCTGACGACGCCTACTCGCTGGCCTTCGACCGCTGGATGGCCTCCGGCGCGGCGGACATGGACGAACGCATTGCCCCGGTCCTTGCCGATCTTGGGCTGGACGTGGGACCCGACGCGCTCATGACCGGACTTTCCGGCGGACAGGCCGCCCGGGTAGCCCTGGCCGCCCTGCTGCTGAGCCGCTTCGACGTGGTCCTGCTCGACGAGCCCACCAATGACCTGGACCTCAACGGACTGGCCAAGCTGGAAGCGTTCGTGCAGGGGCTGCGGGGCGGTGTGGTCCTGGTGTCCCACGACCGTGAATTCCTGGCCCGCTGTGTCACCACCATCGTGGAACTGGACCTGGCCCAGAACTCCGTCTCGGTCTACGACGGCGGTTACGAGTCCTTCCTGGAGGAACGGGCCGTGGCACGCCGCCACGCCAGGGAGCGTTATGAAGAGTACGCCTCCACCAAGGCCGACCTCGTCTCCCGCGCCCGGACCCAGCGCGAGTGGAGCTCGCAGGGCGTCCGCAACGCCATGAAGAAAAGCCCGGACAATGACAAGATCCGCCGGGCAGCTTCCACCGAATCGTCGGAGAAACAGGCGCAGAAGGTGCGCCAGATGGAGTCCCGCATCGCCCGGCTGGACGAAGTGGAGGAGCCCCGCAAGGAATGGCAGCTCCAGTTCAGCATTGGCCAGGCCCCGCGCTCCAGCGCCGTGGTGGCAACGCTGAGGGACGCCGTCGTGCGGCAGGGGGACTTCACCCTGGGCCCGGTGAACCTGCAGCTCAACGCCGGAGAACGGATCGGCATCACCGGCCCCAACGGTGCCGGCAAATCCACCCTGCTCCGGCTGCTGCTCGGTGTGCGGCAGCCTGATGACGGCAATGCCGCCATGGGCGCCTCGGTGGCCACCGGCGAAATCGACCAGGCCCGCGGCCTGCTGGCTGGCCACCTCAAACTGGGCGACGCCGTCGAGGCCGTGCTGACGGAGCTGACACCGGCGGAGGTCCGGACGCTGCTGGCCAAGTTCGGCCTGAAGGCGGACCACACATCGCGGCCGGTCGACTCGCTGTCCCCGGGGGAACGGACGCGCGCGGCGCTGGCGCTGCTGCAGGCGAGGGGCGTGAACCTGCTGGTCCTCGACGAGCCCACCAACCACCTGGACCTGCCCGCCATCGAGCAGCTCGAGGAAGCACTCGAAAGCTACGACGGCGCCCTGCTCCTGGTGACCCATGACCGCCGGCTGCTGGAAAACGTTCGGCTGGATGTCCGCTGGAACGTCGAGGACGGCGTGGTCACCGAACTGCTCGCCGTCGCCGGAACTTCCGCGGCCGCAGCCGGACCCGTCACGAAAGGTCAGTCCCGATGAGCATGGACCGGGTTGCCTGGAGCTCCCTTTACAACATCACGCGGGCCTCAAGCGGCTCCAAGCCGTTCTCCAAGGCGACGCTGAAGCGGGTGTTCGGTTTTGCGCGCCCGCACCGGGGCAAGCTGATCGCCTTCGTGCTGCTGTCCATCGCCATGGCGGTCCTCGCCGTGGCCACGCCGGTCCTCGCCGGGCAGGTGGTGGACGCCATCATTGCCGGCGTCGGGGCCGACGTCGTGATCGGGCTGGCTGCGCTCATCGCCGTCGTGGCCGTGGCGGAAGCCGGGCTGGGACTTGTGACGCGCTGGCTGTCCTCCACCATCGGCGAGGGCGTGATCGTGGACCTGCGGACCAAAGTGTTCGACCACGTCCAGAAAATGCCCATCGCCTTCTTCACCCGCACCCGGACCGGGGCCCTGGTCAGCAGGCTCAACAACGACGTCATCGGCGCGCAGTCCGCCTTCGCCGGAACGCTCTCCGGCGTGGTGAGCAACGTGGTGGCCCTGGCGCTCACGCTCGCCGTAATGCTGGGCAAGTCCTGGCTTGTGACCGTGCTGGCCATGATCCTGCTGCCGATCTTCCTCATCCCGGCCCGCCGGATGGGTTCGAAGCTGGCCGACCTGCGGCGCGAGGCGGCCGAACACAACGCCGCCATGGGCACCCAGATGACCGAACGCTTCTCCGCGCCGGGTGCCACGCTGGTCAAGCTCTTCGGACGCCCCGATGAGGAGTCCCGCGAGTTCGCCGTGCGTGCCGGACGAGTCCGGGACATCGGCGTCCGCACCGCGATGCTCCAGTTCACCTTCGTCACCGCGCTGACCCTGGTCTCGGCGCTGGCGCTCGCCCTGGTGTACGGGTTGGGCGGCTGGCTTGCGCTGTCAGGCCAGCTGGCCGCGGGCGACGTCGTGGTGCTGGCACTGCTGCTCACCCGCCTTTACGCGCCGCTCACAGCGCTCTCCAACGCGCGCGTGGAAATCATGAGCGCCCTGGTGAGCTTCGAGCGGGTCTTCGAGATCCTTGACCTCAAGCCCCTCATCCAGCAAAAACCCGACGCCGTGGACGTTCCGCCGGGACCCGTTTCGGTTGAATTCGACGACGTCAGGTTCGCCTACCCCTCGGCTGACAAGGTGTCCCTGGCCTCGCTCGAGGACGTGTCCACGCTGGACACCCGCGGCGGCGAGGAAGTGCTGCACGGTGTCAGTTTCCGGGTGGAGCCGGGCCAGACAGTTGCCCTGGTGGGTTCCTCGGGCGCCGGCAAGTCCACGATCGCCCAGCTGCTGTCCCGGCTGTACGACGTCGATTCCGGCGCCGTGCGACTTGGCGGTTCCGTTCCCGGCAGCGGTTTGGACGTCCGCGACGTCACTTTCGATTCGATGCGGGCGACGCTGGGCATGGTGACCCAGGACGGCCACCTGTTCCACGAATCCATCGCCTCCAACCTGCGGCTGGCCCGTCCGGACGCCACCGAAGAGGACATGTGGGACGTGCTGCGCCAGGCCCGGCTCGAGTCCATGATCCGTGCGCTGCCTGACGGCCTGGACACCGTGGTGGGGGAGCGCGGCTACCGGCTCTCCGGCGGTGAACGCCAGCGCCTCACCATCGCCCGGCTGCTGATTGCGCAGCCCCGAGTGGTCATCCTGGACGAAGCCACGGCCGCCCTGGATTCCACCAACGAAGCGGCCGTCCAGGCCGCGCTGGGGGCAGCGCTCGAAGGCCGCACCGCCGTCGTGATTGCCCACCGGCTGTCCACCATCCGCGCCGCGGACATGATCCTGGTGGTGGAGGACGGCGCCATCGTGGAACGCGGCACCCACGCCGCGCTGCTCGAGGCGGAAGGCCGGTACGCGGAGCTTTACCGCACGCAGTTCGCGGAAGCGACAGCGGTGGTCAAAGAAGCCGTCCCGGAGTACTAGACCCGGTCTGCGGCCAGCGCGGGCAGGATGTGGCCCGTCAGCAGCGGGGCGAGGTCGGCCGGGAGTTCTGCGGCCAGGTCCAGCCAGCGGATTTCGGCGATCTCCGCGGAAGGACGCGCGCTCCAGGTGCCCGGGGCGCTGAAGACGGTTGCTTCGATGTCCGTGGCGGCCTCATTGGCGGCGTCGGCCAGCCACACGCCCATGAGCCGGAGATGGTCCGGCGCCACGTTGATGCCCACCTCTTCCAGCAGTTCGCGCGAGGCGGCCTGGGCAGCGGTTTCGCCGGGTTCGGGTTTGCCGCCAGGGTGCATGAATTTGTCGGTGCCGCGCTTGCGGACGGTCAGCAGGCGGCCGGCCTCGTCATAGACGCAAACGGCGGACACAACTATGCGGTCTTTCACGGCTACGACCCTAGCCCATCCGTGCCGCGTTCATTTGGGGGCGGGCCATTTGGGGCCGGGTCATCAGCGTCCAGCCGCCGGAGCACGGATTCCAGGAGCAGGTCCTTCCGCGGCCCCCGAACGTCCCAGGCGTAGCTGAATTCATGCGGCCCGCGGAGGGCATACGTGACGCGGTAGCTGTCGGGGTCGCACCAGTGCCGGTCCTGGCTGGCTTCTGTCCGGAAGCTCATCCGGTGGAACGGCCGGCCGTCCGGAAACGTCATGTCCATCGCATCGGGGGAGTCCGCGGGATGAAGGAGGTAGTCCCGGCTTGCCGGGCCGGTGTACGTGTCCCCGGCGGGAGTAGGCCAGCGCATGGTGCCCTCTTCGTGAAAGGCGAGGCCGCCGTCGTCGTTTTTTGGGGAAAAGCGCGCGACGCCGGTGAAGGTTCCCCGGGCGTCCGAGCTGCGGTCCCACAGGGTGCGCTCCACGGACCAGCTGCCCAGCAGGTAGGCGCGCAGATCAAAGTTCAAGTGCCCTCGATTGGAATCGAACCAACGACACCGGCTTTAGGAGAGCCGTGCTCTATCCACTGAGCTACGAGGGCGGGCGTCCGAAGCGGTTGGCACCAGGCCGTCCTGTTCGGGCACGGATACAAGCATACAAGGTGCTGGCGCGTATACGCTCATGGCATGACCGCAGCAACACCAGCAACTTCCTACCGGGCCGGGTTCCTTCCGGACATCGCCTCCACCCGGGAGTATTTCGGGGCGTGGGCCAAGCTGAGCGTGCTGCAGTATTTCGTGGCCGAAGCGGCAGTGATCGCTGCCTGGGCGGGACCGGAACCCTACGACCGCCGGACCGGCTTCATCAGCGATCTTGGTGCCGTGCAGTGCGGTATCCACGAAGACAGGGATGTGTGCTCGCCGCTGCACGCGCTGATGAATGCGTCGTTCGTGCTGCAGGGCCTGGGCATGGTGCTGGGGGCGCTGTTCCTCAGTTCGGCGCTCCTGTGCGTCGCAGCGCGGCCCGGTGTCCGGCTCGCCTTTGGTGCCGGCCACCGTGGTCCCTGGTTCACCGCCCTCGCGGCCAAGGTCCTGACCTTCACGGCCGGAGCCGGGACTGTCATTGTGGGGCTGGTGCCCGAGGATGTCGGCTGGTTCGCCGTGCATCTGACCGGTGCCGTGATGTTCTTCCTCGGCGGAGCGCTGGCACTGCTGCTGTTGGGGGCGCTGTGGCTGAGGCAGTCACCCCTGGGCTGGTTCATCCTGTCCTGCGGAGCTGTCTCCCTGGTGGCGCTGGCCCTCGGCGGAATCACCGGAATGCGTGTCCCGGAGCCGGGCACGCTGGAGCGCTTTACGGGCTACCCCGTCACCACCGGCCTGGCCGCGGCGGGACTTGTGATCGCCCAGCGCGTCCGCAGGGAACTGAAGGTGCGGAAGGCGGCGCGGGCGGCAGCACACGCCCGCCCGACCGGCGTGATGTGAGGACCGGGGTCGCGATGTGAGGGCCTGGGCTACGAAGCGAAATACTCGCGCAGCGGCCTGAGGTTTTCCAGCCCGGTGTAGCCAAGATCGTCCACTGACACGGACTGCGTTTTGTCCGGTGAGAACACACTGACGGAAAGGGTGCCGCTCTCCAGGTCCGCAGTGCGTTCCAGCATTGCGGTGATGACGGTTCGAAGAATTTCCTTGAGTTCAGCGGGATCCTGCGTGTCGGCGACAACAACGGCTCCGAGGAAGTTGCCGGAGGTGTTGACTTTGGCCGTCGCTGTGGAGGACACGACGCCCGGTACGGACGTGGCTGCGTCGTCCAGAGTGGCCTTGAGCTGCTCCTCCCTGGACGGTCCCCCGAAGCCGCATCCACTCAGGAACACGGCCGCAACAACTATGGGGGCGGCCCACTGGAACAGTCGTTTGAGACGCCTCATGTCACTGCTTTCGGGAGACATTGGATACGATCGATTTCGCTTGCGCTGGATCTGGGGTGAGGAACTGCTGCGTTGAGCTCTTTTGACTGTACTCGGCAATAGGACCGCTTCCGCCGTACTTGGCCGCCGACTCCGCATACAGGTCACCCGCGTGATAGCCGATCCCGCCAATGTCCGGCTTGACGTCAGGATTGGGCAAGGTGACCCGCACAGCAGAATTGTCGGGGCTGGCGGATACAGCGCCTCCCGGCCCAACGGCCACGTCGTTCAGGTCCAGCTTGGGCACAGGATCGCCCGCATGCTGCAAAGCGAGGACGTCAATGGTCGCGGGGACGGGAGCGGAGTCCACCGGAGACCCGTAGGTCACCACGTTGGTGACGTTGAAGCGGTCCGTGAAGCTCCCGTCCGCGGCCAGGGCCACCGCGATCATCCCGCCTTGGGAGTGTCCCGACAGCATGACCGGCGCGCCGGGCGGAATCCCGGCCTGTTCCATGGCTATCCTGACGGCTTCGGCCGCGGTGGAGAGGTTTCCGCCGGCCGGTTCGAGGTTGCCCGTCAGGTCCGTTGCGTTCCCGGCACCGTCCGGCAGCCAGCGGGTGGTGCCGGGAATGCTCACAATGAAAGCCGGCGGTTCCCCGGGCTTCTGCACGGTGGTAATGCGGATACCCGTATCCGGGGTTCCCGGCCGGCCTGCATCATCGTAAGCTGCGTTGGTTGTCTGCACAATCGCGCTGATGGACGCCGGCACCGGCGTGTTCATCCGCCCGTCTGAGCCGCGACCCGATCCGACGTCCACACGGATCGGATCTCCGGCCACGGGCCTTCCGTCGTCGAATACGTGCGGGTTGTGCGTGCCCATAGTCCCGGTGGTGATGACCAGGGTGGCTGTCGCCCCCGCGAGCAACAAGGTGTTGGAAGCGAATTCGGTAACGGACGGTGGCTCCCCTTCCGTGATCCAGCGCCAGCCCATGGCGCCGAAGTGGCCAAGCTTGTCACCGGCATTGTCGGAGGCGTCCATGAGGTTTCCCCAAGGAGGCGGTGCCACGTCCCGCAACAGGTTCCATCCAGCCCTGGCTGATTCATCGACAGTGCTGAGGAATCCGGCGGTGCCATCCCAGAGATCATCGACGTTGCCGGCGAGGGTGCCAATCAGAGGGTCAAACAATGAAGGGAGGTCCGGCTTCCCTTGCGGTCCGGCTTCCAGGCCTTGGTGTCCGCTGGCAACAAGCTGCTCCTCGACATTGCGTTTTACCGCGTTCGAGGCCGCATTGAGCGCGTGCGCAGTTCCAATCAGCTGCTGCCGGTGTCCGGACCACTCACCGTGGAACTTCCGCCCGTCAGGCCCCTCCCAGGGTGTCTTGGTGATCAGCGGCGTTAGGCTGCCCCTCAGTGAAAGGAGCCGTTCGCTGGCCCGCGCCAAGTCCTCGCTGAGGCGCCGGCCGGACTCGGTGTCCATCCCGTAAAGTGCCATTGTTATGCCGCCTGAGCCGAGGCGCTCGCCAGGAATCCGCGGACACCCAGGATCCGCCAGGCGAACTCGCGGCAGATGTCGCCCGGTGGAACTTCGACGGCGAGCAGGGTCGCCGGGTCCGCCGCCGTGCGGAGCGAGTACAGCTGCCCGGCCAGTGCCCAGACATCGGCGCTGTAGCGGCTCGGTTCGGCCTCCGCAGCGGACGCAGTCACCTCCATGCGCACCGTGCAGCGCGCATTGGCCAGGGCTGCAGGCACTCCGCCGCGTCCGGCCGACTCGGACGAGGACGTGCCGCCGCCGGGCGCAACTGTCGTGCGGCGGGCGTCGAAACCGGACGCTTCCGACGCGCTTGCCTGCAGTTCGGACAAGGCCGGCAGGCTGCGGGCCACGGCCGCCCAGGCATGTTCCTCCTTGAAGAAGGAAACTTCGACGACGTTGGGCACTTCCGCCACCTCAACGCTGCCCGCAGTGCGGCTTAGCGTTCGCCGGTAGGAGGCTCCGACGCCGCGGCCGGCAGCGAGGGCGAGCTCGCAATGCGAGGACAGCGCCTCCGTTTGCGCGACCGTGGTGACCTTGACGGGGGCGAACGCCGAGATCCATGCCGCCAGCACCCACTGGCTGGAAATGTTGCCGCCTGAATCCACAATTCCGGCCTGTGCCAGTTCAGCTTCGACGCTCCGGGAGTCCTCCCGACTTATTTCCCCGATGGCCTTGGCCGCCGCGATATCTGCCGGGCTGCCGAAGCTCCCGCCCGGTTCGGGTGCCATGACAGCTGCCGCCCGGTGGACTGTTGTGGCCCAGGCTAGACCGCTGATCTCGAAAATGTTGAGATGCGGACTGGACAGTACTTCCCCCCATGGTTCCCCCAATGCCAAGTTGTCCTGATGTTGGACAGCTGGTGCCCACAGTAATCAGCGGCCAGGCAAAGCGGAATGGGGAGTACTTCCCGGCGCGGCCGGTCCGCGGGAAGTTGCGGGGGTGACTAGGGCTGTTTCCGTCGCCGACCCAGGAAAACCGCGGCGCCGCCCGCCAGCAGGCTCAGCACCAGGAGCACCCAGCCGGCAACGGTGAGGGCCGAAGCGAGCGACACCTGGCCGCCGTCGACCGTTGCCGCGGACATCATGGAATCGATGGCGGCGTTTCCCCAGAGCCGGACGGCAGCGAACAGGAGCGGCAGCGCCCAGAGTGCCCAGCGAAACGCTTTCCGCGCGACGTTGGTGCCGATCAGCAGCAGCCACGTAAAGCCGAAAATCAGCGGAAACAGGGTGCCCGCCGTCTTGTGGAGGTAGTTGAGCTGGCCCCTGGCGTCCCCGTCCATCGCTGCCCGCAGCTGCTCTACGAAACCCTGGTCGAAGCCGCCCACCAGCGAATCTGGCATCGGCAGGCCGCCGGAGAGCTGGGTGAGCTGGTTCAGTGTCAGCAAATGCAGGTACCAGAACAGGAACAGGCTGGCCACCACGCCCGCGATGAGGATCAGGCTGCTGTTGTTCTGCGCCTTCTCCGGGGTCCGCCGGGTGGTGGGGTTGATCACCGGCGGCAGGTGGTGCTGGGGAACGGAAGCGTTCGCGCCGTGTTTCTTGATCCGCTGTGCTGGGGTCTTGGCCATGGGTACATTATCGTCGCTCCTGTGCATCGCTTCCTGTTCGGCTCCTGTTCCCCGCCTGTTCTATGCCTGCGGCCGCAGATAGGCTGGGACGCGTGACGGAACTCGGAAGACACAAACTTGGCAGGCACAGCGCGGCGGAACTGAACGCCGGCCTGGACGATTACCAGCTGGCCGAAGCCCTGGTACGCGAAGCCGGAATGCTGGCACTGATGATGCGCCAGGGCGGCCTGGAAGGCCAGCAGAAAACGTCAGTGTCGGACGTCGTCACGGCGGCCGACCACGCTGCGGAAGCCTACGTGCTCGACCAACTGCGGCGCTGCCGCCCGGACGACGGCATCCTGGGGGAGGAGGGCGCCTCCGTCGGCGGGAGCAGCGGCCGGACCTGGGTGATCGACCCCGTGGACGGCACCTACAACTTCCTGCACGGGTCCACGTACTGGTGCTCCGCGCTGGCACTCAAAGACACTTCCGGCACGGTTCTTGGCGCCATTTTCCAGCCCGAGGAGGACAAGCTGTGGCTGGGCGGCACCAAGCGGCCCGCCACCCTGAACGGGGACCGGCTGGCTTCCTTCCACACGGACAACGGCGCCCGGCCGCTGAAGCCGCTCGCTGACCAGGGCGCCGCGACCTACATCCACCCCACCTGGCTCGCGGACCCGCTGTGCGCCATGCCGTGGCATGCCGCCGCCACCGCCGCCGCCGCGTTGCGGATGTTCGGTTCCGGATCCTGCGACCTCGGCCGGGTGGCGGACGGCGAGCTGGACTGCTGGTACCAGCACAGCTGCCCCGAATGGGACTGGCTGCCGGGGAAGGCAATCGTCCTCGCCGCCGGCGGAGCCGCCGAGACCGTCCGCGTCAACGGACTGGAATGGTTCATGGCGGGAGGCGCGACGGCGGTGCGGCAGCTTCGTGCGGCGCTGCAATCCGGCTCGGTGGAGTGAAGCCGGACGTTAGTGTCGGCCCCACCGCCTAGACTTATAGCACCATGGATATGTTGTTTGACCCCTATGCCGACGGACCGTTCAAGGCTGCCCCGAAGGCGGCAGCGCTCACCAAGTCGCGCCCCGGGCTCGGGGACGAGGCGGTGCACTATGGGAACGGCGGGCCGCGATCCGAGGGAGAATGGGCGCGTCCCAGGCTGCCCGGTGCGGAAGAACTCCTGCAGGGCCTGAACCCCCAGCAGGAAGAAGCAGTCAAGCATGCCGGCAGCGCGCTGCTGATCGTTGCCGGCGCAGGGTCGGGAAAGACCCGTGTCCTCAGCAACCGGATCGCGTACCTCATCGCCACCAAGCGCGCCCATCACGGCGAGATCCTGGCCATCACCTTCACCAACAAGGCGGCCGCGGAAATGCGCGAGCGCATCGAGGCGCTGGTAGGCGGCCGGGCCAAGATCATGTGGATTTCCACCTTCCACTCGTCCTGCGTGCGCATCCTCCGCCAGGAAGCCGCCAACGTTGGGCTCAAGTCCAATTTCTCCATCTATGACTCCGCCGACTCCCTGCGGCTTGTCACCCAGGTGGCCAAAGGCCTGGACCTGGATCCCAAGAAGTTTCCGCCCAAGGCCATCCAGCACAAGATCTCGGCGCTGAAGAACGAGCTGATCGACGCCGATTCCTACGCGTCCTCCGTCAATTACAACGACCCCTTCGAGCAGGCAGTGGCCGAGGTCTTCAAGGGCTACACCCAGCGGCTGCGCCAGGCCAACGCCATGGACTTTGACGACCTCATCGCCGAAACCGTTTACATGTTCCGCGCCTTCCCGGCCCTCGCCGAGTCGTACCGTCGCCGCTTCCGGCACGTCCTGGTGGACGAATACCAGGACACTAACCATGCACAGTACGCACTGGTCCGCGAGATTGTGGGGGAGGGGCCCGGTGCATCCGAACTCACCGTGGTGGGCGATTCCGACCAGTCCATCTACGCGTTCCGCGGGGCGGACATCCGCAACATCGTGGAGTTCGAAAAGGACTATCCCAACGCCCGCACCATCAAGCTTGAACAGAACTACCGTTCCACCCAGAACATCCTCACCGCAGCCAACTCGGTGATCTCCCGGAACCCCAACCGGCCGGAGAAGCGGCTCTGGACCGCCGAGGGGGACGGCGAGAAGATCATCGGCTACGTGGGCGAGAACGAACACGACGAAGCCCAGTTCATTGCCAAGGAAATCGACAGGCTGCAGGACGAGGACAACCTGCGCCCCGGCGACGTCGCCATCTTCTACCGCACCAACGCCCAGTCGCGTTCCATTGAAGACGTTTTGGTGCGCGTAGGACTGCCGTACAAGGTGGTGGGTGGCACGCGCTTCTACGAGCGCAAGGAAATCAAGGACGCCCTCGCCTACCTGCGCGTGCTGGTAAATCCCGACGACGACGTCAACCTTCGCCGGGTGCTCAACGAACCCAAACGCGGCATCGGCGACCGCGCCGAGGGCGCCGTGGCAGCATTGGCAGAACGCGAACGGACCTCGTTCATGGCAGCCGCCCGACGGGCGGATCAGGCACCCGGCATGGCCACCCGCTCCGTCAACGCAGTGCTGGGCTTCGTGAAGCTCCTCGATGACCTCGCCGAGGTGGCCAGCGGTTCCGGTGCTGCGGCCGCTCTGGAAGCCGTCCTGGAGCAGACCGGCTACCTTGCCGGGCTGCGGTCCAGCACGGATCCCCAGGACGAGTCCCGGGTGGAGAACCTCGCCGAACTTGTCGCCGTCGTGCGTGAATATGAACAGGAGAACCCCGACGGTTCCCTGGGCGCCTTCCTGGAGCAGGTGTCGCTCGTCGCGGACGCCGACCAGATCCCGGACGCCCCCGGCGGTGATATTGACGCCGCCGTGGCGGAGGCCAAGCGGCTGGGCGTGGTGACGCTGATGACCCTCCACACGGCCAAGGGCCTGGAGTTCCCCGTGGTGTTCCTCACCGGCATGGAGCACGGGCTCTTCCCGCACCAGCGTTCGGCCACCGATCCCAAGGAACTCGCCGAGGAACGGCGGCTGGCCTATGTGGGCCTCACCCGTGCCCGGAAACGCCTCTACGTGACCCGCTCGGAAGTCCGCAGCATGTGGGGCCAGAGCCAGTACAACCCGGCCAGCCAGTTCATCGAGGAGATCCCGGCTGACCTGGTGGAGTGGCGGCGTGAAGGAACCAGCCGGCAGGTGGGCGGCTGGGGGAGCGGTGCTTCCATCGGGTCCAGCCGGTACGGCGGCTCGTTCTGGGGCGCCGGCACCGCCCGCGGCAATGGTGCAAGCCCGACCGCCGGCTTCAACGCCGACGTGCCCGCCGCCGTCGCCAAGAACCGCGTCCAGCCGCAAAAGGAAGTCGTGGCGGTCAGCGTGGGGGATAAGGTGAACCACACGAGCTTCGGCAACGGAACTGTCCTGGCTGTTGAAGGTGCGGGGGACAAGACCGTGGCCAAGGTGAAGTTCAGCGTGGGCGAAAAGCGCCTGCTGCTGAGGTACGCCCCGCTGACAAAGCTGGACGCCTAGCAAAACAGAACTCGGAGGGGGACCGTGAAGATTCTATTCGCCAGCCAGGCCATTGACGGGCATTTCAATCCCATGAGCGGCGTTGCCATGCGCCTGAAGGACGCCGGCCACGACGTCCGCTGGTACACGGGCCCCGTGTTCACCGCGAAGCTTCAAAGCCTTGGCATTCCCCTTTTTCCCTTCCGCCGGGCCGTTGAACACCGGGCGGACAACCTGAACGAGCTCTACCCGGATCGCGCCAGGCTCAAGGGCCCCAGGGCCATCGGATTCGACGGCGAAAAGATCTTTGCCAGCAACATCAGCAACTTCTTTGAGGACATCCGGGAGGTGCAGGCGGACTTCCCGTTTGATGTCGTGGTGGCTGACAGTTCCATGTTCATCCACCGGCTTGTGTGCCACCTGATCGGCAAGCCGGTGGTGAATTTTGTCGCCATCCCGAACATGGAAAGCGACCCGCAGGTGCCGCCGCTCTTCTTCGGGTTCCGGCCGCCCCGCAATCCCCTCGAAAAAGGCCTCCAAACGTTGGCAGGGCTGCTCTCGGACAAAGTCATCCTCCGGCCGGCCAGCCAAAGCTACCGCAGGCAGCACGCCGCCTATGGGCAGACCGTCCCGAGGCAGGGCCGGCTGACGGACGAGCCCTACCGGTGCTCGGCGGCCATCATCCAGACAGGACCGGAATCCCTGGACTTCCCGCGGCGGCACGTCAATCCCAAAGTCCACTACGTCGGAGCTCTGCTGCCGTACCGCGCGCCCGGGCAGTCCGGCCCCGACGGCGACGGGGAGTTTCCGCGCTCCTATCCCGCGACCTTTCTGGTCACCCAGGGAACCGTGGACAACGCGGACCAGGACAAACTCATTGTTCCGGCCCTGGAAGCCCTCAAGGACATGGATGCACTGGTGATCGTTGCCACCGGGGGCCGCGGCACCGAAGCCCTGCAGGCACGGTATCCGCAGCCCAACGTCGTGGTGCGGGACTACGTTGATTTCGCCAAGGCCTTCGAATTCACCGACGTCTTCGTCACCAACGGCGGATTCGGCGGCGTCCAGCTGAGCCTGTCCAAGGGCGTTCCCTTGGTGGTGGCCGGCATCAACGAAGGCAAAAGCGACGTCAACGCCCGGGTGGAATATGCCGGCGTCGGGATCAGCCTCGGAACCGAGTCCCCCAAGCCGGCGGACATAGCGAAGGCCGTTGCGGACGTCCTGGCCGACCCCGGCTGGAAGCAGCGCGCCCAGAAGATGCGTGAACAATTCGACACGGGGGACCCCGCAGAGGCGGCCGCCGCCGTCGTCGAGCGCGCTGGCCGTCCGGCTTCGGGCTGAAGCGCACCGCGGGCTGAAGCGGGGCGCCGGCCCGGGCATAATGGGTGCCATGCGACGGACTGTACTGGGGATCCTGGCCGCCCTCCTGATGGCCTGCACGGGGTGCACCATCACCCAGGAAGACCCCGACTACGTTCCTCCGCCGCCGCTTCCCGTGTTGGAGCAGCTCAAGCAGGCCCCGCTGACTGACCCGGCCCGGTTTTCCGCGGGCGACGACGTGCTCAGCTTCGTCACCGCGGATCACAGCGCCGTCTGCTCGCTGACCTCGGCACGGGGCGAGCACATCAACGTGCCCTATGAGCAGAACGCGTACAGTGACACCGCCAACAACAAGCTGGCGATCGTCCCGGTGGCGCACTGCGAGCTGGCGGTGTACCCCAAACCTGAGGCCGGGGATGTCACTGACGACTGCGCCGGCACCGGCTTCGGCTACCTGGGCGGCGCAGCACTGCTCACTCCGGACAAGGCGAACTACGGCGAATGCCGCTCCGGCGTGACCCAGATGGAAGCCGAATTCGGCCCCAAGGGCACCAGGACCGGTCCCGTCTCCCGGCTGCCGGTACTGGAGGACGGCCAGAACCTGGAACGGAACGGCCTGCGCTGCTCGGCCTACCACGACGGCGTGGCATGCGGAAACGTATCGGCGGGCATTGCCTTCTTCATTTCGCGGGACCATTACGAACTAGTTTCCGGGGGCAGCCAAAACGCCTCCGTGACGCCGTCAGAAGCCCCAAAAACCCCGTAATCTAGGGGATTTTCTACGCCCCATAGAATAGTGTCCTTACTCACATAACAGGTACTCTGGAACGGGCCGGTCCGCAGAAAGGACTAGAGTTCCCAGAGGAGCATTGCGCCGTGTGGCTCGTTTCCAAACCTGTCGCAGGGCGCGTTTATTCCGCAGCCCGGTAACCACGATTACGTGGCTTCCGGCTGTACAGAAACTACTTCGACGTAGAAGGACACTAAACCGTGGACCTGTTTGAATATCAGGCGCGCGATATGTTCGAGGCGCACGGTGTACCCGTGCTTGCTGGCATCGTGGCGCACACCCCTGAAGAAGCAAAGGCAGCTGCCGAGAAGATCGGCGGCGTAACTGTCGTCAAGGCACAGGTTAAGGTCGGTGGCCGCGGAAAGGCCGGCGGCGTTAAGGTCGCTAAGACCGCCGATGAGGCGCTGGAACACTCCACCAACATCCTGGGCATGGACATCAAAGGCCACACGGTCAAAAAGGTCATGATCGCCCAGGGCGCGGACATCGCCGAGGAATACTACTTCTCCGTCCTGCTGGACCGGGCCAACCGCAACTACCTGGCCATGTGCTCGGTTGAAGGCGGCATGGAAATCGAACAGCTCGCCGTCGAACGCCCCGAAGCCCTGGCCAAGGTTGCCATCGATCCCGCTGTGGGAATCGACCAGGCCAAGGCCGATGAAATCGTCGCCGCTGCAGGCTTCGCTGAGGAACTGCGCGGCAAAGTCGCCGACGTAATCCTGAAGCTGTGGGACGTCTTCAAGAAGGAAGACGCCACCCTGGTAGAGGTCAACCCGCTGGTTAAGACCGGCGCCGGTGAGATCGTTGCCCTTGACGGCAAGGTCACCCTGGACGAGAACGCCGATTTCCGCCACCCCAAGCACGCACACCTTGAAGACAAGGATGCTGCTGACCCGCTCGAGGCCAAGGCCAAGGCGCAGGACCTCAACTACGTCAAGCTGGACGGCGAAGTTGGCATCATCGGCAACGGCGCCGGCCTGGTCATGTCCACCCTTGACGTCGTTGCCTACGCCGGCGAAAAGCACGGCAACGTCAAGCCCGCCAACTTCCTGGACATCGGCGGTGGAGCGTCCGCCGAGGTCATGGCTGCCGGTCTGGACGTCATCCTGGGCGACGAGCAGGTCAAGGCCGTGTTCGTGAACGTCTTCGGTGGCATCACCGCGTGTGACGCGGTGGCTAAGGGCATCGTGGGTGCACTGGCCGAACTGGGTCACTCCGCCAACAAGCCGCTGGTTGTCCGTCTCGACGGCAACAACGTCGAAGAAGGCCGCCGCATCCTGGCCGAGGCCAACCACCCGCTGGTTACCCTGGCCGCCACCATGGACGAGGGCGCCGACAAGGCCGCCGAGCTCGCCAACGCAGCTAAGTAAAGGGACGCACCATGTCTATCTATCTGAACAAGGACTCCAAGGTCATCGTCCAGGGCATCACCGGCGGCGAAGGCACCAAGCACACCGCCCTGATGCTCAAGGCCGGCACCAACGTGGTGGGCGGCGTCAACGCCCGCAAGGCCGGCACCACCGTCCTCCACGGCGATAACGAAATCACCGTTTTCGGCACCGTCAAGGAAGCCATTGCCGAGACCGGCGCCGACGTGTCCATCGTCTTCGTGCCGCCGGCGTTCACCAAGGACGCTGTTGTCGAAGCAATCGAGGCCGGCATCGGCCTGGTCGTCGTCATCACCGAAGGCGTTCCGGTCCAGGACTCCGCTGAGTTCTGGGCACTGGCGCAGTCCAAGGTTGACGCCAACGGCAAGCAGGTCACCCGCATCATCGGACCGAACTGCCCCGGCATCATCACCCCGGGCGAAGCCCTGGTTGGCATCACCCCGGCAAACATCACGGGCAAGGGCCCCATCGGCCTGGTCTCCAAGTCAGGCACCCTGACCTACCAGATGATGTACGAGCTGCGGGACCTGGGCTTCTCCACCGCCATCGGCATCGGCGGCGACCCGGTCATCGGCACCACGCACATCGATGCCCTTGAGGCCTTCGAAGCCGACCCTGAGACCAAGGCGATCGTGATGATCGGCGAGATCGGCGGTGACGCTGAAGAGCGTGCCGCGGACTACATCAAGGCCAACGTCACCAAGCCGGTTGTTGGCTACGTGGCAGGCTTCACCGCTCCGGAAGGCAAGACCATGGGCCACGCAGGCGCCATCGTCTCCGGCTCCGCGGGCACCGCCCAGGCCAAGAAGGAAGCCCTTGAGGCTGCCGGCGTGAAGGTCGGCAAGACGCCGTCCGAGACCGCCAAACTGCTGCGCGAAGTCTTCGCAGCCCTCTAAGTTCTGCCGCTAAGAAAAAGCGGGGTCACCTGCCGTCCTACGGGACGGACCGGGTGGCCCCGCTTTTGCGTTGAGTTCGCCTCTGCAGTGAGTACGACGGCGTTGAGTACGACTGCGGCGCGAACGGACAGCTGTGGCCCACTCGGCGGAGGGGCCCCAGGTGTCCGTTCGCGCTATTTGCTCAGCAGTTCGTCGAGGCGCTCGTAGCCCTCGGTCATGCCGCCTTCCATGCCGGACTGTGCCATGCCGTCGCGGGCCTCCTGGGTCGGATAGACGGAGTGGCCCAGGAGCCGGCACCGCCCGTTGCCGAGATCCTGGAAGGTAAGGAAGTCGATGCTGACGACGTCCGGGTAGCCGTCGTACTCGAAGGTCTGGATGGCGAAGTCGTTTTCCCGGACCGTGTGGAAGATCCCGTTGAAGCCGTACCTTGAGCCGTCAGGTCCGATGTGGGTGTACCGGTAGCTGCCGCCGGTCCGGAAATCGTAGTGGTCCATCTCCGCTTTCATTCCGCGCGGACCGAGCCATTGGGAAACCATCCCGGGCTCCTTGTGGGCGCGGAACACGTCCGCCACCGAGAAGTCGAAGTCCCGCTCAAAATCTATGTAGGGCTTCCCTTCGGGAACAGTGAGTTTCAGGGCGTTGCTCATGATGGGTCCTTTGCCTGCTTGCCGCTTGCCGCGGCGTTGGAACGAAGCACGGCATCAAGGCTGCGGAACTGCTCCTCGCGGACCAGCCTGTACTGGTCGATCCATGCGGTGAGAGCCTCAAGCCGTGCGGGATTCAGGTGGACGGGCCTGCGTTGGGCGTCACGCGTCCGCGTGACCAGTTGTGCCTGCTCGAGGACCTGGATGTGCTTCGAGACCGCCTGCTTGGTGATCGCGAAGGGTTCCGCCAATTCGTTTACGGTGGCCGGGCCCCGGCTCAGCCGGGCGATGATGCGGCGCCGGACTGGATCGGCGAGGGCAAGGAAGGCTGAGTCGAGCAGTTCGTCATCACCCGTGTCCATGGCTGCCAATCAACCCGTCCCGTAGTTCATTCGTTGTAGTCAACTGAGTTATTGATCAACCTTTCGGTTGTTTAAGGCTACACCCGCCCCCTGTGGATCGCAAGAGTTGCCCTGTTTATCCCGCTCGAGCTCTTGTAGACAGGTCTTGAACTTTGTTAGTATGTCAGGACAAACTACTTGAAGGAGCTACACGTGCCGCTCGTGCGAATCGATGTAAATGAAGGCCGCAGCCCGGAGGACTTATCCCGGTTGAGCGGGGGAATCCACGATGCCATCCTGGCCGAGTACGGCATTCCGGAGCGCGACTACTTCCATGTCCTCACCGAGCACCCCCGCGGGCAGATCTTTGCCCAGGATGCCGGCCTTGGCTTCGAACGCACGCCTGACGTGGTCATGATCCAGATCTTCACCCAAGGTGGCCGGACTCAGGAGGCGAAGCAGTCCCTCTTCGCCGCAATCGCCGGCAGGTTGTCGGAGCTGGGGGTGGGTGGTGAGGACGTGTTTATCGGCTATGTGGAGAACACTGCCGGAGACTGGTCCTTCGGTTTCGGCCGGGCCCAGTATGTGACCGGGGAGCTGGCTGTTCCCCGAAAATAGCGGGCCAACGGCCCTGACCGAGGGGTCCGGAAGGGCGCAATACCAAGGGCCATGCCAAGTTGTAAATATGTCAGTACAAACCTTTGACAGGACAATGATTCTAGGGCAAAGTAGTGGTTGTGGCCCCGCTCACGGGGGCCTGCCAGGAACCGGAGCTCTATCTGTTCAGAGGTACAGAGTTCAAACCAGAAAGGTCCGCGATTAACGTGACCCACGAACTGCTCACGATCGGGCGCATCAGCGTTGATATTTACCCGAACGACATCGGGGTGGATCTGGAGGACGTCACGTCCTTCGGAAAGTACCTTGGTGGATCACCTTCCAACGTGGCCGTGGCAGCTGCCCGGCATGGCCGCCGGGCCGGCGTGATCACACGCACCGGCGACGACGCCTTCGGTACCTACCTACACCGCGAACTGCACAAGTTCAACGTGGACGATGCCTTCGTTTCCCCGGTCAAGGAATGGCCCACCGCTGTCACGTTCTGCGCCATCAAGCCGCCGGAAGACTTCCCGCTCTACTTCTATGGACGTTTCCCCACGGCCCCGGACCTGCAGATCAAGGCCGTAGAGCTGGACCTGGACGCCATCCGCGATGCAGGAATCTTCTGGTCCACCGTCACCGGCTTGTGCCAGGAACCCAGCCGTGACGCGCACATCAAGGCGCACGAAGCCCGCCCGCGCACCGGCCTCAAAGACGGTCAGTACACCATCCTGGACCTGGACTACCGCCCCATGTTCTGGGCCTCCGAAGAGGAAGCCCGCGCCCAGGTCGCCAAGATCCTGCCGCACGTCACGGTGGCAATCGGCAACGACAAGGAATGCGCCGTTGCCGTGGGTGAGGGAACCCCGGACGAGCAGGCAGACCGCCTCCTGGACGCCGGCGTCGAAATCGCCGTCGTCAAGCTCGGCCCCGAAGGCGTGATGGCCAAGACCCGCACCGAGCGTGTGGTGTCCGCCCCCGTTCCGGTGGAGACCGTCAACGGCCTCGGTGCCGGCGACTCCTTCGGCGGAGCCTTCTGCCACGGGCTGCTGTCTGGCTGGCCCCTCGCCGAGGTTCTCGATTACGCCAACGCCTCGGGAGCGATCGTCGCGTCCCGCCTGTCCTGCGCTGACGCCATGCCGACGCCGGAAGAGGTCACCTCGCTGCTGGCCGAGCGCGGTCGCCTGGTTCCCGGCCGGTTTGCCACCGAAGGAGCAGCACTGTGAGCATCAATCTTGGCACCGCCACCCTCGCGGTGGACGACGATCCCCGCCGCTACGCCCATTTGAGTACCCTCCGTCTGGAAGACCCGGGCGCCGTCGCCCGTGCAGCCAAGGCGCGCCGCCGCCACCCCGGCCTCAAGTACGGCCGGCAGAACTTCATTGTCGCCGCCGACCACCCCGCCCGCGGCGCCCTCGCCGTAGGGAATGATCCCGTGGCCATGGCGGACCGCCGGCAGCTGCTGGACCGCCTGCAGATCGCCCTGGCGAACCCCGACGTGGACGGCGTCCTCGCCTCGCCGGACATCATGGACGACCTGCTCCTGCTGGGCGCACTCGAAGGAAAACTGATTTTCGGTTCGATGAACCGCGGCGGGCTCGCCGGCCTGGTGAACGAATTCGACGACCGCTTCACCGGCCACACCGCCGCAGCGCTGGAGGCACTGGGAGCCGACGGCGGCAAGATGCTGACGCGCATCTGCCTCGGCGACCCGGACACAGTAGCCATGCTGGAAGCGACGGCCAAGGCCATCGACTCCCTCGCCGAACGCAAGCTGATCGCGATGGTGGAACCCTTCCTGTCCGTGCGCGAGAACGGCAAGGTCCGCAACGACTTGTCCACCAATGCCGTGATCAAGTCGATCGCGATCGCCGAAGGCCTGGGCTCCACCAGCGCCTACACCTGGATGAAGCTGCCCGTGGTGGCCGACATGGAGCGCGTCATGGCCGCCACCACCATGCCCACCGTGCTGCTGGGGGGAGACCCGGAAGGAACCCAGGACGAAGTCTTCGCCACCTGGGAAGCCGCCCTGGCCCTCCCCGGCGTGCAGGGCCTCACAGTCGGCCGGACCCTCCTGTACCCGCAGGACGGCGACGTTGCCGGCGCAGTGGCCAGTGCAGCCTCCCTGCTGAACCACACATCAGAAATTCCGGAGTAAGAATCATGGCAACGCGCAGAATGACGGTGGCGCAGGCCGTCGTCGAATACCTTTCCAAGCAGTACACCGTTGACCGCATCGGCAGCCAGGATTACCGGGAACGCCTGATCCCCGGAACCTTCGGCATCTTCGGGCACGGCAACGTTGCCGGCGTCGGCCAGGCCCTCAAGCAGTACCAGGCCGCCGACTCGACGATCATGCCCTACTACCAGGGCCGCAACGAGCAGGCACAGGCGCACCAGGCCGTGGGCTACGCACGCCACACCCGGCGCCGCCAGACCTTCGCGATCAGCACCTCCATCGGTCCCGGTTCCTCCAACCTCCTGACCGGCGCGGCGCTGGCCACCACCAACCGCCTGCCGGTGCTGCTGCTGCCGAGTGACACCTTCGCCACCCGCGCCGCCGATCCCGTCCTGCAGCAGCTTGAGCAGCCGTACGCCTACGACATCACCGTCAACGACGCGTTCCGGCCGCTGTCCAAGTTCTTCGACCGGGTCTCCCGGCCCGAGCAGTTGTTTTCGGCGTTCCACCACGGACTCCGGGTCCTGACGGACCCGGCCGAGACCGGTGCCGTCACCATTTCCCTCCCGCAGGACGTCCAGGCTGAAGCCTTCGACGTGCCCGAGGAGTTCCTGGCCGAACGCGAATGGCGCATCCGCCGCCCCGACGCCGACGACGAGGACATCCGCCGTGCCGCCGAAGCCATCCGCGCCGCCAAGCGCCCGCTGATCATCGCCGGCGGCGGCGTCCTCTACGCCTACGCCAACGACGAACTGGCGGGGTTCGTCGAACTCACCGGCATTCCGGTGGGCAACACCCAGGCCGGCGTCGGCGTCCTGCCGTGGGACCACAAGTTCTCCCTCGGAGCCATCGGCTCCACGGGCACGACGGCGGCGAACGCCATCGCCGCCGAGGCGGACCTGATCATCGGCATCGGCACGCGCTACGAGGACTTCACCACCGCCTCGCGCACCGCATTCCAGAACCCCGACGTCAAGTTCATCAACATCAACGTCGCCGCCATCGACGCGTACAAGCACGGCACCACGCTGCCGATCGTGGCAGACGCCCGAAAGGCCCTGGTCAAGCTCAACCAGGCACTCGGAGGCTACCGCGTGGGGGCTGACCTGGAACAGCAGGTCGCGGCCGAAAAGAAGCGCTGGGACGCCACCGTCGACGATGCGTTCGATACCCGGTTCACGCCGTTGCCGGCCCAGAACGAGATCATCGGCGCCACCAGCCGTGCCATGGACGCGCAGGACGTGGTCATCTGTGCAGCCGGCTCGCTGCCCGGCGACCTGCACAAGATGTGGCGCGTCCGCGACCCGTTCGGCTACCACGTCGAATACGCGTACTCCTGCATGGGCTACGAGATCCCCGGCGGGCTCGGCGTCAAGCGCGCCGCGCTGGCCGAAGCCGCAGTGGGCGGGGCGCAGCGCGACGTCGTCGTGATGGTGGGGGACGGCTCCTACCTGATGATGCACACCGAACTGGTCACCGCCGTCGCCGAACGGATCAAACTGATCGTGGTCCTGATCCAGAACCACGGCTACGCCTCCATCGGCTCCCTCTCCGAAATGCTGGGTTCGCAGCGTTTCGGCACCCAGTACCGGGCGCTGAACGAGGAACAGCACAGCTTCGACGAGGGCGAGACCCTCCCGGTGGACCTGGCCCTGAACGCCGAAAGCCTCGGTGTGAAGGTCATCCGGATCGAACCGGGGGAGAAGGTCATCGCCGAACTCGAACAGGCCATCCGGGACGCCAAGGCCGCCCCGGAGCGCGGCGGACCGATCCTGATCCACGTCGAGTCCGACCCGCTCCTAGACGCTCCGAGCTCCGAATCCTGGTGGGATGTTCCCGTCTCGCAGGTCTCCGACCTCGAGTCCACCCAGCAGGCGTTCAAGACTTACACCGGCCACAAGAACCGCCAGCGCAAGCTGCTCGGCTGAACCCCTTCCCCCAGAGACCAAGGAAGTCCTCACCATGTCAACGACGACCGTCACCACCACCATCAACCACTTCATCAACGGGGCCGAGACCGCCGGCGAAGGCAGCCGCACCCAACCTGTCTACAACCCCGCCACCGGCGCCGTGTCCGCGGAGCTGCGGCTGGCCAACCGGGCGGACCTTGATGCCACCGTCGCCGCGGCCCGCGCCGCTGCCGACACCTGGGGCGACATTTCCTTGGCCAAGCGCACTGCGGTGCTGTTCAAGTTCCGTGAACTCGTCGCGTCCCACGTGGACGACCTCGCCGAACTGATCACTGCCGAGCACGGCAAGGTCCTCTCCGACGCGAAGGGCGAGATCGGCCGCGGCCTGGAAGTCATCGAGTTCGCCTGCGGCATCCCGACCCTGCTCAAGGGTGAGTACTCCGACCAGGTCTCCACCGGCATCGACGTCTTCTCCTTCCGCGAGCCGCTCGGCGTCGTCGCCGGCATCACCCCGTTCAACTTCCCGGTCATGGTCCCGCTGTGGATGGCACCGATGGCCATCGCCACCGGCAACGCCTTCATCCTCAAGCCCTCCGAGCGCGACCCCTCCGCCTCGATGCTGCTGGCCAAGCTGTGGAAGCAGGCCGGCCTGCCCGACGGCGTCTTCCAGGTCCTGCACGGGGACAAGGAAACCGTCGACGGCCTGCTGACCCACCCGGACGTGGACGGCATCTCCTTCGTCGGCTCCACCCCGATCGCCCAGTACGTCCACGAGACCGCCACCAAGCACGGCAAGCGCGTCCAGGCCCTGGGCGGGGCGAAGAACCACGCCATCATCCTGCCCGACGCCGACCTCGACAACGCCGCCGACCACCTCGCCGCCGCCGCCTTCGGCTCGGCCGGGGAACGCTGCATGGCCATCTCCGTCGCCGTCGCCGTCGGCGACGCCGCCGAACTGCTGGTCAAGAAAGTCGAAGAGCGCGCCCTCGCCGTCAAGGTCGACAACGGCACCGCCCCCGGCGCCGAAATGGGCCCGGTCATCACCCCCGCTTCCAAGGAACGCATCGTCAAGATCGTCACCGAAGCCGAAGCCGCCGGCGCCGCCATGGTGGTGGACGGCCGCGACCTGGTGGTCCCCGGCCACGAGGAAGGCTTCTGGGTCGGCCCCACGGTCATTGACCACGTCAAGACCGAAATGACCGCCTACACCGAGGAAATCTTCGGACCCGTCCTCGTGGTGGTCCGGGTCGACGACCTGGACGCCGGCATCAAGCTGATCAACTCCAACCCGTACGGCAACGGCACCGCCATCTTCACCTCCTCCGGCGCCAACGCCCGGAAGTTCCAGCGGTCCGTCACCGTGGGCATGATCGGCATCAACGTGCCGCTGCCCGTCCCGGTGGCCTACCACTCCTTCGGCGGCTGGAAGGCCTCGCTGTTCGGCGACAAGCACATCTATGGACCCGAAGGCGTTTCCTTCTACACCCGCGGCAAGGTCGTCACCTCCCGCTGGCCCGAGCCCACCCACGCCTCGGGCGCCTCCTACAACTTCCCCTCCCACGCCGACGACTCCCACACCGTGCGCCACGACGGCATCGCAGAGGGCCTGCCCGACGAAGTCCTGGAAGGACAGGACACCGTTCCCGGGCGCGCCGACGACGGCACAGAAGGCCGCGGGCGGCGAGACTGAGCCCTGTTCCTACGGACTCCAATATCGCCAGTGCAAGTCGACAAGAGAAAGACAAAGCAGTCATGACTGAAGTAGAGAACAAGCTGATCATCGGTACGGCGCCGGATTCCTGGGGTGTCTGGTTCCCGGATGACCCCAAGCAGACCCCGTGGGAGCGGTTCCTGGACGAGGTTGCCGAATCCGGCTACAAGTGGATCGAACTCGGCCCCTACGGCTACCTGCCGAACGACCCCGCCCGGCTGGCCGAGGAACTCAAGCAGCGCGACCTGAAGGTCACGGCGGGAACGGTCTTCACCGCTTTCCACCGCGGGCTGGACCAGTGGGAAACCGCCTGGGAACCCGCCCGCAAGGTCGCCGAACTCACGGCAGCGATGGGCGGCGAGCACATCGTGGTCATCCCGGCCATGTGGCGCGATGACGTCACCGGTGAGGCCGTGGAAAGCGGCCAGCTCACCGAGAAGGCCTGGAGCGACCTGTTCGCCGGCCACAACCGCCTGGGCAAGACCCTGCTGGAGGACTTCGGCCTGAAGCAGCAGTTCCACTCGCACGCCGATTCCCACGTCGGGGCCCAGGAGGACATTGAAACCCTCCTGGCTGCCACGGATTCGAAATACCTGAACCTGTGCCTGGACACCGGCCACGCCGAATACTGCGGCGCCTCCAGCCTCGAGCTGATCAAGAACTACCCGGACCGCATCGGCTACCTGCACCTAAAGCAGATCAATCCGGACATCCTCAAGAAGGTCAACGAGGAAAACATGACCTGGGCCGCCGCTAACCTGGCCGGCGTCATGACCGAGCCGCCGAACGGCCTGCCCGACCTGCGCGCCGTCATCGAAGCCGTGGAAGCCCTGAACCGGCCCATCTTCGGCATCGTCGAGCAGGACATGTACCCCGTGGCCTTCGACGTCCCCATGCCGATCGCCAAGCGCACGCGCAACTACCTGCTGTCCTGCGGCTCCCGCACGGCAGTCAACTAACGGCCGCCCAGGCACCCGAAAACGTAAGGAAAGAATAATGACTGAAACCCTTCGCGTCGCCGTCATCGGCGCCGGCCGCATGGGCGCGGACCACATCCAGCGCCTCAGCAAGCGCATCCACGGCGCAGAAGTCGCCGCCGTCGTCGACGTTGACCTGGCCCGCGCGCAGGCCGCCATCGAAGGCATCCCCGGCGCAGTGGCCCTGGCCGACGCCGAAGAGGCCCTCAACAACGGCGACGTCAACGCCGTGCTGATTGCCACCCCCGGCTTCCTGCACGAGGACATCCTGCTCAAGGTCATCGAGAAGGACATCCCCATCCTCTGCGAAAAGCCGCTGACACCTGACGCTGAATCCTCCTGGAAGATCGTCCAGGCCGAGCAGAAGCTGGGCCGCAAGCGGATCCAGGTGGGCTTTATGCGCCGGTTCGACGCCGAATACGCAGCCCTGGGCCAGGTCATCCGCGACCACGAACTGGGCGAACTGCTGATGCTGCACCACCAGCACCGCAACCCGACAACCCCGGCCGGCTTCACCAACGAGATGCTGATCAACGACTCCGTGGTCCACGAGTTCGACGCCATCCGGTTCTTCACCGGCGAGGAAATCACGTCCGTCCAGGTGCGGCTGGGCAAGGCCACGAAGAACGCCCCGGCCGGCCAGCACGATCCCCAGCACGTCCTAATCGAAACCGAGTCCGGCGTCCTGGCCGACGTCGAGATCTACGTCAACGCCAAGTTCGGCTACGAAGTGGCAACGCAGGCCTCCTTCGAGGAGGGCATCGTCAGCATCGGCGGTGACAAGGGCCCCTACACCCGCAGCGCCGGCCGCTGGGGCGGCAACGTCACCCCCGGTTTCGAAGAGCGCTTCGGTGCGGCGTACGACGTCGAGATCCAGTCCTGGGTGGACGCCGCCCTCCGCGGCGAAGTCGGCGGTCCCACGGCCTGGGACGGCTACGCCACCGCAGCCTGCTGCGAGGCCGGCGTCGAGGCACAGAAGAACGGCGAGAAGGTCGCCGTGAAGCTGAACGCCAAGCCTGCCCTCTACAGCTAGGCCCGCCGCAATAGGAGTTTTTGTCCAGATGGAGCGCCCTTAAGCCCCTCCGGGCCGCTCTATCTGGACAAAAACTCCCTTCGATACCTGACTGATCCACAATGGAGTGTTCCACGTGAAAATCGCCCTTGATCCAACGCCGTTCCACCACTCGCACAGCCTGCTCGAATTCCCCAGGGTGGTGGCGGACCTCGGCTACAAGTACATGCAGATGACCCCGCACGCCGACTTCATCCCGTTCTACAACCACCCGAAGGCCGACGACGAACTGGTGGGCCAGCTCAATAAGGCCTGCAAGGATGCCGGGATCGAAATCGCCTCCGTCCTGCCCGTCCTCCGCTGGTCGGGACCGGACGAGGACGCCCGGGAGGCTGCCGTCCGCTACTGGAAGCGCGCCATCCAGATCACGGTGGACCTCGGCGTCAGCACCATGAACACCGAATTCAGCGGACGCCCGGAGAAGGCCGAAGAATCAGAGCGTGCCTTCTACCGCTCCATGGAAGAGTTGCTGCCCATCATCGAACGCGAGGGCATCGACCTGCTCATCGACCCGCACCCGGACGACTTTGTGGAGGAAGGCCTGGCCGCCATCCGCGTCATCCGCGGCCTGAACTCGAAGAACGTGGGCCTGGTCTACGTGGCCTCGCACAGCTTCCACATGAAGGACGCGCCCCTGGACATTATGCGCGCAGCGGGGGACAAGCTCCGGCTGGTCCACGTCGCCGACACCATGAACCACCACGCCTCGCATGGACTGCGCTACATCACCAACCCGCCCGGCAACCCGGTCCGCGTGCACCAGCACCTGAAGGTCGGCGACGGCGACGTCAATTGGGAGGAATTCTTCGGCGGGCTGCAGGAGATCGGCTTCCTTGACCGCGAAGACACCGTCATGGTCTCCAGCGTTTTCGCCGAAGACGAGAACGCGGAGGAGATTTCCCGCTACCAGCTGGACACGATGAACAACTACATCGCCAAAGCGCGGTAGCGGCTGCCCTATGAAGGAACCGGAACACACACTCACCAGTACCCCCTCGCAGTCCCTGGCCGGACCCGCCGGCGGCGCGGCGAATCCCAAGGGATTCATGCGCCGGGTGGCCCTGTTCTCAACCTTCGGCGGACTCCTGTTCGGCTATGACACCGGGGTCATCAACGGTGCACTCCCGTTCATGCAGCGGGACCTCGGGCTGACGCCGCTGACGGAAGGGCTGGTCACTTCCACCCTGCTGTTCGGTGCCGCCTTCGGTGCCATCACCGCCGGCAGGCTGTCGGACCGTTTTGGCCGCCGCAGGACCATCATGGTGCTGGCGCTCATCTTCGCCGTGTCCACTATTGCCTGTTCCATCGCACCCACCACTGGGCTGCTGGTCCTGGCCCGGACGGTCCTTGGTTTGGCGGTCGGCGGGGCATCGGTGATCGTGCCGGTGTACCTCGCGGAAATGTCACCCGCGGCCCAGCGCGGCCGGATCGTGACGCAGAACGAGCTCATGATCGTCACGGGCCAGTTCCTGGCGTTCACCTTCAACGCCGTCCTGGGCAACACCTTCCCCGAGGCTTCCCATGTGTGGCGGTGGATGCTGGTGATCGCCACGCTGCCCGCCGTCGTGCTTTGGTTCGGAATGCTGGTCCTGCCGGAGAGCCCGCGCTGGCTGGCCTCGGCCGGACGCTTCGGCGAGGTCCTCGACGTGCTGCGCAAGACCCGTGCAGCAGCGGACATCTCCACCGAATTCGACGAAGTGCGGCAGGCTGCCAGGGAGGACTATCAGTCCAAGCTTGGCACTTGGCGGGACCTCACCGTTCCGTGGATCCGCCGCATCTTTGTTGTGGGGCTCGGCATGGCCGTGATCAACCAGATCAGCGGCGTCAACGCGATCATGTACTACGGCACCTCGATCCTCTCCAGTTCCGGCTTCGGGGACCAGGGCGCCCTGCTGGCCAACGTCGTCAACGGCGTCACGTCCGTGGTGGCCGTCGTCGTCGGAATGTCCCTGATGACCCGGGTCCGACGGAAGTCCATGCTGATCGTGGGCCTGGCGGGCACTGCGTCCTCGCTGCTGGCGATCGGCCTGACTTCGATGCTGATCCCGGAAGGCACGCTTCGGGGCTATCTGGTGCTGCTGTTCATGGTGACGTTCCTGGCGTCCATGCAGTCCTGCATCGGCACGGTGACGTGGCTGACGATGTCCGAGATCTTCCCGCTGCACGTCCGCGGCATCGGCATGGGCATCTGCGTGTTCGTGCTGTGGATGATCAACTTCCTGATCGGCTTCTTCTTCCCGCAGATGGCCGCCTGGATCGGCGTTTCAACGACGTTCTTCATCTTCGTCGCCCTCCAAGTGGCAGCCATCGTCTGGGTGAAGCGCGTGGTGCCGGAAACCAAGGACAAGAGCCTTGAGGACCTGGAGCACTACTTCAAGAACGCCGCGGGGGAGAGCACCGCCGCCGGGCACGGAGCGCAAGCGAAGTAAGCACCACCAATAGAGTTTTTGTGCAGATAAAGGCCCCTTGAGTCGCTCAAGGGGCCTTTATCTGCACAAAAACTCGTCAAGAGCAGCGTCCGACGGCGACGCTTACCCTACGACGGCGGCGCCGGCCTTACGTTCGCACCAGACCTGGACGCGCTACGCGTGCGCGTGGAGCTTCGGGAGGGCGTCCACCAGCGGGGCGAGCTCGGGGATCTCGTGGGCCTCGGCGAGGGCGCGTTCCAGCGTGGCGTCGTGGACGGGCCGCGCCGTCTCCAGCAGGCTGATGCCGCTCGGCGTGAGCTCCGTGTAGATGCCGCGCCGGTCGTCCGCGCACAGAACGCGGGTCAGCAGGCCCCGGTCCTCGAGCCTGTTCACCAGCCTGGTGGTGGCGCTCGCGCTCAGCGCCGTGGCGCGTGCCAGCTGCTGCATGCGCATATGCCAGCCGTCCTGCCTGCTGAGGGCATCCAGCACCGTGTACTCCACGACAGACAGTTGGGCCTCTGCCTGGAGCGAGCGTTCCAGCTCCGACTCAATGAGCCCGTGCAAGGCCGCCAGGGTGCGCCACCCCTGCGCGCGGACTTCAACGGCGTCGTCCTTGATGCCCATCTTGTGTTTCCCTTCGGATCGTGTACCAGCCGGACGTGTACCGGGGCACAACAATTAATAGTTGCTTGCGCGTGGTATCTGCTTATGCAACAATAAATAACGCGTCTGCAACTACTAGCTTAGGCGCGCTACCCCTCCCCGTACAGTTCCCCGTATATCCACCCGTACAGCCTCGAAGGAGCATTCCCATGCCTATTGGCCTCCTAGCCCTCGCCCTTGGCGGGTTCGGGATCGGACTCACCGAGTTTGTGATCATGGGCCTGCTGCCCGAAGTGGCCGCCGACTTCAACGTCAGCGAGGCCACCGCCGGCTGGCTGATCTCCGGCTACGCCCTCGCCGTCGTCGTCGGCGCCCTGCTGCTCACCGCGGCCGTGACGCGCTTCGAGCGCAAGCCCGTGCTCGCGCTCCTGCTGGTGCTGTTCATCGCCGGCAACCTGATCTCCGCCGTGGCCCCCGACTACCCGCTGATGATGATCGGCCGGGTCGTTGCCGCCCTGGCCCACGGTGCCTTCTTTGGTGTCGGGGCCGTGGTGGCCGCCGATATGGTGGCGCCCACCAAAAAGGCGGGTGCCATCGCCATCATGTTCACCGGCCTGACCGCCGCTAATGTCCTCGGTGTCCCTTTCGGCACCATGCTCGGCCAGGCGGCCGGCTGGCGCTCCACCTTCTGGGCCATCACGGGCGTCGGCGTCCTGGCTCTGGCCGGCATCCTGATGCTGGTGCCCCGCACCGGACGCGGCGGCGCCGCGAAGTCTGCCCCCGGTGGGCTCCGGAGCGAACTCGGCGCCTTCCGCTCCGCCCAGGTCTGGCTGTCCATCCTCGTGACCATCCTCGGCTACGGTGGCATGTTCGGCGCCTTCACCTACATTGCCTTCACCCTCACCGAAGTGACCGGCTTTGCAGCGTCGACCGTGCCCTGGCTCCTGATCCTCTTCGGCGTCGGACTGTTCATCGGGAACACTGTTGGCGGCAAGGCTGCCGACCGCAACGTGGACCGGACGCTGCTGGTGGTCCTTGCTGTGCTGGTGGTGGTCCTGGCGGCTTTCGCCCAGACGGCCGGCAACCAGCCCCTCACCGTTGCCTCCATCGTTCTGATGGGCGGCTTCGGTTTCGCCACTGTGCCGGGACTGCAGCTGCGGGTCATGAAGTACGCCAACAACGCACCCACCCTTGCGTCGGGGGCCAACATCGGCGCCTTCAACGTCGGCAACGCCCTCGGTGCCTGGCTCGGCGGCGTGACCATCACGGCCGGCCTCGGCTACACCTCACCTATCTGGGCAGGCGCCGGCATCACCCTCCTCGGCCTCGGCGTGATGGCGTTCGCGGCCTTCAATGCCAGGCGCCACGGCGCCGGACGGACGACGGCGGAAGTGCCTGCCACCGTCGGCCCGCCCGCCGCCGGTGCTCCCGCCGTCCAGCCGGCCGCAGCTGGCCGCTGAGGCGCAGTATAGGCGCGTTCGGAGCGCCGGGGATGACGGAATCGGCCGCCATTCCCGGCGCTTTTTATGCCATTTGAGCCGTACTTCAAGTTAAAACATCCTAATGTCAGGACAAACTATTGACATTGGTGAGCTGAGTCACCATGATCGAGGTAGACAGTGCTCCGGCGGCTGCAGAGAGGCAGCCCGGAACCTGAGATCAAAGGAGATTAATCGTGAAGAAGTTTTCCTGGCGGAAGGCAGCGCTCGTAGCCGCGGTCGTTCCGATGATGGCGCTGAGCGCCTGCTCCAGCACCGGAGGCAAGCCTGCAGAAAGTGGAAATGCCGGCGCCGGCGGCCAGGTGGCCAGCACGCCCCGGATCAAGATCGCCCTCGTCACCCACGCCGCTCCCGGCGACACTTTCTGGGACATCCTCCGCAAGGGGGCCGAAGAGGCTGCAGCCAAGGACAACGTGGAACTGCTCTACACCTCGGACCCCGAAGGCGGGCGCCAGGCCCAGCTGATCCAGCAGGCTATCGACCAGAAAGTGGACGGGATTGCCGTCACCCTCGCCAAGCCGGATGCGCTCAAGGATGTACTGAAGAAAGCTACGGACGCAGGTATTCCGGTTGTCAGCCTGAACTCCGGCGCTGATGTCTGGAAGAAGGTGGGCGCGTTCACCCACTTCGGCTCGGACGAGAACCTGGCCGGTGCCGCCGTCGGCGAAAAGCTGTCCTCCCTGGGCGCCAAGCACCCCATCTGCGTGATCATGGAGCAGGGTAACGTGGCCCTCGACTCCCGGTGTGCCGGCGTCAAGTCGAAGATCCCCGGCACGGAGAACCTGTTTGTCCAGGGCACTGATATGACACAGGTGTCCTCCACCGTGACCGCCAAGCTCCAGGCCACGCCCGATGCCGACGCCATCATCGGACTCGGCGCACCGTTCACACTGACCATCAACAAGGCGGTGGAGTCGCTGAACATGCAGAGCAAGGTCAAGGTGGCTTCCTTCGACATGAACGGTGACCTGGCCCAGGCCATCATCGACGGCAAGGTTGCGTTCACGGTGGACCAGCAGCCGTGGCTGCAGGGCTACGGCTCCATCGACGCGCTCTGGCAGGTTAAACGGGCGGGCATCCACGTCGGCGGCGGCCTTCCGGTGCTGACCGGCCCGTCCATCATCGATAAAGCCGCCGCTCCAGACGTGCTCAAATTCGCCAAGGAAGGCATCCGCTAAGGATTCCTTGAGTCGGGTTCCGGGGCTTGGCCGCCCCGGAACCCGTCCCGAGTAGGAGAAAACACCATGACTCAAGTAGCCGTACAGCTCAAAGCGCCCGATGAGCGCGTTGCGAAGCGCAACCCGCTCCAGCAACTTCTCGGCCGGCCCGAAGTGGGCGCCCTGGTGGGCGCCATCGTGCTCTTTATCTTTTTTGCTTCTGTCTCGCAGACCTTTATTCAGCCGGCGTCGTTCGCCACAGTGCTATACGGCAGCTCCACCATCGGCATCATGGCGGTGGGTGTGTCCTTGCTGATGATCGGCGGCGAGTTTGACCTCTCCACCGGTGTGGCCGTCATCAGCTCCGCGCTGACGGCGTCGATGTTCAGCTGGTACTTCAGCACGAACGTCTGGGTCGGCGTGCTCCTGGCACTGGCCGTCTCCCTGACCATCGGCTTCATCAACGGCTGGATCCTGATGAAGACCAAACTGCCCAGCTTCATCGTTACGCTGGCCACCTTCCTTATGCTGACAGGGCTGAACCTGGGCCTGACCCGCATGATCGGCGGCGGCGTGTCCTCCCCGTCAATCTCCACCATGGACGGCTACACGTCGGCGCAGGCGGTCTTTTCGTCCTCCGTGAACATCGGCGGCGTCGACGTGAAGAACACCGTCTTCATCTGGATCGTCCTCGTGGCAGCGGCCTCCTGGGTGCTCTTGCGTACCAAGGTGGGCAACTGGATCTTCGCAGTCGGCGGCGACGCCAACGCGGCCCGCGCCGTGGGTGTCCCCGTTAAGGCGACCAAGATCGGGCTGTTCATGGCGGTCGGTTTCTGCGGCTGGATCCTGGGCATGCACAACCTCTTCGCATTCGACGCCGTCCAGTCCGGCGAAGGCGTGGGCAACGAATTCCTCTACATCATCGCCGCCGTCATCGGCGGATGCCTCCTCACCGGCGGCTACGGCTCGGCCGTGGGCGGTGCGATCGGCGCGTTCATCTTCGGCATGGCCAACAAAGGCATCGTCTACGCCCAGTGGAACCCGGACTGGTTCAAGTTCTTCCTGGGCCTGATGCTGCTCCTGGCCACCATCGTGAACCTGATCGTCAAGCGCCGCGCAGACTCAAGTAAGGGCTGAACACCATGAACGCCAAACAGATCGACCAGCAGCAGCTCCTCAGGGACGAGAAGGACCCGCTGACCCATACCCCGGTGCACCTCCTCTCGCTGGAAAACGTCGGCAAACACTACGGCAACATCGTGGCGCTCACCGACGTCACCATGGCAGTCGACAACGGCCGCGTCACCTGCGTCCTGGGGGACAACGGCGCCGGCAAGTCCACTCTGATCAAGATCATCGCCGGGCTGCACCAGCACGACGAGGGCGTCCTGCACGTCATGGGCGCCGAACGGAAATTCGGTTCACCCCGAGACGCCCTGGACGCCGGCATCGCCACCGTCTACCAGGACCTCGCCGTCGTCCCCCTGATGCCCATTTGGCGCAACTTCTTCCTCGGCTCGGAACTGACCACCGGCGTCGGCCCGTTCAAGAGCATGGACGTCCAGAAGATGAAGGACATCACCAAGAAGGAACTTGCCGACATGGGCATCGACCTTCGCGACGTCGAGCAGCCCATCGGCCAGCTCTCCGGCGGTGAACGCCAGTGCGTCGCGATCGCCCGCGCCGTCTACTTCGGCGCCAAGGTCCTGATCCTGGACGAACCCACCGCAGCCCTTGGCGTCAAGCAGTCCGGCGTCGTCCTGCGCTACATTCTGCAGGCCCGCGACCGCGGACTGGGCGTCATCTTCATCACCCACAACCCTCACCACGCCTTCCCCGTCGGTGACCGGTTCCTGCTGCTCAAGCGCGGCAAATCGATCGGCTACTACGACAAGAAGGACATCACCCTCGATGAACTCACCGCCCAGATGGCCGGCGGTGCCGAACTTGCCGAACTCGCCCACGAGCTCGAACAACTTGGCGGCCACGGTGACGTTGTAAAGGAAGTCCAAGGTGAAATGGCAGGAGTGGAGCACTCGACAGGCAAGGCATATACGTAGCAGCCGCTGACGAACGGGGCCGGGCTGCTGCCCAGCCCCGCGCAGCCATGCCGCAGCCAGGCCCGTGGGGCCGGACAGTAGTTTTGACCAATTGAAAGGACGAGCCCTTGGCTTACATCACCCAAAACTTTTCAGGACTTCCGGCGCCCGTACGGATCGGCCTCATCGGCTCCGGCTGGATGGGCGCGTTCCATGCCGAAAGTATCGCCCGCCGCGTCCCGGGTGCAGTCCTTGCAGCCATAGCGGACCCCAATGTTGAGTCCGCGGAGGCACTTGCCCGCTCCTTGGGCACAGCGAAAGTGACGGGAAACGCCGAAGACATCCTGGCTGATCCGGAGATCGACGCCGTGGTCATCGCCAGCCCCGTGCGCTTCCACTCTTCACTTATCGCCCAGGCTGCTGCCGCCGGGAAACACGTGTTCTGCGAGAAGCCGGCCGGCCAGGGGCTCGAGGAGCTGGACGCCGCCCTCGCCGCGGTGGAGGCAGCGGGAGTGCACTTCCAGATTGGCTTCAACCGCCGCTACGCTGACGACTTCCAGGCTGCCAAGAAGGACCTGGCCGCCGGCGTGGCCGGGACACCGCAGCTCCTGCGCTCGCTGACCCGCGACCCCGGCAACGGAAGCATCCCGCATGCGGCCAGGGTTCCGGCCTGGACCATTTTCCTGGAGACCCTGATCCACGACTTCGACACCCTCAACTGGTTCAACCAAGGCGCCGAACCCGTGGAGGTCTATGCTGTCGCCGATGCGCTGGTTGAACCCGGTCTTCGTGACCAGGGCTTCCTGGACACCGCCGTGGTGACCATCCGCTACAGCAACGGTGCCGTCGCCGTGGCCGAAGCCAACTTCAGCGCACTGTACGGTTACGACATCCGCGGCGAGGTGTTCGGCTCCAAGGGAATGGTGCAGGCCGGCCGGGCTACGGAAACAGCCGCACGCCGGTACACCGCCGAGGGAATGTCCGCCGATACGCCGAGGCTCAACGTCGAACTCTTCCGGCAGGCCTATACGGATGAACTCGCCGATTTCGCTGACGCGGTGCGGGCACAGCGCGACGGTGTGCCGTCGTCCTCGTCCGCCTTCACCCTCACACCGGGAGCCGCGGACGCGAGGCGAGCGCTTGCCATGGCGCTGGCCTGCATCGAGTCGGTCAAGCAAAATGCGCCTGTGGCCGTTCCGGGACTGGCAGCATCAGCAGCAGTCGGCGGCAGGGCAGGAGCCTGATGCGCCTGGCTGTTTGCGCCGAGATGGTGTTTACCGACCTTCCGTTTCCTGAACGTGTGCGCCGGATCCATGAGGCGGGGTTCGACGTCGAGCTGTGGGACTCGCGCAGCAAGGACATCGGCGCGCTCAAGGCCACCGGTGCCGTGTTTTCCTCCATGACCGGCTACATCTCAGGCAGCCTAGTGGATCCGGACACTGCCGACGAGGTTGTGCGCACGGCAGAGTCGCTGATCCCGACCGCCTTGGAACTCGGGGTCAGTCGGTTGGTGGTGCACCCTGCGGAACTCATCGACGGCCACGCCGCGCGCCCCGTCTACCGGTCCACCGGCCGGATGTGGAGCACGGGTGCCAAGACGTTGGAGCGACTCGGCCGGCTTGGCGAAAAGTACGGCGTGACCTTCTGCCTCGAGAACCTCAACACCATCCTCGACCACCCCGGCATCCCGCTGGCACGCGCCAAGGACACGCTGGCATTGGTGGAGGCCGCGGGTCACCCCAACGCGAAACTTATGCTGGACCTGTACCACGCACAGCTGGGGGAGGGGAACCTCATTGAGCTTGTCCGGACTGCCCTGCCGTACATCGGCGAGATCCAGGTGGCGGATGTACCCGGCCGCTGTGAACCGGGGACGGGGGAAATCAATTACTCTGCGGTCGCCAGGGCGCTCGCGGAAGCCCGATACCAGGGAACCGTAGGCATGGAAGCCTGGGCCAGCGGCGACAGCGAAGCCGCGCTTGATGCCTTCCGGGCCGCATTCACCGTCTATGCAGAGGAGAAATCATGAGCGAGGTCGTTCTTGGCCTGGTGGGCGTAGGACGGATCGGCGTGATGCATGCCAAGAACATCACGGCACTCAACGGCGTCCTCAACCCGGAGGGCATCAACGTCAGCCTCAGGCTCACCGACGTGGCGGAAGAACACGCCCGCTCCGTCGCAGCCGGTCTCGGCGCGGAATTCCTTCCTTCCGTGGAAGCCCTCATCGCCTCCGCCGTCGACGGCCTGGTGATTGCAACGGGCACTGCGACCCATCCGGAGCTGATCAAAGCCGGGGTGGACGCCGGGATCCCCGTGTTCTGCGAAAAGCCGGTGGCCATGAACGTGGCGGACGCCCTGCCGGTGGTCGACGATGTCCGGGACAAGCAGGGCGTTGTGCAGATAGGCCACCAGCGCCGCTTTGATGCCGGCTACCTGGAGGCCCGGCGCGCGTACCAGGCGGGGGAGCTGGGCTGGATCCATTCCCTGCGCGCCGTCACCTGCGACATGACGCCCCCACCCGTGGAGTTCCTGGCAGGCTCCGGCGGACTTTTCCGGGACTGCTCGGTCCACGATTTTGACATTCTTCGCTGGCTGACCGGCCGGGAAATCGTCGAGGTTTATGCCAAGGGCTCCAACAACGGCGACCCGGCCATCGGTGAAGTGGGGGACGTGGACACGGCACTGGCGCTGGTGACGTTCGACGACGGGACCGTGGGTACCGTCTCCGCCACCCGTTACAACGGGGCGGGCCACGACGTCCGGCTGGAGATCCAGGGATCCCGCAAGTCACTGATGGTGGGCCTGGACGACAAGACCGCGATGGCCTCGGCCGAAGCCGGCGTGGACTTTCCAGCGGGCGAGGCCCACAAGACTTTTGCCGAACGGTTCGACCAGGCCTACCGCTCCGAGATGGAGGCCTTCGTGGAGCTGATCCTGGGCAGGCGTGAGAACCCCTGCACGCCGGAAGACGCCGTGGCTGCATCCCGGGTGGCCGACGCCGCCCAGGAATCGCTGGCAACCGGGCTTCCGGTCCGCGTGGCCCAGAAGGTGGCGCGCTAGTTTCGCGTAGATGTGGCTGATGCCCCTCATCCTGTGGAGAGGGGCATCAGTTGTCTTTGGGAACTACGCGGTGAACGGCAGCCTGGGGTCCACGTCCTGGCCCGCCCAGGTCTGCCGGATCCAGCCGTGGTGCGGGTCGTCGCTGATGAGCCAGTCGCGGACGCGGCCGGGACCGGCCATGACGTTCAGGTAGTAGAGGTCGTAACCCGGTGCGGCCATGGCGGGTCCGTGCCAGCCGTAGGGCACCAGGACGACGTCCCCGGTGCGGACCTCGGCCGCGACGTCGATCGGCCGCTCGTCCGAGGCGTAGACCCGGGCGTAGCCGACCGCGTCCGCGTCCTGCGGAGCGCCAGAGCCCGGGGCGACCCGGGTCTCGAAGTAGTAGATCTCCTCGAGGCTGGTTTCGCCGTCCTTTTCCTCGTCGTGCTTGTGCGGGGGATAGGAGGACCAGTTGCCGGCGGGGGTGATGACTTCGCAGACGATGAAGCGATCGGCTTCCAGCGCGGCCGGGGTGCCGAAGTTGTGTACCTGGCGGGAGCAGTTGCCGGCGCCGCGGAGCTCCACGGGGGTCTCGGCGGCGGTCACGAGCCGCGTGGGGTAGGACGCCTTGGCGGGAGCCGTCGCAACGGCAACCCTGCCGCCGTCGGCCGAGCTGATGGTGACCGCTTTCCCGGTGCCCGTGTAGAGCACATCGCTGGGGCCGTTGAACACGCTGCTCCGGCCAGCCAGTTGGTAGTCCTGGCCATCGACGGCGACCCTAAAGGTTCCGCTGAGCGGAACCACAATGCGTTCCTCATCTGCAGCAGGAAGTTCGACGGCGGCACCGGCGGGCAAGGTGGCCACCTTGAGCCCCGTATGGGCCCAGCCGTCCACCTCCAGCGCGGAGTCGGAGGTGCCCAGGGAGATGTCCCATTTGCCCTCGGCGGCGGAACCCAGCGGATATACCCAGTTGGCCATAGATTTAGTCTTTCGTTTGAGTGCGTGCGTGCGTGTTTGCTGGCAGCGCTTAGCGCAGGCGCCTAAAGGCCGGCGACTAGCGCTGGACGAGGGTCATTTCAAAGCTGTAGGAGTCACCGCGGTAGACGTGGTGCCCGGTTTCCACCATGCGTCCTGTGTCATCCACCGCGGTGCGTTCCATGGTCACCAGGGCCGAACCGGGCTGCGTGTCCAGCAGGGGCGCCTGGTAGTCGTTGGCCACCATTGCACCGATGCGCTGCGACGCCAGCCGGAAGTTCACGCCACCGTTGCGCAGGATCCCGTACAGGCCCTGCGCGGCGAGCTGAGCCTCGTTGATGGGAGTGATGTCGTCGCGGACCCAGTTTTCCATCAGGGCCAGCGGCTTCCCGCCCACCTTGCGCAGCCTGGTGAAGTGGTAGACCTTGGCACCAGCAGGAAGCTGGAGGGCTTCACGCGTAGCGGCGTCGGCCTCGATGTGGGAGAAGCTGAGCACGTCGGTGGTCGGCTTGCTCCCGTTGTTGCTGAGATCGTCATAGAGGCTGGAGAGTTCCAGCGGCCTGCGGACCTGGCTGGAAACAACCTGCGTCCCCACACCGCGCTTGCGGACCAGGAGTCCGGAACGCACCAGTTCATCCATGGCCTTGCGCATGGTGGGACGGGACAGATTCAGCTGGGCCGCCAGGTCGATCTCGTTGTCCAGCCGGCTGCCGGGCGGGAGTACCCCGGTGTGGATGGCGGACTCGATGCCCTGGACTACCTGGTGGTAGAGGGGCACCGGCGAAGAGCGGTCGATGCTGAGATTAAGTTGATTCGCCACTGAGCGCTCCCTTGTGCTCCGCGCATGCCCGTGGTGGCGGGCTATCCGCGTATATCAGGCGTATGTTCGCTTGATAGGACATACTGCCTTTTTGACGATAATAGCAGGAGGATTTGGGTGCGCCAAGGATCCAGCCGCACCACCAGTGCCAGGCACATCCAGTAGCGGCGGCGCGGCTATTTCTTGCTGCGGCACACCTCAACAAAGGCCCGGAAGGGCACCACGCGTTCCTCGGCGGGCAGCTCACGGGCCTCAGGGTGCCATTGGACCGAGGCAACCCAGCGCTGCGGATCCTCGAGCGCCTCCACGGTTCCGTCGGCAGCACGCGCCGTGACCACCAGGCCTTCCGCAACCCTTGCCACTGCCTGGTGATGGCCCGAGGCGATCTTAACCGTCAGTCCTTCCGGCTTGCTGTCCGGGCTGTAGAGCCCCGCCACCTTGGAGCCGGGGACAACGTCAACGTCGTGCCAGGCCCACGGGCCGCTGCTGTCCGGGTCGGTGCCAGCCGACGCAGGCTCGTGGTGTATCACCTCGCCCGCGGGCATGTCCTGGATCAGCGTGCCGCCGTAAAGGACATTCAGGAGCTGGTGTCCACGGCAGATCCCGAACAGGGGCAGGCTTTCGTCGATGGTTATGCGGGCAACTGCCAGGTCCAGCGCGTCCTGCGCCGGGTTTACGTCGTAGCATTCCGCGCGCTGCTCTTCGCCGTAGAGCCTCGGGTCCAGGTCGCCGCCGCCGGGGAGTACGACGCCGGCGAGCCCCTTGAGCGTTTCGGCCAACCCGGCGTCGCCGGTTTCGGCGGTGAGAAGAACCGGCTCCCCGCCGCCGTCGCGGACCAAGGACACGATGTATTCGAAGAGCCCGGTGGCTTCCCTGACCCTGGGATCAGGATCGAGGGAGCTGCTGAGGCGGACCGGGATCCCGATGCGGGGGCCGCCCGGTGACAGTGGAGAAGTGTGCATGACTCATTTTGCAACAGCCCGCAACGGTTGGGCTTTCCGGAGGGACGACCAAAACCTCCAGGATGCTGATCCGTGCAGTGTTCGACAGTATTGTTGAAGGCGCCGGAGCAGAGGGCAGGACCGAAGGTAGGAGGCAGGATGGGCCGCAGGACACTCGTTGACCACCTCGTCGACGGCCTGCTCGACGACATCCTCGAAGGCCGGCTGAAACCCCACGATGCCATCCCGCCCGAGGCGGACATCGCGAAGACCTATGACGTCAGCCGGCTCACGGTGCGCGAGGCACTCAAGGCATTGCGGGCGCAGAACATTCTCTACGTTAAGGCCGGCCGCGGCACCTTCGTGAACCCCTCGGACAACTGGACCGGGCTGGACGCCATTTTCAAGGCCGCCTCGCACGGGAACGGAGCTGACCAGGTTTCCGTAGGGCTGATCGAAATGCGGCGCATGGTGGAAACCGGGGCCGCCGCCCTTGCCGCCAAACGGCACACTGCGGAGCATGCCGACCAAATGCGGAAGTGCATCGCTGACATGGAGCGCTCGCATGATGCCGGGGATCTGGACCGCTTTGTCGAGGCGGACATAGCGTTTCATGACGCAGTGCTGAGGGCCTCGGGCAATCCGTTTGTCCGCGCACTCTTTGCGCAGTTGGGGCAGTTGCTCTATGCGACCAGGCGCGAGACGTCGGCTGTGCCCGAAATTCAGGTGCACGCAATCGAGTACCACCAGAAGGTGATGGACAGCATCCTGAGCGGCGATGCCGAGCTCGCCCGGCGAACCATGGACGAGCACATGGAGCAGACGTACCGCGACTTCGAACGCTACATCCACCACGCCTGACGCCTCCGACTCAGCACTGCTGCGAAAACCCTTGACGTAACCCGGATCACGCTCCTATGATCTAACTCATGTTCTTTCGTCAGATGTCTGACATCAGATTTAGTTAGCCCCCACCGAACTCTCCAACATTTCCATCGGATCGCGCCCGTTCAGGAGCCGCATCCGTCAGATAGAAGGTCGATGATGACTTCACTCTCCATGCAATCCGCAGGTCTTGGCGAGCTCGGCGAACGCACGCTGCGCAAAGTCCGCCGCCGCGTTATGCCGCTGATCGTCCTGCTCTACTTTGTTGCCTACCTCGACCGCAACAACGTGGGCTTCGCCAAACTCACCATGAGCGAGGACATCGGCCTCAGCGCCGCTGCCTATGGGCTTGGTGCCGGCATTTTCTTCCTTGGCTACGCGCTGCTGGAGGTTCCGAGCAACGCAGGAATGTACCGCTTCGGTGCCCGCAAGTGGCTCGCCCGGATCCTTATTACGTGGGGCCTGTTCGCCACCGCCATGGCCTTGGTGAACGGGGAAAGCACCTACTACATCGTCCGCTTCCTGCTGGGCGCGGCCGAAGCCGGGTTCTTCCCCGCGATCCTCTTCTACCTGACGCTCTGGTTCCCCGCCGCACAGCGCGTCACCGTGCTCGGTATCTTCATCCTTGCCCAGCCCGTTTCCAACGCACTCGGCGCACCGGTGTCCGGACTCCTGCTGCAGATGGACGGCATCATGGGCCTGCAAGGCTGGCAGTGGCTCTACGTCATCGAAGGCATCCCGGCCATCCTGCTTGGCCTGCTGACTCCGATCCTGATGACCGACCGCCCGCGGGATGCCAAGTGGCTCAATGTTGAGGAGCGTGAATGGCTGGCCACCACCATGGACGCAGAACTGGCTGCCAAGTCCAAGTCCGGTAGCCACAACTTCCTGGCCGGCTTGAAGGACAAGCGCACCCTGGCGTACTCGGCCCTGTATTTCGGCCTGGTCTGCGGAATTTACGGCCTTGGCCTCTGGATGCCCACCATCGTTGCCGCCCTCGGCAAGTTCTCCACGGCCGAAGTCGGCTTTATTGTCCTGGTTCCCTACGCCATCGCCGCAGTCTTCGTGTACTTCTGGAGCAAGCGGGCGGACCGGACAGGCAAGCGCGCCTGGCACACCGCCGTCAGCATGGTGCTGGCAGGCATGGGCCTGCTCGCCGCCGGCTACCTGCTGCCGGTCAACCCCGTTCTGGCCCTGATTGCCCTCACTGCCTCGGCCATGGGGATCTATGCAGCAATCGCCCCGTTCCTGTCCATGCCTTCCGCCGCACTTACCGGCGCAGCCGCTGCCTCCGGGCTCGCCTTGGTCAACTCCCTGGGTAACCTCGGCGGCTTCGTGGCTCCATACGCCGTGGGCCTGCTCAAGGACGCCACGGGCAGCAACCAGAGCGGCCTGCTGTTCCTTTCCTTCTGCCTCTGCGTCACTGCCGTTGCCACCTATCTCTACGCCCGGAAGCGGCCTGAAGGTGACGCCGCACTTGATCCCGCAGTTGCAGCGGCCGCCAAGGCGAACACCACCAAAGTTTCCTGACCCCATTACCGACGAAAGAAAAAAGCAATGACAACCGCTTCATTCCCCGCAGATCGCACCGTAGTACTGACCGGAGCCGCCTCCGCCCGCGGCATTGGCCGTGCAGCGGCTGACCGGATGGCAGGCGAAGGCTGGTCCATCGCCATCCTGGACATCAATGCCGAGGACGCCAGGGCTGCCGCTGCCGAGATCGGCTCAAACCGCGCCGTCAAAGCCATCGGAGTGGGTGCCGACGTCTCCGACGCAGCCTCCGTGGACCGGGCGATCACCGAAATCGAAGAGACGCTTCCGCCCATCGTCGCCCTCGCCAACCTCGCCGGCATCAGCTCGCCGACGCCATTTATGGAGACGAGCGTGGAGGAATGGGACAAGGTTTTCGCCATCAACATGCGCGGAACGTTCATCGTGTCCCAGCGTGTCCTCAAGGGAATGATCGAGCGCAGGCTTGGACGCATCGTGAGCATCTCCTCGATTTCGGCCCAGCGCGGCGGCGGCACCTACTCCAAGGTTGCCTACAGCGCTTCCAAGGCCGGCATCATCGGCTTCACCCGCGCCCTTGCCCGTGAAGTGGGCGAGTTCGGCGTCACCGTCAACGCGATCGCGCCGGGCCCCATCGACACCGACATCATGGGCGGCACCCTGACCGAGGAGCGCAAGGTCCAGATGTCCGAGGGCATCATGATGGGACGGGTGGGAACCCGCGAAGAAGTCGCCGCCTTGATCTCCTTCCTGCTCGGCCAGGACTCCGGCTACATCACGGCCGCGACCTACGACATCAACGGCGGGCTCCAGGTCTCCTGACCTGAGCGTATTGCCCCGGCGGAATCCGCCGGGGCAATACCCGTTGCCGGGGCACTGCCGGTTGCAGACCCGGCGACGCTTGGAGCTGTGACTATGCTGGCACCATGAACGCTCCCACGAGCCTGAATCCAAGTCCCAGGACACTTGAAGTTGAGAGCCTCGCCAGCTTCGACAGGCTGGTCACCACCGGGGTCCGGACCATGCAAGGCTGGCATGCCCAGTCCCTGGACCTGCGCGGCCGTGCCGCCCAGTTGGCGGCAATGGACGCGCAGGGTGCCATCTTCCTGGGCTGCACGTTCGACGACGGCGTGGAGGATTTGCTTCGGGGGCGCGGGGCGCTGATCTTTCCCCGGTTGGACGGCGTGCCCTTCAATCCCTACCGCGGCCACCTGTACTCTCCGCAGGAGCTCTACGCCGGCCCGCCGGACTCGCCCTACGAAGACACCCTGGACGCCCGGGTATACCAGTGGAGCATCAGCCCCGGGCAGCGTCACCGGCTGGACGCCACGCTTGCCGCCGCGCTGCATGACCATTCGATCGGCGACGCCCTGGATGAACTTACCCGCTCCGGGGAAGACCGCTCCATGGTGGGGGTGATGGGCGGCCACACTGCGCAGCGCGGAACACCAGGTTACCGGGAAGCGGCCAACGCCGGACGGCTGCTGGCCCGCAGCGGACGGATGGTGGCCACCGGCGGGGGACCGGGGGCCATGGAGGCCGCCAACATGGGCGCGTACCTCAGCGACGTGCCGGAACCGGACTTCCTGGCGGCGCTGGAGGAAGTGGCGGAAGTGCCAGGGTTCCGCCCCTCGGTATCGGCATGGGCGCGGACGGCAGCCGCCGTCGTGGAACGCCATCCCGGCGGGACGCCGTCACTGGGGATTCCCACCTGGTTCTACGGCCACGAACCGCCCAACTACTTCGCCACCCACATCGCCAAATACTTTGCCAACGCCATCCGCGAGGCCATCCTGCTCGAGCTGTGCAACGGCGGCGTGATCTTCCTGCCGGGGTCCGCCGGCACGCTGCAGGAAATCTTCCAGGATGCCTGTGAGAACTACTACGGGGCGTCCGAAACCATCACGCCCATGGTGCTCGTTGGCGTCGAGCACTGGCAGCATCGTTATCCGGCCTGGCCGCTGCTGTGGAGCCTGGCGGCGGGCAGGGCCATGGCGGACAGGATCTTCCTGGTGGACAGTGTGCAGGAAGCCCTTGAGGTCATAGCGGGTAGACCTTCGGCAGGCTAGAGATCCTTGCGGCAAGCGGTCCGGCCCAGCTGGTACAGGCCGTTGAGGTCGCCAGCGGCAAGGCCGTCCGGGGTGCCGATTTCCGGGTACATCAGCTGCAGGGGATCATCAACGTGCTCGAGCCCCATCACGTGGGACAGTTCGTGCAGGATCACTGCGGTGGCATACTGCGAACCCTGCGGCCGTTCAAGCTCGCCGGCGAGCTGCGGGGCATCGAGGTCAAGGCTGCCGGTGACGAAGGTCTTCGGGCCGCCGTCGAAGCTGTAGTGGGTGCTGCCTCCGGTGCCGATCACCTGCCCCTTCAGCTTGGGAGCGGCTTCCGGGGTTGTCCACGAGATCAGCAGCGGCGCCCAGCGCTCGCCGTACGTTTCAGGCTGGTAGGGATCGCGGTCCTCGGACGGCGCTTCCGTGGTGGCGCCGTCGTTGATGAAACGGATGCCCGTCGCGCGGGCAATGGTGCCGATCGCGTCCTCCACCAGGTTTTCCGCGCCGGCCGGTGCAAGCCCGGCATTGACGACGTAGTGCAGCGGCCGGCAGGGCGAGTAGCCCACGGGCGTGCCGTCGTCGTTCGTGGCCAGGAACTTGAACGAATCACTGGGTGACGGCGGCACTTCCGCGGTTCCCAGCGGACGCTCCGCTTCCTCGAACCCGGGGGGAGGAGCGTCCGTACCCACTGCTTCGGCAGCCGATCCCGGCCGCTGGTCCGCGGCCTGTCCGTCCGGGACAGTGCTGTTTCGGAACTCAAAAAGGCCCACAAAACGGGGGTCGCCGTAAAACAGGCCGGCAGCAGTGAAGGCCGCCGCCGCGATGAGGCCGGTAAGGGCCACATTGCGGGAAATCCGGGCGGTTGTGCCCATCCGGCTCGAATGCCGTGGTCGCCGCTGCCCGGACGGCGGGCCCTCCACTAGGCGACCACCGCGCCAAACGCCATACCGAGTAGGTAAGTAATGGCGGCCGCGCCCATGCCGATGGCCAGCTGCCGGAAACCGCGGGTAACGGGGGAAGTGCCCGAGAGCAGGCCGACGACGCCGCCTGTCACGAGGAGCGCAAGGCCCACCAGGACGGCGGAAACCACCAGCGCCGCTACGCCGGTCATGCCCAAAAGGAACGGGATGATGGGGACGATGGCACCCGAGGCGAAGAAACAGAAGCTCGACGCCGCCGCGCTCCATGCCGTCCCGACGGCCTCATGCTGGTCTTCAGCCTCGGGGAGCTCGGGCCGGAGCGACAGGCTTGGATCGCAGTCGCAGCTCAGCAGACCCATCCGTTCCGCCACGCGGTGTTCGGCTGCTTCGCGGGACATGCCGCGGGCCAGGTACACCAGCAGCAGCTCGTTGTGTTCGATGTCCAGCCGCGGGGCTGCGGACAAGGTGATCTGGGTGGGGCGCGTTGCGGCCAGCAGCTCACGCTGGGAACGGACCGAGATGAACTCACCGGCGCCCATGGACAGGGCTCCCGCCAGCAGGCCGGCGACGCCGCTCAGAAGCACCACCTGGCTTCCGACGCCGGACGCTGCCATGCCCATCACCAGGGAAAGGTTGCTGACCAGGCCGTCATTGGCGCCGAAAACTGCGGCCCGGAAGGAGCCCGCCAGCCTGTTCCGGCCGCGGGTCGCGAGACCCCGGACAACTTCTTCGTGGATCTGCTCGTCCGCAACCATGGCGGGTGTGGCCGAGGGGTCTGAAGAGTAGGGGGAGCGGCCCTCGGCGCGCTGGGCCAGCGCCAGGACAAAGACGGAGCCGAAGTGGCGGGCCAGGAAGCCCAGCAGCTGGCTGCGGAGCGACGCGGGGCGCGGTTTGCCTTCGTGTTCGCCGAGGAGCCTCAGCCAGTGGGCCTCGTGCCGCCCCTCGGCCTCGGCAAGCGCCAGCAGGATGTCCCGCTCTTCACCGCGGCGGTTCTGGGCGAGGTCCCGGTAGACGGCAGCCTCGGCGCGTTCGTCTGCGAGGTACTGGCGCCACCGTTTGAGGTCGGCCGGGCTGGGAGTGGCTTCGGATTGGGCTGCCGGGGTGCCGGCAGCCGGGGTATCGGCGGCGCGGGCGTGGTTTCGGTCAGATTTAGCGTGCTGAGACACGAAGGCTCCTGGGCTTGACGGGGCATGGTTCGGCCCCATTGCAGGTCCAGCGTACCCCGGTTTTCCGCGAATTTTCGGCTGGTATTCCTTAGCAGGAAGTTTAGGCGGGCCGTAAAAACGGCCGTTCCAGGGCCGCTCCCGCGGCCCTGCTTGGCAGCTTTTCGGAGGACGGAACGCGCGGACTATTGACCATGCCAAATGCCGGTGTTGTGATGATTGCCAGGGCAGGCGCTCCCAATGGCCGGCCCCGGGCCGCACAACCAGACACGGAGGTTGCACCATGAACACCACCGGATCAGACCATCTGCCGCACCGGGACACCGTCGAGTCCGATCCCGACTACGATTTCCCCGAGGACGTGCCGGTCACCGATGCAGTGAAGTCCGAGGAGGAGGAGCTGCTCGAAGAGGCCGATCGGCTCGTTCCCCTGGGCGAGGAGGATTTCCTTGGCGACGAGAAACCCGTGGTACCCCTCGAAGCCGAAGAATTCCGTGAGCCGGAGGAAGTAGAAGAAGAGTAATTCAGCCGCGCCGGGTGTAAACCGAGGCTGTAAGCGAACGACGGCGGTGCCTCCCGGGCAGGGGAGGCACCGCCGTCGTGATTAATTTTGTGGAGCTCAGTGGCCAGCGTGGGTGGCCACCGGGTGGGCATCCAGGGGGAGTTCCTCTGTGACCGCTCCGGCAACGCGGCGGTCCCAGGCTTCGCGGACCTCCGGCTCCGTGGGCGGCGTGAGCAGGGAGACCACGACGTAGACGAGCAGAGATGCGCCGAGGCCCCAGTAGATGGGATCGTTGGCGTAGACGCCGTCCTCGCTCGGGATGATTCCTGTGGCGAACATGATCAGCAGGGCCAGGGTCAGGACTGAGCCGACGGCCATGGACCAGGCGGCCGCGATGCCGGTGCCGCGCTTCCAGACCAGGCCGCCTAGGATGGCTACCAGGAGTCCGCCCACCAGGATGTCGTAGGCGATGGTCAGGGCCACCACGACGTCCTGGGCTGCCATGGAGATCAGCACGGCCACGATGCCCAGGCCCAGGACCCAGTAGCGGTTGGCCTTGACGTCGTGCTCGGGGTTTTCGGTGTCGTCGGTGTTGATCGTCTTGCCGAACCAGCTGGCCACGAACGGCACAACGTCGGCGCGGGCCACCGTTGCAGCGGCGATGAGGGCACCGGAGGCGGTGGACATCATGGCGGCTACAGCTGCAGCCATGACCAGGCCGCCGATGCCGATCGGCAGGATGTGGGTGGCAACCTCGGCGTAGACAACGTCCTTGCCGAGACTGGCGACGTCGATGTCTGGCAGGGCCACACGGGCGGCCAGTCCGATCAAGGCGCCGGCGACGCCGTACAGGATGCAGTAGACGCCAGCGGTGGCGCCGCCCCAGCGGGCCACAGTGGGGGTCTTGGCGGTGAAGACGCGCTGCCAGATGTCCTGGCCGATCAGCAGGCCAAGTGTGTATACCACGAAGTACGTAATGATGGTCTGCGCGCCGATGCCGTCGAGCTGGAAGAAGCTCGCGTCAACGCGGGCACGGATGCCGTCCAGGCCGCCCGCGGCGTTAAGGACGAACGGGAGCATGAGGAAGAAGATGCCCACGGTCTTGATGAGGAACTGCACCTGATCGGCGAGGGTGATGGACCACATGCCGCCGACGGTGGAGTAGACCAGCACGATGGCGCCGCCGACCGCGATGGCGAGCCAGCGCTCCCAGTCGAACAGGACCACGAAGATGGTGGCGTAGGCGCCCGTGGAGGTGGCACAGAGCATCAGGGTGTAGGCCAGCATAACGATGCCGGAGGTCTGGGTGGCGCGCTCGCCGTAGCGCAGGCTCAGCATCTGGGAGACCGTGTAGATCTTCAGCCGCTGGATGGTGCCGGCAAAGAGCAGGCTCAGCAGCAGTACGCCGGCTCCGATGGCGACGACGAGCCACATGCCGGAGATGCCGAACTTGTAGCCAAGGCCCACACCGCCCACCGTTGATGCGCCGCCGAGCACGACAGCCGCCATGGTCCCCGTGTAAAGGAAGGGGCCAAGCCGGCGGCCGGCTACCAGGAAGTCGCTGTTGTTCTTGGTGCGGGATTTGCCCCACCAGCCGAAGGCCAGCATGGCGATCAGGTACACCACCACAATGGCGATGTTGACGAAGTTTGCATCCATGTTAATGGGCTCCTCGGAGCGTGTTGGCAGCAAGGCGGGGATCGCGGGGACGTCAGTGCAGTGCCGGAAATCCGCTGCTAAATGGGCGTTGATGCAGGGGGAGGTCCCTGATCGGGCTGATCGAATTGCCTAATAGACAACACTTGTTGCATCTACGGTAGGGTGTGACACCGGTAACAGTCAAGGTGCTCCGTCACCAATGGTTCCTTCCGGCGTCACAAGGTGGTATCCCGCTAGGATGGCTCAAGCGATGGGCCGTGCGGCCGGCTGCGAAAGGTTCATGAATGAAGGCTCTACCAGTTGAACCGAGCAACATCCCAGTTGCGATCGGTTCGCGCATCCGCGCTGCCCGCCAGTCCCAGCGGCTCACCATTGAACAGGTGGCAGACGCCACCGGACTAACCAAAGGATTCCTGAGCCGGGTGGAGCGCGACCTGACTTCGCCGTCGGTCGCGTCCCTCGTCACGCTGTGCCAGGTGCTGTCCATCTCCATCGGGGACCTTTTTGCGGCCCCGGAAACGCACCTCACCAAGAAGGACGAGGGGCCCCGGATTTCGCTCGGCGGCGAAGGCATCATCGAGCGCCTCCTGACCGCCCGCTCGGAACGCCGCGTCCAGATCATCCAGGCCGTGATCGAACCCCGCGGTCGGGGCGAAGCTGAACTCTACGCCGTTGACTGCGACGTGGACGTCCTGCATGTGATCAAGGGCCGCATCCGGCTGATTCTGACCAATGAGGAATACGAGCTCAGCAGCGGCGACACGGTGACGTTCCCCGGCAGGGAACCGCACACCTGGATCAACCCCACGGACAACCCGGTCGAGGTGCTTTGGGTCCTGGTGCCTGCCGCCAGCCGCTGACTCACAGTCACCGCTGACTCACAGTCAAGGCCCGGCGTCGACTGGCGGAAGCCCTTAGCCCACGTGGACCCAGGGCCGCCGCGTGACATCGGGCTCCGCCTCGCGCAGGACCTCCCGGGTTACGGGGGCGATCTCGCCTTCGCCGAACAGCAGGAACCGGGTCAGGTTGGTCAGCGGATTGCCTTCGGTCCAGCGGAAGTAGATGTGCGGCATGAGCCCGGTGACATCCCTGAGGTGAAGCAGAACCGCAGCCAGGGTGTTCGGCACGTTGTTGCTGTGGATTTCAAGGACGCGGAAGCCGTGCCGGACCTTCCCCTCGACCAGGAGTTCCTGCTCGAAGTCGGAACAGTCATCCACCAGGATCTCGATGAAGATTGCGTCGCTGTCCACCGGCAGATGATTGGCCTGCTGGGAGTGCTCCAGTTTGGCCCGGTACCGTGCGGTGCTGAGGCGCTTGGGCTCGTGGGCGATGAGCCGGATGGGCCCCTCGTCACTGGCTGCCATGAACTCCAGCGCCCGTTCATCCAGCCGGATGTGGGTGGCACGAAGCTCGAAGGACCGCCGGACGCGGGAGGCGAAGCTCACCGCCACGATGGCAAGGATGAACATCGCTGCGATCTTCAGGCCGTCGGGACGTTCCACCACGTTCGCCACTGTGGTGTAAAGAAAGACGACGGCGATCGTCCCGAACGCGGCCGTCCGGCCACGTTGCGCCTTGCGCCGGGCTGACAGCGTGACGGCGATGGACGCCGATGTCATCAGCACCAGGACGCCGGTGGCGTAGGCGCCGCCCTGGGCTTCGACGTCGGCCTCGAAGACCACCGTGATGAGGAACGCGACGGCGGTGAACACAAGAACCAGCGGCCGGACGGCTCGGGTCCAGGCCGGAGCCATGCCGAAGCGCGGCAGGTAGCGAGGCACCAGATTCAGGAGCCCGGCCATGGCGGACGCTCCGGCGAACCAAAGGATTGCGATGGTGCTTAGGTCGTACACGGTCCCGAAACCGTCGCCCAGGTATTGGTGTGCCAGGAACGCCAGGGCACGGCCGTTGGCTTTGCCCCCGGGCTGGAACTCGGCTGCCGGGATCAGGAAGGTGGTGATGAAGCTGGACGCAATCAGGAACGCGCTCATGATCAGGGCTGCCGTTGTCAGGAGCCGGTGCGCACCACGGATCCTGCCGGCAGGCTTCGCCTCAGTATCGTCCGGGCTGCCCTGGATCTGCGGCATGACTGCCACGCCGGTTTCGAAGCCGGAGAGTCCCAGGGCGAGTTTGGGGAAGACGAGCAGGGCGATGCCGATCATCACCAGCGGGTTGCCGTGCTGCCGGCTGAGGGCGGCCCACCAGTCCGTCACCACGTGGGCTTCGCTGAACACATGGCCAAGGCCCACCAGCACCACTACGGCATTGAGCAGCAGGAACACCGCCACCAGGACCACGGCCACGTTGATGGCTTCCTTGAACCCGCGGAGGAAGACGATGCCCAGGCCGGCGATCAGCGCCAGCGTGATGGCGATTTCCTGGCCGTGCAGGAAGGCCGGCGCGAACGGATTTTCGATGGCGTGGGCACTGGCATCAGCGGCAGAGAGGGTGATGGTGATCATGAAATCAGTGGCGGCAAACCCCAGCAGTGCCAGGACGAACAGCTTGCCGCCCCACCGCGGCAGCAGCCGTTCCAGCATGGCGATCGACCCTTCCCCGCGGGGGCTCTCCGCGGCCACCCTGCGGTAAACAGGCAGGGCGCCGAGGAGCGTCACCACAACCAGGACCACGGTGGCCAGGGGCGAGACCATTCCGGCGGCAAGGGCGGCAATGGCCGGCTGGTACCCGAGTGTTGAGAAGTAGTCCACACCAGTCAGGCACATGACCTTCCACCAGGGCTGCGGAGTGTGGTTCGCCCGCGGCTGGCCGTGCGGGCCCTGGCGTTTACCGGATCCTTCGGGCATGCCTTCCAGCAGCCAATTCCTTAGCTGATGGGGCTCCCGGTTGAACCTGTCCGAAGGGTCGGCCGGCGGCCTGGTCAGCGTGGTCACGGTATCCTTTCATGCAGCGATCCTTCGGCCGTTTGACGTCGAGTGAGCTGCTCCTGATGGGAGCCTAGGCCCGGCAAACCGGCCTGAACGCGGGCTTTAACGAAACCTTTACGGCCCATGTTGCCGCGATCACTCGATGGTGAGATGTACGTCACATTCCGGAAACCTGTTGGAAACCCAGGATTCATCCCGGCCCCGGCTGTTTAACACGCCGGAAAAATATTGCTGCGCTGGTGGAAACACTCGGGTTGTAGCTTCGGATTCTGGGTTAGCATCCCGGTCTCGTCGTTTTGAATGGTCTCGCCGCAACTGGCGCCCAGGAGCGCCACTTCTTTGAGGAAGGCTCCCGAAATGAACATCTCTCAACTCTCTGTGGGATTGGCCGTGGATCCCGCTGTACTTGATCCCGGCGCGACGGCCTGGATGCTAGCGGCTTCCGCCCTGGTGCTGCTGATGACCCCCGGCCTGGCCTTCTTTTACGGCGGCCTGGTGCGGATGAAATCCGTCCTGAACATCATGATGATGAGTTTTGGCGCCATGGGAGTCGTTGCCGTGGTCTGGGCGCTGTGGGGCTACGGGCTGGCGTTCGGGCCCGACGCCATGGCCGGCCTCGTAGGGGACCCGTTTGCCAACCTTGGACTCAGCGGCCTGACCAGCAGCATCGGCGGAAAGGCGCCCGGGCTCCCGGACATGGTCTTCATCGGATTCCAGGCCACGTTCGCGATCATCACCGTCGCGCTGATCAGCGGGGCTGTGGCCGAGCGGGTGAGGTTCGGGCCCTGGCTCCTTTTCTCTGCCCTCTGGGTCACTCTTGTCTACGCCCCGATCGCGCACTGGGTGTGGGGCGGCGGCCTGTTCGCCGCTACCGGCCTCGTGGGGAGCAAGATCTCCGCGCTCGACTTCGCCGGCGGCACCGTGGTGCACATGAATGCCGGCATGGCCGGACTGATGCTCGCCGTCGTGCTCGGGAAGCGCCTGGGCTTCATGAAGGATCCCAACATCCGCCCCCACAACCTTCCGTTCGTCATGCTCGGCGCCGGTCTCCTGTGGTTCGGCTGGTTCGGTTTCAACGCAGGCTCTGAACTCGCCGCGGACGCCACGGCCGCCCTGGCCTGGACCAACACCTTGCTGGCCACGAGCGCCGCACTCCTCGGCTGGCTGCTGATCGAACGGATCCGCGACGGCCACGCCACCTCCCTTGGTGCAGCATCCGGCGCCGTTGCAGGCCTCGTTGCCGTGACGCCCGCGTGCGGTTTCGTGGATCCCGTCGGCGCCATCCTCATCGGTGCCGTCGCAGGAGTGGTGTGTGCGCTCGCGGTAGGACTCAAATTCAGGATCGGCCTCGACGACTCGCTGGACGTGGTGGCCGTGCACTTCGTCGGCGGCCTGTGGGGGACGCTCTCACTCGGGTTCTTCGCCCTGCCGTCGGCCAAGACCGAGGGCGGGCTTTTCTATGGCGGGGGCCTGACGCAGTTCTGGCCGCAGATCCTCACCGCGCTGATCGTCACCGCCTGGAGCGCTATCATGACCGCCCTGATCGGATTCGCGATCCACAAGACGATGGGCATGCGGGTCTCCGAAGCCAACGAGCGCTCCGGCATCGACGTCACCGAACATGCCGAAACTGCCTACGAGCTGCTGATGGTGGGCGGCAGCTTCCACCCTGGCGAACACCACGGCAAGGCCGTTCACGGAGACGGCGTTCACGCGGACGAAGCTCCGGCGGAAGCATCCGCGGAACGCCAGCCCGACCGGGTGCGCACATGAAGCTCGTGACGGCGATCGTCCGGCCGGAAAAGGTTGAGACTGTCCGGGCTGCGTTGGAAGGGTTTGGAGTCAGTGGCATGACCGTGAGTCAAGCAAGCGGCTACGGTCAGCAGCGCGGGCATCCGGAGGTCTACCGAGGCACTGAATACAACTCGGACCTTCTGCCCAAGGTGCGGCTGGAAGTGCTGGTGACCGAGGACGCCATGGACGGGGTGATGGCGGCCATCGAATCCGGCGCCAGCACCGGACGGTTCGGGGACGGCAAGATCTGGACCGTCACCGTTTCCGATGCTGTCCGGGTGCGGACCGGGGAAAGGGGTTCCGCCGCCATCGACTAACCCTTCAGCCAGCCTCCTTCCCAGGAACCGCCGGGGGTTCTTGGTAAACATCTGATGCACTACGGAAAACCGAAGTGTATGATGGGTGTCACACCACCGATCCTCGAAGGAGAGGCATTCCTTTGGAAGAGCTGCGCATCGAAGCCAACGGCAACCTTGGCCCCATTGATTCATCCCGTATTCCCCGCTACGCCGGGGCTGCCACCTATGCCCGGCTGCCCCGGCTGGACCAGGTGGCCAAGGCGGACATTACGGTAGTGGGAGTGCCCTTCGATTCCGGCGTCTCCTACCGCCCGGGTGCCCGCTTTGGCGCCAACCATGTGCGCGAGGCCAGCCGGCTGCTGCGCCCCTACAACCCGGCATGGGACGTCAGCCCGTTCGAAAACGTCCAGGTGGCGGACGCGGGCGACATGGCCGTCAACCCGTTCAACATCAACGAGGCCATCGAGACCGTCCAGCAGAACGCCCTCGACCTGACGGCCGGCGGCAGCAAACTGGTCACCCTGGGCGGAGACCACACCATTGCCCTGCCGCTGCTGCGGGCCGCCGCCGAGCGCGCTGGCGGACCCGTGGCCATGCTGCATTTCGATGCCCACCTGGACACCTGGGACACGTACTTTGGAGCCGAATACACCCACGGCACCCCGTTCCGCCGCGCCGTCGAGGAAGGCATCCTGGACACCGAAGCCATCAGCCACATCGGAACCCGCGGCCCCCTGTACGGCAAGAAAGACCTCGACGACGACCACCGCTTCGGCTTCGGCATCGTCACCTCCGCCGACGTCTACTACCAGGGCGTCCTCGAAACCGTGGCCAAGGTCCGCGATCGCATCGGCAACCGCCCGCTGTACATCTCCGTGGATATCGACGTCCTGGATCCTGCGCACGCGCCGGGCACGGGAACTCCGGAGGCCGGCGGCATCACCAGCCGCGAACTGCTGGAGATCATCCGCGGCTTCCGCGGCATGAACCTGGTGGGCGCGGACATTGTCGAGGTCGCGCCGGCTTACGACCATGCTGAAATCACCGGCGTCGCGGCCAGCCACGTTGCGTATGAACTGGTCACCCTGATGGCCGACTCCGCGATGGAGGGCAACAGGTTCGGCAAGGCCAACGGCTACGCCGGCCAGGCCCTGGGCCAGGATGTCCGCCAGCCGGCGGGCTTCGCGGCGGCCGGCAAGGAGTAGCGCATGACCGATTTCGATCGGGCGACGGCGGCACCCGCCGGAGCAGGCGCCGCCCCCGGTCAGCGCAACGGCGGGGATCTCGTCGTCGAAACCCTTGAAGCGCTGGGCGCGAAGACGGTCTTTGGCATTCCGGGCCAGCACGCGCTGGGCCTGTTTGATGCCATGGGCCGCGGGAACCTGCACTTCGTGTCCTCGCGGGTGGAGAACAATTCCGCGTTCGCGGCCGACGGGTATTCCCGTGCCACGGGCGAGGTGGGCGTGCTGTTCCTGTCCACCGGGCCGGGCGCGCTGACTTCCCTCGCGGGGCTGCAGGAAGCGTACGCCACAGGAGTCCCCATGGTGGTGGTGGCCAGCCAGATTCCCCTGGACGGTCTGGGCGCGCGCCGCAAGGGCATGCTGCACCAGCTCGATGACCAGAAGGCATCGGCTGCGAACGTCACCAAGAGCCAGCGGCTGATCCAGCATGCATCCGGCATTCCGTCGGCCATCCAGGATGCCTGGACCGAGGCGATTTCCTCCCCGCAGGGCCCCGTGTGGCTGGAGATCCCGCAGAACGTGCTGCTGGATCCCATTGTCGTCCCGCCGGTGGAGGATGCCCTCGCCGAAGCGGCGGACAACCCGCCGCGGGTGGAACTCATTCGTGAAGCCGTGAAATGGCTTGCGGCGGCGGAACGTCCGGCCATCATCGCCGGCGGCGGTGCGCGCCGGGGCCGGGCCGAGAAGTCGCTGCTGTCCATTGCGGAGAAGCTGCGGGCACCGGTGATCTGCACGCCCGGCGGCAACGGGGCCTTCCCGTGGAACCACGAGCTGTCCCTGCAGTCCTGGATCGAGGACCGGCACATGACGGACTTGCTCGAGGACGCGGACGTCCTCATCGTGATCGGATCCTCGCTGGGCGAAGTCACGTCCAACTACTTCACGTTCGAGCCGCGCGGCCGGATCATCCAGATCGACGCCGAACCCCGGGTCCTGGAGTCCAACCGGCCAGGCCTGGGCATCCGTGCCGACGCCGGCCAGGCCCTCACTGCCCTCGACGCCGCACTGGTCCCGCCCGGAGTGCAAGCCACTTGGCACGGCACTTCGCCGGAAGTGCTGGTCAAGGAAACCCTGGCCAAGGTCAAGGCCAGGCTGGAGTCGCAGGACCTGGCCAAAGAGCTGAAGTTCATGGCGGATATCCGCGAGGCCGTGCCCGCGCACATGCAGACGTACTGGGACATGACGATTTCCGCGTACTGGGGCTGGAGCTGCTGGGACGCCCGCGAGGGCCAATTCCACTCCGCCCAGGGTGCCGGCGGCCTGGGCTTCGGCTTTCCGGCAGCGATCGGCGGGGCGGTGGGCCTGGAGACCACCGGGACGTCCGGCGGTTTCGCCCGGGTGCTGGCCGTCTCCGGTGACGGGTCGGCCATGTATTCCATCTCGGAACTGGCCACCGCCAGGCAGCACAATGTGCCGGTCACGTGGCTGATTGTGGACGACGGCGGGTACGGCATCCTCCGCGAGTACATGGTGGGTGCATTCGGCAAGGCGACCGCCACGGAACTGGCCCGCCCCGACTTCGTGAAGCTCGCCGAAGCGTTCGGCGTCCCGGCTGTCCGGGTGTCCCCGGAGGATGTGGGGGACGCGCTGAAGGCGGGCTTCGCCGCGGACGGCCCGAACGTCGTCGTCGTCGAAACCCTGCTCAAGATGTTCGGCCCGACCCACCTGGGCGTTTAACCACCCCACGCACACAGCGCGAACGGACACTTGTGGCCCCTTTCCAAAAGGGCCGCAAGTGTCCGTTCGCGCTTGTCGTTTAACCGCGCACTTCCTCCGCAACCACACCTTAGTTTCCCTAAGCAACCATTTTGGGATATAGTTGCCTAGGGCAAGCAAGGGAGTTATCCAACATGGCAGTTGCACCAGAGACCGCAGCCGATCTCGTTTACCAGATCTTCGACCTCCAGCGGGCGGTCCGCTGCGTCGCCGTCGCCAGCATCCGAGGCCAGGAAACCGGGGTGGCGCTGCAGGGCGTGCTGCGGTTCGTGGGCGAGGGGGAGTTCCGGGCAACGCACCTGGCGGCCCGGCTCGGCGTCAGTGCGCCCGTCCTGAGCAGGCACATCGCCGACCTTGAAGAGCAGGGCCTGGTGGTCCGCAGGCCTGACCCGGAGGACGGGCGGGCCCAGCTGGTGGCATTGTCCGAGGCCGGGGCTGGAAAGCTGCGTGAAATAGAGCAACACCGCACGGCGACGATCCAGGGCTACCTGCAGGACTGGAGCCAGAACGACGCCGAAGAAACCGCGAAAATCCTGAGAAAACTTGCTGAATCCCTCAGGGACTCAGCCCGGGCAAAGACGGCCGGATCCACCGAAACCATTCCAACCGTTTAGGAGCTGCACATGGCAAGCCACGCTTCAGCCACCGGTCCGTCCCGGGCCCTGTCAACGACACCACCGCAGTCATCCGCCCACACGCCGCAGGCCCCGATGAGCCACCGCCAGATCATGGAGGCCCTCACCGGCCTGCTGGCCGCATTCTTTACGGCGATCATCAGCAGCACGATCGTGGCCAACGCGCTGCCGACCATCATGGCGGAGCTCAAGGGCACCCAGACGGACTTCGCCTGGGTCATCACGGCCGCCCTGCTGGCCAACGCCGCCACCACGCCGATCTGGGGCAAACTGGCCGACCTGTTCGACAAGAAGCTGCTCGTCCAGCTGAGCATTGTGATCTTCGTGGCCGGGTCCGTTATGGCGGGACTGTCCGAAACGATCCCGCTGCTGCTGACAGCACGCGTCATTCAGGGTGTCGCCATGGGCGGCCTCACCGCGCTGGCCCAGGCCATCATCGGCTCCATCATTCCGCCGCGCGACCGCGGAAAATATTCCGGCTACATGGGCGGCGTCATGGCCGTGGGCACCGCCGGCGGACCGCTGCTCGGCGGCTTCATCGTGGACAGCCCGCTGGGCTGGCGCTGGACCTTCTTCGTCTGCGTCCCGCTGGCCGTCATCGCACTGATCCTGCTGCAGATCACGCTGAAGCTTCCCCACGTCAAACGCCACGCGAAGATCGACTGGCTCGGTTCCATCCTGCTCACTTCCGGTGTCAGCCTGCTGCTGATCTGGGTCTCTTTCGCCGGCAACCCGGAGTACTACGACTGGTGGTCCTGGCAGACCGCGGCCATGGTGGGCGGCGGCGTGCTGCTCCTGGCCCTCCTGGTAGTGGTGGAGTCCAAGGTGGAGCAGCCCATCATCCCGCTCAAGATCATCGGCGAACGCACCACGGCGCTGGCCATCCTTGCCTCCGTTGCAGTGGGCGTCGGCATGTTCGGCTCCTCCGCGTTTCTGGGCCAGTACTTCCAGGTGGCCCGCGGCGCCACTCCCACCGAGGCCGGGCTCCTGACCCTGCCCATGATCGCCGGCAACCTCATCGGTTCGGTCCTGTCCGGCCAGCTGATCAGCCGCACCGGCAAGTGGAAGCGCTACCTGATTGCCGGTTCCATCCTGTTGATCGGCGGCCTCGGACTCGCCGGAACCATCGACCACACCACCGAACTCTGGCTGACCGGCCTATACACTGCCGTCCTTGGCCTTGGGCTGGGCCTGCTGATGCAGAACCTCGTGCTGGCCGTGCAGAACACAGTCCGGGCCACCGACATCGGCACGGCCAGTGCTTCCGTGGCATTCTTCCGCTCGGTGGGCGGCGCCATCGGAGTGTCCGTGCTCGGCGCCGTCCTGGCCAACCGCGTCAAGGAACTGGCCGCTGAAGGGTTGGCCGCGGCCGGGATTCCGGTCACCGGGGGATCAGCGGGAGCCAGCATGGACCTCCAGGACATGCCGGCTCCGATCCGGGACATCATGCGCGCTGCCTACGGCGACGCCACGGCGGAGATCTTCCTGATCTCGGCGGTGATCGGCATCATCGCCCTCGTAGCGGTGCTCTGTATCAAGGAACAGCCGCTGCGCCGCACGGTGGACATCGTGCCGGCGTCGCCGGCAGCCGGGAACGACGCCGGTCCTGCTGATCCCAGCGCAGTCCCTGCGGCGGAATCCGGCATTGTTGACCTCGACCGGGAGTTCATCGAGGTCCTCAGCAGGCAGCGTGCCCATGAGTCCCGCTTCCCCGAGGCAGCCCGTCCGCCCCGCGCGGCCGTCAGCGAGAATCGCGGCGATGCCCGGAGTGCCGAGCAGGACGATTCCCGGTTGCAGGCCCGGACGATGGTGGCGGACCCCCGTCCTGAAGCGGCCGACGTCGTGCCCCTGTTGCTGCAGACCCAGCAGCTGCTGGCAGAACAGCAGCTTCAACTGGCGGAAGCACTGCGGGCCGTTCACGAGCAGACGGCGGAGCAGCGGGAGATCGCTGCCGAACAGTCGCGCATCAGCGAGCAGCTCACCACCGTGCGCCGGCAGCTGGCCAAGGAACGGAAACTGCAGCGTGCGGCAGCGGACTACATCGCAACGCATGGACGCCACGCAGCCCCGCCCGCGCCGCAGGAGTAACCGTCCCGGAGTAACACGTACGACGGCGACGGCGGCTGAGTGCCGCCGGTCGCCGTCGTCTTACATTATTGGCATTCCGGTAGGTCAGGGATCGGGAAGCGGGGAGGCCACCACCACCACGTTCTTCCCCCACGGATCTTCCGTATAGCAGCTGATCAGGACGAGCCGGTTGGGAACTGCTGTCCAGATCGGGCTGTCTTTCAGGCTGGCCTTCACGTAGGTGTCCACCGAGTCCACCCGGTACCGCATTGTTCCCGTTGCCGTGGTGGCTTCGAAGACGTCCCCCGGGGCGCTCGCGGCGCTGAGCCGGTTGAACGGGGCGTCGCGGCCCTCCCAGCTATGGCCGAGGATGTAGGTCGTGTTGGTAGACCCGGTACCCGGCATGCCGAAGTCTGTTACCCAGTAGCCGTCCACCGTGATTGGCGGCACGATCGCCTGGGATTCCAGTTCCTCCGACGTCGGGGTGAGCGGGTGGATGGTGACGTCCAGCCCGGCCGCGGGGTACACAATCCGGGTGGGTGCCGCGGCCGGTGGATAGTTGGGAAGGGTCTGCGGTTGCTGTGGTGCAGGCGCAGCGGCAGCGGTTGCCTTGCCGGCCCCCGTGGCTGAGGCCTTGCCGCTCCAGGGGAACGTATCAGGCGGGACGGCGGAGCCGGGTGAGGCAGGGTTGGCGGCCCGTGAATAAGGAGCAGCCGACAGGTGAAGTCCTGGCCCGCCGGGGGTGGTCCCGGCAGTTACGATTCCAGGCAGGAACGTCAGAACGAAAAAGGCGACAACGCCGGCCAGCAGCAGCAGCCGATCGCCACGGTTGAGCGAACGGCGTCTCGCTGACAGCCGGCCGAGGACCCGGCGCCTCAGTGAAGCGCGCCGGCTGCCGCGGGGCGGGCTGTTTGCAGGCCTGTGGCCGGGTACGGACATTGGAACTCCTCCAGAGAGGTGGTGAGGACGGGCATCGCGCCGTGGCGGTTGATGCCCGTCCTCACCGCAGGATCTGCCTTACTAGGATTCGGGCGCATCCTGTAGGCGTCCCCGCTGCCGGAGGGCAATCAGCCCCGTTGCCCCAAGCAGTGCCGCCAGGCCGCCAAACCAGGCAGGCATTCCGGCGTCGGGCTGGCTTCCGGCCGCAGTCTGTGCGTTAAATCCCCGGTTGACCACCGGTACTGTTGCTGCGGCGGCACCGACGGGTGCTGCTGCCGCCCCGGCAGGAGCCTGTACCGGCGGCGTGACCACTGGCGGCGTCACCTCGGGCGGGGTGACAACGGGCGGTGTCACCTCAGGCGGGGTCACCTCGGGCGGGGTGACAACGGGCGGTGTCACCTCAGGCGGGGTCACGACCGGCGGCTGTTCTTCCTCTTCTCCCTCTTCCTCTGCGGGGCAGCAACCACCGGCCGGGACCGGATAGATGTCGGCGTGGCCGTTGTGTCCGTCCTTGTGGCCGTTCCACCAAGCCTTTTCCGAAATGGTGATGACGACGTAGGGGTTCGTTTCAGATCCCGTGGCATGGCAGATCGTGATCTTGTCCGCGCCGTGGTCCGAGTCGTCGTCGTCCTTGCCGCCGCCTCCGCCGTGTCCGCCGCCGGGGCAGCCGGCCGCAGGTGCTGGAATCAGGTCGCCAGGATGCAGGGCATGGCCGTTTCCGTTGAGCGAGTTTTCGCTGACGGTGATTTGCACGTAGGGGTTTGATTCGGATCCGGTGGCGTGGCAAATGCTGACCTTTTTGTCGCCGGTTTCGTCGTTGTCACCCTGGCCGCCGGCATTTGCGGGCGCGGTGACGCCTATTAACGCAATGCCCGCAATGCCGGCAGTTGCGAGGATTCTCTTCATGGGATTCTCCATCTGGATCATTCATTGGACTGACCAGACTGCGGGAGCGGGAAGGCCCATGGAGGAGCCGACCGTTGTTCGAAGATAACCAGATCATCTGCGACTCTCCTGCAGAGTTGTCAACTAACTGACCACTTCACGCTATGCCTGGGGCACTGCGTAGTCGCGAGTGATCGCTACTTGACTGGGCACTCGTTTTTCACAGATAGGCCCACTTGTGCCGACAGATATCACCCGTTTCATCCGTAACACAGGGCACGGAGGGCAGCAGCGGCATTGCCCTTGGTTCCACGCCAATGCCGCCGGTACGCCCATCGGATGATCTTTAGCCGGTGTTGTTTCGCATAGGCAACGGATTTCGTAGAGTGGGAAGGCTGAGAGTGTCAGCCCCCGCTGGTATTACTTTCTTGCACTCACTTCGCGCTCTTCCCAAAGGACACCCGGGCATGCTTGTCACCCTCATACGGCGCTACACCAAGCCGTATCTGCCGTACATCGCAGCAGTCATTCTTTTCCAGCTGGCATCGACCATCGCGGCGCTCTACCTTCCCAGCCTGAACGCTCAGATCATCGACGAGGGCGTTTCACGCGGAGACACGGATTACATCTGGAGAACGGGCGGACTCATGCTCGGGGTCGCGCTGGTCCAGGTGGCCACCGCCATCGCCGGGGTATATTTCGGGTCCAGAGCGGCCATGGCCTTCGGCAGGGACCTGCGGCGCGGGGTCTTCCGCAAAGTGACCAGCTTTTCGGCTAAGGACGTCAATGTCTTTGGCGCACCAACGCTCATTACGCGCGGCACAAACGACGTCCAGCAGGTCCAGATGCTCGTCCTGATGGGGCTGAACTTCATGGTGGCCACCCCCATCATGTGCATCGGCGGGATCATCATGGCTCTGCGCGAGGACCTGAGCCTGTCCTGGCTGGTGTGGGTCTCGGTTCCGGTGCTCATTGCCGTGGTGGGATACCTCGTGGTCCGGCTGATGCCGCTCTTTCGCTCCATGCAGACGAAAATCGACCGCATCAACGGCGTTCTCCGCGAACAGATCATCGGCATCCGCGTGGTCCGGGCCTTCGTCCGGGAACCGCACGAGACGGAGCGTTTTGGCGCGGCCAACCGGGAACTCACCGACGTCTCGCTGAAGATCGGCTCGCTGTTCGTGCTGATGTTCCCGGCCATCGGCATGATCCTCCACGTCTCCACGGCCGCCGTGCTGTGGTTTGGCGGCCAGCGCGTGGATGCAGGGGAGATGCAGGTCGGGTCCTTGACCGCTTTCCTGCAGTACCTCCTCCAAATCCTGATGGCGGTCATGATGGGCACGTTCATGGCCATGATGATTCCGCGCGCCTCGGTCTGCGCTGACCGCATCGGTGAAGTGCTCGACGTCGAGCCCTCCATCCATGAACCTGCGGCGCCGGTGGGGCCCGCCCAAAGGACCGGACGCGTGGAATACCGCAATGTCTCGTTCGCCTACCCGGGGGCCGAAGAGCCGGTCCTGAGCAACATCAGCTTCACCGCCGAGCCCGGCCAGACGGTGGCCATCGTCGGCTCAACCGGCGCCGGCAAAACCACCCTGGTCTCGCTGCTGCCGCGGCTTTACGACGTCGCGTCCGGCGAGGTACTGCTTGACGGCGTCCCCATCACGAATCTGGAGCGTTCCGAGATCACCGGGCGGGTGGCCATGGTGCCGCAGCGGCCGTACCTGTTCTCCGGGACCATCGAGCACAACCTGCGCTTCGGCAAGACCGAGGCCACCGACCAGGAACTGTGGGAAGCGCTGACGGTGGCGCAGGCCGCAGACTTCGTCCGCGAGAAGAAGAACGGACTCGGGTCCAGGATCGCCCAGGGCGGCACCAACGTTTCGGGCGGGCAGCGCCAGCGCCTGTGCATTGCCAGAGCTTTGGTCACCCAGCCAAAGGTGTACTTGTTCGACGACTCTTTCTCGGCCCTCGACGTCGCCACCGATGCCCGTCTTCGCCGGGCGCTCAAGGCAAAGACGGCGGATGCCACGGTCATCATCGTGGGCCAGCGGGTGTCCACCATTGCCGACGCCGACCAGATCCTGGTGCTGGACAACGGCCGAATTGTGGACCGGGGCACGCATGATGAACTGCTGCTCAGTTCCAGCACGTATCAGGAGATCGTGGAGTCCCAGCTGACCGCGGAGGAAGTGGCATGAGCACCAACGAAAAACTCCCCGCCGGGAAAATCACTGCAGAGAAACTCACCGCAGGCGCGGGAACCGTTACCGCGGACGACGACGACTTCGTCGAAGAGGAATACAAACCCACCGAGGCCGACGGCGACATGTTCGGCGGCGCGCCGGCGAAGAAGGCCGAGCATTTCTGGCCGTCCGCGAAGCGACTGATGGGCCTGCTGAAGCCGGAGTCGGCCGGCATTGCGCTGGTGCTTGCCATGGTGACGGTCGCCGTCGTCCTTAACGTCGTCGCCCCCAGGATCCTGGGGCAGGCCATGGACGTCATTTTCGGGGGAGTGGTAGGAAAGCAGCTGCCCGCCGGGGTGAGCAAGGACCAGTTCGTCGACGGGCTGCGTGCCCAGGGTGAGAACAACTTCGCGGACATGATCGCCCGGATGGAACTCGTTCCGGGTGCGGGAATTGACTTCCAGAAGCTGTCGTTCCTGATCAGCGTGGTGCTGGTGATGTACTTCGTCGCGAACATCTTCACCTGGCTGCAGGGCTACGTCCTGAACGTCCTGGTCATGCGCGTGGTCCGCAAACTGCGTGACGACACGGAGAAAAAGCTGAACCGGCTGCCGTTGAACTACTTCGACATCCGCCAGCGCGGAGACACTCTTTCCCGCGTCACCAACGACGTCGACAACATTCAGCAGGCGCTGCAGCAGGCCTTCGCGCAGCTGCTCAGTTCCGCGCTGACGGTGATCGGCATCGTCATCATGATGTTCATCGTGTCGTGGCAGCTGGCCCTCATCGCCCTGGTTGCCCTTCCGCTGTCCGGGGTGGCCGCCGGCATCATCGGCGCGCGAAGCCAGAAGCTGTTCGCCGCCCAGTGGAAGAACACCGGCACACTCAACGGCCAGATTGAGGAATCGTTCGCCGGACACGACCTCGTGCGCGTCTTCGGCCGGGATGCGGATATCCTGGCACGCTTCGACGAACGGAACGAGGCCCTCTACAAGGCCAGCTTCGGAGCGCAGTTCGTCTCGGGCATGATCATGCCGGTGATGCAATTCGTGTCCTACCTCAGCTACGTCGGCATCGCCGTGGTCGGCGGACTGCGTGTGGCTTCCGGCGGCATGAGCCTTGGAGACGCCACAGCGTTCATCCAGTACTCACGCGAATTCACTCAACCGCTGGGGCAGATGGCCGGCATGGCCAACATGCTGCAGTCCGGTGTTGCCTCGGCCGAGCGCGTCTTCGAATTCCTGGATGCGGAAGAGCAGGATGCCGAGACCGCCATCGAGCACCTTCCGGCCAAGACCGACGGGCATGTCGAGTTCAAGCGGGTGACCTTCAGCTACTCGGCGGACAAGCCCCTGATCGAGGACCTTTCCTTCAACGCCGAGCCAGGGCATACCGTGGCAATTGTCGGCCCCACCGGCGCAGGCAAGACCACCCTGGTGAATCTCGTGATGCGGTTCTACGAGCTCAACTCGGGAAGCATCACGCTGGACGGTGTGGACATCACCCGGCTGAGCCGCTCGGAACTGCGGGCCAAGGTGGGCATGGTGCTGCAGGACGCCTGGCTGTTCGGTGGGAGCATCTACGACAACATCAAATACGGCAACCTCAACGCCACCGAGGAGCAGATCATGGAGGCGGCACGGGCCACCTTCGTGGACCGGTTCGTCCGGGCATTGCCGGACGGCTATAACACCGTCATCGATGAAGAAGGCAACAATGTCAGTGCCGGTGAGAAGCAGCTGATCACCATCGCGCGGGCCTTTGTGGCGAACCCGTCGCTGCTCATCCTGGACGAGGCAACCAGTTCGGTTGATACGCGCACTGAGGTGCTGGTGCAGAAAGCAATGGCGGCCCTTCGGACGGACCGCACCAGCTTTGTGATCGCGCACCGGCTGTCCACCATCCGCGATGCCGATACCATCCTGGTGATGGAAGCCGGGCGCATCGTGGAGCAGGGCAACCACCGCGACCTGCTCGAACTCCAGGGCGCCTACTACCGGCTCTACATGTCCCAGTTCGCCGGCGAGGACGCGGAGCAGTCGCTGGCCGATGAGGCGACGGCGGTGCACAGTTGAGCGCGCGGATTGCTTCAGACGACCAGGCTGTTTCCAGCGACCAGGCTGCTTCAAGCCCCCGGCGCATCGAGGTCCTCGTGCCCATGCGCTGGGGGGACATGGATGCCTACGGCCACATCAACAATGTGCAGATCGTGCGGATCCTTGAGGAAGCGCGGATCGCGGCCTTCGGGCCGCCCCGCGGCGCCGGCCTGCCCGGCGTCGAACCGCAGGTGTCCCTCTTCAACGACGTTGAGGAGGGCACCATGGCGTTGGTGGTGGAACACAGGATCCGCTACGTCAAGACGATCGACTACCGGAACGTGCCGGCAGTGGTGCACGTGTGGATCGGTGCCGTGAAAGGCGCCAGCTTCGACATCCACTATCTGGTGCAGGACCCCGTGACCCGGGAAGACTGCGTCAAGGCCACCACCCACCTGGCCTTCGTCGATGAGGCGACCGGCAGGGTGCTGCGCCTGACGCCGGAGCAGAAGGATCGGCTGGCCCCGTTCATGGCCTGAGCCTAAAGCCCCTACTACGTGCAGGGCCCGCGTACCTATGATCATCACAACCGAACACCCGGCCCACCCGTTCAAGCAACAAACCCAGGGGAGCAGCAGTCATGGCCACGAGGAAAAAGAAGAAGTCCTGGAAGGAAATGCCCCCGGTGGCACGGGTCGGGACCGTGATGGCAGCTGTCGTGCAGCTTTCGCTTCTCGTCGCGGCGCAGCGGGACATTTCCCGGCGGCCGGCCGAGCAGATCCGCGGCAACAAGGCGATCTGGCGGATGGTCACACTGCTCAACTTCGTCGGTCCGGCAAGCTATTTCGCGTTCGGGCGAAAGAACCTGCCGGCCACCGGGAAGTAACCGCCCTCCGCCCCTACCGGTGAGTAGCTGGTGGGGCTTCTTGGTGCTGACGCTCAGGTTTACCCTGTAAATTTGAAGGCATGACCCCCACCGCGAAGCCTGCCATGACCCGCGCCCCCGGTATCTCCAAGGAGATCGAGGACGCAGCGTGGTTTATCCTCGGCGCCGGCCTCCAGGGGAGGCCGTCGGCGCTGGACGGGCGGACCCAGACGTGGACCACCGCCGCTGCCGCGGAGCTGCTGGAACGGCTGGAACGGGGTGTGGCGGATTCCAAAGCGCCCATGATGACCAACCTCCGGCAGAACCTGTCGGATGCTTCCCGGGCAGTCAAACAGTTGGCCGTTGAGCTGCTGTTCCTCCAGTCCTTGCCGCTGGCGCACGAGGTCAAGTCGCTGAAGGTCAAGCGCGCCCGGGTGGCTGAGGCCGCGTCCTGGCTGGAGCCGCCGCTGGAACTGCCTGACGAGCTTTACAAAGGCATGACCGACCACGGGGTCATCCGCGACCGCACGGCGGAGTTCAACTGGACTATCTGGGACCACCTGAAGTGGCTGTGCCGCTTTGTGCGGCACGTTGACCAGCAGTCCACGAATGCCATGACCAAGGCGTTGAAGGATCCCCTCGCCTTCCATCTGCTCGCGTCCGGAACCCCGGATGACCAGCCGGCAATCCGGCGCAGCATCGAATACCTTGCCTGGCCCAGTTACTTCGAACCCGTGGTTGCCGACGTCGAGCGGCAGGAGATCCGGGACGCCTTCGCCTCCCTGGTGGGCGGCGCCAAGGGTGACAGCGAAGCTGAAATTACCGCTGATATCCACCGGATCCGCCTCTACCTGGACAAGCAGGCCGGGCAGCGCATCGACTGGTATGCCCGCCAGCTGGTGAGCCAGTGGCGGAAGGTGGGGGATCCGGGCCGCCGCGCCTGGCTCCTGCGCACGCATCACGACGTGAAGGACCTCCTGGCCGCGTGGCATGGCGAGGAGAAGGTAACGCTCGACGTCGAGCATCTCCGCCTGCTTTCTCCCGGCGTCACGGCGGGACTGGTGCAGCACGCCGTGGACGAGGACTACAAGCACCTGGGCTACGTGGAGCGCGAGGACAGCAAGACCGCCGTTTTTGCCTTCCTTACAGTCATGAAGCCGGGCGATCTGGTCCTGTACCAGCACGCCGGCGCCGTTCGCCTGGGCGGGGTGCTGGGCGAGCCGGAGCACAACGAGGACAACCGCAGGATGCGCCGCAAAGTCCGCTGGTTCGACGAAGCGCACAGCATGGCTGACCTTCCCCGCCACGTCCAGCGCCAGCTGGCCACGCCGGGAATCATCGTGGACGTCACCCGCGTGGTGCAGGCGCTGCAGGCGCTGCTGCCCGCCGAAGCCGAAGCAGAGGCCGACGACGCCGCCGCGCCGGACGCCGTCGTCGAACCTGTTCTCGAGGGGTTCCGCCCGCTGACAGAGGAGTTCGCGGCGTCCCTGCACATGGACCTGGAACCGCTGCAGGAAATCGCCGAACTCCTGGAAGAGAACCGGCAACTGGTGCTCTACGGGCCCCCCGGAACCGGCAAGACGTACCTCGCCAAGCACCTGGCCGCCGAACTCGCCGGTGACACCACGGACGAGCGGGTGAAGCTGGTGCAGTTCCACCCGTCGTACGCCTACGAGGACTTCTTTGAAGGGTTCCGACCGGACAAGACCGACGAGGGGCAGGTTTCCTTCAAACTGGTGGCCGGTCCGCTGCGCCGCCTGGCGGAAGAGGCCGCCAAGCCCGGCAACGAAAAAAAGCCCTACTTCCTGATCATCGATGAGATGAACCGCGCCAACCTCGCCAAGGTTTTCGGCGAGCTGTACTTCCTGCTGGAATACCGCGACGACCGCATCTACCTCCAGTACAGCCCCAACGAGCCGTTCACCCTCCCGGACAACCTGTACATCATCGGCACCATGAACACCGCGGACCGGTCCATCGCCATGATGGACGCGGCCATCCGCCGGCGTTTCTCCTTCATCGAGCTGCACCCCAAGACCGAGCCGGTGAAGGGCTCCCTGCTGCGCTTCCTGCAGGCCCGGGACCTGGACACCACCCCGGCCCTCCTCCTCGACGCCCTCAACGACGCGATTGACGAGTGGGACCGGGACCTCATGATCGGCCCGTCGTACTTCATGAAGAAGGCGGCCCAGACGCCCTCCGGCCTGCGCCGGATCTGGAAATACGAGCTCATGCCGCTGCTTGAGGAGCACTACCACGGTCAGCTGAACCGGGCCCAGTTGCAGGAGCGCTTCGGGCTTGAGCAGCTGCTGGGCCGCCTTGCTTCCCGCTAAGGAATTGCGGCCAGCCAACGGAGCCCGTCCCGCCAACGGAGTGCGCCCCGCCAAAGGAGGGCGTCCGGCTAAAGGGTCGCGCCCCGCCGACGGATCGCGCCCCGCCGGCATGGCCGTTCCGCCGCTGCCTGCGCGGCAGCCCTCAAGCGCCGGCAAGGCCGCCCGGCACATCATCCTGGATGAACTGTCGGGCGGCGTGGTGGACAAGCTTGATGTAGCCAGTGCCGCCTTTGTGAATGCCAGCGGCCTGGCTAGGGCGTCTCCGATGGGCATGGGCCTGTTCAGGATCGAGCCGGTGGGCATGGTGGGTTCGGTGCGGACGCCCACGGTGCAGCTGGAAGTCCGGCCCAAGGACCGCCTGGGCCTAAGCCGGCTGCTGTTCCTGCTCAGCTATGCCGGGAATCAGGGCTTCCGTGACGATCCGGTGGCCGCCGTCGAGGACTCGGACCTGTGGAGCGCGCTGGCCGAATCGCTGGCGCAACTGGCAGACCGCGCCCTGAGCCGTGGAGTCCTGCAGGGGTACCTGACCGTTGACGAGTCCCTGCGGACGGTGAAAGGCAGGATCCGGATCTCGGACCAGATTTCGCGCCGGCCGGGCATGCTCGTCCCCCTCGAGGTGTCCTACGACGAATTCACCGAGGACATCGCCGAGAACCGCATCCTGCGGGCTGCCCTTGAGCGGATGGCGCAGGTTCCCCGGGTGCGCCCGGACGTTCAGAGCCGCTTGCGGCAGCTGAAGGGAAAGCTCGACGGCGTCACGCGCCTTCAGTCCGGCGCTCCGCTGCCGCCGTGGCGGGCTACCCGCATGAATCTCCGGTATCACGCGGTGCTACGGCTGTCCGAGGTGATCCTCCGCAACGCCTCAGCGGAGGCCGGCGACGGGAAGCAGCAGACGGCGTCGTTCGTGGTGGACATGGCGCAGGTGTTCGAGGACTTCGTGGGGACAGCCCTCCGCGAAGCCATGACGGCCTACCCCGGCGAAATGCGGCTGCAGTACAACTCGCTCCTGAACGAGGCCGTCCGGGACTCCGACAGGCTCACTGTCAGTCCCGACGCGGTGCACCTGCTCGGCGGACGCCCCGTGGTGGTTTACGACACCAAGTACCGGGCGGCCACAGACCAAGGCTCGTCCCTGTCCGCCGACCACTTCCAGATGCTTGCCTACTGCACTGCCCTGCGCGTCCCAACCGCGTGGCTGGTGTACGCAGGTGCGGGGGAAATGAAGCTCCGCCGCATCCTCAATACGGACATTGACGTGGTGGAGTACCCGCTTGATCTGTCCCTGCCGCCGTCGTACATCCTTGCAGCTGTTGCTGACCTGGCACAGCAGTCCTGGGGCGAAGTGGTGCGTCAGGCAGGACTTAATCAAGGACCCCGGGCTGGGAGCGGCCCGGCATTGACATGAGGTGCATGAGCAAAGCCCTCTCAGGGTTGCCCCGGTTTTGATTGAGGCAACGGCGCAGCTGATCGCGAACTTCGGTTCCTTCCGGATCGGTATCCATCAGGATCGCATTGATTATTTCCCACGACTGGTGACGAATCGGCTCAAGATTCACGCGCCCGCTGACGGGGCCCCCAGCGGCATGGATCCCGGACCGCGCCTGCCATGAGTCACTCTGGTGGGATTTAACGGCTGACAACAGTTTCTTCGGCATCTCGCATCCTTCTATGGCACAAGCGCTCTGGCTCAAACGCCTGGGACTTCGACCGACCGGAATGTAAAAATCTTAGCTTAGACAGACAGGTCTGTCTGCCCTTGGGTTAGACTATTTGTAATGACCCCCACGCCAGAATCTGTGCCGGTACAGCCTGCCCCAGAGGGCGAGGTTGCGATCAGTGCCGCTGATGCGAAGCAGCGGATCGTTGATACGGCGTATGAACTTTTCGCACGCCGGGGAATCCGTGATGTGGGAGTAAATGAGCTGATCAGCCGGGCGGGTGTGGCCAAGGCAACCTTTTACCGGCACTTTGCGTCCAAGGAAGAACTGGTGCTTGCTTTCCTGGAGCAGCGGGATCAGATGTGGACCGTGGAGTTGATTGTCGGGGATGCGCGCCGCCGCGGCGGAACTCCCGAGGAACAGTTGCTGGCCATCTTCGACGTCTTCGGCGACTGGTTCCGCCGGGACGATTTTGAGGCATGCTCCTTCATCAACATCCTGCTGGAAATGGGCGCCCAACATCCGCTGGGACGGGCGAGCATTGACTACCTGGCCAGAATTCGCGGCCATGTTCAGCAGCTTGCCGAGGAGGCCGGACTCCGGGACACCGAGGATTTCTCGCGCTCATGGCACATCCTGATGAAGGGGTCCATCATCTCCGCCACCGAGGGTGATACAGAGGCTGCCAAGAGGGCGCAGGCGATGGCCCGGACACTGATTGAGCAGTTCCGGGCTCCGTAGCACCGGGCTAGCAGTTCGGGGCTCACGCCAGATTGTGAGTGCGCCCGCCAAACCGGGACGGCACTTGGTCTCCTGGATGGCACCTAGATGGGCACCTTCACGGTGAACGTGGTGCCTTCACCCGGCGCACTCCGAACCTGGATGCTGCCGCCGTGCGCTTCAACAATGGCCTTGCTGATGGGCAGCCCCAGCCCCACGCCCGGGATGGATGTGTTCCGCACGTTGCTGGTCCGGAAGAACTTCGTAAACACCTCGGTCTGGTCCTTTTCGCTCATGCCCATACCGGTGTCACTCACCCTACACACGAGCGTGTTGCCTTCGGCCCCGAGGGACACCACGACGTGGCCGCCGTCGGGCGAGTACTTGATGGCGTTGGAGACCAGATTGTCCAGCACCTGTGACATGCGGACCGAGTCCACGTGGGCGTCCATCCGCTCGGGAGTGTCTGCCTGGAGGCGCACCTTGGCTGCGGCGGCACGGGGGAGCGCCGCGCTGATGCTGGCCCGGACAAGCTCGGCCAGATCCACGGCCTGCGGGCTAACGATGAGCTGCCCGCTGCGGCTGGTCAGCAGGTCGGACACCAGGCCTAGCAGCCGCTGGGAGTTCCGGAGAATGATGTTGAGGGGTTCGCGGTAGGACTCCGGCAGCCGGTCATCGTCGTCCAGCAGCAGTTCCACATAGCCAAGGATTGAGGTCAGCGGAGTCCGGAACTCGTGGGACACATTGGACACGAAGTCGTCCTTGGCGGCCAGGGCGTTGACCAGGTCGGTGACGTCACTGAACACGATGACCGAGCCGGCGAACGCGCCGTCCTGGTCCTTCATGGCGCGTGCGCTGGTGGTGATGGCCCGCTGTTCACTGCCACTGCCGAGCCACACCAGGTTGTCGGTGAAATTCTCGCCCATTATTGCTCGCCGCACAGGCCGTTGGTCCACCGGAACTTTTGTGACCCGGTCGGGCTGGAAGACGAGGAGCTGGGATTCATTCGGGTCGGTGTTTCCCAACGGTGCGGCGAGTTTGTGGTTTTCGCGCTGTTTCCGGTTCATGAGGATGTCATTCCCGTGTGCGTCCACGGCCAGGACACCCAAATGCACGGTCTCGAGCACTGAATTCAGCAGCCCCTCCTGATGTTTGCTGTCCTGCAGCGCGACGCGGAGCTGAACATCCTTTTCCTCCACGTCACGCTGCTGGCGGACCATGCTGAGCGTCAGCACGCTCACTGAAACGCCGATCCCCAGCGTCATCACCGGCAGCAGCAGGGAGCGCGCCAGATCCTGGCCGGTGACGCCGCCGCGAATAAACAACGGCACCCAGATGATGGCCAGGGGAGCGAGGAAAGACGCCAGCAAAGCGAGACGCGGGTACAGTCCTGACGCGCATAGCCAGATGACCGGGAAAACGGACAGCAAGCTGATGCCGGTCAGGCTCTCCTGGCCGCCTTCCCGACCCAAGGCGATGGAAACGAAGTCCAGCAGCGGGATCACCAGGAAACTGGGGTACGGCAGCCTGTCCCAGGGCACCAAAAAGCACAGCGCCAGGAGCAAGGCCTGCGTGGCCAGGAACGCGATGTAAAGGGGATTGGCAAGGGTGCCCGGGAAAAACAACAGGATGAGGACGGCCGTGAGCGCCGCTGTGACGGACAGCGGCATCTGGCTCAGCACCACCCGGCCGCGCAGCGAGTACTGGTGGAACGGCCGGCGGAAGAACAGTAACCGCCCGGAATCGATGTCCCATGTGATGTTCCCGCTCATCGGCGGACGACTATCGACGGGCATTTTACTGGACGCATACCCCCACGATATCGGGCGACCGCTATACTTCTGACGGTATCAAGCGGACTGAGGGGGCTGCGATGAGTGAATCACGTGTGGGTCTGGTAATCGAGGATGATCACGACATCCGTGAACTGGTTCGAGTGGTCCTCGTCCAGGCCGGGTTCGATGTCCAAGTGGCCAGCAGCGGGGCGGCCGGCGTGATCGCGGCCAAGGAGCTCTATCCGGCAGTCATCACCCTGGACCTGGGCCTGCCCGACATCGACGGCTTTGAAGTCGCCCGCCAGATCAGGGAATTCTCGGACGCTTACATCGTTATGCTGACGGCCCGGGCCGAGGAATTGGACACCCTCATCGGGTTGGAATCGGGAGCCGACGACTACCTGACAAAGCCCTTCCGTCCCCGGGAACTGCGAGCGCGGGTTGCCGCCATGATGCGGCGTCCGCGTTCGACGTCGGACGTCACCGCCGGTGCCAAGGCACCTGCCGCAGCGGGCAGCGCAGGCCGGACGCTGACGCACAACGGCCTTGAGTTCAGCTATGAGGCGCGGACCGTGACTGTGGATGGGCGGGAACTGCACCTGACGCGCACCGAGTTCGATCTGCTGCACGCCCTTCTTGAGGCGGGCCGCATGGTGCGGACCAAATCTGAACTGGTGAGACGACTGAGGGACGAGCCGTACGACGTGGGCGGCTACATCTCCGAAGCGGACGAGCGCTCCGTCGAAGTGCACATGGGAAACCTTCGCAAGAAGCTGGGCGACAGCCCGCAGAATCCGCGCTGGCTCCAGACGGTGCGCGGCGTGGGCTATCGGCTGGCTCCCGCAGAACGCTGAGTCCAGCGCCCGGCTTCAGCCGCCGGGCCTAAGCCGCCGCGGCAGCTGAGAGGCCGGCCACGGTCTGATCGGTGCACGCGTCCATGCTTTCCAGGAGCGCCAACTGAAGCCTGGGCGGCTGGTCAGCTGCGGCCTCCGGATGGGACTCCAGGTGCTTCAGGATCGTTTCGAGCTCATCGGCGAGCCGGCCAAGGTAGGCCGCGCCGACCATCATGCTTGAAGTCTTCACGCTCAGGACGGCATCCATGGCGGCGTCCAAATCCCTGGCCTCCACAGCCTGGCGAAGCCGGTCCAGCCGCCACGGTAACTGCTGGATGTAACTGTTCACGAACACGGTGCAGTACTCGGCGTCGGGCTCGAGCTCGTAGCGGAGTGTCTGCAGCACGGAGGGGTCGACGTACGGCTGGCTTGCGCCATCCTGTCCATCCATCGGACACCCCTTCCCTTTTGCCCGCGCACCCCGACGGCGGGTGCGGATGCAATGTTTTCCCTTTTACAGTAGGGCTCGGACGGCCTGGGAATGCGTTTTCCGGAAAAATTTGTGGCAATCTTGATCGGACTAGCCCGGCTGCCCTTTAGGATCGGGACAAGTGCCTGAAGGCACCCAACTGACCTGTGGCTTTACGGTCACCAGCCGATTGCGGGTACCGCTGTGTTCAGGACCTTGAGGACCCTCTTTATTGGCCTGGTCGTCGGACTGGGCTTGATATTTGTCTTCGTCCAGCCGGTGCCTTCACTAGCTCGGTCACCATTCCGTCAACAGCCCCTGGCTCGGTGACCGTCACGGCCAAGACGTCATCCATCAAGGCTTCTTCGGTGTTCGAAGTAACTGCCGCTGCTCCCTCCCTCCCTCCGGTCAGCACGGCGGCGCTGCGCTTTGGCGTGGCCACTCCCGGCGGCCCCTTGGCGAGTGCCGAACTGGACCAAGTGTCACAGCTGGCGGGCGAGAGTTCGTCCAGCGTGCTTTTCTACAAGGACTTCCTGCAGGCGCCGCCCATCGCTGAGATGAACGCCGTGCGTGCCCGCCGCGCGGTCCCGCTTGTTACGTGGGAACCGTGGGCCTGGGGCGGCGGACTCGGTCAGCCTGCGTACAGTCTGGACAGGATCGCGGCGAGCGACTTCGACGCGGCAACCGGCGCCAGGAACGCGTCCTGTGGAGCCCCAATGTTCCGTACTTCGGTTCCACTGATCTTGCCGGGCTGTTCCCGGGTGCCGGCTACGTGGACATCGTGGCCCTCGACGGGTACAACTGGGGCACCTCTGCGTCGTGGAGCAGCTGGATTTCACCGCAGGACCTCTTCGCTCCCGTAATTGCCCAGCTACGAGCTCTAGCGCCCGGGATCCCTGTCCCTTATCGCGGAGACCGCGTCCGCGGAGGCCGGGGGCTCCAAAGCAGCGTGGAACACCGACCTGGTCAGCTATCTGGCCGCGCAGCCGGATGTGGTCAGCTTCGTCTGGTTCCACCTGCAGAAGGAAACGGACTCGCGCATTAATAGCAGTGAGGCCCCGGCTGCCTTCAAATCAGCGCTGGCCGCCCGCCGGTCGTTGTAACTGCTTAGGCAGTTGGTGCTCGTAGCGTCGGCGCCTTATGCGAGGAACTGCTCCAACTGCTTTTCCAGGGCAGAGACATCCTTGAGTTCGCATTCCCAGACGGTGAGCACCATCCACCCGGAAGCTTCCAGGAGCTGGCGCTGTTCGGCGTCGCGGTTTCTTGTCCGTGTCCGTTTCGCCTCCCAAAAGTCCGCGTTTGCCTTGGGAGCATGCTGCCCGGCCTTGCAGTCGTGGAAATGCCAGAAGCAGCCGTTGACGAAGATGACCTTATGCCGCCCCGCGAACACTAAATCAGGGTTACCGGGGAGCTTGCCGCCCCCGGCGCTGCCGTGCAATCGGTAACGGTAGCCTTTCGAGTGCAGCAGGCTCCGGACAAGCAGTTCCGGCTTCGTATTCTTGCCCCGGATCCTGGACATGTTCCAGCTGCGCTGTTCGGGAGTCAGCTGGTCGGCCATGATCCAAGTCTAGGCGGGCTCATTCCGCGGGGATCGGCGGTGGCTACAATGCGCGCGGGGGATTCTCACCGAACTTGAAGTGCCGGCCGCTGATCGAGACGGGCTGGATTTCCACGTAGAAGTCCTTCAAGGTGGGCACCCATTGCTGCAGACCGAGCGATTCCGCCGCGGCAATATCCGCAGATTGTTCAAGGACTCGTGCTGTTCCCCGGAGGACCACGGACCAGGCTTCGTCGGACAGGATGCCGTCCGCCTCAAAGAGGACGTTGGCATTGATGGTCAATTCCGCGAGCTTGTTCCCTGGAGCGGTCCGGAGGTAGATCTTCCGGTTGCCCACGGCGTAGTTGACCGGGAAGATGTCCGACTCGCCGCCGACGGTTACCACCAGCCGGCCGTGCTTGGTGCCCTCCAGGAGCTTCCACGACTGGTCGTCATCCAGGTTCAAAATCGGGTCGTCGTCTGCATGTTCGAACATCATGGGCTCATTGTTCAGCCGGGCGGGCTCGATGGCCAGTGCCTTAAGGGCTCATTCTGTGGCGCCTTGGCGTCTTGGCGATGTGACTTCCTATCGCTGGCTCTGGGTGGTAGACCGGAGGGGCGGTGCCTGTGGATAACTTTGATCTTTCAAATGTGACCTCAGTTACCCTTTAACGAACGTCCGGATTTATTTCCGGCCGGACGCGGACGTCTTGAAACTATCGGGGGAATAGCTGCCCATGACATCTCGTACTTCGTCTTTCATGAGGCTGCGCAATTCCGCCGCCGCATTTTTCATTGGTTCGGCTCTGGTCCTCACAGGGTGCAATAGCGGCGGGAATCCGCCTGGGAATGAGGGCACGTCATCGGCATCCGCCTCGGCCACCGCTTCGGCAACTGCGACGCCGAGCACCACGCCCACCGCCACCTATAAGCCGGCCGACGCCAAGGGCATAGCGGAAAACGTCCCGGTTCCTGTGCTGCCCGAGGCGGCGAAGGCGGAGACGAAGGAAGGGCTGGAGGCATTTGCTAAGTATTGGTATGCAACCCTCAGCTATGCATACGAGACTGGCGACACTTCGCCGATAGAAGCCATATCCGCAACGACATGCGCGTCCTGTTTGCGCGTAAAAGAAGTTGTTGAAGGTTGGCACTCGGAGGGGAGATGGCTTGCTGGCGGCAAGATGATCGTGCAGGGTGCCCAATCCAAATTTGTAGAGACAGCGCCCGGCGAATATCAGGTAGTGGTTCAGGTATCTCAAGAACCCCTTTCCTATTACCTCGCCGATGGAAAACTCGACGAGAAGACTGATCAAAAGCCGTCAATGGGCGACATAATGCTCGCCTCGTATCAGGGCGGCTGGCGAGCCAAAACCGTTGAACACCTGACTAACAGCCAATGAGCAAGCTACTCGTCAGAACGTCGGCCTGCACTCTAGGGCTGCTCGTTTACTTTGGATTGGCTTTGGTTGGGGGTCCGGCTCTGCCGTCAGATTCACCCATTAAGGGAGATTGGGACGAGAGTGGAGCAAATGTGGGAGGTGATTGGAACCAAGATCCCGGGTCTAACACATGGACACAGGCACCTGTCGACATCCCGAACGACCCCAATCAGTACAAAGCAGTCCTGCAGTGCCAAACGGACGAGAACAACGTGAGTGTGAAGTGTCTGCCGGGGCAGCAGCAATGCCCGCCCCGCGAAGAGGGCGGCAAAGCGGGGATCCCTGTGATCTGGAAGGTGGCACCTCGGGGCATCCCGGACCCCGTGTGGACGGATTGGACGCCAACCGGCAGTGGGCCGTCTTGCTTGTACGACGAGCGTGTCGAGGATCTCCTGCCCCGCATTGCCGCGCTGATTCAGAGTGAGTTCCAGAAACTGCCCGTGGCTGCGGGAACTGTCACAGCCCAGCCGAGCCCGCACACCCTGCGGGGAGCCGAGACCAATTTCTATGCGGACTCGGCTGAGCAACAGTTCGACATCACGATCCTGGGTCAGAAGGTTCATGTCGTCGCCACGCCTGTGCAGTACACATGGAATTACGGGGACGGGACAACTCTTGGACCGCAGGCGTCGGCCGGCGGTCCATTGCCGCAGGACCGGTGGGGCGAAAAGACCCGGACTAGTCATGTCTATACGCAGACCGGTGATTTCCAAGTGGTCCTTACGACGCATTTCCAGGGAACATACTCCGTCAATAACGGACCCCCGCTGCCCATTCCCGGCCAAGGACAATTCAGTTCCCAGCCTCAGACCATCAGTGTGTGGCGCTCGATCACCCGCAATTACGCCGACGACTGCATCAGGAATCCGCAAGGCCAAGGCTGCCCGGGAGCGGCAGCGCCGGCTCCGTAGCCCTAGGCTCCCTAGTCAACAGGCCGGTCAGGACTGCAATTCGCGGTCCACCCGGTCCATGCGTGCCCGGAGCAATTGATAGCGCGGATCGCTCGGCCCGATAAGGCTGGCCATTGCGGCAGCTGCCTCGGTGTCCGACGCGCCCATATCGCTCGCGCACCACCGCATGATCAGCTGGGCGTCCTTGCTGGAGCGGACGGACGCGCCCACAGCTTCGTTGAGTTCATCCCGCATCAGCTCAACGGACAGATTAGCCGAGCGGTTGAGCAGCTTCGCAGGATAGGCAGCCAGGGCTTCGCTCACCCGGCCTTCCCGCAGGTGACCGGCGACCATGGACGCGTCCGTCACAACGCAGATGGAGGAAGCGAAACGGTAAGGGTTCGGTTCCACAACGTTGCCCAGGATGCTCCGAATGCGATGCATCTCCGTCCTGATGGCAGTAGCGGCACCGTCCTCGCCGTGAAGGTGGTACGCGAGCTCGTCCGCGCTCCAACCTTGGGTTCTGGACGCAAGTAAAGCCAGGATCTCAGCGCGGCGCAGTGTCAGCGGAAGCCGGGCGCCGCCGTCGAGCTCGGCGCTCGGCTTGTCGCCCAGCAACCTCAGCATCAACGTCGAGCGCACGCTACTGCCGGAGGGCCGCTCGGATAACGGCGTAACCCCGCGCAGTGTGGCGCCACCAGCTGCAGAAAAGCCGCCAGCCCTTGCAATACCCGCTGACTTCAACATCTCCTCCGCCAGTCGCACTCCGCAGCGGACCATACGCAGACTGTCCGGCGTCACCGATTCGAAGGGGCCGGAGACATCGAGGACACCCACGACCTCGCCCGTGTATGGATCGCGGATGGGTGCAGCAGTGCAGGCCCAGTCGTGATGCGTGCGGACCAGATGTTCGGCCGAGAATAACTGCGCAGGCCCACCGGTCATCAGGGCCTCGCTGATGGCATTGGTTCCCACCCCGGACTCGGACCAGTCGGCACCCTCAACGAATTCCAAGGAGTCGCCCAGCCTCAGCGCCTGCCGGCTGCCCACCCGCCACAGCACTTCGCCTTGTCGGTCAGTGACGATCAGGAGGTGGCGGCCCGCGGAGGACTCGTCGGCCAGGAGCTGGGACAGAGCCGGCATCACGGCAGCAAGCGGGTGCCCGGCGCTGAGCGAGCGTGCCTCGGACACGTCGTGCCGGTGGACCGGCCTGTGTTGATCCGGATCGATGCCCAAGGCAAGCGAACGCTGCCACGACTTGATGAGGGCCGGTGAAATTGAAGGGTCAGGGGTGCCAGAAATCGTGGCTTCGTGGGCTTTGCGCAGCGTCCGTGCGTACTCTGCCGGCGCAGTAAACCTCAGGTCCCGAAGATGGCTGATCGCACCGGTGCCAGTCCGCATCCGCAATCTCCCAACTCGTCATCGAATCGTGCCCGGCCCCCTCGCAGCTTTTCCGGAACCGGCTCACTGCAGGCAGCTCGAAAACGAAGGCAACCCGAAAGTGGGGAGGGGCCGTGTCACCCGATTGTAACCCCCTCAGCCTTTTACTTGGGATGCGGGTCACGGGTCGGTCGCCGGGAGGCGGACCCGGAGCGGATCACTATAAGCAAAGGAAAAGAGGAATCATGCCTGAGACACCAAACGGCATCGTGGAGGCCTGGCTGGCGCAGTTCGAAGAGGCGCTGCGCAGCAACGACACGGATGCCGCACTGCAGCTGTTCGAGGACGAACCGTACTGGCGCGACTTCGTATCCTTCACGTGGAACCTCAAAACTTTGGAGGGCGAGGCGGACATCAAGCGGATGCTGGAGGCCACCCTCCCGGAAGTTAAGCCAGAGAACTGGGCGCTCGCCGAGGACGCCACCGGAGACGCAGCCAACACCGAAGCGTGGGTGGACTTTGAAACGGCGCAAGCACGCGGCTATGCGCACCTTCGCCTCCGGAACGGCAAATGCTGGACGCTGCTCACAACCATGCAGGAACTAAAAGGCTTCGAGGAGAAAAAAGGTCCCAACCGTGAAAAGGGCGTGGCGCACCAGATCAGCAAGGGGCGCAAGTCCTGGCTGGAACTCAAGGAGGAGCAGGAAGCCCGCCTGGGATACGAGGACCAGCCGTACACCGTGATCATCGGCGGCGGGCAGGGCGGAATCGGACTCGGCGCCCGGCTACGCCGACTCGGCGTCCCAACCATCATCGTGGAGAAAAATGAGAACCCCGGCGACTCGTGGCGGAACCGGTACAAGTCCCTCCACCTTCACGACCCCGTCTGGTACGACCACCTGCCCTACATGAAGTTTCCGGACGACTGGCCCGTCTTCGCCGCCAAGGACAAGATCGGCGACTGGCTGGAGCACTACACCCGGATCATGGAGCTGAACTACTGGTCGAAAACCGAGTGCACCAACGCCCGCTTCGATGAAGCCGCGCAGGAGTGGATCGTGCAGGTCATCCGCGACGGCGAGCCGGTCACCTTGCGTCCCAAGCAGCTCGTCTTCGCGTTGGGCGTCTCGGGTTACCCGAACGTTCCAACCTTCGACGGCGCCGAGTCCTTCCTGGGGCAGCAGTACCACTCGTCCAAGCATCCGGGCGGAGGGGACTGGACCGGCAAGAAGGCCGTGGTCATCGGGTCCAACAACTCAGCCCACGACATCTGTGCGGATCTTTGGGAACACGGCGCCGACGTCACCATGATTCAGCGCTCATCGACCCACATTGCCCGGAGCGAGTCGCTTATGGAACTCGCCCTCGGCGACCTGTACTCAGAGAAGGCACTGGCAAACGGCGTCACCACGGAGAAGGCCGACCTCCTGTTCGCGTCCCTGCCGTACAGGATCCTGCCGGAGGCGCAGATCCCTGTGTACCAGGAGATGGCCAGACGCGACGCCGATTTCTACTCCCAGCTTGAAGCCGCCGGCTTCGACCTGGACTTCGGAGTGGACGGTTCCGGCCTGTTCCTCAAGTACCTGAGGCGCGGATCCGGCTACTACATCGACGTCGGCGCCTCACAGCTGATTATCGACGGTCGCGTGAAACTGGCGAACGGACAGGTCAGCAAGATCACCGGCAACGCGGTGGTCATGGACAACGGAGCTGAACTCGAAGCCGACGTCATCATCTACGCCACGGGCTACGGCTCAATGAACGGCTGGCTTGCAGACCTGGTCTCGCCCGAAGTGGCGGACGCCGTCGGTAAATGCTGGGGCTACGGTTCAGACACGCCAAAGGACCCGGGTCCCTGGGAAGGGGAGCTGCGCAACATGTGGAAACCCACCAACGTTGAGAACCTCTGGATCCATGGAGGGAACCTGCACCAGAGCCGCCATTATTCGAACTACCTTGCCCTTCAGCTCAAGGCCCGCATGGAGGGACTGCCCACGCCGGTCTACGAGCTCCAGCCCACCCACCACACACGCTGACCATCCAACCAGCAGTCCACGGCCGTGCCGCCGGGCGCGGCCGTGGACGCGCAACCAACTAAGGCGAAGCATCGTGAAAGCAGCACGATTCCACGCCCAAAAGGACGTGCGGATAGAAGACATCCCCGAGCCGGAACTCCGCCCCGGTGCCGTAAAATCGCCGTCATGGGTCGACTCACGCTGGGTCCATTCAGTCGGCGACATTCCCCTTGACGAAGCCGCCCTCATCGAGCCCCTCGCAGTGGCCCATCACGCCGTCAGCCGAAGCGGCCTTCGCCCGGAGAGTGTCGCCGTCGTGGCGGTGCGGGTCCCATCGGGCTGCTCACGGCAGCTGTCCTGAAGGGCCTGGGCGTCACCACGGTGGTGACGGAGCTGTCCGCTGCGCGCAAGGAAAAGGCGGCGGCGTCCGGCGTCGCGGATCATGTGCTGGACCCGGGCGTCGAGGACATCAAAGCCCGTGTTCTGGAACTGACCGGCGGTGCCGGTGCGGACGCCGCGTTCGAATGTGCCGGCGTCAGCGCGGTTTTGGACACCGTGCTCGACGTCGTGAAGCCCGCCGGGGTGGTGGTCAACGTGTCCATTTGGGGCCGTCCGGCCGCCGTGGACATGCAGAAGATCGTCCTCAAGGAGATCGACCTGCGCGGAACGATCGCCTACCGCGGTGATCACGGGGCCGCAATCCGGCTCGTTCAGGAGGGGAAAGTGGATCTCAAGCCCTTCATCACCGGCAGGATCGCGTTGGAGGACCTGGTGGACAAGGGCTTCGACACCCTCATCAACCACAACGAAACCGCGGTGAAGACATCGTCCGCCCGTCGTGATCTGCATCTCATCAGGAATAGTTGCACGCGCCTCCCAGTTGTCTCGAGTGGACCCCATCCGCTTTGAAAGGAACCGCGCATGCTGTTTTCCCCGTTGACCCTCGGCGAGCTCGAATTGCCCAACCGCCTGGTCATGGCGCCGCTGACCCGTCTCCGCTCCGGCAAGGAAGGCATCCCCGGCCCGCTCGTAGCGGAGCACTACCGCCAGCGCGCCTCCCTCGGCCTGATTGTCAGCGAAGGGATCTACCCCAGCCCGGCCGGCCGTTCCTACCCGGGACAGCCTGGGCTGGTCGCCCCCGAACAGATCGCCGGCTGGAAGAAGGTCACCGACGCAGTCCACGCCGAAGGCGGCAGGATTTTTGCCCAGATCATGCACGGCGGCCGCGTCTCGCATGAGGACATCAACGGTGGCCACGGCGTCGTTGCCCCCAGCGCGATCGCCGTCGAAGGTGAAACCCGGACCTATAACGGCAAGCAGCCGCATCCTGTGCCGCATGAGCTTTCCACCGATGAGCTTCCGCTCGTCCGCGAGGAAATCGTCACGGCGTCGCGCAATGCCATCGAGGCGGGGTTCGACGGCGTCGAGCTGCACTCCGCCAACGGTTACCTTCTCCACGAGTTCCTGGCACCCAACACCAACATCCGCACGGACAGCTACGGCGGTTCCCCCGAAAACCGCGCGCGCTTCGTCATCGAGACGGTGAACGCCGTCGTCGAGGCGCTGGGCGCCAACCGCGTGGGCATCCGGATCTCGCCCGAACACAACGTCCAGGGCATCGAAGAGACCGACGCCGCTGACGTCCGCGCAACCTACGACGTGCTGGTCAACTCCATCGCTCCGCTGGACCTGGCCTACCTGAGCATCCTGCATGACGAGCCTGCCGCTGAACTGGTGCAGAACCTGCGGGCGCGGTTCAACGGCCCGTTCCTGGTCAACACGGGCTTCAGCGTCATCACCACCCGCGATGCAGCCATCGCCCTGGTCGCGGACGGCCAGGCGGATGCGGTGGTGGTGGGCCGTCCGGCCATCGCCAACCCCGACCTCGTCCGCCGCTGGCGCGAAGGCCTGCCGGTCAACAACCCGGACCAGGCAACGTTCTACGCAGACGGCGCCGAAGGCTACACGGACTACCCCTTCTACGAAGAGTCCCTGAGCTAGCAGCCGCTTTGTTAGCAGCTGCTGAACCAGCACGCGCTGGGCCAGCACGCGCTTCGCCAGCACCCGCGCCCCGGGCGGAGTGCGACCTGGTCCGCCCCGTCATGGAACCATGAGGGGGCGGACCAGCCCTATAGGATCTGAACATGCAGCGTCCGTCCCCGATTACCAGTCCCGGCAGCCGCAAGGGCAGGCCGGTAAGCCGCCAGGTGCTGGCAGACCATGTCTATGAGGAGCTGCTGGAATCGCTGATGGATGGCCGGCTCGAACCCGGCGCCACCGTCAGCATCGATGGCACGGCGCGGGACCTCGACGTTTCGCCAACCCCGGTCCGTGAGGCGCTTGCGCGCCTGGAGCACACCGGCATGGTCCGCCGCATAGCTCTGAAGGGGTACCGGGTGGCCCCGGTTTTTACCCGTGAGGACTTCGCCGAACTGATGGAGGCGCGGCTCGCCATTGAACCGGTGAATGCCCGGCTCGCCTGCGCCCGGCTCACCCCGGAGCGGCTCGCCCAGCTGGAGCAGGCAGTCACGGACCTGAAGACCGCGCCGCGGGGACCGTCCTTCGCTGAATACCGCGACTACCTCGAAGCCGACGAGCGGTTCCACCGGCTCATTGCCGAACAGACCGGAAACCAGTTCATGGTGGCGGCATATGCAGCGCTCGGCGGCCAGGTCCAGCGCTTCCGGCTGTTCGGCGGCGTGGGCATCACCGATGCCGAGAACGCCATCGCCGAACACCAGGCAGTCCTTGACGCCCTGGCCACCGGGGATCCGGAAACCGCCGCCTCCGCCATGGCCGACCACGTCCGCAAAGTCCGCGGCCGGGCCATGGCCGACGCGCCGGAAGGCTAAGCCCCCTCCCTCCCAGGTAAGTAGCAGCAGGTGTCGTTTTGGAGCTCCAAAACGACACCTCCGGCTGCCTGGTCGGGCCGGCACGCCCTCATGTGACCTTGACAACTTTTTGTCGATAGTAAATCCTATAGGAAACAGGATCTGCACAAGGAGTGAACGTTATGGCCTACACCGCCGAGAACTGGCCCATCACCGCGGCCCTGCTGCAGTTCCCGGGCACGGACGCCCGGGGAACAGACATCAACGACGCCGAGGCTTCGGCCTGGGCCGAGGTCCTCACCGAGGTCAAGGAAGCCGGCTTCGCCCACGCCGACCTCACCGACAGCTGGGTGCGCCCCGGCGATCTCAGCAAGGCGCGCCTCGCAGAGTTCAAACAGACGGCGGACAACGTCGGCATCGGCATCCCCGTCATTTCCGCCATCCGCCGCAGCGTGATCGAAGAGGGCAACTGGGAAGCCAACCTCGCCTACAGCCACCGCACCATCGACGCCGCCGCCGAGCTGGGGTGCGAAGTTGTCTCCTTCGGACTCCACCAGGCCATCACGCCGGAACAGCAGAAACAGCTCTGGTTCTGGACCGTTGAGGGTTACAAGGACCCTGCCGGCAACAAGGAAGCCTGGGGCAACGCCGTCACCCGCCTGCGGGAACTGGGCCGGCATGCCGCCGACGTGGGCGTCCTGCTCTCTCTCGAAATGTACGAAGACACCTACCTGGGCACCGCGGATTCCTCGGTGCAGCTGGTCCAGGACATCGGCCTGGCCAACGTCGGCCTCAACCCCGACCTCGGCAACCTGATCCGGCTCCACCGGCCCATCGAGGACTGGCGCGAAATGGTGGCCAAGACGCTGCCGTACTCCAACTACTGGCACATGAAGAACTACATCCGCGACGAGGACACAGCCCGCGGCATGTACGTCACCATGCCCGCACCGATGGAAAGCGGCCTCATCAACTACCGGGAGGCGTTCAAGCTGGCAATGTCCGTCGGCTTCCAGGGCATCCTCTGCACCGAGCACTACGGCGGCGACGGCCTCAGCGTGACGGCCAGCAACCAGGACTACCTTCGCCGCCACGTCCTGCCCAAGACGGACGGCTACACGCTTGGCAAGAGCCAGGTTGCCCAGGGGCGGCAGCAGCCCGCCGCCGTCGCACTCGCTGCAGTCTGACCAGGAGCCGGCGCCTGAGGAGCATCCGGCCCATGGCGCCGGCGTCCACCCAACCGCACTTTCCAACACGGATTCAATGAGGAACCATGACCCAGATCTTCGACAACCCCGCTGACTTTGCGGATGAGGCACTGGACGGCTTTGTGGCAGCCAACCGCGGGTACGTTGCCCGGGTGGACGGCGGCGTCGTCCGCTCCACCGAAGTGCCTGCCGGCCAGGTTGCGTTGGTGGTGGGCGGTGGCTCCGGCCACTACCCGGCCTTCGCGGGCCTGGTAGGGCCGGGCCTCGCCACCGGCTCAGCCTGCGGCAACATGTTCGCCTCTCCGGCGGCCGGCCAGGTCTACCGGGTGGCCAAAGCAGCGAACACAGGCGGCGGTGTGCTGTTGAGCTACGGCAACTACGCCGGCGACGTCCTCCACTTCGGTCAGGCCCAGCTGCGGCTTAACGCCGAGGGAATCGAGACCCGCACGGTCCTGGTCACAGACGACATCGCCAGCGCTCCGCTGGACCAGATCGAGAAGCGGCGCGGCATCGCCGGGGACCTGACGGTCTTCAAGATCGCCGGCGCGGCCGCCGAAACCGGACTGGACCTCGACGCCGTCGAGCGCCTGGCCATCCGCACCAACTACCGCACCCGCTCCCTGGGCGTAGCCTTCGACGGCTGCACACTCCCGGGCGCAGAGGCCCCGCTGTTCCACGTTCCCGCCGGCCAGATGTCGCTGGGCCTGGGCATCCACGGCGAACCGGGCATCTCCGAACACCCCATGCCCACGGCCTCCGAACTCGCCGAACTGCTCGTCGCGCGTCTCCTGGCGGACAAGCCCGATGATGCCGGGGACCGCGTGGTGGCGATCGTCAACGGCCTGGGCACCGTCAAATACGACGAGCTGTTCCTGCTGTTCGGCAAGATCGAAAATCTACTCAACAAGGCCGGCCTGACGGTGGTGGAACCGGAATGCGGCGAACTGGTCACCAGCCTCGACATGTCCGGGCTCTCCCTGACCCTGCTCTGGCTGGACGACGAACTCGAGGAGTTCTGGGCGGCACCCGCGGACACTCCCGCCTTCCGCAAAGGAAACCTTGCGCCCCGTGCCCGCCGCGAGCTCGCCGGACCGGAAGACGCAGCAGCCGGCGAAGAGGAACAGGCGACGGCGGCGGCGGCAGACCTGGGCCGGCTGGCAACCGCCGTCCTCGCCCAAGTGCAGGCCGTCGTCGTCGAGCATGAAGAAGAGCTTGGCAAGCTGGACGCGATCGCGGGCGACGGCGACCACGGCATTGGCATGCGCCGCGGTGTGGACGCTGCAGCCGCTGCCGCGGTGGAAACGTCGGCAGCCGGCGCTTCCGTGCAACGCGTACTCACCGCGGCGGGGGAGGCCTGGAGCGAACGTGCCGGCGGAACCTCCGGGGCATTGTGGGGGTCCGCCGTCATGGCCGCCGGACTCGCCCTCGGCAACAAGGACTCGTACCACGGCGAGGACGCAACGGCCACCGTCGCCGCCTTTGCCGACGCAATCACCGCCCTCGGCAAGGCCGAACCGGGGGACAAGACCATGGTGGACGCGCTGCTTCCCTTCCGGGACACCTTCCTGGCCGCGCGCGACGGCGGGACCCCGGTAGTACGGGCACTCGCCGAGGCAGCGGCTGCTGCCCGGGAAGCCGCAGACGCCACCGCTTCACTCCGGCCGCTCAAGGGTCGGGCACGGCCGCTGGCCGAGAAGAGTCTGGGCCATCCGGACCCCGGCGCCGTGTCCTTCGGGCTCATCGCGGCCCGGATCTCCTCCTACCTTGATTCCGGGCTGGCTGATTCCGGACCGGCGGATTCCGGACTGAACACTTCCCAACCGACTGATTCCCCGCTGGCTGCCTCCGTGGCCGGAAATGGAGCACAAGCATGAGCACAAACCAAGGCGCCGCGGCAGGATGGCGCATTGTCATCGGCAACGACGAGGCCGGCGTCGAATACAAGGAAGCACTGAAGGCGCTGCTGGAAGCGGACAGCCGCGTCGCCTCCGTGGTGGACGTGGGCGTGGCTGCAAATGACGCGACCGCATACCCGCATGTCGCCGTCGACGCAGCCCGCAAAGTGTCCGACGGGGAAGCGGACCGTGCACTGCTGATCTGCGGCACAGGACTGGGAGTGGCCATCGCCGCCAACAAGGTCCCCGGGATCCGCGCGGTCACCGCCCATGACGGCTACTCCGTGGAGCGCTCGGTCCTGAGCAACAACGCCCAGGTCCTCACCATGGGCCAGCGGGTGATCGGCCTGGAACTGGCCAAGAAGCTGGTGGGCGAGTGGCTCGACTACCGCTTCGACGAGACTTCATCCTCCGCCGCCAAGGTGGACGCCATTTGCTCCTATGAGCCCGACTACACGAAGGCAGTCTGATCATGACCGAAACAGCAAACACCGCCGCCCCCAGCGGCGCAGCAGCAGTCAACAGCGCGCGGAAGATCGCCGTCATCGGCTCCGGCTACATGGGCGGCGGGATCGCGCAGGTCCTGGCGCTCGGCGGGGCCCGGGTGGCACTGGCCGACGTGTCCGCCGAAGTGGCGCAGAACAACTACGACCGGCTCCTGAGCGAGTCGGACCAGTTCGTGGCCGACGGGTTGTTCCCCGCGGGTTCCACGGAAATCCTGAAGCAGAACCTGTGGGCCGCCAAGGATATCGAGGAAGCCGTGGCGGACGCGGACTTCATCGAGGAGGCCGTCCCCGAGGTCATCGCCATCAAGCACCAGACGCTGGCCCGCATCAGCGCCGCCGCCCGGCCCGACGCCATCATCGGCTCCAACACGTCCACCATCTCCATCGCTGAGCTGTCCGAGCCGGTCACCAACCCGGAGCGGTTCCTGGGCGTGCACTTCTCCAACCCGTCGCCGTTCATCCCCGGCGTCGAGATCATCCCGCACGCCGGCACTTCGGCGGCCACCGTCGGCGCAGCCCGCGACCTGGTTCACGCTGCGGGCAAGCAGACCGCCGTCGTCAAGGACGTCACCGGCTTTGTGCTCAACCGCCTGCAGTACGCGCTTTTCCACGAAGCCGCGCAGCTGGTGGAACAAGGCATCGCAACGGCGGACGACGTCGACACCCTGGTCCGCACCACGTTCGGCTTCCGGCTGCCGTTCTTCGGGCCCTTCGCCATCGCGGACATGGCCGGGCTGGACGTCTACAACTTCTGCTACAAGTCACTCCAGACCGACTTCCCGGAGCGGTTCGCCACCCCGAAAATCCTCACGGACCTCGTGGAGGCAGGCAAGCTGGGCACCAAAACGGGCGCAGGCTTCCTCAACGTTCCGGCGGAGCGCACGCCCGAACTGATCGCCTACCGCAACAAGGCCTACGTGGCCATGCAGAAGCTGATCGAAGACCTCGGCCCGGCGCCCATCAGCTGAGCCGGCTTCGGTTTATGGTCTTTCGCTTAAGATTCTTCGCCCTCACAGTCTTCGTTCTCATCAAGGAGCAACCATGAGCATTTTCCCCGCAGAACGCACGGCAATCGTCACCGGAGCCGTATCGGAGCGCGGCATCGGCCGGGCCACCGCGAACTACCTTGCCGCGCAGGGCTGGAACATCGGCATCATCGACCTCGACGACGCCCTGTGCAAGGCCACGGCCAAGGAAATCGCGGCCCAGTACGGGATCCGCGCCCGCGGTGTCGGCGCCAACGTCGGCGACGAAACTTCCGTCCGCAACGCCATCGACGAGCTCGAGGCGGAGCTGCCGCAGATCGTGGCCCTGGCCAACGTGGCCGGCGTCAGCTCCCCGGTTCCGTACCTTGAACTGGACGCAGCCGAATGGGACCGGGTGCTGGGCATCAACCTCAACGGTGTCCACTACGCCACCCGCCGCGTGGCCGAGTCCATGGTCAGGAGCCGGATCGGGCGCATCGTCAACATCTCGTCCGTGTCCGCCCAGCGCGGCGGCGGCACGTACTCCAAGACGCCCTACTCGGTGGCCAAAGCCGGCGTGATCGGGCTGACCCGTTCCACCGCCCGGGAGTTGGGGGAGTACGACATCACCGTCAACGCCATCTCTCCGGGTCCCATCGACACCGACATCATGGGCGGCACGCTCAGCCAGGAACGCAAGGACGAACTCACCAAGGACCTGGTGGTCAACCGGGTCGGGTCCACGCGTGACATCGCCGCAGCCATCGCCTTCCTCATCAGCGAGGACGCCGGGTACATCTCCGGCCAGACGCTGAATGTGGATGGCGGGCTCTACATGCACTAGGGACGGACAGCCATGGCACAACACCGCCCCACTGCAGCACGTCCAAGTTCGGCACGTCCAAGTTCAGCACGTCCAGGGCCTGCGCCGGGGGAGGCCACCGGTCCCAAGTCCGGGACCAGCTCCTGGAGCCGGGAACGGCGCATCTACCTCGCGGTGGGCATCCTTGCCTGCCTCGCCGGCGTCATGATCATCGCGTTCTCCCGCTAGGACCGGCAGCACCCCTTCGTTCGCAACTGATTTACTCAAAGAGGAGTTTTGATGTCCCTAACAGCAACGTCCACCAAGGAGCTCCTGGATTCGCCGGTCCTCAAATCGGCGATCTCCAAGGCCTCGTTCCGGCTTATGCCGATGCTCGTCATCCTGTACGTGGTGGCATTCCTGGACCGCACCAACGTGGGCTTCGCTGAAGCGGCGCTCGGTGTGGACCGGGGGGTCACCGCCGGTGCCTACGCCTTGGGCGCAGGCATTTTCTTCATCGGCTACGCCCTGTTCGAGATCCCCAGCAACCTGCTGCTGACCAGGTTCGGCGCCAAGGTGTGGCTGGCGCGCATCGCCATCACGTGGGGCATCGTGTCCGCGTGCTTCGCCTTCGTCCAGGGCGAGACCTCGTTTATCATCCTGCGTTTCCTGCTGGGTGTCACTGAAGCCGGCCTGTTCCCGGGCGTCATCATGTTCCTGGCCGCCTGGTTCCCGAACAAGGTGCGCGTGAAGATGTTCGCCATCTTCTACCTGGCGCAGCCGTTCTCCCAGATGATGGGCGCCCCGCTGTCCGGTTGGCTGATCAACATCGGCGACCAGGTTCCGGGGGTGGCCGGGTGGCAGGTCATGTTCTTCATTGAAGGCATGCTCGCAGTCCTGGCAGGCATCGCCGCCTACTTCTTCCTGATCAACAGCCCCCAGGACGCCAAATTCCTCAACCCCGGTGAGAAGAAGGCGCTGCTGGACGTCATGGCCCTGGAGGACACGGTCAAGGAAGAAACCGGCCCCCGCGGTGTGCTTGCCGCAATGAAAAACCGCAAGGTCTGGTACTTCACCGTCATCTACTTCTGCCTGCAGGTGGCGGTGTACGGAGTGACGTTCTACCTGCCGCAGCAGGTCGCCCAGCTGACCGGCCAGAAGGTGGGCATCATGGTGGGCCTGCTGGCAGCCATCCCGTGGTTCTTCGGCATCTTTGCCTGCTACTTCATCGGCAAGGCGGCCAACACCGTGGTCCGCCGCCGCGTCTGGGGCACCGGCCTCTTCCTCTCCACCGGGTTGTGCATCTTTGGCTCGGCGTGGGCCGGCGCCAACCATGTCCCGGCACTGGGCATCCTCTTCATCACCCTTGCAGTCTGCAGCTTCCTGTCGATCGGACCCATCGCCTGGTCCTATCCGACGGCGTTCCTCACCGGAACGGCAGCCGCCGCCGGCATCGGCCTCATCAACTCGCTGGGCAACCTTGGCGGCTTTGTGGCCCCGATCCTACGCACCACGGTCAACCAGGTCACGGCGTCCGACACCGGAACCATGGGCGTCTACGCCCTGGGCGTCCTGCCGTTCGTGGCCGCGGTCATGATGTACGCCACCAAGCGGTTCCGAAACAAGGCGGACGAACTGCTGGAGAAGTAAGTTCCACACCCGTCACGAGCACAGCGGGCCAGTCACTAGAACAGGGAACCCGTCACGACTAAGCGGACCCGTCACGACTAAGCGGACCCGTCACTAGCAAAAAGGCACAAACACATGCACCAGGCTTCAGCCAGCCAGGCCACAGGCCCTGTCACCTACGTGGGCGTCAGCACCAAGATGTACCTGGGCTACCGCAGCACCCTGGACTGGCTGGAAGGTCTCTGCCATGAAGTGGACTCCCGCCCGGCCCTCGCGGCCGGGCGGGTTGTCCCGTTCGTGACCCCGTCTTTCCCGGTGCTCCCGGCGGCCGCGGCCCTTTTGCAGGACTCGCCTCTGATCCTGGGAGCGCAGAACTGCGGCTGGGCAGAGGGAGCCTGGACCGGTGAAGTGGCACCGTCGATGCTGGCCGAGCTGGGCGTCCGGCTGGTGGAGATCGGCCACGCCGAACGCCGGGCCCACTTCGGGGAAGACGACGCCGTGGTGGCGCTTAAGGTCCGCGCCGCCGACGACGCCGGGCTGACGCCGCTGCTCTGCGTCGGGGAAGACCGCGTTCGCGGCAACCGCGTTGGTGAAGTCCGCAGTGGAGAAGTCCGCGTTGGTGAAGGCGGCGTCGTTGAAGACGGCACTGGTGCGGCGCGTGCCGCTGCCAGCTTTGTCTACCGGCAGATCGGGGCTGCCGTGGACGGCGACTGGACGCTGGCCTCGCGTCTCATCATCGCTTACGAGCCCGTCTGGGCCATCGGCGCGGCCGAGCCGGCGGACGCGCACTACGTGTCCGACGTCGTGAATCGCCTTCGAACCCTACTGGCCGCGCACGGGCTCCAGGATCTTCCGGCCATCTACGGCGGATCGGCCAAACCGGGGCTGTTGCCCGGGCTCGGCGGCGTGTCCGGGTTGTTCCTTGGCCGCTTCGCGCACGACGCCGCGAACTTCGGCAAGGTGCTGGATGAGGCACTGCTCATTGCCCCTGGCCTGTCACTGACCGCTGGCACAGCCCGATGAAACCGCCCAACTGTTCAAGCCCCTCAGGGTGGCTTGGCAGGTAGTTGGTCAGTTCCGGGGCCCGCACCACCACCGCGCGCCACTTCCCCCGGGACACTGCGACGTTGATCCGGTTGCGGGACAGCAGGAACTCCATGCCGCGCGGAGCTTCGGCCACCGCGGAACAGGCCATGGAAACGATCACCACGGCAGCCTCCTGGCCCTGGAATTTGTCCACGGTGCCCACCCGGACGGCCGAGTGGCCGGCGGCGTCGAGGGCGTCCCTGATCAGGTTCACCTGCGCGTTGTAGGCCGCCACCACCAGGACGTTCTCCGGTTCCAGAGGGCGGTCGCCTGCTTCATCGTGCCACGTCAACCCCAGATGCCTGCGGACCTGCAGGACCACTGCCTCTGCTTCCTCCAAAGAGGAGGTGATATTGCCGGTGTGGGGAACCATGACGGTTTCGATTCCCGCAGGAACACCGTCCAGGAAGCGCAAGTCCGCGGCGCCGGCTGACTGCAGCCTGCCGTCGTAGGCGAGTTCCGAGACGGCAGCGCACAGCGGGGAAGCCATCCGCCATGAGTCCGCCAGAAAGTAGCCGAGCTCCGGCGGCAGCGTCGCATGGCCATCCGAGATCCAGCCGAGCGCAGATTCGTTGACCGGCTCAGGGTGGGTGCCTTGGCTGACCTGGGGGAGCTGCTGCGGATCACCCAGCAGCAGCAACCGCGAACTCGCCTGGGCAACCGCCATGGTGTTCGCGAGCGAGAACTGCCCGGCTTCGTCGATCACCAGGAGATCCAAAGACCCCGCCGGCACAGTGGTGCCGGTCATGGTCCAGGCGGTGCCGCCCACCAGGGCGCCGCCGGGCGAACCCAGCAGCCGCTCCACATCCGCGGCGCCACGGTGATGCCACGGCAGAAAATCGTCGTGCTTCACGTCCTTGGCGACCCTCAGCGGGTCCACTCCCGCTTTTTCCACGGCGGTGCAGAGCAGGTTCTCCACCACCGCGTGCGACTGGGCAACCACGCCCACCTTCCAGCCGCGGGCCACGAGCCGCGCAATGACATGCGAGCCCACATGGGTTTTCCCCGTGCCTGGCGGTCCCTGCACAGCCAGGTAGGAATGGTCCAAGGCCTCCACAGCCGCGGTGATCGCGTCGATAAAGCGGTCCGGCCCACCCGCCGGCACCGGCAGCGGGCCGCCTGTCACCAGCATGGGCGGAATGCGGCGCACGAGGTCCAAAGCCGGATGTTTGCGGAGGATGGGTGTCTCAAGAGTCTCCGCCGCTGGGTCCGGAAGCCCGGCCGCCACCTGATCGGCCAGCAACTCCAGCGCCTCCTCCAGGCTCTTGGTGGGAATGGGTTGGTCTTCGGTCAGCGCAATGGGCAGGCAGTTGTGCGGTTCCATTTTCCGGTGCAGCTTGTCGCGGATCACCACGGTGTCCCTGCCGTCTTCGTGGCCGAGCTCCAGGATCTCCGTCCCGAACACCCCGCCCCGGCCGGAGCCGTCGCTGCCCGTACCTTCAAGCCCGGCCGGCAGCGGACGGTCGTACATCCGGAACCACGTGCTGCCCTCACGGAGGTCCGAGCCGGCGCTCACCGTGCCGGTCAGCTGGACCCTACGCTCCGGGAGCCTGGACCCGACCTTATGCCAGTCGTCAAGGATGCGGGCTTCCTCCACCAGGAAGACGTTCCGGTCCTGCTGGTGGGTGCCGGGGCCGTTTTCGCAACGGTCAAAGTGCGCCCACCAGAAGGCTTTGCGCTCGCGCCGGTGATAGCTCACGGCCGCATCCACCATGGCGATGGCCTGAAGATCGGGATCAGGGACGGCGTGGCCCTCGCCCCCGACCGACGGACCGGCACCGACCGACTGAGCTCTGCCGACCGAGGGAACTGCCCCGACCGCCGGAGCTCTGCCGACCGACTGAGCTGTGGCGTTGGCGGCGCGGATCGCTGCGGCGCGGCCAAGAAATGCCCGGATGGCACGCTCGGACCGGCCCAGTGCGGCACCCTCGTCAGTCTCAGGGGCCGCCCGCCCTAAATTTCCGGCCGGACCCCCTGTCCCGCTCCTGCCGCCATTTCCGCCGTCGCCGTTCTTGCGGCCAGCCAACAGCCCGGGGGAGTCAGCCTGCTGACCGGCCGGTGCGGGCACGATCCCGCGTTCGGTCGCCAGCCGCAGCAGCCAGTCACGTAGCTCCAGCGTGGAGAGGCAGTCGTATTCGTTGTAGTCGGAGATACCAGCGAGGATGGCCGCGGCATCCTGCGCCTGCCCGGCATCACGGGCTTCGCAATAATCGGCATAGGCCACCACCGACGCGCCGGCGTCCTTCACGTCGCCGGAGCGGAGGTTGCTGCCCATGTACAGCGGCTCCAGTTTCTTGATGCTGTAAGAGTTCTCGGAGATGCAAATGCTGTTCCGCACGGTCTGGTACAGGTCCACGAGCAGACCGTCCCGCAACCAGTTGTCCACGGTATCCTCGCCGGCGACGTGCATCACCGACAGTTTGCGGAGTGCGGTCTTCTCGTAGGGGGCGTAGTGGTACACATGCATGTCCGGATACTGGCGCCGCCGGTTCTCCACGTAATCAAGGAAATTGAGGAAGGCCTGCTTCTCCGCAGCCCGGTCGTGCGCCCAGAACGGCTTGAAAACCAACTGGCCGCCGGAATGGAGCGGTGCCACGATGACTCCGAACAAGTACTCGAGCCCCCAGACTCCCGTCTCGCTGTCCTGCCACAGCGGATCCCCTTCGAAGTCAAAGAAGATGTCTCCGGGGCTTGGCGGGGGAAGTTCGGCCAGCGTGTGCTCCGGAACCACACGGTAGCTGATTGTGTGCTGCTCGCCGTCCTTGACGTAGCTGACGGATCCCTCGGCCGTGCCGGCGTTACTCTGCATCCTGGCCTGGTCCTGCAGTCTCAGCAGAGAGGCGTTGGCGCCAGGCAAACTGGCGTCGGCCAACTGCTTGACGGTGAAGATCTCCTGCGCATGGAGCTTCTTCCGCTGCGCCGAGTTCATCCGAGCTACCAGGAGCAGATCGTCCGATGCTTTAACCTGCTCCTGGCAGTAATCACAACGGCCGCAGGCCACAACGCCGGGCGTGCCCCAGCTGACGGCGTCGGACTGGTTGCGGTGGCCGGCGGTCAAATCCATGAACCTGTCCCTCCTCTCCCGGAAGACCGGCAGGATGTCCGCAAGCTTGTGGCTGCTCCGGACGTAGTCGAAGCCGCCTCCCGGGGTAGCCACGGTGGCACCCAGGATTAGCGTCACCGCGGGATCCGGCCTAATTCCGGCGTGGAGCAACTGGTCGCCGTAGGCAGCAAGCTGGAGCAACGCCGTCACTTTGGCGTGGCGCGCCAGCTTGGTGTCGTACACGGCGTAACTGCCGTCGTCCTGTTTCACCAGGAAGTCGGAGCGGCCGTGGAAGCGGCCGTCGAAAAAGGCCGCCTGGAACACGACGTCGGCCCCGGCCCGCAGCGCATCGACGGACTCAGCATGCTTGGCCTGCAGGGTGGCGCGGTCCATGGCGGCCGCGGCTTCGACGTCGTACACGCCGCGTCCTGTAGCCGGATCCCAGGGGCCGAATTGGGCCAGGAATTTGTCCAGGACCTTGTGCTCATGGATGTCACCCAGTTTTGCGGTGCGGGCCAGCATCTCGTCGGCCTCGAACTCGGCCTTGGGGGAGCGCCCCAGTTTCTCGTCCAGCTTGCGCAGCAACTGGTACTCGCACGTTGCCGCGATCACCAGATCGCTCGCGGAAAAGACCAGATCCTGTGCCAGATCCGGTACGTCCGGTTCAAGAAGAAACACTGCGCCCCCGATGCCGTTGATGTCTTATTGCCAAGCTATCAAAGGCCCCGGACATTATTAGCTCGCCAGATTAGCTCGCCAGGGATTCGGCCGTCGGAACGACCGGAGGGACCGGAAAGGCCGCCGGGCCCATAGCCTCAGGGGGTCTGGCCGGGGGACGCGGAACAGGGGTAAGGTCTGAGCAGCGTGAGGCGGCAAGGCCAACCAGACACCACCGATCCACGACACCGGGACTGAACGGGGAACATGACTGTGCAAAATGACTTCACTGCCTTCGACGAAGAGGCCTTCGAAGCTGCCGTCCGCGCCGCCCAGAAGAGCCTCAGTGAGGGCGGCATCCCCATCGGGGCCGCCCTGGCACGGGGGAGCGAAGTGATTGCCAGCGGCCACAACGAGCGCGTGCAGAACGGGGATCCCATAGCCCACGGCGAGATGGCAGCGCTCCGGGCGGCCGGGCGCCAGAGGAGCTACCGCGACACAACGCTTTACACCACGCTCGCTCCGTGCGCGATGTGCACCGGGACGATCATCCAGTTCAAGATCCCGAGGGTTGTAGTGGGCGAGGCCAGGACGTTCCCCGGCGAATTCGATCTGCTGCGCTCGCGGGGCGTGGAAGTGGTGGTGCTGGACGACCAGCGCAGCGTTGACATGATGCTCAACTTCCAGCGCGATAACCCGGAGTTGTGGGCCGAGGACATCGCAGAGGAGTCGCTGGCGGAAGACGCGCTGGCGGACACAGCCGGAGCCTGAATCCGCACCCCGCGAGTCGGCGTCGCAACTCCGCATCGCCCTGTGCCTAACCCCGGTGCCTGGCAAGGCCGCGGCGGTCAAAGCCGCTACAGGAAGGCCTCGCGTCCGGTCCCTTCCTTAATCACGAGTTTGCCGTCTTCGATCGACACGAGGAGACTCTTAGGTTTGCCGCTGAGTTTCACGCCCCCGGAGAGACCCCTGCTGGTGACTTCGACGCCGATGATCGCACCGCGTGCGGGGAGCTCGATTGCCACTTCCTCCGCTATGCCCAGCAGCGGGTTGGTGGAGAGCTCGGTGTCGCGCCTCGCCTGCTTGCCATTGACAAAAACTGTGACATTGTCCTCGTCAAAGCCGTCCTGAAGGATGATGAGCAATTCCTGCATGCTTGACCGCCTCCGTAGATCAACTGGCTCCCCCAACTGCCACTACACCACTTCTTGTCCGGCCTGGATAGTCCCAGTTTTCACGGCGGCCGCGCCATAGTGTCGGTGGGGTAGGGCAAAATGTTCAGGGTGAACAACATCCAGCGTTCTTCCGCTACCCCTGCCAGTCTGGTCGCCGCAGCAGCCGGCCAACCGGCCACGGCACTGGCCCGCAAACCGGCCGGAAACCCAGCCGGAAACCCAGCTGGAACCCCGGCGGGCCAGCCTGCGGGAAAGACTCCCGACGCCCTGGCGGAACAGATCGCGGCCCAGATCGCCGGCGAACTGGGCGTAAAGGCCTGGCAGGTAAAAGCCGCTGTTGAACTGCTCGACGGCGGGTCCACCGTTCCCTTCATCGCGCGGTACCGCAAGGAAGCCACCGGGACCCTTGACGACACCCAGCTCCGCGAGCTTGAGGAGCGGCTCCGGTACCTCCGCGAACTGGAGGACCGCCGTCGGACCGTTCTGGAGGCGATAGCCGCCCAGGGCAAGCTGACCCCGGAACTGCAGGCTGCCGTCGTCGACGCCGATACTAAATCCCGGCTGGAAGACATCTATCTTCCGTTCAAAACCAAGCGCCGCACCAAGGCCCAGATTGCCCGTGAGGCGGGGCTCGAGCCGCTGGCCGATGCCCTTCTCAAGAGGCCGGAGCTGGATCCGGGGCGCGAAGCCGCCAAGTACTTGAACGCTGAACACTCCATCGACGACGCCGCCGCGGCGCTGGCCGGCGCCCGGTCCATCCTGGTGGAGCGCGTGGCGCAGGATCCGGATCTCGCCGCGACGCTGCGCGAACGGCTCTGGACCCAGGGCCGAATGGTGTCCCGGGTGAAGAAGGGCCAGGAGGCAGAGGGACAAAAGTTCAAGGACTACTTCGACTTTTCACAGGCGCCGTCCGGCATGCCGTCGCACCGCGTCCTGGCGCTGCTCCGCGGGGAAAAGGACGGCGTCCTGGAGCTGGAGCTCGCCGAGGCTGAACCGTCAGACGACGCCGCCATGGCCGCCGCCCGCGGCCGTTACGAATCTGCCGTGGCCAGGTTCCTCGGGGTTGCGGACCGCGGCCGGCCCGCCGATGAGTGGCTGCTGCAGACCGCGCAGGTGGCGTGGCGCTCGCGGGTGCTGGCCCGGCTGACGGCTGACCTGAGGGGGCGGATGTTCGCAGCGGCCGAGGACGAGGCTGTGCGGGTTTTCGCCGCCAACCTGCGCGATGTGCTGCTGGCTGCACCGGCCGGCAACCGTGCCACTCTCGGGCTGGATCCGGGACTGCGCACCGGTGTGAAGGTGGCCGTAGTGGACGGGACCGGCAAGGTGGTGGCCACGGACACCGTTTATCCGCACGCCCCCGCGCGGAAGTGGGATGAAGCCCTGGCCACCCTGACCCGGTTGGCACGGCAGCACGCCGTCGAACTGGTCGCGATCGGCAACGGAACGGCATCCCGGGAGACCGACAAGCTTGCCTCGGAACTGATCAAGAAGCTGTCCGCGGAGCCGGGCGCGGAGCAGCATGGCAACCCGGCGGGCGGAACCCGGGCGCCGGAAAAGCTGGTGGTGTCCGAAGCCGGAGCGTCGGTGTATTCGGCGTCGGCGCTGGCCGCTGCCGAACTGCCCGGCATGGATGTTTCCTTACGCGGCGCCGTGTCCATTGCCCGCCGGCTGCAGGATCCGCTGGCCGAACTGGTGAAGATCGAACCGAAGTCGATCGGCGTCGGGCAGTACCAGCACGATGTCACGGCGGCGAAGCTGGACCGCAGCCTGGACGCCGTGGTGGAGGACTGTGTGAACGCCGTGGGTGTGGACGTCAACACGGCGTCGCCGGCCCTGCTCAGCCGCGTGGCCGGCGTGGGTCCGTTGCTCAGCGAGAACATCGTGGCGTACCGGAACGAGCACGGCCCGTTTGCCAAACGAAGTGACCTGAAGAAGGTGCCGCGGCTTGGCGCCAAGGCGTTCGAACAGTGCGCCGGCTTCCTCCGGATCACCGGCGGGGCCGAGCCGCTGGACGCTTCCAGTGTGCATCCCGAGGCCTATCCGGTGGCGCGCAAGATCCTCGCTGCCGCGGGTGGCAAAGCTGTCGGCAAGGCAGCTTTCGGCGGCGCCGCTGCGGGCAGCCTCGCGACGCTTAATCCGCAGGACTTTGTGGAGGGCGCCTTCGGCCTGCCGACTGTGCAGGACATTATGACCGAGCTTGAGAAGCCCGGCCGGGATCCGCGTCCGGCTTTTGCGGCCGCTAAGTTCTCCGAGGGCATCGAGAAGATCTCGGACCTCCGCCCCGGCATGATCCTGGAGGGAACGGTCACCAACGTGGCTGCATTCGGGGCATTTGTGGACGTTGGCGTTCACCAGGACGGCTTGGTTCACGTTTCGGCGCTGGCCAACCGTTTCGTGTCGGATCCGCGCGAGGTGGTGAAGTCCGGGCAGGTGGTGCGCGTCAAGGTTCTGGAAGCCGACCCCGAGCGGAAGCGCATCTCACTGACGTTGAGGCTCGACGACGAACCGGCATCTTCTGCCGGCCGGCAGGCTTCCGGTGGCCGTCAGGGTGGCGGTGGCCAGCCGGCGGGTGCCGGCGGGCGGCAGGCTCCCGGTGCCGGGCGGCAGCCCAATGGCGCAGCACGGCAGGCAGGTGATGGGCGTCAGTCCCGGAATGACGGCCGGCCTGCGCGGAACGACCGTACGGATGCCAAGCGGACACCGCCGCCGAAGCCTGCACCGGTGAACACCGCCATGGCGGAAGCCCTGCGGAAGGCAGGCCTGGGCAAATAGGGCGCTTTCGGGCGCTCTGCTGCGACCACTCGTGCCTGCAACCCGGCGGACCGCCGCTGGCCGTGGCTACAGTGGTGCCCATGACTTTCACCAAGCCCGATCCGTTCACCACACGGCCCACGCTGCGGGGGACGTTCGGGATGAGCGCTTCCACGCACTGGCTGGCGACGGCCACAGCGCAGTCGGTGCTGGAACGTGGCGGCAACGCCTTCGACGCCGCCACCGCCGCAGCGTTTGTACTCCACGTTGTTGAACCGCACCTGAACGGTCCGGGCGGGGACATGACCGGCGTGTTCGTCACCGCGGAAGAGCCGGGCAATCCAGTGGTTTTGATGGGACAGGGTCCCGCACCCGCCGCGGCATCACCGGAGCACTACAGGTCGGAAGGGCTCGACCTGGTCCCGGGATCAGGTGCCCTGGCCGCCGCGGTGCCTGCCGCCGTCGAAGCCTGGCTCCTCTTGCTGCGCGACCACGGGACATGGGAGCTGCAAGCGGTGTTGGAGTATGCGACCGGATACGCCGGAGACGGCCATCCGGTGCTGGGGCGGGTTGGTGCCACGATAGGGGCGGTGGCTGAACTCTTCCGCAAGCATTGGCCCACTTCAGCTGAGCTGTGGATGCCCGGCGGACGGATCCCCGAAGAGGGGGAGCTGCTCCGAAACCCGGCGTACGCGCGGACCCTCGAGCGTCTGGTGGAGTCCGGCGCTGCAGGGTCATCACGGGAGGCACGGATCGACGCGGCCCGGCGGGAATGGAGCGTAGGGTTTGTCGCGACTGCGATGGTTCGGTCTGTCCAGACACCGCATCGGCACTCGTCCGGAACGGATCATCGCGGAGTGCTCGCCATGAGCGACCTTGAGGATTTCGAGGCGGGCTATGAGCCTGCCGCCACCATGCAATTCCGCGGGCACGCCATCGCCAAGACACGGGCCTGGGGCCAGGGACCGGCGCTGCTGCAGACCCTTGCGATATTGGACGGATTCGACGACCACTACCTGGACCCGTCCACCGAGCTCGGCGCACACACCATCCTTGAGGCGGAGAAGCTGGCGCTCGCGGACCGGGAGGCATACTACGGAGACGCGGATGTTCCGCTCGACTACCTGCTGTCGGCGGAGTACGCCACGGCGCGCCGTGCATTGATTGGCGATCGTGCCTCGCTCGAGTTCCGGCCTGGCCGGATTCCGGGGCGTGAACCGTTTATGCCGCCGCTGCGGACCGGGTATGTTCCGCCGGCGCTCACGAACGACGACGACGGGCCGGGCCTTCGCGGGGGTGCTTCCGATTCGGGCGGTACCCGGGGAACGGGAGCGGCCGGCGCCAGCGCCGGCGTCGGCGAGCCGACCGTGCTGCCCACGGGCGAGACGCGCGGCGATACCTGCCACCTCGACGTGGTGGACCGCTGGGGAAACATGATCTCGGCGACTCCTTCCGGCGGCTGGCTGCAGTCATCTCCGGCCATTTCCGAGTTGGGTTTCTGCCTGGGTACCCGGCTGCAGATGACCTGGCTCGAAGCCGGATCGCCGTCGAGGCTGACGCCGGGGAAGCGCCCCCGCACCACCTTGACGCCGACGCTTGTGCTGCGGAACGGGCATGCGATAACCGCACTGGGTTCGCCTGGCGGCGACCAGCAGGACCAGTGGCAGTTGCCGTATCTGCTGCGGACTATCGTGGGTGGCTACGCGCCGCAACAGGCCATTGATGCGCCGACTTTCCACACGACGTCGATGCCCGGTTCATTCTGGCCGCGGACGTGGAATCCAGGCGGCGTCGTCGTTGAGGACAGGTTGGGCGACGACGTGATTGCGGGCTTGGAGCGGCGCGGTCACCGGATCACGAGGGCCGGAAATTGGACGCTGGGACGGTTGTCCGCCGTCGTCCGTGACCCTTTGACGGGTGTGGTTCAGGCCGCGGCGAACCCGCGCGGTGGTCAGGGCTACGCGGCAGGTCGCTAGGATCGCCCTACTTATTGAGCGCCGACCCTGTTGGGCCGTGGCCGGAGCAAACTTCGCAGGCGTGGTGCTTTCGTCTGCGGCAGATCTTTGCAAGGCTGGGCTCATGACGTACTTCCTCGAATACAAGGTCCCGCCGGAACACGATGGCAGCGAGTACGAGTTTCCGCACGATGAAATCCGCACCGGAACAACCGTCCCGCTTTCGGAGACCGACGCACCCATTGTCCATGCGCCGGAATTGCCGGCCCGCACCGGGATCATGGGCGCCACGGTACCGGAAGCCAAACTGGAAGCTGAACAGCTCATCACGCACAGCCGGGCGCGGGAAGCCTTGCTCTACGATGATCCGTCCAATTCGCTCCAGGAAGGAACCGGCGAACTGGTGTCCACTTTCGAAAAAGGTCGCGGCTGGACTGACACACGCCCGGATGAGTACGAACCTGCGCAACTGCCGGAGGATTAGGCAGCCTTAGTGCTGCTCAGCATCTGAAGGGACTGTTTCGTTGTGGTTTTTGGCGCGGGTCGATGTGGGGCGGCGGCGGGATGAACCACGGGACGCCGGCTTTGACTTGGATGGTCCACTGTTCTTTGTGGATGAGGTGGTGGTGATGGGAGCAGAGCAGGGTGCCGTTCTCGGTGCTCGTGGTGCCGCCGTGTGACCAGTAGGTGATGTGGTGGGCTTCGCACCAGGGGGCGGGGATGGTGCAGGCGGGGAAGGCGCAGCCCTGGTCGCGGGCGGTGAGGGCTTTGCGGATGTGCGGCGGGAAGACCCTGGTGGTGGGCCGATGTCCAGGACGCGGCCTTCGCTGCCGAGGAGGACCGGGATGATGTCGGCGTCGCAGGCGATCTTGCGGATCGTGGATGCGGTGACGGGACCGGTGAATGTGAACGTTCCGGGGCCGCTTTGACCTTCGGCGGCGTGGTCGAGGCGGTTCAGGAGCTCGCGGTAGTCGATGGTGGCCATGACCTGCGGGCGGAGTCCTCCCGCGGCCGGGAGTTTTCCGCTGGCCAGGGCCGCTTTGCAGCCGTTGACGAGGCCGTCGAGGCGCCGCTGCGCATGGGTGCGCCGGTCCAGCTCCATTGCTGCTGGTTTCGCCGGGGCGGGTGCGGGGGTTGGTGGCGGTGTTCATGACGGTCAGGAGGTGTTCGTACTGGTCCGGGGTCGCGAAGATTTCCACGTGGTGCAGTCCGCGGCGGGGTCGGCGGATGAACGCGCCCTGCCGGTGGCGGAGTTCCTCCTCGGACGGTTCGGTCCCGTCCTGGTCGATCGCGTCGATCCAGCGGCGGGCCATGCGGGAGAGGAAGTCGGCGTGGTCCTCGGCCGCGGTGCTGACCAGGGCGTGCTCCATCAGGGCAGTGGTGTCCTGCGGGGCGTGGTGCCGGACCTGGTCCAACGCGAGGGTGATGGTCGTCGCGGCCCGGGAACCGATGGTCCCGGCGGCGAGGGCGCAACCGAGCTCGGGCCGTTCCGGGGGTTCTTCGTGCCCGGTGAAACCGGTGCGGGGCAGCACCGCCCCGGCAAGGGCGATCCGCCGCCGGGCCTCGCCGGCGCTGATCGCAGCCGGGAGCGCAGGACTTCGGCAGCGTTCCGGCACCCGTCATCCGCCGGGTTTGGTGCTGATGATGCCTGCGCCGTGGACCCCTGCACCGGGCACGCCGATGTGGCGGGGTTCGTCGTTTCCCCCTCTGTTCCCCAGCCCGTGGTCCAGCCGGCCGCCGTACCTGAACTGCCCGCCGCCGCCTGACGACGGGTCCGGTCCACCGCTCCGGCCGCGACCACCTGCAGGAACTCCGCGGCACGGGAGATCTCCTCGACTCCGGCGGCGAAATCAACAGCTTCACCGAAACCGAAGAGCGCAGCTTCCGCCACCGCCGTCGAACCCGCGTTCTTCAGCAGCTCAAGGCACCGGGACAGGACACCGGAACCACCGCCGTCGGACGCCGGATGTGACGGGCCCACTTCCGCCGGGATGCTCCGCAAACCCCGCGTAGCTGGAGGCCGTACAGCGGCCGCAGGCAGAGCCGGCCACAGCAAGGTCCCTCCTGCTGCAAATTCCCCCATGGCTTTCATGGGATAACTCTGTCAAAGGGGTACGACAAAAAGGGATCGAAATGGTCAGTGCTTCTGCATTTCACTGTGAATGCAATCCCTAAAAACCAGCCTCGAATTTTTGCTTTCTGTATCCGAAGCCGGTGAGGCCGCGCGGCTTATATATAGAGAGCAGGACGGCGAGGACCAGCAGGATGAGCGCTCCGCCCGCATGGAGGACAGGAGACCAGCTCTGCAGGGACTCGTGGCCGGTGCCCGGGGGAGTCCTCGTTCCGGCAGTTGCCGCCAGGTGAGTGACGGTTTGCATGTACAGGAGCAGGATGGCGGTCGCCACGACGTTGATCATGAGTTTCGCCAGAACCCAGTAATGTCGAAACAGCCCCCAAGTGGAGACCAGGGACTGGAAGATACCCGTCACCAGCGAGGCCAGGCTAAGTGGCACGAGAACGCTCCAGCCGATCAGTTCCATGACCAGGGCACACGCCCTAACAAGGTCGGGGTCCGGACTGGCCGCGGTGGTAATGGCCAAGGCAAGAAATGCCGCCACAGCTCCGAGCCATCCGACCGCGACGGTCACGTGCGCCACGAGCATGGCTTTGCGCAGGCGCTGGGAGGTTCTCATGCCCCATCCCCGACGCCCGCTTTTACGTATCCGGATACGTAGCCGTGCGGGGCGGGGCTGGTGGGAGCGCCGCTCATGTGCTGGCCGGGCCCATGGCCGCTGAGCAGCATCACCGCAACAAGAACGGCCAGGATGAGAAAGACGATCCCTGACACCTTTACCCATCTGGGCGTGGGGCCAGGCCTTCGGGGATGCGGGGAACGGCTGGGGCGGTCACCGGGCTGTTCGGGCTGAGACATATTTGGTCCTGTTCAGTGGGCTTGGTTGGTCGCCGATTACAGGGTATCGATACAATATGTCTCGAACAAGGCAATCTGTCGCACGCGTGTCGGTGCGTATAGACTGTGGCGGTGCCGAAACTTTGGAACGAAACGATTGAAGCTCACCGTTCCGCGGTGCGGGATGCAATCCTGGATGCCGCCATGACTCTCGTGTCCAAGCACGGGCCGTTGTCGGTGACGATGTCCCAAGTTGCCAAGGAGGTGGGTATCGGGCGGGCCACGCTGTACAAGTACTTTCCGGACGTTGAGGGGATCCTGCTGGCAGTGCATGACCGTCAGGTGGCAGGCCAGCTGGAACATCTCCATGCGGTGCGGGACGCCGGCGGTAACCCGGCCCGGCAGCTGGAACAGATTCTCCGGATCCACGCCATGATGGTCCACGAACACCATGGCAGCGCCATTTCGTCGGTCATGCACCAAGGCAGTGCCCGGAAGCACCAGCTGGCATTCCTTCAGGATATTCTCCAGCGCTCCGCCGACAGCGGAGTGGTCCGCAGCGACATAAGTTCCGAGGAACTCGCGAAGTTTTGCCTGCATGCGCTCTCCGCGGCAGCGGAAGAAAGCTCCCGCGCGGCCGTGGACCGCTTGGTGCAACTCACCCTGGACAGCCTTCGAATCCATTGAGCACGGCTGGGCGGCAGGACGTTGCCGCGGTTTAGCCAGCCGGAATGGCAAGCGCGAGGAGTCCCGCCAGCCGCGCCGCCCCGAGCCCGGCTCCAGAAAGTCAGCTCCGGACCAGCCGCGGCCGTCCGAATTGGGTGCGGACGCCGGGGGAGTACAGCACTGAGTCGGGCGGTCCCGCCACATGGATGCCGGCAGCGCCAATGAGGCCGTCCTCCAGGGCCGACACCTCGGCCCGGCACAACGGCCAGGCCGGATGGGAGTTCGGAATGTAGAGCGTACGTCCGCGAAACCGGGAGTGCAGGCCGAACCTGGCGGTCAGGTGGACTGACAACGGATCCGTGGCGACGTCGTCGAACGCCGGAACGACGGCGAAATCGGTCCTGGCCCCGCGCTGGAACCGCCGGACGGAGTAGCCGAGGGATGGGTTGCCGGAACTAGCCGGTCGGAAGCAGGCGTGCGACCACACGTAGGGAATTCCGGCGGCGCGGGCGGCGAGCACCCCTGCGAGCCTGTCGGCGTCCAGGCTCAGGAACACAACACCCCGGGTGCCGTCGGGCTCCCGCGAATACAGGCGGACGTTGATTTCATTGAAGTCCCCGAGATACGGCACCGCCGGACCTCGGCCAAAGCCCGCCTTCTGCATGCGGAAACCGATCAGGCCTACCCACGCTGAACCGTCGAAAACGTCAGGCACCACCTCGGGCGGCATAAATGCGGCGGCAGTTGCTTCGGGGATGCGCCAGTGCAGGAACACTGCATCGGCCCAGCGCTGTTCCATAAGGACCGGTCCGCGCAGCTCGGGCGGATTCGGCCAGGGGTCAGGCAGATGCTCCTTCGGGGTCTCCGGCGCGACCATGTCGAAGGCCGTCAGTCGGCCGACGTCGAAGAGGCAGCCGGAGCCGGGGAAGCAACAGACGCCGGGGAGGCAGCAGACGCCGCGGCGGCTGCCGGGGCCGCGGTCGCGGTCGGTTTCGAGGATGTCTCCGCGCCGGCGGAACTAGCCGGCTCCTTCTGCCATGGCCAGCGGCCGGTAATTTCCAGCTCGAGCGAGAAGCTCAGGAAGGTTCGGATCAGCACGATAACCGCCAGCACGCCTACGCCTTCAAAGGTTGGCGTAACCGCGACCGTCCGGATGATGTCAGCCGCCACCAGGAGCTCAAGCCCCAGCAGGATGGAACGCCCCAGCAGCTGCCGGTAGGACCGGTAGACCGAGAGTGGTTCGGAGCCTTCCGGCAGGCGCTTGGGCTGGAATCCGCGGATGGCCATCGGGATGGACACGACGGCGCCAACCACCATAATGGCGACGCCGGCAAAGTCCATGAATCTGCCGATTGTCTCGATGATGTGCTGAAAATCCACTGTTCCCCTTACAAAAATTCGGACTACAAGGCTTCGGACACGTAAAGACCATGCTGCATCACGGGTGCCGCACGCCTTCGCCTGCCAGGATGGCACGGTAGCCCTCGCGGAAGGTCGGGTAGGCAAACTCGAACCCGGTGATGCGGAGCAGTGCATTGCTGCACCGCTTGTTCCCGCCGCGGGAAGGCTCGCCACCCGAACCGCCACCGGGAACGGCCGACGGCGGCTGGGGGAGTCCCAGCTCGGCGGCCAGGAAGCGCTGGACCTCGCCAAGCTCGGCAGGGTCGTCGTCCACGCCGAGATACACGGGAGCCGGCTCAGCCGCCATGGTGCAGAGGTGCACGATGGCCGCCGCAGCGTCGTCACGGTGAATGCGGTTCGTGTAGCGGGGCTCAGCGGGCGGCACCGCAGACCCTGCGCGCACCTGGTCGATGAGCCGCGTCCGCCCGGGGCCGTACACGCCGCCCAGGCGAAGCACCACGGGAGTGACCCCGGAGCCGAGCAGCCGCGTGTTCAGCAGCTCCTCGGCCTCCCACATGATGCGGCCCGAGAACCCGCCGGGTGCCGGCGTCGTATTTTCCTCCACCCAGCCGCCGCCCGCGTCGCCGTACACCGCGGTGGACGAGACGAACACGACCCGCCGGACCAGCGACGGGAGCGCGACGCCGTCGTGCCCGCGGGAGCGATCCAGCGCGTCGAGCACGTTAGTCAGCCCGTCGATATAGGCAGCCCGGTAGGCGGCCTCGGTGGACGCATCGGCCGCGACGGCGACGACGACGGCGGTGGTGTCCGCAGGGATGGGCGGCAGCGGCGGGGCGGACAGGTCAGCCGCGACACCTTCGATGACAGCCGGAAGCTTTTCGGGCGACCGCCGCCAGCCCACCACGCGGTGGCCGGCGGCGGCGAACCGCAGCCCGGCTTCGGTACCAAGATCGCCGCAGCCGGCCATAAGAACAGTCATACTGGCCAGTCTGCCAGAGCGGCGCCGAACGCCCGGCGATAAACCCCTGAAACTATGCCTGGGGCGCCGGAACCGGGAAGAACAGCCGGGGGTCCTGCAGCAGGGCCGGGTAGTCGAACGCGGAACGGTCCACGACCTCCGTCACCTCGAAGTTCCGGGCGAAGCGGCCTTCCACTGTGATGGGGCGTCCCTGGACCTTGCCAATCGCGAAGGTGGCACCGCCGTCGAACGGAACAGCGACGGGCGTGTTGCCGGGGAGGGTGCGGAACGCTTCTTCCTGCCGCTGCCGCTTCCGGGTGGGCTTCTTCACCAGCTGCTTGGGCGGAGCCTTGCGGGGGTTCTTGTCCGGCCGGCGCGATGTGGAGTCAGCGTAGACAAACTGATATTCGTCGGCCGGGGCAGCTGCCTTCGCTGCGCGGCCAACCTCAGGCAGGCTGATGGTGTTCAGCTTCTCAGGTTCCGTATCATCCACGTGGGCGCGCAGGATCCACAGCCTCTCGCCTACCGGATCCTCGGGGAGGAACTCGTGCCTGGGTTCGGGCCAGACGTACTCGAGATCGGCCGGCGTTCCGGGGAACACTTCGCTGTAAAAGCGCGGTTCCTTCTGCAGCAGGCGGGAGCGGTGGCTGAGGTGGAAGTCCGGCTCGCCGAGCCACGGCGGCATCGCGATCTTGGCGGCGTAGGCAGCGTGGTCTGCCTGGGGTGCGAATTCGGCGATCTTGGCCCGGGTGGTGTCTTCCCCGCCGCGGGCGGTCCATTCATCAACCATGGCCAGGCCGTACATCGTCAGCGCGGGCACGTAGCCCATCCACATGCGGACGGCTGGGTGCGACTGCCAGCCGTACTCCGGGATCACCAGCGCACGGAGTGTCTGCAGCGCCTCGACACGCTGCTTGCCGAGCCGGACGCGGTCCAGGACCGCGGCGCTCTGCTGGAAATCTGGATAGGGAAGGAAAGTCTGCATTCTTCAAGTGTGGAGGTGCGCCGGTTCCAGACCAAATGCCGACGGCCCGTGAAAGTCGGGTAGGCTGTCAGCGGCTTCCTCACCGTGCGGCGTAGTCTACTTGACCGTATGCTGAGACGGGGGCGACAACACGGTCACAGTTTGACTAAGATGGCCGCAAACAAATCCCGCCTCAGCCACCCTCCGGAAGACACGACATGACACTTACCCAAGCAGTTCCGTTCACGCCGAAGTTCGGACAAATGCTGAGCCCGGACGCCAACGGCATCCTGGTGCTTGATGAATTCACGCTGGATCCCGAAGCCGCCCGCAAGGAACAGCACGGCTTCCGCGCCGCCCTGGGCTCTGTTGCACTTAAGCTGCGCCGCATCGTAGCCCTGCGCCTGTTCATCGCAGTAGTGGCCATCGCCAATCTCCCGCTGTTCCTGCTGTCCACCGGGTGGTGGATTTACATTGTGTCCCTTGCCCTCGTGGTGGGCGTGCACGCCGCTGTTTCATGGCTCAACAAGCATGAACCGAAGGTCCGCCAGCGCCACTCCCTGGAGCTGCACCTGCACCGCGAACGCAGCGACAACTACCGCAAGATGCGCGACGCCGTGAAGTTCGTCATTGATTCGCCGGCGCGCATGAACGAGCACCTGTACCTCGAGCTCCTGGCCGCCAAGCGCGTCGCCCTGCACCTGCACATCGGCACCGTGGCCCTGCTGGACACCAGCGACGACTCCGCCTGGAAGGTCCGGATCGTCCGGGAACTGCCGCAGGCAGCCTGAACAAACTTAAAAAGAACGACGCCGGAGCTCCCCGCGCAGGGGACGCTCCGGCGTCGTCGTTAACCGGCGGCGCCGTTTACAGGTTGCGCCCAGGCACCGGCCATGCCTGAAGCGGCCGTGCCTGAACCGGCCGTGCTAGCTGCGGTGCCCGAGCGGAATCACATGCGGGCGGCCGTCCGTCGGCTCGCTCACCACCTCAGCATCGAGCCCGAAGACGTTGAGGAGGCGCTCGGAAGTAACCACGTCGGCAGGGTTGCCCTGGGCCTGGATCCGCCCGTCCTTCATGGCGACGATGTGGTCCGAGTAGCGGGCAGCAAGCGAAATATCGTGCAGCACCATCACCACGGTGCGGCCGTGCTCGCGGTTGAGGCGGCGGACGAGTTCGAGGACGTCCACCTGGTGGGCAAGGTCAAGGTAGGTGGTGGGTTCGTCCAGCAGCAGGATGCCGGTCTCCTGGGCGAGTGTCATGGAGATCCAGGCCCGTTGCCGCTGGCCTCCGGACAGGTCCTCGATGGGAGTGTCGGCAAGGTCCAGGATGTCCGTCGCGCGCAGGGCGTCTTCCACCACCGACTCGTCGGCAGGGGAAAACTGCTGGTACCACTTTTGCCTCGGGTGCCGCCCGCGGGACACGAGGTCGGCCACGGTCAGCCCTGACGGGGCCACGGGACTTTGCGGCAGCACGCTGATGCGCGTGGCGATGTGGCGGGTGGACTGCCCGGCCAGCGGCATGCCGTCGAGGATCACTTCGCCGGAACGGGGAGCGAGCAGCCGGCCAAGGCCGCGGAGCAGCGTGGACTTTCCGCAGCCGTTGGGCCCGATGATGGAGGTCACCTGGGCATTTGGAATGGTCAGGGACAGGTCCTGGATGATGTCCGCGCCGTCGTACCCAAGGCTGAGGTTCTCGGCGCGCAGCCCCTGGTCAAGCCGTGTGGTGGTCGTCAACTCAGCCTCCGCTGGTACTTCAGGATCAGGTGGATCAGGAACGGCGCGCCCACGACGGCGGTGGCGACGCCGACGGGCAGCGGTGCGCTGAGGGCGTTGGCTGCGACCGTGTCGGACAGCAGGACGAAGACTGCGCCCACCAGCGCTGATACGCCCACGGGCGGGATGACGCTGGCGGTCAGCGAGCGGGCGATCTGCGGGCTGGCTAGGGCAACGAAAGCCACGGGGCCGGCCGTGACCGTGGCAACGGAGGCCAGCAGCACGGCGATCGTGAGCACCGTGAGCCGGATGATGCCGATCCGTGCGCCGAGGCCAATCGCCGTGTCCTCGCCAAGGCTCGTCAACAGGAGCCAGCGGCTGCTGAAGAGTGCCGCGACAATCAGCACCCCTGCGCTGAGGGCCATCGGCTGCACGGTGGCCCAGTCCTTGCCGTTGAGTGAGCCCATCATCCAGGTCAATGCCTGGGCGGCGCTAGTCACGTCGCCCAGGGTCAGGATCCAGGTGGTCAGGCTGGCGGCCAGCCCGGAGATGCCTAGGCCAGCCAGGACCAGCCGGTAGCTGTCCAGGCCGCGGCGGTACGCGAGCAGGTAGACGGCCACGCCGCTCACTATGCCCGCTCCGAAGGCAGCGGCCGGCGTTCCTACGGTGGCCGCGAAGCCGCTCAACCCGGCATGTCCGCCGTCGGCCACGACCAGCACCGTGACCGCGCCAAGGGAAGCACCGGCGGTGACGCCGAGCAGGTCCGGGCTGGCCAGCGGATTCCGGGCGACCGTTTGGGTGATGGCCCCGGCCGTCGCCAGGGCGGCACCGACTACGACGGCGGCCACCATCCGGGGCGCCCGGAATTCTGTGACGGCGAGGTGTATCCGGGAGTTTGAATCGTCGCCGAGGAGGGCCCGCAGTACGTCGGGGTACGCCATGGGCGTTCCGCCGAAGGCAACGTGCAGGGCCATGGCGGCGAGCAGCACCACGCCGAGCACACACCCCACGAGAACAATGCGGAGGTTGAGCCGGACTGAGACGGGCCCGGCGCGCAGCACGCGGATCGACGTAGCGGAGGGCGTTCTGTCTTTTTGCAGGAGGGTCATACTGCGGCCAGCTTCCGCCTACGGGCAAGGTAAACGAAGAACGGCGCCCCGATGACGGCCAGAACCACTCCCACCGACAGTTCGCCGGGGCGGGCAATGACGCGTCCCGCCGTGTCGGCCAGCAGGAGCACCGTGGCGCCCGTGATTGCCGACACTGGAACCAGCCACCGGTAGTCCGGCCCGGTCATGGCGCGGGTGATGTGGGGGACCAACAGACCGGCAAAAGCGATGGGACCGGCCATGGTCACGGCGGAACCTGCCAGCAGCGTCACCGCGGCAATCCCCGCGGCCCGGGCCTTGAACACTGAAATCCCCAGCGAGACGGCGGTGTCCGCACCCAGTGCCAGGCCATTGAGGGGCTTGATATTCAGCAGGGCCAGCACGGCAGCGGCAACAACGAAGGGCCAGATCACGGCGAGAACGCCGCTGCGGGCGGCAAGGGATCCGACCTGCCAGAACCGCAGGGTGTCCAGGGCCTGATCGTTCAGCAGGACAATTCCGGACACGAGCCCGGCACACAAGGCCGTTACGGCAGCGCCCGCGAGCACCAGCGTGACCGGAGTGGCCCCGTGCTGGGCAGCAGATCCGATCATGAAGACCAGGACGCTGGCCGCCAGCGCCCCGGCGAAGGCCAGCAGGGCCTGCGGCAGGGGAGGCAGCTCGCCGGCGAGCGCCGTGGCGGCGACGATGGCCAGCGCGGCGCCCTGGTTGATGCCCAGGAGACCCGGATCGGCCACAGGGTTCCGGGTGTGCCCTTGGACCAGCGTTCCGGCCAGGCCGAGGCAGACGCCCGCGCAGACCGCCAGCACGGTCCGCGGCCACCGCAGTTCCCGGATGGTCACATCCATGACGCTTCCGTCCGGAGCGGCCACTGCATGCCAGACGTCCTGCAGGGACGAGGGCTGCCCGCCGATGCAGATGCTCAGGAATGCGGCGCCCAGAAGGGCGGCTGCAGATACCCAGAGCCAGCGGGCGGCTGCGGCCCTCCTGCGCGGGCGCGGCAGGGGAACTGGCGTTCTTCCCTGCACCCGGGGCGGGGCCACGGCCGGGTCGAGTGTCACCACGCGGCTCCCTTCTATTACGACATTCATCTGTGATGTATTTGGAAAAATCCTGCTACAGTCTACGCCAGACGCAGGTAAGCCTTGCCTAAGAAGCCAACTCCCCGTCACATCGTTTCGAAAGCGACTCCGTGAAAACACGCATCCTCAAGCAGCTCAGCGCTGCCGCCGCCGGACTGGCCCTCCTGGCCACAACGGCATGCGGCGCCCCGGCCGCCAGCACTGAAGCATCCTCCGCACCGGCAGAATCGGCCGGGTTCCCCCTGACCATGGAACACACCATGGGTTCCACCACCATCGGCACCGTCCCGAAGCGCGTCGTCGCGCTGGACCCCAGCTACATCGACGCAGCCCTCCTGCTGGGGGCGGACCTGGTGGGGTACGTCCAGTACCGCCAGGATCCGAAGGCGCCGTTCGCTCCCTACCTCGGGGACGTCGCGAAGGCGACCAAGGATTCCGTCAACGTGGGCACCCTCGCCGAGCCCAACTTGGAAAAAATCCTGGAGCTTGAGCCCGACCTGATTGTCTCGGCCAAGGTCCGGCACGAGGCCCTGTACCCGCAGCTGTCCAAGATTGCGCCCACCATCTTCTCCGTCAGCACCGGACCCACCTGGAAGGAAAACGTCGTCTTCCTTGGCGAAGCCCTGGGCAAGAAGGACAAGGCCGAAGAGCTCGTCAAGGCGTACGAGGACCGCGCGCAGAAGGTCGGCGCCGAGATCCTGGCCAAGAAGCCGGACGCCACGTACTCCCTCATCCGGTTCACCGGCGGCGACACTGCCCGGCTCTACTCGTCCAAGTCGTTCATCGGCGAAATCATGACGGACATGAGCATCCCGCGGCCCAAGGACGCACCGGACAGCGAGAAGGAAATCTTCGTACCGCTCTCCTCCGAACAGATTCTGCAGGGCGACGCCGGGCTGGTCATGGTCAGCGCGTTCACACCGGCCGGTGCCGAGGGCGACAAGGCCCGCGAGCAGCAGGCCAAGTTCCAGTCCAACCCGCTGTGGGAGCGGCTGGAAGGCGACGTGATCGACGTCGACGACGCCACGTTCCTGGCCTCCGTCAGCATCCAGGGTGCGCACGCAGTGATCACCGATCTGGCAAAGCACTACGGCGTAGACCCGCAGCTGCCGTAGCTGAAACAGATCCACGAAAGCCGAACCATGAGCACACCCCTTGATGCCCCGGCCTACCCCCTCCGGGCCTTCGATGTCGTGACGCGGCGCGTCGAAGATGTGAGCAGCCACTTTCGCCGCATCACTTTCTCCGGCGCCGCCCTGGAGCGGTTTGGCGTTCCCGGCCCAACCAAGGACCTTCGTATCAAGCTGCTCATCCCGGCGGCCGGGCAGCCACTCAGACGGTTCGGCGGACCGGCCGGCCAGTTGCACCATGGCTGGTACCAGGACTGGCTCAGGACTGACGAGCCAGGCCGTGGATTCATCCGCAGCTACACTGTCCGTGCCATCCGGACTGCCGCGCAAGGCCCCGAAATCGACATCGATTTTGTCCTCCACAGCGCCGGGGAGGGCACGAGCGTTACGGATGGACACAGCACTGCCGACGGACACAGCGGGCCGGGATCCGAATGGGCCGCCGGTGCCGCCATCGGAATGGACGCCGTGATCATCGGGCCCGACGTAACCGCCATCACCGGCGCCACGGCGCCCGGCGAAACCGGAATCAGGTGGGAGCCCCGCGGAACGGCTCATGTGCTTTTGGTGGGGGACGAAACGGCAGTTCCCGCGATCAGCTCCATCCTCGAAACCCTGCCTGCCAACATCAGCGGGCATGCGTTCCTGGAGGTCCCCGACCCTGAAGACTTCCAGTCCATCAGCACTCCATCCTCAGTTCTCATCACCTGGCTGGCCCGCGCAACGACAGACAGCCCGCGAGGTGCCCTGCTGGAGGCGGCCGTCAGGTCAACTATGGTGCCTGCCGGCTCTACGACAGCGCCCGTCCGGAACACCAACGGCCGGGACACCAACGGCGGGGACGCTTACGGCGGTGACACTTACGCCTGGGTGGCGGCCGAGGCGGCCACGGTAAAGGCCCTGCGACGGTACCTGGTGGACGAGGCCGGGCTTGACCCCAAACGCTCCGAGTTCCGGGCCTACTGGAGCCTGGGCAAGGCCGGTTCGGGGGCCAACGGCACGCCCATCGGACTGGAGGCGAAGGGCCGGCAACTGAGCAGGACGGCAACTGCACCACCAGATTAACAACCGGATACACAACAGAAGCAGAAAACAAACGCCGGAGCTCCCCCCCAAGGGGACGCTCCGGCGTCGTAGTTAATTCACGGCCCTGAAGTTACCGGGCGGCCCTGCGGTTACCCGGCGGCCCTGAACCTGGAGCGCTGTGGCACTAGGCCGGTAGCTGCAGGACCTGTCCTTCGAAGACCAGGTCGGGATCGACGATGGTGTCCGTGTTGGCGTCGGCGAGGGTCTGCCAGCCGCCGGCGATGTTCAGCTTTTCGGCGATGGTGCTCAGGGTGTCGCCGTGCTCAACCGTGTAGGTTTCGCCGCTCAGCGGGACCTCAGCTGCATGCCGGGGTTCGGCCTGGACAGGTGCTGCCGCCTGTACCGGAGCCTGCGCGGGCGCCGGGGCTGCCTGCACCGAAACTTCCGCGGGCGCCGCCGGGGCGACAGGAACGCTTGGTGCGGGCGCACCGCCGCCGCCGCTCAGGCCGAGCTTGGCCGCGCACGCGGGCCAGGCACCCCAGCCCTGGCTGGCCTGGACTTTCTCGGCGACGGCGATCTGCTGTTCGCGGGTGGCGTCTGCAGGTGATCCCGTGCCGCCGAAAGCAGCCCAGGTGCTGGAGGTGAACTGCAGTCCGCCGCTGAAGCCGTTTCCGGTGTTCGTGCTCCAGTTGCCGCCGCTTTCGCACTGGGCGAGGGCGTCCCACGTGCTGGCGCTGGTTGCGGTGGGTACCGCCGCGTTGGCGGCGGTGGCGGACAGGGCGAGGCCTGCCGCGGACACTGCGGCCAGCGTGACTCCCCGGCGCGCAGCAGTTCCCAATTTGGATTTGTTCATGCGAATGGAGGTGTTCATGAAAGTGGATGCTCCTGAGGGCCACCTGCGCTCGGTCCGTCCCCGGACGTTGTCGCGCCACTGCCCGCCCCTGACGAACTAGAGGTCATGTGCGGTGTCTGCCGGCCGGGCAGTAACTGGTGGTGGCAGCACCGGGCATTCGTTGTCCCGTTCGGCGGGATTGCAGTCCACGCTAAAACAGTGCCGCCGCGTTATCAAATCGAGATAGTTACCGGGCGTGGCGTACTTGCCCGCGGCCTGTAACTACCGGGCCAGCGCCGTCGCCAGGTACGGTGCCGTCCGGCTCCCCTTGGAACGGGCGACGGCGGAGGGCGTTCCGGCGGCAACGATCTCACCACCGGCGTCGCCACCGGCCGGCCCGAGATCGATCACCCAGTCCGCAGCTGCCACTACATCCATCTCGTGTTCCACCACAATCACTGTGTTGCCGGCATCGACCAACCCGTGCAGCTGGACCATGAGCAGCCGCACGTCAGCAGGGTGCAGACCCGTGGTGGGCTCGTCCAGCAGGTAGAGCGTGTGCCCGCGGCGGGCGCGCTGGAGTTCAGTGGCGAGTTTGATCCGCTGTGCCTCGCCGCCCGACAACTCCGTGGCGGGCTGGCCCAGCCGGAGGTAGCCCAGGCCGACGTCGCGCAAGGTCTGCAGGCTGCGGGCAGCGGCCGGAACCTCCGCAAGGAAGCCGGCGGCCGCGTCCACGGTCATGGCCAGCACCTCCGCCACGTTCTTGCCTTTGTAGGCGACCTCAAGGGTCTCGGGGTTGTACCGCGTGCCCTCGCATTCGGGGCAGGGGCCGTAGCTGCCCGGAAGGAACAGGAGCTCCACCGCCACAAAGCCTTCGCCCAGGCAGGTCTCGCAGCGGCCGCCGGCAACATTGAAGGAGAACCGGCCGGCGCCGAAACCCCGGGCGCGGGCCTGCTCGGTGGCGGCGAACTCCTTGCGCACAGCGTCGAACAGCCCGGTATATGTGGCCAGGTTGGACCGCGGCGTGCGGCCGATGGGTTTCTGGTCCACCCGCACCAGGCGGTCGATCCGGTCCACTCCGCTGGTTTCCGCCACTGCCTCTGCCACATCCAGAGGCCAGTCGGAGGCGGCGTCGGACTCCTCCAGCGGTTCCTGTGCCGCTGCCGCGTCAGTTTCCCGCTCCGGGTTCAGCTGGGTGTTCACCACCTCGGCCAGGACCTGGCTCACCAGGGTCGATTTGCCCGAGCCCGACACCCCGGTGACCGCTGTCAGGATGCCCAGCGGGAATTCGGCGTCGAGATTCCGAAGGTTGTGCCGGCTGATGCCCTTCAAGCCGAGCCAGCCATCCGCTTCCCTGACTGCAGCTTTCCGCTCTGACGCGGCATCGCCCGCACCGCCGCCGCCCGCACCGCCGCCGCCCGCACCGCCGCCGTCGATCCTTCCGCCTCCGGCGCCCGCAGCACGCGGCTCGTCCGGGAACAGGAAAGGCCGCGTGACGGAGGCGTCCACATCGGCTAGCCCAGCAACCGGGCCGCTGTACAGGATCTCGCCGCCGCCTTCCCCGGCGCGGGGTCCAACGTCCACCAGCCAGTCGGCACGGCGGACCACGTCCATGTTGTGCTCAACCACGAATACCGAATTCCCGGATGATTTAAGCGCTTCGAGTACCGCCTGGAGGGGCTCCGCGTCGGCGGGGTGAAGCCCGGCGGACGGTTCGTCCAGCACGTAGACCACCCCGAACAGCCCGGAGCGGAGCTGGGTTGCAATCCGCAGGCGCTGCATTTCACCGGGGGAGAGCGTGGGCGTGGCGCGGCCCAGGGCGAGGTAGCCCAGGCCGAGTTCCAGCAGGACGGTGATCCGCAGCAGGAGGTCACGGGCGATGGCGACGGCGACTTCATTGGTCTCACCGGAGGCCGCGGTGCGGCTGGCCGTCCCGGCGTCCTTGAGCTTGCTGGTGGGCCGGAGGATCGCCGCCAGTTCGGCCATGGGCAGCGCGTTGAGCTCCGCGATGCTGCGGCCCGCGAACGTCACGGCCAGGGCGGCGGGGGTGAGGCCGCTCCCGCCGCAGCGCTCGCACGGCCCTGTTTCCATGAACCGGAGGACGCGCTGGCGCATGGTGTCGCTCTTGGAGTCGGCCAGGGTGTGGAGCACGTAGCTCCTGGCGCTCCAGAAGCGGCCCTTGTACGGCTTGGCCACGCGGTCCCGCTTCGGCGTCACCTCCACCACAGGCTGCTCCTCGGTGAAGAGGATCCAGTCGCGGTGTTTCTTCGGGAGCTTCCGCCACGGCGTGTGGACGTCGTAGCCCAGATGACTGAGGATGTCGCGGAGGTTCTTGCCCTGCCAGGCGCCCGGCCAGGCCGCGACGGCGCCGTCCGCGATGCTCAGCGACGCGTCCGGTACCAGCGAGGATTCGCTGACGGTGTGCGCAATGCCCAGGCCGTGGCAGACCGGGCAGGCGCCGGCGGCAGTGTTAGGCGAGAACGCGTCCGAGTCCAGCTGCGCCGTCCCTTGCGGGTATGTCCCGGCGCGGGAGAACAGCATGCGCAGCGAGTTGGACAGCGTGGTCACCGTTCCAACGGTGGAACGGCTGCTAGGCGTGCCCCTGCGCTGTTGAAGCGCGACGGCGGGAGGCAGCCCGGTGATCAGCTCCACTTTGGGGTTGTGCCCCTGCTGGATCAGACGACGTGCGTACGGAGCCACGGACTCGAAGTAGCGGCGCTGGGCTTCGGCGTAGATGGTTCCGAAGGCGAGGGACGACTTGCCGGAACCCGAAACGCCGGTGAACGCGACGATGGCATCCCGGGGCACGTCCACATCCACGTTGCGGAGGTTGTTTTCGCGGGCTCCGCGTACCCGGACAAATCCGTTGGTGGGGTGGTCCGGAGTAAGGAAGGACAAATCGGGGGCCTGCTGTTCGAGGTGCATCGATTCGACTCTATCGGTGCTGACGGGCCGCGGGCATATCCTTGCCTGATGGAAACTTTCGAGCGCGCGCCTGAACCCGGCAGCGAGCCAGCACTGCACGATGGCCCTGTTGATGCCGTTGTCCCCGACGCCGAGGAAGTCCTCGCGGAGGAGGCTGCACAGCTGCTGCCGGTGGCCGAGCTGCACCTGCACATCGAGGGCACCCTGGAGCCGGAGCTGATCTTTGCGCTGGCCGAGCGCAACGGCATCCGGCTGCCCTACGCGGACCTGGACGAGCTGCGTGCGCGGTATGAGTTCACGGACCTGCAGTCCTTCCTCGACCTGTACTACGCGAACATGGCCGTGCTGCAGACGGAACAGGACTTCGCGGACATGACGCGCGCCTACCTGGAGCGTGCGGCTGTTGCGGGAGTCCGGCATGCGGAGATCATGATGGACCCGCAGGCCCACCTGGCCCGCGGGGTCTCCTTGGAAACCTGCGTGAACGGGGTGGCGTCCGTGCTGGCCACATCCGAGGCGGAGTACGGCATATCCAGCCTGCTTATCGCCGCCTTCCTGCGCGACCTGACCGAGGAATCGGCCCTCGAAGTGCTGGAGAAGCTTCTTGCCATGAACGCGCCGATCGTCGGCATCGGGCTGGATTCGGCCGAGGTGGGAAACCCGCCGGCCAAGTTCGAGCGGCTGTTTGCCCGGGCGAAGGAGGCCGGGCTGCACCGGATCGCGCACGCCGGCGAGGAGGGACCGCCGTCGTACATCATCGATGCCCTGGAACTGCTGGACGTGGAGCGGATTGACCACGGCATCCGGTGCATGGAGGACCCCGAGCTGGTGGAACGGCTTGTGGACGACCGGGTGCCGCTGACCGTGTGTCCGCTGTCCAACGTTCGGCTCCGGGCTGTTGACACCCTCGCCGACCATCCCTTGCCGGCCATGCTCGCCGCGGGCCTGAACGTGAGCGTAAATTCTGACGACCCCGCCTACTTCGGCGGGTATGTGGACGACAACTTCGGCCAGCTGGTGGCCGTGCTGGAGCTCTCCGAATTCGACCGGGTGCGGCTGGCCTCCAACTCCATCCGGTCCTCGTTCGCGGACGAGGAGCGGAAAGCCGAGCTGCTCGAGGAGCTCGGCTACTCGTAATTCCCTGGGGCCCTGGCCCAATGCTTGCCGGGGCATGCCATAACTGCTAATCCTGATAAAAGGTTCTATCCATCGGGGACATCAGTTCAAAGCAGCACTGAGTCAAGGAGGGTGCAGCATGGCGCGCAAGAACCCGCACGTTGAAGAAGCTGACGAAAACAACATCGAAGTGGGCAAGCCCAAGGACTGGGCCGCGGGCATCCCCGGCATCTACCACTCCATGCAGCCCGCGCTGAAACACATGGGTGTGGGACGGACGGGAAAGACCTTGCTCGGGCTGAACCAGAAGGACGGCTTCGACTGCATGAGCTGCGCCTGGCCCGACCCCGGCCACCGCAAGACCTTCGAGTTCTGCGAACAGGGCGCGAAAGCCGTCACGTGGGAGGCGACGCCGGTGCTGGTGTCCCGCGAATTCTGGGCTGACAACCCGGTCAGTGAACTGCGCGGACGGTCAGAATACTGGCTCGGGATGCAGGGCCGGCTGACGGAACCGATGTACAAGCCGGCGGGGGAGGACCACTACCGTCCGGTCAGCTGGGACGAGGCGTTTTCGATGATCGGCAGCAAACTCCAGGGCCTGGACAGCCCGGATGAGGCCGTGTTCTACACCAGCGGCCGGACCTCGAATGAGGCCGCGTTCCTGTACCAGCTGTTCGTGCGGGCGTACGGAACCAACAACCTGCCGGACTGCTCGAACATGTGCCATGAGTCCTCCGGCTGGGCCATGGGCCAGACCATCGGGGTGGGCAAAGCCACGGTCACCTATGACGACTTCGCCAAGGCGGACCTGATTATCATCATGGGGCAGAACCCGGGCAGCAACCATCCCCGCATGCTCACCGCCCTAGAGGAAGCCAAAGAGGCCGGCTGCGAGATCGTGGCCATCAACCCGCTGCCGGAGGCCGGGCTGATGCGGTACAAGAACCCGCAGACGGTCAAGGGCATCGCGGGGCACGGAACGGCGCTCGCGGACCAGTACCTGCAGATCCGCCTGGGCGGGGACATGGCCCTCATGCAGGCGCTGTCCAAGCGGGTGCTCGACGCGGAATCGAAGCGGCCGGGCGAAGTGCTGGACCACGACTTCCTGCGGGAGCACTGCGAAGGCCTGGACGAACTCAAGGCGCACCTGGCGGAGCTGCAGGACGACACCGTGCTGAAGGCCACGGGCCTGGGCAGTGCGGAAATCGATGGACTTGCCGAGCGGTACCTGCGTGCCGGCAAAGTGATCATCACCTGGGCGATGGGCATCACGCAGCACAAGAAGGCCGTGCCCACCATCAAGGAGATCATCAACCTCCTGCTGCTGCGCGGGAACATCGGCAAGCCCGGTGCCGGAGCGTCGCCGATCCGCGGCCACAGCAACGTGCAGGGAGACCGCACCATGGGCATCTGGGAGCAGATGCCGCGGCCCTTTATGGATGCCCTCGCCAAGGAATTCAGTTTCGAGCCGCCCCGGGAATCCGGCGTGGATGCGGTTGAGGCCATCCGCAAAATGCGCGACGGCGGGATCAAGGTTTTCGTTGCCATGGGAGGCAACTTCGTGGCCGCCATCTCGGACACCCACGCCGCTGAAGCGGCCGTGGAGAACACCGAGATGACCGTGCAGATCTCCACCAAGCTCAACCGCTCCCACACGGTCACCGGCCAGGAGGCGCTGATCCTGCCCACGCTGGGGCGCACCGAAATCGACCTGCAGGAATCAGGGCCGCAGTTCGTGTCCGTGGAAGACACCGTGTCAGCTGTGCACGCGTCCGAGGGAAAGGTGAATCCGGTGGCGCCCGGGCTGCTGTCCGAGGTGGCGATTGTGACCAGGCTGGCGCGGGCAACCATCGGCAGCAGGATCGACGCCGACTGGACAGGGTTTGAACGGAACTACGACCTCATCCGGGACCACATCTCCCATGTGGTGGTGGGCTGCGAGGAATACAACCGGCGGATCCGGGAATGGGGCGGCTTCGTCCTGCCCAACGGGCCGAGGGATTCCCGGACCTTCCGCACGCCGACGGGGAAGGCGATGCTGACCGTCAACGACCTGGAGTTGGTGGAGCGGCCGGCCGGGACCCTGATCCTGCAGACCATACGCTCGCACGACCAGTTCAACACCACCATCTACGGGCACAACGACCGGTACCGCGGCGTGAAGAAGGGCCGCGACGTTGTCTTCGTCAGTGCCGAGGACATCGCCGAGCTGGGCCTGGCGGACGGGCAGTCTGTGGACCTCCACGGGGTGTACGGGGACGGTGCGGAGCGGGTCATGAGAAAGCTCAGGGTCGTTTCCTACCCCACGGCCCGGGGGTGTGCGGCGGCGTACTATCCGGAGGCCAATGTGCTGGTGCCGCTTGAGACGGTGGCGGAAGGCAGCCATACGCCCGTGTCCAAGGCAGTGATCGTCCGGCTGGAGCCGAGTTCGGGGTGAGTCATGGCCGTCATCACTGTTGGAGACGTTGACATGTTCTATGAGGAGGCAGGCCGCGGCCCGGGCCTGGTGCTGGTGCACGGATCCTGGGTGGATCACCATGAATGGGATCAAATGGTCCCGCTGCTGGCCAAACACTTCAGGGTAGTCAGCTACGACCGGAGGGGCCATAGCAAGAGTTCGCTGACAAACCACCAGGGCTCGGTTCACGAGGACGTTGAGGATCTCCTCGCGCTGATCCGTCTGCTTCGCCTCGATCCGGCCGTGGTCATGGGCAATTCATTTGGCGCGCTGATTGCGCTGCGCCTGGCCGCGGCCCACCCGGAAGTGATTGCGGCGATTGTTGGGCATGAACCGCCGGGGCTCTGGCTGCTGGCTGAAGATCTGGCCTATTCGGAGGTTCTCCAGGGCTTCACAACGCACGTGGGCGATGTGGCGGAAGCCCTGAAGGCGGGGAATAACGCGCAGGGTGCTGAGCTTTTCGTTGATTCGATCGCGCTGGGTCCCGGAAGCTGGGAACGCCTTCCACCGGACCAGCGGGAGACGTTCGTACGCAACGCGCCCACTTTCCTCGACGAGCTCGGCGACCCGGACGGCCTTTCGCTCGATCTCGGGAAGTTGCAGGGCTACACCGGCCCGGTACTCCTGACCCAGGGCGACCAGAGCCCGCCGATGTTTGCTTCCATACTGGATCGCCTCCAACTCGCCCTGCCAAACGCGCAACGCGTCACCTGGGCCGGCGCGGGACACGTCCCTCACCTGACGCACCCGCACGAATATGCCGAAACCGTCATCAAATACGCCGTACAGGACGACGCCGCCTCCTAACGCCAGCCCTGCCCTTGGGAGGGCACCATGAGTGATTTCGTTGTGTATCTTGACACGTCTGACGTTAGGCCCGGGAGGCTGGGCGAACTGAAGGCTGCCATGACGGAACTTGCCCGCTTTGTCGAGGCAAATGAGCCGCGGATCGTCGCGTACGACGTTTACTTCTCGCGCGACGGCAGCCGCATGAGCGTCCTTCACATCCACAAGGACATACCTTCGCTGGAGTTCCATCTGAAGGTCGCGGGCCCGCTGTTCCGTCCGATTGCGCCCCTCGTCCAGCTTCTGACCATCGAAATCTTCGGAGCGGTGAATCAGCAGCTGCTGGAACGGCTTGAGGCGAAGGCTCAACTTCTGGGTGGGATAGTGATCGTCCGCGACCTACATGCGGGATTCGCCCGGGTCTGAGCGGCCGAATTCGGACGTCGCTACGCGTCCCCGGTTTGCGCAGGCTTCTGGCCCTGTCAAGGGGCCTAAAGTCCCGATGTTTGCGCCATCCGGCTGGCACTAGGATCATTTAGGCCGCCTTCCGCGTCACAGTCGGTCACGACACACGTTGTTTACGCGCATAGTCGCCTGTATTCACAGTTCACTGGCAAAATGCTGAGTGATCACCTGCTCGAAAGGACAAACATGCCCACGGCTATTGCAGATTCCACCACTGTTCGACTCAAATCAGTGCTCGACATCCTCGCGGAGAGCGTTCTGTCAGGCGAGACCCTCGGTGCCGGCGCCGTCCTGGCCCAGGCCACGGTCCGCGTGCCGCTGAACGAGAAGGAAAGTGAGCTGCTCAGCGGAGGGATCCCGCGGGGACACAAGGCCCTGACCACGGCCACCAGCAAGCTTGTGAAGGCGGGCTGGCTCGTCAAGGGACGCGGCGGCTGGACCATCACCGAGGACGGCCTCCGTGCCACGGTGGCCTTCCCGGACGTTGACTCGTTCGCAGCGGCACTTGCCGAAGGCACGCCCGTTCCCGCTGACGTACCGGTACCCACGGCTCTCCCCGCCAACGCCGCGGCAAAAGCTCCCAAGGCTGCACCGAAGAAGAAGGCGCCGTCCAGGGCCGCCAAGGTAGTTGAAAAGGCTGCCGAGCTGGTTGAAGACGCGGTTGCGCCGGTGACGAAGGCTGTGCGCACCCGCAAAGCGGCCGCGAAGCCTGCCGCCGACGAGGACGCCCAGACCCCGAGCGTCGAGTCCATCGACCAGCCGGAGGCAGTTGCCATCGCCGGCGACTTCAACGTGCTGCTGGGTGCACCGGCGAACTGGGCGCCGCAGTACGACGAAGCGCAGATGAAGCTGGATGCCGTGGACCAGCTGTGGAAGCTCTCCGCAGACCTTCCCGCCGGGCGCTACACCTTCAAGATCGCCCTGAACCGCTCCTGGGACGAGAACTACGGAGCCTTCGGTGCGTTTGATGGCGCCAACCACGAACTGCACCACCCCGGTGGCCGGATCACCTTCAACTACGATCACCGGACCCGGGACATCACCCTGGTCTAAGCCGCCCCCTCGGTTAGTCCTGTAGGCAGCTGACCCTGATCGGCTTAGAATCAGAGCAATCAGGGTCAGCTCCACAAAGGACCGGTGTGGCATGGACACCGTTGAGATCTCAGGACTGCGCATCGGCTATCAGCGTGCCGGCGAGGGGCCTCCGCTGGTCCTGCTTCACGGTGCGTATGAGGACAGCCGCATCTGGCGCCGGCAACTCGAGGCGCTGTCCCGGGACTTCACTGTTATTGCCTGGGACGCCCCGGGATGCGGCCGGTCAGACGATCCCCCTCCGGACTTCTCCGGCCGGGACCTCGGCGATGCCCTGGCCGGGTTCCTCCGTGCAGTAGCTCCGCGGAAACCGCACGTCCTCGGGCTGTCCTGGGGTTCAGGGGTTGCGCTGGAGCTGTACCGGAACCACCCGAACATGGCGGCGTCGCTGCTGCTGGTCTCGGCCTACGCCGGCTGGGCCGGCTCGCTGCCGCCCGAAGAAGTGGAACGGCGGTACGCGCAGGTTCTCGCCGAACTCGACCAGCCGCCCGAGCAATTCATCCCCGTCTGGATGCCCACCCTCTTCACCGAGCGGGCTGATCCCGCCGTCGTCGAAGAGGCCAGCGCCATCATGGCCGACTTCCACCCCGACGGCATGCGGGCCATGCTGAGCGCGAGCGGGCACGCCGATTACCGCGACGTGCTGCCCACCATCACCGTGCCCACGCTGCTGCTTTACGGGGAAGAAGACGTCCGGTCCCCGCTCGCGGTGGCCCGGGAGATGCGCCGCCAGATTCCCGGCGCCCAGCTCGTGATGATTCCCGACGTCGGGCATATGGTTGCGGCGGAAACGCCCGAGGCGTTCAACACCGAAGTCCGGCGTTTCCTGCACAGCATCGGCGACTAAGACTGAACTTTCCTACCGCTGGAACCGCGTGGGGTCCGGATTGGGCGGCGGCGGTGTCGGCGGGACCGGTCCCGGGTCGGGAATCGGCAGCGGCCCGGGCGCAGGTCCCGGTTCGGGCCGCGGGCCCGGCGGGCGCGGTTCCGTGGGGTCAGGCCTGTGGGGCGGAAACGGATTGTCCGGGTCCGGCGGGCCGGTGGGGCCCGGTTCGGGCGGGAACGGATCCGGTTCAGGCAGCGGTGGAATTGTCATGATGCACTCCTTGCTTCGGGGGTGGTTCCTTCGCTGATGTTGGGCTTACTTGGTGTGACGGCCTAGTTGTTGTGTTGACGGCGGAATACCTTCAGTTCCCAGGGACGCAGGGTCACGGCATCGTGGGTCCCGGCGCCGTCGTGCGGGTAATTGCCCAGGACCAGTTCCGCAGGGTAGTGGCCCAGTTCCAGTTCCGCTGCGCCTGCTTCGGCGTCGCCCCAGCCGCCGCCGTCGAGCTCCACCGTCCGGTCTTCCCCGGAGAAGTTGCCCAGCACCAGCAGTTGGACGCCGGGCGTTGCCCCCGCCCCGGATTCCGACGCCGGTCCCAGCAGCGACCGCCGAAAGGCGTACACATGCTCGTCATCGGGCAGCAGCATAGTGAAGTCGCCGTCGGCCACCACCGGTTCGGAATGCCGCAGGGCAATGACCTGGCGGTAGAAGCTGAACACCGAGTCCGGATTGTCCACCTGCTCGGCGGCATTCACATGGCTGGTGTTGGGGTTGACGGCGATCCAGGGGGCTCCGGTGGTGAAGCCGCCGTGCCGGCTTGCATCCCACTGCACCGGGGTGCGCGCGTTGTCGCGGTTCAGGGGTGCCAGGGCGGCCAGGACCTCTGCGTCCGTGTGGCCCAGGTGCGTGGTGGCTTCGCGGTGGTGGTTCAGCACTTCAATATCGCGGTAATCGCTGATAGCGCCGAAGCTCATGTTGGTCATGCCCAGTTCCTCGCCCTGGTACACGTACGGCGTGCCGCGGTGCAGGTGCAGGATGCCCGCCAGCATCTTGGCGGAGAGCTCGCGGTACTGCCCGTCGTCGCCGAAGCGGGACACGGCCCGGGCCTGGTCGTGGTTGCCCCAGTAAAGGCTGTTCCAGCCGCGCCCGGCCAGCCCTTCCTGCCAGCGGCCAAGGGACTGCTTCAGGTCAGTGAGCCGGAGCTTTCTGGGCCGCCATTTGTTGCCGTCTTCCTGGTCCAGCGCCACGTGCTCGAACTGGAACACCATGTCCACTTCGCGCCGGGCGGGATCCGTGAACAGGACCGCATCCTCCACGGTGACGCCGGGCATCTCGCCCACGGTGAGCAGCGGCTTGTCCCGGCCGGTGAAGACTTCCAGGTGCATCTCGTGCAGGAACTCGTGGATCCGCGGCCCGGACATGAAGTGCGGACTGCCGTCGCCGAACAGCATGCCTTCCGCTTTGAGCCCGTCCGGCAAGGAAGTGTCCTTCGAAATGAAGTTGATGACGTCCATCCGGAAGCCGTCCACCCCGCGGTCCAGCCACCAGTTCATCATCTCGTAGACGGCGGCCCGGACTTCCGGGTTTTCCCAGTTCAGGTCCGGCTGCTTCCGGGAGAACAAGTGGAGGTAGTACTCGCCGGTGACCTGGTCGAATTCCCACGCCGGGCCGGAAAACGCGGAGCCCCAGTTGTTCGGTTCAGCGCTGGCTCCGGGGCCGGCTTCCGGATTCTCCCGGGGCGGCCGCCACCAGTACCAGTCGCGTTTGGGATTGTCTTTCGACGACCGCGACTCCACGAACCAGGGGTGCTCGTCCGAGGTGTGGTTGACCACCAGGTCCATCACCAGCTTCATCCCGCGCGAGTGCAGCCCGTCGGTGAGTTTCTTCAGGTCCGCCAGCGTGCCGAAGAGGGGATCCACATCGCGGTAGTTGCTGATGTCGTAGCCGTTATCGTCCTGCGGGGACATGTAGATGGGGGAGAGCCAGACGACGTCGACCCCCAGCTTCTGCAGGTAGTCCAGCTTGCTGATGATCCCGGGCAGGTCACCGATGCCGTCGCCGTTCGAGTCCGCGAAGCTGCGCGGATAGATCTGGTAGACCACCGCCTTGCGGAACCAGCCAGGATCCGTGGTCACCTCATCATCGGTGTCTGCCGCTTCGCTGACAGGTGGTTCCGTTGCGGGTTCCGCGTGGGTGGTCATGGCCTGGTCTCCTCAGTTGCTTGCTGCTGCTCTGACGGTGGGGCTCGCTTCGATTATTGTTCAGATCCGCCGGGCAGGAAAGGCGTCCCCGCTAGTTCCTCGCCGCGAGCGTCTTGTCGCGGTCTTCGAAGACTTCCTCGCCGGGACCGGTAAACGCGCGGGACCGTTCCACGGCTTCCACCGACCCGGTGAAGAGCTGGGAATCCTGCGGATCCGTTTGATGCAGGTGTCCCGGATGCCGCGGCTCCCGCGATTCCACCGCGGGGCGCCGGGATTCCATCCCGCGGTGCAGCTCCCGGGCGGGCGCCGGCTGCACGGGCTCCCAGCGCACATGCGGGAGGGAGGCAGGATGGCCTTCCTGCAAGAAGGTCACCATGGCTTCGCGGATGAGGCACCGCAGGTCAAAGAGCGCGGCACTGTCCGCGGCGCTCACCAGGATCCGGACCCGGACATAGCCGTTGGTGGCATCCGTGATCTGCAGAATTCCCACGCGTTCATCCCACAGGTCGGTCCCGGCCAGCACGGTCCGCAGTTCGGCGCGCATGGCCTCGATCGGGGCCCGCCAGTCGAGGTCGAACTCCACGGTTCCCATCACCTCGGACTGGCGGCGGGTCCAGTTCTCGAACGGCGTGGTGGTGAAGTAGGTGGAGGGCAGGATGAGCCTGCGGTCGTCCCAGATGTGGACCACCACGTAGGTCAGGGTGATCTCCTCGATCCGGCCCCACTCTTTCTGGACCACCACAACGTCGTCCACCCGGATCGCATCCGTGAAGGCAAGCTGCATGCCGGCAAATACGTTGACCAGCGAGGTCTGCGCGGCGAGCCCGGCCACGATGGAGATCACGCCGGCGGAGGCGAGCAGCCCGGCGCCGAGTGCCTGGATGGCGGGGAAGGTCAGCATGACGCTGCCCGCTGCCACCACCACGATGAGTGCCACGCCGATCCGCCGGGCCAGGATCATCTGGGTCTGCAGCCGCCGCGCGCGGCGGTTGTCGGCCACGTCCACGCTGTAGTGGCTGAGGACCAAGGCCTCCACGATCAACAGCACCGCCACGGCGAGCCATGCCAGGGAACCCATGAGGGCAATCAAGAGGAAATGGTCGACGGCGGACCGCCACCCGCCGTCGTCGTTGGTGGTCAGCGCCAGCGCGACGCGGACGCCGATCAGGCAGAGCGCCAGGCGCAAGGGAAGTCGCGCCACGCGTGAGGTGGCGTGAAGTTCAGGACGGCGGCGGTTGAGCCGGAGGACGGTCTTGCGGACCAGCCAGGACAGGACCAGTCCCGCCGCCACAGCGAGCACGATCGCCAGGAAGGGCATGGCAGGGGTGATGAAAGCTTGCATTGTTTAAGCTCTATCAAGCTTCGCGGAAGGGCTGAAATTACGCCGGCGTCCGGCGTGGCGATAACATTTGGACATTGATTGGATTTATTGCTTTCGGGGGTGTTTGGGCCGGTCCACAATTGAGGAATAATTCGCGGTCTCATGAGAAACAGGAGTTCAGATGCACCGCTCAGCACACCCGGTTGTCGCAGTTTCGGGGGCCCTTTGCCTCGCGTTCCTGCTGGCAGCCTGCGGCCCGCCGGCTTCGTCACCGTCGACGAGTTCCCCGGCGGCCACGGCTACGGCCACCGCTACCTCCACCACTTCGGCGTCGCCGAGCGCGACGGCGACAACCTCCTCCTCGGCGGAGCCGGAAGCGGGCTGGAAATCCTACACCACGTCCGACGGACTCACCTTCGATTACCCGGAGGACTGGAAGATCACTGATCCGGGCGGGGAGGCAGCAGCCGGAGGCGTCTTTGTAAAAATCACCAACGCCAACGGCAAGAACATTGCGACGCTCCGCACGAATGTGGTCACCGGCGCCGAGTGCACGCAGAAGCAGCCGTTCGCTGGCTATGAATCCGAACCCATGCCTGCCCTCGAACAGAGCGGAAGCGTGCCCCGGTACACCTTCGAGAGCCGGACGGATACCACCGCCACTGATCCGAAGCTGATGACCCTTTTCGCTTACGGCATCACGTCCGCACCCGAACCCACCGGAACGGAAGCATGCCCCATCTTCCACTTCTTCACCTGGCCGCCCAGCGGCGCGATGTTCGGCGGCGTCTACGACCCCTTCGACACGACGCCCGGCAATGAGATGCACGTGGACACCCCTGAGGTCTAGATGGGGACGCAGGAATACAAGAACATCAAGAAAATGATCACCTCACTGCGGCCCGCCGCCTGAACAGAGGGAGCCAAACAGCGTCAAACCGCAAGACTCGCTGCGCACCGCGGGGCAACCCGCGGTGCGCAACGTTTTGGCGGCAAAATGGCCCCGCCCGCGTCAGCCGCGAAGGGCAGGGCCACAATTAATTCCTCAGCGGTTTGAGGAGGATTGCATGCGCCGATCAGTGAAGCCCGGCTATCGATCATCCGGACCGGCACGTTCCGGACCACCACGTTCCGGACCACCAGGGTCCGGGGTCGCGGTTGCCGCGCTGGCATGCCTCGCACTCCTTCTGGCAGCCTGCGAGCCGTCCTCGGCTCCGCCTGGCGCCGGGTCCGCGTCGGCCACTCCGCCCAGCGCGACGGCGGGCAGTACTACGGACGGAACAGCGAGCGCCACTGCGACCGCTTCGGTGACAGTGACTTCCGTCCCGCCCGGCGCCACCGCCGGCCCGACGCTGACCGAGCCGCCGTCGGAGACCACCCCGAGCCGGTTGCCGTCCCCGACGGCGTCCGGCTGGAAGACGTTTACGACGTCGGACAGGGACTTGACATTCGACTATCCCGGCGACTGGACCATCAAGGATCCGGCCGGAAGCTCGCCCCTCGGCGGAATGTTCGTCGAAGTTTCCAACGCGGCGCGCAAGCCGATGGCCGTCCTCCAGACCAAGGTGGTCACCGGTGCGGAGTGCGTGCAGCAGTACCCGTTCACCGCGCTGGATTCCGAACCCATGACGGCCCTCGCTGAAAAAGGCGTGGCGGACCAAACTGCGCCCCGATACATGTTCGAGACCAGGGGAGATCCGTCCGCGCCGGCACGGACGGCCGAAACAATCGCAGCCTACGGCATCACCATGATCCCGGAGGAGATCGGGACGCTGGCGTGCCCGATCTTCCTGCTGTTCCGGTGGCCGCCCAGCGGAGCGGTGTTCGGGGCGGGCTACGACCCCGCCAACAACACCACGCCGGGCGACCCGTCGCTGCCGTACCTGGAGAAGGCGATGCTCTATGTCGAGACGGGCGAGTACCGGAATATCCGCCGGATGATCACATCGCTGCGGCCCGCGCGATAGCCTGCCGTGGCCTGCCGGCGTTCCTTGACTCGCCCTGCCGGCCCGCGCAGACTCGAATCAGGAGCGGTCCGATCAGTCGGAGTTCTGATGTACGCGCTGGGGAAGCAGCAGCTCGAGGGCGGTGCGAAGGCAGGCGGTGCGAAGGTAATGGCAGCCGCTGTCGTGGCCTTTTGCGTCGCAATCGGCCTGGGCGGCTGCGAGCCGGGACCGGGCGGCCCGCCGGCCACCCCTACAACCACCCGTCCCGGCGTCGATCCCGGCGGCCCGCCTACCACCTACTCGGTGACCGAAACCGGGCCGTTCCCCGAAGAAAGCACGCCTGCGCCAAGTTCCACGGCCACTAGGGTCGAGCGCGCCCGCCGTGCCAGGGAGATCCTCGAGACGTGCCTGGAAGGGGAGCTGACCTTCCGCCCGCCGTCCCCTATGCGCCAGGGCGAGACCAGGGAGTTCGTCCTGCACCTCACCATGGGCGATCCGGGTGCAGGCCATGAAGAGAAGATCCCGGGCAGCAACCCGGTGGAGACCCGGGCGCCCATCGTGTGCGAGGAGATGCGGGCGGACCTGTCCGGGCCGGGCATGGACATTCAGCGGGCCGGCAACCCGGACGGGGAGATGCTGGTCCCGGAGCAGGGTGTGGCGGAGTGGAGTTGGTGGATCACGCCCCGGGACTGGGGCCGGAAAACCATGACACTGCAGCTGTTTGCCACTGCCGAGGACGGCCCTGACCTGAGCCTGGAGACGTTCCGGGAAGACATCCAGGTGGAGATCGAGCTGGGCTATTTGCTGAATGCGGTGGTGAAGGACTGGGCGCAGCCGCTGGGCCTGACCATCCCGGTGCTCATCGGCGCAATTGGCGCCGTGCTGGTCTGGTCGCGGTCCAAAAAGCGTAAAGCGAAGCACGCGGCCGGTACGGCGCCGAAGGAGTGAACCCGCGGTACGGCGGGGTCCGAGCCTGCCCAAACCCCCGGCCCGGCACTACATTTGAACCATGGCTGATACTGCAGACCGGGACTCGGGCGCGGACGTCCGCTTGCATGCCCGCGTAGAGGGCGTGGTCCAGGCGGTCGGGTTCCGGTACTGGACCGTGCGGAAGGCGGAGGAGCTTGCGCTGACCGGAACGGTGAGGAACGACGACGACGGTACGGTCGCCGTCGTCGTCGAAGGTCCCCAGGCGGTGGTGCTGGAATTCCGCCGCTGGCTGCAGTCCGAGGACGCGCCGGGGCGCGTGGACCACGTGGATGAGTCGTTGTCGCCGGCCACGGGGGAGTTCCGCAGCTTCGACGTGGTCTACTAGACAGCTGTGGCCTATTGACCCGCTTCCGCGGCGATACGGCGGACGAACTCCAGCACCGCAGGGTGGGCCGGGTAGATGAGGTGGCCGCCGTCGACCGTTACACTCTCGGAGTGCGGCAGGGCCTCCGCCAGCCGCGCGGTGACGCGGCGCAGGGCCTCGGGCGAGTCTTCGGTGGAAACGATCAACGTTGGATGGCGCAGTTCCGCCAGGGCCTCGGCGTCCAGCTCAGGCTGTTTCTCGCTGAGGTCAAGGCCCTCGCCCCTGATCTCGGCCAGGACCGCCGGGCTGGTGGCGGCGAACATGTCCTTGAGGGTGCCGGGAAGCGAGTCCCAGGCCTGGTCGCCCAGCACCGTGCGAAGGACACTTTCCGCGGCCGTCCACGGATCCCGGGCGGCGGCGTCGAGCACTGACTTCCGGAGCTCCATTGCCCAGGCCAGGGCTTCCGGGTCCACCCAGAAGACTCCCGGTTCAAGCAGCACCAGGGCTTTCACCAGTTCGGGGAAACGGTGGGCGAGGTAAAGAGCTATCTCACCGCCGGTGCTGCGGCCGATGACCACCGCGGGAGCTGCATGCAGGATCTCCAGGAGGGCGGCCGCGTCGTCCACGTGCTCCGTGAGGTCGACGGCGTCGAAAGGCTCCGGGCGGCCGCTGCGGTAGAAGCCCCGGCGGTCGTAGATGATGCACCGGGAGATCGCGGCGAGTTCGGCGGCAGCGTTCTCCCATAGGAGGGCGGAGCTGGGCGTACCGTGTATGCCCAGGACAGGTACGCCTTCGCCGTGCTCTTCGTAGTACAACTCGATGCCGTTGACACTCAAACGGGGCATGTTTCAAGCGTAGGACCGCGAAGGGCGCCGGTCGAGGTCCGCTGGCTGACTCCCTATGTGCGGCCCTCCCGGTGCAGGGCGGCGTCGTGTTCGGCGTGGGCCTGCTTGATCAGGTTCATGAACTCGGTCTGGTCGCGGATGAGCTGCTTGTATTTCTCCGGGAGCTTCCGGAGTTCCTGCTCTTCGCGGACCATCTTGTTGAAGATCGCCTCGCGCTCGGCCATGTCCGTCTCGTAGTTCAGGTCCACGTATTCCTTGGCGTGCCGCTTCGCGCCGGAGACCATGTTCTTGGCCTTGCCCTTGGGGCTGAGGACGGAGGCCATGACGGTAATGACCAGGACGCCGAGGATGACGCTGAGCGAGAGTCCGGTGCTGATCTCCATCACGTTGACGTGTTCGCCGTCGTTGATGAACGGAAGGGTGTTCTCGTGCAGCGCGTGCAGGATCAGCTTCACGCCGATGAAGCCGAGGATGGTGGCGAGGCCGTACGAGAGGTAGATGAGGCGGTCCAGCAGTTCGTCAATGAGGAAGAAGAGCTGCCGCAGGCCCATGAGCGAGAACGCCGTGGCGGTGAAGACCACGAACACGTTCTGGGTCAGGCCGAAGATGGCGGGGATGGAATCCAGGGCGAACAGCACGTCCGTTCCGCCGATGGCCACCATGACCAGGAGCATGGGCGTCAGGACCCGCTTGCCGTTTTCCACGGTGAAGAGCTTGTCGCCGTCGTAGTGTTCCGAAGCCGGCAGGAACCTTTTCGCGAGCCGGACCACCAGGCCTTCGGAGTCTTCGTCGTGCGAATCGGGCCGGAGCAGATTGCCGGCCGTGATCAGCAGGATGAGGCCGAAGATATAGAACACCCAGGCGAAGCTGTTGATCAGGGCCGCGCCGAGGAAAATGAAGCCGGTGCGGGCGACCAGGGAAAAGACGATGCCGAACAGCAGGACTTTTTGCTGGTCTTTGCGGGGCACCCTGAAGCTGGACATGATGATCAGGAACACGAAGAGGTTGTCCACCGACAGGGCCTTCTCGGTGACATAGCCGGCGAAGTATTCCGTGCCCATCGAGGTGCCGCCGAAGACCAGGACACCTATTCCGAACGCAAGGGCCAGGCCCACGTAGATCGCGGACCAGGTGGCCGACTCCCGGAGCTTGGGGGAGTGCGCCTTGCGGACGTGGAATAAGAAGTCGAAGGCCAGCAGGCCCAGAATGCCGGTAACGGTGAGGATCCATACGAAAAGGGGGACCTGCATGCAGTCTGCCTTCCTGTCGGTGCGGTTTTATCACCCTACCGGGAAGCTGTTACTGGGCTGTGTCGGCCCACCCACTGTCTGCTGGGCCGCCCTCGGGGCCATCCTCGCAGAGGCGGAAGGCCACATCTGCGGCCTGGGCGATAGCTGCGGCTGATGCCTCCTTGGAGCCGGCGGTTCCGGCGGCGGTTCCGGAGCCGGCAGCGAGGCCCGCCGCGTACCCGACCATAAGCGAGGTGATGGGCGCTGCTGCGTGGGTCACGGACCGTGCCGACTCTCCGGCCAGGTCAAGGATCAGTTCGCGGTCAAAGTCCAGGTCCAGAAGCTGCAGGGCCTGGGCCAGGCGGTGGCTCCACTGGTCCAGGATCTGTGCTTCGTCGTTGTTGACGGCCATGGTCTCTCCTTAGTCAGAAATGAGTGCGGGTGCCTTGAGGTTAGGCTGTAGCAGAAGCCGCTATCAAGGAGATCCTGTTGAGTGAAGTGACCATCCGCCACAATCCGGACCGCGAGCGCTTTGAAGTATTGGTGGCCGGCAACGTGATCGGCCAGGCCGCCTACAAAGGCTACGACGACGGCGACTCGCCGCAGCGGATTTTCTACCACACGGTGATCAACGAGGAATACGGCGGCCAAGGGCTTGCGGGCAAGCTCGCCACGGTGGCGCTGGACGAAACGGCTGCGGCCGGCCTCGCCATCGTGCCGGTGTGCCCGTTCATCAAGAAGTTCCTCACCAAGCACCCGGAGTACGCCGGCAGCACTACGGCCACCACACCGGCCCACCTCGAGTTCCTCAGCGCGGCCCTGGCCCGGCCGAAATCGTCAGCGCCGACTGCCAGCTGATGTAGCTACCTGCCGGACCGCCGGTTGCGGGCCTGGCGCATCAGCCTGATGAAGGCGTAAACGAAGACGCCCTCGAACATCGCCATCAACCCGAGCATCAGCCAGTGGCCCTGGCTGATGAAGACGACGGAGCCGGTAACGACAAGGACCGTCCCCAGGACCAGTGCGTACACGGCGAAACCAAGGGCCACCCTGGCGCTGCGAACACCTGTCCGGAAGCCAAAGCCGAGAGGTTCCCCTCCCGGATAGCCCTCGACGCGGTCGTGGCCTGCTGGCTTGAGCCTGTCGAACTCATCCCAAAGATCACGGTCCTGATCTGTCATGCTTCCATTATCCCGCCGACTCCGCCCCCGCAGACTCGAGCTCCTCCCGTTCCTCCGGCTCCCAGCGCAGCAGGTCCCCGGGTTGGCAGTCCAGCACTTCGCACAGGGCCTCAAGGGTGGTGAAGCGCACTGCCTTGGCCCGGCCGTTCTTCAGCACCGCCAAATTGGCGGGCGTGATTCCGACGCGTTCTGCGAGCGTCCCCACGGGCATCTTGCGCCTGGCCAGCATCACGTCGATGTCGACGACGATCGGCATCAGATCACCTCGTCCAGTTCGCCCTGCAGGTGCTTGGCTTCGGCGTCGCGGGCCACCGCCTGCGCCAGCAGCGTGCGCAGTACAACGACGACCAGGGCCACCCCGCAACCAGCACGCCTGCTCCGCCGATTAGGAGGACGATGCCGGGAGCGACGGATTCACCCGGCGCCAGGACGACGCCGAGCCCGAAGGTCAGCAGGGAGGCAGCCGCGACGGCGCCGGCCACCACGTCCACGTAGCGAAAGGCTCGTCCCATGTCCTCGTTCAGGTCCCGGGCCAGCAGCGGCACCATGACCGCCTGCACAAACAAGGAGCCGGCAAGGCCCGCCCCGAGAATAATGCGCAGCGCGAGGACGGTAAGTTTTCCCATCAGGTCTCCAGGCGCGCCTTGCTGCCTAGTTCCTATTCGTCGGGATCGGGGCTCCGGACATCCTTTTCCCCGATATCTGCGGCACCCAGAAGGTCTGCGGCGGGGGAATGGGTCGTCTCATGTTCGCGGACCCGGAGCTCCGGGTGGTGGAGATCCAGTGCCGGGCGCTCGGAACGGATCCGGGGGAGCGAGGTGAAGTTGTGGCGCGGCGGCGGGCAGGACGTGGCCCACTCCAGCGAAGCACCGAAGCCCCACGGGTCATCCACTTCCACCCTTTCGTTGCTGCGCCAGGTGATGTACACGTTCCAGAAGAACGGGATCAACGAGGCCCCGAGAAGGTAGGAGGCGATGGTTGAGAACTGGTTCATCCAGGCGAAGTTGTCCTCCACCAGATAGTCCGCGTAGCGGCGGGGCATACCCTCGACGCCCAGCCAGTGCTGGATCAGGAAAGTGCCGTGGAAACCGAGGAACAGCATCCAGAAGTGGATCTTGCCCAGCCGCTCGTTGAGCATCTTGCCGGTCCACTTCGGCCACCAGAAGTAGAAGCCCGCGAACATGGCGAACACGACGGTGCCGAACACCACGTAGTGGAAGTGGGCCACCACGAAATAGGAGTCCGAGACGTGGAAGTCCAGCGGCGGGGAGGACAGGATGATGCCGGTCAGGCCGCCGAAGAGGAAGGTGGCCAGGAAGCCGATGCTCCACAGCATGGGAGTCTCGAAGGTGAGTGAGCCGCCCCACATGGTGCCGATCCAGTTGAAGAACTTTACGCCGGTAGGCACGGCGATGAGCATCGTCATGAAGGCGAAGAACGGCAGCAGGACCGAGCCGGTCACGTACATGTGGTGCGCCCACACGGTCACGGACAGGGCCGCGATGGCGATGGTTGCGTAGACGAGGCCCTTGTAACCGAAGATCGGCTTCCGGCTGAAGACCGGGAATATCTCGGTGACGATGCCGAAGAACGGCAGCGCGATGATGTACACCTCGGGGTGCCCGAAGAACCAGAACAGGTGCTGCCAGAGGACGGCACCGCCGTTCTCGGGGTCGAAGATGTGGGCACCAAACTTGCGGTCCGCGCCGAGGGCGAACAGCGCTGATGCCAGCGGCGGGAAGGCCATGATGACCAGGATGGACGTGGCCAGTGCGTTCCAGGTGAAGATCGGCATGCGCCACATGGTCATGCCCGGGGCGCGCATGCAGATGATGGTGGTGATGAAGTTGACCGCACCCAGGATGGTGCCGAAACCGGAGAGCGCGAGGCCGAAGACCCAGAGGTCACCGCCGACGCCGGGGGTGAATGTCGTGTTGTTCAGCGGGGCGTACGCGAACCAGCCGAACGAGGCGGCACCCTGCGGGGTGATGAAGCCGGAGACGGCAATGGTGGAGCCGAAGAGGAAGAACCAGAAGGCCAGCGCGTTCAGCCGCGGGAACGCGACGTCGGGTGCACCAATCTGGAGCGGCATGATGACGTTGGTGAAGCCGGCGAACAGCGGCGTTGCGAACATCAGCAGCATGACGGTGCCGTGCATGGTGAACAGCTGGTTGTACTGCTCCTTGGTCTGGAGGATCTGCAAGCCGGGCTCAAACAGTTCGGCACGGATCAGCAGCGCCATAACGCCCCCGAGGCAGAAGAACACGAAGGACGCGACCAGGTACATGTACCCGATGGTCTTGTGGTCCGTGGACGTGATCCAGTTGACCACCATGCGTCCCTTGCGCCTCGGTACAACCTGAGGCGCCGCAGCGGCCGCCGTGCTTCCGGAGGCATATTCATAAGTGGCCATAACCGGCTCTCTCCGCGTCGTGCATCCAGTGCCGCCGCTTGGCTGGAGCGGCTCATCCTCCCGGCTGTGCACAGGGCCGGAAGAAAGGTGACGTCCACGAGGGATGTAGGATCTTTCTTCGAATTTAGTGACAGTGGGACGTCCTGTCCAGAGGCGGCAGGCACCCCGGTGCAGCCCGCGGCAACTTGCGCCGCTATGGGTCCTCCTGCCGCCCGGGACCATGGGGCTATATCAAGTGCGGGGCTGCGTGGGTACCGTGGGCTCATGCAGAAGATTTCAATCGAGGCCCTGGCCCGGCAGCAGCTTGCCGCGGCGCTTGCAGCAAGCAACGGGCGTGCTGCCGACACCGTCTACGGAGGGCACGAGAAAGTGCTCCGCCAGACCGTTATGGCACTCAAGGCCGGCACGCAGTTGAGCGAGCACCTGAACCCGGGCGACGCCACGGTCTTCGTCCTGCAGGGTAACGTTCGCCTGCGCGCCGGCGAGGATTCGTGGGAGGGCAAGCCGGGTGACCTGCTGATCGTTCCGGACGGGCTGCACAGCCTGGAAGCCCAGGAGGATTCGACGTTCCTTTTCACGGTCGCAAAGGGCGGGACGTAATGGCGGTCCGGCAGCGCAGTTAGACTGCGTGGGCGCCCCCGCCGCCCCCTGCGGCACGCCGTAACCAGGTTCGGATTCCGGCGCGAGGTGGGCAAGACTGTTTCCGTGAGCAACAAACCCCGGACCTCCCTCGCTGTCGCCGCCCTCAGCCTGGGCACTTCCCTGAACCCGCTGAACTCGTCCATGATCGCGGTGGCCCTGGTGGTGCTGCGAGCGGACTTCGGGCTCGACGTCGCCACGGTCACCTGGGTGATCACCGCCTTCTACCTCACTTCCGCGGCAGGCCAGCCCCTGATGGGCCGGCTGGCGGACCGCTTCGGTCCGCAGCGGCTGTTCACCCTTGGAATGGCACTCGTGGCCGTGACCTGCGCACTGGCTCCGTTCGCTCCGAACTTCGCACTGCTCTGCGTTGCCCGGGCGTTCATGGCGCTGGGCACCGCAACCGCGTACCCGAGCGCCGTCGTCATTGTCGGAGCGCTTGCCCGGTCTGCGAAGGAGAAATCGGCCCGGCCCCTCGGCCGGATCCAGATGGCCAACACCTCCGCGGCGGCCGTCGGCCCTGTGGTGGGCGGGCTGCTGGTGAGCTTCGTCGGGTGGGAGGCGCTGTTCCTGGTCAACGTGCCGTTGTCATTGGCCGCGCTCCTCATTGTCCGGAAATTCGCCCCGGCAGACGAGGACCGAGAGCGGGGCCGGGCTGCGGAGCTGCTCCGCGACTCCGACCTCCCCGGCATCCTGGGCTTCGTGGGCTCACTGACGCTCTTCATGATGGCCCTGCTGAACGTGCTGCGGGGGGCGCGGTGGTGGCTGCTGGCAGGTGGCACGGTGCTGGCGGCGCTCTTCGTCTGGCGTGAGCTGCGGTTCAGCCCGCCGTTCCTGGACCTGAGGCTGCTCGGACGGAACCGGCCGCTGCTGCTGGTCTATCTTGGCTTCGCAGTGTTCAACGGCATCTACTATTTCGCGTTCTTCGGACTGCCGCAGCTGCTGCAGGAAGCGGGCGGTTACGATCCCGGCGTCGTGGGTCTCCTGATGCTGCCGCTGGCGGCGATGTCCGTGATTGCGACGCCGTTCGCCGTCCGCGCGATCGAACGCTTCGGTGTGCGGCGGGTGCTGATTGCGGGGGTGCTGTCCCTGGTGGCTGCCGCGTCGATCATGCTGCTGCTGACATCCTCCTTCGCCGTCCCGCTGGTGCTGGCGCTCACCGCCCTGATGGGTATTCCGTGGAGCGTGGTGAGCATCGCGTCCAGCCAGGGCATGTACGTCTCCACGCAGCCGCAGGAGCGCGGGGTGGCGGCGGGCATTTTCCAGACGTGCCGCTACCTGGGCGCCATCACGGCCACGGTGATGATCGGCATCTTCTATGGGACCGGGGTGAACCAGGCCAACTGGGGCCTGGCGGTGATCGCCATGCTGGTGCTCGGTGCAGTCGCCTTCGGAGTGACGCTGCTGTGGCGGGAGCGGAAATAAGGGAACCTAAATAAGAGGTCCGGAGCGGGTCCAACAGGAGCCCCTTCGGCGGCCCGTTTCCTTGTATTCACGGCATATTGACATGCACATTTGGCAGGAATACTGTTCGCCTAACGGGGCTTTCCGCCCCGTTCCTGAGAATTTTTCGGCGCTGGAGTCTGGGCCGCTTCTGCTAGGCGATGGCGCCAGCAAGGAGTCCTAATGTCTTGGGAAATTTCCGGAACGTATGTCGCCAACTGCAATTGCCAGTTGATTTGTCCGTGCCCGGTGGACGCTACGCCCACGGGACCGAACGGAGAGTGCCGCGGCGTGGCTGTGTTCAACATCGCCAGTGGAAGACTCGATGATACCGATCTGTCGGGCATCGCCTTCGCCTTCTGCAACTGGTTCCCGTCGAACCTCACCGCAGGCGGCTGGAAAGTGGGAGTGGTTGTCGACGACGGCGCATCGGCTGAGCAGACCACTGCCTTGGAAAGCATCCTTCATGGCGAGGCCGGCGGCCCGTTCGCGGATTTTGCGGCATTGTATGGAGAATGGTTGGGAGTCGAGCGTGCGAGCGTCACGTTCTCCGACGGAGACAGGCCGTCGGGTTCGGTGGCCGGGCGCGCTGAATTCACATTCGAGCCGTTGATGGGGCCGGGCGGCGGTTTCACTACTGAGAAGAACGCGATGTTCGGCTTCGCCCCGGAGTTCCGGATCGGCAAGGCGCCGGGACACTCGGACCTCTTTGGCCTGGACTTCGACGGCGTCTACGCCGAGACAGCCGACTTCACCTTCGCAAGTGAGATGGCCGAGGGCGCCCCGAAAGGCCGCGGCTAAGCGCGGCCGGCCGATGTATCACAGAAGGTTGTTGAGGAGAGGCGGCTCGCGCCTGGTTGCGCGCGCCGCCGCGGGTTCCGCTTGTTCGCCTGCCGCGGCATCCCGGATTGATCCGCGGGAGGCGGCCCTCGTGGCTGTCCTCCTGGTCCTTGCCGCGGCCAGTTGGATCTTCACGTCCACGCAGCTGGCCGGAATGGACATGGGTAGGTGGAGCGATCCCGGGCCGCTGGGATTCTTCGTCGTCACGTGGGTGGTGATGCTTGCGGCCATGATGTTCCCCTCCGTGGCGCCGATGGTGGTGGCCTATGACCGGATCCAGCATCACCGCCGGAGCGCCGGACGGTATGCGCCGACGGGATCCACGGCCGTGTTCGTGGCCGGTTACCTGCTCGCCTGGACGGCCTTCGGGCTGGTGGCCTATTCGCTGTACATGGTAGTCGCGCTTGCTTCGGCGTTCTTCGGCTCGGATCAGGGCGGCCGCTACCTGGCTGTCGGCGTCATCCTGCTGGCGGCCGTATATCAGCTGACGCCGGCCAAGAGCGTCAGCTTGATGAAGTGCCGGACGCCGTTGGACTTCCTCCTGCACCGGATGCGTCCCGGCTACCGGGGCGCGCTGCTCATGGGAGTGGAGCACGGCGCCTGGTGCGTCGCCTGCTGCTGGGCGTTGATGACGGCGCTGTTCGCGCTGGGGGTGATGAGCCTCGGCTGGATGGCGCTGATTGGGGCCTTCATCGCAGCGGAGAAGATGCTGCCGTGGAAGCGGCTCGCTAACCGATCCGTTGCCGCGGCACTGGGCGTGATTGCGCTCGTGGTGGCCGTGACCCCGGCGGCGATGGACGGAATGGGCATGTAACAGGCTGTCCGCACGATATGCGGACGACCCTACACCCTGGGATTCTGACCGGTTTCACACAACAAAGGAGTCGAAAATGGCTGACGGGACGGGACTGATCACGCGGTTTTACAAAGAGATCATCGAGGGCGGAAATCTGTCCCTCATTGACGAGCTGTCGACGGATGACTACCTCGATCACGAAGAGGCTCTTCCGGGACAGCCGCCCGGCAAGGACGGCGTTCGGTATTTCGTGGACGCGATCCGGACGGCGTTCCCGGATATTAGGGTCAAGTCGATCGAAGCGTGGCTGACCGACGGAAACCTTGAGGCTAGTCACGTAATTCTCTCGGGCACTCATCGTGGGGAAATGGCCGGCATGCCGGCAACGGGCAAGAGTGTCGAATTCGGCACCACTGACATTATTCGCGTCGAGGACGGCAAGGTCGCGGAGCACTGGGGAACCACGGACAACTTGGCCCTCATGCAGCAGCTCGGTGCCATCCCTGCCTAATACGGGCCAGCCTGACGGGCATTCGTATACGATGCTCCTCCCGCCGCCGCTCCTAGCCGACGGCGGGAGGCACCTTGGGCGCGGAAAACGCGCCGTTGGACACCACAGAGCCGTTGGACACCACAGAACAGGAAAGACCATGACCAAGTATCTGTTTGAAGCGAACTACGTGGGTGAAGGAATCAAGGGGCTGATGCGGGAAGGCGGCTCCAAGCGGCGTGACGCGGTGGTGGACGCCCTCAAATCCGTTGGAGGATCGCTGGAGAGCTTCTACTTCGCTTTCGGGGACACCGACGTCCTAGGCGTCCTTGATATCCCGGATCAGGCCAACGCCGCGGCACTTTCGCTGACGATCAATTCGACGGGCGCCGTGAATCTGCGCCTGAAGCCGCTCATGACGCCGGAAGACATCGACCAGGCGGCGAAACAGACGCCGTCCTACCGGGCCCCCGGCCAGTAGGCAGGGAGCCCGGGAACGAAGTTAACGGACGACGTCGGCTTTCACCTGCCGCCCGTTCCGCACCTCGCGCTCGTGGCAGACGTCCCGGACATCCCGCACGGACCCTGCGGGCCGGGAGATCTGCACGGGCCGGGGAGTTTCTGCGGGCCAGGAAGTCTCCACGGGCCGGGGAGTCTTCCAGACCATTTCCCGCGGTCCCTTCGGGTAGGCGTGCTTCTTGCCTGCCAAGGTGATCACCAGCGCGGCGACAACCGGAAGGGCGGCCGCAACCGGGACCAGCAGCGGACCGGCCAGCACCAGCGCGGCCGAACCATAGAGGGCACCGACGGTGATGCCGAGCTGAATGGTCAGCACGGTGAGGCCGTTCGCGGCGTCCTTGTACTCGCCGCCGGCCCGGAGGATGGCGGTCTGGTTGTAGATCCCGATCGCGCCGAGGCCGGCGCCCCAGACCGCCATCAGCACCATGGCGCCCGAAAGGTTCCCGCCCGCGAAGGGGAGCAGGAACATCGAGACGGCGATTGCCGCCGTCGTAATGATGAGCGAGCGGCGCGGGTGGGAGTCCACGGTGAGGCCGGCGATCCAGATCCCGAACAGGCCGGAGATGCCGAGCACGGTGAGGGAGAGGCCGGTGGCGTAGTCGGGCAGGGCGGCTTCTCGGAGGAACGGGGCGATGTAGGTGAAGAGGGCGAAGTGCGCCAGGACCAGCAGCGGCCAGGCCGTGGCGACCGCCTTCACGCCGGGTTGGGCGATGGCCTTGCGCAGGGACGGCCGGGCAGTGCTGGCAGTCAGCTGGGCAGCCGGAAGCAGCCAGACTGCGAGGGCGGTCAGGAGCACACCGAAGCCGGCGAGGAACAGGAAGCCGGCCCGCCAGCCGAGCACGCTGCCCAGCGCCGTTCCCACCGGTGCGCCGATGGCCAGGCCCAGGCTGTTGCCGCTGAAGACGATCGCCAGTGCCTTGCCCATCTTGTCCGCCGGAACGATCCTTGACACGAACGGCGCCATGGTGGTCCAGAGCAGTCCGTGGGCCAGTCCGCCGACCAGCCGGGCGGCCATGGCCGCGGTGAAGTCGGGGGCGAGGCCGACGAGCGCGTTGCTCAGCGCGAAGGTGAAGACGAGAGCCACGAGCAGCGGTTTTTTGGGAATGCGGGCGAGCAGCCTCGCGGCGGGCACCACAGTGACCACGATGACGGCGGCATAGGCCGCGGCGAGGTAGCCCGCCACGGGTTCTGATACGCCCAGGCCGGTGCTGATCTGCGGCAGCAGGCCCGACGGGAGCAGTTCCGTGGTGATGGCGGTGAAGGCGATGGTGGCAAGGACGAGGAGGGCAGGAAGAGGCAAACGCCGGCTTCCGGGCACGGAAAATGCGGAGGGCATGCGAAGGGGATCCATTCAAGGGGGAGGGGCGGAACGGGGGCTCGGATCGGCCAGCAATTCCGTCCTTAAATTTACCTGATCCCGGGCCTGTTTTGGGGCGTTTTGAAGGTGTGCTCGGCTACACGTCGGAATGTTTCGTGGCTCAGGGCAACGACGCGCCGGAGGGCGGTGGAAAGAGGGCTGTTTTGGGCTACGACGGCACGCCCCGAAGCCAGTCCTGAAGGAGCGGCAGAACAACATTGCTGTTCACTGCGCCGATGTGATCCAAGCCGGGAAGGACGAGCACTTCCCATCCTGCGGCAGTGAGTTCCTGTTGGTGGGCGGCGAGGGGTTCACCGATGCTTACCAGCACGTTGCCCCAGGCGGCGCCGTAATCGATCCGGTCCGCCGCGCCGGCGAAGGCCAGATGCGGAAGGCCCGGGGGCAGCGCCGCTTTGGAGTCGTCAAAGTCCTGAAGGGCTTCGTAGAGGGTGACGAACTGCCGGGTCTGGGCCTCGGAGGTCTGGACCGGTACGGCGTCCCAGTCGCCCGGCTCGATGTCGGCAAGGTCAAGGGCGGCAGCGCCAGTCGTTGTGGTGTCGCCGTCGTCGGAATGCCCGACGTCGGGCACCTGGCTTTGGGCGGCCGCTTCAGCGGACATTCTGTGTGCCGAGCGCGTGACGTAAAGCATGCTTTGGTAGGGGCCGTCGAGCGGCGGATAGCCGCCCATCGCCAGCGCCCAGAGCCGGTCAGTTCGGATGGCGAGCTGCAGGCCGGCGAGCGCCAGCCACGAGTATCCGTAATAGGCAAAGCTGTCGGCCTCCGCCACGTTCGCGATGGCCAGCAGGTCGGCCGCAACGTTGGCCGGGGTCAGGGTGTCCGGCGCGGGGTGTGCCATCCGGTGGCCTTCGTAATCTGCGGCGATAATCCGATAGCCGCGGGCAAGCCCGGCGATCAGGCTCGGACCCAGGTCGGGGTCTGCGCCCCACTTCCGCATCGTCTCGGCATCCGGCGGCGGATACGGCTCGGCCCGGACGGGAAGAAGCACGGAACGGCCGCTCCCGTGGACCGAGACGGGAATGGCGGTGCCGTCGTGCAGCACAGCTTCAAGAGTGTGGGTCACGTTTCCTCCCGGGGTCGTCACACCGCCCACTTTAGGACTGCGGCCCCGGCTCACGGAAGCCACGCGGTGACGAAGCCGCCGCGGGATTCGCCGGAACCGCCCGCTTGTGGCCGGGGCTCGACCGGCGCACTCTCCGCCGGTGGGGACACCTCGCCTTGGAGGGACTGGGCATTGACTCCCAATGCGCCCATGGGAGCATAAAAGTGTCGGGACAGCTCTGCTTCCAGGCGCGCTGTGAACCGGCAGGTAGAAGGTCGTCCGATGGCTGCGGCTCGCGATGGTAGATCGTGGATCCGGGCTGCGGCCTTGGCCGCGGTGGTGGCATCCTCCGTGGTGCTGGGCGGATGCACCTACGAACCCGGCCCCGACCTCGCAGAGCCGGCAGCGCCGACGTCGGCGCCCCTACCGCCGCCGCCGCCCCCAAGTGGAACCGCGCCACCGCCGGCGAGCGCCCCATCCACAGCGGTTCAACCGCCGTCGATCCCCACCCCCGAGCTGAAGGCGGAGCTTGAGCAATACAGCCGGGAGCTCATCGACGCCGGTGCCCCCGCGGTCCTCCTCGAACTGCACGTCGGCGCGGAGGTATGGACCCATGCCGCCGGTGTCCGGAACTCCGCGGGCGAAGCCGCGCAGGTCACCGACCCCGTCCGCGTTGGCGATATCACGCAGACCCTGGTGGCCGTCTCCGTGCTGAAACTGGCGGAGGAAGGCAGGCTTTCGCTTGACGAACCGGCCAGCACCTACCTGCCGGAGCTTGAGAGCCTGCTCCACCAGCCCGAGCCCAACACCGTGCGCAGGCTCCTCGGCCACACCTCCGGCATGCCCGATTACTACGGCCCCCTGCTGGATTCCGTTCCTCCGCGGCAGGCCCTGGCTACCCGGCTGAGCCCTGAACAGAAACTCGCGCTGGCGGCAACCGTCCCGTGGCAACGGCCCCGCGCCCAAGGCTTCAGCTACTCACATTCGAACTACATCGCCCTCGGACTCATGGTCGAACGCCTCCGCGGGCTGCCGCTCGCCGAAGTCCTCCGGGCTGATATCATCCAGCCTTTGGGCCTGGCTGACACCCGGCTGGCGGACGATGGACCGGCACCTGAGGGCATGGTCCACGGCTACACCCTGGCCGACGGTGAATCCGTCGACGCCACCTTTGCCGCCCTTCACAGCGGGTCCGCCGCCACCGGCCTCGTGTCCACCGTGGCGGACCTCAACACGTTCTTCGACGCGCTGTTGGACGGTCGACTGCTGGGTCGCGAGCTGGTGGCGGAAATGCAGCCACCCGTCTACACCGAATACGGGCTGGGCCTCTATCAGTGGAACGACGCCTGCACGAACGGCTTCTACAACGGCTATGTCGGCGACGTGCCCGGATACGGAACCGTCGCCATGGCCAGTGCCGACGGCAGGCGGCGGCTTGCCCTGGCAGTGGCATACCCGCCGTCGCCGTGGCCGGCGTCCCCGGGCACCAACGCAACCGTCCTCGGAATGTCGGACCTCGCGAAAGACGTATTGAACGGCAGCTGCCGCTTAGGCGACGTCTCGTTCGGGGCGGGGCGTTGACGAAGTTCCAACGAACTGTGTGAACGGGAGCGATTGCGTTACTTCGCCAGCATCAGCAGCTTCCCCTCGGTCACGGCCTGGCGGGAGAGCGTTTTGTAGCCTTCCTGCTCGAAGAGCACCGTGATCACGTCCTCTTCGTGCCGCATCACCAGGCCCGGCCCCCACTCCTTGTGCACCACGGCGGCCTGGAGCGGGAACGGTTCCCCGCCCGCGGCGGCCGCGGCGCCGTCGTCGTAATCCTCCTCGTAGGCCGAGCCGTCGGCGCAGTTGTCGCAGTTGCCGCAGGGCTCGGGCAGGTCCTCGCCGAAGTAACCCAGCAGGAACTGGCGCCGGCAGCCGTCCGTCTCGGCGTAGCCGCGCATCATTTCGATCCGCGAGCGGTCCACGCGCTGGCGCGCTTCGGCGAGTTCGACGGCGCGTTCCACCACCCTGGGCAGCTTGGCGCCCGCTTCGAGCCGGACGCCGCGCTTGCCGGCCTTTACATACCGGGTCTCCTCCAGTTCATTCAGCAGGCCGGTGAGCTTCCGCGGCGAAAAACCGGTCTGTTCGGCGAGGACCTTTTTGGCAACCGGGCCGCTGGCGGCGCACAGGGCTGTCAGCACCGCCAGCAGCGATTCCTCGTCCGGGGTGTGCGTGCCAAAGAACTTGCGCAGGCCCAGATCCTCGGGCCGGTAGTGCAGGACGGCGGCGGCAGGTTCACCGTCCCGGCCGGAGCGGCCGATCTCCTGGTAGTAGGCGTCCAGGGACTCGGGAATGTCGGCGTGGATGACGAAGCGGACGTTGGGCTTGTCGATGCCCATGCCGAAAGCGGTGGTGGCCACGACCACGTCGAGCTCGTCGTCGAGGAACTGTTCGTGGACGTGGTCCCGCTCGCTCTGTTTCCGGCCGGCGTGGTACGCCTCGGCGCGCAGGCCGCGTTCGGTTAGCTCCGCCGCGTAGGTTTCGGTGTCCTTGCGGGTGGCGGCGTAGAGGAGGCCCGGACCCTTGAGCTCGGCCACCTGCTCCACTACGGCGCGGTGTTTGTCCTTGTCCTCGAGGTGGCGCAGCACGTCGAGCTGGATGTTGCCGCGGTCGAATCCGTGGACCAGCACCATCGGGTCCTCCATTTTCAGTCGCTGCTGGATCTCGTCGCGCACCGGGGGAGACGCAGTCGCGGTGAGGGCGGCCACGGGCGGCTTGCCGAGCTGGGCCCGGACCTCGCCCAGGCGGAGGTAGTCGGGGCGGAAGTCGTGGCCCCAGGAGGAGACGCAGTGGGCCTCGTCCACCACGAACAGCGACACGTCCAGCGCGGCGAGCCGCTCCACGGTCTCTGTTTTGGCCAGCTGCTCGGGTGCGAGGAAGAGGAACGTGACCTCGCCGCGCTCGGCGGCCTCCCAGGCGTCCGCCACCTCGGAGTCCTTCCGGCCGGAGTTGATGGCAACGGCGGCCGTCCCGCCCAGGTCCTCCAGCAGGCCGTCCAGCTGGTCCTCCTGCAGGGCAATCAAGGGGGAGACGACGACGGCGGGACCGCGCCTTGCGCTGCTGGTCCCGCCCTGGTTTTGGTGCAGGTACAGGGCCGCGACCTGGTAGATGGCCGACTTGCCGTAGCCGGTGGGCATTACGGCGAGGACGTCCCGCCCGGCCGCGAGGGCCCGCATTCCTGCGAGCTGGCCGTCCCGGAGGAGGGGGATCCCGAGGTTGTCGGCGGCAATGCGGTGGAGGGCGGCGTCGGCTTCGGTCATGGTGGCAGCTCCGTAGGGGCGTTCCAATGGCCGGATGTCTTCAGCCGTGGAATCTACCCTAGTGCGAGGTCAGCCTGACGTCATGTCCTCCTGTTGGACGAAGCGTTATCTGCAGGGTCAGTCAGAGGGACCGGAGCCCTCGAACCGAGGCGGCCGGGAATCGTGTATGGGAGTGAAGCCTCGCGGTAGCGTGGGCGGCCCTGGACTTGGGGATGATGAGGTCCCCATGGCCCCCGTGGCTCATGTCGCGGATAAGGCCGGTCCCGGCGATCTCCCTAGTCCAGGAAATCCCTACGACAGCAGCGTCTTTGGTGGGGTATTTCACCGAGGTTGCCACCAAGCGTCCTGTCCCATCCATAAGCTTGACGCGGAAGCCGCCGTTCGGGGCATCGGTGATTTCAAAGTGTCCCGCCATGGCTAAACCCTCCCTTGGTATTGCTTTTCGGGCACGTCCCCTAAACCCATTTTGGACCTTTCGTGCCCGGAAGGACCGCCGGTTGACCGCCGGATTCCAGAAGCTGGCCGTTGCTGCCCGCGAGTCAGCGAAACGGCGGGTTGTCCCCAAAAGGGGAAGGCCCGCCGTCGTGCGTCCCAACTGAAGCCTTAGCCCGCCACCGCGTAGGCCTTGGGCAGCTTCAGGCCGCGCTCGTCCATGAGGGTGCGCAGGCGCGTGGGGTAGTCGGTGATGATGCCGTCCACACCGAGGTCCATCAGGCGGGCCATGTTCGCGGTGGTGTTCACGGTCCAGGGGACGACGGTAAGGCCGAGCTTGTGGGCTTCGGCGATCATCTCCGGCGTGACGGACGCGAAAGCGGGGGAGATGACGTCGTAGCCCTGGGCCTTTGCGGCCTTGGTGAGGGAGCCGTCGTAGTCATCGATGTCGATGCCGCCGAGTTCGGGGGCGGCGCCCGGCTGGCCCACCTGCAGCCAGGCATCGCCGCTGGAGAGGGCTACGACGGGCAGCTGCGGGGCGATCTTTTTGGTCAGGTTCAGCGTGGACCAGTCAAACGACTGCACGGTGGTGCGGCCGGACATTCCTGCCAGGTAGATTTCGGTGACCACGGCCTTGGTGAGCGCCACGGAGCCTTCGCCGCCCGCCAGGCCGTCCTCCACCTTGGTCTCCACGTTGAAGCGGACCTTCTGGGCGCCGGCGTCGTGCACCAGCTGGAACACATCCTTGAGCTCGGTGATGCGGTTGCCCTCAAAGACTTGCTGCTCGGGGTAGCCGGCCAGCTGGCTGTAGCCGCAGTTGAGGGTCTGGATCTGGGCCAGCGACAGCTCCGCCACCCGGTCCCCGACGTACGGGAATTCGGGGTCGTTGGGCGTGGCCTGGGCGGTGTCGATGCACTTGTTGGCCTGGATTGTGTCGTCGTGCCAGACGATCACCTTGCCGTCCTCGGTCAGGTGCGTGTCCAGCTCGAGGGTGCTCACGCCCAGCTTCAGCGAGTTCGCGAACGCGGCCAGGGATTCCTCGGTCCACTCGCCGCGGCCGCCGCGGTGCGACTGCAGGTCAAAGGAGCCGTTGCGCTCGTTCGTGTTGACGGCAGTTGTCCCCGCCGGGGCGGTGCCGGCAGCGTCCGACGACCGTGTTCCGGCGTCGGCGGTCGGGGCAGCGACGGCGGCACCCGCCGTCGAGGTGATGGCTGCGGTGAAAAGCGCGACGGCGGCCGCTGCGGTCAGGACTGTGCGCATGGTGAGGGTTCCTCCCGGAAATCGGTGGCCGGCGCTGAGCCGCCGACCCGTTCACAGTAGGGAGGCGAGGTGGCGAAAGGCGTGCGTGAAGTTGGCCTCGAGGTTAACCCCAGGTGAGCCATTCGATGGCTTCTTGGGCAAGGTGCGCGGGTACTGTGTGCGGACCCCTAAACTCCCGGTAGCGGACGTCGAAACCTTCCTTTTGCAAAGCCGGGACGAGCCGCCGGCTTGTCCGGTCGATTGGGAGGACCGCATCAGCGTCGCCATGGGAAACGAAAATGCCTGGCTTACCCACGCGCGGCCCACGTGGAACAAATCCGGGAGAAAAGGCGATGATCTTGGAGAAAAGGTTTCCGTTGGCCAGGCCAAGGCCCAGGGCGTAGGAGGCGCCATCGGAAAAGCCACCGCCTGCGACACGCTGAGGATCCACGGGGACCAGTTCGAACACACGCTCCAAGGCGCGGTTTATTAGATCGACGTCCGGCCCGTATCCTCCCCGGATGCCATCCCATGTTGAGTCGCGGGAGGAGGGGGCTGCCACAAGAAGCCCGTAGGTATCCGCGAATGGCAGCAGCAGCGATAATGCGCCCGCAGCTTGGCCTCCGGCGCCGTGCAGAAAAAGGATGAGCGGGGCCCGCTGTCCAGGCTGGAGGGCCCTGGGGACATAAAGCAACGTGTCACGCATCCGTTCCAACCCCAGTGCCAGTTGGCCCGCAACGGGGAGCTGTTCCGGCAACCTGTTCCCAGGACGGGCAGTCAGGGCCGAGCGGTCCATGATGGTCCCCGTGTTCGGTCCATGTTCCCTCCAGCGGAAGCAGCGCCGTTGCGTGCAGAAGATCATAGCCGCCTCGCGCTGGACAGGTCAGGGCCGGGAGCCAGAGATCTGGGAAAGGGGCGCGGAAATCCGAGGACCGGGTGAGGGCGATCCGGGTAAGTTGGTCATGCGCGGGTTGCTTCGGCCGGTTGAAGGGGGTGCGTTGTGAAGATCCTGATGCTGACCGCTGGTACCCGTGGAGACGTCGAGCCCTTCGTGGCGTTGGCGCACCGAGCCCATGCCAACGGGCATGAAGTCCGACTCTCCGTTCCGGATAACGCCGGAGCGGACCTCGGGGGAATCGATACCGTCAGTCTCCATGTGGACTTCGCAGCGCTCGTCGCTGGTGGGGGCGTTTCCCCTTGGGCAACAGCCGCCGCGTTCCGGCAAGTAATCCGTCCGGCGGTGGGCCGAATGCTCGCCACCGCAGTTGAGCACATCGTGGCCTATGCCCCCGACGTGGTTGTCTACCATCCGACAGTCTTGACGGCACCCATGGCCGCGCACGCGCTAAATATTCCTACCGTTGTGGTGGAGTCGGTTCCCTCGCTCAGTCCGACGCGTGAATTTGCTTCGCCCGTTGTCAGCGCGGCAAGCCTGGGTCCTTTCAACCGGGCCACGTACGGGGCGGTGGCACTTGCTTGCCGTCTGTTTGGCCATGAGATTGCGGCTGCTTGCCGTTCGCTGCCGCCCGGCCACCGGAGCTCTGCCCGGCCCCGCGCGTCCTTGATGCCGATCAGCCCCCAGCTTCTGGTTAGGCCCCGTGATTGGCCGGCCGATGTCCATCTCACCGGTTCCTGGCCCCCGGCGCATGCCGGTCCGGGCGGGGACAGTGAGCTGGATGATTTCATGGACGGCGGAGAATTCATCTGTGCCGGGTTTGGCTCCATGAAGGCAGGGGAGGCCACGAAGAGGGGCCAAATAATCATCGACGCCGCACGCCGCTATGGGGTGAACGTGCTCATCATCACCGGCTGGGGCGGCCTGGATGTATCGGGAGCAGCCTGCGGCCGAGGCGTGCTGGTGAGGGAATCGGTTGATCACGGGCATGTCTTTCCCATGGCAAAAGCGGTCATTCATCATGGCGGAGCGGGCACTGTCCATGCGGTGGCGCGGGCTGGAATTCCCTCCGTTGTGGTTCCGTTCATCGCTGACCAAGGGTTCTGGGGAAACCTGCTGCACCGGCAGGCCCTGGCGCCAAAACCGATACCGTACAGGAGGCTTACCCGGGACCGGCTGGCCAGGGCTCTCGCTGAATCAGGGGCTTACCGCGACAATGCCCGCCGAGTCGGAGAATGTATTCAGTCCGAGGACGGCCTGGCTGCAGCGGTGGACGTCCTGGAGAACCTGGTTGGATAGGCCAGGGCGGCACCGGTGCCGTTCTCCCGGCTCCCATCTTCCGGGGCGGGAGCGGTGATTGTATGCTGTGGTTCGGAGAGCCGGGAAGCCTGGTCGGCCCGCACGGATGAGTGTGCGGATCACCCTTGGCGGCCGCCTCGGGTGTTCATGCTAGGAACGGACCCGCCATGCGCTCTCAGTCGTCTCCCGTCATCGAAACCACCGGGCTGGTAAAGAAATTTGGCCGCACCACTGCGCTGGGCGGCCTCGATCTGGCCGTCGAACCCGCAGAGGTCCACGGCTTCCTGGGACCCAACGGCGCCGGCAAATCGACCACCCTGCGGATACTCCTGGGCCTGATCCGTCCCACTGCAGGAAGCGCCAGCGTCTTCGGCCTGGATCCCTGGGCTGATCCCGCCAAGGCACACCGCGATATCGCTTACGTGCCGGGGGACGTGAGTCTCTGGCCGAACCTCTCCGGCGGCGAGGTCTTCGACCTGCTGACCGGCCTGCGCGGCGGCGCCCAGGAACGGCTGCTGCGGGAACTTATCGAGGAGTTTGAGTTCGATCCCCGGCGGAAGTCCCGGACGTATTCGAAGGGGAACCGCCAGAAGGCGGCCCTCATCGCCGCCTTCGCCCGCCCCGCGCGGCTGTATCTCCTGGATGAACCCAGCGCAGGGCTGGACCCGGTCATGGACTCCGTTTTCCGCCGTCAGATCAGACGTGTCGCCGGCGAGGGAGCGACCGTCCTGCTCTCCAGCCACGTCCTCAGCGAGGTCGAACAGCTCTGCGACAGGATCACGATCATCCGCACGGGAGTTGCCGTTGAAACAGGAACCCTGGCCGAACTGAGACACCTGACCCGGACCCGTTTCCGGATCACCACCGTTGCGGAACCGGTGGCATTGGCCACGCTGCCGGGAGTGCACGATGTGCGCAGCGACGGCACCGGCACCGAGTTTGACGCTGATGCCTCGGAACTTGGTTCCGTCCTTGAAGGGATCGCCGCCGCCGGAGTCACCACCGTTACGGCCGCTCCGCCGTCGTTGGAAGAGCTGTTCCTGCGCCACTACAGCGACCGGAACGGGAGAATCTGATGCGCGGCGTCCTGCCGCTGGCCCTGTTCCAGGCGCGGAACGACCGCTGGCTCCTGCCGGTCTGGATCCTGGCGATTGGCGTGCTTTCCTTCGCCACAGCAGCCGCGGTGGCCGGGCAGTTCGGTGCCGAGAGGGACCGGGCGGCCATCATCGCAGTATCCGCGGTGAACCCGGCGTTTCTTTTCCTCCGGGGCCTGCCGGACGGGACAGGCACCGGAGCCGTCGCATTCTTCGGCGGATACGCCTTCACTGCGGTCCTGGCCGGGCTCATGAGTACCTTCCTCGTCACCCGCCATACCCGGACGGATGAGGAACTTGGACGCGCGGAGCTCGTCGGAGCCGCGCCGCTTTCCCGTTCCGCACCGCTGCTGGCGACCCTGCTTTTGGGCCTCGCCGCGAACACCGCCGTCGCACTGTCGGTTGCCGCCGCCTTCCTCGCCGCGGGATTGCCCGTTCCGGGGGCTGTGGTGGCAGGCGCGGCGGTGGGTGCCGTTGGCGTGTTCTTTGTCGCCGTCGCTGCTGCTGCCGCACAGATGCTCCCGTCGGGACGTGCGGCGAACGGCGCGGCAGCCGGCCTGGTCGGTGCGGCCTATCTCCTTCGGGGTGTCGGGGACGCCTTGGGCACTCCCGCTGCGGACCTTCTGCATGTCACCCCCGCCTGGCCGTCGCTGCTCTCGCCGATCGGCTGGGGCCAGCGGTCCCGGCCCTTTGTTGCAGCTGACCCGATGCCGCTGCTGGTTCCGGTGGCAGCGGCAGCGATTCTGGCCGCCGTCGTGCTGCTGGTCCGGAACCGGCGGGACCTCGGCGCCAGCCTGCTGCCCCAGCGCGTTGGCAGGGCCCGGGCCGGCGTGGGCGGCACGTCGTTCCTGGGACTGGCCTTCCGGCTCCAGCGTGCAACCTTGATCGGTTGGTGCGTCGGAGCCGCGGCCATAGGGGCCGTGGCGGGCGGACTCGGGCCCTTGGCCAGTGAGGCTGTGGCCGGCAACGCGTCACTGCAGGACCTGATCGGCCGGCTCCTGCCCGGTGCCCGGGCTGCGATGCTCGATTTGTTCATCACGGCCATGCTCGGCATCGCCGGCGTCCTGGCTGCGGCCGCGGGCATCCAGACGGTCCTTCGGCTGCGTGCCGAAGAGGTGGAGGGCAGGGCCGAACTGCTCCTCGCCGTACCGGTGTCGCGGGACCGGTGGCTGAACGCGAACCTGGTCATGGCAGTTGGTTCCGTGCTGGCCGTGACATCAACGGCAGGTGCTGCAGCCGCCGTCGCCGTGGGACTGTCCGGCGCAGGAAACGGACCGGCTGCAGAATTGTTGCCGGCGGCCCTGGCCCACGTCCCGGCCGCGGCTGTCTTCCTGGCTTTGACCGCTGTGGCGTTCGCGGCCACGCCGCGCCTGGCTATTCCGCTGGGTTGGGGATTCCTCGCCGCCGGCTTGCTGCTGGGCGAGTTCGGGGATCTTCTTGGGCTCCCGGTATGGCTTCAGGACCTGAGTCCGTTCCGCCACTCCTCGGCCATGCCCGTGGAGCCGTTCGATCCTGGCGGGGCATTAGCCATGACAGTCATTGCCGTGGCAGGCGCCGGGCTCGCTGCCTATCTGATCAGGCAGCGGGACCTTACCGCCTGACCCGGCGCCTCCTGGCCGTCCGCAATTTAAACCGGTGCCTGTGCCCTGTTATATGACGAGTGTTATAACCGTAGGGTAGGGTTGCTTCGATCAACCAGGGGACACCACAGGAGGATGGCATGAGCGCTGATTTGCGGACCAAAATGGTCGCAGGGGCGGCGGATTTGATGAGCAGGCGGGGGCTGCCGGCTGCCAGCATGCGTGATTTGGCCCGTCATTCGGGCACGCCACTTGGCTCTACTTACCACTACTTCCCCGGCGGAAAGCGCCAACTCGCCCTCGAGGCCGTACGGTTCACCGACGATCAGGTGAGGTCGCGGTTGAGCCGTTCGCTGGAGCAGGGGCCGGTGGAAGGTGTACGCGAATTCCTCGCTGTGTGGCGCCAGATCCTCATCGACAGCGACTTCGAAGCCGGATGTCCGGTCCTGTCCGTTGCCGTTACTGAATCCCGCGCCGGGGAGGCTGCCGAGGCTGTGACGGCGGCGCGGGACGCGTTCTCGCACTGGTGCGGGCTGCTGAGCAGAAGTCTTCGTGAGCACGGAGCTCCCGCCGACGCTGCACAGTCACTCGCGCTGCTGATCGTTACTTCCGTGGAGGGAAGCGTGGCAATCTGTCGTGCCGAAGGCTCGGCCCGCGCCCTCGACCTTGTAGCCCACGCGGTGGAGCGGCTCGCCGGGAATGCTCTCCGTCACGGCGAGATCTGACCCACCCGCCACCCTCACGTCCAGCACCACCAGCCAAACCTAAATTTCCGCGCTTACTTCCAACGATCGGACCGCCATGCGCGAGTTGAACTTTCTGTCCACCGGCAACCTGAAGTGGATGGAACGTGAGGACCCTGTTCTGGTGTCCGACGACGACGCCATCGTGCGCCCCATTGTGGTGAGCCGTTGCGACGGTGACACCCTTCCGCTTCATCACCGCGTCTCGCGGGCAATGCAGGTGGGCTTGAAAACCGGCCTCATTGATCCCTCCGTGGGCAACATCTGCGGCCGGATCCCCTTCAAAGGCCCTTTCGCCATCGGCCACGAAGCCATCGCGGAGATCGTCGCCGTCGGGCGGGACGTGACGGCACGCAAGGTGGGGGACCAGGTGGTGGTGCCGTGGTCGGTATCGTGCGGAACCTGCCCCCTGTGCCGGCGGGGACTGACTTCCAAATGCACCACGACGCGGAACGGACGGACCCTTGCTGCTTACGGTTTCGGGCCAGCGAGCGGTTCCTACGGAGGAATGGTCTCGGATTTGCTGCGGGTCCCGTTCGCGGACCACATGCTCGTTCCGCTTCCCGCGGGCCTGGATCCACTGCGTGTCGCCGCAGCGAGCGACAACCTCTCGGACGCCTGGCGGACGGTGGTGCCCTACCTGCAGCAGCGGCCCGGAGCAACTGTGCTGGTACTTGGGGGTGGGGCCAAATCCATTGGGCTCTACGCAGCGGGCCTGGCTGCGGCGCACGGAGCTGCGGCCGTGGACTACCTGGACACCAGCGATGCACGGCTTGAGAAGGCCGGCATCCTGGGGGCCAACCCGCACCGCCTGACGCAGAGCGGGGCTGTGCCCAACCCGCAGGGTTACGACATCGTTGCGGAGGCATCCAGCAGGACTGCGGGCATGCGCCGGGCTATTCGCGCAACGTCCCCCGGTGGAGTCTGCACAGCCGTGGGCTACTACGTGGGCACCAACACCGGAATTCCCCTGATGCACATGTACGCCAACGACATCACGCTGCATCTGGGCGTCTCCCACCCCCGCGCAATGCTTCCCGAGCTCCTGGACTGGATCAACGCCAACCACTTTCCCGCCGAAAGCGTCACCAGCAGCCTCGTGTCTTTTGATGATGCCCCGGACGCTTACGCGGAGCGGACTACCAAGCTCGTCCTTCACAGGCCGGCGGTGGTAACTTCCTGAGTGTCAACGGGCAGGCGGCCCATCCGCTTCGCCGCGGTGAAACCCTGAAACTGGAACCGGCAGGCGTGGCAGGGTCCCGGGCCGGCGGGAACATTGTCCCTATTTCGCCGCGGCGCATTCGGTTCCATAATGGCCTCATCCCTTTCGGGAACCCCGCGCCGTCGTGCACGCCAATGACGCAGGGCGGGGAGTCCGAGGGAACCAGGTGGCCGTCCCGGCAGTCGGCGGAAAGGGCGGCGACGCGGCTTGGGCGGGGGCCGTCACGGGGGAGAGCAGCGCCGCCAACGCTATACGAGGCAAAGGAAGTCATCATGCTCAAGGATTTAAACTTCATGGCGGTCCTCGCGGCCAAGGACATCAACAGGGCGAAGGATTTCTACCGGGACAAGCTGGGAATGGAGCCGTCCGAGTCCCTGGAGGAGGACAGCCTGATGTACCGCGGCGCCAACGGCACCAGCTTCCTGATCTACCAGACCGAAAATGCAGGAACGGCCAAGAACACCCAGATGGGCTGGGAAACGGACAACCTGGAACGCGACATGGAGGAACTCCGGGGCCGCGGTGTGACCTTTGAGGAGTACGACTTCCCCGGCCTGAAGACCGAGAACGGCGTCGCCTCCAGTGACTGGGGCAAGGCCGCCTGGTTCCTGGACAGCGAGGGGAACATCCTCAACATCTCCCAGCGGGCGTAACGCCCGGGCGGGAATCTCCAGGCAGAAGTACGACGGCGGTGCCCGGCATCCGCACCCAGCCACCTTAAGAAGGTGACGGGGCAGCGGTGGCCGGGTACCGCCGTGGTGCGTTCCTCAGACGGTGGGCTCGCGCCTGCCGCTACGATACCGCCGGCGTGGCAGCCAGATACAGATCCTCCGCCTTGGCCGCCGGTTTGGTCACGGTGCTGAGCAGGGGTTCCGAGGCGGTGCCGGTCACGGTCAGCGTCACCGGGGAGTCCACGACGGGCAGCGGGACCGCCATGATTCCTTGCCGGCCGGAGAGTTCCAGCACGCCGGCATCAATGATCACCCGGAGTTCGGACCCCTCCTCCGCAGGGAGGAACGCGTCGGTGAAGTCCGCGTTCCCGTTGACCGTGACCCGGATGCCCTCCCCGTCGTGCCGGACGGCGGCCAGGGTCCCGGCCAAGGTTCCGGCCGGGGTCCCGGCCAAGCTCCCTTCCGGGCCGGACAGGCGGATGACCGTTCCTGCGGTGACGGTGCAGCGCAGGTCTGCGCCGCCGTCGAGCACGGTCTCGAAAACCGCGGCGCCCACCTGCTCCAGCTGGCCCGGCTGTGAGTACTTGGCCAGGTCTGCGTGGGGAGTGGCCACCAGGACGTCACCGTCAAGGGTCAGCGTGTGCGGGATGCTGAGTGCGCTGGCCCACTTCCCGTCCGGGTCCAGCACGCCGCGGACCCAGAAAATCAGCGACGGCGCGCCGTCCTTGTCCCGGAAGAAGGACGGAGCGTAGTAGCTCTTGCCAAAGCTGAGCTGCCCCCAGGAACGGGCGGTGAACTCTCCGCCGGAGTAGCTGCCCACGCCGTAGGCCACGTAGTGCAGCACGTCGTCCTCCCAGATGGAGGTGACCAGGACGTGGGAGCCGCCGATCTCAAACAGCTGCGGGCATTCCCACATGGTGCCGGTCCAGACGCGGTCCGTTTCGCTGCCGTTCCGCTGCGCCGCGATCCCGTCCAGGGTCCATTCGGCGAGGTCAGGAGAGCTGTAGGAAACCGCGGCGGCAGTCCCGCCCTCCAGCCCGGCGCCCACGAACATGCGCCACTGTTCGCCGTCGCGGAAAACGAACGGGTCCCGGTAAGCCACCACCCCGAGGTCCGGAGCGGTCATCAGCTTCCCGCCCTTGGTCCACGTGTCCCAGGACGCATCCTCCGGGGTGGCGGTGCGGATGGTGCCGATGCCGATGTCGGGTTCGGTGACCGACGTGTAGAACATGGTGGCGGCACCATCGGTGCCGGTGACGATGGAGCCCGACCAGACGCCGTCGTCCCCTTCCCCGGGTGCTACCGCGACACCCTGTTCGGTCCAGGCGATCATGTCCGGGGAGGTGGCGTGTCCCCAGTGGCAGTTGGAAGCCCACGTGGTACGGCCGGGAACGTACTGGTAGAAGAGGTGGTACTGGCCGTCCTTCCAGGTCACGCCTAGTGGATCGTTGATCCATCCTTCGGCGGCTGTGAAGTGGAGGGCGGGCCGGAGGTCCTGCTTGTTCATGTGATCCTTCCGTGCTGTGGGTGGTCAGAGGGCGGGGACGCTGTTTGCGGCGAGGAACCGTTGCCGGACTTCCCGCGCCTGCTCCGCGTTGGCCTTCTCCCAGGCATCAATTTCGGCCCGGCGTTCGTTCCGGACGGCGTCGCGCGCTTCGGTGAACTGCTTCATCCGTTCGGCGGCTGCGTCCCGGGCGGCCTGCTGCGTGGGCGTCAGCTCCGGGAGGGGACGTTCTACCACCTGTTCGCGCGGCCGCAGCGGCAGGCGTTCCTCGACCGGGTCGATCTCCAGCGCGGGGGAGGGGAGGGTCTGGTACCAGTAGGCCGTGGAGGACCAGTCATCAGAAAGGTGGTTGGCGTGGCCGTGCTCGAAGGTGACCTTGATGCGCTTCTGGAACCTGATGGGGTCCGTCATGTGGAAGCGGTAGCTGTGGTGGAAGCCCGGGACGTTTTCCTCGTGGACCATGGTGCCGTTCATGAGGTAGGCGTTGTGCTGCATGCCCCAGGCGTGGCCGAAGTAGTCTTCCATGCCGGTGCCGTGAAGGCTGGGCGGCCAGGTGTCGTCGTCGATGAAGATCATGTCATCGCCCTCGCCCCACCAGGAGCCCTGGAAGTGCCGGACGGCGAGGTTGCAGCCCACGTAATGTCCCTGGCCCTCGGTTTCCAGGACAACATAGTTGTCTTCGCCGGTGAAGTTGGGGATGGCCACCTCGATGCTGTTGGTCTGCAGGTCCGGGGCCCAGCCGGCGTTCGGCTTCTGTCGGCGCCAGTGGGCGTGGAAGTAGGCGGTGTCCTCGGCAAGGGGCTCGGTGTAGAGCTCGTAGTCGATGTAGAAGTACTGCAGGTAGGGGATGTCGTTCTGGTTTTCGACCACGATGCGGGCGCGGGAGTTGAAGGGCATTTCGAAGTAGCTGTTGAACGCCGCGCTGCCGCCGAAGGTGTTCAGTTCCCCTTCCTTGGCCGAGACCGAGAGCGGCAGGGAGTCGTAGGAGCCGGACAGGGAGTTCAGCAGGCCGAAGAAGTCGCCCAGGGGTGCGATGACGCTGGGGGTGTCCTGGTCGTCCCAGTACATTTTGAGGACAATCTTGCGGTAGTAGTCCGGGTCCACCACTTCCCAGCTGACGCCGAGCGCGTTGTGGATTTCGAGCATCGGCACGCCCACGAGCTCCGGGGAGATCTGGCCGGGGCCCGGCTGGATCCGGCACGACTGGGTCATCCAGATGTGGGTGATGGCGCCGGGCCCTTCAATGTCAGCCAGGACGCGTTCCTCGCCGGGCATGACGATCCAGTTGTCGCGGTTGCGGCCGGTCTGGTCCCAGCTGGAGGCGCGGGCGGTGCGGGCGGAGGAGAGCTTGGTCAGGCTTGAGAGCAGGCCGGAGCGCGGTGATGAAGCCAAGGTGGTGTCCCTTTCGAAGAGTTGTTGTTCAGCCCTTGACGGCTGACTGGGTGAGGCTTGCGATGATCCACCGCTGGGCCACGAGGAAAACGATGAGGGCCGGAGCGATGGCGATGGTGGTTGCCGCCATCACCTGGGCCACGTTCCCGGCGCCGTACGGGCCGAGCATCAGGACCAGGCCCAGCGGGAGGGTTGCGGTGTCGGTGCTGTTGAGGAAGATCGACGGTGCGAAGTAGGCGTTCCAGCTGCCTAGGAACGTGATGACGCCGAGGGTGCTGACGGCGTTCTTGGCCAGCGGCAGAGCGATCAGCCGGTAGGTCTGCCAGGCGGTGGCGCCGTCCATGCGGGCGGCGTCGATGATTTCCTGCGGCAGGCCCAGGAAGAACTGCCGGAGCAGGAAGACGCCCAGTGCTCCGGTGATGCCGGGCAGGATCAGGCTGAGCGGGTTGTCCAGCAGGCCGAAGGTCCGCATCAGGAGGAACAGCGGAATGATGGTCACCTGCGCCGGCACCATCAGCGAGGACAGCAGGCCCACGAAGATGGAGTTTCGGCCGGGGAAGTCGAGCTTGGCGAAGGCATAGCCCGCCATGGGTGCCGTGATGATCATGCCGATGCTCACCGCGATGGCGATCACGGCGCTGTTGAACATGTTCCGGAGGATGGGCACCGGTCCGGTGACGGCCCCGGCGTAGTTGGACCAGTCCCATTCCGTGGGCAGCCACTGCGGCGGCAGGTCATACGCGTGGCCGGCGTCCCGCAGCGACGTGGTGAACATCCACAGGAAGGGGGCGATCATCCCGATGGCGCCTAGGACTAGCAGTGCCACCGAAACGGACTTCCCGACGCCGGGCCGCCGTCGTACGGCTTTTCCGGACCGTGAGCGGGACGGAAGAAGAGCGGTGTTACTCATTGTTCACCCATGACTTTCGAAGGCGGAACTGCACCATGGTCACCAGCATGATGATCAGGAACAGCGTTACCGCGATGGCTGAGGCGTAGCCCATGTCGAACTTGTTGAACGCCACTTCGGCGATGTACATCACCACGCTGCGGCTGGCGTCGCCCGGGCCGCCCCTGGTGAGCACGATGATGGACTCGTAGATCTGGAACGCGCCGATGATGGTGATGGTGATGTTGAAGAAGGTCGCCTGGCTGATCATCGGCAGGACGATGCTGCGGAAGATTTGCCACTCGTTGGCTCCGTCCATCCTGGCGGCTTCCACCATGTCCTTGGGGACTTCCTGCAGGGCCGCCACGAAGATCAGCATGGCGAACCCCACGTTCCGCCAGGTGTCCACGACGATCACGGAGACCTTGGAGAACTCCGAACTGTTGAGCCAGTCGATCCGTTCCCCGCCCAGGGCGGTGATGTAGTAGTTCAGGATGCCGGTGTCCTTCTGGAACAGTGCCTGCCAGATGATGGACACGTACACCAGGGCCACCAGGTAGGGGAAGAAGTAGGCGGAGCGGAACACGTACGTCAGGGCCCGGGGGAGCCGCTGGTTGATCAGGACGGTGAACAGGAGCGCGAAACCGTTGATGAGGACGACGGCGGCCCCGACGTAGAGGACGGTGTTGCCGTAGGTGGTGGCCAGCCGTTCGTCCCGGAACATGCGCGCGTAGTTGTCGAAGCCCACGAACTTGGGTGCCGTCAGGATGTTGTACTTCGTGAGGCTCAGGTACAGGGCGGCAACCAGCGGGCCGAGGATGAAAACCAGGAAGCCGATGACCGTGGGGGCTGTGAAGAGGTAGCCGGTGAGGGCTTCCCGACGCCGGGCGGCGCTTTGCTGCCCGGGGCGCCCCCCGCGCCCGGAAGCGGGCGCGGGCGGCAGAGCGGTTTTGGAGGCAGTCATAGTCACTGCTGCAACGCCTCCTCAACATCCTTTTGGGCCTTCTCCAGCGAGGAACCAATGTCCTGGCCTGACATGATCTCGTCCATGGCCCGCATGAAGGCCGGGTCCAGCACGTTGTAGGCGCCGGGGGCGGCTACGGGCTTGGCGTAGGACAGGGAGTTGTAGAACTCTTCGGCGTGCTCGGGGGAAGCCAGGAACTCCGGTGCTGAAGCGGCGGTCTTGGTGGACGGAACGGCGGCGCCGGCGTCGGCCCATTGCTTCTGCGTCTGCTGGTCGGTGAGCATCTTGATGAACTCCCAGGACAGCTCCTGGTTCTTGGATGTCTTGGAGATGGCGAACGCGCCGGCGCCGAACACCGTGGACTTGGTGGTTCCCTTCGGCCACGGGAGGATGTCGTAGTCGGCGAAGCCGGCCTTTTCGAAGCCGCCGGTGACGAAGTGCCCGGCGCCGGTCATGGCTGCCTTGCCCGCGGGGAACAGCTGGTACGGGTCCGATCTCTTGGGCTGCGGCGCCACTCCGTGCTCGGTGACGAGGTCGCGGACCCAGCCCAGGGTGTCCTTGACCTTCGCGTCCGTGAGCTGCGCCGTTTTCAGGTCCTCGCTCATCATGGACGTGCCGTTCGAGTACAGCCACGGGGTGATGCCAAAGGAGTAGTACGGCATGGCGAAGCCATACACCTTGTCAGCGCCGGAACCCGTGGTCAGCTTCTTGGCGATCGCCAGGAAATCGTCCCAGGTCCAGTCATCACTGGGCCGCTCAATGCCGGCCGCCTCGAACATCTTGGTGTTGTAGTAGATCACCATGGTGTTGAACGTGTTCGGCATCAGGTAGGTGGAGCCGTCCTTGCTGAACCCCTCGAGCAGCTTCGGGTCGATGTCCTTCCGCAGTGACGCGGCCTCGGGGTCGTTCTTGAGGAAGCCGTCCAGGGGAGTGAACAGTTCGTTGGACAGTCCCAGCTCCACACCCTCGGTGGCGATGTTGATGACGTCCGGGGCCTGCCCGGCCGCGGCCTGGGTGACGAGCTTGTTGACGTACTCGGTCCAGGTGGTGATGGGGGTGAAGTTGTTGTTCACCGTCACGTTCGGGTATTTCTCCTTGAAACGCTTGGCGACGCCGTCGTACACAGCTTTGTCTCCCGGGTCGCCCCAGTTCGAGACGGAGATGGTGGCGGTGATGTCCTTTGCTGGCGCCGCGTACGGACCCTCGGCTGCCGGGACAGCGGAGCTGGTTGAACTCCCGCAGGCGGTGAGGGCCAGCAGGGCCGCGGCTGCCACCGTGGCGATGGACGTGCGGACTGTTTTTCTCATGTGATGCTCCTTTGCATGCGGCGCGGAGGCGCGCTGATGGGATGCGGGTGGGGTTGTGCGGCCATCTTTTTTTGGGGGGGGCAGGTACTGGTGGTGCTGCTGTCCGGTGGAGCTGCTATTCGGTGGAGCGGCGGAATTCGATCTCGGATTCGAGCCGGAGGGTCTTGGCGGGAGCAGAGGGGTTCTCGAGGCGCCGCATGAGCAGGCCCACGGCGCCCTCGCCGAGTTGGAACGCCGGTTGGCGCACGGTGGTGATCTGGGGCTGGAACAGGTCCGAGTAGGTGAAACCGTCGAACGTGGCGAAGGCCATGTTCCCGGGCACCAGGAGCCCTTCGTGCTGGACTGCACGGAGGGCTCCTGCCGCCAGCAGGGTGCTGCAGGCCAGGATCGCGGTGGGGCGCTCCGAGGGGCGGACCAGCAGCGGCCGGACCCGGTCAAATGTTGCCGCCGCGGTGACCGTGCCTTCGCACAGCAGGCCGGCCTGCGCTTCCAGGCCCCGCTGCTGCATGGCGGCCCGGAAGCCGTCATGGCGCTCGCGGAGTGAGGAGACCCGCAAGTCGCCCGAGACGAGCATGATCCGTTCGTGGCCGCGGTCAGCAAGGTGTTCAACCAGGGCTGCCATGGCGGACCGGTTGTTCACCCCCACCTGGTCCACGTCCAGGTCCGAGAGCCGGTCCAGCAGGACCAGGGGCTTCTTCTCGCCGCGGATCCGCTCAAGCAGCCCGGCACTCGACCCGGCTGCCCGGGCGAGGATCAGGCCGTCAACGCGGCGGTCGAGGAGGGCTTCCACTGCAGCGCGTTCCCGGGCGGGATCTTCCGCCGAGTTCGCCAGCAGCAGGGACAGGCCGTGCTGTGCCGCGGCCTCTTCCACGCCGTGCACCATGTCCGCGAAGGCAGGCTCCCCGGCATCCGACACGACAAGTCCGATGGAGTCGGTCCTGGCGCGGCGCATGGAACGGGCCAGTGCGTCCCGCCGGTAGCCGGTCGCCTGCACTGCGTCCATCACCCGGGCCTTGGTCTCCGGTTCAACGTGCCGGGTGTTGTTGAGGACGTGCGAAACAGTGGACGTCGACACGCCTGCCAGTGATGCGACATCGACGATGGTTGCCACTGTGCCTCCTTCTAGCGAAACGATTGCGCGAACGTTTCGATGGTAGAGACAAACGTTTCGATGTGCAATGGCTCACAATGAAATGGCTGGAAGTTTTTAGGAGGCGGCGCGCGGGCCCGTGGAGGACCGGTATTCGATCGTGGGCGCCAGCCGGACAACGGAGGGCTCAGCTGACTTGTCGGCGATTCTCCTGGCCAGCAGCTCGGCTGCGGTGGCTCCCACCTGGAACGCCGGCTGGCGGACTGTGGTGAGCTGGGGTTCGAACAGGTCGGCGTAGGCGAAGCCGTCGAACGCGGCGAAGGCAATGTCCTCCGGCATCCGCAGCCCGCGCTGCTGGATCTCCCGGAGTGCAGCAGCGGCGAGGACCGTGCTGCAGGCGATCACCGCCGTGGGCGGGCTGGAGGCTGACAGGGCATCGCGGATGCCGGCGTCGGTCTTGTCCGGCTCGGCAGTGGTGATGGCCAACTGGTCCTCCGCCGGGATCCTGGCGGCGGTCATGGCTTCGGTGAATGCGTCGTGCCGTTCCCTGAGTGTGGAGACGCGGGTGTCCCCGGCGATCAGCAGGATCCGCTGATGGCCCTGGGCCACCAGATGCTCCACCAGCTCCTTGGTGGGCTGATGGTTTTCCACTCCCACCTGGTCAAAAGGGTCCCCGGACAGCCGGTCCATCAGCACCAGCGGCGTGTCCTGGTTGGCGAATTCCGCCAGGGTGTCCGGGCCGGAACCGGCGGCACGGGCAAGGATGAGGCCGTCCACCCGGCGCTCCAGGAGGGCCTGCACGGCGCGGGCTTCACGCTGCGGGTCTTCGGCGGAATTGGCCAGCAGCAGGGTGATGCCCTGGCTGGTGGCGGTGTCCTCAACGCCCCGGATCATTTCGGCGAAAGCCGGCTCGCCGCCGTCGGAAACTATCAGCCCGATGCTGTCCGTACGGGAGCGCCGCATGGCGCGGGCCAGCGCGTCCTGCCGGTAGGACGTTTCCTCGATGGCTTTCAGGACCCGCTGCCGCGTCTCGTCGCCCACGTGCCGGGTGCCGTTCAGGACGTGCGACACCGTGGAGATGGACACGCCGGCAAGCTTCGCCACTTTTACCATCGTCGTCATCGTCGCCGCCCTTGGGGAATCGTTTACGCGAACGTTTCGCGCCGCAACCGCCAGTCTACTAACGGGGGAGCGGTTCAAATGCGCAGGCAGTTGCGAGGAGCTGCTCGGGGCGCCCTGCCCCTGTGGTTGAGCCGCGACTAGGCGTCCGAGGCTCTGACGCTACGGGGCCGCTTTCCGGGAAACGCGGTCCGAAGCTGTGCCCGGAACGTCAGCGGGCTTCGCCGGGTGACCACGACGACGGCGGCCAGCCCTACCAGCAGCACCACGATGCCACCCGCGGCCACCGACCAGCGGGCACCGAATTGGCTGCCGATCCATCCCATCAGGGGCGCGCCGAGCGCCGTGCCGCCCTGCAGTACGGCTAGGTACAGGGCGAGTACGCGGCCGCGGAACTGCGGTTCCACGGAGAGCTGGATGCTGGTGTTGCAGCTGTTCAGGAAGGTGATGGCCGCCAGGCCTACGGGGATCAGGACGGCGGCGTAGAGCCAGAACGACGGCGACACGCTGCCCAGGAGTGTAAAGAACCCCAGTCCCAGCGCGCCGCCGAGCATGAACCGCAGGCGGGGCCCGGTCCGGCGTGCCGCGAGCAGTGCCCCGCCGAGGGTGCCGACTGCCATGATGGAGCCCAGGAGGCCGAATTCGCCCGGGCCCATCCGGAACTCGGTGGTGGCCATGAGCGCATTCGTGATCTGGAAGTTCAGGCCGAAGGCGCCCAGGATGCCCACCAGCACCATGATCAGCACCAGGTCCGGCCGGCGGCGGACGTAGCCCACGCCCTCGGCCACCTGGTGCTTGCCGCGTTCTGCCCGGAGGGACGGCGCCAATTCCGAGGCGCGGATCCGGAACAGCGAGATGATCACGGCGGCGAAGCTGGCCGCGTTGAGCAGGAAGACCGGGCCGGTGCCCACCCAGGCGATAAGCACCCCGGCGATGGCGGGGCCGGTCAGCCTGGCGGTGTTGAAGGAGGCGGAGTTCAGCGCCACGGCATTGGCAATGTTGTTCTGCCCCACCAGTTCGGAGACGAACGCCTGACGTGCCGGGGCGTCGACGGCGCTGGCGATTCCCAGGCAGAAGGCGGCGAGGTAGGCGTGCCAGAGCTGGGCGTTGCCTGTGACCACCAGGAGTCCGATCGCCAGACCGGTCAGGCCCATGGCCAGCTGCGTCCAGAGCAGGATGACGCGCTTGCGGTAGCGGTCGGCCAGCACCCCGCCGTAGGGGCCGAACAGCAGCATGGGCAGGAACTGCAGGCCGGTTGTGATGCCGACGGCGGCGCCCGAGTGGTCCGTGAGGACGGTCAGGACCAGCCAGTCCTGGGCGATCCGCTGCATCCACGTGCCGATGTTGGAGACGAGCGCGCCGCCGGCCCAGATCCGGTAGTTGCGGTTCTCCAGGGCGCGGAACATGGCACTCATTTGCCGCTCATTTCCTGCATGATGTGGGCGGCGCGGCTGAGGATGCTGCGGTCTTCCTCACTGAGTCCGGCGACGCGCTGGGCCAGCCAGGCGGTCCGCTGGTTCCTTGCTTCTTCCAGGACGGTGCGGCCGGCTTCGGTGATGTCCACCTGGATCTGGCGGCCGTCGTCGGGATGGGCTGACCTGGACACGAAGCCCTGGTCGACGAGGGCGTTGACAATCCGGGTCATGGACGGCGCCTGCACGTGCTCGCGGTCGGCCAGTTCACGGAGGGTGCGGGGGCCGAGGTCGTTCAGCTGGGCCAGGACGGTGTACTGGCCGGGGGTGATGACGTCGCCGGTTGCCTCGACGCGGAGCCGGCGGGAGGTGCGCATCACGGCGGTGCGGAGGTCGATGGCGAGGGTGTCGGGAGTGGTGGGGTCTGCTGTCTCCGGCTGTGCCGTTTTGGTGGTGGTCATGTGTGCGGGTGCGTCTCCTGGCGATAATGCTTAGCAATGCTAATTAGTCCTGCTAATCATTATGCTCCTGCTCCAGGCGCGCTGCAACCGCCCCCATCCGCCCGCGCCCCCTAGGACTTTTTTGTCCACGTACGGGGACTTCAGCGGCTCCCAAGTCCCGTCATCTGGACAAAAACTCCAGCGGCGGTCCGGCAGAATGGGGGAGTGACTGCCCGTAGAGCTGGTGTGAAACGCAAACCGAAAGTGCCGCTGAAGCGCGTCCTGAACCTGGTGGTGACTGCGCTGGTCATCTGCCTGGGCCCGATCCTGATCGGCGTCGGCACGCACCTGGTCGATGTGGATGAGGAGTTGGCGCAGACGGGTGCACAAGTTGCCGGCACGGTGGTTAAGTTCGACGACGATGTCACCAAGGCGTCGGCCCGCCGGATGAAAGTCGAGTTCCAGGCCTGGGACGGATCGGACCACGCCACCTGGGCTGCGGTGGACCACGACCAGCACCCTGCGGTCGGCGACGAAGTCACGGTGGCATACCGGGAGCAGGACGCCGGCCAGGCAATTGTCTTGGGATTCGAAAGCGACGGCGTCTGGCTCCGCGGAGTGGGCGTCGTCCTGACAGTGATCTTCGGAGGACTCGGCCTGATATTTGTCATCGCCTTCCTGCGAGGGTATTTCCGGAAGGGCCCGAAGGGGACCTAAGTAACGTCCGCTTGTGAGCCTCCGGTCCAAGCGGCCGGCCCCTTGGGAGTTTTTGTCCACGTACGGGGACTTCAGCGGCCGCGAAGTCTCGTCATCTGGACAAAAACTCCAAGCGGGGGGCTTAGGGTTTGTGCGCCTCACGGACGTCCGACGGCGTTTCACCCTGGATGACCCACCGGTTGCCGTCAGGATCGCTGAAGTGGGCGAACAGCACTCCGCCCATGTCCTGGATGTCACTGATCTCCGCACCCCGGCCCAGCAGCTCGCTGCGGACGGCGTTGATGTCCGGAACCACCAGCTGCAGTCCCTCCAGACTGCCGGGCGCCATTCCGGTCATTCCCGTTCCGATCACAATCGACACGGCGGAGCCCGGAGGCGTCAGCTGTACCACCCGCATGCCCGGAATGTGCTCAACATCGTGGTCAAGGACGAAGCCCAGTTTCTCGCTGTAGAACGATTTGGCTCGGTCGACGTCGGCCACCGGAACCTGCACAACCTCAAGGCGCATCTGCATGCAGGTCACTTTACCGTTCCTGGAGCTTCCGCCAGCCGCCGGCGGGGTTGTTGGCGATAATCGTTGACATAGTCAATGGTTCAGATAACCATTAGTTGTCCAGCTCAATCATTATTGGAGTGAGGTTTCCGAATGACCCGCACAATGCGCCGACGCTGCCGCACCATTGTTTCGACATCAGCCCTTACCGTCGTGCTTGCTGCGGCCGCCGTTTCCCCTGCCGCCGTGGCCGCCCAGCCCGCTGCCGGCTCCTCAGTAAATGACACAGCGACAACCGCGGCACCGGCGACCGCAGAGGGAACCCTCCCGGACGGGGCAGCCTGGCGCGCCGAGGTGCCGACGAACTGGAACGGCAAGCTGGTGCTCTTTGCGCACGGCTTTCGCCCCGGACCCGCGAATCCGGCCTGGGACAACGGATTCGCCCCCACCGCCAGCGAGCTGATCCGCCGCGGATATGCCGTCGCATCATCCTCGTACGCCACCGCCGGATGGGCCCTTGGGACGGCCGAACAGGACCAGCTCGACACGCTCGCGGCTTTCGAGGAACGCTTCGGCGATGCAGGGCGCGTCATCGCCGTCGGCCGGTCCATGGGAGGTCTCGTGACCAGCATGATGGCCGAAATCCCGGGATCCGGCATCGACGGCGCGGTCAGCACCTGCGGCCTGGTGGGCGGCGGTGTCTCGCTGAACAACTACCAGCTTGACGCGGCATACGCTGCGGCCGAGCTGCTCCTCCCCGGGCGGGACATCCGCCTCACAGGGTTCACCACGCCGGAGCAGTCCACCGAAACTATTGCGAGCCTGAAATTGGCCTTGCAGCAGGCAAACGAATCGGCTGAAGGCCGGGCCAGGATCGCGCTGGTGGCCGCCCTGCTGAACACCCCGACCAAGCTGTACGGCGTCGACGCGAACAACCCGGAGGTTCTCGCAGCGGCCCAGGCGAAGCTCGTCCTGGACACCCTCCCGACCGTCATCGAGCGCCGCTACACCATTGTCAACGCGGCAGGAGGCGACAGCGGCTGGACAGCCGGCGTCGACTACGCGAAGATCCTGTGCTCGTCCGCCCAGCGCCAGCAAGTGGAGCACATGTACGGCGTGGCCGGCCTGGAGCTGGCCGCGGACCTGTCCACTTTGACGGCCAACGCTGATATCGCACCGGACAAGGGCGCTCTCGAGTGGATGCTCCGCACCTCCACTCCCACGGGGGAACTGCAGGTACCGCTGCTGGCGACGCACACCACAGTCGACCTTCTGGCGCCGGTGGAATACCAGGAAGAATACGCTGAGACCGTCCGCCAGGCCGGCAAGAATTCACTGTTCCGCCAGGCCTTCGTTGACCGGACCGGACACTGCAATTTCACGGTGGCCGAGAACATCGCTTCCATCGAAGCCATGGACCAGCGGCTCGGGACCGGGCATTGGGGGTCCGTGGCCACGACTTCAGACCTGCAGCACACCGCAGCGTCACTGGGCCTGGACGGTGCCAACTTCGTTGAGTTCCGTCCGGACGAATTCATCAATGACCGCGACTGGACCCCAACTTCCTAGACCAGGAACCGCCACGGATGACGACGACGGCGGGAGGCACCCGCCGTCGTCGGCCGGTTGCCGTGTCAGGATGTGTGCATGCTCAATGCGCCACCACCGCAGCACCACAGCGACGCCGCATCCGCCGCTGCTAGGACCAACACACTTGCTGTCGCCGCATTTGCGTCATCGTTCCTTATCGGGGTGACCGGCATCATCCTTGGGTTCGTCGCCCTGAATCAGATCAGGACCACAGGTGAACGCGGACGCGGCTTGGCCATTGCCGCCGTCGTTGTCGGCTGCGCCTACATGGCTATCTTCACGTGCATCACCCTCGCCCTCTTTTCGTCCCAGGGCCGCAGCGCCTGACACTGCGTGGTTCCCCCTTATCGGGTCCGGCGGTAGCCGCGGTCCACCATTCCGCCGATGATTCCTGCGATCGCTCCCGGCAGGGCCACGACGGCTACGATATGCCGCAGCAAGCTGTAAGGCCATGAGAGGGCAACCCCACCGATGAGGACCGCGGGCGCTGCCGCGCAGGCCGTTACCCAGTGCGGGTAGCCTCGCAAGAACGACCAAAGTGCAGCTGCGAGCGAGGCTGCGGAACCAGCTAGCAGGTACAGGCTGCCGACTCGTGCGTCCTCTACAAATTCCGGAATTGCCGTATAGCCGATGAAAAATGACCTCAGCAAGCCGATGACCATCAGGACGATGGATGAGACGACCAGGATCGACCAGAGCGTAACGCCTGGCCATCCCCGACGGCGGATCGGAGCGTGTTCCTGGTTCATCGCCCGCTACTAGCCATCTTTCAGCTTCCGCCAGCCGCCGGCTCGGTTGTTGGCGATGATCGCCCGGAACATGTCGGTCAGCGCCTGCTCGTTCACGGTCTCGCCTTCGCGGAACGAGACGGTGCGGGCTGTTTTGTTGTCATGGCCCGCGGTGATGATGCCGTGCGGATCCGGGACGATGCCGCCGTCGTACATAAAAACGTTGACGTGGTCCTTCGCCGCGAGGAAGGCGCAGATGTTGCCGTTCAGGACGAAGTACGGCTGGACGGTGCGTTTGATGGTCTCCTCGACGTCGGGATCGGCGGCGTGGACCAGGTCCCGGACCTGCCGGCAGATGGCCTGCTGCCAGGCGGCGAGGGCATCGATGTAGTGGTCCACGCGCGGGTCCTTGACGTAGTCCATGGCTTCAGTCCTCCAGGATTTGTTCGCGCAGGATGTCGGCGTGGCCGCAGTGCTGGGCGAGTTCCCGCAGCATGTGCAGGTACACTCAGCGCAGGGGGAGCGGGCCGCGGCGGTTGCCGCTGACCACGTCCTCGAGCCCCAAAGCCGACGCCGCCCGGCGCGACGCCTCGCAGGCCTCATGGTGGGCTTTCCGGATGCCGGCCACGGTGTCGTGGTCCTCGAGGATGAACGATTCGTCCGGCGTGGCGGGGATGCCGATCTCGGCGCGGGAACGGCACGTGATGGCTTCGTCGAACCAGACCTTTTCAACGAAGGTCGCGTGCTTGACCAAGCCCAGCAGCGTGGTGCGGGAGGGCGCCAGGGACCGGCGTGCCTGCTCCTCCGTCAGCCCGTCGAGGCAGGCATTGAGGCTGCTCCGGTGCTCGTCGAGGAATGCTTCAAACTGCGTCCGGGCCGACTGGGTGATGACGGCTTCGGCGAAGGTGGCGGGGAGGGTAGGCATGCAGGCAGTATGCCAAGGGCGCCGCGCGGGATCAATGAATGCGGCCAACCAGAGCGTATTCTGGCCGATGCCCGGCGCACTGGCCGGCGGAAGCCGTGGGAAGAGAGAGAACATGCCGATGTGGTTGCAGGCACTTCTGTGGGGAACCCTCGCCGGGGGTGCCCTGGTGCTGGGGTCCGGCATCGCCTGGGTTTGGAAGGTCCCGCCCAAGATCGTTTCCACCGTGATGGCGTTTGGAGCCGGCGTGCTGATCTCGGCCCTGGCGTTCGAGCTGGTGGGCGAAGCCGAGGAGAGCGGCGGGCTCCTGCCCACCGTGCTGGGGTTTCTGCTGGGAGCGCTGATCTTTGTCGGCACGAACGTTCTGCTGAACCGGGCAGGTGCCAAGCACCGGAAGCGGTCAGGACCATTGCATCCTTCGGAAGAGGAATCTCCGGGCAGCGGAACAGCCATCGCCGTCGGAGCACTTATTGACGGGATCCCTGAATCAGTGGTCCTGGGCGTGGGCCTCATCGCCACCGGAGCGGTGAGCCCGGCGATGCTTGCCGCCGTGTTCATCTCGAACGTTCCCGAGGGCCTCTCCAGCACAGCCGGCATGAAGCGGGCCGGACGCGGTCCTGGATATGTCTTCGGGATCTGGTCGGGCATCGCGGTGTTCTCCGGGCTGGCCGCACTTCTTGGGTACACGGTCCTGGAGAACGCTCCTGCCACAGTGGTGGCTTTCATTACGGCCATCGCTGCCGGCGGCATCCTTGCCATGCTGGCGGACACGATGATTCCGGAGGCATTTGAACAGCACCACAACCTGACGGGTCTGACGGCCGCGGTGGGCTTCCTCACGGCCTTCACCGTGCATCACGTGGGCGGCTAGGGAAGCGACAGTGGACGACGACGGCGGCACGCGCCCGCCGTCGTCGTCGTTCTTCCGGTGTGCGGGACGCCTCAGGCGTACATGAGCGAGCCGGGCGTGGTGAGCGTTTCGCCCGTTTCCAGCCAGGTCTTGAGGCCGGAGAGGATCATTGGCCAGCCGCCGTAGAGCTGTTCGTTGGCGCCTTCGCGGAGCTGGTCGTGCGTGACGGTGAGGTGGCAGGAATCCTCGCCGACGGGCTCGATTTCCCAGGTGATCCGGGAGAAGCCTTCGGCTTTGACGTCCTCACCCCAGAGGGCGCGCATGGTCTGGACGAGGCGCCGCGGGGGATCGACCTCCACGTTTTCGCCTTCGCCCAGCAGGTCGCCGCCCTCGGGTGCCATCTCGAACCGCGAGCCCGGTGTGAAGTCCGACGTGATCTTCATGCCGAACTGGTACTTGCTGCGGATGCCGCCGTCGGTGATGGCTTCCCAGAGCCGTTCCGGCGTGGTCTTGATGTAGATTTCGAAGATTTTCTCCATGGGACTTTCCAATCTGGATTTGAGGTCGCTGAGGGCAGCGGCCCATGGTTCTGCGTATTTGCTCACCCAGCGGTCGTGGATGAGGCGGATGGGCACCGGATTGAGGAAATGCAGCTTTTCCCGACCACGACGGCGGGATACCACCAGGCCGGCTTCCTCGAGGATTTTGAGGTGCTTCATGATCCCGAAGCGGGTCATGCTGAACCGTGCTTCGAGGGCGCTCAGGGTCTGGCCGTCCTCGCGGAAGAGCTCGTCGAGCAGTTCCCTGCGGGTGGGGTCGGAGAGGGCCTTGAAGACGGCGTCCATTGGGTTAACGATAGGTGACTAATTGGTCACATGTCAACGGACTTCTTAGGCAAAAGCTGGCGGGTGACAGCCACGCTCAACCGGAGAAGCGTCTTTTTTCCTTGATGTGCCCGGGCAGCGGTGCGAAAATGGTCCGAGCACCGTGAGTCCAACGTCCAAGACGGCGCCATTTGGGGATGACGCGTGACCTCCATCGGAGGAATAAAAATGCTGCAGAACCAATGCCAGGGACGGAATAAGGTCGACGCGGGAGCGTCGCACCCATGACCGCGCAGCCCCCGAAGATCCGCCGCCTCCGCGTGCCGGACATCAACGTCGTTGACCACCGGACACTCAGGAAAGCGCTCGGCGGCACCATCGTCGGCAACACGATGGAATGGTACGACGTCGGTGTATTCGGTTACCTGATCACCACCATGGGCCCGGTGTTCCTGCCCGAAGCGGACAAAGCCGTGCAGAACCTGTTCCTGCTGGGAACTTTTGGGGCCACATTTATCGCCCGGCCCCCTGGGTGGGATCTTCTTCGGCTGGCTGGGAGACAAGATCGGCCGCCAGAAGGTCCTGGCCATGACCCTGATGCTCATGGCGGCGGCGACGTTCGCCGTCGGCCTCCTCCCGGGTTACGCGGTGCTGGGAATCTGGGCCGCCGTACTTCTCGTGGTCACCAAGCTGGTGCAGGGGTTTTCCACCGGCGGTGAGTACGCCGGGGCCACCACGTTCGTCTGCGAGCATTCGCCGGACAGACGCCGGGGCTTCTTCGTCAGTTTCCTGGACATGGGCAGCTACCTGGGCTTCGCCCTTGGCGCCGGGCTGGTTTCCGCCCTTCAGCTGACACTGGGCCAGGCTCAGATGGAGGCGTGGGGCTGGCGCATCCCGTTCCTGATCGCCGGTCCGCTGGGCATCGTCGCCATCTACTTCCGAATGAAGATTGAGGAATCACCCACGTTCCAGGCAACCCTCGAAGCGGAAGAGGAATCGGCACGGCATCCCGAGACCGGCGAGGTGCTCGGGCCCGTGGGCCCGGTGGGCATTTTCAAGGCCCACTGGCGCAGGATCGTGCTGGCCATGATTTTGGTCGCGGCCGCCAACACGGTGGGCTACGCCCTTACGTCCTACATGCCCACGTACCTGACCAGCAACAAGGGATATGACGAGATCCACGGAACGCTGCTCACCATCCCCGTCCTAGTGGTTATGTCCTTGTGCATCCCCTTCACCGGGCACCTTTCGGACAAGATCGGGCGCCGCCCCGTACTCTGGATCGGTGCCGTCAGCACAGTGGTGCTGTCGGCGCCGGCGTTCATTCTGATCTCGATAGGAACAGTTCCGGCCACCATCGCGGGCCTGGCACTGGTCGCCTTCCCGGTAACATTCTTCGTGGCCAACCTCGCGTCGGCGTTGCCGGCGCTGTTTCCCACGGCCCACCGCTACGGAGCCATGGGCATCGCCTACAACTTTGCCGTAGCCATTTTCGGCGGCACCACCCCGTTCATCATCGCCTCGCTCATCCAGGCGACGGGCAATGACATGATGCCCGCCTATTACCTGATGGCCACCTCGGCGATCGCCGCCGTCACCATCTACTTCCTGCCGGAATCCGCCCGGCGGCACCTGCCCGGATCAATGCCCAGCGTGGACTCGGAAGAAGCGGCCCGCGAGCTGGTGGCGACCCAGGATGAGAACCCACTGCTGGATATGGACACGCTGCCTTTCGACAGTAGCTACGAAGCTGCGCGTGCGTCTCACGTGGGACATTCAGGGACGACGCCCGGTAGTTGAGGGCGCCTCAGGTGCGGCTTTCCAGCACGGCCTGCAGTTTCTCGAACGACTCCGTCCAGCCGCCGCGGTGCAGGGACAGCCGCTGCTCGGTCAGGAACGGTCCCTGCGAGAGCGCCAGGCGCGTGCCCGTGCCGGCACTTTGGAGCGACAGGTCTGCGACGGTTTCCCGGTCGTCCGGCGTGGGTTCCTCCCAGCGGAAGGTATACAGCAGCCGCCAGGGCGGATCTATCTCCAGGAACTCGCCGGAGAGGTGGAACCGTTCACCGTCCGGCGGAGTCATCCGGAACCAGTAGCGCCCGCCCACCACGAGATTAAGTTCGACGGCGGGAATGGTGAAGCCGTGCGGGCCCCACCATTTCACCAGCTCGGACGGTTCCGTCAGCATCCTGAAGACCAGGTCCGGCGGCGCAGGGAGCGTGCATTCCAGGTTCAGGACCAGCGTGCCGGTTGCCTCGTTCCCCGTCGCCTCGGTCATCGTCCAACTCTGGCATCCCGTGGACGTTGACGGAAGTGGATCGTGCCCGGTCCCTTCCGAAGGCCAGCGCGGAGGACGGCCAGAAGGGAACCCTCGTCCGGAGGCTGTTACTGTGAACCATCGCAGACCAATGGGGGACGTCATGCAGCAATCCTTTGCCACGGTTCTTACCGCCGCTCTCGCAGCACTAGCCATGTCAGGGTGCGGGTCTCAGCAACCCGCGCCGGAGGTGTCCAGCTCCCAGCAATTGGCGCCGGATGTGTCCAGCGCCCGGTCAACAGATCCCCTACCCTCCACGAGCACATCCTCATCGGCCTCGGCTACAGCAAGCATCTCGCCCGAAGTCCCGCGGAGGGTCCCAACAACCGGATTGCCGTCCGCACAATTCTGCGAAGCCGGGGAGACCTATCTCGGGAAGTTCCCCGGCCTACCGCGAGTTCAGCCCCCGAACGGAGCAGCCACGGCGCCGGCGGCCACAATGTGTGCCTACATGGCAGTCATTGGTGACATCTCTGCGCCCGCTGCCACCCTCGGCGTCATGGACTTCTCAGGCGGCAGCGATGAGATCCCCATGATCAAGCGAACGTGCGCTGGTGATGATGAGCTCACGCCCTCCGTCACCAAAATCGACGCGGATTGGGTTCAGTCCCGTGGATGGTCCGGATGGACAATTTCGAACGGTACAACCCGGCAGGCAATGCTTTGCACTGAGGATCACGCCTTCAGTGCAGGGCTTTCCAACGTGCCAGGGTCCACGCCGGAGGACGCTCTGAACGTGATCCTCGCTGCCGTCGACTGAAGCGCTTTGCACCCAGCCGCTCCTGCTCAGAAGGGCAGTGCGATCAGCGCAATAAGGGGAGGAACGGTCGACCCGAGGGTGCCGGGAATGCTGTCGCCCTTCCTCGGGTAGTGGCCCAGCCAGTCCGCCAGCCCCATGGTGGCGCCGCTGAGCACCATGTTGGCGCAGCAGTAGACCACCAGGGTGTAGCCCACCACCACGTGGTCCATGTTCACCGCGACCACGCCGGCGATGTTCCCCAGCCCGATCAGGAGATTGCGGAACCCGGTGGGGATGGCCCACATCATCACGGCGGGCACGTTTTGTGCGGGGGTGCTGAGGAATTTCTGCGCTGCCGGGTGCCGCAGGAAGAAGCTTTCCAGCGGGAACACCACGATGTAGATCAGTGCGGCCAGCACCGCGAAGAGCTGGGTTACGGCGTTCATGGAGGAAGAGTACGACGGCGGCACGCGCCGCTGCGATCCCCTCACCGGGGGTTCCGGGAGACCTGCTCAATCCCCGGTTTGGGGGATTGCGGCGCGGCCGTCCGGCCGGATACTGGAGGTATGTGGGAGGAACGCGCTGAGCGTGCGCGGCGCGAGATCGCCGGCCTTGCCGCGGGCGGGATGGACCTGGCCGAGCTCTACATTGCGGCCCTGGCTGTGGTGCGGCAGGCGGTTCCGTTCGACCAGGGCTGCTGGGCCGGGGTCGACCCGGACACTCTGGGCATGACGTCCGTGACCAACTGGCGGCCGTGGCCCGTGACGGACGAGTATGCCTCCCGGTTCGCCGAGTCCGAGTACACCGGTGATGAACCGAACACGTTCAAGGAGCTGCTGCGGCGGCCGCTGCCGGTCGCCAGGATTTCCGACGCCCCGCACCGGGACGTGGTCCACAGTGTCCGGATCAACGACCTGCTGGTTCCTTTGGGTCTGGAGCATGAGTTGCGCGCGGCGTTCCGGGTGGACGAGGCGTGCTGGGGTGTGGGCAGTATCTTCCGGGAGGCCGGGCAGGACTTCTCGGACCGTGAGGTGGAATTCCTGGGCGCCGTCACCGCCACGTTGGCAGCTGCCACGCGGGTGGCAGTGCGGGTGCAGCGCGGGCCACGCCCGGTGGTGGATGGCCCGGTGATCGTCATCGCCGGGATGCACGGCGAACTGCGGGCGGCCACTCCAGCCGCGGTCCTGTGGCTGGCCGAGGTGGAGGATGCGGCACCGGGCGGTTTCACCATGACGTTGCACTCCGTCGTGGCGCAGGCCCACGCCTCCGTTTCAGGCACTGCCCGGGCTAGAATGCGCGACGCCGGCGGCAACTGGGTGGTGCTGCAGGCCAGCCGCCTTATTGCCGGCGACGACCCCGAGCAGATGGTGGTCACCGTAGAGCCGGCTTCGTCGCACGACGTCGTCAGCCTCCTGCTTGCGGCCTACGGGGTATCCGCCCGTGAACGGGATGTCTGCCTCGAGGTCCTGTCCGGGAATCCGACGGCGGACATCGCCCGGAACCTGTTCATATCCCCGCACACCGTGCACGACCACCTGAAGGCGCTCTACGGAAAATTGGGCGTCGGCAGCCGCGGTGAGCTAGTGGCGAAGCTGCTAGTTTAGGGGTCCGGAACGACGTCAAGGGGGAGCGTTGAGCAGAGGATTTCGGCCGATCGAAAGGGCCCTGCCGCGCTGGGCCAGAGCCGCCGTCGTCGTTTATCTGTCGGTGACGGTCGCCGTTGTTGTGACTGTGCTTCTTACCCGTGGCTTAGAGCTGGATCTGGATGCCCGGTTCAAGGAGGGTCTGCTGCTCGCCATGGTGGTTCTGACGCTGCCCGTTTCGGCTGCGTATTTCGTCATCGGCACCTTTAGTTCCGGCCGTCCGCCCTCGCCCGGTGAGATCGGCTTGGGCAGATTGAGCCTGATCGCGGTCCTCTATCATCTGGGCTTCCTTCTCTTGGCGGCGGTCAACGCGGGTGTCTTCCGCTGGATTGTCCTGAGCGCCCGGAGGCATGCGCCTGTTCCAGCCGCCGGCATACCCGACGCCAGGCCCGAGTATCCGCGGGTGCAATTGCGCGGGGTCACGCCCGACGCCAGGAAGCTCCTGTGGACCGTGCCGCTGGCAGTTCTGCTGAGTCTTCCGCAGTGGATGGTGGCGGGCTTTGCCTGGTGCGGGATCAGCGGTTGCAGCGGCGGAGGTTTCGGGGTGGCCACGGGGACCGAATGGCTCGCGGTCATCCTGAGCGTCGTCAACGGCGTCATTCTGGCAATAGCCGTGTTCGCAGTGCGCTGGCTGTATCCCACCCGGAAACGTGCCCTCGTTGCCTTGGCGGCCGGGACGTTATTCGGCCTGCTGGGTGCTGCGGTCACCCACGGGTAGGCGCCGCGACAAACAGAGGAACCCCGCAGTGCCGGGCACTGCGGGGTTCCTCGCTGGCTGATGCCGGTTACTCGGAATGGGGTTTCTGTTCCCGATCCAGGAGGTTCTTCTTGATCTCGTCGAACTTCTCCTTGATGACCCGTTCCGCCTCCGAGAGGGTTTTCCCGGCGGTGCTCAGGGGATCCAGCTGGACGTAGACGTTGTGGCCGACAGGCAGGTCGTATTCGTCCTTCAGATGGGTGCCGCCACCCACTCCCTGAAGGGACAGGTACACCATGGCCTCGGTCCGGGCAATGCCGGAGAGCGTTCCGAAGACAACCGTGAAGTCGTTCGATTCGAAGCTCACAGTCTGACCGATATGGCTGCGGTCTAGGTCGCCGGCTGCTACCGGCTTCTCGGACTGGCTTCCGCTGTAGCTCATGAACTTCTCCTAAATAGTCGAGGGACACGTACCAGAGCAGTCTATATACGGGCCCCACGAGAGCCGCGGATGCGCGCGGCTCATGCACTAGATGCGTGGCCGTTCTGAATTTAGTTCACAGTGTGACGGGGACCCTCAGGATTGGCTCAAGGCTGAATCAACGTTGTCCAAGGATCGACGCATTTTCCGTTTTCCCTGCCGGCTGAGAAATAGGCTTCTGTTCGGCTAAGCAAAGGGCCCGGCTATTCGCCGGGCCTTTATTACTGGGGATAACAATGTCGAATTACGAGACCCTATTTGGGTCAGGACCAACGGACCCGGGACCGGGCCCAAGGCCACCGCGCAAGCCGCGGGCTTCCACATTAATTGTCGGCGCCATCACGGCCCTGTTCATGCTCATCGGGGCGCTCATCGGCGGATTTGGAGGCGCGATGATTTTCCTAGCCGTCTCGGCAGCACTCACCGGCCTCTATGTCCTGGCGACCGGACGCCGTTCGTGGGCGTGGCTCCCGGCCAAGCGGAAGGCAGGGGCCATCGCCCTTGCCGTCTCCTTGGCCCTCTTTGTCGCCGGTGCCGTGACTTTGCCGCGGACCGCCACCGGGATTCTCCAGGCGGCATCGTCGGAGGGCAATGCCTCGCCGGCTTCCGCAGAAGCCAGCGCAACGGCCAAAGCGACGCTGCCGCCGTCGTCCGTTCCAACCGTCGAGGAGTCGGGCGCCCCGCTGGACCCGGACAGCCCTTACCTCTTGGGGCAGGGCGGCAGTGTGACGGCTCCGAAGACGCAGCCTGCCTTCGCCACCAAAGCGGTCGACCTGCTGGCCACCCTTCCCATCAAGGGCCGGGCACCGAAGACGGGATATGACCGGGCGCTGTTCGGGCAGGCGTGGGCGGACGTTGACCGCAACGGCTGCGACACCCGGAACGACATCCTCAAACGCGACCTGACGGGGATCGTCTATACCAACAGCGTCCCCTGCAAGGTGCAGTCCGGCACGCTGGCGGACCCGTACACGGGGACCACCATCAACTTCCTGCGGGGGACCGCGACCAGCAGCGCCGTCCAGATCGACCACGTTGTTGCGCTCAGCGACGCGTGGCAGAAGGGCGCACAGCAGCTGACCACCGAACAGCGGACTGCGTTCGCCAATGACCCGCTGAACCTCCAGTCGACTGACGGTCCCACCAACATGAAAAAGGGCGACGGCGACGCCGCCACCTGGCTGCCGCCGAACAAGGGCTTCCGGTGTGAATACGTTGCCCGGCAGATTTCGGTGAAGGCAACGTACAGCCTGTGGGTTACCCAGGCGGAGCACGACGCGATGGCCCGGATCCTGGGGGACTGCAGCGGGCAGCTCGCGCCGACGAATGAGCAGGCACCTGCCGCTGCCGCACCAGCGCCGGAACCTGCCGCCGTTCAGCCTGCACCGGTGGTGGCCGCGCCTGCGCCGGCAGCGCCCGCTCCGGCTGTGGTTGCGCCTGCCCCGGCTCCTGGTGCTCCCGCACCTGTCGTGCCGGCCCCGGTTGCGCCGGCACCGGCTGCCGCCTACTACGCCAACTGCTCGGCGGCGAAGGCCGCAGGTGCCGCGCCGCTGTACGCCGGGTCAGCGGGTTACCGTGCAGCGCTTGACCGCGATTCCGACGGGATCGCCTGCGAGAGCTAGACCAATTCCATCACTTCACCGTTTCAAACTTTCCAAGGGGGAAAATGAAAAAGACACTGGCATTAGTTGTGCTAACCGGCCTCATGCTGACCGGATGCGGCGGCAAGCAGCCGGAAGCGCAGCCGACAGGAACTGCAACCGCAGTTGCAGCGGTTGCTGATTCTGTCACGGTTCCAGGCGTGATGAGCCTGACGCTGGAAAAAGCCACGGATCAACTGGAAGACCTCGGGTTCAAGGTCGAGGCCGTGGACACTGTCGACGGCAAGACGATCATTATGAAGAAGAACTGGCAGGTGACGTCCCAAGACGCCGCGGAAGGTGCACAGGTGGCCAAGGGTTCCACCGTGCACCTCGGCGTCAAGTCCCTGGAAAAGGTGGCGGCGGAGAAGGCCGCGGCGGACAAGGCCGCCGCTGATAAGGCGGCAGCGGAGGCGGCTGCGGCTGCGGCAGCAAAGGCTGCGGCGGACAAGGCTGCGGCGGATCAGGCAGCAGCAGACAAGGTAGCTGCGGATGCGGCTGCCGCGAAGTTGGCCTCCGAGCAGGCAGCTGCGCAACAGGCCGCGCAGCAGGCGGCCGTACAGCAGGCGCCGGCCGCTCCTGTCGCACCGGCTCCGGTGCCCGCGGCCGCCTACTACGCCAACTGCGCCGCCGCCAAGGCTGCAGGTGCCGCACCGCTGTATGCGGGGCAGGCCGGCTACAGCACCAGCCTGGACCGCGATCGCGACGGCGTTGCTTGTGAGAATTAGCCGCTGAGGCAGTTGTGAAAGCCGTGGCTACCTTCATCTTTCGGAGGTATCCACGGCTTTCCATCTGTCCGGCGTCTGTCAGTGCGTGGACAATTCGGGCATCAACCCGAGCTGTGACAGGAACTCCACCTGGTCGAAGTAGAAGTGGTGCGAGGTGATCTCGCCGTTTTCCACCCTGGCGACGTCGCAGCTCCTGATCCTGAGCTGTTTGCCGGTGGGCTGCAGGGTTTCGCCGGGGGACAGGCGCAGCGGTCCGGTGTTGGTGGCGATGATGGTGCCCTCGTCGATGGCCACGTCCCCGGACTCATGCCTCGCCGTGTGTTCGTACCGGACGTCCGGCATTGCTTCCCAGAACTCGAAAAGATAGCCGGTGATGGCGTCACGCCCCTGCAGTTCCCCCTGGTCAGGGGTGTACGCGACGGCGTTGGCCGCGTAGCACCCGGCCAGCGTCTCCTTGTCTTTTTCTTCCATGGCCGTGGTTAAGCGGTCCATGACCTCGCGTGCCTGTCCCATTAGCGACCTCCAATTTTTGGGCGGCCTCACGGAAGCGGGGGCCGCTTCGTTGGATTGGCTTCTGCCGGTGCAGGAGCCAGTTCAATTGCACATCCGCCCCGGATCAGTGTCAACGGAGCCCGGGTACCCGCCACCCGAGGTAGCGTGGGACCTTGTCTGCATAATCAGCGTAGGACCGTCCGAATAGCCCGGCCAGCAGGGACTCCTCACGGAGGACGTAGCGGTGTTCTGCGAGCACCGCGGGCGGCAGCGTCGCGATGACCCACGCGGAACCTGTCATGGTTCCCGCGCCCAGGTGGATGAGCCACCAGCCGACATACATGGGGTGGCGGGTGATTGCGTAGGGGCCGCTGGTGACCAGTTCCTCCGGCCGCTCGAGCGCGAAGGGGCCGGCCGACCGGCGCCGCCGTTCGGCAAGAGCCCAAAGATTAAAGCCGACGCCGGCGAGTATCAGTCCCAGCCCCGTCGTCCGCTGGAGGGAACGGGAGCCGGGAAGCGGCACTGGTCGGAGCCTGTGGAGGAGGAAATCCAAGGCCAGCCCGGCCGCTTGGCCGGGCGGTAGCGGGACGTTGTCGTAAACCGCCTTCAACCGGCTGGCCAACGGGGTGGCAGGGCGAGCCGTCACAGTGCGTCCGGAGGCTTGCTGGCATCAACAATGGAACGGAAGAACTCCGTCGCATCCTCGGCCACCCGTTCCGGGAACTCCCACAGGACCATGTGAGCCACGTCGGGGTAGACGGTCAGCACTGCGCCGGGGATCCGGGCGGCCAGGGTTTCCTGGTCGCTGCGTGTCAGCAGGTTGTCCTTGGCGCCCCACAGGACCAGGGTGGGCGCCTTGATGGTTCCCGATTCCGTGGGCGTGGTGGCGTCGCACAGGCCGTTCAGGATGGCTTTCCATGCGTGGGCGGGCATGCTGAGACCATCGCGCACCCGGTCCTCCAGGAACCACCGGGGAACGTTGTGCAGCAGGGGAAACCAGGACAGGGATTCCCGGACCCAGTCCTCGTCGAGGGGGTCGGTCAGGGCGTCCACTTCGTCGGCGAACGCGGACCGGCCCTGCAGGCTCAGGGGAGAACCGACCAGAACCATGGCCGCAACCCGCCCGGGGTGCCCAGCGGCCAGCTGCTGCGCGACGTAGCCGCCGCTGGAGGAACCGACGACGAATGCCCGGTTCACGTCGAGGGCGTCCAGGATCGCCGCGGCGTCCTCGGCCTGTTCTGCCAGGGAATAGCCGTCCTCCGGTTTGTCCGCCCCGCCCTGCCCGCGAAGATCGGGGGCGTAGACCCTGAAGCCGGTCAGCAGGGGTATGAGGCGGTCAAAGCTTCCGCGGGATTCGCCCCACGCATGTAACAGCAATATCGGCGTTGTACCGGCGTCGCCGTGGACGAGGCACGGCACTGTGATGCCGGTGCTGAGCCTGAGATCCCGGACTTCGGATTCCATAGGCTCAGCGTACGCCGCGTCGGGGCCAGCTCCCGGACATCCCGCCACCACCGCCCTCACCCCGTCGGCACCACAGCCGCACTGAGCCTGCCGTCCCGCATCGTGGCGACGGCGTCGGTGAGCGGCACGAACTCGGTGTCGTGGGTGACCATCACCGTCGCCACCCCGGAATTCGTCCGTGACCCTGCGCAGGAGCCTGACGATTGATTCGCAACGCTCATGGTCCAGGGCTGCCGTGGAAGAACCTCGAACAACGCTTTGACATCGAAGCGACCCCTTCTCCATCCGGCGTTGTCCATCTGGTCTACACTCGTCGCGGAGCGCGAGGCCGGCCAGGGAGCGATTGCCCGCGCGAGGCTAGGTGGCCGGACGCTCGATGGTGACCGTGCCGGCGTCGCCGTCCACGCGGATTTGATCGCCGGTGGCAATCCGCTGGGTGGCCACCCCGGTGCCGAGGACTGCCGGGATGCCGTACTCACGGGCGACGATGGAGCTGTGGCTCAAAGGCCCGCCCACATCCGTCACCACGGCGGAGGCCATGGTGAACAGCGACGTCCACGCGGGCGTGGTGATGCGGGCCACCAGGACGTCGCCGGGCTTCATCGTGCCGAAGTCCTGCGGTCCGGCCAGGACGCGGGCGCGCGCACCGACCTTGCCCGAACTGGCGCCGACGCCCTTGATGACGTCGCCGCTCTGGTGCTGCGAGCCGGCAGGCATCCACGACCCGAAGGACCGCTCCATCCACCGGCTCGCCGGGAGCATCTGCGGGGCGGCCGCCTTCACTTGGCCCCGCCACAGCATCTTGCGCTCATCGACGGCGGCGGCCCGGACGGGCTGCCCGGCTCCGGTGATGGCCACGCCACCAGTGGTCCCAGGCTCGGCGAGGCCGAACTCGAGGGCGCTCCGCAGCTCCTGCGCCCGCAGCCAGAACACGTCGTCAGCCGAAGCGATGACACAGGAAGCCACCAGCCGCCGGCCGAGTTCGAGCAGCATCCGCCGCAGCAGCGGCCAGGCGAGTCCGACGTCGGCCAGCGCGTCTTCGCGGAGGGGCGCGGTCTCCTGCGCCCACCGAAGCAGACGGAGGAACACGGCCCGGCGGCGCGGCCGCAGCCGGCCCGCCATTTCACGGGTCAGCTCCTCCCGGCGTTCAGTGGAGAGCCGCTGCCGCTCATGCGGGTCCGTGCCCTGCCCGCGCAGGTAGAACTTCACTGTCTCGAGCAGGGTGGACGGATCGTCGGCCGGCACCGGGCTGGAGAAGTCCAGGTTGTAGACGGCGTGGCCATAGAGGTCCAGGTGCTCCTGGAAGGTGAAACGCCACTCCTGCCAGAGCATGTCGTCCACCCCAGCGGGCGTGGTGCCGGTGCGCTGGCACTCGGCGAGTTCCGCCGTCGGCCGTTCCAGCAAAACCGCTGTCAGCCCGGGATCGCTGCGGGCCCAGCCGGCCAGGTCGTACAGCGACTTCTCCGCCCGGATGGGTTCGCTGTCGTAGCCCAGGAGGAACGTCTGGGGCGCGGGATCGCCGTCGCGCCGGACCTGCTTGTCGTAGAACGCCCGGAAGGTGATTTCGCTGGTGGCCGCGAGCGGAATGATGGACTGCACGGCGGTGTAGTACACGGTGCCGGCATCCAGCAGGGCCAGGACCCCCGCCAGCAGATCCTGCCCGGACAGCTGCCCGACGGGTTTCGCAGACCAGTCCTTGACCACCCGTTCGTACAGGGGGTGCGAATAGTCCCGCCAACCGGCAACGCCCATGTGCGCCTTGCCGCGGGCGAGGGCAAGGAAGGCGGCCGGCGACCTGCCCATCAGGCGCCACATCCCGGAATTGCGGTAGTAGTAATAGGCGTAGCCGTTGATGGTGGGCAGCCGCACGTCGTCGTCGCGGATGACGTTCTTGCCCACCGCCTCACTGAGCAGGGACTGCAGCGACCGCGCCACGGAGCCGTCGATGAGGTCGGCGAACAGCGGCGTGAGCGGGTCGGGCAGCTGCTCCACGATGCTCGCCCGGAAGTAGAGCCCTTTCGGGTAGGGGAGCGGCCAGGTGTCCGGGGTGTCGGCCGCCGGCTCGGGCAGCGCGGTGATGGGCCGGGACTGCAGGATGAAGAACGTGCCGCCGGCCCGCGCCCACTCGATGTCCTGCGGCGCGCCGAAATGTTCTGCGATCCGCCGTCCGTAGCCCGCCAGTTCTGCCGCTTCCTGGTCGTCAAGGACAGGCGTACGACGGCGGGCTTCCGCCACCGGCTGCTCCCGGGTTCCATTCTCCGCGGGGACAGTCATGACGTCCTTGTCGGCTGTCTGGCGCTGCACCACTGAGCCCGTCCCGGCCTCAACCACCACGTCATCCGTGGTGACCGTCCCGCTGACCACCGACTCGCCCAGGCCCCACGCGGCACTGATGACCGTCTGGTCGCGCCGCCCGTTGGCGGGGTTGGCGGTGAACACGACCCCGGCGGCCTCGGCCTCCACCATCTGCTGGACGACGACGGCGAGGCGCACCTGATCGGGCCGCACGCCTTCGCGGGCGCGGTAGGCCATGGCGCGCGCCGTCCAGAGAGAGGCCCAGCAGTCGATGACGGCGGCGACCAAAGCCTCCGTGCCGCGGACGTTGAGGTAGGTCTCCTGCTGCCCGGCGAAGCTGGCCGATTTGAGGTCCTCGGCAGTGGCGGAGGAGCGGACGGCTATGGGTACGTCCTTGCTGCCAAGGAGTTCGTAGGCGGCGGCGAGTTCGGCTTCGATGCCGGGCGGCATGGTGCCTCGGCTGAACAGGGCTGTGATCTGCCTCGACGCATCCTCATAGTCCTGCGGCACCGCTTCTGATGACGTCGGTGCCAGTTCCTGGATGGCTGCCCCGAGGTCGTTCGCACTGACGAACTCCGCGTACGCGGCGGTGGTGAGGACGAACCCCGGCGGAACCGGCAGCCCCGCCCGGATGAGGCCGCCCAGGCCCACGGCCTTCCCGCCAACCTCAGCGAGGTCGTCCTGTCCGACGTTGCTTAAACCCTGGATGTAGGTCATAACAATGCCTCCTCGCCGCGCGGGGTCCGGCGCTTGGAGTGAATCCTGGTGCCCATATTCTGGCACCGCCGCAAGCGGGAGGCCATAGACTCGGACGCATGTCAGCTCGTGGGGGGATGCCGGCTCGGCGTCGAGGAACTGCGTTCGTTGGGGCCGTTCTGGCCACTGCCCTTGCCGGGTGTGAGTACACCGGCATGGAGGATCAACCGGCCCCGGCATCCTCACCGGCAGCAACACCGCAACGGTCCTTCGAGGACAACGTCAATGAAGTGGCGCGCCTTCTTGAGGCGTCCCCTACGGACCCCGGCATGCCGTCCGAGGCGGAGCCGGCCGGCAAACTGTTCCTTGTTCTGGCGCCCGGAGACTATGTGGTCACGGGCGCCTGTGCCGGGGTCCAAGGGGCAAAACTCACCATCGTGCGGGATGACGGTGTGCCGGAGGCGTCGGACTTCGATTGCGACTCCCCGTTGGACCGGTTTCTGAGGCACGACGGCGGGCCCATCACCATCAGCGCCATTCCGCCCACCGGCAGACCGTCCGCCACGGGGGTCAAGGTGGAGGCCAACACGGACCGCAGGGCCTCGGAGTTGGAGGACTTGTCAGATTGGTCAGCGAAGCAGCTGCAGCCGCAAGTTCCCGGCGAGCTTCGCGGGGCCAGCAGCGGGAACACCACCACCACGGCAACACTGCTGGCAGAACCGGGCCGGTACGAACTGCAGATTGTTTGTGCAGGAACACCGTGGGCTGAGTTGTCCGTATCGACGTCGGCGGGTGCTGAAGTCCTCGCCCCCGTCCGGGTCCCGTGCGACGGCCAGCCGGTCAAGACGCCCCTGCTGCTGCCGACTCAGGGAGCGGACCTCACAATGAGCCCAAGCGATGGGCTGGAAGGCAGCTTCGCCTACCGGCTCGTTCCCGCCGGCCAGCCCTGATCTCCGTTGCGCCTAGGGAACGTGCCGAGTGCCGCCGTCGGCCCCTTCCACTCTCAATCGCCACCATGCCGGCTTCTGCCATCGTGGCCGGGCGGGCAGTTGGGGGATTGGCACCTTCGCAACGGGCCGCCGTCGTAAATCAACGACGGCGGCCAACGGGGTGTAGCCAGGGTTTTCTGCTCGCGTCGCAGCAATAGGTCGGGCTAAGCGCCAAAGGCAGCGATCCGCGCGTTCCGTGCAGCGATGAACTCGAGGCTGGCTTGCCTATAAAGGACATACTCAGGGAGTGAAGTCGGTATGGCCGGAGTCGTGACGTCGGTGAATGGCGGGACATCGGTGAACGGCGGGAAGAACCGGATTGCGCTGTAGTCATTTGTGACCAGGTCCTGGAGCAGGAAGAAGTTGACGTAGCCCCGGAAGTCGACAAAAAGGTTGAAGAAGTCCGCATACAGCGTCAGTGTGTCGCTGAGTGGACTGTCTTGGCGGAGATAGTGCCGCCGTATGCACTCGAGAGTCAGATCGAACCGGTCGGCGATGAGGGGGTGAGTTCCCCTGCGTTGGTTAATCGTCTGCTTGCCGTTGATCCTGTTGCCGGGGAAGACCATCATTCCACCGATCGTGTAGCCCTGACGGCTGAAGGCTTCCTGATCTTCCTCCGGAATTTGCGCCATGATCGAGGCGGCGCCCACGTGCCGGCGGAATGTCCGGATGATTGCGTCACTCGAAAGGAAAAATTCGCCCAGCTCGGATTTGTGATGCAGGTATCTGCGCGGGTTGCTTGCGGCCAGGTCGAACCGCGCACCATTTTGCAGAGGCAAAGGCTTGCTCCAAAGCCGTTGGTGGTAACTGCGGAGGGTGGGGCTGGCGGCATCCGGGTCTTTGCCTGGTGGCGTGTCGGAGCGTAAGTCGAACGTGACGTCGATATCGTTTGGGCCGATTCGGGCGTCAGTCTTCTTCAGTTCCTCGGCGAGCATCACAAGGATTCCGCTGGGGCCGCGGAGGTACGTGAGTTTGTAAACGTCGCCGTACGTCGCCACGCCCCGCAGCGGATGGCATCCGTGTTTTGCAGCTACCTCAAGGGCCTTATCGATGTCGTCGACCGAGAAGGCCACGCGGTGCATGCCGATGTCGTTGGGACGAGTTGGAGTCGACTGGATCGCTTCGGGGTGGATGTATTCGAAGAGCTCGAGTCGACCATGACCGTCTGAGGTCTGGAGCATCGCAATCTTGGCGTGGTTTCCATCAAGCCCGACAGCAGTCTCGGTCCACTCGCCGCTGACCGTGTCACGGCCTATGAGTGTAAGGCCGAGGTCGGTGAAAAGGCGATTGCTGCTTCGATATCGCGAACAGCTATACCAACATTCTCAAATTTGATGATCATAAGTTGAAAGCTACCAAGGCAGCGAGACTAGCTCCAGAGCGGTTCCACATTTTGTCCGTGACCGTCGGCTTCGCGGCTCCTTTTTTGGTCACTGCGTTTTTGAAAAAACAAAAAACGAAATGAATAAGTTTGGCACCGCAATACCCACCGCTTCAGCACCATTGGCTCAGCCATTGTTCAGCATGAGTGCAACCGCAAGGTAGCCCCGGTCTCTGGTGGTACTCCTGTTTCGGCGTGATTATTGATGCTCAAACGCAATACGGGACGAAGGGGGCAGCGGTGCTGAAGCGTCTCAGCGGCCTGACCCGGTGCGGCCGACCTGGCTACCCCGCCATCGCCGCCTTCTCGGCCTGCGAGGCCTGCATCCACTCGCTCAGCCACGGGGCCCGGACGGTGGACGTGATCCTGCAGTCGGCCACGAAGGTTCCCTTGGCGCCGGCGTCGATCCAGTCCTGCAGCGCGGCAAGGTCGTCCAGCGAGCGGATGATCGCCGACTCAGCACCCAAAGCGCGGGCAATCCCGCTGAAGTCCACTTCGGGGATCAGCATGGGCTTTTCGGTCAGGCCCTGGGAACCGTACTGGTGGATCTCGGCCCCGTAGGCGGCGTCGTTGTAGATCACCACGATGGCGCTGCGTGCCGCGGCAATCAGCGATTCGAGGTCGGACAGGCCCATCAGGAAACCGCCGTCGCCCGAGGCCAGCACCAGGGTGCGGCCGTCTTCCACTGCGCGGGCTGCCCCGACGGCGCTCGCAAGTCCCAGCCCGATGGACTGGAAGGCGGTTCCCACCATCACCAGGTCCTGCGGCCGCGGGATGTTCCAGTACATGGGCGCCCACCCGATGAAGTGCCCGCCGTCCTGGACCACGGTGCGGCGCTCCGGCAGCACCGCATCCAGTGCCGTGGCCAGGGCGCGCGGATCAAGCCGGCCGTCCACGGTTTCCATGGAGCCTGCATGGTGGCCCGGTCCTTCGGCCAGGCGCTTGCGGGCTTCCGCGCGCCACGCGTCCGCCGCAGCCACACCGTCCAACATCGAAAGGAGGCGTCCCGCGGCGGATTTGGCGTCAGCGCTGACGAACAGGTCCACCCGGGGGTGCGTGGGCTGCAGCGCGGTGTCGATCTGGATGACGGTGCTGTCCGGGCCGAGCAGGTGCCCGAACCGCATGGTGAACGGGCTCATGCTGGCCCCGGCCACCAGGACCACGTCGGCCTCGCCCATGAGCCCGGCCGCGGCGTCCGTGCCGAAGCCGCCGGCCACGCCCAGGTACCCCTCGCCTTGGAGGAGGTTGAGCGCCAGGGCGGTTCCGGCGGTCAGCGCGCCCAGGCGGTCGGCGAGCTCCCCGAGCTCCGGCGCGGCTCCGGCGAGGTGCGCACCGCGGCCGGCCAGGATCAGCGGCCGCCTGGCCCCGGCGAGCAGGCGGGCTACCTGCCCAAGGCCGCCGTCGACGTCGTCCGTCAGCTTTGGTGCGGGCGGCGCCGGAAGGTCCTCGTCCTCAGCCTCCAGTGCCGCGAGGTCGTAGGGAATGGCAAGCACGACGGCGGTGCGCTGGGTGAGTGCGTACTCCAGCGCCTGCCGGGTGACGGAGCCCGCGGCGTCGCGGGTGACGGTGAAGGTTGCCGCGCCAAGGCCCGCGGCGATGGCAGTCTGGTCCACGTCCCAGGGCCGGGCGCCGCTGCTCGGGGCGTCCCCGGTGACCAGCACGACGGGGATCTGCGCCCGGACCGCCTCGGCGAGGGCGGTGAGTGCGTTGGTGTAGCCGGGGCCGTAGGTGGTGGTGCCTGCGGCGAGGCGTCCGGATGCCCGGTAGTAGGCGTCGGCCGCGGCGATGGCGGCGCCTTCATGCCGGACGGGGGAGAAGCGGAGGCCCTGATTTTCCGCGGCGTCCAGGAAGTAGGCGTTCCCGTTGCCCATGACGCCGAAGACATCGCTGACGTAGCTGCTGAGAACCTGTGCCACACGGCCGGAGACGGTAAGTGAAGTCATGCAGGAATCGTGCGCGCCAGGAATCGGATAGGCAAGAGAGCCGGCACCGGCTGGGACTTTTGGCAGCAGAAGATGAGCGAACTGACAAAATGACCACTTGTGGCGTGCGTCACCGCGCTTTGTCCGGAGCGCGGGATTCCTGCTCTGACAGCCGGCTCAGGAGGCCGTCGTAGCGGGGCGGCATGAGCTCCAGCACGGAGATGGCCGTGCTGGTCCGTTGGATCCCCTTGATCTCCAGGATCTGGTTGGTAATGCGGTAGAGGTCGGCGGTGCCGCGGGCCACCACTTTGGCCATGAGGTCCGCGTCGCCGGTGGTGGCGTGCACCTCGATGACCTCCGGGATGGCCGCCAGTCCGTCTTCCACCGCTCCGGTCCGCGTCTGGCTGATGGACAGTGAGAGGAAGGCCATGAGTTCGTAGCCCAGTGCGGCAGGGTCGAGCCTCCGGCTGAAGGAGCGGAGGGCGCCGCTGCGCTCCAGCCGTGCCAGCCGGGCGTGGACGGTGTTCCGTGCGACGCCGAGTGTCCGGGAGAGTGCCAGGGCGCTGGCTTCGGGATCCTTGTCGAGCGCCAGGATGATCCGGCCGTCGAGCGAATCGAGCGTGCGAGTGTTCGCGATGGTCATATTTTCACCAGAGGTACTAGAAGTTGAGCAGAAGTCCCAATGGCTTGAGCGTATCTTGCAATGTGGGCCGGGTCACAATCATGATCGGTCTTCATGACCCCTGATCAACTCCTGGCCGCACCCGAAACCGTACTGCCCACCCTTCGTGGCGCGGTGGCCGGCCTCCCGTCCTACGTCCCGGGCCGGCCCAGTGCCGGCGCGGACATCGCAGCCCTCGCCAGCAACGAAAGCCACTACGACCCACTGCCCGCGGCCACGGCTGCGGTGGCCGAAGCGGCCGGCCGGATGAATCGCTACCCGGACATGGCCGCCGTCGAACTCCGTGAACGGCTTGCCCGGCACCTGGGCGTCACCGCCGGGGAGGTGGCGGTGGGACCCGGCAGCGTGGGCGTCCTGCAGCAGATCATCACCGGGCTGTGCGACGCCGGGGATGAAGTGGTCTTCGCCTGGCGCTCCTTCGAGGCCTACCCCATCCTGGTGGAGCTGGCGGGCGCCCGGCCGGTCCGCATCCCGCTGGACGATGCCGAGGGCCACGACCTTGATGCCATGGCCGCGGCCGTCACCGCGCGCACCAAGGTGATCCTGCTCTGCACCCCCAACAATCCCACCGGCGTGCCGATCAGCCATGCACGCCTCGAGGCCTTCCTGCAGACCGTCCGCTCGGACATCCTGGTGGTGATCGACGAGGCCTACGTGGAGTACGCCGACGCGGGCAGCGGCCCGGACTCGCTGGCGCTCTACCGCCGGTACCCGAACGTCTGCATCCTGCGCACGTTCTCCAAGGCCTACGGGCTCGCTGGCCTGCGGGTGGGATACGCGGTGGCGGCGCCGGCCATTGCAGAGGGGCTGCGCCGGACCGCCCTGCCCTTCGCCGTGAGCGCGCTGGCCCAAAAGGCGGCCGTCGCGTCACTGGACGCGGGGGAGGAGATGGAAGCGCGCGTTGCCGCCGTGAAGCAGGAACGGGCGCGGATGGCCGCGCAGCTGGCAGCCCAGGGCTGGAAGCTGCAGCCGAGCCAGGCCAACTTCCTGTGGATCCGCGCCGATAGTCGCCTTTTGGCGGTGCTGGTGGACGCGTTCGACAGCGCCGGCATCCTGGTCCGGGCCTACCAGGGGGACGGCGTGCGGATCACCGTTGCCGACCCCGCCTCCAACGACCGCGTGCTCCGGCTCCTCGAAGCCCACACGGCCTGACAACCGAATGACCTTCTCCCAATCCGTTCCACCTACAACCAGAGGAATCCCCATGGAACAACAGACAAAGACGTCTGCCCGCGCGCTCGGCGCGGCCCTCAAACCCCGTCAGCTAACCATGATGGGCCTGGGAAGCGCCATCGGCGCGGGCCTTTTCATCGGCTCCGGGGCGGGCATCCAGGCTGCCGGCCCGGCGGTGCTGATCTCCTACCTCGTGGCCGGCACGCTCATCATCCTGGTGATGTGGGCCCTCGGCGAGATGGCTGCCACCAATCCGGACAGCGGCGCCTTCTCCGTCTACACTGCCAAGGCCTACGGTCCGGTGGCCGGCGCCACGGTGGGCTGGCTGTGGTGGCTGCAGCTGGTGGTGGTCATCGCGGCCGAGGCTCTCGGCGCGGCAGGCCTGCTGGCCACGATCTTCCCCGCCCTGCCGGTGTGGCTGATGGCCTTCGTGTTCATCGTGGTGCTCACCGCGGTCAACCTGACCAGCGTGAAGAACTTCGGCGAGTTCGAGTTCTGGTTCGCCCTGCTCAAGGTGGCGGCGATCGTCGGGTTCCTCCTGGTGGGCGCCGCGCTTCTATTCGGCTGGCTGCCGGGCGTCCGGTCGCCGGGCCTGACGAACTTCATGGGCGACGGATTCGCGCCCAGCGGCTTCGCCGGGATTGCCACGGCGCTGTTCGTGGTGGCGTTCGCGTTCGGTGGCACCGAAATCGTGTCCGTGGCGGCAGCCGAGACCGCCGAGCCGGCGCGCAGTGTGAAGAAGGCAGTCCGAACGGTGCTGTGGCGCATCCTGGTGTTCTACATCGGCGCGATCTTCGTTATTGCGGCGGTGGTTCCCGTGGGTTCTGCAGGCCTGAAGAGCCCATTCGCCGCGGTGTTGGAGGCCGCCGGCATGCCCGGCGCAGCCACCGCCATTACCCTGGTAGCCGTGGCAGCGCTGCTTTCCGCACTCAACGCCAACCTCTACGGTGCCTCGCGTATGGCGTTCTCCCTGGCTGAGCGGGGCGAGGCGCCTCGTTTGCTTGGTTCGGTGTCCAAGGCACGGGTTCCGGTGGTCGCGGTACTGGCCAGCGTTGCCTTCGGCGTTGTCACGGTTGTGCTGGAGCTGGCCTTCCCCGAGAAGGTCCTTCCAGTCCTGCTCAACATTGTGGGTTCGACGTGCCTGCTGGTGTGGACGTCCGCGCTCCTGGCCCAGCTCGCGCTGCGGCTCCGCGCCGACCGCGAGGGAACGGAGCTTCCGCTGCGGATGCCGGGCTTTCCGTGGCTGACGGGGATCGGTCTCCTCATCCTCGCGGCGATCTTCACGGTGGGCTTCATCGGCGAGGACTCCCGTCCCCAGCTCCTGAGCACCTTCGGACTCGTTGCGCTTCTGGCGGTGGGCAACTGGCTACACCACCGTTCCGGGAAGGTTTCGCCGGTTGTCGAGTCTTCGGAGAGCTCCAAGGAGCCGGTGCTCATCGACTGAAACGCGCGCTGGGAACCACTTCGAGGGTTCAAGCGCAAGGAGGGCGCGTCCGGTTTTGGCCGGGCGCGCCCTTGGCGTGGTATGCCGGGCAACAGAATTCAGACATAATCCGATACGCCGGAACGCGGGGGATGAATTAGGAGTCTTTAGCCATTACTGAAACTCCGATTTATAACTGTAGTCGGGGAGGTAATAGCAGTCAGACATGGAGTGTATTTCCACAGTGTTCGATGACCTCACGTCAAAGGACAGGAAGATATACCCGCCGTCGGCATGCGCCAGTTCGAGCCGATCAACACCGTTGGTGAAGTGGTTATCACCAGGCTTCCACCCCTCGGCTGTCATGTGCTTGAGGATGTTATCCAGAAGTTGGGTCTGGTCCACCTCGCCGCTGAGCTTAATCCACCTCATATCATCGGACTTCCATTCCCCGTCGTGGCTGTTGTCCTTGGGACGCGAGCAGCTGGATAGCTCATCAGGGCTATCCGAGGTCTGGACGGATGCTTCTGGAAACATTGCCTGGATTTCATCCACGGCGGAGCTGATCATCGGCTTGACCTCCCTCAACCTATCGCTCTGGTCGGTACGTTGTCCTGGCATGCAGGAGATCAAAGCTGGTGCCAAGACCAATGCGCAGAGTGCTGCAATCAGGCCGCTTTTCATGTGTCCCTTTCGGTGGCTATACGGGCTTGATTGCTTCGATCGTATGGATGGCTCCGTTGCGATCCTTGCATTCCATCGGGGCTTTATTCTTGAGATCGCTCTTGCTCGGCATCGGGCATTTGAGGCGGTTCCCGTCATCATCGGTAAAGATGATGTTTTTATTGATGAGCGATCCGGTCGTCTCAGTGATCTCCACGCCGTAGGTCAACTCAACTTCCTCGTCTGCCTGTTCCACGAATGGAAGCAACAGAACGGTGAGCAGGGCGAGCACAACCGGAACTGACAGACCAATCATCCACTGCTGAAGGGTAGAAAAGTGGCTTTTCGCCGGCGGTGTTATAGGGCTGTCTGACATGTCTAGAACCTTATCGGCCCAAAACGTAGATCGTCGCCCGACTGACGTTTAGGGCCATGCCCTACCTTCGGTGGTATCTTCACCACTTTGCGGATAGGGAGCCTGCTACCTGAATGAATAACCTGGTGCGTATCGACACACCTATCGAGTCAGCCCCATAAACATCGTCCGGTGCAGGATGTCCACGTGCTTGCGCGAGACTCTCCACGGCCTCCTTGTCCTCGCCCAGAATTCCTCCAACTGGTTGCTCTGCAGGGCGCACAGTGGGGAGATCACGACGGCGGGACCGCGCCTTGCGCTGTCCCGCGGATGCCTTCTCTGGAGAGTCTATCCACGCCATTTTGCTGCTCTGTTGTGGACGTCAGACTTTGGAATCCAAACCGAACGCCTTGCTAACTTCCGTGAGAGTTAGCTCGTGGCGCAGCTTGCAGGCACTGTTTTGGTTTGCGAAGAGACCTTTAAGCCAAAAAGCGTTCGAAAGACTGACAGTGTGCGCCCAGGAAACAGGCACGATGTACTCGTGGGTGTCAGTACCATCGTCCACTGCAGTCGTATGGAGTCCGTAGTCGCCCTGAAGGTCGAGTTGGCTGAAGTACATGTCGTTCCCGTTCTCCATGAGTTTTGCATTCATGGCTGGTACAGCAGGACCGGTCACTGTCCCGACGCCGACGTAGCCGTGGCCAGGGACGTACACGAAAATGCGGGCCCCAACAGGGAGTTTTCGCAGCGACCGTGAGTACCACTCGCCGCCGCCAGCGGATACGAAGCCGTACTTCTGAGCGTCGTTCCAAACGCGTGTGGAGTCTTCCATCCCGAATGCTACGTACCAGTCAGAGCCATTCCAGGCGGCCTTGCTGGACCGTAGTTGTGTTTTCCCCGAGGGAGCGGCCTGTCGGGTTGACGGGATAAGCCACGTTCGCGCCAGATAGTCATTGCCCTGGTCGGAGAAGTAGCGAAATAGCATGACATTGATTGGCACGGCATAAGTCGAACTGAGGTACTCGACAATACGCTCAGTACTGTCGTCCAGGTCGCTTGCGACAACGGTGATGGAGTGCGCCTCGTTGAGGTCATCTGGTGTCGGGGTTCCGCCGAAGCGTTCGGCGAAAGCGATATCGAAATCAGTGCCAGGGTTGTGCCTATTGAAGATGTCTCTTATGTCTTCGTTTGAGAGGCCTTGAACCCATGAGGCATAGTCCAGAGCCTGCGCGACGATTTCGCGCGGAGTCCTGTCCCGTTTGAGTTCAACGATGTGAACGGTGCCTTCCAAATCGATACCCAGGATATCGATGAGTTTTCCATGGCCGGTAAGAACCTGATGGCCGATCAGGAGTAGTTCGGTTTCGAGGATTGCGGGATCGTCGAGAATGAGTTGTTCCAGACGGGACTCCAGCGGCATCTTGGCTGGCGCCAACTGGACTGCCTTGTCTGTAACGCGCCAGAGGCCGATTTCTAGAGGCAACGTGATTCCTTTCGTTAAGACTGATGCGGGCCGCTTTCGCGACTTTGAGCGGTAGCAAAGCGCTTCGGCTGCAGGAACCGGGGCCAATTGATCGGCTGCCCATTTCGCCCGATGAGTGCAGGCGCCAATGAAAGTTGGCGCGGGATGCTCGCTACTTTTTCCGAGTCTTTTTGATGATTTCTGCTGCCTGCCGGTAGGCCCGTTTGGCCTCGGGGCTTGTTACCGCCGTGTATATTTTCTTGCCGTCGTCGGCCAGTCCCTTGATTCGTGCTTGCACGGCTGGGTCCTTTGCGATGGCGTACAGCTTGGCTGCGCCGTTTTTCGCCTTGGCGCCGCCGTTCTTCAACGCGGCGGCAGCCTTGTTGCCTATCTCGGCCATTTTGTTCTCCGTACCATTGGCAGTTCGTCATGCGAGATTAGCACTGTGTGAGAATGTGCCTATGAAACCAGAAGATGCCGGGGAAATCGCGCTGCACGTGGACGGAGAATCGGCGATTGCTGTGGGAGATCCGGCGGCGCTGGCCCTACTGTTTGACCGCCTAGACATCGACCCCGCAGAGCCTGTCCCAGTGGGGCAGGCCATGGCCGATTCAGCAGCAGCTGTCAGTGGCCTGGGCGCCGTTGGAATGACGCTCACGGGCAACTGGTTCCAAATGACGCCGGAATCGCTGGCCAAGTTTCACGAGCTCAGCGCCTTCAACTCTCCCATCAATGGCGTCTTCAGCGCAGCCTTGCGCGGAGGAGAGGGCAGGTTCGAGGCCGTGGCTAAGCTGGTCCAGGCTGGCGGCATCAACCCGGCATCGGCGGCCAACGTTCACGCTCTTGCTGCCGCTATGGCCTTGCGCATGGCCGTGAAGAACCTCGAGGACCTGGTCAAGACACTCGACGTCAAACTTGAACGGGTGCTTCAGGACAGCCGTACCCGTGAGATGGGCAATGTGCAGGGTATTACTCACGTCCTCTCAAAGAGCTACGGCGTCTTCGAAGAGACCGGGAACATTACGGCAACATCCTGGGACCAAGTGACGACTCATGCGACGCAACTGTCTCAAGCGCACGCAGTGGCTCTTGAACATATCGACTCGCTGACGCGAAGACTTTCCGTCGACAACTTCAAAAAGCAGGTCGAAGGTGCCGACTTTGCGAGTGCCGGAGAGCTCCAGCACTGGCTTGTGCTCACCGCCGTCTGCCTGGCGAATATGGCTCGCATGGATGCACTGGAAGTTGCGCATGCCAGAACCCATGACGGGGCATCGGTGGCGAGCCACGCCGCAGTCACTAAGAGGGCAAGCGAAGAACGTTTGGCGAAGACTAAGGAAAGTGTGCGGGCTCTTGCTGATGTTGCCGAAAATGCTGGAAATGTTGATGCATTCAACCGTGTCACGAGTCCCTTCGCCGCAGCCAGAATCGAGAAGTCGACAGCGAAGATCCAGAAGCTACTTGGCGCGTTCTCAGAAGCCTTCGGGATGCCATCAATCACCGAACACATGGAGCGCCGCGCATGGCATGAATCGATTCTCGACTTAGCGCAAGAAATCGGCGATGGTGTCGTCGGTGCGGCTACGGCAGTCACGACCGGAGTTGCATCAGCACCCAAAGCGATCGGTGCGGCTGTGGAAGATTCGGTCTTGGGGCTTGCAGAACAAATCCGGACTCGGCGGGAATCTGAACTTGAGGATGCGGTTCAAGAAGCTGTTGTGCCGGTAGCTGCTCTGCCGCCTGAAGAAGCAAGTGACTCAGAGGACGAAGGGTCGACTCAGGCGGGACGTGACAGGAAGCCGGAGGATCGGTGACGTGGGCCCCTCAATCCGGTGCCTCAAACGGGGAGCCGGCTCCGGTGTTCGCCAGCCCCATAAACATCGTCCGGTGCAGCACGTCCACGTGCTTGCGCGAGACCTCCACCGCTTCACTGACATCGCCGGCCCGCAGCGCCGCCACTAGCGCGACGTGGTCGCAGTTCGATTTGTGCAGCAGTTCGATGGGGTAGGGGATGAAGTAGGCGTAGAGCTCCGTCAGTGTCTCGTGGTACGCCTCGACGGCGGTGCCCAGCCCTGACGCGGTACCCACCAGCTGGTGGAACTGCTCGTCCGCCTGGTGGTAGTCGGACCAGTCCGCGGACTCTGCCATCTCGCGGGTCAGCCGGTCGAGCTCATCAAGCTGTTCAGCCGTGGCGTTGAGCGTCGCGTAGTGCGTCACGGCGCATTCAAACAGCAGCCTGCGGTCCACCAGCCGGTTCACGGCCTGGGATTCGGCCGGCGACGCCGAGAGTTCGGCCAGCACGCTCTGCGGAGGCTCATCCGCCACAAACGTTCCGCCGGCCCGGCCTCGGCGGCGGACCACCACGCCCTGCTCCGCCAGGCTCGCCAGCGCGCGGCGCGCCGTGATCGGGCTGACGGACAGACCCAGCGCCACGTCCTCCTGGTCGGGCAGGCGCTCGCCTGGTTTCAGCAGCCCCAATGAAATCGCCATGCCGATCCGCAGCCGCACGGCATCGATGGCGCTGCGGCGGTCGATGCCGGCCAGCCTGCCTGCGCCGATGGGCGAGGTGTCGGCGGTGTCCTCCAACTGACGGGTCATAACCGCTACTTTACGGCCCATCGTCCCCTCTTCCCATAATTAGATCATTCTGATCTAATATAGTGCAGATCACATCCCCAACGTGGAGATAACTCATGCAACGCACCCTTCCCGTCATCGCAGCCCAAGCCCGGCCACGCCTCATCGGTGAACCCGTCCCGGCCTTCGCGGACGAGGTCAAAGCCGCCCTCGCCGTCCAGCCGCACAGCAGGTTGGTGGTCTTCCCGGAGCTGCACCTGTTCGGCGACTCCGACCCGGACCAGCAGCGCACCGAAATGCTCCAGGCCTCCGCCGAACCGCTGGACGGACCCCGGGTCAAGGAGCTGAGGCAGATCGCTGGCGACCTGGGCATCTGGCTGGTCCCGGGCAGCGTGTGCGAGCGCGGTCCGGAAGGGCAGCTGTTCAACACCCAGCTGGTCCTGTCCCCGGAGGGAGAGCTTGCCGGCTACTACCGGAAGGTCTTCCCCTGGCGCCCGTTCGAGCCTTACGACCCCGGCGACCGGTTCACCACCGTGGACCTGGCCGGCGTCGGCAGGGTGGGCCTGAACATCTGCTACGACGCGTGGTTCCCGGAGGTGTCTCGCCAGCTCGCCTGGATGGGCGCCGAGGTGATCCTCAACGTCGTCAAAACCACGACGCCGGACCGCCGGCAGGAGCTGGTGCTCGCCAAGGCTAACGCCATCGTGAACCAAGTCTTCGTGGTCAGCGTCAACTGCGCCGGCCCCACCGGCAAAGGCCTGAGCATCATCGTCGACCCCGAGGGCAACACCCTGGCCGAGGCCCCCGATGATGCACCGATGCTGCTCACCGCGGAACTGGACCTTGCCGCCGTCGAGCACGTCCGAACGCACGGCACCGAAAACCTCAACCGCCCCTGGTCGCAGTTCCGCGACGGCGACGACGCCGTCGAACTGCCCGTCTACCAGGGCCGGATCAGCCCGGCCACCTGGGCTCCCCAGACCTTCAACGCCTAAGGAACCACCGTGACAACTTCCCCCACCCTCACCCGCACGCTTAAACTGCCCAGCCTCGTCCTGTTCGGCCTGGCATATCTGACCCCGCTGATCGTCCTTGGGATCTTCGGCATCCGGCGGGGCATCGCCGGCCGCCTACCTGGTGGCCATGGTCGCCATGCTGTTCACGGCGCACAGCTACGGCCGGATGGCCATCGCGTACCCCGTGGCCGGTTCCGTCTACACCTACGTCCGCCGGTCCATCGATCCCAGGGTGGGGTTCCTGGTGGGCTGGGCCATCCTGCTGGACTACCTCTTCCTGCCCATGGTCATCTGGCTCATCGGCGGCTCCTATCTGACCGCGCAGTTCCCCGGAATCCCCATCGGGGTCTGGATCGTGGGCTTCATCCTCATCACCACGCTCCTGAACATCCTGGGCATTAAGGTGGCGGACAAGGCCAACTACGTGCTGATGGCGTTCCAGCTGCTGGTCATCGTGTTGTTCTTGGCGCTGTCCATCGGCAACGTGGTGTCTACTTCAGGCGCCGGCGGCCTGGCCAGCACCCAGCCGTTCTTCAACGACACCTCCAGCTTCACCACCATCTCCGCCGGTGCCGCCATCGCCGCGTACTCGTTCCTAGGGTTCGACGCCGTCACCACCCTCACCGAGGAGACCATCGAACCGCGCAAGAACATGCCCCGCGCCATCATGCTCATCGCCCTGATCGGCGGCGGCACTTTCGTGACCGTGTCCTACGTGGCCCAGCTGGTCCACCCCGGCGGCGTGTTCGAGGACTCGGCCTCCGCGGCCAGCTCCATCGCCCTGCAGATCGGCGGGCAGCTGTTCGGGGCCGTGTTCCTCGCCGGCCTGGTGGTGGCGCAGTTCGCGTCCGGCCTCGCAGCGCAGGCCAGCGCCTCCCGCCTGCTGTACGCGATGGGCCGGGACTCCGTCCTGCCCAAGGCCGTGTTCGGCCGGCTCAATGCGAAGTTCCACACCCCCGTGGTGAACCTCGTCATCACCGGCGCCGTCGGCCTGATTGCCATTTTCCTGGACGTGGCCACCTCGACGTCGTTCATCAACTTCGGCGCCTTCACCGCCTTCACGCTGGTGAACGTTTCGGTGGTGTTCCACTACGTGCGCCAACGGCGTGCCGGGAAGCAGCTGAACCCCATCTCCTATGTGGCGGTCCCGGTGGTGGGCGCCATCGTCTGCGCCTACCTGCTATCCCAGCTGGACAGCAACGCGATTACGCTGGGAGTGTCCTGGCTGGTGCTCGGCGTGGTGGTCCTTGCCCTGATCACGCGCGGCTTCAAGGCGGCGCCGCCGGAAATGACGGCCACGGAGAAGGCGACCGTTGAGGCGGCCGCCTGAGTTCGAAGCCTAAGCTTGGATCGCCGCCTGACCAGAGGGAAGGAATAACCGTGAGGATAGCGCTCGGGCAGCTGGAGTCGGGGACCGACATTCAGGCCAACCTCGCCGCGATCGACCGGTTCGCTGCGTCGGCCGCGGCCGACGGGGCCACGCTGGTCGCATTCCCGGAGTACGCCACGTACGAGAAAAAGAAGGTGGACGCGACGTTCCCCGAGATGGCCGAGCCGCTGTACGGTCCCGTCTGCCAGAAACTAGCCGCGACAGCCCGCCGCCACCGGATCGCGTTGGTGGCGGGCGTGGTGGAAACCTCGAACGAGCCGGGTAAGGCGTACAACACGCTGGTGGCGTTCGGGCCGGATGGTGAGCGGCGGGCCGTCTACCGGAAGATCCACCTCTTCGACGCGCAGGGTTTCGGGGAGTCGACGTTCATCAAGCCGGGCCCGTCCACCAGCCCGGTGGTGTTCGATTTCGGGGGAGCGCGCTTCGGCCTGATGACCTGCTACGACCTGCGGTTCCCGGAATTGGCCAGGTCGCTGGCCGACGCCGGCGCGCAGGTCCTGCTGGTCTGCTCGTCCTGGGTGCCGGGCACGCACAAGACAGAGCAGTGGCTGGCGCTGAACGCGGCGCGCGCCATCGAGAACAGCCTGTACGTGGCAGGGGGGTGTGCCAGACGCCGCCGGTGTCCGTGGGCAGGAGCGTGCTGGTGGATCCTATGGGGTTTGTTGAAGCCGATCTCGGGCTGGAGCCCGGTGTTCGGGCGGTGGATGTCTCGCTTGCGGCGGTGGCGCGGGTTCGGGAGCTGTTCCCGATGTTCCGGCAGCGGCGGTTGTAGGCTACAGGCCCATCTCGTCGCTCAGCGACGATGGCGGTGAGGTCCGGTTCCTGGTGGAGGAGTTCGTCGAGGCCGGGCGGCGCCTTTGTAAAAGTCGCTGCCGGTGGCGGTGTTGGATGGAAGCGCGTAACCCAAACGGTTTACCTCATCGGTTTCGTGATCTGCTGCACCTAGACCAAACGGGGGCGTGGACTCTTGTTGTATTTTTCGTAAACGGGGCCGACCACATCCGTTGCCCCAATCGGTGTGAGTGTGGACGTGGGGTTCCCGTGCCATGGCCCATCTCCTTGTCCGAGGATCAGTGGACAACCTGATCCTGCGACATTTAGTCACGAGTCAACGCTGGACGTGGCGACAGCCTATGATTCTCAGGGAACCAACCTAAGAGGTAAAGCATGACGAAGAACCTGACAATCATCATGGGGACGGGCAAGAATCAGGCCGCGGCAGCAATGCTGATAGCTGTTCTAAAGGAATTGAATAGTTCAGGAACGCTCTACCTAGGCTATCCCCTCCTAGCCACTGCAGATGAACCCATAAATGTCGATGCGATCCTCGTCAGCGCCGATCACGGAATTGTTGCATTCCGCTTTTCAGACGAAAGCCCTTCCGCTGAATCCGGCTGGGAAGATCTGATCGCCGATCAAGACCGCCTCTTTACCGGCCTTGAAGCCCATTTGCGCCGATACGAGTCACTCAGGCAGAGACGCGGGTTAGCGTTCGAGATCAACACCGTGACTCTTTTTCCGAACCAAGTCAGAGAAGTTCCCGACACCGAAGGCGCATACCTTGCGTTCGGTGACCTTGCACAGTGGCTTCAAGGGCTCGATCCGCTAGATGGATCGCTAGTGACCCAGCTACTCTCCGTCCTGCAGCGAGTCACAAATATCAAACCGATGAAAAGGCGAGTTGATGTGAGCCGCGAGGGCTCGCGAGGATCCAAACTGAAGATCATCGAGAAATCGATCGCAAATCTTGACCGTTGGCAGCAAGCCGCAGCTATTGAAACACCGGACGGACCGCAGCGAATTCGCGGTCTAGCAGGTTCTGGTAAGACAGTCGTCCTGGCGTTGAAGGCCGCTTTTCTCCATGCGAAGAATCCCGGCTGGGATATAGCGTTTACCTTTCAGTCGCGAGCTTTATACCAACAAATCGATGACTTGATTACTAGATTTACTTTCGAACACATGAATGACCGACCCGATGCTAGCAAGTTGCAAGTCCTGCATTCATGGGGCTCTGCAAGTAAACAGGGTATCTATAGTCGAATTGCCACGAGCCTCAATGCTCCCGTTCGCGATTTTGCTTATGCTAGCGGGGTTTTTGGTCGGGAAAATGCCTTTCAGGGCATCTGCAAGGAGCTTCTAGATATTGCTCGAGGCTCAAATATTAATCCATTGTTTGATGCGGTCCTAATTGATGAAGCTCAAGACTTTCCGCCTGAATTTTTTCAACTGATTTATCTCTTTACTCGGGAACCTAAACGCATTATATGGGGTTTTGATGAACTTCAAAAGCTTTCCGATTCGATGATGCCAGACACAGACGAACTCTTCGGTGTGGGCGATGACGGTGAGAGCTTGGTCAGCCTCCACCAAGCAGAGAATGCGCCGCAGACGGATATCGTTCTTCCCGTTTGCTATCGAAACACCCCTTGGGCCTTGGCCGTTGCCCATGGCCTAGGAATAGGCGTATATAGAACTGATGGTCTTGTCCAACATCCCGACAACCCACGGCTCTGGTCCGAAATTGGGTACGAAGTCAAGGCCGGAAAACTTGAACTGGGCGAGCATGTGTCGCTGCAGCGATCTAGTCGGAACACGCCCGAGTACTTTCGTTCGTTGCTTGTTGACCGGGACGCCCTTTCCGTTCATCATTTCACCGCGGAGGAACAACAGGACCGATGGGTCGCCGAGCAAATACGGCTAAATCTATCTGACGACGAACTTGAGGCTGACGATATTCTCGTAGTACTCCCCGACGCCTATACGGCGAAGTCTCGTGCGGCAGCGATAATATCCAATCTTTCCCGCATAGGGATCCCCGCTCACTTAGTAGGCGTGAACTCGAGCCAAGACGAAGTCTTCCGGGAAGGTTCAGTGGCGCTCACTCATATTCATCGGGCCAAGGGGAACGAGGCTCCTATGGTCTATGTGATGGATGTTCAACGAACCGTTCTTGGCCAGAACCAGGTGTCGCGGCGCAACACCTTGTTCACCGCGATCACCAGAAGCCGGGCTTGGGTCAGAGTTTGTGGTTTCGGACCGAAAATGGCTGTCATCGAGGACGAAATACAAAAAATCGTCAATGCTGACTATAAACTAGATTTTCGCATTCCTAGCGCCGAAGCCCTGAACATTTTGAGGCATAAAGAGGAAGAGTTGCCGAGTACAGATTCTCCGGGAGAAGGGATTCTCGAGCAGTTCCTTGCAGCGCTTGAAAGTGGCTCTTTGTCCTTGGATGATATTCCCGCTGAAATCCGTGCCAGAAATCCGATGAGAAGACTACTAACTGATAGCGATGAGTGATTGGAACAGTCTCCATCAGGAGACCCAGAATGTTCTGGATTACCTTCAGAAGAAGAAGCTTGCGTACTTTACCAACGCAGTATCTAAGACGCTGACGACGATATCTTGGGCTTCGGGGAGCGGTAGCGGTTTTCTTTCATATAGAGGAGATCCAACTGTCGGTCAGTATCACCAGTGGATTCTGGACGGGCAGTATTCTGCAATTTTGATCGACGGATCTTTGCTTCAGATTACATACGATTTCGAACTTGGAGAAGTTGTGGGGCATCGACTGGCATATGTTCCGTGCCCATTCGATATCGAACCAGAGTTTCTTTCGGAAATGACACCGGGGGATGCCGTTGAACTATATAGGCTTGAGAAGCTGAGTGAAATAAGGCTGCGTTCGCCCGTGCGCTTTGATTTCGCTCCGGGGCAAGCGAAGCCAGGTCATCCCGCCTCGCATTTGACGATCAATTCTGCAACCTGTCGTATTGCCTGCGCTGCGCCGATACGGATAGGAAGGTTTGTTGATTTTGTTTATCGGCACTTTTATCCGAAACTGCACATCGCCCATAATGTCTATTTTTCAGCAGTGTCGTCGGGGTCCCTTGGTTCCGACTGCATATCTGAGGAAGACGGCCAAGGTTTGCACCTACGCTGGTGAACGCAGAAGGGTCCAGCGTAGAACGGCTTGTCAACTATCCAGCGGCACTCTCGCAGATGAGGTGGCGCTGATCGCATAAGGAAGGCTGAGTGTTTGTTTGGACTTTCGCCCTTATTCGTGATCGGCGATGTCGAGGTATTGGAACTTTATTGCGAACCAAATCAATATGAGGGCTCGACCGAAGCGATGGGTGAATAGACAGATACTTTCTTGGCTCGGGATGCTGTTCCGCTCTAATGTTTCCCATCGATGCGCCTAGCGGCCAGATATTGTTAACCCCAAGACGCCGTCAATTAGCGATGCACAACCGAATCGCTGAATGGCGTCGATACCTACTTCGCTTTTCATAGTTTTACGCCTTACCCTGGCGCAGTGACTAACTTCAGTGGGGGAGAGGCAGCGGAGAAGCTGCACGAGGGCTTATACGAACTGCTCAACACAGATGCACTCGGCGATCTCCTTAACAACGAGCCGGATTTTCAGCCGACCTTCGCGGACGTCGTAGACGAAGACGCCCCGGACGTCCTCTCCCGCCACGTCGCCGACGCCGTCCGACGGGCCCTCACCGCAGCCAAGCCAACGGACAGGGTCGCCCTAGCGAACCGGCTCCTACAGGAACTGAACAATACGGACCGCATCGCAGACGGCCCCACCCAGCTCCAGTCACTCCACCGTCCGGACGCACTCAAGCGCCGACAACTTCGCCGCCCGACCACCAAGCTGAGTGATTCGGCCCTCCTCACCAACAGCAAGGACGAACCGAACCTAGCCGCGGAGCTCCGGGCAGAAATCGAGTCCGCGAACACTGTCGACCTTCTCTGCGCCTTTGTCCGCTGGACAGGCCTCCGCCTGCTCCACCCGGCGCTCGATCAGCTCAAGGAGCGTGGCGCGAAACTCCGAGTCATCACCACCACGTACATGGGCGCCACGGAACGCCGCGCCATCGACGAGCTCGTCACGCGCTACGGCGCCGAAGTGAGGATTAACTACGAAACCCAGGCAACCCGCCTGCACGCCAAGGCCTGGCTGTTCCGCCGGAACTCCGGGTTCGATACCGCCTACGTCGGCAGCTCGAACCTCAGCCAGGCTGCACTTCTGGACGGCCTCGAATGGAACGTCAGGCTCAGTTCTGTCGGCACACCTGCGTTGCTGCAGAAGTTCGAGGTCACCTTCGACAGCTACTGGGAGCAACGCGCCTTCCAGAGCTATGATCCGGAACGCGACGGCGAAAAGCTGGACGCTGCCTTGGAACGCAACGGAGGGCGGCGCACGGCAATCCCGGGGGCGGCCACTGGGCTCGAAGTTCAGCCGTTCCTCCACCAGGAGGAGATGCTCGAAGACCTAGAAGCCGAACGGCTCAAGGGCTTCAACCACAATCTCCTGGTGGCTGCTACCGGCACCGGGAAGACCGTCATCGCGGCCCTGGATTACAAAAGCCTGGGCGAGGCTGCCGGCCGAGATCTGAAGCTGCTGTTCGTCGCCCACCGGCAGGAGATCCTCAAACAAGCGATGCGCGCTTACCGCGACGTCATGCAGGACGGCGCCTTCGGCGAACTCTACGTCGGAGTGCACAAGCCCCGGCAGTGGAAGCACATCTTCGCCTCAGTTCAGTCGCTGTCATCGCTCGGCATTGAACAGCTGCCATCGGACTTTTTCGATGTGGTCGTCATCGATGAGTTCCACCGCGCCATGGCGCCCACGTACCGTCGGTTGCTGGATCACCTGCAGCCGCAGCAGCTCCTCGGGCTCACCGCGACGCCGGAACGGGGTGATGGCGTGGACGTCGCCAAGGAGTTCTTCGACGGCCGCACTGCGAGCGAGCTGCGGCTTTGGGACGCCCTGGACGCTGACCTGCTGGTGCCGTTCCACTACTTCGGCGTCTCCGACGACGTCGACCTCAGCCAGCTGGAATGGAAGCGCGGCAACTACGACACCACACAGCTGAACAACCTCTACACCGGCAACGATGCCCGCGCCGCCAAGGTGATCCGCGAACTCCGCGACAAAGTGACCAGCACCGACCAGATGCGGGCCATCGGGTTCTGCGTCTCGGTCCAGCACGCCCACTACATGGCCGAAGTGTTCAACCGGGCCGGCATCGCTTCCGTTGCTGTCGACGGCAGCACCGACGACGCCGACCGCGCGGCGGCGCTGGAGCGTCTCCGCCGGCGGGAGATCAACTGCATCTTCGCCGTCGACCTCTTCAACGAAGGCCTGGACCTGCCGCAGGTGGATACCATCCTGCTGCTCCGGCCCACGCAGAGCGCCACGATCTTCCTCCAGCAGCTGGGGCGGGGGCTGCGCCGCGCCGAGGGCAAGGCGGTGCTGACGGTCATGGACTTCATCGGACAACAACGGCGTGAGTTCCGCTTCGATCTGCGCTACCGGGCGCTGACCGGCTACGGGCGCAAGGAGCTGGAGAAGGCGGTCGAGGACGAATTCCCGTACCTGCCGTCGGGCTCCCAGATCGTGCTGGACCGGGTGGCGCAGAAGGTAGTGCTGGACAACATCAAGGCACAGCTTCGGTTCAACCGGGCGCAGCTGGTCCGGGACATTGCCTCGTATGCGGAGACGGAGCTGGAGGCTTATCTGGAGCAGTCCGGGAACGAGGTGAAGTCGATCTACCGTTCGACCAGGGACTCGTGGACCGGGTACCTACGACAGGCGGGGCTGATCGAAGGGTACTCGCCGTTGGAGGCGGTTCTCAGCGGGAGGATCCAGGAGCTCTCGGATGCCGATGAGAACAAGCTCTTGGGCCGGATGGCTGCGCTCATCCATGTGGACGATCCGGAACGCGCCGCGGCGTACTCGATGCTGGTCCGGCCTGATGCGCCCCGCTACGCGGAGCTCGGAATGAGGGAACAGACATTCGCCCGGATGCTGTTTTATACGCTTTGGGACGACGGCGGCGGTTTCCCGTCGTACGACGCCGGCCTGGACTACCTGCGCGGCTACCAGTTTGTCTGCAGCGAGATCCGCCAGATCGTGAAGCTGGGAGTGGACGCGTCCAAGCACGCCGCGAAGGGGCTCGGAGCGGGATTGCAACACGTGCCGCTGCTTTCCCACGCGACCTACCGGCGCGAAGAGGTCCTGGCAGCCCTGCAGTACGGGTCGCTGGAGCTCGGCAGGAACGTGCAGCACCGCGAGGGCGTTGCCTGGTGCCCTGCGACGTCCACTGATGCCTTCTTCGTCACGCTCAACAAGGATGACAAGAAGCACTCGGCGACAACGATGTACAAGGACTATGCCGTCGGCCTAGAACAATTTCACTGGGAGTCCCAGAACGCTACGTCCTCTGGAAGTCCAACCGGAAGACGCTATCTAGACCGTGCAGGACATAGTTCGCAGATTCTGCTGTTTACGCGCGATACGTCAGAGGACGAGACAGGTCTGACGGTTCCATACACTTGTCTCGGACAACTGGACCATCTAAAGCACGCTGGTGAGAAGCCGATTGGGATTACCTGGAAGCTGCACCGGCCGATGCCGGCGGATGTCTTTGCGACCGCCGCAGCGGTGGCGCAATGATGGTCGTACCGGCAAAACTCACAATCATTTGCCGTCGGGAGATCGGGCTTCCCTTATGGATACCGAAGAGATCTCCGGAACCCCCGTCCAAGGGACTTGTAAGCTGAACCGTTGTCATGCCGGAACGCTCGACGGCGATGCCATGGGCCGAGAATCAGCTCGCCGCCAGGCCCCAACCAAGGCGGTGACGGCATGTACGTCGCTTGGGATCTCGGTGTAGGCGACCCGGGGCTGCTCCCTGCGATCGGGGGGCCTAACGCTCTCACATGATGGGTTGCCGTCCTTGAGCAGTGTCGCAGCCAATGCAGGCTCTCTAATAGGATGAGCCGGTGATAACAGGCGAAATCAAATCTCAGGTAGACAAGGTCTGGAACGCGTTCTGGACCGGCGGCATCTCCAACCCACTGGAAGTCATCGAACAGATCACATATCTGCTCTTCCTGAAGCGCCTGGACGAGAACCAAACGCGGGCGGAGAACAAGGCCAACCGCACCGGCAAGCCGGTCGAGAACCCGGTCTTCCCCAGCGGTCTGGATGAGAAGGGCCGCTCGTACCAAGACTTCCGCTGGAGCAAGTTCAAGAACTTCTCCCGCGACGAGATGTTCACCGTCTTCACCGAGCACATCTTCCCATTCCTGCGCACCGGGCTGGTCCAGCTGGCCACTGGCGAGGAGTCCTCCTATGCCCAGCACATGAAGGACGCTCGCTTCACTATCCCCAACGCCGGGCTGCTGGAAAAGGTAGTCGACATTATCGACGAAATCCCCATGGACGAGCGCGACACCAAGGGCGACCTGTACGAATACATGCTCGGCAAGATCGCCTCGGCCGGACAAAACGGCCAGTTCCGCACCCCCCGCCATATCATCGACCTGATGGTGAAGATGACGGCGCCCCAGCCGATGGAAGCCATCTGTGACCCCGCCGCGGGCACCGCAGGATTCCTGGTGCAGGCAGGCGAATACCTTCGGCAACACAACCCCAACCTGCTCACCAGCCCGGAACAAGGCAAGTTCTTCCATCACGGCCAGTTCCACGGCTACGACTTCGACAGCACCATGCTCCGCATCGGCTCCATGAACATGCTCCTGCACGGCGTTGAAGACCCGGACATCACGTACCGTGACTCACTCGCGGACCTGCACAGCTCCGAGGAAGAAAAGTACGACGTCATCCTCGCCAACCCGCCCTTCGCTGGCAGCTTGGACTACGAGAATGTTGCCAAGGACTTGCTCTCCCTGGTCAAGACCAAAAAGACGGAACTGCTCTTCCTGGCCCTGTTCCTGAGGCTGCTCAAGCCCGGCGGTCGGGGCGCCGTGATCGTGCCCGACGGCGTGATGTTCGGCTCCTCCGCAGCGCACAAAGCGCTGCGGAAAATGCTTGTTGAGGACCATAAATTCGAGGGCGTGGTTAAACTCCCCTCGGGCGTTTTCAAACCCTATGCGGGGGTTTCGACCGCGATCCTGTTCTTCACCAAGACCAACTCCGGCGGCACCGACAACGTCTGGTTTTACGACGTCGCCTCGGACGGCTTCAGCCTCGACGACAAGCGCGCACCGCTGGAATCATCGGACCTCGACGACGTCCTGGCCCGGTGGCAGACGCGGACGACGACGGAGGCGGCCCGGACACGCACCGACCAGTCCTTCCTCGTCCCGAAAGCCGAGATCGCCGAAAACGGCTACGACCTCTCCCTCAACAGGTACAAAGAAGTTGAGCACGAAGAAATCGACCACAAGAAACCGGCCGACATCATTGCCGAGCTGGAAAATCTTGAACTCGAGATCACCGTCGGCCTCGGCGAGCTGAAAGAACTTCTCAAATGAATACCACGCAGCTAGGAGATTTGGCTGACCTTCGTGCGGGCTTTGGTTTTCCCAAGATGTATCAAGGGAGAAGCCTTGGGGAGCTTCCATTTGCCAAAGTCGGTGACATCTCACGTGTAGGACGTTCCGGCAGTAATGTCCTGACAACTGCAGGTCACTATATAGACGAGGTGGATCTGACGGCCCTAAAAGCCCGCGCGGTTCCTGCAGGCAGTACTCTGTTTGCGAAAATCGGGGAGGCCATCCGTCAGGAACACCGTGTGATGGCCGGCTGTTCGGTAGTTATTGATAACAATGCGATGGCGGCGGTTCCAAAACCTGGCGTGGACCCTGGGTATCTCTTTCGTTTCCTGCAAACGGTAAACATGTACTCCATGACCGCGTCAACAACTGTGCCCGCCCTTCGGAAGTCGGACCTGGAATTGATACCGGCGCCGCGAAGAGACATAGTTCAGCAGCGGCGGATTGTGTCCATCCTGGACAAGGCCGACGAGCTCCGTACCAAACGCCGTCAGGCCTTGGCGCAACTTGACGTCCTTGCTCAGTCCCTCTTCCACAACATGTTCGGCAACGTTTCGCTGAATGACAGAGGGTGGGAAAGTGATACGAAACTGGCCGATGTGGCAGAAATTTCTTCCGGAATCACCAAGGGTCGAAGGACAAACGGACAAGACCTGACGACCGTGCCCTACATGGCCGTTTCGAATGTGCAAGACATGAGCTTGAAGCTCGAGACAGTTAAGTACATTGACGCTACGCCTGAAGAAATCGATCGGCTCAAGCTACGAAAGGATGACCTACTCCTGACCGAAGGCGGTGACCCGGACAAACTCGGCCGAGGCACGTTGTGGGCAGAGCAATTGCCATTGTCCATTCATCAGAATCATGTTTTCAGGGTTCGAGTCGTCAGGGAGCACGTAATTCATCCACTCTTTCTAAACTGGATCGTAGGCAGCTCTAGGGGAAAGTCGTACTTTCTGAAATCGGCAAAGCAGACAACCGGGATCGCGTCCATCAACATGACACAACTCAAGGCTTTCCCGCTCCTTGTACCGCCATTTCGGCTCCAAGAGGAGTTTGCGAGGCGCGTTGCTATGATTCATCGACTCAGAGACCGCCATAGCGACCAGTTGGCCGAGCTCGATGCACTTTTCGCCTCTCTCCAGCACCGCGCCTTTAGCGGCCAGCTCTAAACACCCATCGAAAGAACCGCCAATGATCGATTCAGTGAAAGACTGTGCCGTCTCAAGCCTTCTGGGCGTCGACCACAAGATTGTCTATGTCATTCCCCCTTATCAGCGCGAATACACATGGTCCAAGTCGCACTGGGAGGACTTGATTGACGATGTACTGGGCGCCCCAGAGGGATATTTCTTGGGTTCGATCATCTGCATCAACCAGCAAAAGGACGCCACGGACATCGCCCAGTTGGAACTCGTGGACGGTCAACAGCGAATGACCACATTGTCCATTCTGCTCACGGCACTATATTCGTGTTTGGCCCTGCGTAAAGACAATCTCGATGAAGATGAGAACGCATCCCTGATCAATCTGCGGCGGAAGCTTGTCCTCAAGGATCCGACGGACCACCCAAGGCTCACTCCGCAACGGCAGAACAACAATGCTGGTGACTATGTCGCCGTTCTTCGCGAAGCAGGCGTCGTCAAACAGCATAAGAGTAAGCCAGGCAACCTGGGCAACCGACGGATCATGAAATGCTACCGCTATTTCGTGGATCAGATTGAAGCTCGCCTCAGCATTGAGGAGCCGGCCCATGTCCAGCTGTTGAAGATGGTTGAGCAGGTCTCCGCCGCTGTGCTGGTCAAGATCGAAGTTAAGAATCATTCGGACGCCTACGTCCTCTTCGAGTCGCTCAATAACCGCGGTGCACAGCTAACGCCGATCGATTTGATCAAGAACAAGCTGCTGGCCTCCACGCATGGGAAAGACGCACTGGCTGTGGAAGCGGTCTTTGAGGAATGGATGGGCATCATCGACCTGCTGGGGGACGACTACTCCTTGCAAGAACGGTTCTTCCGCCAGTATTACAACGCCTTCAAAGAAGTACTGAATGACGTGGTCAACGAGCCGGTGGCTACAAGGTCCAACCTGATCCGCATCTACGAAAAGCTGATCGAGCATGGACATGAGGAATTTGTCAGCCGAATAAGTGCAGCAGCCGAGGTTTACAGCCAAATTGCTGGCGGATCACGGAGCTCCGAGAACCCTGCGCTGAACGCCGCATTGATCCGGCTTCGCAGGGCGCAGGGGGCGCCATCGCACTTGCTTCTCATGTACTTGATGACGAATCAGGGCCGCCTGAATCTCACCGATGGCGATCTAGTCGCGATTTGCGACCTGCTGGTTGCCTTCTTCGTTCGCCGAAATGTTACGGGACTGCCGGCTACCTATGAGCTCCAGCGTCTCTTCATGGCCATCACCCACCAACTGCACCATGGCGTCGGCGAGCCCATTTTCGAAATGCTGCGTGAACGGCTGGTCGGCATTTCGTCGTCCGACGAGTTGTTCCGCGAAAAGCTCGCTGGCAACGCTTACGAAGACGCCTACGACATGACCCGCTTCATTCTGTGTTCGCTTGCGGAGGCGAGCATGACGGACGAGACACGCGTAGATCTTTGGGCAATGGAGGGAAAGAGACATGCCTGGTCCGTTGAGCACATCTTCCCCCAAGGTGCCAATATCCCCGCATCCTGGGTTGACATGTTGGGCGGATCCCCAGAGGTGGCGAAAGCCGTGCAGGCGGAACACGTTCACACTCTAGGGAATCTGAGCATCACGCGTTTCAATGCAACGCTTAGCAATAAATCGTTCCTCGACAAACTCGATGCTAGAGACAGCAACGGTAACTCTGTGGGGTTAAAGAATATGCTTCGAATCAATGATGACGTGATCAGCGAATCGACCTGGACGAAGCAGCACATAATCCGGCGAAGCCAACGGTTGGTTGACGCGGCTTTCAACTACTTCCGGCTTAAGTAGTTGAGAAGTTCCTAGACTCCGCCGGCGGAGGCTAGGGCGTTTCCGCGCGTCCAGGTTTCTGCAAGCGTTCCTGCCGGACCGGCCAGTCGTTGGGCGTACTAGGCGAAATTGCGCTGGAACGGATGTTGCCCTGCGAAGCGGCAGGCTGCATCGGCTAGGCTCCAAACAGAAGATTGACAAAGGAGTGGCATTGGGGGATTTGGACAGCAACTTCGCTGTACTGCAGGCGGAGTGGCCACGGATCGCAAAAGAAGCGCGACTTGCCGAGCTGTATGCCCGGCGCGACCCGCGGTCTTCGCTGCTCTACGCGCGGCGGTCCGTCGAAGCACTGCTGGCCTGGCTCTACGAAGCTGATGGCTCTCTCACGATGCCCTACAAGGGTGACCTCAACGCTCTGATGTCGGAACCGACGTTCAAGAGGCTTGCGGGCGAGACCATCGTGAGCAAGTTGCACCTCATCCGCAAGGTCGCGAATAGTGCCATTCATACCAATGCTGCTATCACGGTCCAGCACTCTGAGCAGACCATCCGGGAGCTTTTCCACGTCTGCATCTGGCTAGCGCTCCGCTACACCCGGGATCCTGTCAACCGCCCGCCCGCCAGTGTCACGTTCAATGGGCAACTCCTCAGCCCGACGCCGAAACAAGGTGTTCCGGCGCCTGCCGAGAAGCCCCGTACCGCGGACCAGACGGCCAAACTCGCCGAAGAACTGGCGGCCAAGGATGCGGCGCTGGCCGCACAGAAGCAGGATAACGAGCAACTGCTGTCCCAGCTCGCGGCGCTGCGCGCGGAGATCGCTCGGGCGAAGGAAGAAAACAAGAAGCTCCCGGACAGCCACGACTACTCCGAAGCGGAAACGCGGGTCTACATCGACCTGTACCTGGGCGAAGCAGGATGGGCGTTGAACAAGGCCGAGGACCGGGAATTCGAAGTCCACCACATGCCCACCCACGCCGGCCCCACCACCGGAACAGGGTTCGTGGACTACGTTCTGTGGGGATCGGACGGCAAGCCCCTCGCCGTCGTCGAAGCCAAACGGTCAGCCAAGTCAGCCTATGAGGGGCAACAGCAGGCCAAGCTCTACGCCGACGCGCTGGAGACGGGGAAGGGCCAGCGCCCGGTCATTTACTACAGCAACGGCTACGAGCACTGGATCTGGGACGATGCCTCCGGCTACCCGCCCCGGCCGGTCCAAGGCTTCCACACCCGGGACCAGCTCCAGCTCATGGTGGACCGCCGCATCACCCGCAAACCTCTGGCCACGGCGGCCATCAACACCGAGATCGCAGGCCGCAGCTATCAACAGGCGGCCATCAGGGCGGTCACCGACGCCTTGGAAACCGATAAGGAACGCAAGGCGCTGCTGGTGATGGCGACGGGCTCCGGCAAGACGCGTACCGTCGTCGCGCTCTCCAGCCTGCTGATGCAGGCGAACTGGGCCAAACGCGTACTGTTCCTGGCAGACCGCGTCGCCCTGGTCGACCAGGCCGCCCGCGCCTTCAAAACCAATCTCCCTGGATCATCCCCCGTGGTGCTGGGCCGCGATGTGGAGGCGGAAAGCCGCATCCACATCGCCACCTATCCGACGATGATGAACCTGATCAACGAACGGACGGACGATGGCAAGGTCCTGAAGCAACGGTTCGGGATCGGCCACTACGACCTGATCATCATCGATGAGGCACACCGCTCCGTGTACCAGAAGTACCGGGCCATTTTCGACTACTTCGATGCGTATCTGGTGGGCCTGACTGCCACACCGCAGTCCGAAGTGGACCGCAACACCTACTCCCTGTTCGACATCGAGGACCACGTCCCCACGTTTGCCTATGAACTCACGCAGGCCATCTCCGACGGCTACCTCGTCCCTCCCCGGACCGTGTCCATTCCGCTGAAGTTCCCGGTCGAAGGAATTCGCTACGAGGAACTCTCGGAGGAGGAAAAGGCGGAGTGGGACTCCGCTGAATGGGATGAGGACGGGGAGATCCCCGACGCCGTGGATCCGGCCATCCTGAACACTTGGCTGTTCAACGCCAACACCGTGGATAAAGCACTCGAGGTGCTGATGACCCGCGGGCACAAGGTCGCCGGGGGAGACCGGCTCGGGAAGACGATCATCTTCGCCAAGAACCAGAAGCATGCCGAATTCATCGCCGAACGGTTCAACACCAACTACCCCCAGTACGGGGGCACCTTCGCGAAGATCATCACGCACAGCGTCAACTACGTCTCAACCCTGATCGACGCCTTCGCCCGCACCGAGGACAGTCCACACATTGCCGTGTCCGTGGACATGCTGGACACCGGCATCGACGTGCCCGAAGTGGTTAACCTGCTCTTCTTCAAGGTGGTGCGTTCCAAGACAAAGTTCTGGCAGATGGTGGGCCGCGGCACCCGGCTCAGGCCGGAGCTGTACGGACCCGGTGAGGACAAGCAGGACTTCTTCATCTTCGACGTCTGCCAGAACATTGAATACTTCAACGCCGAGCTGCCCGGTTCCGAAGGATCCCTAGGACAGTCCTTGGCGCAGCGCAGCTTCGCCGTCCGGACACATCTGCTGGCCGAAGCCCGCACTGCCGGGCTCGACGGCGACTTCGTTCCGGCGCTCCAGTCCGGTCTTATGGGCCAGGTAGCGGGGTTGCCCCGGGAGAACTTCCTGGTACGCCCGCAGCTGCAGTGGGTGGAGAAGTTCGCCAAAGCCGAATCCTGGGCAGCACTTGGCACGCAAGACCTGACGGAGCTGCAGACCAAGCTGGCCCCCTTGGCGACGCTGGCTTCCGCCGCCGACACGGAGGAAGCCAAACGCTTCGACCTGCTCATGTACCAGGCGCAGCTGGCTTCGCTAAATTCGGCGGCCGCCGTCGAGCCGTACCGTAAGAAGATCGTCGAGATTGCGTCCGCCCTGAATGATCAGCCGAACATCCCTGCCATCGCGGCACAGATGGTCCTAATCCAGTCGATTCTGGAGGGCGAAGAATGGGGTCAGGTCTCACCGCAATGGCTGGAGCTGATCCGAGTGCGGCTCCGGGGGCTGGTGCACCTGATCGAGAAGAAGCGCCGCAAAGTGGTCTATATGAACTTCGAAGACACCCTCGGCGAGATTGTGGAAGGTGAGCTGAAGGGGACCGTGACCGGATCAGTTGATCTGGCCCGTTACCGCGAGAAGGCCCGGATGTACCTCCAGGGTTTTCTGGACCACATGGCCATCCATCGCCTCCGCCGCGGGCTGCCGCTGACCGAGACCGACTTGACTGAACTCCAGCGCATGCTGATCGAGAGCGGCGCAGGTTCACCCGAGGAACTTGAAGCCGCCACCGCCGAAGCCGAGGGCTTAGGGCTGTTTGTCAGGTCACTCGTGGGCATGGATCGCCAGGCGGCCTTGGATTCCTTGTCCGAGTTCGTGGGGGAGAAGACTCTCAATGCCAACCAGCTGCACTTCGTTGACATGATCGTGCAGCAACTCACGGAGAACGGCGTTGTGGACGTCGGTGCGCTGTACGAGTCTCCCTACAGTGACGCCGCTCCTGCCGGGCCGGAGAGCCTGTTCCCGGATACGGACGTCGATCTGCTAGCAGAGGCGCTGAAACGGGTCCGCATTTCGGCGATGGTGGGGTAGTGCGGTTCTCAGGCGAGGATCTTAGGGAGGCTGCGGACATGGCACATGAACCTCACCACGAAGTACCTGAGTCGGCAGAGGCATCGACAAACGTCTAATGCCGGCCAGGACGCTTGCGTGGAGACCGCTGAGTAAGGGTCCTGTTGACCGGCGGTGCATGTGCCTACGCAGCCATGAGGAGGCCGTTAAGAGCTCCGTGATAGGCCGGCTGTTAACCGCGACGGCCGGCTAGGGGAGCGGCTGCCGTTCACCGACGCCGATGGAACCTGTTTGGGTGACGTACTCCCGCCGCCGTCGTTCCATTCTTTCCTGTTGGCCCGGCGAGGGAATCCTGGCGCTCTTAGCGCGGTTGCACCTCGCGCAGGCAGCCACGAAATTCTGCAGGCTGGTGGAGCCGCCTTTGGACCAAGGATAGAAGTGGTCGCCGTGCTCGGCGGGCCGGGAACAACGACGCCGGAACCCCGCTTCCATCTCACACTGGCCGCCAGCCCGCGCCATGCCGGCGCGGCGCTGTTGGCGCGTGAAGCGCCGGACCGGATCACGGCGGTGTGTGTCACGGCCGCTGATGATGGCAGCCGCAATGATCAGGATGACAGCAAGAAAACCCAGGCGCTACGACTGCGGCGATGACGGAGTCGAACATTCCGCGCAGTACGTCAGCAGGTGACGATCCGCTCGCGCCGTAGTCTCCGTTCGTCTTCGGCATGAGCGCCAGGACCACGGCGACGCTCAACCAAACAATCACAGCGGCGTATGCCAATCGCAGAACCTGGCGGCTCCAGTAGATTCTTTTCAGTTCCAGCATGTCTTCCCCTCAAGACTCACCACAGCACCGGCGCATCGTTGCGGCCGGTATGACAGAACCCCCAAACGCGGTTGGGCTCAAACGCCCTATTCGAGGCGTTATCCGAGTCCGTCGCCTACGGCCGTTGGAAGCCGTAGGCGACGGACCTGCTTCCGGTGGACTAGCAGGTCACCCCTCGCATCCCACACCGTCATGGTTGCTGTCGAGACCGTAGATGTCCGATCCCACGACAGTGACCGGTCCGCGTACGTACGCGGGACCATTGCCGCTCCCTCCGGCGCAATCTACGTCTGATGCAATTGGTACACACGGCCCTGCATAGTTTGGATCGCATCCGGACGGAGCCGCCGGGGCGGCAGGCTGCACGGGCACCTGGGCTTTGGCGGCTGCTGCGGCTGCAGCTGCCGCGGCGGCAGCCTGCTGCTGGCGCGCCGTCTCCGCGGCCGCAGCCTGTTGACGGGCTGTTTCCGCAGCGGCCTGCTCTTGGGCCGCCTTAGCTGCAGCTTCTTGCGCTGCCTTGTCGGCAGCTGCCTTCGCCGCCGCTGCCGCCCGCGCGTCCGTTACCCGTTTTGATTCTGACTGCTCCATCCACAGCAGCTTTCCAGCGTCGCTCTTCGTGCAGATGAAGACCTTCGGCGGGTACTTTTCGGTCGCGTTTTCCGTGACGCAGCCGGATGACGCTGGTGCAGTTGGAGTGGGTGTCGGCGTTGCACTCGGGGAAGCGGACTCGCTGGCCAGAGGCGTCGTGATTGAGGCTGCCGATTGACCTCCGCATGCCGTCAGTGAAGTGATCATGGCCACAGCTAGGGCCACACTAGCCACTCGCCCTTGAGAGGTCCTTGAACGCAGCGGTGGACGGTCCAAATTGGCAGTCCCATAATTGCTCGATTTTGGCGCTACATTGCGTCGAAAGTGTGTATTCATTTATGCCCCCATAAATCAGGTTGAGAATTGCTTGCTGAGCGTAACACCTAATCTTGCATTAAATATGCAAACTGGGATTACAGAATTAGTCAAGGACACAACTGTTTATGTTTCAAGCGAATGGGCCACACCGCTGCATAAAGGGACCTCGTTCGCGGGATCTTTCCACCACTAACACACAAATCCGGCTGTCAGCCCCCAATGATCGGGGACGGGTAGCTCGTGCCCTCCTTCACTTTCAAGCGGAGCACGCACTGAAGCACGTCATCGCCGGGTACATAGCCGTCGCGTTTGAGTGCGATCTCACTGTGCGGCTGACCTGCGAAGGCCAGCATCACTGACAGGACCATCGCGCCGAAGGCCGCTGCCACCCACACCTCAGTATGCTTCGTCCGGTGTCGCCCGTTGCCCGGCACACTCTTATACGGGGGGCGAAATGCCCGGCATGGAGTTACTCGTCCGGAAACGGGGATTCTCCGGCCTTTTTGAAGAATCAACGGCGCAGCTGCACTACGAGGGTCACTTTGGTCAGCCGCATGAGGTCCGTAATCAATATGAGAGTAACGTTGCCGCCGGCTGCTGCACTCAAATCAAGCTCAACCAGAATGGGCGGTCCTTTGCAGCGCGGCCGGACTAGGGACCCCTCTATGTCTGTCAAACCGGGCTGGGTGTGGCGCCGGCTGTGTTTAGCGCTCGGTAGATCTGGCGGGCCAGATAGCGCTTAAGGCATCGGCGGATCTCCTTCGTAGTGCGGCCGTCAGCGCGCCGTTTCTCGACGTAGGCGCGGGTATCGGGATCGTGGGTCATGCGGGTGATCGTTGCGATGTGCAGGGCACGGTTCAGGCGCCGATCGCCGCCTCGGTTGAGTCGATGGCGGACGGTGTTCCCAGAGGAAGCAGGTATGGGGCTTGTACCAGCGAGGGCGGCGAACGCGGCTTCGGAGCGGACTCGTCCAGGGTGGGACCAGGCGGTCAGGGCGATCGCCGCGGTCACGGGCCCGATACCGGTCTTCTCCAGCAGCACGGCCGCTCGACTTTGGCGGACGAGGTCTGTCATCGTGGCGGTGTTGGCCGCGATGTCGCCGTCGAGCTCGGCCACCCGTTTGGCCAGGCGGACCGCCTCATTGCGAGCGGTCGCGAGCCCGATCTCTTCGTCACGGATGCGCCAGCGGGAGACCTCGGCGATCTGCTTGGAACTCAACCCTCTGCGGGCGTCGATTCCAAGGCCGACCACACGCACCAGCGCGATCAGCGCGTTAAGGGTTGCAGTGCGTTCGGCGGTCATATGGTCGCGGGCAGCAACCAGGACCCGCAGTGCGGCCCGCTCTCCATCGTCACGGCGGGGGTGGCGCAGTTCCGTGACGTCCAGGGGGAGGACTGCGGAGGCAATGCGGTGGGCGTCCAAAGGATCGGACTTGCCGATACCGCGGTTGGAGCGGGCGTTCATCCGCGCGGCCTCGACAACTTGGTAGCCACCATCTGTGACGGTGCGGGCCAGGCGAGCACCATAGCTGGCGGCGCCTTCGATGACCCACAGGGTGCCCAGGTCCCCGCCGGTGCGCCGGGCGGCCCAAGCGAGAGCGCGTGCCATTCCTGCGGGCGTGGCAGGGAACTGCTCTGCCGCCATCATCTCGCCTGTGGCAGCGGCGAGGACCGTCATGGCGTGGTTACGGGCATGGGTGTCGACTCCAACGACGTATGGGTAAGCATGCGCGACGATGGTCATTGTTAGCGGATTCCTTCCTGAGAGAGGACAACGGTCCGGCCGCTACGGGCCGGCGCCGACCTGGGAGGAAGTCACTTCGGGGCAGCACTGTGATGAGCCACGATCCCAGCGGGATCGGGCAACCTTCTGATCAAGTCACCGAGGTGGGCCGGATCGGCGCCAGCCACCCCGCCCTGGACGGACAAGTCCCTAGCAGAGCACCCCGAAGGGGCAGAGCGTGTCTTGAGTCACGAACAGGGCCGGGCGACCAGCATCAACCCTGCCAGCCAGTCCCAGACCAGCCACTTCTAAGACTCACAGCGTGTCTGCTAAATATTCGGCTTCCGATGTTTGAGGCTGGATGGATGGTTCGTTCGAATGTGGTTTCAGATAAGTTATGGACGGTGATTGAGCCTGTAGTCGCGACGGCAGGGGGTTGACGGGGGCGGCCCTGGAATGATCACCGTTTGACGCTGGAGGGCATTTGCTGGCGCTTTCGCACCGGGTCGCCGTGGCGTGATCTGCCGGTTGAGTTCGGTGCCTGGCAGTCGGTATGGGAACGCCACCGACGCTGGTCAGCCGACGGGTCCTATGAGCGGATGTTCGCGGCGGCCAAGGCCGCAACCGGGGCCCAGGACACGGAGCTGGAGTCACTGCTCTCCATTGATTCGACCAGTGTTCGGGCCCATCAGCATGCAGCCGGAGCGCCCAAGCTGAAGGTCGATCCGGACCACACAGGGGGCTATGTCGAGTTACAAGTTTCTGCCCAAGGAGCCGGCTGACCACGCGATCGGACGCTCCAGAGGCGGGCTGACAACGAAAATCCACGCTCTCACCGACCGGGCGTGCGCGCCGGTCACGATGCTGCTGACTCCCGGCCAGGCCGGTGATAATCCGCAACTGTTGCCGCTGCTTGACGCCCATAAGATCCAGGACGTCAAGCAGTTCCGACTGCTGGCCGATAAGGCCTATTCCCACCCCTCGACGCGCAGCGAGTTGCGCACCCGCCGGATCAGGCACACCATCCCGGAGCGCTCAGATCAGATCGAACGACGGAAAGCCAAAGGATCGGCCGGCGGCAGGCCACCGGCCTTCGACCCGGCAACTTACAAGGAACGCAACACCGTTAAACGCGGCTTCAACCGCCTCAAACACTGGCGCGGAATCGCAACCCGCTACGACAAGTACGCCACCACATTCCTCGGCGGCGTGCTACTCGCCGCGATAGTCACATTCCACCGCGTACACAATTAGCAGACACGGCCTAGCCACAGCAGCCACAATCAATGATTAACACGCCGAACGTGATGCCAAAAGGACCGGACCCGAAGAACACGCCGCACAATAAGCACGGCCAACCAAGAATTCCGGGTCGTAGAGACGCCGTACCAGCGTGAAGGCCCACATCTCATATGTCATCCGCTGGAAACGCGTGCCGCGGTCGCAACTTACAGCTGCAGCCCACCCAGACCATCCACGCCGGGGAGGCGCGTTGCAGCACTGCGCTCCCTGTCGAATCGCTCAGTGCGGCCATCCGGCCTCACGGGCACGCCCGCGCTTATCGCGCCGACAACGCGAAGAACCCTGGCGGCCGTGGGTCAGTGCTGAGTGCCAAGCACCGAATGAGCGATCAGCATATCCAGACGCCGCACGTCCGCCTTCTTGCCCACCTTAATTTTGATGTGGCCAGCCCGCGTCCATAGCTCGAGCTCAGCGTCCATGTCGAATGTTCCGGCATTCTCCGAGGACCACATGTTGATCGCAGAGTAGGGGAGCGAATACACCTCCACCTTCTTGCCAGTCATTCCCTGGGCGTCGCGGACGATCAATCGCTTGGTCGTAAAAATGGCACTGTCGCGAAATGTCTTATAGGCGGCCACCGGCTGCTCACCCGGGACCATTAGTTCAACGACATCGTTGGGAATCGGACATTCGGCGACGAACATCCATGTGGTCACTGCTGCTGCCTCCACGGCTGCTCCTTTGATTGGTGTGGGCTCGGTGTGGGTGATGGGCGGGACCGGATCAAGCCTGCCTCCCGCGAACCGCCCTACTGGTTTCCGTTGTCTGCAGAAGGTCCTCGAGGCCGTCTGTGTCCAGGAAGCCGGCGACGTCGATGGAGCCATTGGGACGCACCCGAACATCAACCCGGTTAGTTACGACCTCGGGATTGTACGCTTTGTATCGTTCGCTGAGGTGGATGAAGCGTTGGTTGCCGGAGCCCACCAGGGCGCGGTGGGTCTCCGGGTTTCGGGCCTGATAGGGACCGTCCACGAGCAGATCGGTCGCTGCGAGGAAGGCCTTTGTGACATCGTCCCTGCCCAGCAGGGATTCGTACTCGTAGCCGGAGAACGCGATGACTCCCAGGCCCCGCTCTTGGGCCGCCCTTGCCAAGGCGGCACCGCTGGCAGGCTGGTCAAACGGCTCCCCGCCGATAAGCGTCAGCCCTTCAACTCCCGCAGCGACGGCCTGATCGACAATTTCTGCGATGGGCGTCCGGGCGCCGCCGCGGGGACTGAACAGGTGCGGGTTGATGCAGCCCTTGCACTGGATACTGCAGCCCTGAAACCAGACCACGGTCCGCAGACCCGGACCTTCGGCGGTGGTGCCGTGCAGAACACGCGCGACCTGAAGGTGCCCGTCGGTCAAAGGTCGAGCCGGCGGGCTGACTGGGTCCCGCTGTTCATCGGCGCCGTCACCGGTGAGGGGGCCGGCGCGCTGTGCTGCGAGGCACCGAAGGTGAGCTTTGAACGGTGGGGGATGAGCACGTGCGGCGGCACCTGGGCCTTTGACATGAGCTGCTCGAAGGAAGTAAACGAGCCCACGCGCTGCCGCGCGTCAATGATGCGGTTGGCGGTTGACTGGTCCACGCCTAACGCGGTGACGAGGTCACCGGCGGTTGCTGTATTCACGTCGAGGGCCTCGTTGGGTGAAGCCTGCGGAGCGACGGACGGCGCCGGTGAGGCGAAGGCTCCGGCCGCCGCGTTGGGGTCATATCCGCGGGCCGGGGATGGGTTCCCTGCCGGCTGCGATACACCGGCTTGGGCGTACCATTTGACGTCGCTGGTGTGGGCCTTCCAGATCAGCCACTTCTTATTGGTAACAAAGGACGCCACTAGTCCGCCGACAAAGCTCGTGAACCAGATCCATCCCCAGATGGTGCTCGCCACAGAGGTTTTGGGAGCTTCTTTGGTGCCGCCGTCGAATGTGCCCGTTGCCACCATGAGGCCGACTCCGAGCACCAGAAATCCGATGCCTAGTTTGATCCACAGCTTGTTCTTGGCCTTTATTCCGCGAATGAGCAAGCCGACGCCGGTCAACAAGCCGAAGGAAAGGATGCTCCAGAGGAGCCCGGCGCTGTTTCGGAGACGCCACGTGCGTGAACAGAGTTTTTCTTCCGGAGTCATCGTTCGCTGTCCGCCTCGTAATGTAGGTGTTGGGTAGCAACCTCTTGGTTGACTGTCTGGTAGTAGGCCGGGGTCAACCGGGAATCGGAGATCACCGCGTCCGGCAATAAGGCCTGGATCGCGGCGAGGTCATCCGTGCAGCCCGGTCCCGGGCCGTGGGTCTCGGCGGTTATGGATCCGGATGCCGAAACGGTGATGGTAAAAGTCTTCTTCTGCATCACGTCGCCTGTTCGAAAACGAGTTGAACTTCGCCGTTGGCTGCTGTCTGTGAGACGAGGACCATGCCCATGTCCGCGGCGCGGGCATGCAGCGAGTCCACGGTTCGCTGTTGGAGCAGTGCACCGACGCTCATGTCCAGGGAGGCGAGCATGTTCCCGGTGACCTCGTCCGCGGCGTTATCGACCCGGCCCAGAAAGACCTCGCCGATCCGTTGGAAGGTGATCCTTCCATAGGGGCTTTTGCCGGTAATGCGTTCCTCGGCGACGCTCAAGTGGGTTGCACCCATGACAAGGAGCGCGTCCTGCAGGAGCTGGGCGTCCTTAATGCGGGTCGTCTTGCACTTTTCGCATAAGTCGGTGCTACGGGCCTCGCGGATGGCGGCAACGGCGGCGATCCCCACGGGGATCAGAAGCAGCTCGAGACTCATGGGGCTATTCCCCGAAATCGATCTGCCGGCCACCGCGCCAGGAGTTGACGTCGGCTGTGGCGGCGGTGCCGCTGGTCGAGTAGTCCTCCCGTGCGCTGGTCGATGTTGCCGCCACGGCACGTTTGGACGCCCATTCACGAACTGCGTTGATCTGTTCGGCCTGGGTGATAGAGAGCGGGACCGTGTTGGAGATCGCCCTGCTCAGGTCCTTTTCATTGAGTCTGCGACGTTCGGAGAAAGCCTCGAAGCATGCACTGACCGCAGCTTCGGCGATTTCTGCGCCGGAGAATCCTTCGGTCTGCTCGGCCAGGAAACCCAGCGAACTGGCGGTGATCTCGAAATCGCCAGAGGCAGCCGAAGACGCAGTGAGCCTTTTTTCGAGCTGGATGCGCCAGATGTGAAGCCGTTCTTCCTTCGTCGGGAGGTCGACAAAGAAGATCTCATCAAAGCGGCCCTTGCGGAGGAACTCCGGCGGGAGTGAATCAATCTTGTTGGCCGTGGCAATGACGAATACCGGATTCTTCTTTTCCTGCATCCACGTCAGGAAGGTCCCGAAGACCCGTTGGCTGGTGCCGGAGTCTCCGCTGCCGCTCGACCCGAAGCCCTTTTCAATTTCGTCGATCCACAGGATCGAAGGGGACACGGCCTCAGCCAGCTTTAGGGCACCCCTCATGTTTTGCTCGCTGGAGCCCACCAGGCCGGAGAAGACACGGCCAACGTCAAGCCGAAGTAGGGGCAGTCCCCAGAGCGTAGCCATGCAGGTGGCCGTCAGGCTTTTTCCGCAGCCGGGGATACCTGTGATGAGGACGCCCTTCGGTGCGGGGATGGACCAGCGTTGCGCCTCCGGCAGCCAAGAACCGTTGCGCTTCTTCAACCACTTCTTCAGGTTTTCCAAGCCCCCAACATCATTCATCGTTCCTTCGGCGGAGATGAATTCCAGTAGCCCGGACTTTCTGATGGTTTGGCGCTTTTCGTCAAGGACCAGGGCGATGTCCGACGCGTCAAGCCGGCGATCTGAGGCAATGGCGCGGGCGAAGGCATTCTCGGCCTCGCCGAGGGTCAGGCCCTGAGCAGCTTGGATGAGTCTCTGGTGGTCATCCGGGCTGAGATCCACAACGATCGACGCGGCGTTCGCGGTGACGATCTCGTCCAGGGCGCCCTCGATTTCGCCAGCCGTCGGCAGTGGAAGGTCGACGACGGTGACTTCCTTCTCCAGATCGGCCGGCAGCGTCAAACCGGGGGAGACGATAATGAGGGTATGGGGCACATCTCCGGTCCGGAACGCCGCGGCAGCGTCCTGGACCGCGCGGACCATCGCCGGCTCGGCCGGCCGGCCCTGCGCCCCAAGGAAGTGGTGAAGGTCGAAGAACACGAAAATAGTGGGCTCCGGGGCCTTGATCGCCTCTGCCAGGGCAGCGTCAGGGGCCGTAGGCTTTCCGGACTGGCCCGGGGCGTGCAGGCCTTTGGAGACGGTGTACATGACGACGCGGCGGGACCGCCGAAGGTCCGGACTCGTCGCTACAGCTTCCGCCGCGGCGATCACACGGTTGCCCTCGTGGGTCTCCACCAGCAGGATCGGGTGCCGCGCCCGGATGAGCTCGACCAGAGTCTCGCCGAAGACTAACGGCGTCCTTGCATTCACTTTTGCCCCCAGAGTTCGTGTGTCGCAACTTGGGGAAGCTTATCCCAGCATCAGGGCGTTTGAAGTGCACAGAGGGACAACAATGTACGGCTGTTACTTCCTTTGGCTCCGAGGCAACCCAGGAGGTCCAAGCACTCCAGGGTTTCGGCAGGCTCAGCCGCAGACAAACCACGGCACACCGTACTGGATCTCGCACGACGCCTTCGTCGAATAAGTCGCACCCGGCGTGGTCCCTTCGACCAGCACCCGGAAGTCCGCCATAAGCGCGTCTTTGGTTATGCACGGGTGTCGACAGGCTCAACTACCAGGGTGTCGACAAGCTCAACCGACGGGTTTCGACTAGCTCAACCTCCACAGCCGCCACCTCAACCTCAACCCCCGCGTCCCGGAACTTCTGCACCTGCTCGGGGTCCGCGCCGTCGTCCGTCATCAAGGTCCAAGGCAGCGCGCGAGCCGCGCCCACGCGTGGAATGGCCGCAGGCCGAGCTTGGAGGAGTCCGCCAACACATACACGTCCCGGCCGCGCCGGGCCATGAGCTCCTTGAGCCGGGTCTGGGTGTGGTCGGCTTCGCAGATGCCCTCCTCGGCGGTGACGGCGTCAGCGCCGAGGAACACGCGGTCAAAACTCATCTGCTCCAGGGTCGCTTCAGCCAGTGGCCCGACGAAGCTCTGGCTCAGGCTCCGGAGCCGGCCGCCCAGGCAGTCCACCCCGCTGCCCTCCGAATCCGCCAGCTCCTGCATGGTGTTGATGCCCGGCGTCGTCACGGACAGCTTCTCGAAACCCCGCAGCTCGTGGGCCAGGGCACCCACGGTGGAGCCGGCGTCGAGCAGGATGTTCTCCCCGGGCCGGATCACGGACGCCGCCCAGCGGGCGATGGCGTGCTTCTGCTCAAACGCCTCGCCGGTGCGCTGCAGCAGCGACGCCTCCGGGTGGGCACCCAGGGCAGGACCAGCGCCTACAGCCCAATCCGGAACAGTCAGAGAAGCACGTCTTCGCCCGGCACGACCAGTCCCGCTCGGGTGCGCGGCGGAACCCCAGCGACCGGTAGAGACCATGGGCGCGTTCCATGAACGTGGCACTCGTGATGCTGATGGCCTCGATGCCGGGCAGTTGCCGGGCATGGTCCACCACTTTGCCGACCACTGCGCGCCCCACGCCACCGCCCTGGTGCGCCGGGTCCACCGCGAGCATCCGGAACTCCAGTTCGTCCTCGGCAGCAATCTCGCTGTACGGCTGTACGGCGAACGCCAGCGTCACCGCCGCCACCACCTTCCAGGCGGCCTCCGCCACCCACACGTGTGCGTGCTCGGCGCGGAGGTAGGCGTCGCGGGTGATACGGCGGACCTCCGGAAAGTCCGGCGGCATCGCCCGCCTGAATGCGACGTTTACCGTGCGCTGACTGCGGCAGCGGCGGTCCGTTCGACGTAATGGTTCAGCTGTGCCAACTCCGGCTGCGACGACGGATCCTCCACCGCGTCCGCACCGACCGCGTTGGCCACGGCCAACGCGCGGGTGTAGCCCAGCCCGCTGCGCAGCGCCATGACCAGGGCAGCACAGAACGCGTCGCCCGCGCCCACAGTGTTCGCCACAGTCACGGTAGACGCAGGAGCTTCGGCTGCCTTCCGGCCGTTCTCGAATATTGCCGAGCCGTCCTTCCCGTACGTCACCGCGACCAGCTTGGCCTCGGCCAGCGCCGGGATCAGCTCGTACTCGGTCTCGTTGACGATCACCAGGTCGCAGCGCTCCAGCAGCTCCGCCGGCAGGTCCATGGCCGGCGCAGCGTTCAGCACAAAGTATCCCGAAGAACGACGGGCAGCCTCCAGCACCACGGGCAGGCCGACCTCGAGCTGGCACAGTACCGTCTCGTCCGGCCCGAACTCCACACCCTCCAAGGAAAACTCAGCGTTCGCGCCCGGGCACACCACGATCTGGTTTTCGCCGTCGCGGTCCACGACGATCAGCGCGGTACCTGTCGTGTCGCCGTCGAGCACTGCGACGTCCGCGGTGTCCACGCCGGCGCCGGACAACGCGTCCAGCATAAGGCGGCCCTGGGCGTCGTCGCCCACCGCGCCGATCATCCGGGCACTACCGCCCAAGCGGGCAGCGGCTACCGCCTGGTTTGCTCCCTTGCCGCCGGCCTGCTGCGTCAGGGTGCCACCGCCAACGGTCTCACCCGGGGAGGGAATCCTGGCCGTCGTCGCGATGATGTCGAGGTTGATGCTGCCGACGACGGTGACGGCAGGAAGTCGAGTGCTCATGGAAAGTCCTATCGAAAAACCAAGGCGGCTGGAATAGGAAATAGTGTACGGCACAGTTGTACTTGTGCGTCATACATGGTTGTATAACAACTCACCCAAGGGCAGGAACAGCCCGGAGAACAAAGGAGTTTGATGTGAACACCCCAGCACCGGTCACCGGACCAGCCACCATGGCGCCGCCCCCGGACACCCAGGACCAACCGAAATTTGCCGGCCGCCGCGCCGCCCTCCTCATTTCCACGCTGCTGCTCGGCGTCCTGTCCTTCCAGCTCAACGCCAGCATGGTCACCCCAGCCCTGCCGCAGATCGCGGCCTCCTTCGGCCTAAGCCCGGACAGCGCCGCGCCTGTGCAGTCCATGTTCTTCCTCGCCGGCGCCATCGCCGGCCCGGTGATCGGCAGGTGGAGCGACTTCATCGGCCGCCGCGCCGCACTGCTGCTGGTGCTCGGCATCATGGGTGCCGGAACCCTCCTCTGCATCGCCGCCCCGACGCTGCCGCTGCTCACCGCGGGCCGGTTCCTGCAGGGAGTGTCCAGCGCCGTCTTCGCGCTCGCCTACATCGTCCTCAGCGAGAACCTGCAGGCCCGCGTCTTCGGCACCTCCGTGGGCATCATCGCCGCTATCAACGGCGGCGTCGGGGGATTGGACGGCTACGTGGGCGGCCTGATGGCCGAGACCCTCGGCTTCCGGTCCATCTTCGTCGTCGTGCTGGTGCTCACCGCCATCGCCGCCGGCTGCATCGTCAAGACCGTCCCGAAAGGCCGGCCGCAGGGCGTGCGCGGCGCCATGGACTGGTGGGGAGCGGGCTCGCTCTCGGTGTTCCTGGTCTTCGTGACCTACTTCGTGTCCGGCGGCTCGGCGGCCGGCTGGACCGCCCCAAGCACCCTCGCCCTGCTGGCCGGCACCGTGGCGTCCTTCGCCGCGTTCTGGATGATCGAGAAAAAGCGCAGCCACCCCCTCATCGCCACCCGCCACCTGCGCTCCCGCCAGGTCTGGCCCGTCATCGCCACCACTGTCCTGGGCCTTGCCGGCATCTTCGCCGTCATCAACTTCACCGTGGTGCTGCTCAGCCAGGACACCGTCCACGGCTTTGGGCTCAGCGCGTCCGTCTCCGCCCTGCTGTTCCTGACCCCGGCCGCGCTCATCGGCGTCTTCGCGGCCCCGCTCGCCGGCTGGCTCGCCGACCGCCGCGGCTGGATCAAGACCCTCCGCGCCGGCACCGGACTCAGCCTGGCCAGCGCCATCGCCGCCGCCTCATTTTCCGACAACCAGGTAGCGGTGATGATCGCCGTCGCGTCCCTGGGCATCTTCTACAACGGCTTCTTCCTCACCGCCATCAACGGACTCTCCGTCCTGCTCTCACCCAAGGAAGCCCCCGCCGCCCTGCCCGGCATCAACGGCGCCTCCTTCGGCATCGGGGCGAGCCTCGGCGTCGTGATCGTTGCGCCGTTCGCCGCACAGGCCACCTCCGCCGGGTACGCCACCGCCCTCTGGATCTCGGTGGCCATCACCGCGCTCGCGTTCATCGTCAGCCTCTTCGTCGCCGCCCCCAAGGGCGAAAAGCTCTGAAACCCCACCTCACACCCGGCACCAACGAAACGAGAAACACCGCCATGACCACCACCAGCCACCCCTTCTACCTCGACTGCGACACCGGCATCGACGACGCCCTCGCCCTGGCCTACCTGCTCGCCTCCCCGCAGGCGGATCTGCGGGGGATCGGCACCGTCAGCGGCAACGTCAGTGCCGCCGTCGGCGCCCGCAACACCCTGGACCTGGTCCAGCTCGCCGGGCACGCGCACGTCCCCGTCGCGCTCGGAGCCCACGATCCGCAGGCAGGCGAGTTCCACGGCGGGGCGCCGTGGGTCCACGGCGACAACGGCATCGGCGGCGTCGAACTGGATGCGGCCGCCGCCGAACTGGTCCCCGGCACCGCCGCCGAAATGCTGGTGCGTCTCGCCCACGAACACCCCGGCACGCTGCGGGTCCTGGCCATCGGCCCGCTTACCAACATCGCCGAAGCGCTGCGGCTGGAGCCGGAACTGCCCCGGCTGGTGGAGGGGATCACCATCATGGGCGGGGCCGCGTTTGCCCCCGGGAACATCACCCCCGTGGCCGAGGCCAACATCGCCAACGACCCCGAGGCCGCCGCCGAAGTCCTGGCCGCCGACTGGAACGTGACCCTGGTGCCGCTGGACGTCACCATGTCCAACGTGCTGGAGGAACGCCACCGCCAGGAACTGCTCGACACCTGCCATCCGGTCCCGCAGGCCCTGGGGGAGATGCTGGGCTACTACTTCCGCTTCTACGAGAGCCTGTTCGGGCGGGCCTGCTCCGCGATGCACGACCCCCTGGCGGCGGCGCTCGCGGTGGGCGGCGTCAAAGCCGCCGTCGCCCCGGTGGTGCATGTCGACGTCGACACCACCGACGGTCCCGGCCGTGGCCAGACCGTGTGCGACCTGCGAGGACGGTACATGGACTATCCGGAGCAGCCCGGCGCCCGGTGCAAGGTGGTGCTGTCGCTCGACGGCGACTTCGCGCCGCACCTGGTGGAGGTGCTGCAGGGATTTGCGGATCTTGAAAGTACGACGGCGGCAGTGGCCGTGGGCGCAGCGGTCGCCTAAGCGGGCGTCTTGGCCATGCCGGTCAGGATTGGATGGACTGCATCACCGAGAGGTGCCCGGCGCGTGCCGCGATCAGCCACTTGGCTGGGTAGAAGGGCGGATTCGCGTGCCTGAACGTAGTGGCGGCGATGGCTTCGGACCTAGGGCGTCCAGCGAACGGGTGCCCTCATGCCACCTTCCGAGGTCTAATGACCAGCCCGACGACGGCTGCCAGCGCGAGGACGGAGAGGGTGGTCGCCGACCAGAACCCAGCCCGTCCGCCGGTCAGGAAGTCGCCGGGGCTAGCGAAGGCCGCGTAAGTCGAAGCCACGATGGCCAGTCCGACGGCGCCGCCAAGTTGCTGCATTGTCTGGAAAAGCCCAGAGGCGGACCCTGCGTGCTCGGGTTCGACGTCGCGAAGCGCGAGCGTCGTGAGCGGCATGAACGTCATGCCGGCTGAGATTCCCGTCAAGAGCAGGGCAACCATGACGATGGCGAAGGGGGTGTTCGGACTCAGTTGCGTGAGCGGCAGGAAGGCGACGACGCGAAGGGCCGTGCCGAGGACGACGAGGCGGACGGCCCCGAAGCGCTCGACCAGCCGCGGGACGATCCGCGACATCGCGAAGATGCTCAGGGGCATCGGCAGGAACGCCAGCCCCGTCAACAGTGGCGTGAGGTGCAGATCATTTTCGAGGTACTGGACCATGAGGAAGAACATCGCCAGCATCCCGCCATAGGTGGCCGCCATCGCCGCCAGCGCCGCCACCCGGCTCGGGCTGCGGAGCAGCTGCGGGCGGAGCAGGGGGTGGGCCACTCTCCGCTCGGTGAAGGCGAGCACGGTGATCAGCGCTGCGCCGACCACCAGCCCGCCGATCGTGCGGGGACTGGACCAGCCGGCGTCGCCCGCTTGGAGGAGAGCCCACACGATGGCGACCGCGCCGCCCGTTGCGGTCACCGCTCCGAGAATGTCGAAGCGCCCGGGTCTCCGGGGAGTTTCGGCGACGAGGCGCGGCACGGCAACGAGGACGACGACGCCGATCGGCACGTTGATAAAGAGGGTCCACCGCCAGTTGGCGATGTCGGTGAGCAGGCCGCCAAGAATGAGCCCGAGCGCGCCGCCCATCGAGGCGACGGCGGAGAACAATGCAAGCGCCCGGTTCCGCGCGCCGTCGTCCCGCGCGCTCGTGGTGATGAGCGCGAGCACGCTTGGTGCGGCGAACGCGGCACCGAGGCCTTGGAGTGCGCGTGCGATGACGAGGAGAAGGGGTGAGGTGGCCAGGCCGCCGAGCAGCGAGAAGACAGTGAAGACTGCCACGCCCACCAGGAACGTGCGGCGACGGCCGAAGACGTCTCCGATCCGTCCGCCGAGCAGCAGGATGCCGCCGAAGGCAACGGCGTAGCCGTTCAGGACCCAGCTGAGCTGGGCCGGGGTGAAATCGAGGTCGGTGGCGATGTGGGGGAGTGCGACGTTTACGACGGTCGCATCGAGGACAAGCATGAGTTGGGCAAGCATGACCAGCCAGAGACCAATGCTGCCGGCGCGGCCGCCGGATGGCGCGATCCCGGCGGGCGCCCGTGTGGCGATTGTGGATGTCATGGGATGGTGTCCTGTTCTAGCCGAAGGGCTGACGTACACTAAAAGGAGAGATGCTCCGTTTAGAACTATACGGAGACACTCTCCGTTTGGCAACCATGTTTTGAGAGGTGTTCTGTGCGCGCTGACGCTCAACGCAACCGCGATCGGATCGTGGAGGTTGCACGTGCGCTATTCCGCGCCAAAGGCTTCGACGCCGTTTCAATGGACGAGGTGGCCAAAGGGGCCGAGGTGGGCGCCGGCACGCTGTACCGGCACTTCCCGGCCAAAGAGTCGCTGTACGATGCGGTCCTTGAGGCCTGGGCGGGGAAGGTCAACGCGGCAGTCGACAGGGCGCTTTCGCTCGACGGCTCCGCGCGGGAGCAGCTGTTGACCTGGCTGACCGACTATGCGGCGATGCTGACAGAGCACAAGGGTGCGGCCGCGCGGATCACCGCTGCGCTGGGCGATCCCGGGTCTCCATTCGCGGCAAAATGCACGACTTACCTCAATGCGAATCAGCGCCTGATTGACGGGTTGGACTCGGCCCTGCGCCCCGGGGTCGAGGCAATGCAAATAAGTCGGCTTGTTGGCGGCATGGCTGCAGTGGCCGACAACAGCGAGCTTCCCGCCGACGCAGTGGCCTCCATGCTCGCGGTGGTCGCTGACGGACTGCTCGCTCCCTGACGGGTTCAGAGACCGCATTCAGCGTTCAGGTTAAGCCGTGACGAGCCTGATGGAAGCCAGTTCCATGTTGTCATCGGCGTTTGGGCGCGGTCAGGGGAGGGGCTGCCGTTCGCCGACGCAAACAGCGCCGTCGAACCCAATGTAGTCCCGCCGTCGTCGTTCCAGTCTTTCCTGCTGGCCGGGGGAGGGAAGCCTGGCGCTTTTCGCGCCGTTACATCTGGCGCAGGCGGCGAAGAATTTTGCAGGCTGGTGGGCCCGCCTTTGGACCATGGATAGAAATGTTGGCCGTGCTCTGCGGTCCGGGAACAATGTCGCCGGGGCCCGCCTCCATTTCACACTGGCCATCCGCCGCGCCATACCCTGGCGGCGCTATTGACGCGTGAACCGCCTCACCGGGCTGGTGAAGGGGCCGCTTCGCCTGTCTGGAAATCGGCGTCGACCGAATCGGCGGAAGAAGCGCAGCGGGAATGCGCCGAGGAACGCTCGGGCCACAGGACCAGAGCGATGGCGGCGGACCCGAGGATCAAGCCGGCGAGGGTGGCGGGAGTGAACGGTTCCGCGAACAGGAAAGCCCCGGCTACAGCGGTGGTCGGGGCCACCAGGAAGAGGAGGGCATTGAGCGTAGTGATGCCGATCCGGCGGAGGAGGAACCAGTACAGGGCGTAGGCGATGAGGGTGGGGACGATCGCGATCACCAGGGTGGAGATCCAGAAGTCAGGGGTGGCCGGTGGGGTTAGGGTTCCGGCGAGGGACCCGAGCAGGGCGACCGCCACGAGAGTGACGGCGGCATGCGTGGACAGGGTGGCAAAGACACCGAGGCGTGCGGCGGTGCGGCGTTCCAGGAATGTGGCCGTGACGAGGCTCGCGAGGGCGACGAGCGGGAGCAAATAGGCGGGGCCTGGAGACGCGACTACGGATGCGTCCGAAGTCACGATCAGGGCGACGCCACTGGCGCCGAACACCAGGCCGAGCCATTGGAGGGCACGCACGCGGAGCCCGAGGAGCGGTCCCACGAGGGTGGCGATGACAAGGGGCTGGATGGCATCGATAAGCGCGGTGGTCCCCGACGAGACACCGGCGGCGATGGCCAGGTAGATAGGCACGACGTAGCCGAATTGGGCGAAGAATCCGATGACGAGATGGGGGCGGATGTCGCGCCAGGCGGGCAGGTCCGCGCGGGGAAGGACTGAGCCGCGGGAGGAGCTCCCAGACCGGCTTTTCGAACCGATGCCAGCCGCACGACGATGGGTGATGTTTACTCGGAGGGCGGTTCCGGCGACGGCGAGCGCCAGGATCACCACGACAATGAGGAATCTCCAGAAGACGACCGTAAGCGCCGGCGCGCCGGCGGTGCCGATCTTGGCTACGAGAAAACCGGAACTCCAACTGAGAACGAACGCGACGGAAGCTCCGATCAGGACAATGCGCTGAGGTATACCGTTCTGTTTACTCATGCTAATTAGTATACAGAACGGTATAGTAGATGCATGATGAAAGATCGCCGTGAGGAGCAGCCCCGGGACACGAATGAGCTGCCCAAGTACACGAAGGGAGCGGAACGGGTTCTGCGCGCCGCGTCCGAGCTGTTTTATCGAGAAGGAATCCACGCGGTAGGGGTGGACACGATCGCCGCGGCGGCCGGCGTAACCAAGAAAACCCTGTACGACCAGTTCGGTTCGAAAGAGGCGCTGGCGGTGGCCTACCTCCGACGGCGGGACGCCCGGTGGCGCGAGTACCTCGAAAATGAACTCGCGCAGGTACCCGCAGGCGGCACCGAGCGGATCCTCGCGATCTTCGACATCTCCGGGCGGTGGGCCATCGACAACAGCGACAAAGGGTGTTCCGCGATCAACGCGCGGGCCGAGACGGATGACCCGGAGAACCCCATCGCGGCGGAAGCCATCCGCCAAAAGAAATGGTTGAGAGACCTGCTCGAGCAGCTGTGCAGGGAAGCGTCCGTTGCGGATCCTGCCCAGACAGCCGACTCGTTGATGCTTCTGTACGAGGGCGGGCTCGTGACAATGGGAATGGGTACTTTCCCGCAGCCCTTCGCGGTAGGGCGAGACGCAGCAGCGCGACTGCTCGCCACCAGCTAGTCTCCTGGCGTCTAGCGCCATGTCACTGCCTAACGGTGTGTGGATGAGCCGTGACCCTGGGCTGCTGCCAGGACTTCTTGCAGGGTCGCCGTGGAATTGTCGCCCGGGGTAGTCATGGCCAATGCGCCATGGGCTACACCGATTTCTAAGGCCTCCTTTACGGAGAGTCCCTGAATCCGGCCGTAGATCAGCCCGGACGCGAATCCGTCTCCACTGGGCGGCGCGGCCCTACAGGACTACCCGAACAGCCCGGCGCCCCCTGCCGGGTGGTGCTGGCGCTCGACGGCGACTTCGCGCCGCACCTGGTGGAGATGCTGCTGTCGTTTGATTCCTCGGGAAGTACGACGGCGGCAATCGCCGCGGTGCGGGTTTCGCCTGATCTCGAGGACCCGGCCAGAGCCGCCGATGGTTGCCAGCATGTCCTGTCAACCATCGGCGGCCCGGTGTGCTGTTCGAGTCCGGAGGGCCATGCCGCTCGTGGCCCTCAATGAGGAGTCGCTTCCTACTCGGGGGTTACGTAGGCTCCGGCGATGCCGCCATCGACAAGGAAGGTGGAAGCGGTGATGAACGAGGCATCATCGCTGGCCAGGAACGCAACGGCAGCGGCCAACTCCTCGGGTTCAGCGAACCTGCCGAGGGGAACATGGACGAGCCGGCGGGCGGCCTTCTCGGGGTCCTTGGCAAAGAGCTCTTTCAGCAGTGGCGTGTTGACCGGGCCAGGGCACAGGGCATTCACCCGGATGCCCTGCCGGGCGAACTCGACACCCAGTTCGCGGCTCATCGACAGTACGCCGCCCTTGGAGGCGCTGTATGAGATCTGGGAAGTGGCAGCACCCATTACGGCGACAAAGGATGCCGTGTTGATGATGGATCCCTTGCCCTGCGCCTGCATGTACGGCAGGGCGTATTTGCAGCAGTAGAACACGGAAGTGAGATTCACTTCCTGGACCCTTCGCCATGCGTCGATCCCCGTATCGATTATCGAGGCGTCGTCCGCAGGGGAGATGCCGGCATTGTTGAACGAGATGTCCACGCTTCCGTAGGTTTCGTTGGTCACCGCATAGAGGTTCTTGACCTCTTCTTCGCTGGTGACATCGACTTTGACGAATAGTCCGTCGACTTCGTCGGCGGCCCGCTGTCCGGCGGTCGGATCGAGATCGGCGATAACAACGTGTGCTCCTTCGGAGGCGAACCGACGTGCGGTTGCCAGTCCGATTCCGCTTGCGCCCCCGGTGATGACTGCGCTGCGGCCTTTGAGTCGGTTGGAGATAACTTCAATCATTTTGCTTTTCCTTGTGTTGTGTTCAGTCGGTGGTTGAGATGAAGACGTTCTTGGTTTCGGTGAAGGCATTCAGGGCGTCGGGTCCCAGCTCACGGCCCAGGCCTGACTGCTTGAATCCGCCAAAGGGTGTGGAGTACCTGACGGATGAGTGGGAGTTGACGGAGAGGTTTCCGGATTCCAGTCCGCGGGCTACGCGCAGGGCCCGTCCTATGTCCCTGGTCCAGATGGAGCCGGACAGGCCATAGATGGTGTCGTTGGCGAGGCGGAGCGCGTCAGCTTCGTCCTTGAAGGGGACTACTGCCACAACCGGGCCAAAGATCTCCTCGTGCATCACTCGGTCCTCGCGGGACGGAGTCAGGACGGTGGGCGGGAACCAGAATCCCTTGCCTTCGGGCGCTGATCCTTGGAACGCGATGGGCGCTCCATCCGGCACGAAGCCTGCGACCGTGCGGTGTTGTGCGGCGGAAATCAGCGGCCCCATGAATGAATCCTCGTTCCGGGGATCCCCGACCTTCAGCGCCTTGACGGCAGGTTCAAGCAGTTCGAGGAACCTTTCGAAGACGTCGTGCTGCACCAGGATGCGGGATCGGGAGCAGCAGTCCTGGCCGGCGTTGTCAAAGGCCCCACCCGGCGCCGCTGCCGCGGCAGCCTCCAGGTCTGCGTCGGCGAAGATGATGTTGGCGCTTTTGCCGCCCAGCTCCAAGGTCACTGGCTTGACCTGCTCCGCACAGCCGGCCATGATCCGCTTGCCGACGCCTGTTGAACCGGTGAAAACCACCTTCCTCACAGCCGGGTGGGTGACGAAGCGTTCTCCCACGACGGATCCCTTTCCGGGAATGATCTGGAGTACACCGTCAGGCAGCCCGGCTTCCTGCGCAAGCTGCCCGAGGCGCAGGGCCGTCAACGGCGTCAGTTCGGCAGGCTTGAGAACCACCGTGTTGCCTGCTGCCAGCGCCGGAGCGAATCCCCACGCGGCGATGGGCATCGGGAAGTTCCACGGGACGATGACTCCCACAACACCCAGGGGCTCGTTGAAGGTGACATTGACGCCTCCGGCAACAGGGATCTGCTGGCCGGTGTGGCGTTCCGGGGCGCCGGAATAATAGGCGAGGACGTCCCGGACATTTCCTGCCTCCCACCGGGCGTTTCCGATGGTATGGCCAGCGTTGACCACTTCGAGTTGGGCGAGGTTCTCGAGGTCGGCATCCACTGCAGCGGCGAAGCGGCGCAGCAACAGTGCCCGGTCGGCGGGTGAGATGTGGCGCCACGTTTCAAAGGCCGCCGCGGCCTTTTCGATTGCCCGGTCCGTTTCCTCCAGTGTGGCGAGCAGGACTGTTTCTATGATCTCTTCGGTGGCCGGGTTCAGGACATCAAACGTGCTGGTGGACATCGACTGCATTCTCCATTCGTTCTTTTCGGTAGTTGCGGGCTGTTTCAACAAATCCCGTGAAAAGCCGCAGGTCGTCCGGGTTCTGTTCGGGGTGGAACTGCACTCCCAGCACCCATCCGCCCGTTGTCGTTTCGAGTGCCTGTACGGTTCCGTCCTGCGCTGCCGCCGTCACATAGAGTCCGTCCGCGATCCTGTCCATGGCCTGGTGGTGGTAGCAGGGGGCGCTGGCGTTTGGCCCGAGCAGGCTCTCGCTGATGCTTCCGGGTGTTGTGGTGAATTCGACGTTCCCAAACACACCCGGTGCCGGCTGGTACTGCGCTGCCTGCGGATTGACGTCCGGGACGTGTTGGATCAGCGTTCCTCCCAGTGCCACGTTGAGGATTTGGGCGCCGCGGCAGATGGAAAACAGCGGAAGTCCGGTCGCCAGCGCCGCCCTGGTCAGGGCGATGTCGTGGGCGTCCCGTGCTGGTTGGGCGCGGGTCAGTTCATGGGGCTCGGCGCCATACTGTTCCGGGTCCACGTCCGATCCGCCCGCGATGATGAGCCCGTCCAGGAGCTCGACCACTGTGGGGTCCGTGCCGACGGGTGGCAGGAGGACAGGTGTGCCGCCGGCGGCGACTACTGCCTGTACATAGGTGCCCGGCAGGATGGCCGCATCGGCCTGCCAGACTCCCCAGGCTGCCTGCTGGTAGTAGGTGGTGAGGCCGATTCGCGGCCGGTAGGAATCAGAGACGTTCGAAGCCACGCTTGTGCTCCCAATCTGTGACGGCACTGTCGAACGCTTTCAGCTCGACGTCGGCGGCGTGCACGTAGTGATCCACCACTTCGTCTCCGAAGGATTTGCGGGCGATTTCGCTGTTGACGAGCAGGGCGCGCGAGTCACGAAGCGCCGTCGGGATCCGGTCCGCAGTGGACTCGTAGGCATTCCCAACCATGATGGGCTCAAGGGGCAACTCGTTCTCGATGCCGTGAATGGCTGCCGCAATAAGTGCTGCCGCGGCCAGGTAAGGGTTGACGTCGCCGCCGCCTACACGGTTTTCCACCCGGAGGCCGGGTCCACGCCCCACGATGCGCAGCGCACAACTGCGGTTGTCCAGTCCCCATGCAATCGCCGTTGGCGCGAAGCTGCCCTCGACGAAGCGCTTGTACGAGTTGATGTTTGGCGCCAGGAAGTACGAGAGTTCCTTCATGGCGGCCAGCTGACCTGCGACGAAGTGTTCCATGACGGGACTGAAGCCATGCTCGCCGTCACCGGGAAGCACCGGGTTGCCGTCCAGGTCCGTCAGGCTGAAATGAATGTGGCAGGAACTGCCCTCGCGCTCGTTGTACTTGGCCATGAAGGTGATGCTTTTTCCATGCTTTCCTGCAATCTCCTTGGCACCGTTCTTGTAGAACGCATGGCTGTCGCAGGCTTGGAGCGCTTCTGAATACCTGAAGGTGATTTCCTGTTGGCCGTGGTTGCATTCCCCCTTGGAGGATTCGACGACGAGCCCGGCGCTTTCCATGCTGTTTCGGATGTCGCGGATGACCGGTTCGAGGCCGGCCGTGGCAAGCAGGGAGTAGTCAACGTTGTAGCGGGTTGAGGGCTTCAGCCCGACGTACTGCTTGTCCCATGCTTCCGCGTAGGTGTCGTCGAACATGATGAACTCGAGTTCCGTGCCGATATGGGCACGGTATCCGAGCGTCTCAAGGCGTTCGATCTGGGCACGAAGTATCTGCCGCGGGGACTGGGTGACGGGGCGGCCGTCGAGCCAGAGGATGTCGCACTGGACCATCGCGGTGCCCTCCAGCCACGGCACAAGCCGGAGGGTGCTGACATCGGGTCGCATGACCATGTCCCCGTAGCCGTTGGCCCAGGAAGACATGGCGTATCCATCAACCGTGTTCATTTCCACGTCAACGGATAGGAGGTAGTTGCAGCCTTCGGCGCCATGTCCGAGGACATCCTCCAGAAAGGACCTTGCGCCGCAGCGCTTGCCCTGGAGCCGGCCCAGGGAGTCGGTGATGGCTACGACGACGGTGTCGATTTCACCCGTGGCAACCTTCTGCTTCAGCTCCTCGACGGTCAGCTGTGCCTGGGAGTTTTTCCCTGCGATTTGATTGGTCATTTGATTTCCGTAACTTCGATCTGGGTGTTGGACGTAATAGGTGCTCTCCGCCGAACTGGGCCGGGGAGGGCGTTTCAGTTGCTGAGTTCGGCTTCGGCTGCCGCGAGCTGTGCGAATTCCTCTTCGGGTGCCCCTGCCACAATCCGGTGGCGGCTGTAGAACCAGTAGTAAAGGAGGGCGGCGGCGAAAACTGCGGCGGTGATAGATGCTGCCAGGACGTCGACGACGAAGGTGGCAACGACGGCAACAGCAGCTAGAAGCAGGGCGACGGATGTGGTGACGGCACCTCCTGGGGTCCGGTATCCCCGGGGAAGGCCGGGTTCCTTTACCCGCAGGACGATGTGCGACAGGTTCAGCAGCACATACGAGACGGTCGCTCCGAACACCGCGATATTGATGAGCAGGGCACCGTTGCCGGTCGCGGCAGCAAGAAGGAATCCGAGGGCGCCGGGCACGATGAGCGCCCAGTACGGGGTCCGCCTCTTGCCCGTCAATGACAGCCACTTGGGAAGGTACCCGGCGCGGGACAGGGCGAAGAGCTGCCGCGAGTAGGCGTAGATGATGGAGAAGAAGCTGGCCACCAGGCCCGCCAGCCCTGCATAGTTCACAAAGTCAGCAAGGAACGTGTTACCCCCATAGGCCAGGCGGAGCGCTTCCGGAAGCGGGTTGTTCGAGACACCCATCGCCTCTGACCCGGCCGCGCCGGGAACCAGGACGAGCATCAGTGCTCCGAAGACCACGAGAATCACCACGGCAACGATGATGCCCCGCGGCATGTCCTTCTTGGGGTTCGCTGTCTCTTCAGCAGCCAGCGGTACACCTTCGACTGCGAGGAAAAACCAGATGGCGTACACGAGGGCTCCGACTGCACCTCCGATGCCCATGGGAAGGAATGCGCTGGAGGTCGGGGAACCGTCCGGCACGACATCGAAGAGGTTTGCCGCGTTGAAATGCGGTACCAGGCCGATGACCACGGCAGCCAAAGCGATGACGGCGATTGTGGTAATCGCAAAGATCAGTTTCAGCGCTTCGCCGACTCCGCGGAGATGGATTCCGACGAAGATAGCGAAGGTGATGAGATAGACCGGCCAGGAGTTGGTGAGGCCGAACAGGCCCAGGGCTTCCACGTAGCCGCCGATGAAGGTGGCGATGGCGGCGGGCGCAACAGCGTATTCGATCAGCACGGCCATCCCGGTGGCAAAGCCGCCCAGCGGCCCAAGTGCCCTGCGCGCAAATCCGTAGCCTGCCCCGGTGGTTGGCAGTGCCGAGGACAGTTCGGCCAATCCGAACACCATGCAGGTGTACATGATGCCCATCAGAATGAATGCGATGAGGAGACCGCCCCAGCCGCCCTGGGCCAGGCCCAGGTTCCAGCCGGCGAAATCTCCGGAGATGACATAGGCAACACCGAGGCCCGCCAGTAGGACCCACCCAGCCGCTCCACGTTTGAGTTGACGGTGATGGAGGTAGCCCTCGTCGTCGTTGACGGGCTGCTCCAAGGGACGTGATGACATGCGATTTCCCTTCTTCCAAGGGTCTTAATGGTCTGTAATTAGTCCAAAAGTCCTCTGTCAGTGTGGTGCAAGTCACCGGCAAGAGTCAAGAAGATCCTGATTTTCCTTGAAAACAGGCGCGGTTTCGGCGCAAACCGCGGCGGGTAAAAGGCATTTTATTAGACCGCGCTAGGATGGTCACATGGAAGAGGCAGCGCTTGAGGTCCCCACTACGCTCTTACGGCCGGTCCGGCAGGGAAACGCCTTTGAAGAAACCATCGAACGGCTGCTCCAGAACATCAAGCTGGGGATCTTCGGCGTTGGTGACAAGTTGCCCGCCGAGCGGGAGCTCTCGGATTTGCTGGGCGTGTCACGGGCGACGCTGCGCGAAGCCTTAGCGGAGCTTCAAAAGGCAGGCTATGTTGAAATCCGCCGCGGCAGGTCTGGCGGAACCTATGTATCGGCCCGAAGGCTCGTGGAACTTAGAGACGCCGCAGATCTGGACCCTGCGGAAGTCAACGACGTTCTGACCTGCCGCGCCGTGCTGGAACCGGCCGCCGCGTCCCTCGCCGCCAAGGCCATGCTGTCTCCAAGGCAGCGGCGTCATCTGCTGGATACCTTGGCCGATGTGGCAGGGGCTCCGGTGGAGCTGTACAGGCCGAAGGACGCGCGGTTTCACGTGGCCATTGCGGAATTGTGTGGATCGCCAAGCCTCGTTGCAGCCGTAGCAGACGCCCGTGCACGGGTCAGCGACCTTCTAGACCGCATCCCGTTCCTGGAGCCCAACCTTGAGCATTCCAACCGGCAGCACCAGGAAATTGTTGACGCTATTCTCCGCGGCGATGCGGATGGCGCCTATCAGATTACCCTCGATCACCTGCAGGGAACGGCGTCGTTGCTCCATGGATTCCTGGTCTCGCCGGAGAACTCTTCAGTCGCGGCATCCGACGTTCCCTGAGGGCCGCAACTAACCGCTGACAGCTGCGTGCGTTACATGTAACGTGGATTCTATGAGCGTTAGGGATCGTGTCGCGCGGCATCGGCTAGCCATGCGCGAGCGAGGGTTTCGCCAAATCCAGATGTGGGTGCCCGATGCGCGAACGGACGAGTTCAAGCGTGAGGCCCAGCGTCAAGCGCGCGCTGTCGCCGCCTCCGACCGTGCTGAAGACGACCAGGATTTCGTCGAACAGATCTCAGAAGACTGGCCGGAGTGAACCGCGGCGACTTATGGACCGTATCCGGCGGAACTTATGCCCAGAAACCCAGGCCGGCACTCATCATCCAGGACGACCTCTTCGCGGAGTCGGAGTCCGTTACTCTTCTACCACTGACGTCTCACCTCACGGATGCTCCACTGCTACGGCTGACAGTCGACCCTGGCCAACTGAACGGTCTGGATCGCGTAAGCCAAATCATGGTCGATAAGCTGACCACGGTGCGCCGAACCAACCTCGGGCACAGGATAGGCCGGATCGATTCCGAAACCGTGGTGGCTGTCGAGCAGTCGCTTGCAGTCTTTCTCGGCCTCGCACGCTGACACAGTCGGCGTCATTGCCTGTCGGTCACCCCAACCTTTGACAGCGCCACCTCAGCCGCAACCCCCACGTCCCGGCCGCGCCGCGCCATAAGCTCCTTAGGCCGGGTCTGGGCGTGGTCGGCCTCGGAGATGCCACATCAAGCCACAGTCACCGCCCAGCGAGGCAGGAGCCAGGGGTCTTAATCGACACAAATTCCCAAAATTGCTTGACTTGTAGACATCCGATGCCGTTTCATGATGGAAATCGGAAAATCATGATGCGGATCACAGCCTTACTGGGTCGGCATCACACCTACGTCATCACTGACACCCCAAGGAGTGCGGATGCACAGCTTCGCCGTTGACCCGGGTTCCACCGACATCACGCCGGTGTCCTTCCACCCCGTCCTCTGGATCTGCGCGGCAGCCGTATTCGCCGTCATCGTGCTCCAGTCCGTCATCTACCTCCGGGCCATTCGCAAGGCCGCCGACTCGGCCAACCTCACCGACTCGCAGGTCATAGGCTCGGTCCGCCGCGGCGGCATCGCCGCGATCGGCCCCTCGCTCGCCGTCGCCCTCGTGGCCATCTCGCTCCTCCCGCTCTTCAGCACCCCGGCCGTGCTGACGCGCATCGGACTCGTCGGCTCCGCAGCGTTCGACGTCGCCGCGGCCGGCCTCGCCGCCCAATCGCAGGGCGCACAGCTGGGTGGCCCCACCTACACCCAGAAGGTCTTCGCCATCGGCTTCGCTGCCATGACCCTCGGCGGACTCGTGTGGATGCTCACGGCGCTCATCCTCACTCCCATCCTGGCCAAGGGCGACAAGACCCTGCGCAAGGTCAATCCGGCCGTCATGACCGTGGTCCCCACCGCCGCCATCCTCGCCGCCTTCATGACGCTTGCGTTCACCGAGACCACCAAATCCGGGGTCCACATCCTCACGCTGCTCATCTCGGCGGCCGTGATGGGCCTCTGCCTCGCGGCCGCGAAGTTCTTCAAGAAGGCTTGGCTGCACGAGTGGGGCCTCGGCATCGCCATTTTCGTTGCCCTCGCCGCCGCTTTCCTTGTCACCGCCAAGTAGCCCGAGCCCAGGAGAACCGCTCATGTCAACTAAGACCGCATCCCTCGACGGGCTCGCCCAGTTCGAGCGCACCACCTCCATCTGGGGCCCCATCACCCTGGGGCTCGGCTTCCTCGTCTCCCTCGCCGCCGCCCTCTTCACGGCGTTCGGCACAGGCCTCGGCATCACTGGCCAGGAGGTGTGGACCGCCTTCGGCATTGTCTTCGCAACCTTCGGCATCATCGCCGTCGTCGAGCCGGTCTCGTACTACCCCATCCTCGGACGCTCCGCGATGTACCAGGCGTTCATGATCGGCAACATCGCCAACAAGCTGCTCCCGTCTGCCATCATCGCCCAGACCGATCTCGGCGAGAAGCCCGGCACCCGCCGGGCCGAACTGATCGCCGGCGCTGCCATCATCGGGGCGGCGTTGGTCCACATCATCACGCTCATCATCCTCGTGGGCTTCCTCGGCACCTGGCTCCTGGGCCTCCTGCCGGCCGGTGTGGTGGCGGTGGCCCGCCTGTACATCCTCTCCGCCGTCTTCGGCGCCGTCACGGTCCAGGCCGTGGTGGCCATGAAGAACGTGCGGACCACCATCATCGCCGCCGTGGTCTCGGCCATCGTGGTCTACGGCGTGATCCGGTTCGCGCCCGGGCTCGCCAACTACGCCACCGCCATCTCCGTGGTCAGCGTGATCCTCGTGGCCTGGTACGCACGCAAGCGCACCGACACGCCCGCAGACACCGGGGCGCCGTCCTCCATCGGACACTGAGCCAGGCACCGGGCCCCGCGGGCACCACCGAACTGAACAGAACCTGAGTGATACGAAAGGCCACCATGACTGACACCACCGTCGCCCTCGCCACCGGCATCGAGGTCCCCGCAGACTTCATCGCCGAGCACGTCGCCATCTACAAGGACTACCACCGCGCGCCGGAGCTGTCCTCGGAGGAGCACCGTACCGCGGAAGCCATCGAGGCCCGCCTGACCGAGCTGGGCATCGAGCATTTCCGCTCCGGCGGGACCGGCGTCGTCGGCCTCCTGACGAACGGCGAGGGCCCGGTGGTGGGCTTCCGCGCCGACACGGACGGACTGCCCATCGCAGAGGCCACCGGTCTTGACTACGCGAGCACCGCCACCGGCACCCTGCCCGACGGCAGCGAGGCACCCACCATGCACGGCTGCGGCCACGACACCCACATCACCGCGGCCCTGGCCGCCGCACAGTACCTCACGGCGAACCGCGACGCCTGGCAGGGGACCGTGGTGCTCATCTTCCAGCCCGGCGAGGAGACCGCGTGGGGCGCCAAGGCGATGGTGGACGACGGCCTCTGGGACCGCGCGCCGCGCCCCGAAGTGGTCCTCGCCCAGCACGTGATGCCCCTCGAGGCAGGCAAGTTTTGGCTGCGCCCGGGGAACATGGCCAGCCTCGCCGACTCGTGGCGGATCACCGTCCGCGGCCGCCAGGCCCACGGCTCCCAGCCGGAGAAATCCCTCGACCCCATCGTCGCGGCGGCCTCGATGGTCCTGCGCCTCCAGACCATCGTCTCGCGCGAGCTCGCCCCGATCACCCCCGCCGTGGTCACCGTGGGCACGTTCCACGCCGGCCTCAAGGAAAACATCATCCCGGAGACCGCCGAGTTCAGCGTCAACGTGCGCACCCCCGACGAAGGCGTCCGCGAGCACGTCCTGGGCTCCATCCGCCGCATCGTCGCCGCGGAGGCCGCCGCGTCCGGCATCGACGAGCCCGCCATTGTTGAGATCAACCGCTTCCCGCGCCTCTTCAACGATGCCGAGCACACCGCACGTGCCACCGCGGCGCTCGAAGCCGCGTTCGGCGCCGGCTCCGTCATCGACTCCCCACTCGGCATGGGCTCGGAGGACGCCGGCTGGCTGGGCGACGCGATCGGCGTCCCCGTGGTGTTCTGGTCCTTCGGCGCGTTCCCCGCCGAGGCCTTCGCCGACGGCGCCGCGCCCGCCGGCAACCACTCGCCGCAGTTCGCGCCCGACGCCGAGCTCGCCGTGGTCAACGGCACCGGCGCAGCGATCGCGGTGCTGCTCCAGTACCTGGGCAAGTAAGTGACGTACGACGGCGGGTGCGCATCCGCCGTCGTACATCCGCCTGAAGCGCGGGGGAGGCTGTCCGGGAGAGGGCCGGAGGGATGAGAGGATGAATCGCATGCTCGACGACCTTGACCGCCAGATCGTGGCGGCCCTCATCCGCAACGGCCGGGCGCCGTGGCGGCTCATTGCCGAGGTGCTCGGGCAGCAGGAGCGCACGGTGGCCCGCCGCGGCAACAGACTGCTCGCCTCCGAAGAGGTGCGGGTCCAGTCGTTCCCCAGCCCCGCCGCGCTCGCGCCCGTAGACCTTTACATGCTCCGCGTCGCCGCCGAGCCGTCCGCCGTTACCAGTGCCGGTAGCTGGCTCGCCGAACGGCCCGAGACGCACTGGATCAGCGCTCTGGCCGGGGCGACCGAATGCCTCGTTGAGCTCTTCCTCGAACCCGTCGCCGTGGGCCCGTTCCTGTACGACGAGCTCGCCGAGCTCGACGGCGTGCGGGACCTCTCGCTCGAGCCGGTCTTCGAGTACTACCGCACGGTGTCGGGCTGGCGGCCGGACGTCCTCACCCCGGAACAGTACGAGGCACTCAGCCCCTCCGAACACCCGCAGTTCGCCACCAGGTACGCGGAGCTGGGGATGCCGCAGCTCGATGAGCAGAACCGCGCCCTCGCAGAGCTTTTGCGCGCCAACGGCCGCATCACCATTGACGAACTGGCCGCCGGGCTCGGCGTCTCCAAAGCGACCGCGAGCCGTCGGCTTGAGACCCTCATCGACGACGGCGCGGTCTTCGTGCGTGCCATCCTGGACCCCTCGTCCATCGGGTATCCGGTGGAGGGAATCCTGACCGTGCGCGCCGAGGCCCCCGCGCTGGACGCCGCCGGACGGTACATTGCCGACCTCCCGGCCACACGCTGGGCCGCGAATGTCTCCGGCCGCATCCTCGTCCAGACCGCCACCCGGACCCTCGCCGAACTGCGCAGGATGATGGAGGGGATTGCCGCGCATCCCGGCGTGACCGGCGTGGACGTCTCACTCGTGGCCGGGATCTTCAAACGCAGCACGGTTGCCTACGTGGACGGGAAGCTGCCGCGTGCCGGCGGCGCGGGGACTCGTGGCCCCCAGTAACCATCAATGGTGCCCGGCTCGCTGCCCGGCATGAACGTTGTCAGCCCTGCCATAGTGAGGAACTCGGCGCAGACGCGTCAGCGCCCAATCCCAGCTGATCAGCTCCTGCTCGAGGCGGACGGCCGGGCCAAACGCATTGTTGCCAAGCGCTTCATACAGTGCCGCCTCGGCCGGAGTCAGCCGGGTCAGCACAGCCTCCGACGGTGACGGCTCGGATCCCCACGCCTCCCGGTGCGCCAGCAGCGTTGCCTTGTCCATCAACACACTCTCCACATGCGAATGGATCGCGCGGAGCTGGTCCAGGATCCGGAAGCCGTGCGTATCGATGTCGCCCCAGTAGAAGACCCTGCACTCCCGCAGCCACGCGGCATCGCGCAGAGACGAGAACCCGTAGCCGCCGCCGTACAGCGCCAGCGTCCCGGGCCTGTCCGGCAGCGCCAGGAAGTTCACTTGGTTCTCGGTAGTGATCGCGGCGTGCACCGGCAGCTGCAGCGCACTGAACGCCTCAGCTGTCACGGTGATGTCCCGCGCACCGCCCAGCACCTTAATTTCCGGGTCCAGGATCCGGAACCGCACCAGCTCCGGCGGATGCAGGAACCCGTGCCGGCGGGCGAACCTCGCCGCCGGGGTCCGTCCTGCGCCGCCCTGCTCCAAGGCGGCCTCGCCCTCCGGGAGCTCGGCCACCGGTTCCTTATCATCCGGCCCGGAAGCGGACCCGGATGCCACCGCCACCAGGAGTTGGTCAATCACCTGCCGGTGCCGCTCGATGAACTTGGTGTGCACCCCGGGCAGCCCCAGCTGCCGGACGTAAAACCCCGGTTCCGGGTTGTCCCGCAGCCACAGCGCCACCCGCGCCGCCGTCAGCGCATCGGAGCCCAGCTCCAGCAGCTTCAGCGGACGCCGCGCCGCCCAGTCGGGCATCAACGGATCGAGCTCGCCCAGCCCCGCGGCAAGGCCACGAAACAGGACAGCCTCGCGCGCCTTCCCCACAAACCCAATCTCGTCATCCACCGTCGAGAACACGGCCGCGGCCGGAATCCGGTTGGAACCAACCGTGCGCCGCCCTGCCTCAACAGTCTCCAAGGAATACGCACCCGCCCCCGCGGACAGCTCAGCCGCCCACCCGCGGACCGCAGCGTAATCGCCCAACAGTTCCGCCGCCGTCGGACGCTTCAACGGCCGACGCCGGGGGTAGGCCTCGGACGGCACCAACAGCTCGCGCAACAAACTTCCGCTGTTCCAAGCCTTCAGCGACAGGGCGCGCAGCCCCGCCAGCGTCGTCCACGCCCGCCCCCGCCCCGCGTCAGCCGGCACGCCGGTCCTTCTCCTCGCGGTACTCCTGGATGGTCATGTTGCGCAGCTGGGAATCGTCCCCGTGGGCGTTGGCCACGAAGCCCACGTGCGAGACAAACGGCTCGATCACGTGGATCTTCTGCAGCGGCGTGACGATCAGCAGCTGCAGCTTCATCCGCTGGAACAGCTCCAGCCCGTACCGCGCCGACTCGTCCGACCCTCGGCCGAACGCCTCGTCGATCACCACAAACCGGAAACTCCTGCCGCTGTTTTTGTTCCTGGAAGCGCCGGCCCCGGACCCCAGCCCGAACTGGAACGCCAGCGCCGCCGCGAGGATGGTGTAGGCCAGCTTCTCCTTCTGGCCGCCGGACTTGCCGCCCGAGTCCGTGAAGTGCTCGAACTCCTCGCCGGTCTCGGTCCATTTCTCCGACGCCGAGAACGTGAACCAGTTCCGCACATCCGTGACCTTGGCCGTCCACCGCTCATCCAGCGTCGTCAGGCCCTCCCGGCCGCGGAAGCGCTCGATCAGCCGCTCCACCTGCAGGTACTTCTCCTCCGAGTACTGGTCCTCGTCGCCGATGGTCCCCTCCGAACACGCCCGCAGGTCCACGCCGAACTCGCGCACGTCCTGGTCCGAAGTGTTCTGATGCTCCAGCTGGATGTGCCGACCCGGGTTGTACTCGATCCCGGCCAGCGACTGGTTGATCTCACCGATCCGGTTCACGATGTCCTGCCGGCGGCCGTCCAGAAACGCGTTGAATGCCACCACCTCGTGGATGGTGTTCTGGTTCAGCGACTCCTTGAAATGCGCCTCGAACCGCGGCAGATCGTTGCTTACCAGCTGCTCCAGCAGCCGGTTGTAGTCCGCGGCGGCCTCGAGCGCGGCGTCGATGTCCGTGGTCTCGTTCGGGTATTTGTTGCGGAAGTCCGCCATCAGCCGGACGGTGCCCTCCGCGGCCCGGGCAATCCGCTTGGACAGCGCATCGATGGTATCCGTCAGCCCGGAGCGGACCGAGCTCTCCGCCGAGCCGGTGTTCTTGTATGTCAGCGTTTTGTCCCTGAGCGCCGCTTGGGTGAGATGCTCGACGGCGGCCAGCACCCCGCCGTCGTCCGTCAGGGGAGTCTCGGCGAGAGTCTCCTGGCAGTCAGCGATCGCCTCGACGATGTCTTTCGTGTCTTTATTATTTTCGCCCAGCCGCTCGCGCAGCTTGCCGGCCCGTTCCTCCAGCCGCTCCAGCTCCGCGGCCACCGTGGACTCCTTGGCGGTGAGCTGCCTCAGCATGTCGCTGGCGGTCTCCAGGTCGGACTTCTCGGCCTTGAGCTCCTCGATCCGCCGGGCCGTGAGCTGCCAGCTGATCTCGCCGAAATCGGCCACGGATTGGATGGTACCGAGCTGGCGCTGGTTCTTGCCCAAGCCGCCCAAAGACAGGTTGACCTTGTCCAGCTGCGCCTCCGTGACCGTCAGCTGGCCCCGGACCTCGTCCTGCTCGGCGAGGAAGCGGCTGATCTTGTCGTGGTTGTCCCAGCCGAGTACGTAGTTGCGCCGGTCCGTGAGCTCCCGGCGGTCGTCCTTCTCGTGCCGGCCCCGGCCGCCCTTGAGCTGGCCGTTGACGGTGAGCGCCTTCGGGTAGCGGCGGAAGTCCTCGAGGGTGTCGCAGCAGTAGTGGTCGAACCGGGTGGCGAGCTCGTCCAGCAGGAAGTTGCGGAACGGCGTGCCCGGCTTGATGGCGATCTTCGCGGCCAGCGTGCCCTGCTCCGCCGTCCTGGCCGGCAGGGATTCGCCGATCCGCAGGTAGACCAGCCGGCCGCGCAAGTTGTTCGCATCCACCCAGCTGCTCACGGCCGTGTAGTGCTCGGCCGGCACCAGCAGCGACAGCGCGAAGCCGTGCAGCGTGCGTTCCGCCGCGCCCTCCCACGCGCCCTCGCCGTCGCGGACCCGCAGCAGCTCGCCGGCGTACGGCAGGGCCGCTTCCGCAGTGCCCGTGCCGTCACACAGCCGACGGCGGAGCTCCAGTTGGGGGATCGGGAGCAAATTGGGGCGGGACTGCAGGCTGCGCAGTTCCTTGCCGATTCCGGCCAGCCGCGTGTTGAGTTCGGTGCGGGCGATAATCAGGTTGGTCCGCTGGTCCTGCAGCTCATCGGACTGTTCGGCAAGCTGCTTTTCGACGTCGCCGAACCGCACACGGTTGCCGTCGAAGAGCACCTTGTCCTCGGGCGGGCGCAGGCCCAGGTCCTTCGCCGCCTCAGCGTAGGTGTCGAAGCGCTGCCGCTGGGTTCTCGACTCGACGGCGAGCCTTGCTATGTCGGCGTCGATGGCTGCGAGCCGGCCGCCGCCGTTGGTGCGGATGTCCTCCTGGACTGCGGCCAGGTCGTGCCGCTTTCCGGCGATCTCCGTGCGCAGCTTGGTGCTGTCCTCCTGCAGCCGCTCGCCGGTGCGTTCCAGTTCCGTTTGGTGTTCCAGGCTTAGCTGCAGCTTCCGATCCGTGAACCAGGGATGTAACTGGTCGCGCTGCTGGCGGGCCAGCTCGTCCTCGCGGCTCAGGTTCGCGTGCTGCGCGGCACCTTCCTTGATGGGCGTCAACAGGGCGATCTGGTCCTTGGCCCGGAGTACGGCGTCGTGGGCCTTTTTCAGGTCGTCGAAGTGGTGGATGAGGTTGCCGATCCGCCCGGCGACGTTGTCCTCCTCCAGCATGTTGGTCCGCACGAAGGAGGTGATGTTCTCCACCTGCTTCATGGACACCGTGCGGTGGAACAGCTCCATGGCCTGGTTGCCGCTGATGCCGAACTGACGCTTGAAGGCCGCGGCGTAGGGGTCGAAGGTGTCGTGCACGGCGGCGCCGGCGGCGCGGAGCTTCTTCTTCAGCTTGGCGGGGTCCTGGCCGAAATTGGAGAAATCGCGCGCGATGGACTGGTCCGCCTCGGCGATCGAGTAGAAGCGGCTGGGTGTCCCAGCTTCCTGGGTGGCCCAGAGTGTGATGGCCAAGGTGACCGACCTGTCCAGCACCGCATTGCGGAAGACGGCGAGCACCACGGTCAGGGCGCCGGTGCTGCGCAGGGCCACCGGCTTGGAGTACTCCCCGCCGGCGCTGCGCGTGCTCTTGTGGAAGCCACGCACGTACGACATCAGCGAGCGTTCCTTCTTCTGCGCGCCCGCCGCCTTGTTGTACTCGATCTTGTTCACGGGCAGCAGCAGGGTGGTGATGGCGTCCACCACCGTGGACTTCCCCGAGCCGATGTCACCGGTGAGCAGGCTGTTGGCGCCGTCCAGCCGGAACGTCCGCACGCCCTGATGGAACGTGCCCCAGTTGAGCAGCTCCAGACGGTGCAGCCGGAAGCCCGGGGGAGCCCCGCTGTCGTCCGTCTTTTCCTCCAGGCTGAACAGGATGTCCTGCAGGTCGGCGGTCACTGGCCGTCCTCCTCTTTGGTGACCGGCGCTCCGGTGAGCCCAGTTCCGGTGAGCGTCGCGCGGTAGTCCGCGAGCCGCGCGTCGAGTTCCTCCAGCCACTGGGCGTCCACGAACGCCTTGAGGATGCGGGCAACCTCGTAGGTGCCGGGCTGGCCGCGGAGTTTGCGCAGGAAGCCGAGGTCCACCACCTTCCGGATGTCCGTGGAGAGCCGGTCCATGACCCGGGCCTCGTTGCTGGATTCGGGCAGGAAGACGGCCACCATGTCCGCGATTTCCTGCTCGGTCATGATGAGCCGGAGCTCGCTGCTGTTGGTGTCGAACTCCAGCATGCGGCCGCGCAGGAGGGCCAGCAACAGGCTGACGTGGAAGGTCAGCTGCCGGCGCGGGATCAGCCGGGGGAGCGTGCCGTCCGGATCCTCGCGCGACTTCAGGAACGCGTAGCCCTCCGACTCGTCCCGGATCAGGTCCAGCCCCAACACGGACACGTAGTCGCGGACCTGGGAGGACAAGCCCAGCAGCGACTGCCACAGTTTCTCGTCCCCTTCCGCGTACAGCACGCCTTTGAAGAGCCGGGTGACGACGCCGGGAAGTTCCTCGGGCGTGCGGCTGTCCGTTTCCGCTGTGGCTGGGAAATTCGCTGCCAAATTCATGCGGGCCTTCCGAAGATGATCTGTTCGAGGGTGGCTTCGCGGATGCTGCCGTCGTCCAGCTGCCACGCTATCCGCTGCTCGGCGTCCGGGTTGATGGTGGCCCAGTCCGACTCCGTGGCCAGCTGGTAGTAGGCCACGATCTCCGCGAGCCCCTGTTCGACGGGATGTTTCTTTGTGACTTCGGCGAGCGTGGCCTGCTCCGCCTCCGCCTCGGCCAGGACGGCGTCGATATTGGCCTTGAGGCGTTCCTTGTCCACGTGGAACTGGCTGAACAGGGCGCCGGCGTCCACGTCGGCGTCGTCGGTGGTTTCGATCCGGTCCTCGACCATGACCCGCCGGCTCGGCTCGTACAGCGGGCGTTCGAAGGGGAGGGTGATGTCCACGTGCGGGGCGCTTATTTCTATGAAGTCCCCTGCTGGGGGCTGCTCCCTTGTTGCGAGGGCGCCGGACTCGACGCTGCGGATGAGCTGCATGATGCGCTTGTTCTCCAGGAACACCTTGTCATCGAGCAGCCGGCGCATCTGCTGGGACAGCTGGCGGACGGTGCCCTGGGTCTGCTCGACGGCGGGCAGCCAGTCTTGGTGCAGGTTGGTGACGGCGTGAAGGTTGTCTGTTTGTGCGAGGGCCTCGATCTGGGTCGCGCGCTGGAGGAGTTCCTGCAGCTTCCTCCTGGACTCCGGCGACATGAGGTAGTCCCAGAAGCCCTGGAACGTCCGGCCCTGCAGGGAGCTGCTGATGTCCTGCTGGTTGGTGAAGATCGATTCGAGCAGCTCGCCCTGCGTGCCGTTCCAGGTGGCTATCTGCTCGCGGACCTGGCGGTCCAGTTTGCGGAAGTTCTGCTCGACCTCGCGGAAGTCCGAGAGGAGGTCCTTGGCCAGGGCTCGCAGCTGTTGGAAGTGGTCCAGCGCTTCGGGGCCTGTCATGACGCGGATGTTGCCGTCCCGGATGCGCTGCATCTCGGCGTCGATGTTGTCTCGTTGCTGCTGGAGTTCTGCGAGGCGTATTTCGGGGTCCGTCTCGGACTGCTGGACCAGCCGCTCGAGGACGGCGAAGATGCTGGTGAGCCGCGACTGGGTGGCGACAAAGTCCCGCCCGCGCAGGTTCTCCACCCATCGGACCACGTCCTCCGCCGCCGCGGTGAGGTCGTAGCGGGGCTCGTCCTGGCCCTGGATGTAGTACTTCCGCAGCCAGGCTCGTTCGGGGGCCGCCCAGTCATCGAGGTACTCCGCCGCCTGGCGCGGGAACTTGTCCTCGTCGTAGGCATCCCGCAGGCCGAAGAGGACGTCGTCGAGGCTGTCGATGAGCTGCTGTCGGCCGAGGTTTCTTTGGTTGGGGCCAGTGAAGGCCGCCATGAAGAACGAGATCGCGAGCGGGGCGTTCTGGGCGCGCAGCAGGGACCAGCCTGCATGGTTCTCACGCAGCGCGTTGATTGCGTAGTAGTCCATCCGGTCCTCGGTGTCTCCGGCCCACGTGCCGTCAATTCACTCTAAGGCGCACCGCGGACATTTGCTGTGGAGGACGAGTCCCGCCCGGCCATCTGTTCCTGTCTGGCGGGAGGCTCCTCCGTCCCCATCGCGAACGCAGTCAAACAGGACCGCATGTTCCTGGCACTCCAGTCCCGGACCGCAGCGTCATGTAGGGCCGGACACTATCTAGCCAATGCAGATTGCAGCAAGATAACTCCATGAAAAAACTTATGATGGCAGGCTTTACAGCCGCAATGATGGCGTTTGGCGGAATTACATTAGCGGCCCCGAGCAATGCGGCGGACCCCCAGTCCTCCCATATTGCGGGGCGAATTATGGTCAAGTTCCACGACGACCGCGCGGCACCCGGCGTACTGCGACAGCATGGCCTCAGCCAGGGCCCCGGTATCGGCAGCACCGGCGCTCATCTCATCAAGGTACCGGCCGGTAAAGAACTTCAACTCATCCAATCCTTAAGCCGGAACCCGGCAGTTGAGTACGCCGAGCCGGACGAGCTCGTCACCGCCGCTACAAACGACGAGTACTTCCCTCGCCAGTACGCCCTGCAAAACGATCCCCAATCATTTACCAACACCGCCAACACGCTGACCGTGGCCGAGGGCAAGCTCGACGCTGATGTCGACGCGGTCGAAGCTTGGAAGGTCACCAAAGGAAACCGCACCACGGTTGCCATCATCGATTCAGGTGTCGCAAACGTCCATGACGACATCGCATCCCAGGTTGTTGGATACGCGAACTTCGTTAGTGCGGAAACCAAGGAAGATCCCAAAGCAAATCCTGAAGACAAATACGGCCACGGCACCCACGTCGCGGGTATCGTCGCCGCCAAGGCCGACAACACGATCGGTGTCGCTGGCGTGTGCCCGGAATGCACCATCTTGGATGTCAAAGTGCTCAATGACAGCGGGTCCGGCTCCAGCTCAGCCATTGCAAACGGCATCAGCTGGGCCGCTGGCAACGGTGCCAAGGTGATCAACATGAGCCTTGGTCAGCGCGTCTCTTCACGAACCCTCGAAGCTGCCGTCAATAATGCATGGAACCAGGGTGCGGTGATCGTAGCCGCAGCAGGCAACGCCGGTACTCAGGCCAAGATCTACCCGGGCGCATATCCGAACGTTATTGCCGTTGCTGCAACCGACAACAATGACGCCAAAGCGTCCTTCTCAAGCTATGGCAAGTGGGTGGATGTCGCGGCGCCGGGTGTCAACGTCTACTCGACCTTCCCGAACCGCGACTTCGTCCTGGGTACGCAGAACGGCCGGTCCACGGGGTACGACATCGCCAGCGGTACGTCGATGGCTTCACCGATGGTTGCGGCCACTGCCGCGCTTGCCTGGAGTTCACATGTTGACGCGACTAATGCATCCGTCCGCCTAAACGTTGAATCTTCCGCAGAAGAGATCAATGGCACCGGCAGCTACTGGGAGCACGGCCGCGTGAACGCCTGCAAAGCCGTCGGTAGTGACTGCCCGTAGCTGACGCGCGGTTGCGGTCAGGACTGGAGGGACTGCATGACGGACAGGTGGCCAGCGCGGTCGGCAATGAGGCACTTGGCCAGGTAGAAGGGCCGGTTCGCGTGCCTGACGTACTGCGTCAGCACGAGGACCGGGTCCGGGGCCCGCAGGTCCAGCAGCTTGGCCCGGCTGGGCCCCACCTGGCTCAGGCCGATCTGGCACTCGCCGGGGCCGAGGACCCGGCCGAAGCGTTTGTTCAGGCTGGCAAGCAGGGTGGTGCCGCCGTCGTCGTCGATTTCCAACGGCGCGGCGGCAGCTTTGCCCAGCCTCACAGGCTGGGCGGAGACGTTCTCCTGCAGGTGGGCGACGGGCTCGCCGTCGCGGATCAGGACGGACTCCCAGAGCCAGACGTCGCTGCCGGGTTCGACGCCGACGCCGGGCGCGGCGAACTCGGAGGCCGGCTGCCGCACCACCTGGATACGCTTGATTTCGAGGTGCTGGCCGGGGCCGCCGAGGACTTCCTCGAAGGGGCGGATGCGTTCGATGCCGATCCGGGGGAGAGTGTCGGCGACAAACCGGCCGACCCCGCGGCGAGCCCGGATGAGCCCGTCCTCCTCGAGCAGCATCAATGCTTCGCGCACCACGGTGCGGCTGACTCTCATGTCGGATCCGAGTTCCGTTTCGGTGGGGAGCATGGAACCGGGCGTTAGCAGGTTGTTGCGGATGGCCTCGGCGATCCGGGAGTACACGGCGACCCGGAGCGGCGAGCCTGGCTGGGCCTCCACCGGCTGGGACAGGAACCTGGCGGCGTCCTCGTGCACGTTATGCCTCGCTTGGGTGTTGTTCGGGGGAGTCCAGCCTAGCAAGTGGGACGCGTTTGTTGGACAAGTGCGGCTGGTTCACCCGACCGCGCCCGCCCTTGCTGTCCGCGGAGTTGCATCCATGTTCCAAACCAGAGGTAGGGCCACCTGTAAGTGGCCCTGCCTCTGGTGCGTCCGGGTTGGTCCTGCGCCCGACTTTCGGGCTACCTGTTGCGATGGAGTGCAGGCCGTCCCGTCCGCTTGCCGGATGTAGATCCGGCGGTCACATGATGCCGGTGGGTACGAGCAGCGCCCATGCCAGCGCAGGGGCCACCAGCACCACCCCGCCGGCGTAGAACATCAGCTGACGGTAGACGCGCTGCCGGTCGTCCTCGCGGGCATTGGCTACCACCAGTGCACCGTCCGTGGAGAAGGGGGAGACGTCCACGACTGTGGCAGAGATGGCCAGCGCGGCAACCGTTCCGGAGGCGCTGAGCGAGCTCGTGGCCAGGAGCGGACCGGCCAGCGGGATGAAAGCCGTCAGCAACGCGGTGGAGGAAGCAAATGCTGAGCCGACGCCGATGACGTAGCAGAGAACCAGTGCGATGAGCAGCGGTGCGCCCAGGGCGAGGGCCTGCTCGGCGAGGGTATCGATGACGCCTACGTGCTGGAGCAGGGAGACATAAGTGATCATGCCGGCGACGAGCAGGACGGTGGACCAGGAGACGCCGCCGATGAACGTCCGGTGTTCCTTGATGTTGATGAACGCCAGCAGGAGGCCGGCGGAGAGGGCCACAAAGCCGATCGGCATGTGGAAGCCAAGGGTGCACACCAGCATCACGGCGATCAGGACCAGAGTCAGGATTTGCTGGCCGTGCGGACGGCCGGTTGAGGAGGTGTCGACGTCGGCGTGCTGGCCGCCGTGACTGTCGCGCAGTTTGCCGATGAGGGCGAACAGGACGACTGTCAGGACGGAGAGGATGAGGTTGAGGGCGAAGCTGGCGGCGAAGAGTGCGCCCTGGGAGATGGGAAAGTCATTCTTCAAGGCGATGTCGTGCACCAGGACACCGGCCACGGACAACGGGGAAAAGCCGCCGGCGTGGGCACCGTTGATAATGAACGCGCCCATCAGCACGGGGTGGATGCGTGACTCGTAGGCAAAGCCGATGGCCGCTGGCGCCAGCAGCGCGATGGCCGCGGGGGAGAAGGTGCCCAGTGCAGTCAGCGCGGCGGCGATCAGGAAGAACACCCACGGCAGCAGCAGCGTCTTGCCCCGGACCAGGCGCACACAGCTCTTGACGATGATGTCAATGGTGCCGTTCCGCTGGGCCATGCTGAAGAAGTAGGTGACGCCGATGATGGTCAGGACAATGCTGGCCGGGAACTCCTCAAGGATCTGCTTGTCCGACATCCCCAGCATGAAATAGCCGACGCCGAACGATGCCACCAGCCCCATCACGCCGATGTTCAGCGGCCACTTGGTGGCGACGACGAACATCACCACAAGGATGATGAGCGGGATGATCTGGATTGCGGTCATGGTCGGCTCCGGTTCCGTGGTGGCCGCCTGGTTGAAGATGCCACCCCCGAACACGAGAGCGATCAAGCCCAGGATGGCCGCTCCGGCCACTGCCATCAGCAGGATACGACGCCGGCGCCTGGTACGGTCGGGACGGCCGCCCGGTGCGTCACTTGCGGGGGTAGCGTTGCGCTCCCGAGTTTCAGTCATGCCAGTTTCAGTCATGATGGTCTCCTTAGAGTGAGGCTCCCGCGAAGGAGGCAGCGACAGTGCTGCCGGCAACCTCGGGGAGATGGATGATGGTGGTGGCGATGGTGCGGGCCGTGCGATCGACTCCGACCAGCAGGTTTCCGTCGTGCTCCTCGCTCCAGGTCTCGATGACCCCGGCGGGGGTGCGGAGGCGCAACGTGGTTCCTAAGGCTTCGCCTGTGATGGTGTGCAGTATGGTGCCGCCGGTGCGGGCGGCCAGGGTCAGTGCAATGCTGCCGGTGATGGCAAGGGCGGGGTGGGGCTTGCCCATCGAGAGCATCATGACGTTGACGTCGCACGCGGGGTCCGATGCGGCGGGCGCGCCGACGACGGCGAGCTTAGGGATTGCACGGGCCGCCGCGGCGGGGGTCGGAGCCAAGCCCATCCGCACCGCTGCTTGCCGCCGGATCTGCTCAAGCGTGCCGAGCTGCTGCTCCAGCCCGGCCTGCCAGCTGTCGTACCGCGCAGGGTCCAGGCCCAGGTCCACGGCCCGGACGATGACGACTGGCGCTCCGGCATCCACCATGGACACGGTCCAGCGCGTTCCTCCGGCCATGATGGTGTCGGTCGCTGCGCCGGTGGGCAGCAGTGCACCGGTGGTCTTACCGGCGGGGTCCTGGAAGCCGAGCCCCACCAGGTGACCGGGGAAGGGCACCCCGGGCATCTCCGCGGCCGGAACGTCGGGCAGTGCGCCGGCGGGCGTGGCCACGCGCTGCACGATGATTTGTCCGGTGTTGGTATTGCGGGTGACGATCCGGGTGACGTCCCCGTTGGGAACCACCCACCCTTTCTCGAGGGCGTAGAGGCCGACCACGGCAGAGCAGTTCCCGCAGTTGCTGCCCCAGTCAACTGCAGCTTCTTCGATGCCTACCTGTGCGAAGGTGAACTCAACGTCAACGCCGTCCCCGTGGAGTCGATGCAGGATCACGGCCTTGCTCGTGGTTGAGGTAGCCCCACCCACTCCGTCGATCTGCCGGGAATCGGGACTCCCGAACAGGCGCGGCAGCAACACATCCAGGCTGGCGCCGCCGTCCTGAAGGTGCTCGGCTTCGAAGACCCAGCACTTGCTGGTGCCTCCGCGCATCCATTCCGCTTCTAACCTCATTGTTTTACCCACATCTCCTTGTGCCTTCGTTTGGTATCGGCGCCTGAAACGAGCATGAGCCAGCTCACACGTTAAGACAATGTTCAATAATCGAAGGGGGATGTAGAATTGCTTCAATCAATTCCGCTCAAAGGATACTTTCCATAGCGAATCCCCTCTTGAGCACGCTCTACACTGCTGGCGACGCCAGATTTTTTGACATGAATGTAGGCAATGAACCAAACCTGCGGAAGGATTAAGCGTTGCTTCACGAAGAAGATGACTATTTATTCGATATGCGGCGGCTTACCCTGCTGCTGGAGGTAGTGGAGCAGGGATCGATCACCGCGGCGGCGGAGCTCCGGATGTACAGTCCCTCCGCGGTTTCGCAACAACTGCGCAAGCTGGAACAGGAAGTGGGGCAGCCCCTGCTCAACCGGCGCTCCCGCGGTGTGGTGCCCACGGAGGCCGGCCAGATGCTGGCGGGCCACGCGCGCAAGATCGTCCGGCAAATGCAGGCAGCACAGTCCGACCTGAACCAGATCGCAGGCCTCAAGCGCGGATCCCTGACGGTCGGTACGTTCCCAACCCTGGCCGGATCATTCATGCCCATCGTCATCCGGGCGTTCAAGAAGCGTTATCCCGCCATCGGCCTCTCGCTGCGCAGCGCCCGCTTCGATGAACTCGTGGCAGACCTCGAATCCGGAGTCACCGGATTGTGCCTGCTCTGGGACTACCCCTGGAACCCCTTTCACGACGACTCCATCCGAGTAACCGAAGTCTTCCGTGAGAGCACCGTGGTCCTGGTAGCCCGGGGCCACCGGCTGGCCGAGCGGGAGCAGGTAAGCATGGAGGATCTCCGCAACGAGTCCTGGATCGTCCGCGCGGAAGCGCATCCAGCAGTGGAGGTACTGCAGCGCTCGGCCCACGAAGCCGGGTTCGAACCAGCCATTGCTTTCCTGGCCAACGACTACCAGGAAGCCCAAGCCATGGTCAGCGTCGGAATGGGCGTGGCCATGGTCCCCAAAACGGCCGTGGCACTGCAGCACCCCGATGTAAAGGTGCTCAGCCTCGGCGACGCCGCACCCCTGCGGCGGATACTCCTGGCGCAGCGTCAGGACAAGGTCTACGCCCCGGCAGAGGTCGCCTTCCACTCAACCCTCTTGGAAATCGCCCGTGAACGATCCGGAGACTACCTATAGCCACGGCAGCACCTTGGCTGAACGCAGCCACCGACTCCTGCGGCGTTGGCGTGCGTTTTCCCGGAGGGGGATGGTCAGGAGCGCACCTTCGTGGCATGGCCCCTGGTGAGAACCAGCGGAGCTGTGATCATCCAGGGTGACCTGTTGCGGCCTCAGACTCGGTCACCCCTCTGCCGCTGACGTTCCACCTGACGGAAGCCCCGCTGCTGAGGCTGATGGTTGATCCCGAACAGCTCTCCGGCTTGGAGCAAGTCAGCCAGTGGTGGATAAGCTCACAACAGTGCGGCGTGCCAACTTCGGAAAGCGGATAGGCCTCCGATTCCCAGTCCCAGCGGATCAGCTCCTGCTCCCGCAGGACCGGTTTGGGGCAGGAACCCGCTCACCGATTCCTGCCCCAAACCTGCACTAGTACTGCGGATAACTGCCCGAATCCTTGATGCGACGGAGTCACCCTAAATTCAACAACACCGGATGAGGCTCCACCGAAGCCGGCGAGGGAAGCAACAGAGGCTGCAAGAACTAGAAAGCAGGAAGTGCCATGAGTCAAGCCTTAACCCTGGACGAACTCACCGCGACTGGGGGCGTCATCACCGATGACCGCCCCGTTGACTTCCACACGCTGGGGCTCGCCGGATGCGTCGACAGGCTGACCACCCCCCTTCGCCAGGGAGGAACCTATATCCGGTGGGAGACGCCGCATCACGGTATCGAAATACCGGCAGCCTGTGCCGCCCTGCTTTACCACGCCGCCCAGGAAGCACTCACCAACGCGTTTAAATACGCGCATGCCACCGAGCTGACCGTTCGGCTGGCGGCCGTCTACCACGGCATCCGGCTGACCATCACGGATAACGGGATCGGTTTTGAGAGCCAGGCGCCTAGCAGCAGGCACCGTGGGTTCGGTGTGCGGCTGATGACCATCGCCGTCCACGAAGCCGGCGGCACCATCGCCATTGACTCCGAATCCGGCAACGGCACGCGCGTGACCATCACGCTTCCTCTGGATTAGCGGCCGACGCCCTGAACCGCGGCCTACCCGCCACGAGGCGCTATCCGGGACCGGGCGCATACTGAGGGCAGCGCCAGAAGGCGTAGTCCTGTGGGAGTGGTGAGCGTGATGGTTGCTTCAAACTTTGAGGGCGTCGTCGAGCGTCTGCGTGCCGCACTTGCCGACATTATGAAGGGCGATCCTGTGCCCTGTCAGGCGCTTTTCGCCAAGAACGACGACGTGACCCTGGCCAATCCGCTGGGCGGCGTATCCCGGGGGTGGGACGATGTGGCGGCCAGCATCGCTAAGGCAGCGGCGATCTACCGTGACGGTGAGGTCGTGTCCATGGAAAACCAGGGCACCGTCGTCGTCGGGGATCTTGCCTATGTGGTGCTGATCGAGCGGTTCAGGGTTCGGGTTGCAGGACGGGCCGATCTGGACGACGTGGCTCTCCGCACGACGAACATTTATCGGCGTGAGGGCAACGAATGGCTGCTTGTCCACCGTCAGGCCGATCCCCGAGTTGGTGCACAGGCGCCCGAGTCGGTAGTCCAGTAGGCCCGCCGGGCACTCCTTCAAACACCATGATTTCGCAGTGGCCGGTGGCGGTGAGGGCGGGGAAGACGAAGATGATCAAAGTTGCTGTGCGTCGCCCGGAAGGCTCCGTCGGACGGCGTCCCGCGGTACGCCGCCTGCTGAGTGTGCCGACCGATGGCGACGACGGTGGTGGCGTACTCGCGCACGACCACGTCGTCCCAAGTGAGTGAGGAGGTGACCAGATCGCCGCTGCGGTAGCGGTCGAGCCACTGCTGTTTGTCGAGGACGAACCCGAGCGGGCCGACCAGTGTGAAGTCGGCGACGGTCATGGCGTCGAGGGCGTCGACATCGCCGCGCACCTCGGCGTCGGCCCAGTGCTGCCCGAACGCGCGGATCTCGGTATCGGTCATGATTGGTCCTTTCGGAGTGGACGGTCGTCAAGGAACGGTACGGCGGGGCAATCCGCCGTGGCAAGGACCCCCGGCCGTTCCCTCGCCGCCGTCTTGCTGACTACGCTGATCCTTGCCGCCGTCTTGGCCGTGTCCCTCCACACCCATCAACCGCGCTCGAGGAGACAATCATGACCGCTACCTACACCTTCGACGTCTTTTCCAGCCTCGATGGCTTCGGCGCCGCCGGCGGCAACTGGACCGGCTACTGGGGCAAGCAAGGCCCCGAGCTGCTCGACCACCGCTTCGCCTTGTACGGCGAGGAGCAGCGGATGGTCATCGGGGCCAACACATATCGGATGTTCGCGGAGATGCTGGCCTCGAGCACCGAGGAGTCCGACGTGCGCGACCCATGGGTCACCCGGATGAGGAACCTGCCGGCCACGGTGGTCTCGACCACACTGGAAGGGCCCCTCGACTGGCCGGACGGGACCGTCGTGAGCGGCGACGCCGTCGACGTCGTCGCCCGGCTCAAGGAGGAGTCCGATGTGCCGTTGCGCTCGCACGGCAGCCTGTCGATGAACCGGGCGCTGATGGCCGCCGGCCTGGTCGACCGCGTCCAGGTGACGATCTTCCCTGTGATTACCGGACAGACCGGGCTGGACCCGATCTTCCAGGGTGCGGCCGACTTCGACCTCCAGCTGATTGAGAGCCGGACGCTCGACGGCAACATCCAAGAGCTCATCTACCGGCCCACTCTGCATGTCTGAGTCCGCCATGGACCGCACCCCGTCAAGGAGCCGAACCTGACCCGGAGGTTCGCCTGCGCGCCTTCTTCCGAACGCTACGACCAACCCGATAACCGCCGAGCCGGACGTGGAAGTCTGGCCGGGAGCGCGGACGTGCCAATGAACGTTTGTGCAGATGGTCCAGGCGGTTTCTTACCCCGCCGGCCCTCTGACCAAATGCTACTGACCAGTAGCTTTGATGTGAGTGCGGGTGTTTCGCCCGTGGGGGAGAGGCTCCGCCCGGCGCCCCTCTTCCGCGCACATTCGTGCAGTTAGTGCCGCACGTCCTTCCGGGATGCCTAGCATTTGAGGACCGCAGCCAAGACTTGGCTGCGAAAAATCAACATCTGGCCCACCCCCTGACACACGAACAACGAGGTTTCTATGTCACTGCTTACCAGAACCGTGTCTATCGCCGCAGCCGCCGTCCTTGCCGGCACCCTTGCCGTGGCTCCCGCCCAGGCGGACATCGTTCAAATTTCCCCGCCCGGAGCCAACGACTGGTCCTGCAAGCCGTCCGCCCAGCACCCGTACCCCGTGGTTCTGGTGCCTGGGACCTTCGAGAGCATGGCGAAGAACTGGTCCACCTTGGCGCCCTACCTGAAAGGCTCCGGGTACTGCGTTTTTGCCCTCAACTACGGCGAGACGAACGGCGTGTATGCCACCGCGCCAGTGACCGAATCCGCGAAGGAACTTGCCCCGTTCGTTGACGCGGTACGTGCTGCCACCGGGGCCAAACAAGTGGATCTCGTGGGCCACAGCCAGGGTGGCATGATGCCCCGCTACTACATGGGCTTTCTGGGCGGAGCCAAGTATGTCCACCACCTGGTCGGGATCGCACCTTCGAACCACGGCACGGAAGGTGTGATCGTTCCGCCGCCGGGGGTTGTCCCTGATCCGGACTACGCCGGCCTGGGCTGTGCTGCCTGCGCCGACCAGCAGGCCGGATCGACTTTCATGCAGAAGCTCAATTCCGTCGGCGACACCGTTGCAGGACCCTCCTACACCGTCATTTCCACGGTCCATGACGAGGTGGTTATTCCCTACAACAGCCAGTTCCTTAGCGGCCCGGCCCGGCAGGTCGCCAATATCACCATCCAGGACAAGTGCCCGGCCGATCTCTTCGAACACGACCAGACGCCGAACGACCCCGTGGTCCACCAGCTCGTGGCCAACGCATTGGCACAGGCTTCCGGCCCCGCCGACCCGGCCTACCAGCCCAGCTGCATTTAGCTGCCGTGAGCGGCCCGGACGAAAGCCGGGAACGCGCGACGGCGGGACTCACCATCGGGTGAGTCCCGCCGTCGGGCGTTGGCCTGCGTTTCCCCAGAGAGAAATGGTCAGGAGCGCACCTTCGTGGCATGGCCCCTGGTGAGAACCAGCGCGAGGGCGATCATGCCGACGCCGAGCAGCAGGTGCAGTCCGTTGTCGAAGGCGTTCAGCGGGACGAAGTTCGCCGCGGATTCCTGGTCGAACACCAGGCCGTAGACGAACAGGACCAGGTACACGATTCCGCCGTAGAGGAGGAAGGAGCGCGCGCCGGTGGCGCTGCGGGCCAGGAGCAGGCCGGCGGCGCCGAAGAGGAGGTGGACGACGTTGTGTAGCACTGAGACCTGGAAGAGGCCCAGCAGCATGGCCTCGGAGTGGTGGCCGGCAAATTGCAGCTCGCCTTAGTTGCTGGTGATGCCGGGGACGAAGCCCAGGACACCGACCAGCAGGAACACGGCGCCGACCAGCATTGATGCCTTCTGGACGTTGGTGCGTGTGGCGGTGCCGGTGCTGGTGTGTGTTGCCATGATGATCTCCTTGATGCGGTATCTGTTTTATGGATCAGCCGGTCTTTTTGCCAGCTAACCCAAGGGGTTATGCCAGCTATTTGGGCGCCAGCGCATTCCGGATGGGTCCATGGATAAACAATTGGGGATCGCAGTATTCAAACCGCTGCAGCTGCCGGCGGACACCGTGATCGCCACCGGTAACCACGTCAACTTCCTTTGACGCCGCACCGTTGGAATTGTCTGTATCGCATGCGTGTGCCGCGGATGCGGCGCGGAGGGGTGCCACCCACAGGACCTTCGCCTATCTTGCCCGAAACCTTCGCCCATCTTGCTCGAACAGGGTCAGCATGAATTCATGACTGGAAGGAGTGAACATCATGGCTGATGACAAAGAACTACCGGACTGGGTTTCCCCGCGCAAACAGCGGGAGATTGACAACCAGGCAGCATTTCTGCGCTATCTGCTGGACCGTGAAGACTCGTTAGGCGACGGGAACCATGAACGATTACTTTCCCCGTCGTCGTGAACCGTATGACGCGCGTTGGGCCGTCAAAAGGGATCTAGCGAACATCATCGCCAAATACACCGACAGGGGCGACCATGAAACCGCCGCAGTCTACATAGAAGCACTTGCCCGTTACGACGGGGACTGAATCTGGCCCGGCCAATTCGGTTCTAGACGAGGCGATGGCTTCAGAGGTCCTCGGCTTTCAGCCCCCTTGTGCTCTTCGGCAATCGTTCGTCCCGATGCAGCTGGGCCTTGCACGGATGCTGAAGGAGGAGACCGCCGCCGGCGGACTGGCCACTACGTTCCCGTTCCTGATCCGTCAGACGTCACGTCCCACGGATCCGTCACGGAGCAGGAGAGCCGCACGCACCTGCTGGAGAATGCTCATTCTAGAGGTCCCGTCCGACATGGTCTGCGGGCCCGCCAGGGGGCAGTCAGGGGAGCGGCTGGCGCTCGCCGACGGTCACCGCAGCCGGACGGAACGTACCTCCGCCGTCGTCGTTCCAGCCGTTCCTGCCTGGCGGGCGACGGGATATGCGCCCCCTTCGACCGGTTGCACCGGCTACACGCGGCAACGAAATTCTGCAGGCTGGTGGAGCCGCCCTTGGATGCTTCTATGTTCCGTCAAGTGTCGAGTGCATCGACCAGAGATGGCCCAAGCGTTCCACCTGCTGAGCGTGATTCCATGCGCCAGGGCGGGGGACTTTATGATTTTGGGATGGTCACTCTGAGTCAAGCCACCGTCATGGCTCTTGCCTGCGTGGTGCTCATCGCCGTTCCGGGGCCGAGCGTGCTCTTCGTGGTGGGGCGGGCCCTCAGCCACGGCCGCGCGAATGCCTTGTCCAGTGTCGTGGGCAATGCCATCGGCTGCTACCTGGTTGGGGTCGCCATTGCCTTTGGTCTCGGTCCTTTGTTGGAACGCTCGGAACTGCTCTTCCAATCCATCAAGTGGGCAGGCATCCTTTACCTATTCTGGCTGGGATTCCAGGCACTCCGGCACGCGGGCACCCTATCCGACGCGCCAGAAGCCACCTCCCGGGTTGAAACTCCCTTGGCTGCGGTCCGTGCCGGCACGATCGTGGGCCTGACCAACCCCAAGAGCTTCGTCCTCTTCACCGCGATCGTCCCGCAGTTCATCGCCCCCTCGGTAGGCAACACCACTGCCCAGATCCTTATCCTGGGTATCGTCCCGCTATTCATCGGGCTGATCACCGATACCGCGTGGGCTCTAGCCGCCGGCCGTGCCCGCAGCTGGCTGGCCAAGTCTCCGCGCCGCATGACGACCTTCGGCCGGATCGGTGGCTTGTCGATCATCGGCGTCGGGGTCTCCGCCGCAGTGACCGGCAACCGTCACTGATCCTTTGCTTCTTCAGCCCTTGACGGCGGCCCGCGCGGCCGGCGTCAGCGTTTAAACAACGGCGGAACCTACCTCGAGCGTCGGGACGGGATTCGGGCCACCTATGGTGTTGAGCTGACGGTAGATATGCCGGGTGATGTATCTCTTGAGGCTGCGGATGATTTCCTTTTTCGTACGGCCTTGACTTGTCCGTCTGGCTACGTAATCCCTGGTTTGAGGGTCGCGGTTCATCCTGATCAACGCGATTGTGTAGATGGCTTTGTTGGCCACCGCTGTAGACAGAACCGATTCCGGGCCCGGCTAGGCGGACATATCCAAGAAGGCGCACTCCGGAAAGCTCAAATCGGAGGCAATACCATGGGTGAGTCACACCCCAGCCCGACCACAGCACCAGCCTGCCAGCCGCTCACAGAGCAACCGGGTAAAGACTTACAGACCACGGGTAGAAGTGGTCGGCGTGCTCCGCGTGACGGGAACAACGACGGCGGGCCCCGGCTTCCATCTCGCACTGCCCGCCTGCCCGTGCCGTGCCTTCGCGACGCTGCTGCCGGGAAAAGCGCCTGACAGGATCATGGCGCCGGAGGTCACGGGGCCGATCTCCGAGTCGGGACGTTGGCCCGCCTTTGCCTGCGGCCTACAACTTGCGGGAGTTCAGGGCGTCGAACTGCTCCTGCCAATGGGACAGTTGGCCGTCCACGTAGCGCCGATGCGCCGCGGTCCATTTGGGCATCATGTCGGACGTGAGTTCACGGGCGGCCGGTTTGTGGGCCGGCGGCACCTTCCGCCTGGAGGCGGCCGCATTCTTCCGGCGAGTGAGCAGGTCCTTCAGGTCCAGAAGCCAGAGCATCGATTGGCACAGGAACCAGAGGATGGAGGCCAGAACCAAGCCAGCGAAAAGGGCGGCAATCCACAGCAGGAGCCCGATTGCGGGAAAGAGCACCATGGCCCATTCTATCTGGCTGGCCCTCGTTTTGGTTGGGATAGCCCGGTTTCGACAGGCCCAGCCGCCGGGTTTTCGCGGGTTCGGCTTCTACCGGGTCAACCAGCGGGATTTAGGCGCTCGAGTGCCCAGTCCCAGTTGATCAGCTCCTGTTCAAGCCGGGCGGTTGGACCATAGCTGTCGTTCACAAGCCCTTCGTACAGCGCAGCCTCCTCGGCCGTGAGCCGGGTCAACACAGCCCTCGAAGGTGACGGCTCCGATCCCCAGGCGTCACGATGAGCGAGCAACGTCGACTCGTCCATCAGCACACTCTCTACGTGCGGGTGAACCGCGCGGAGCTGGTCCAGGATCCGGAAGCCGTGCGTATCGATGTCGCCCCAGTAGAAGATCTTGCAGTCCCGCAGCCAGGCAGCATCCCGCAACGACGAGAAGCCATAGCCGGCCCCGTACAGCGCCAGCGCCCCGGGGCGGTCCGGCAATGCAAGGAAGTTGACCTGGTTCTCGGTGGCGATCACGGTGTCCACCGGCAGCCGGAGGGTACTGAACGCCTCGGCCGTTACGGTGATGTCCCGCGCGCCGCCGAGCACGTCAACGCTCGGATCGAGGATGCGGAAGCGGACAAGCTCGGGTGGGTGCAGGAACCCGTGCCGGCGTGCGAATCTCGCCGCCGGTGTCCGTCCGGCACCCTGCTCCAAAGCGGCATCGCCCTCCGAGAACCCGATCAGGGGTTCCTCGTCGTCCGGATCGGAAACGGCAGCGGACGCCATAGCCGCGAGCAGCTGACCGATGACCTGCCTGTGCCTCTCAATGAACTTCGTGTGCACCCCGGGCAGCCCCAGCTGGCGGACGTAGAACCCCGGCTTCGGGTTGTCCCGCAGCCACAGGGCAGCCCGCGCCGCCGTCAGCGCATCGGGCCCCAGCTCCACAAGCTTCAGCGGATACCGCGCCGCCCACGCCGGAAGTAGCGGATCCAGCTCACCCAGCCCTGCGGCGATCCCGCGAAAAGCCGAAGCCTCCCGTGTCTTTCCCAGAAACGCGATCTCGTCCTCTACCGTGGAAAACACCGCCGCGGCCGGAATGCGGTTGGATCCGACAGTTCGCCGGCCCGTCTCCACCGTTTCCAGCTGGTATTCGCCAGCCCCGGCGGAAAGCTCGGCCGCCCACGCCCGGACCGCAGCGTACTCGCTCAACAGTTCCGCCGCCGTCGGACGCTTCAAGGACCGCCGCCGGGGATAAGCACCGGAGGGTACAAGCAGTTCCCGCAGCAGCGCACCGCTGGTCCACGCCTTCAGCGACTGGGCCCGCAGCCCCGCCAGGGTGGTCCAGGATTCAGCCGGCACGCCGTTCCTTCTCCTCGCGGTACTCCTGAATGGTCATGTTGCGCAGCTGGGAATCGTCGCCGTTGGTGTTCGCCACGAAGCCCACGTGGGACACGAACGGCTCGATCACGTGGATCTTCTGCAGCGGGGTGACGATCAGCAGCTGCAGTTTCATCCGCTGGAACAGCTCCAGCCCGTACCGCGCGGACTCGTCGGAGCCGCGGCCGAATGCCTCGTCGATCACCACGAACCGGAAACTCCGGCCGCTGCCCGCAATCCTGCCGGCGCCCTTGCCGGACCCCAGCCCGAACTGGAACGCCAGCGCTGCGGCCAGGATGGTGTACGCCAGCTTCTCTTTCTGCCCGCCGGACTTGCCGCCCGAATCGGTGAAGTGCTCGTACTCCTCGCCGGTTTCGGTCCACTTCTCCGACGCCGAGAACGTGAACCAGTTCCGCACATCGGTCACCTTGGCGGTCCACTTCCGGTCCAGGTCGCTCAGTCCCTCCCGGCCCCGGAAGCGCTCAATCAGCCGCTCCACCTGCAGGTACTTCTGCTCCGAGTACTGGTCCTCGTCGCCAATGGTCCCCTCCGAGCACGCCCGCAGGTCACTGCCGAACTCGCGCACGTCCTGGTCCGACGTGGCCTGGTGCTCCAGCTGGATGTGCCGGCCCGTGTTGTACGGAATGCCCGCCAGCGACTGGTTGATCTCGCCGATCCGGTCAATGATGTTCTGCCGGCGGCTATCCAGGAACGCATTGAACGCCACGACCTCATGGATGGTGTTCTGGTTCAGCGACTCCTTGAACCGCGCCTCGAACCGGGGAAGGTCATTGCCCACCAGCTGTTCGAACAGCCGGCTATAGTCGGCCGCGGCCTCCAGGGCGGCGTCGAAGTCAGTGGTCTCATTCGGGTATTTGTTGCGGAAATCCGCCATCTGCCGGACGGTATTTTCGGCAGCGCGCGCGATCCGCTTGGCCAGCGCGTCGATGGTGTCCGTCAGCCCGCTCCGCACGGTGCTTTCCACGCTGCCCGTGTTCCGGTAGGTGAGCGCTTTGTCGCCGAGTGCTGCTTCGGCGAGGCGTCCGACGGCGGCCAGCACCACGGCGTCGTCCGTCACCGGCGTCTCGGCCAGGACAGCGCGGCACTCGTCAATCGCCTCGGCGATGTCCTTTACGGCCCCGTCATTAGTCCCTATGTTGCGTTGGTTCTTGTCCGCTCGCGACTGCGTCCGGTCAAGGCGATCGGTAAGTTCTTCTTTTTTGGCCATGAGCTGCTGCAGGACATCGCTGGTGGTCTGCAGCGCCCGCTTCTCCGCCTTCAACTCCTCGATGCTGCGGGCCGTGGCCTGCCAGCCGATCTCGCCGAACTCCTTCACCGAGCCCACCACGCCGAGCTGCCGGTTCTGCCGTCCCAGGCCGCCGAGCGCCTCGTTGGCCCGCGCCAGCTGGCCCGCCACCACCTTCAGCCTGCCCTGCACCTCGTCCTGCTCGGTGCGGAACCGGGCCATCTTGTCGTGGTTGTCCCAGCCCAGCACGTAATTGCGCCGGTCCGCCAGGTCCTTGCGGTCGTCCTTCTCGTGCCGGCCCCGGCCGCCCTTGAGCTGGCCGTTGGCTGTCAGAGCCTTGGGGTAGCGGCGGAAGTCCGTCAGGTTCTCGCAGCAGAAGTAGTCGAACCGGCTGCTGAGCTCGTCCAGCAGGAAATCCCGGAACGGGGTGCCCTGCTTGATGGCGATCTTGGCCGCCAGGGTCCCGGACTCAGCGGTCTTCGGCGCATGCGAGTCCCCGATCCGCAGGTACACCAGCCGGCCCCTGAGGTTGTTGGCGTCCACCCACGCGCTGACCGGGGCGTAGTGCTCCACCGGCACCAGCAGCGAGAGTGCGAAACCCCGCAGTGTCCGTTCAGCGGCGCCCTCCCAGGCGGCCTCGCCGTCGCGGACCTTGAGCAGCTCGCCGGCGTAGGGCAGCTCCGTGTCCGGGATTCCGGTTCCGTCACAGAGCCGACGGCGGATATCCAGTTGGGGGAGCGGGATCAGGTTGCGCCGGGCCTGCAGGCTGGTGAGCTCGGCGGCGATCTCTGCGGCCTTGGTGTTGAGCTCGGACTGCTGGATGGAGAACAGGGTGCGGTCCTCCTGCAGCGCGTCCGAGCGCCGGGCCAGGTCCTGCTCCACCTCCACCAGGCTGGCCCGGTTCGCATCGAACAGCACGCGGTCCTCCGGTGCCTGCAGGCCGAGCTCGGCGGCGGCGGCCGTGTACGCCTCGAAGCGTTGCCGCTGGGCCGCGGACTCCGCCGCGAGCCGCGAGAGGTCGGCGTCGATCGCTGCCAGCCTGCCGCCGCCGTTGGTGCGGATGTCCTCCTCAACCCCGGCGAGGTCCCGGCGCAGCTGCTTGATCTCGCCGTTCAGCCGGGCCGAGTCCTCCTGCAGCCGCACGCCGGTCTGCTTTAGCTCGTCCTGGTGCTCGAGGCTCAGCTGCAGCTTCCGGTCCGTGAACCAAGGGTGCAGCTGGTCGCGCTGCTTCCGGGCGAGGTCGTCGTCCGCGCTCAGCCTGGCGTGCTGGGCGGCGCCCTCCCGGATGGGCGTCAGCAGGGCGATCTGGTCCTTGGCGCGGAGGACGGCGTCGTGGGCTTTCTTCAGGTCGTCGAAGTGGTGGATCAGATTGGTGATCCGGGTGGCGACGTCGTCCTCTTCCAGCATGTTGCCGCGCACGAAAGAGGTGATGTTTTCCACCTGCTTCATTGACACCGTCCGGTGGAACAGTTCCAGGGCCTGGTTCCCGCTGATGCCGAACTGACGCTTGAACGCGGCCGAGTACGGCTCGAAGGAATCATGGACCGAAGCACCTGCTGCGCGGAGCTTCCTCTTCAGCTGCAGCGGGTCCTGGCCGAAGTTGCTGAAGTCCGCCACTATGGACTGGTCCGCCTCCGCCAGTGAGTAGAAGCGGAGGGGCTGCCCGGCCTCCTGAGTGGCCCACAGCGTGATACCCAGGGTGACCGATTTGCCCAGCACAGCGTTATGGAAGACGCCCAGCACGACGGTCAGCTGGCCGGTGCCGCGCAGGGCCACCGGCTTGGAGTACTCGCCGCCGGTGCTCCGCGCGTTCTTGTGGAAGCCCCGCACGTAGGACATCAGGGAGCGTTCCTTCTTCTGCGCCCCTGCGGCCTTGTTGTATTCAATTTTGTGGGCGGGCAGCAGCAACGTGGTGATGGCATCCACTACCGTGGACTTGCCGGAACCGATGTCCCCGGTGAGCAGGCTGTTGGCCCCGTCCAGCCGGAACGTGCGCACCCCCTGGTGGAACGTGCCCCAGTTGAGCAGCTCCAAGCGGTGCAGCCGGAAGCCCGGGGGAGTGCCGCCGTCGGCCGCTGTCTCATCCAGGCTGAACAGGCTCTCCTGTAGGTCCGTGCCCAGGTCCGCCGTCACTTGTCCTCCTCCTCGGGCGCGCTGCCGGCTGCTGCGCTGCCGGTCACCGCGTCGGCGAGCGGCTCGCCGGCGACCGTCGCCCGGTAGTCAGCCAGCCGTGCGTCGAACTCCTCCAGCCACTGCGCATCCACGTACGCCTTGAGGATCCGCGCCACCTCGTACGTGTCGCTCTGCCCCTTGAGCTTGCGGAGGAAGCCGAGCTCCACCACCTTCTTGATGTCCGCGCCCATCCGGTCCTGGACTTTGGCTTGGTTGCTGGATTCAGGCAGGAACACGGAGACCATGTCGGCAATGTCCCGCTCTGTCATGATCAGACGGACCTCGCTGCTATTGATGTCGAACTCCATCATGCGGCGGCGGAGGAGGGCGAGCAGCAGGCTGACGTTGAAGGTCAGGGTGCGGCGGGCGATGAGGCGGGGGAGTGTGCCGTCCGGATCCTCGCGCGACCTCAGGAACGCGTAGCCCTCGGATTCGTCCAGGATCAGATCCAGGCCCAGCACGGCAACGTAGTCGCGCACATGGGAGGTCAGGCCGAGCAGCGACTGCCACACCTTCTCGTCAGTCTCCGAATAGAGCACGCCCTTGAACAGCCGGGTGACGACGGCGGGCAGTTCCTCCGGCGTGCGGCTTTCCGTTTCGAGGGCGGCGGGGTTGGTGGTGGCGGGGTTCATGCCGGCCTTCCGAAGATGATTTGTTCGATGGTGGCTTCGCGGATGCTGCCGTCCGGCAGTTGCCAGGACAGGTGCTGGGACTGATCCGGGTTGATGGTGGCCCAGTCCGACTCCGTGGCGAGCTGGTAGTACGCCACCAGCTCGGCTAACCCCTGGGTGAGCGGATACGCCTCGGTGACCTCCGCGAGGGTGGCCTGCTCGGCTCCGGCCAGGACGGCGTCCACGTTGGCTTTCAGGCGTTCCGTGTCCACATAGAACTGGCTGAACAAGGCGGCGGCGTCTACATCTGCGTCATCGGCCGCTTCGACGGAATCGTCCACCGTCACCTTGCGGCTGGGCTCATACAGCGGCCGTTCAAAGGGCAACACAACGTCCACGGACGGCGCGTCGATCTCCATAAAGGCGCCCGACGGCGGCGCCTCGCGGGTGCCCAGCGCACCGGATTCGATGCTCCGGATCAGCTGCATGATGCGCTTGTTTTCCAGGAACACCTTGTCATCGAGCAGGCGGCGCATCTGCTGGGACAGCTGGCGGACGGTGGCCTGGGTCTGTTCGACAGCGGGCAGCCAGTCCTGGTGGAGGTTGGTCACGGTGTGGAGGTTGCCGCTGTGGGCCAGGGCCTCGATCAGGGTGGCCCGCTGGAGCAGGTCCTGCAGCTCGGTGCGCAGCTGGGGCGACATCAGGTAGTCCCAGAAGCCCTGAAAGGTCCGGCCTTGGAGCGAGCTGCTGATGTCCTGCTGGTTGTCGAAGATGGACTGCAGCAGTTCGCCCTGGGTTCCGTCCCAAGTGGCGATCTGCTCCCGCACCTGCCGGTCGAGTTTGCGGAAGTTCTGCTCGACTTCGCGGAAATCGGAGAGCAGGTCCTTGGCCAGGGCGGTGAGCTGCTGGAAGTGGTCCAACGCTTCGGGGCCGGTCATCACGCGAATGTTGCCGTCGCGAATCCGCTGCATCTCGGCGTCGATCCCGTCCCGCTGGCGCTGCAATTCGGCAAGCCTCACTTCAGGGTCCGTCTCCGACTGCTGGACCAGCTGCTTCAGCACGGCGAAGATGCTGGTCAGCCGGGACTGGGTGGCCACGAAGTCCCGGCCGCGGAGGCTCTCCACCCAGCGGACAACATCTTCGGCCGCTGCGGTCAGGTCGTAGTGGGGCTCGTCCTCGCCCGGCGGATAGTACTTCCGCAGCCACTTGCGTTCGTCGGCGGCCCAGTCATCCAGGTATTCGCCGGCCAGGCGCGGGAACCTGTCCTCGCCCTCGCTGTCCCGGAGGCCGAAGAGGACGTCGTCCAGGACGTCGATGAGCTGCTGGCGGCCCAGGTTGCGCTGGTTGGGCCCGGTGAAGGCGGCCATGAAGAACGTCAGTGCCAGCGGGGCGTTCTGGGCGCGCAACAGAGACCAACCTGCATGGTTTTCACGCAGGGAATTGATGGCGTAGAAATCCATTCCGTTCCCGTGTTTGGTGCGTCACGTCGTTGGGTTTCACTCTACGGGCCACGACGGACATTTTCTTGGGAGGAAGAGTCGTCAGCCGATTAGAGGAGCATGTATGAAGCGGGGTAGTTGAAACTTGGCGGCGCGCCGTACACGGGCACGGGGCTTCCCTCATGCACCGCTCGAGGACGCGGAATCGGCCACAGGACACGCGGACTTGCGTGTCCTCCTACCGATCTTGCGTCCTGACTGGGTGCTCGGCGGGCCGGGTTTCGACAGGTTCAACCAGCGGCTCGTCCTGCGCCGCGTCCCGGATCGCCAGCGCTGCCTGAATCAGTGCGGCGTGGGTCATCGCTTGTGGATAGTTTCCGAGCAGGGCCCCCGTGGCGGGATCGATCTCCTCGCTGAATAGACCAAGTGGGCTGGCGTTCCCCAACAGCGCCTCGAACATTTCCGCGGCCTCCGCGGCCCTTCCCGTCAGGGCGAGGCCCTGGGCCAGCCAGAAGGAGCAGGGCAGGAAGGCCCCCTCATCCCCGGGCAGTCCGTCCTGGCCCGGCGGGTAGCGGTACAGGAAGGGGTAGCCGGCCGACAACTCCGCCCGCACCGCGTCAACCGTGCCCCTCAGCCTTGCAGAAGCAGGCTCCTCGAAGCGCGTTACAGGCATGATCAGCAGGGCCGAGTCGAGATCTGCGGATCCATACGAGCGGGTGTACGTATTCCTGGCAGGGTCGAAGCCCCTGGTCCTGATATCGGCGGAGATCGCGTCTCTCGCCGCTTCCCACCGGCGCCGCCGCCGGGCACTGATGCGATGTGTCCGGGCGATGTGCAAGGCACGGTCCAGCGCCAGCCAGCCCATGATCTTGGAATGCACATGGTGCGCCGCATCAGCCCGGATTTCCCAGATGCCGGCGTCGGGTTCCGGCCAGCGCCGCGCCACAAGGTCGGTGAAACCGCGCATTGCCCGCCACGTCTCCGAATTGAGCCGGTGCCCCTGCCCGACCAAGTTCCACGCAGCGTCCAGCACCCAGCCATAGCCGTCGAGCTGATGCTGGTGCGCGGCCCCGTTGCCCACCCGCACCGGAGCGCTGCCCGCGTAGCCCGGCCAGCCCTTCAGAGTGCGCTCGCGGGGGACGTGTCCTCCGGTCAGGGTGAGCAGGGCCGGCAGCCGGGGCCGCTCCAGCCGGCTGGCATGCAGCAGCCAGTTCAGGAAATTCAGGGCCTCGGCGTCCTTGCCCAGGCCGAGGAAGGCGGCGATGCCGATGCTGGCATCCCGCGGCCAGGCGTACCTATAGTCCCAGTTCCGAATGCCCCCGGGATCCTCCGGCAAGGACGTAGTCGGGGCAGCGACGGGGGCGCCTGACGGGGAGTAGGTCAGCAGCTTCAGCGTCAGCAGGCTCCGCAGGACCGCTTCGCGGAACGGGACATTCCCGCTTATGCCTGAGGACCACTCCCGCCAGCGGGCTTCGTCATCTTCCACCAGGTCCCAGGCGGTTTCGGGGTCAACCCAGATCAGCGGTTCCGTGTAGGCCATGGCGAGCACCATCACAACGGGACGCCCGGGCTCAACGGTGATTGCCGTCGTCGTACCCGGCTCCACCCGCAGCCCGCCGCTGCAGCCGAGCGACACGGCCAGGGCGCCCCATTCGCAGACCAGGTGCAGTCCCTGCCGGACGCGGGGGCGGAGGTGGCGCTCGCCGAAGCGCGGGTCAAATTCGACGGCGGCCCGCACCGGCCCGCCCTCGGCCGCCAGCCGCCGGATGAGGAGAGTCGTGGGCAGCAGGCGGCCCGAGACCTCCGCCACCATTGCTTCGGTGAGCGACTACGTGCCGCGGTCCGCGGCCCAGACGGTCTCGAGCGTCGCAGTGTGGGGCCGGTACCTGCGGGCGAGGGGCTTGGCGGGCACGGCGGGGCCGGTGCGGAAGGTGCCCGCTTCGGGGCCGCCGAGCAGGGCGCCGAAGACGGGATCGCCGTCGAAGGTAGGCGCGCAAAGCCAGTCGACGCCGCCGTCGGCCGAGACCAGCGCGGCCGTGCGTGTGTCTCCCAGCAGCAGCCCGTAGTCCGCAAGGGCGGGGGAGTCCACGTTGACGGCTTCCATTTGGTCGTGCACCTTCTCTCGCGCTGGCTGGCGTCAGGGGACCGTGAGGAGCAACCCGAGCAGGGAGCCATAGACCAGATGGGCTGCCACGGCCACCGCCGGCGTCTGGATCCCGTAGTTCAGGCCCAGCAGGCCGGGAGGTTCAAGGGCTGCCCGGCTGGCCGGACCGGCCCTGGTGCTGGCCATTCTGGGGTGGATGCCGGGCCGCAGCGGCAGAATGACGGTCAGCGCCACGGCGACATGCAGGAGCCCCAGCAGGGCGCCGATCCACCAGGTCGCCCGGCCCAGCAGCGCAAAAACGGCCGCATAACCGAGGGCGAACACCTGCCTGCCGCCAGATGGATGAAGAAGCCGGCGACGCGCGCCTTGTCCGGGTCCGGCGTGACAAGGCTGCCCAGGACCAGCGGCAGGTCGAGCCGGGTCCAGCCGGCCATCTGGAAAGCAATCATCACCGCGGTCAGGGCTGTGGTGGCGAGCAGCCCCAACAGCGCCCAGCCTTGCCAGTCCATCTCAACCGCCGCCGGCCCGCTGCATCGGCACGGTTGCCGCCTGGGATGAGTCCATGACGCTCCTTCTAAAACTAGATTAGTTAATTTTAGAATGCGGGATGAGCGGCAGGCAAGACCAGGTCACGATGGGGAGGTGAGTCCTCGGTCGTTCCGGGACAGCGAATCGGTCACAGGACACGCGTTTATGCGCGTCCTCCTGCCGTTTCTGCGTCCTGGCTGGGACCAGGAGGTCCTTGCGTGGAAGGCTACTTCTTCGCGGCCTTGGGCTTGGCTGCTTTCGGCTCTTTGGGCGGCACCGTGGCGACGTGCTCGAAGGCCTTCTCCACCCAGGCCTTTGCCCGGGTCGCGTCGCCGTCGCCCTCGGCATTCCACACTTCGGGCAGGCCGGTGTAGCCGCCCATGGGACGCTCGGCGGGTCCGAACGGGACGGTGCGCTCGGTGCTTTCGAGCACCTCCCTGTCCTCGTCCGAGAGCTTGACGCCGATCGTGGGGCCGAACAGCCCGGCGAACATGTTTCCGTTGACGAACGCTCCCAGGTTGCCGAACATCGGCTTGACGACCACCTCGGGGTGGTCCGGCATGACGGAGCGGAAGTGTTCCTTGTCGGCGTCGGACGCTTTGGGCATTTCCATGGCGATCATCTCCTGGCGGCAGGTCGGCGGAACCTGTGTGCAGGATATGCCCGTTCGTGCACCCGGTCGAGGTCTTTTGGAGCATCCGGCTCGACGCCGGTGATGGCGATCCTCAGCCCTAGGCCGGCGTGCTGCCTTCCGCGCCTTCCCAGTGCCTCCGCAGCAACTCCGCCAGCCGCTCCGGCTCGATCCGGTGCGGCGGGTCGAAGTGATGGCGCTCGGGGAACACCTCCAGGTGGAAGTCCGGGAAGAAGACCCTTGCCAGCCGGTGCGCAATCTCGCCGTAGTCATCCGGGTTGCTCAGGCCGCCAAGGGCGAAAAACACCGGCTCGCGAAAGGCCGCCAGACGGGCCCTGTCCAAGTCGTAGCTTTTGAAGGTCCGCAGGAACGCCCTGATACCGGCGGGCCGTTTGGCCATCCACGGCGGCGGGGGACCCGGCGGTGGTGGTGGAAGGACGACGTCGGGCTTAACTGCAAGCCTCATGAAGGCAGGCAGGAACTGCTCCGGAGTAAGTGTCTCCAGCTGCTCGTACTTCTTCCAGAGCTCGGCATGCGCGGGGCTCCAGTCCCAGCTTCCAGCCCAGGCAGGTTCGAGCAGGGCCAGGCTCAACAGGCGCTCGGGATGTTTGGCGGCAAACGCGAGTGCCGCAGCGCCGCCGCCCGAATATCCGGTGAGATGAAACGTCTCCCACCCACGGGCATCGGCCTCCCGCAGGACGCCTTCGATTTCGGCGTCCAGGCTCCAGCCGGGCGGAGGCTCGTCGTCAGCATACAGCTCCAGATCCTTGGCGAAGGCGTGGACGTCCGGGCCCAGGGCCTCGATAAGCGCGTCGTAGGCAGGTTGGGCAGGGAGCACGCTCCCGGGAAGCAGGATGGCCCGAATCGGTGGCATGGCAGAACCATACGCCGGGCCGGCAGGGCCTGCTACTGCCAGGCCGGATATCACCACCGGATCCGTACAAATTCTGGCCGCGGAGTGCTATACCTGCACTAAGGCAACTAAATTTGGGGTCGTCAACAGTACGGCAACTCGGATGAACCGGGCCTGCCCGGAGGCTGGAGGCGCCGGTGCCGACGAAGCCAGCCACACCACGGACCCGCCACCGGGGCGCCACCCGAAAAGCCCTCATCTCCTGCTGCTTCGGGGCGCTCAGCTTACTTACGGCCTGCGGCGCCGGCGGGATCAGTGACACCGTCTCCACCGCCGCGGAAGACACGGCCTCAGCCATTGCCACCGCCCGGATCGCCACCCGCTTGGAGATGGACGGCCAGCTGACGCGGGCCGCCACCTCCACCGCGCTGGACGACGCCCTCAAGGAAGTGCAGACCAGCCGCGACACCGTTCTGCGGCTCGCGCCCAGCACTGCCGAGGACCGGCAGCTTCGGGAGGAAGCGCTGAAAGTCCTGGATACGTCAACCGCCGGCCTCACCACAGCCCGGGACGCAGTGTCCAGCGACGACGGCGGTCCGTCCCTGTCGGACGGGGACCGCGCGCTCGCCGCAGCCGAGGAAGCCCTGAACGGGCTGAAAACGAAAGCCGGCGGGAAATGAAGCGCATCCTGGGCGTGGCCCTCGGCATCCTGACCGCCATCGGCGGGTTCGTGGACATCGGCGACCTCGTGACCAACGCCGTCGTCGGATCCCGCTTCGGGCTGTCCCTGATCTGGGTGGTGGGCGTCGGCGTCGCCGGCATCTGCATCTTTGCCAACATGTCCGGGCGGGTGGCAGCCGCCTCCGGCCGGGCAACGTTCGAGGTGATCCGTGAACGGCTGGGGCCCCGGGCCGGCCTGGCGAACCTGTCCGCGTCCTTCTTCATCAACCTCATGACGGTGACCGCGGAACTCGGCGGGATCGCCCTCGCCCTGCAGCTGGCCACCAGCGTCCACTACCTCCTCTTGATTCCGGTGGCCGTGGTGGCCGTGTGGCTGGTCATCTGGCGGGTCAAATTCTCCATCATGGAAAACGTCACCGGGCTCCTGGGACTGGCCCTGATCGTTTTCGTCGTGGCGCTGTTCCTGCTCAAACCTGACTGGGGCTCCCTGGCCGGGCAGGCCCTGGCACCGGCTGTCCCGGACGAGGAAACCGGCGCCGCTTACTGGTACTTCGCCATTGCCCTGTTCGGCGCCGCCATGACGCCGTACGAGGTGTTCTTCTTCTCCTCCGGCGCGGTGGAGGAAGGCTGGACCATCAAGGACCTGATCCAGTCCCGGATCAACGTGCTGGTCGGCTTCCCGCTCGGCGGGCTGCTATCCGTGGCGATCGCCGCCTGCGCCGCCGTCGTGCTCCTGCCGGCTGGCATTGCCGTCACCTCCATCTCCCAGGTGATCCTCCCGGTGGCGGAGGGCGCCGGAAAGCTCGGGCTGGCGTTTGTCCTGGTTGGCCTAGTGGCTGCCACGTTCGGAGCAGCCCTGGAGACGACGCTGTCCAGCGGCTACACCCTGGCACAGTTCTTCGGCTGGTCGTGGGGCAAATTCCGGCGCCCCGCGCAGGCCGCCCGGTTCCACCTGTCCATGATCATCTGCCTGCTGATCGGCGTGGCCGTCCTGTCCACCGGCGTGGACCCCGTGCTCATCACCGAATACTCGGTGGTGTTCTCCGCCGTCGCGCTGCCGCTAACGTACCTGCCCATACTCATCGTGGCGAACGACCCGCAATACATGGGCGGGCACGTCAACGGCAGGGGAGTGAATGTGCTGGCCATGATCTACCTCGTGGTGATCCTCGCTGCCTCGCTGGCGGCCATACCGCTCATGATTGTGACAGGAGCCGGCTCATGAAGACGCCCCGCCCGCTGGTCCCGGTTCCGCCTGTTGCCGGACGGACCCTGGACGCGCAGCTGCACCTGCTGGACCGCCAGGTGCTGGACAACGACGGCGTCCCCGTCACCACAGTGGACGACCTCGAACTCAGCCCTCCCGGTTCCGGCCCCGAGATTCCCGAGGGAACGCCGGCGCCTGTCATCACCGCACTGCTGACCGGCCCCATCCTGGGGACGCGCATCTTCGGCGGCAGGCCGCCGTCGTCCCGGCTGATCCGCATCCCCTGGAAGGACGTTGCCGACGTCGGCGTGGTGGTCCGGCTCGGCGTCAGCGGGCAGAACCTCGATGCCGACTGGGTGGAGCGCTGGATCCGCGACAAGATTATCGCGCGGATTCCGGGAGGCAGCCGTGATCCTCGGTGACCTCCTGGGGACCCCCGTGTTCGACGACGACGGGGTGAGGCTTGGGCGCGTGGCCGACGCCCGGTTCGTGGTGGACGGCGTACCGCCCCAGCTGATGGCCGACGCGCGCCTTCTGGGACTGGTGGTCAGCCCGCACAGCTGGTCGTCCTTCCTTGGCTACGAGCGGAACAGCCTAACCCAGCCGTGGCCGTTGCCGGCGCTGCTGCGGTGGCGGCACAGCGGGTCCTTCCTGGTGATGTGGGCGGACATCGCGATGATCGGCGACGGGTCGGTCCGGCTGCGGCGCGGGTACACCGCCTACAGCCCCGCGTTGGACGGCGATGGGCAGGAGTGATCGGGCTGATTCGCACGTGGCTGGGGCGGCCGGTTCGGGGTGCTGGTTCGGGGCGTGGCTCGGGGCGCTCGAAAACTCCTGTAGAGTAGTTTCTGTTGTTGTGTTTATGCAGTTGGTAGTTCAGGCAGTACGCGCGGTCGAAAGTCCGCGTTCTTCTGAAGTAGCGGTTTTGAACACCCCACACCGGAGGACCCGAAAGTCGGGACTTTTCCTCCACCTTCACGAAGGACAAAAATAATGGCTACTGGTACCGTCAAATGGTTTAACGCTGAAAAGGGCTTCGGCTTCATTTCCCCGGACGACTCCTCGCAGGACGTCTTCGCGCACTACTCCGCGATCAACTCCGGCGGCTTCCGCTCCCTCGAAGAGAACCAGAAGGTTTCCTTCGAAACCGAGCAGGGCCCCAAGGGTCCCCAGGCCGTCAACATCCAGGCTCTCTAATTTCCTAGAGAACCTGGGGCCTCAGGGTTTCATATTTCAAGCAGGGCCCGCCATCGGCGGGCCCTGCTTTTGTTAACCCTGTTGTGCTACTGGCGGCGCGGGCCGTCACCGTACGGCTATGCTGAGGAGCGCCTGTAAGGCACGGCAGTGGCGTGGCGGCGAGGACCACCGTTACTGCTCGCGGAAGGACAAAATCGAATGGCGCGAGCGACAGTGCAGGACGTCGCCAGGACAGCGGGAGTGTCCGTCGGGACGGTGTCCCGCGTCTTAAACGGAAGTCCGGCTGTCAGTGAGTCGAGCAAGGAAAAGGTCACTGCGGCAATCCGTCAGCTCAGTTACCGGCCGCTTGCCTCTGCCCGCGACCTTCGCCGGGACCGGACAATGCGTGTTTTGGCCCTCGCCAAGAATTTGGACTCACTGGTGATCAGTGAAGTCTTCCGCGGTGTGGGGGACGCTGCGGCTGACTCGGGCTATGTCAGCCTCATCGCGGCGACGTCCGGGGACCTCGAGCGGGAACAGCAACTGGTGGACATGCTGCGGAATGGCTCCGTGGACGGATTGATCCTGTTTTCGCCGACGATGGCGGATGAGGATGTCGAGGCCGTGGCCGAACACCTGAGCGTCGTTCAGGTCTGCGAGATCGTCGACGCCGAGGCCGCCTTCGGCGTTTCCATCGACGACCGCCAGGCCGCTTACGACATCACGCGCCATCTGGTTGAAACCGGCGGCCGCAGGCTGGCCATGATCGGGAACAAAAATGCCCGCTCAGGACGGCTCCGCGAGGAAGGCTTTCGGCAGGCCGTCACCGAAGCGGGCTTGTCTCCGGACCGGATGCTGTTCGGTGAGGGCAGTTTCGGCTTCCACGCCGGGCGCAGCCTGGCCCGGAAACTGCTGGAGGCGGAGCATCTTCCGGACGCAGTGTTTTGCGGCACCGACATCGTGGCAGCCGGGTGCGTGCGCGAACTCACCGATGCTGGTTTGCGGGTGCCTGACGACATCGCGGTGGCAGGTTTTGATGACTCGGCCCAGGCGGAAATGTGCGTCCCGGAGCTGACCACTGTCCGGCAGCCGGCCTACGAGATGGGCCGCGTGGCATTTACCGAACTCCTGACACGGATGACAGTGCCCGGCGCACATCGCCGCGGCCGCACTTTCCTCCCTCATGAACTCGTGGTACGGGACTCGACCAAGGGCTAAGAAAAAGGGTTGACAGCCCCGCGTGGTCCCTGTCACACTATTTTGGAATCGATTCCATGAACTCGCAGCAGACATCTATCCCGTTTTTGGAATCGATTCCAAATAGCAAGGAAGCATCCGGCAAAGAAGCCATGTTCAGGGTGCGTGGCAGACCCCGTCGCTGCCGCCTCACTGAGCTTCCACTGCCCACAGACCCCTAAAGGAGCCACTCGTGGACTTGATTCGACCTGCTTCTCCGCTCCAGGAGGACAACGCACCATCCAAAGCCGCCGCGCAAAGGACCGCGCTGTCCGGAGGTGCCGCGCTGTCCGGACGTGCCGCGCGGCGCCGGCGCGCCATCGCCGTTGCTGCGGTCATGGCAGCGGGCCTGGTGATGAGCGGATGCGGTGGCGGTGCGGCCACCCAAGGCGCGGAAAAGGCGGCAGCTGCCGATCCGGCGTCGGGGGATGCTGCCACCGGCAGCATAAACGTCTGCGGCGGCAAGGACGCCTCCGGTATTTACAAAGGCACAGCAGAGGCCTTCACTAAGGAGAACGGCAAGGTCACGGCCAAGTACACCGAGATCGGAGCTACCACCGATGAAGCCCGCACGCAGGCTGTGCAGCGACTCGAGGGCAAGTCCACTGAATGCGATATCTTCGTCACGGACGTCATTTGGACCTCCGAGTTCGCCTCGCAGGGGTGGCTGCTGGACCAGACCAAACTCGTTGAGGCCAACAGGGACCGCCTCATCCCGTCCACGGTGGAAACCACCGAATACGACGACAAGTACTGGGCTTCTCCGTTCTTCACCAACGCGGGACTCGTCTATTACCAGAAGGACAAGGTTGCCAAGCCTGAGACCTGGCAGCAGCTCTATGCGGAAGCAGCCAAGGCCCCCGGCAACGGGTACGTCTACCAAGGCAAGCAATACGAGGGCCTGACGGTGAACTTCCTTGAAATGCTGTACAGCGCCGGGGGTGAAGTGCTCAATGACAAGGGCGAGGTCACAATTGACTCCCCGCAGACCCGTGAGGTCCTCGACTTCATGAGCAACGGCCTCAGGGACGGCTCGGCGGACCGTGCCGTTTTGACGTACAACGAGGACCCGGCCCGGTTGGCCTATGAGTCCGGCAACTTTGGCTACCAGCGCAACTGGCCGCATGTGTACCGCCTGCTCAACGCCACGCCGCTGGCGGGCAGTTTCGGCGTAGCGCCGCTGCCGGCCTGGGAAGGCGGCAAGGCCTCCGGCGTGCTGGGTGGCTGGAACCTGGCGATCTCGGCCCACTCCACGAACCAGGCCGGGGCGGTGGCGTTCATTGACTTCGCCACCACTCCGGAATGGCAGAAGCACGTGGCCATGGACTACTCGCAGGCCCCGGTCAATGAGGCCGCCTACTCCGACGCGGCGGTTCTGCAGAAGATGCCGTTCGCCAAGGAACTGCTCGCCTCGGTGAAAGGTGCCAAGCCCCGCCCGATTTCCCCGGTCTACCCGCAGATCTCCCAGGCGATCTACAAGAACGTCTACGCCGTCCTCTCCGGCACTGCCTCCACTGAGGACGCCGTGAAGAAGATGGCCGAGGAAATCACCGCAGCCAAGGCGAGCTTCTGATCATGGCAACCAAGACACTTGCCCCCCGCCGCGGCCCGGTCCGCGGCGGGAACGGCCGCGACCAGGCGGAGCGGCGGCTCGCGGTCCGCATGACCGCTCCGTCCCTGGTTCTCATGGCTTTGGTGGCGGCGGTTCCCATCGGCTATGCGGCCTGGCTGTCGCTGAACCAGTACAGCGTCCGCACTGCAGGTCTCTCCCGCTTCGTCGGCTTGGAGAACTACGTCACGGCCCTGAGCAGCCCTGAATGGTGGGCGTCCTTCGGCCAGACCTTCCTATTCGCGGGGCTCTCGGTCTCCCTGGAGCTGGTGCTCGGCACCGCCATGGCGTTGCTGCTCAACCTAGCGTTCAGGGGCCGCGCACTCCTGCGCACCGTGGTTCTGCTGCCGTACGCCATCGTCACCGTCGTCAGTGCCATCACCTGGCAAACCATGTTCCAGCCCAACATGGGCCTGGTTACCAACGTCCTCTCAGCCCTAGGGCTGCCGGGCGGCGACGTCGTCTGGCTTGGAGAGCATGGATACGCGATGACAGTGATCGTCCTGGCCGACGTCTGGAAGACGACGCCGTTCGCGGCCCTCATCATCCTCGCCGGCCTGCAGGTCATCTCCGCGGAGACCTACGAGGCAGCAGAGCTCGACGGCGCCAGCAAGTGGCAGGCTTTTGTGCACATCACCCTGCCCCTGCTGCGCCCTGCGATCGTCCTCGCGGCGATCTTCCGCACCATGGATGCCTTGCGTGTCTTCGACTTGCCGTTCGTGCTCACCCGGGGCGCCAACGGTACGGAGTCCATGTCGATGCTGGCCTACACCCAGCTGCGCGAAAACCGGCTGGTGGGCGAAGGTTCGGCGCTGTCGCTCCTGACCTTCCTGACCGTCATGGTGGTCTCCGTTGTCTACATCCGCTTCGCCGGCGGCAATATCCGCGAAGTCGCCAAGGAGGAACAATGAGCACGCTGACTGCAGAGCGCACGACGGCGGCACCCGCCGACCGCCCCCGGGCACCGAAGCGCCGGCTCCGCGGCGAAGCGAAACTCCACCCGCTCGTATGGGTGTTCGTGCTTGCCGTCATGGGCTTCTCGCTCATACCGTTCTACTGGCTGGTCAACACCTCGCTCAAGAAGGGAGCGAGCCTGTCCCAGGGGGAACTCTTCCCGAGCCAGCCCACCTTCGAGAACTATTTGGTGGTCTTCCAGAACGCCGAGTTCCTCCTGGCCTTGCGCAATTCGGTGATCATCGCCGTCGTCACCACCACGGTGGCGCTGGTATTTGCCTCCTTCGCCGCCTATGCCCTGGCCCGGCTCAAGATGCGCCGCAAGGCGATGATCCTGACGCTGATCCTCTCGGTCACCACGTTCCCGGCCATCGCCATCGCTGCCCCCCTGTTCTCGATCTGGCGCGAAATCGGCCTGTACGACATGCTCCTGGGCCTCATTATCCCGAAGCTGACTTTCGCATTGCCGCTGGCGATCTACACGCTGACTTCCTTCTTCAAGGAGATTCCGCGTGAGCTCGAGGAATCCGCGTACATGGACGGCGCCACGCCGTTCACCACCTTCCGCAAGGTCATCCTGCCGCTGGCGGTCCCGGGGCTCGCCACCACCGCGATCCTGGTGTTCATCTCGGTGTGGAACGAATTCCTCCTTGCCGTCACCCTGACCACCTCGCCGGAGGCCCGCCCGGTCCCGGTCGCGATTGCGTTCTTCAGCGGAACCAGCGAATTCGACCAGCCATTGGGCACCATCAGTGCCGCGTCGGTGATCATCACCGTCCCGCTCGTCATCCTCGTGCTCGTATGCCAGAAGCGCATCGTGTCCGGGATGACGGCCGGCGCCGTCAAAGGCTAAGCCGCCCGCCACCACGGCATCCACACCCACCCACGCACTCCAACGACAATCACAGAAAGAACAGGAACAACGTGACCATTCAGCAGCAGGCCCCGTCCGCAACCCTCAAGGTGGGGGTGGTGGGCATCGGCTGGGCCGGCCAGCAGCACCTCAAGGCCTACAGCAACATCGAGGGCGTCGAAATTGTCGCCGTCGCCGGCATGGAAGAACACCTCCTTGCCCAGATGACGGCGGAATACGGTATTCCGCACGCCTTCGCCCGCTGGGAAGACCTGATTCAACTTGAAGGACTCGACGCCGTCAGCGTGGCAGTCCCCACGTTCCTGCACGCCCCGATTTCCATTGCAGCCCTGGAACGCGGACTGCACGTGCTGAGTGAAAAGCCACTGGCCCGCAACGGCAAGGAGGGCAAGGAAATGGTGGATGCTGCCCGCAAGGCCGGCCGGGTCCTGGACGTCGCCTTCAACCACCGCCGCCGCGGTGACATCCAGGCCCTCAAGCAAGTCATCGATGACGGCACTCTGGGCCGGCCGTATTACGCAAAGGCGTCCTGGCTCCGCCGCCAGGGCATCCCGATGCTCGGCAGCTGGTTCACCAACCCCGAACTCGCCGGCGGTGGTCCGCTGGCAGATATAGGCGTCCACGTCCTGGACTATGCTCTGCACCTCCTGGGCGAACCGAAGGTCCTGGCGGTCTCGGCGTCGACGCATTCCGAGCTCGGCCCGCGCGGCCTTGGCGGCAACGCCCGCTACACCGCGACGAGCTCCAGCCACAAGTTCGAGGTGGAAGACTTCGCGTCCGCGTTCATCCGTCTGGAGGGCGGCGGGACCCTCATCCTGGAAGCCGGGTGGGCCAGCTACCGTGACGCGCGTGACCTGATCGACTTCACCGTCTACGGCACCGACGGCGGAGCGGAACTGCGCGCTGTCGGCGCTTCCGAGAACCCGGTGGCGGAGGTGCGCATCTTCGCAGATAAGGACGGCAAGAACGCCGACTTCGAGGTGGTGGCCGAACCCGGCCGTGCCCACCAGGCCGTCGTCGACGACTTCATCGCCGCTGTGCGCGGCGGCGAGACTGTCTGGGGAATCCACGACGGATCCCTAGCCTTGACCCGGGCCCTGGTGCTCGATGCCTGCTACAAGTCCGCCCTCGAACAGCGTGAAGTGGTGCTCTGATATGTCTGACAAGAAACTGAAGGTAGTCGTCTGGAACGAGGGCGTCCACGAGGCCCGCAATGAGCCCGAGACCATGGCCGAGATGTACCCGGAAGGCATCCACGGCGCCATAGCCGCGGGGCTCCGGGCCTACTACCCGGACTCCGAAATCTCCACGGCCACCCTGGCCGACCCGGAGCACGGGCTCTCCGAGGAAGTCCTCGCGCGCACCGACGTGCTGCTGTGGTGGGGGCACATCGCGCACCAGGAAGTCAGCGACGAAGTGGTGGAACGCGTTCAGCGCCACGTACTCGGCGGGATGGGCCTGGTGGTGCTGCACTCCGGGCACTTCGCGAAGATCTTCACCAAACTGCTTGGCACTACCTGCTCACTGAAGTGGCGCAACGAGGGTGAACGCGAACTCGTGTGGACGGTCAAGCCTTCCCACCCGATCGCGGCCGGCATCGAAAGCCCCATCGTCATCCCCAAGCAGGAAATGTATGGGGAACTGTTCGACATCCCGGAGCCCGATGACCTGATCTTCATCAGCTCCTTCGCCGGCGGCGAAGTGTTCCGCTCCGGCGTGACGTTCTCCAGGGGCAAGGGCCGGATTTTCTACTTCAGCCCCGGCGACCAGGAATACCCGGTCTACCACCAGCCGCAGATCCGGAAGGTCATCGCAAACGGCGTTGGCTGGGTGGCGCAGCCGGAACAGTTCCGGGAAGCGCCGGAGGTCTCCAACCCTGCCCGGGGTTGGTTCGAGTAGGCCTAGCGCCCTTTCGTCAACCCGCATTACCCGTCCGCCAACTTCGAGGAACCAGAACATGACCACCCCTGCACACCCGTCTGACCTCATGCCTTCCCCGCAGGTTTCGCGCCCCCTGGGCGTGGCGTTGATCGGCTATGCCTTTATGGGGAAGGCCCACTCGAATGCGTGGCGGAATGTGGCCAGCTTCTTCGATGTCCCGGCCTTCGAACAGAAAGTGCTCGTGGGCCGGGATTCCGGGCAGGTGGCGGCCGCTGCCGCTAAGTACGGCTGGGCCGCGTCCGCGACCGACTGGCGCTCCGTTCTGGAGCGCGACGACATCGACATCGTGGACATCTGCGCCCCGGGCTGGATGCATGCCGAGATTGCCATCGCCGCGTTGGAGGCCGGCAAACACGTGCTGGTGGAGAAGCCGCTGGCCAACACCCTGGCCGAGGCCGAAGCCATGACGGCGGCCGCCGCAACGGCACGCGAACGCGGCGTGCAGTCCATGATCGGCTTCAACTACCGCCGCGTCCCCGCGTTGGCGCTGGCCCGCGAGCTGATCTCCGAGGGCCGGCTCGGCACCATCCGGCACATCCGCGCCGCCTACCTCCAGGACTGGCTCTCCAACGCCGAATCACCCATGACCTGGCGGTTGCGCAAGGAAACGGCCGGTTCCGGTGCTCTGGGTGACATCGCTTCCCACGCCATCGACCAGATCCATTATCTGACGGGTCAAACCATTCTTGAGGCGTCGGGGGTGCTGAAGACATTCGTCACACAGCGCCCCGGCCCGAGCGGTTTGGAGGAGGTCACGGTAGATGACGCGGCATGGGCGACCTTCTGGCTCACCGGTGGTATGGGCGCCTCAGTGGAAGCGTCACGCGTGGCCACCGGTCGGAAGAACAGCCTCAAGGTTGAGGTCTACGGGACGGAAGGGGCCTTGACCTTTGACCTCGAGAGTCTGAACGAACTGAATTTCCTGGATGCCACGGCGCTGGTCCGGGAGCAGGGCTTCCGGCGGATCCTCGTGAACGAACCGGAACACCCCTATCTGGAGGCGTGGTGGCCGCAAGGGCACATCATCGGCTGGGAACACACCTTCACCCACCAGATCCGGGACTTCCTGCTGGCGATCGACGGCGGAACCCCGCCGTCGCCGTCGTTCGAAGAGGGACTGGCCGTACAGCGGGTCCTGGCTGCCGTCGAAGAATCTGCCAACAACAAGAGCACCGTTACGCGGGTGGACCAGATGACGTTCGACTTCCGGCCCTCTCCCGGTGATCCCAAGGAGTTTTTGTCCAGATAACGCGAGCAAAAGTGCCTTTTGCCGACGTTATCTGGACAAAAACTCCGGCTTGCCGCCGACTTCGGAGAACGCCCCGCCGGTCGACGTACTCCGCCGCGAGCGGGGATCCGGCTTCAATGGCGAGTTCCGCGGAATCGTACGCCGCAGCCGTTGGTAGCCCCGAAGGCGGCTCGGCTCAGAGAACGGCTGGCCGGGCAGCCGGTCGGTCAGCCGCCCCTGAAGTCGAAGTCGTAACGTCGAAGAGAAGCGACGCGGGGAGGGGGCCCTGCAGCATTTCAGCCGTGATGCCGTGAACTTCCTGGAGTTTCTCCTTTAACCACACATCGTAGGGATCGTTTGAAGCGGCGAGCCCATGGAAGGCCTTAGCGAGATCTTCGGCTTCCTGGTACATGGCCACAAAATCCCCCTGCGGCGTCTGCATGTGGCTGGCCACTTCCCGGGTCAGGCCCAGGCGCTCATGGGAGCGCCGGTATTCCTCTTTGCCCGGGCCGTTTATCTCCTCGATGAGTGCCTTCCACTCGTCCAGCTTTCCCGGCAGAATCGGCACAAACCACGTAATGCATTCCATGAAGCTGCATAGTAGTCCTGCAGCAAGCGGCGGTATAGAGCCTTCGGCAAGTGGGGCGGTCGATGCGGCCGGACGTCTAAATCAGCTGGCAAGCTCCAAGACCAGTTCCACATCCACTTCGTCACCGGCCCGAATGCCCGCCGCGGTCCGGACGCTCTTCTTGACCGGCAGGAGGTACGAGTTGCTCTTGCTGTCCGGAAAGATCGACGTGGACCAGCGCTGCCCGGCGATCAACGCCGTGACCTTCACCGAGCCGAATCCCTTGCGGAACGGAGCCGCCTCGTCCCTGATCTCATCCGCCAGGTCCTGCGGCAGCGTGATGAAATGCCACCCGGCTTCCTCCGGATAGTGCCACAGCTCCCCCTGGAACGAGTACGACGTCGTCACTCACCGAGTATGGCAGGCGCCGGCTGGGCCCGTTGGTTTCGCTGCCAACGGGCCCAGCTTTGTTCAGCCCGAGTGTCCTTAGGGTGTTATTCATTAATTAAAAGCACGTGGTCCCCGGGAAATTTGTTACTGAAAAGCAGGATCAGTCGAGAGCGGCGCAAATATCGATCACTTGGCCGTTTCCACTGAAGACCCTTACTTCCTCGAAGTTGGTGTTGATCGCATAGTTGAATTCACCAATGAGCACAAACAAGCCCGGGCGGGCGGACTCGAAGTTCACAACGATATTCCTGCCGGTCACCACAGTTTCGATGGTGTCGACATCGGTATTAGGCACATCCACCAGCGTCTCCCGCCGTACACCCGTGATGACGTAGCTTACGCTCGCGTCAGTACCTTCGTTGACCAGGGTGATCTTCTGTCCTGGCGAGGTGATGATGGTTCGTCCAGTGGGGGATTTGATCACTTTGGTCTTGCCCGTGAGGGTATAGGAGATCGGGAAGCCGCAAACGCTTGCCGGGAGGCTGCCGTTCTCTGTGAAAGCGGTGGGTGGTCCGCTCGGCGCCGCGGTCGCGGGCGTTGCCGCGGCGACGATGGCTGCCAGAAGACACACTGGGGTAAGGAACCTTTTCATGAGGAACTCCTCAAAAGTGTTGGTGGCGCATCTAAGTGCCTGTCAGCTAAATGCGCGCATTCCACATCGGATATTCAAGGGAGGCGACTTTCTCACTAGGAGAATGACGCGAATGAGTACCCCCCGCGGGCAGTGCACTGCACCAATTCGCTCATTAGTCCTTACTCGAAAGTAAGGGGCAACTCTCGGCATCGGAATTTTTAGGGATGCGTCGTAGCAGGATATTAGCGGCTGGCCCGTGCATTTGTGAAGGGAATTGATTTAATTTCTCCGATATCTTTTGAACTGGCTTGAGCCACCAAGGTAGATTTCAAGATTCCCCGGTCGCCACCCTCAAGCACCGTTCACACCGCCGCCACCGCCGGTTTACCCGCGCCGTACACGCTGACCGCATGACTGCTTTCACCCGCCGAAATGTCCTCAAAGGGGCGCTGGCCGCGGCCGGTGCTGCCGCCGTCGTGCCCGCCACCACGGGGACGGCAAGCGCTGCCCGGCCGTCCGCCATCCCGCTGGTCCGCCACCGCCTGACGATCCCGTCCGGCATCGCCACCGGCGATGTCACCGCCGATTCAGGCGTCCTGTGGTCCCGCGCGTCGGGCCCGGGCCGGCTGGCGGCCAGCCTGCTCGCCGTCGACGACGACGGATCCCCGCTCAGCGGCGGCCGCGCCTTCCAGCGGGTGCTGCGGGGGAGCGCCGCCAGCGAAGCCACCGACTTCACCGCCCGGATCAACGCCGAGCAGCTCCCGGCCGGCACCCGCTTCGCCCTCACCCTGCACTTCGAGGACGCCGAAGGCAACGCCGGCGAAACCGCGCAGGGCTCCTTCAACACCGCCCCCGGTTCGCCCGCAAACGGAACCGGACTGCAGCGGCCGGGCACCGCGCCAACAGAGCTTCGTCTGGACCGGCGACACCGCCGGCCAGGGCTGGGGCATCAACGAGGAGATCGGCGGCATGCGCGGCTACGCGGCCATGCACGCCACCAAGCCGGACTTCTTTATCCACTCCGGCGACACCATCTACGCCGACGGGCCCATCGCCGCCCAGGTCACCGAGCCCGACGGGCAAATCTGGCGCAACATCGTCACCGAGGAGGTCTCCAAGGTGGCTGAAACCCTCGAAGAGTACCGCGGCCGGCACCGCTACAACCTCATGGACCGCAACATCCGCGCGCTGTACGCGGAGGTGCCGGTGATCGCCCAGTGGGACGACCACGAAACCACCAACAACTGGTACCCCGGCGAGATCCTCACCGATCCCCGCTACTCCGAACGACGCGTGGACGTCCTCGCCGCCCGCGGCCGCCAGGCCTGGCAGGAATACCAGCCCGTCTCCGGCCTCAGCACCCGGATCGGCGACGGCAGCACCGGCTTCGAACCCGCCCGCATCTACCGCAAAATCTCACGCGGCCCCCAGCTGGACGTCTTCTGCCTGGACATGCGCACCTTCAAGGACCCCAACACCGACGGCAAGGAAACGCACCTCACCCATATCCTTGGCCAGGAGCAGGCCGACTGGCTCATCCGTGAAGTCAGCAAGTCCAGGGCCACCTGGAAGGCCATCTCCGCGGACCTCCCGCTCGGACTGATCGTCCCCGACGGCCCGGTGAACCAGGAATCCCTGTCCAACCGCGACGACGGCGCACCCCTGGGCAAGGAGCTCGAGATCGCCGGGGTGCTATCCGCGTTCAAGCGCAACCGGGTTAAAAACGTGGTGTGGCTCACGGCCGACGTCCACTACTGCGCCGCCCACCACTACTCGCCGGAGCGCGCCAGCTTCACCGACTTCGACCCGTTCTGGGAATTCGTGGCCGGCCCCATCAACGCCGGCAGCTTCGGCCCCGGTGAATTGGACGGCACCTTCGGCCCCGAGCGGGCCTTCTTCAAGACCGGCGCCTACGCCAACCAGTCCCCGCGCACCGGCGAGAACCAGTTCTTCGGCCACGTGGACCTCGGCGAGGACGACGTCTTCACCGTCAGCCTCCGCAACGCCAACGGCACCGTCCTGTGGAGCAAGGACCTACACCCGGAGCGGTAGCGGATGGAACAAGGCCCGTTGGATACTGGCCAGTAGATTTCAGTGCTAGCACGGAAGTGCGGGAGGGGTGCCCGGAGCCACCATGGATACATCGGATTCACCGAAATCACGGGGAATCCGAGGCCCAGGAAGTGTCGGGCAGCTCACCTCATCCACACCGCATCTTTCCCTCAGGAGCACGTCCATGTCCAATGCATCAACCACCCAAAAGTCCCACCCCGTCCGCCGCAAGATCGCCCTGCTGACCGCCCTCGGGCTCGGCGTGGTCGCGGCACCGTTCGCCCTGGCCGCCCCGGCCCAGGCGGCCGGCACCAGCTACGCCTGCTCGGTCACCCCGCTCGCCCCGGTGTTCGCCGGCCACAACTCCTCCGGCGTGAAGCTGGTGGACTACCGGATGCGCGTCTACTGCAACACCGACCGCTACATCAACATCACCCAGCAGCGCTGGGAGCAGGACGACTGGCCCAACGGCGACGACCACCTGGGTACCTCGACTTTCAGCCGGCACCTGAACCAGTACAGCGGCGCCGTGACCATCTCCAACGTCCGCACCCTGGTGGACGGCGAGATCGGCAACGAGGAGCTCTACCAGAAGGTCAGCTTCCAGGAAGGCAGCAACGGCGTCTGGTCGCCGTACACCGGCTGGTACTACAGCGGCGTCACTTCAATGTCGAACTGACGCTCTATCGGGGCCGCTGACGCCGGTTCCCCACACGTCCAAGGCCCGGAACCCCCATCCGGGCCTTGGGTTTTTAACGCTCCCGACGACGGCGGCACGGCCCGGTTACGGCCCGACCCCGGTAGTCTCCAGAGTGCGCACCTTTTTGGCCGTGAACAGCAAGTATTCCCACTCCATCTGGGCCGTCGCGTCGCCGTGGGCGTCCAGGAACGTGTCGGCCAGCTCCGTCAGGGCCTTGTCCAGTGCCTCGCTCTTCTCGCCGTCCTCACCCAGGAACTTGTACACCGAGATGGTGGGGCCGTAGTGGGACTTGAAGTAGTGCAGGAAGTCCTCCGGATGGTGGAAGCTCCTGATGGTCACCGTCTTTTTGGTCGTGTGGATATCGGTGACCTTGTCACCGAAGAGCTCGCGGACGTGGTCCTCGCTGCCCCACAGAGGCGGAGGCTGGGCGCCGGGCGGGGGCGGGGGAGCGAACGGCTTCATGGCGGCGAACATCTTCCCGATGAACCCTTCCGGCGTCCAGCTGATCAGGCCGATGGTGCCGTCCGGTTTGCAGACCCGCACCAGCTCGTCCGCACTCGCCTGGTGGTGCGGTGCAAACATCACGCCCAGGCAGGACATGACGACGTCGAACTCGTTGTCGGCGAACGGCAGCGCCTCCGCGTCCCCTTCCTTCCATTCCAGCTCAACGCCGCGGTCGGCGGCCTGGTGGCGGCCGGCGTCGAACATTTCCGGGGTGAGGTCGCTCGCGGTGACGTCCGCATTCATCATCGCGGCCGGGATGGCCGCGTTGCCGGCACCGGCGGCCACGTCCAGCACCTTCTGGCGGGGTTTGATGCCGCAGGCCTCAACGAGGATGGCGCCGAGGTCCGGAATCAGTTCGGCGGCGAGGGCGGGGTAGTCGCCCTGCGCCCACATGGCCCGGTGCTTCTGCTTCAGTTCCCGGTCCGCTTCGGTGGTGTCGGTCTTGTCATTCATGATGTGCCCCTCTGCTGTGGCAGGTTGTGGGTGACAGGGCACTGGGCCCCGTATGAGGCTGTGATGTGAGTCATTGTGGCCGCGGACGGAGGGGATGTAAAGGTGCCGGGGGTTACCGGCTTTGTTAGCTCTCCCGCCGGAAATTGCGGGAGACTGGAAGCCCACATACCGAAGGCGGACCACCGTGATCAAACTCCAGCAGGATGCCGAAGGCTTCATCCGGATGAACCGGCACTTCCCGGACAGCGTCCTCGTCGCCGTCACCTTTGCCGACGGCACTGTTGAGGAACTCACCGGACGCCGCCTCAACCAGGCCTACGACGAAGCCCTGGCCGAATACCGGGTGCAGAACCACCTGGACGCCAAGGGCTTCTCGCGGTCGCCGAAGAAGACCGGCTCCGGAAACAAGATCGACTTCGTGCCGGTCCGCCCCGGCATGGGCGGCTGAGCGGGGCGCCAGCAGGTTCAGGCCACGGTCAAAGGCCAACCGCTCCGGCCGGCTCAGGCGCGACAGCCCCAGCCTGAGCACCCCGACCCCGCCGCCACCCGAGGCTCGACAGCGACACAGCCAGCACCGATGCCAGGACCAGCGCCGACGCCGGGGCAACAACAGCCCACGGCGCCCGCTCCACATAGTTGATGCCCTCGGCCAGCACCAGCCCCCACTCCGGAGCCGGCGGCCGCGGACCCAACCCTAGGAAGCCCAGGGCCGCCAGGGCCAATGCCACGCCGGGAACCCGCAACATGGCGTGCCGGAACACCGGAGCCACCACCGCGGGAAGGACATAACGCCACAGGATACAAATCCTCCCAACCCCCAGGACAGGGAGGATCCGGACATACGGCTGCGCCCTGGCTTCCTGGACCAGCGCCGCGGTGTGCGCGGCCAGCGGAGCCCAGCTGGCCACGGTCACGGCGACGGCGGCACCGTGCGCGGACGGACCGGTGATGACGGCCACGATGAGGCCGGCCAGGACGGGCGGGGCGGCATTCGTGACCTCCAGCAGCCCGGTCGCCGCCGAGGGAAACAGCCCGATCAGCAGCCCGATGGCAAGGCACGCAAGCGCCACCAGCAACGCCGTCCCCAGCGTCGTGACGGCGCCATGGCCCACCCGGGCCAGCAGGTCACGGCCGCTGGCGTCGGCACCGAACGGAAGCATCATGCTGGGCGCCGCCAGACGCGCATAGCCGGACGTGAACGGATCGCGGAGCAGGCCGGCCACCACCATGACGGCAAGCAGCCCCGCCGTGATCAGCGGCACCGCACCGTCCCGCCGTCGGGCCTCCTCAGCGGTCGCCGGAGACGGCAGGGTGCCCGAACGGAGCGCCGGGCCCAGCAGCAGGCGGCGGGCAGCGGCAGCCAGAGCACCCACCAGGGCGGCAAGACCCAAGAGTGCCAGGACCCCCGCCTGCAGCGCCGGGATGTCCTGCGCGCCCGCCGCCCCCAGGACGGCACGGCCCAGGCCCGGAATGGCGAACACCTTCTCCACCGCCACCGCGCCGCCGGTGAGCCCCACCAGCACCAGGGCCATCTGGCCCGTCACGGAAGGCAAGGCACGCCGGAACACCGCTGCGGCCAGTTGTCCGTTGCCGGCTCCGGCCATCCGCCAGGTTGCCACCCACTTCTCGGCGAAGGCTCCGCTGACGGCGTCGGCCAGCAGCCGCCCGATCAGCCCGCCGGCTGGCAGCCCCATCGACAGCGCAGGCAGGACCGCGGATCGGATGCCGTCCCACCCGTACGGCGGGAACCAGCCGAGCCACACGGCGCCGATCACCAGCAGCATCGCGGCCAGCAGGAACTCCGGCACCGCTGTCAGCGCGGCCGCCGGCGCCCCGGCACCGCGTGCCGGAACGCCTTTCAGGCCGCGGACCACGGCGGGCAGGCAAAGGCACCCGGCCGTGACCGCCGCGACCACCATGGCGAAGCCCATCAGGGTGACGGAGACGCCCAGACTCTCCAGCGTTCCCGGGCCCACCGGCGTGTTGGTGATCCACGAGTTGCCGAGATCGCCCCGGAGCACACCCCCGGCCCAGCCGAGGAAGACGTGCACCGGGCCGCGGTCCAGGCCGAGCTCGGCCCTGATCATCGCCAGCGTCTCGGGCGTCGCCTCGCGGTCCGCGTACCGGGCGCGCAGGATGGTGTATTCGGGGCTCTGGCCGGAAAGCCACGGCAGGAGGCCGATCAGCACCACCACGGCTCCGAGCGCAACGGCGCGGGACGCCGCGGTCGTCCAGAAATCCTTCCCCCCAATTGAAATCGGCATCAGCGCGCGATTCCCGTCCGTTCGGTGATCAGCGCGCGCTCGCGGGGATCGCGTTCCACGTCCGCGATCCGGGCTGATTCACCTTGGATGACGCGTTCGTGCAGCAGCGGGAGGGCAACGTCGCGGGCCAGGATCATGGCCTCCGCCGTGCCGATCGCCGTCCGGCGTTCCGATCCCGCCGGAATAGCGGCCGCAGTGACCAGTGCCGAGTCAACTGCCGGGTCGCAGAACTGCGAGATGTTGAACGAGCCCTTGCAGGAGAAGTCGCTGAACATGTACGCCACGGGGTCGCCGGAATCGAGCACGGTGGCGCGGGACAGGATGAAGGCATCGAACTTTCCGGCGAGGGCGTCGGCCTCGATATGGCTGTATTCGCGCACGTCCTGTTCCACGATGAACCCCGCCGCTTCCAGCTGCTGCTCAAGCTGGACGGCCACTTCGGGCAGCTCGGCGCGGTCGGTGAAGGTCCCCAGCGAGATGCGGACGCCGTTGACGGGGGCCGCCTTGCTGCGGCCTTCGAGGGCCTTGGCATAGGACGCGTTCTTGCGCTCGTCCGCGGCCCAGGGCAGTGCCGGTCCCAGCAGCCCCTCGGCGGTGTTGGCCCGGCCCTCGTACACCCGCTCCACGACCGCGGCCCGGTCCAGCGCCTCGCGTGCGGCGGCCCGGACGGCCGGATCGGCGAACGGGCCGGTCCTGCTCTTCAAGTACAGGGTGTTGGTTCGCGGCATGGGCACTTCGTGGACAAGCTCGGGATCGATCTGCGCCACCTGGCCCACCGGAATGGCCTCGACGACGTCGGCGCTTCCGGTCCGCAGCGCGGCGGCACGGGCGGTGCCGTCCGGCACGAACTGCACGTCCACCCCGCTCGCAGCAGCCTTTTCACCCCAGTATCCGTCGAAGCGGTTGAGCGTGGCGGAGCTGGTTCCGTCGACGGATGCCAGGGCGTACGGACCGGTGCCGGCGTTGACCGGATTCACCACGTCGCCGGGTTGGTAGGCCGATGCCGCCAGGATGGACAGCTGCGGGCTGGACAGCCGCTGCGGCACCAGCGGATCGTCCGTCGCGGTGATGACGACGACGGCGTTCGCACCGTCCGTCCGGACCGTCAGCTCGACGCCGTCCAGGATCCGCGGCTTGGGGCTGGCGGTGGCGGCCGCCGTCAGCGATGCCGCCGCCTGCTCTGCGGTGAGGGGAGTGCCGTCATGGAACGTGACCCCTTCCCGCAGCTCGAAGCGCCAGTTCCTGCTGTCCAGCTGATCCCAGGATGTTGACAGTGACGGCTGGGCGTCGCCGAGCTCGTCCAGGACCACCAGGGTCTCGGCCGTCTTCCAGCGGGAGAGCTTGAACGCGTCGTCGCTCAGCGGTGTCAGGCCGGAGCGCGGCGGCTGCAGCATCGCCACCCGGATGCGGCCGTCGTTGCCGGCGGCGGCACCGTCCGAGGCGCTGTTTGCCGAGAAGCAGCCGCTGAGGCTCACCGCGAGGGAAGCTGCGGTCAGGACGGTCAGGATGGTTTTAGGGCGTGGAAGGATCATCGTTGTCTTTCTAGTTGGGTGCGGCTGAAGGGGCGCCTCAGGCGCGGAGGCCGGCGTCCGCCGTCGTGCGTCCCGGCGTAAAACGGCGGATGCCAGCGGCGGAAACGGCGGCAAGAAGTCCAATAAGCAGCCACGGCCAGGCTCCGGCACCCGACGACGGCTGGCCGGCAAGTTCGTACATTGGGCCCAGCGCGGTGTTGCCTGCCAGGACCATCACCCCGCCGCAGCTGGCGAGCAGACCGTAGAAGGCGCCGGTGGGCCGGCCGCCGGCGAACTCCAGCACCAGGTCCATGGCCACCGGCGCCACGCACATGTGCCCCAGGCACAGTCCTGTTACCAGTACGACGGCGGGCAGCAGCTTCAGTTCGGCGGCCTGCGGGAACGTCGCCAGGACGGCAATTGTTGCGAACCCGGCGGCCTGCACGGCGAAACCGGCCGTGAGGGCCGTCTGCGGGGCAGCACGGCGCATGAGCTTCGCGACCGGCCACTGAAGTCCGATGGTGAGCAGGGATGCGTAGGCGAACAGGGCACCGAGCCACCCTGTACCCAGGCCGCTGCGTTCCAGTTCAACAGGCAGGCCGAAGTAGAGCTGGTTGTGGGCCAGCAGGTTGCCGCTGTAGAAGGCCGCGAACCCGATGAAGCGCTTCTGCGTCAGGCAGTAGAGGAGTTCCGGGCGCCGCTTGGTTGGTGTAGCGCCGGGCCGGCCGGCCGGTACGCGGCGCCAGAACACGAATGCCATCACGGTGAAAATGGCCGCGCCGAGGTAAAGCGCCGCGTCGAAGCCGATCCCGAGCAGGAGTGCGCCGACCAAGGGGCCGGCCACCGCGCCGATCTCGCCGAAGATCACCAGCAGGGCGAAGAGGGTGGGCCGGTCCGCGGTGGCACTGGGTTTGCGCCGGACTTCGGCGCCGGCCAGCAGGCTCTCCAGGGCCGGCGAAAACAGCGCCCCGCCGATCCCGGTGACAACGGCCCCCAGCAGGAAGAGCGGGAAATCGGCGGCCGCGGCCAGGAGCACGTAGCCGGCGACGCGGATCAGGCAGCCGACGATCATGGCGTACCGCGGACCCCACCGGTCCGCGATGGCGCCGCCGGCCAGGAACATCCCCTGCTGGGCGAAGGTTCGGGCACCCAGGACGATGCCCACAGCCGTCGCTCCCATGGCAAAGTCCTTGCTCATGGAGACGGCCAGGAAGGGGATGACCGAGTAGAACCCGATGTTGAAGATGAGCTGGCTGGTCAGCAGCAGCCGTGCGTCGGGAGCGTGGACGACGGCCGGGGCGGCGGTGGTGGTCATGCGGTTGTAAGTGTCCTTGCGGGGCGGGGAATGGATTCGATGAGCTCGCGGGTGCAGGGATGCTGCGGAGCGGCGAACACCTCCGCGGTGGCACCCTGCTCCACGATCTTTCCGGCCGAGAGCACCGCGGCGCGCGGGCAAATACTGGCGACGGCGGCCAGGTCATGCGAGACGAACAGCAGGCCCAGCCCGTCACGGCTGACCAGGTCCCGGAACAGGAACAGGACTGAGTTGCGCAGGGGCAGGTCCAGGCCGCTGACGGGCTCATCGGCGAGCAGGAATTTCGGGGAGACCACCAGTGCGCGGGCGATTGCGACGCGCTGGTTTTGGCCGCCGGACAGCTCCCTCGGCGTGCTCCGCAGCATCGCGGCGTCCAGGTCCACGCGTTTCAGTGCGGTCCGGACCATGGCGGTATGGTCGCCGTCCACCCGGAGTTGGCGGAGCGGTTCTTTGAGCAGGTTCTCAACGCTCATCCGCGGATCCAGGCTGCCGGCCGGGTTTTGCGGCACGTACTGCACCAGCCGCCGGTACCAACGCAGGCTCGACGCGGATCCGGGAGTCACGGGGCGGGCGGTCAGCTCCGGGCCCCCGATTTCAACGGTTCCGCTGGCGGGCTTTTCAAGGGCCAGCAGGGTGCGCAGCAGGGTGGATTTCCCCGCGCCGGAGCTGCCTACAAGTCCGGTGCTGCTTCCTGCGGGAACCGTTAGGGTGACGTCGTCGAGCGCAGGTGCCGGTGGGAGCGCGGGCGCGGATGTCAGCGCAGCCGCCCGCCGCCGTCTTCCGTTCCTGCTGTAGCTGTGCGTGAGGTTCCGGGCGGACAGAACGGCACCGGCTTCAAAAGTGCTCATGCCGACAGCTCCGTACCGGGCGCGGGGAAGCCCTGGCACGCGGCCTCAACGAGGCGTGCTGTGTAGTGGTGCTGCGGCCGTGAGAGGAGGGTGTCCATGGTTCCCTCTTCGACGATCCGGCCGTCGAACATCACCAGCGCCCGGCTGCACAGCACCTGGGCGGCGGCGAGGTCGTGGGTGATGAACAGGATGGCCTGCGCCGACGCAGTGGGTCCCGCGAGCACGTCGAGGACTTTGGCCTGGCTCACGACGTCCAGAGCGGTGGTGGGTTCGTCCGCCACCAGGACGGAGGGGCGGCAGGCCAAGGCGAGGGCGATGCAGATCCGCTGAAGTTCCCCGCCGGAAAGCTCCCCGCTGTAGCTGGAAAGGGTTCGTGCGGTGTCGTTGATGCCGACCGCGGCGAGGAGTGCGGCGGCCTGGCAGCGGGCCTCCGAGGCCGAGAAGCCCGCCCGCCGCAGCGGAATGGTGAGCTGTTTGCCCAGCGCCACCAGCGGGTTGAGGGCCGTTATCGGGTCCTGGTGAATGGCGGCTAGCCTGCCGGACCCGTGGTCTGTTGACCCTGTGTTTCCCGATCCGGGGCTACTCGGCGCCGGGCGAGTCGGCGCGGGCCGCCGACCCGTCAACGGCACCGTGGTGCCGTTCACCTGGAGGCGCCCTCCGATGGTCATGGACGCGGGAAGCGCGCCGAGCACGGCGGCCGCCGTCAGTGACTTCCCGGAGCCCGAGGCTCCCAGCAGCGCGACGTTCTCGCCCGGGGCCAGCTCAAAGTTGAGGCCGTTCACCAGGTGCCGGCCGTGCAGGGACACGGTGAGGTCCTGAACCAGGAGGGCAGGGGTCATGTCCCAACTTTCTTGTGAGCGTGCGCTCGAGAGCGCCTAACGAAGCATGTTGCCTGATGCGATCAAGAATCATTATCAATTGTGCTAATCGGTTGCCGAAGGGCTCGGGGTACCTGAGCGGAGCACGACGGCGGGCTGCTGTGTTTGCCGGGACAGCTGCGTTCCTGGGGCGGGAGTGATGGCGGGCTGCCGGCGGCGGCCGGGCACCGGCGTCGTACTTCGCTTTTTGTTGGCGGTTCCCGTTGAGCAGTCCCGCCGTCGCGGCGCATTATGGAAGGAAGCGGCCGTAGGGGCTGCGGAGGACTCCGGGCCGTAAGGAAGGAGCGACGGAACAGTGCCATCCAGCGGGCTCGATCCGCTGCTCTATCCATGGGAACCGCCCGACAACTCGGGTGTGCTCGATGGTGATGCTTTCCTGCCGCTGGAGCAGATCGCGAACATGGCTGAGGCCCTCGCGGACGCCGGGGCTGCACCGCTGGAGGCGCGATCGCTCGTGGTATCAGTCGGAGCGAATTCCAGCCCCGACGTGCTGCGGCGGAAGTTCGTTGGCTACCACCGGCCGGTCAGCCAGGTCCTGCCAATGATGCGCGGGCGGCTGCACAACGTTGGTGTTGGACACTCCGCGCATGTGAGCAGGGCCGGGTACATCGCTGCCGCACCGTATCTGCAGCCGGGGGAGTGCACTACTGTCTGGATGTCGTGGCTGGACGATCTCCAGCTGCTGGCGCTCGATGAGACCGAGCCCAATTACCGGCGGATCCGGCTCGACGGCGCGGTCTGCCCGCTGGTGCTGGACCGCCCGCTTTTGCTGGACAACCCGCTTTTGCTGGACAACGGCGAACGTCCGGAGGCGTTTTCACTGTATGCGTCCCGCTGGGGCGTGCTCGCAGACGCCGGCGGCTGCCCGTTGCCGCTGATGGATCAGCCTGCACTTTTCAGGTGGCTGGCAAGCGTCGGGGCGGGGTTGGACGCGGCTGCTGACGGCGGAGCCGGTGCCCACCGGGACCGGACGCCGTCGGTTTTCGCGGCGCCTCCCGAAACGGTGGCCGCCAACCTGGCCGACCCTTTAATCCAGGAGTGGGCGAAGGGATGGTTTGCTTCTGCCGGTTTGGCGGCGCAGGTGCAGTTCGATCACGGCGCAGCCAGCGCGGGCGTTTTGTCGCTCTAAAGGCGGCGGCGCCCCGGCGCCAACGGCCGGGGCGCGCACGAGGCAACCCTACGGCGTCGGGCTTCCGCCGTTGACGTTCAAGGTTTCGCCCACCACAAAGCTGGACTCGGCCGACGCCAGGAACACGTACGCCGGCGCCAGTTCGGCGGGCTGACCGGCGCGGCCCAGCGGAGTGCTCTTGCCGAACTCGGGGAGGGCCTCCTTTGGCTGGCCGCTGCTGACTTGGAGCGGAGTCCAGATCGGACCGGGCGCTACAGCATTGACCCGGATGCCCTTCGGCGCCAACTGCTGGGCCAGGCCTTTGGTGAAATTGTTGATGCTCGCCTTGGTGGTGGCGTAGTCAACCAGCGTGGGCGACGGGTTGTAGGCCTGGATCGACGTGGTGTTGATGATCGTGGAGCCGGCCGGCAGATGCTTGTCGGTGATGTCGCCGATGTCCTCCTGCGCCACCTGCTTGCCGGCGTTGTTCACCAGGATGTCCAGGCCGCCGAGTTCCCGCACGGCGATGTCCACCAACTCCCGGCACATGATCGAATCCTTCAGGTCACCCGGCGCCTTCACCGCTTTGCGGCCGGCCTTCTCGATCAGGTTGGCGATCCGGGTTGGGTCCTCTTCCTCCTCTGGAAGGTAGGAAAGCACGACGTCGGCACCCTCGCGTGCGAACGCGATCGCCGTGGCGGCTCCAATCCCCGAATCCGCGCCGGTGACGATCGCCTTGCGGCCCTCGAGTCGTCCTGTGCCGCGGTAGGTGTCCTCTCCCAGGTCGGCCTTGGGCTGCAACTTCGCATCCAGGCCGGGCTGGTGCTGCTTGGGAGGCTCGATGTGCTCGTAGGCGGTGACGGGGTTCTTGAACGTGTACTGGTCAGTCATGATGCTCCTCCGAAAACGTCTGCTGGACACTGGGTGCTTTGACAGTATGCTAAGCCTGCTTATCATCCACCCTAGCCAGCCGTCCTCGGTGCCGCAACGGACGACGGCGCGCGCCACCCGGGCGGGTCGCAGCAGGTGCCGTTACGGGGGCTGGCAGCGATATCTGCTGCTACTCGGAGGGGCCGATGGCGGGGAGGGCTCTAATGTGACGGGCTACACAGAAGCCGCCTTAACGGATTCGCCTGCTTCCGGCCGCCTTGGGAGTATTTATTCCCTGGAATTCCGGGGATCTTGGAGGGTTGGCGCTGCCCCATCCGCCCGGTTTGCGTGGGGTCCTTGGGGCGTGTACAGTTATTC
>NZ_JAGGPP010000014.1 GCF_018613755.1 Arthrobacter sp. ISL-72
GGTATCTTCTCCTGCAGCCACGGCAGCCTCTTTTCATCTTTGAATGTCTGGGCTCGGTTGTTTTCATATTGTGATAAAACATTCTTGCTATCCGAGATTAGGCAGGTGGGCCCAAGGCGGTCAAGGTGAAGCCGCGGGGCCGAAGGCAACCACGGTCACTTTCCCTGCTTCACACCGAATGTGACCGTTCCCGATGGCTAGGGACCCTTGACCGGAAGGTGACCCAGGTCATACCCTTATTCCACTATTCAAAACTGCATTTCCACCTTATGGAAGTCGCGTCGGGGAAGCCGCGCTTCCCTTCAAGCCCTTTCCCAGATCACCCCATCACGCAGAACCCACACCCATCCCCCAGAACTGGAGATCCAGATGCAGACGACCCCATCAGTCGGCGTCGATACGGCTCCTGCCCCGACAGAGTTGTCGGGCCAGCCGATCCATCCCGCAACGGGCATTGACGCCCTTTGTGAAACAGCCACCGCAGCCTCCGGGCGCACCATCAGCCCCAGCCTCTACAACATCGACCTGGCCCCGACCAAGCGCGAGGGGCGCCGCTGGACCAGCTACAGCATCTTCACCCTGTGGGCGAATGACGTGCACAGCCTCGGAAACTACGCCTTTGCCATTGGGCTTTTCGCGCTGGGGCTCGGCGGCTGGCAGATTCTCCTGGCCCTCGGTGTGGGAGCTGTCCTGCTGTTCGCCCTCCTTAGTTTCTCGGGCTTCATGGGCGTCAAGACCGGTGTGCCATTCCCCGTCATGAGCCGGATCAGCTTCGGCATCCGGGGTGCCCAGATCGCAAGCCTCCTGCGCGGGGCGGTGGCAGTGGCCTGGTTCGGCATCCAGACCTACCTGGCATCGGTGGTGCTTCGCGTCATGCTCGTGGCTATGGTTCCTGCACTGCACGAACTGGACACCAACGCCGTCCTCGGACTGTCCACCCTAGGCTGGGCCGCCTTCGTGTTCCTCTGGATCGTCCAGCTGGTCATCGTCAGCTTCGGCATGGAAATGATCCGCAAGTACGAGGCCTTCGCCGGTCCGGTCATTCTGGTGACCATGGCCGCCATCGCCATCTGGATCTTCGCCGAGGCCGGCGGCTCCATCGCGTGGGCTTCGGACAACGCACTCGAAGGCGCGGACATGTGGCGCACCATCTTCGCCGGCGGCGCCCTCTGGGTGTCCATCTACGGAACCTTCGTCCTGAACTTCTGCGACTTCACCCGGTCCGCCGTCTCCAAGAAGGCGGTAGTGCGCGGCAACTTCTGGGGCATCCCGATCAACATGCTCCTTTTCGGGGCAATCGTGGTGGTCATGGCCGGCGGCCAGTTCAAGATCAACGGCACGGTCATCCAGAGCCCGTCGGACATTGTCCAGACCATTCCGAACACGCTGTTCCTGGTGCTGGCCTGCCTCGCCTTGCTCGTCCTCACCATCGCCGTGAACCTGATGGCCAACTTCGTTGCTCCTGTCTACGCCCTGACCAACCTTTTCCCGAAGCACCTCAACTTCCGCAAGGCCGCCTGGGTCAGCGGCACCATCGGCCTCGTCATCCTTCCGTGGAACCTCTACAACAACCCGCTCGTGATCGTGTACTTCCTGGGCGGCCTCGGGGCTTTGCTCGGACCTCTCTTCGGCGTCGTGATGGCCGACTACTGGCTGCTGCGCCGCGGCCGGGTCAACGTGATTGAGCTCTACACGGAAGACCCCGCCGGTGCGTACTTCTACAAGAAGGGCTTCAACCCCCGGGCGATCATTGCCCTGGTTCCGGCGGCCGCCGTCGCGCTCCTGATAGCGTTCGTTCCGGCGCTCGAGGCAGCCGCCCCGTTTGCCTGGTTCTTCGCGGCCGGCATCGCCGCCGTCGTCTATTACTTCATTGCGGACCGCTCGCAGCGGCTGGAAGATGTCGACGGCGAGACGATCGCCGTCGCGAGCACCCACTGACGCCCGCACCACTCATCTGTCCAGACCAACTCTGTCCATACCAACAGCGGAAGACACCACCATGCGCATTCTTGTCGCGAACGTAAATACAACGCAGTCCATGACGGATTCCATCGCCGCCCAGGCACGGGCGGCGGCGGCGCCGGGCACCGAGATCGTGGGGATCACGCCCCGATTCGGCGCGGACTCCTGTGAGGGAAACTTCGAAAGCTACCTGGCAGCCATTGCCGTCATGGACGCGGTGGTGAACTATCCGGAGCCGTTCGACGCCGTCATCCAGGCAGGCTATGGCGAGCACGGCCGTGAGGGGCTGCAGGAGCTCCTGGACGTTCCCGTCGTCGACATCACCGAGGCTGCGGCCTCGACGGCCATGTTCCTGGGCCACAAATACTCGGTGGTCACCACCCTGGACCGGGCCGTCCCATTGATCGAGGACCGGCTGAAGCTGGCCGGGCTGGAGGCACGGTGCGCCTCGGTGCGTGCCAGCGGGATGGCCGTCCTGGAACTGGAGGAGGAACCGGAGCGGGCTGTCGAAGCGATCATTGAGCAGGCACTGGTCGCCGTCCGCGACGACAAGGCCGAAGTCATTGTCCTGGGCTGCGGCGGCATGGCCGGGCTGGACGAGGAGATCCGCAAGCGCGCCGGCGTCCCGGTGGTGGACGGCGTCGCGGCGGCCGTCACCATCGCCGAGTCGCTCGTCCGGCTGGGGCTTTCCACGTCCAAAGTCCGGACCTACGCCAGCCCGCGACCCAAGACCGTCATAGGCTGGCCCATAACGGCAGCGGCTGTGCCCGCTGCGCGGTAGCCTGGCCGGACCCGCAAGCCTGGCCAGACCCGCAAGTTTGGCCAGATCCGCAAGTTTGGCCAGATCCGCAAGGAGCGACAAATGACTGCAACCCACCGGCCCGTAGCACCCCACCGGCCGGGGCCGGTCGCCGTCGTGACCGGTGCCGGTTCCGGAATCGGCCGGGCGGTGGCGCGGCTGATGCTGGCCGAGGGGTACCGCGTAGTGCTGGCCGGACGCCGTGAGGAGCCCCTGCTCGAGTCCGCGGCGGGGCATCGCCAGGCGCTGACAGTGCCATGCGATGTCACAGTGCCCGACGACGTCGAACGCCTTTTCGCTGCTGCCCTCCACAAGTGGGGGAGGGTGGACGTCCTGTTCAACAACGCGGGCGTGTTCGGGCCGGCCGCGTCGGTGGATGAGATCAGCGTAGAGGACTGGAATGCGGTGGTGGCGGTGAACCTCACCGGTTCAATGCTGTGCGCCGCTGCTGCCGTGCGGGCCATGAAAGCTCAGGAGCCGCAGGGTGGCCGGATCATCAACAACGGGTCCATCGCCGCGCACTCCCCCCGGCCGCGGACTGTGGCCTACACGGTCACCAAGCACGCGATGACGGGGCTGACCAAGAGCATCGAATTGGACGGCCGGGAGTTTGGCATCACGTGCGGCCAGATCGACATCGGCAACACGGCCACCGACATCATGGGCGCCATCGGCGTCGACTCCGGCGCCTTGCAGGCCGACGGCACGCGGAAGGTGGAGCCGACATTCCCGGTCCAGGACGCAGCGCGGGCTGTGCTGCTGATGGCAGGCATGCCGGCCTCGGCCAGCGTGGGCTCGGTGGTGGTGACGGCGGCCGGAATGCCCTTCATCGGCCGCGGCTGAGCCGGGGCTTCTTGGAGTTTTTGTCCACATAACGGGACTTCCGGGCCTCGGAAGTCCCCGTAGCTGGACAAAAACTCGCGTTCCCGGAAGCAGGCCTGTGGATAACCCCTGGTTCCCATTCTGGGAGTGCCTCAATGGATCATGAGCAGATTGTCACCGCTTCCCGACGAGATCAGCGGCAGGCCCTTCGCGGTTCAGGAGGCAACCGACGCCGGCGTGCGCACCAGCAGGCTGCTGGGTTCCGACCTGCACCGGCCAAGCCGCGGGCTCCGCGTGCCGAAGGGATACCAGACTGATCTTGCCGGCCTTGTCCGTTCACATACGGAGCTCGATGCGGGCACCTTCGGCACCCTTCTCAGCGCTGCCGAAATCCACGGGCTTCCGCTGCCGCCGTGGGCGGAATTCCGGCCCGACGGCGGCGGTCCCGTTACCGCCGTCGTCGAACCCGTGCCGTGGGGAAAGAAGACAGGCCCGCATTTCCGCCAGCCCGGCCGCTTCCTGCACCTCGCGCGACGGGGCGGCGCAACGCTGCCGCGGCGGAAGGGAGTGGCGGGGCACCGCCTCCGGATCCGCGAAGGCGATCTCATCGACATCGACGGATTGAGGCTCACCTCTGTGGCCCGCACCTGGGTTGACCTCGGCTCGGTACTGCCCATTGACGACCTTGTGGTGGCCGGCGATGCCATCGTCAGCGAGCACAACCGGACGTTCGGGCCGCCCAAACGGGCAATGGTGCCGCTGGCAGAGCTGCGGACGTTCGTAGACAACGCCAACGGAATCCACGGCGTGCGCAAGGCAAGGCTCGCGCTTGAGCTGCTCCGCGTCGGCGTCGATTCGCCTCCCGAAAGCAAGCTCCGCCTGCTGCTGGACAATGCCGGGCTCCCCGAGTTCACGCCGAACTTCCGTGTCGACGATGCTACGCACCGGCCGGTCTGGACGGACCTGGGCTGCGCGAGGTTCCGGACATGCATCGAGTACGACGGCGGGCATCACCTCACGCCGCCACAACAGGCTTTGGACGCCTACCGGGATCAGCGGGTGGCAGACGCGGGCTGGAGACAGGTCAAAATCAACAAAATCGACATGGAGCACGGACCCGAGTGGGTAGCGTGGAGGGTCAAAAACGCGCTTCGCAAGCAGGGCTGGCAGCGTTGAAGTTGTGGTCACATATCGCGGGAAGGAGTCCTCGCAGCTCCCCGGAAGTGGACAAAAACTCCGGAATCCTAGAGCCGCACCGAGGCACACCTATTCCACAATATGAAAACACTATTTCCCCTTGCGGAATAATGTGAGGGGGGTTACTTTGGAAACAGACCCCGATCTCCGGGGCTGTTCCCGATTGATAGGTACAGATCAATGAAGATCCCAGATTCCGCGGCGCTGAAGGCGAGTTCGGCGCCGTCGAAGAAGAAGCCCCTGTACAGGTCGCTCTTCTTCCAAATTCTGATCGCCGTCGTGGCAGGTGTTCTTATCGGACATTTCTGGCCGGACCTCGGCTCGCAGCTGAGGCCTCTCGGTGACGGATTCATCCAGCTCATCAAGATGATCATCGCGCCGCTGATTTTCCTGGTGATCGTTACCGGAATTTCGGCCGTAGGCGACGTCAAGGCGGTCGGAAGGGTCGGAGTCAAAGCCCTTCTCTACTTCACCGCGGCCACGCTTTTCGCGCTGGTCTTCGGCCTGATCGTAGGCAACATCGTCCAGCCCGGTGCCGGACTGAACATCGATCCCAGCACCCTGTCCCAGGAAGCGCTGAACGCGAAAACCGGCACCACGCCGCCGAAGGACGCAGCCCACTTCATCCTGGACATCATTCCCACCAGCGTGATCGGCGCCTTCGCCAGCAACAGCCTGCTTCAGGTCCTGTTCTTCTCGGTCTTCTTCGGTGCGGCCATCGTGGTCATCGGACGCGAGCGGTGCATGCCGGTCATCAGCCTGATGGAGACCGTCCTGGAGCTCATCTTCAAGATCATGTCCTGGATCATGAAGGTTGCGCCGATCGGTGCCTTCGGCGCCATGGCGTTCATCATCGGCCAGTACGGCCTCGACACCCTCAGCACCTACGCCATGCTGATCGCTGCCTGCTACGGCGCGGCCATCGTCTTCATCGCGCTGCTGTTCCTCGTGGCCTGGGGATTCGCCCGGGTGCCGCTCTGGCACTTCCTGAAGTACACCCGTGAAGAGTTCCTGCTGGCCCTCGGCACCGCCTCCACCGAAGCGGTCATGCCGCGCATCATGACCAAGCTGACCAACGCCGGCTGCTCCCGCGCCACCACCGGCCTGGTGGTTCCCACCGGCTATTCCTTCAACCTCGACGGCGCCGCGATCTACCTCTCGATCTCCCTGCTCTTCCTGGCCCAGGCCTTCGGGCACCACCTGGACCTTGGCCAGCAGCTGGCCGCTCTCGGCGTCCTGCTCCTGACCTCCAAGGGTATGGCCGGTGTGCCAGGATCATCGTTCCTTGCACTGTCCGCCACCGCGGCCGCTCTCGGGATCTTCCCGGTTGCCGGCGTAGCCCTGCTCCTTGGCGCGGACCGGCTCATGGATTCCATGCGAGTTGTGGTCAACCTGCTCGGGAACTGCGTGGCCACGTTTGTCGTCTCGAAGTGGGAGGGCCAGTTCGACCGCAGCGTCATGGTCCGTGCGTTCCAAGGCGAAATCACCAACCACGATTCGGCCATTATGCTCGGAGTCGAGGACGACTTTGAGGACCAGGAACTCGAACGGATCAGTGGAGGAGGGGCACCGTCGCCCAAGTTCCGCGGCGGCCCGAGCCCCGGGGACATCCCCGGATTCCAAATGAGCCGGCCCGGCGCCCACGCAGGTCCGCCGGAGCACAGCTCGGCCGCCATCCACCACGAATAACAGCAACGTCCCAAACAGCATTTCACGCAGCCCCGCCCCGGGAGCCCTCCGGTGCGGGGCTGTGCTGTGTCCGCCTATAACCCGCCGCCCGCCGCCGCCCGCCCGCCGCCGTCACCCGCGGCCGTCGCCCGCCGCCGACTCCCGCACCTGCGCCGAGCCGCCCCGTCTCCCGCCCCCGCATGGAGTTTTTGTCCAGATAATGGGGCTTCGGACGTCCGGAAGTCCCTCGATATGGACAAAAACTCGAATGGAACGGGGGGAGGAGGGGACGAGGGGAGGAGGGGACGAGGAAGGAGGGGAGGAGGGAAAGGGGGCGGAGGGGGATTTGGTCAGAGGGGGAGGAGGTCCGAGAGGTCGGCCCGCAGGCCTGAGGCGGCTACGTTGCCGGAGGCGACGGCGTCGGCCCAGCTCAGCCGGCCGGTGACCATCGCCAGCCAGGTGGCGGCGTCGCACTCTATGACGTTCGGGGGAGTGCCGCGCGTGTGCCGCGGGCCCTCCACACACTGGGTGACGCCGAACGGCGGGACGCGCACCTCCACGGAATTGCCCGGCGCCCGCGCGGTGACCTCCTCCAGCGAGTAGCGCACCGCCGTCGCGGTCACCGCCCGCGGAACGCCCGACGCCGGGACCTCCGACGCCGGGACGGCGGCTTCCAGCCACGCGGCCAGGGCGGCGCGGCCTTCTTCAATGTCAATACGTCGACGTGAAACGGCCATGTCAGTCCAGGAGTGCCGAGACGGCGTGGCCGAGCCGGATCTTGCCCACGGGCCGTCCGCCGCCCAGCACGGGTTCAACCACCTTTTCCAGGACGCTGGCGACGCCCGGGATGTCCACCGCGCCTGAGGCGGCCAGCAGCGTAAGGCCCACCAGGGTGGTGGCCCGCAGGTTTCCGTCCAACACCTTGATGGCCACCGAAACGCCCGTGGTGGTGGCCATGGCCAGGACGCCTTCCGCGCCGATCTTGGCGATGATCTCGAGCTCGTCCATCACGAGGGTGTTGGGCTCACCCTTGCCTTGGACGGCCCACGGGTAATCCAGCATGGACGTGGCGATGGTGGCTGCCCTGGCATTGGAGTTCTTGTCGCCCGGGGCCTTGGCCAGCCGCGAGTACGCACGCGCGAGTCCAGTCAAGGAGATGGCCGCCACCGGAGCGCCGCAGCCGTCGATGCCCAGGTGCGCAATCTGCTCGCCGGAGTACTCCTCGATGGCTGACCGGACGCGCTGCTGCATCGGATGGTTGGGCTCGAGGTAGCTGTGGGTGTCCCAGCCGTTCTCCGTGCAGGCCCACAGGAACGCGGCGTGCTTGCCTGAGCAGTTGAACGCGAGCTTGGACTTGCCCTGTTCGGACCGGATGAGCCAGTGCCGCGCGTTTTCGTCCTGCGGCCAGGCGGCGGGGCACTGCAGCTGCTCTTCCTTGACTCCGGCAGCCTTGAGCATTCCCTCCACCACGTCCATGTGGTCCAGGGATCCGGTATGGCTGGCGCAGGCCAGGGCAACCTGCGCGCCGCGCAGGGGCACTCCGGCCTGCATGGCGGCCAGGGCCTGGAGCGGCTTCAAGGAGGAGCGGGCGTAGATGGGGGTGGTGATGTCGCCGAGCTGCGTGACCACCGTTCCGTCGGCGGCAAGAACCACGGCTGAGCCGATGTGCCGCGACTCGACGAAGCCGCTCCGTTCCACGACTGCCAGTTCGACGGCGGACTCCACTGTGAATGTGGCATGCGGATTTTGTGGCATGGCTAAAGTCTATTCTGCCGGCGGCTGAAACCCCGGCAATCCGGGCCCACAGCTACTGCACCGTGACCATGACCGACTGCCAGCCGGAGGCTCCGTCGGGCACAGGATCGGCGCGCTTCTCCGTCTGGACCTCTCCCGTGCCGTCCGTGGCGCGGGCCTTGATGTAGTGCGGCCCGGGCGTGGCATCCCATTCGAACGACCACTGCCGCCAGGTCACCACTGACGCTTCCGCGGACAGCACCGCTTCGGTCCAGGGGCCATTGTCGATCTGCACTTCCACCTTGGTGATGCCCCGGGTCTGCGCCCAGGCAGTGCCGCCGATCGCGACCTTTCCGGCCGGGACCTGGGCAAAGGACCTGGGCACCTCCACCCTGGCCATGGTCTTGATGGGGCCGCGTTCGGACCAGCCGCGGTCGGTCCAGTACGCCTTGCTGTCCGCGAAGCGCGTGACTTCGAGGTCAACCACCCACTTGGTGGCGGAGACGAAGCCGTACAAACCCGGGACCACCATGCGGACGGGGTAGCCGTGTTCCAGCGGCAGGGGCTCGCCGTTCATGCCGATCGCCAGCATCGCGTCCCTGTCGTCCTGCAGGACTTCCAGCGGTGTGGAGGCGCTGAAGCCGTCCTGGGAGGTGGACAGGACCATGTCGGCGCCTTCCGTGGGGCGTGCCATCTTCAGGACCTCGCGAAGGGGGAAGCCAAGCCATTTGGCGTTGCCGGCCAGGTTGCCGCCCACCGGGTTCGACACGCAGGTGAGGGTTACGTGGGACTCGATCAGCTCGGCGTCGAGCAGGTCCTGGAAGGTGAGGGTGACTTCCTGCTCCACCAGGCCGTGGACCCGGAGCTCCCATTCCTCGGCGTTGATCTCCGGCGCGCTCAGGGCGGTGTCGATCCGGTAGAACTCGTTATTGGGCGTGATCCACGGCGTGACGCCAGGCGCGGCGGACTGCACTCCTGCAGGGACGGCCGGAGCTGCCTTGACCGGCGAAGGAAGGGTAAGCGACTCACGGGCCTGCGCGACGTTGTTCCGCGCCGCGCTGAGTAGCCGGCCTCCGGTGGCCGCGATGGCAGCGGCCGCCGCCGTGATGCCGGTGGCGGCGAAAAACGCGCGCCGCGTGGTGGCAGGTCGTTCGGGGTCCTTGGCTGCCACGTCCGCGGCGACGCCGGGCCATGAACGCATCCGCCACAGCCGCGTGATGAGGAGGCGCAGCACCACCAGCCCGGCCAGGGTGCCGATCAGCGAGGGAACGGCGTCCACCGGCTTCACGCTGGCCCGCGTGACCACGCTGGCCACAATGACCCCGCCCATCAGCAGCACTCCGGCCACGCCCAGGGCCCACTTGCGGTAGGCCACCACACCCAGGACGCAGGCGAGCAGGAGAACTGTCAGCCCCATCCCTGCAAACAGCGCCGCCTTGTCATTGGTGCCGAACGTGGCGATGGCAAAGTCCTTCAGCCACGGCGGAGTGAAGTCGATGAACGTGGAGCCCACGGCAATGAGCGGCGTTGCCCGCGCCGTGAAGAAGGCGCCGATCAGTTCCGCAACGGAAAGTACGACGGCGGCCGCGGCCACGCCTGCCAGCGCAGCCATCGCCGTGGGACCCTTGAGCCAGTTCGTGAGCTTCTTCATGCCGGAGGTTCGTAGCCGCCCGCCGTCCGGATTGACGGAGCAGGTCACGGCTTAGGAGCGGACCCGGTGCACAAAGTACCCTTGGAGACTGTGAAGGTACTCGTCATTGGCCCCGGTGGCCGCGAACACGCCATTGTCCGTTCCCTGCTTGCAGACCCCAACGTTTCCGAAGTCCACGCGGCTCCCGGCAATGCGGGCATCGGAAAGCTGGTCCCCACGTACGCCATTGACGGCAATGATCCGGATGCTGTGGCGGCCCTGGCCACCCGGCTGGGCGTGGACCTCGTGGTGGTCGGCCCCGAGGCGCCCCTGGCGGCCGGTGTTTCCGATGCCGTCCGTGCTGCCGGGATCCCGGTGTTCGGACCCAGCAAAGCGGCTGCCCAGCTGGAGGCCTCCAAGGCATTCGCCAAGCAGATCATGGCCGAGGCCGGAGTCCCCACCGCCATGGCCCGCGTCGCCGGCACCATTGAGGAAGCCGCCGACGCGTTGGACGCCTTCGGCACCCCCTATGTCGTCAAGGACGACGGCCTGGCCGCAGGCAAGGGTGTCGTGGTCACCAGGAACCGGGACGAAGCCCTGGCCCACGCCCAGAGCTGCTTCGACGCCGGCGGCACCGTGGTGATCGAGGAATTCCTGGACGGCCCGGAAGTTTCCCTGTTCGTCCTGTGCGATGGTCGCAACACCGTTGCCCTGTCACCGGCGCAGGATTTCAAGCGCATCTTCGACAACGACGAAGGCCCCAACACCGGCGGCATGGGCGCGTACACCCCGCTGGAATGGGCCCCTGAAGGCCTGGTCCAGGAGGTCATCGACCGGGTGGCGCAGCCCACCGTGGACGAAATGGCCCGCCGCGGCACTCCTTTCGTCGGCGTCCTGTTTGTCGGCCTGGCCCTGACCTCGCGCGGCACCCGTGTCATCGAATTCAACGTCCGCTTCGGCGATCCCGAAACCCAGGCTGTCCTCGCCCGGCTCAAGACGCCGCTCGGTGCCCTGCTCCTCGCAGCAGCCAAGGGCGAACTGGACAAGGCGGAAGAGCTGCGCTGGTCCAAGGAGACCGCGGTCGCCGTCGTCGTCGCGTCCGAAAACTACCCGGACACTCCGCGCACCGGTGAGCGCATCCGGGGCCTCAAGAAGGTGGAAGAGCTGGAAGGCGTGCACGTGATCCACGCCGGCACCAAGCTGGACGAGGAAGGCAAGGTGGTCTCCGCGGGGGGCCGGGTACTCGCCGTGGTGGCGCTCGGAACCGACCTCGTGGAGGCACGCGAACGGGCGTACGACGGCGTGGAGCTGGTTCAGCTCGAAGGCGGACAGTTCCGCACGGACATCGGCGGCAAAGCGGCACGCGGTGAGATCAAGGTAGCCTCCACTGCCACCAGCTCACTGCCCGTGACGAAGGCGAAGGCGTAGCATGACTGAGAATTCCCCGCTGGAATCCCCCAAAACGGGACTGGACACCGAAACGCTGGACCTGCCGGGCTGGCGCCACGTTTACTCCGGAAAGGTCCGCGACCTCTACGTCCCCGCGGATGAATCGCTCGCGGAGCAGTTCGGCCAGGAGTGCGTCCTGGTGGTGGCCAGCGACCGCATCAGCGCCTACGACCATGTGCTTTCCAGCGAGATCCCGGACAAGGGCCGCATTCTAACGCAGCTGAGCCTCTGGTGGTTCGACCAACTGGACGTGGACCACCACGTGCTGGCATCCACTGTGGAGGACGGTGTCCCCTCGGCGGTCGCGGGCCGGGCCATGATCTGCAAGAAGCTCGAAATGTTCCCGGTGGAATGCATCGCCCGCGGCTACCTCACCGGCTCCGGCCTGCTGGAGTACCGGCAGTCCGGGACCGTCTGTGAGATCCCGCTGCCGGAGGGACTGGTGGACGGTTCACGCCTGGAGCACGCCATCTTCACACCGTCCGCCAAGGCGGAAGTGGGAGAGCACGACGAAAACATCACGTACGACGCCGTGGTGGCCATGGTCGGCGACGATATCGCTGCCCGGCTCAGCGAGCTGACGCTGAAGATCTACACGACGGCGGAAGAGACCGCCCGGGAGCGGGGCATCATCCTTGCTGACACCAAGGTGGAGTTTGGCTACGACGCCGTCTCCGGGTCCATCACCCTGGGCGATGAGGTCCTCACGCCGGATTCCTCGCGCTTCTGGGACGCGGCTACTTATGAGCCCGGCAGGGCCCAGCCGTCCTATGACAAGCAGTATGTCCGTGACTGGCTGACTTCCGCAGAATCCGGCTGGGACCGGGAATCGGACGTGCCTCCGCCGGCCCTGCCGGAGGACGTGGTGAGCCGCACGCGCGGCCGCTACGTTGAGGCCTATGAAAAGCTCACCGGGCTGAAGTTTGTTTAGGTGAAGTTCGTCTAGCTGGCCTCTGCCGCGGCTTCGGCCGCGGCGGCGCGCCGCTGGGCGAGTTTGATCTCCAGTACGGCGTCCATGGCCTGCTGCACCCGGTCCGAGGCGCCGGCTGCGCTGAATTCCTGCTGCGCCTCCTCGAGGAGCACCAGTGCTTCGTCGGATTCCCCGGCAGCCTTAAGCGACTTTCCCAGCAGGAGTGATACTTCGCCGGCCACGTGCCGGGCGAGGTCCTTCCGCTCGGCGTGGATCTCGCGGAGTTTCGCGACGGCAGCGGGGATGTCACCTGTGAGGTACAGCCAGCGCGCACGGATGAACGCCACTTCCAATTGGTCCGTCTTGTTGCCGCCCACGATGGACAGGGCCAGCTCGGCACGCTCGATCGCCGAGAGGGTTTCCGGCTCCACGATGCCGGAGGAGAGCCGGACTGCGGCGGAGGCCTTGTTGAAGCGGGCCCAGAGTTCAATGTCGTTGGCCGGCGAGAGCAGCTTGGCCGCGCGCTCGTGGTGCTTGATGCCTTCCGGGTAGTCATGCCGCATGAAGGCAACGTTCCCTATCACCCAGGCCACTTCGCCTGCGAGCTGCGAGATGGATTGATCGTCCATCTGGTCGTTCATGGCCTGGCAGTAGGTCCAGGCTTCGTCCAGCCGCCCGCTTTCCGCCAAGGCGCCGATCAGCGCCCGCAGGGCGCCGATGATCAGCGTTGAGCCCTTCGGCAGTTGCGAGCACAGTTCCACGGCCTTCTGCGCATGCTCGACGGCGGTGGCCAGCTGGCCCTGGCCGTGGCACACCGCGGCAAGCATCTGCCGGGCCCGCACGCCCAGGCCGGCGGACTCGGTGGCCATGGGGTGTTCGAGGAGGTGCAGCATGATGTTCTGGCATTCCTGCAGCTGGCCCTGCTTCATGAGGCATTCCGCCTGCATGTAGGTCATGTTCCACCAGGCGCTGGTGTTCTTTCCTTCTAGGGCAATCTGGGCTGCCGTGGCGGCGTGGGCGGCTGCGAGGGGATAGTCCCGGAGGTCCCACGCCTGGCGGGCATAGAGCCCGGCGAGTACGTACTCGGCGTCGCTGACCGAGATGGGCTGGCTCCAGGCTTCCAGCGCCTTGGGTGCCAGCTCGAGCCGGCGTGCTAACTCTTCAATAACGTCCGCGGTTGGTTCACGCCGGCCTGTTTCCAAGAGGGAGATGTAACTGGGAGAATAGAGGTCCCTTCCAAGTTCTGCTTGCGTCAACCCACGTTCGAGTCGTTCGGCGCGGAGCTTCTCCCCGAATCCGTTTCCCACGGGTTTTCCTCCAATTCCGGACAGTCGTTGTACCAAATGCTTGACAGTCTCTGTGGAAAACATTTTACAATGTATGTCAACAAGGGCAGTGCTGACTTTGTAACGAATCCGACTCGTATTGAGGAATCCTAATGTTGAAGAAGATCGCAGCCGCCGCCGCTTTGGCAGGCGCACTGGCGTTTTCAGCCGCAGCTCCGGCAGTGTTGTCTGCCAGTCCTGTCGGCAACTGGGCGGATCAGCTGGGCAGCACTATTGCGATCGGCAACTGGCCCGATCCCATGCAGGCCATTGGAAACTGGCCGGACCCCATGGCTGTTCCGGCTTTCATCGGGAACTGGCCGGATCCGATGTAAACAGTTGAGGTACTTCCCGCAAGGGATCCAGGCTCCGGGACATGTGCGAACCATGTCCCGGAGCTATTTTTTGGACCAAACGAGGTGCCCGGCCAGTCGACGCAAAGCAGCACCTTCAGGAACCTCTGAACGCTGCAGGCACGTCCGGGACATAAGCAAAGAGGGCCTTCCGAATGGAAGACCCTCTTACTTTTTGGTCGGGATGACAGGATTTGAACCTGCGACCTCTTCGTCCCGAACGAAGCGCGCTACCAAGCTGCGCTACATCCCGATCCGCTGCAAAAGCAACTTTACAAGAATAGCGGATGCTTGCCCCGGATGTGAAATCGGCTCTCCGGGGTACATGCCGGACGGCTCTGCAGGCCTACACGAGCGAGTCTTTCCAGGCCCCGTGCAGCTGGGCAAACCGCCCGCCGCCGCCGATGAGCTCCTCCGGGGTGCCGTCCTCCACCACCTGTCCGTCGTGGACCACCAGGACGCGGTCCGCTGTCTCGACCGTTGACAGGCGGTGGGCGATGATCAGCGCCGTGCGTCCGTCGTCGTGCCCCGATACGGCCTCCATCAGGCCGGCGAGCCCGCTCTGGACCAGGCGTTCGGAGGGGATGTCCAGCGAGGACGTGGCCTCGTCGAGGATGAGCACAGCGGGGCGGGCCAGGAAGGCGCGGGCAAAGCTGATGAGCTGGCGCTGGCCGGCCGAGACGCGGCCGCCGCGCTTGTTCACGTCCGTGTCGAAGCCTTCGGGCAGTTCCATGATGAACTCGTGGGCCCCGACGGCCCGGGCCGCCTCCTCGATCTCTTCGCGGGTGGCTTCCGGACGCCCCAGGGCAATGTTGTCCGCCACGGACCCGCTGAACAGGAAGGCCTCCTGGGTCACCATCACCACGTTCCGCCGCAGGTCATGCGTGGTGAGGTTCCGCAGGTCGACGTCGTCCAGCGTGACGGACCCCTCGGACACGTCGTAGAAGCGGGCGATCAGCTTGGCCAGCGTGGACTTGCCAGCACCGGTCCGGCCCACCAGGGCGACGATCTGGCCGGCCGGAATGTGCAGGTCCAGCTTCGGAATGATGACGGGGCCGTCGCCGTACCGGAATTCCACGCCGTTGAAGTTGATGGTGCCGCGGGCTTCAGGGAGCGCCACGGGGTTCCTAGGCGGCCGCACGGTGGGGATCTCCTCCAGCAGCCCCGAGACCTTCTCCAAGGCTGCCTGGGCGCTTTGGAAGGAGTTGTAGAACATGGCCATCTGGTCCACCGGCTGGAAGAAGCGCTTGGTGGACAGGATCAGGGCCAGCAGCACCCCCACCGCGAGGTCTCCGCTGAGCACCCGGAAGCCGCCGAAGAGGAGCACAACGGCGACGCAGACGTTGCCGATCAGCACGAGCCCGGGCTGGAAGACGCCGTTGAGGTTGATGGACCGGACCGTCGCCTTGCGGTAGTCCTCGGCCAGTTCGCCGTACCGTTCGGCGTTTTCCCGCTCCTTGCGGAAGGCCTTGACTGCCCGGATGCCTGTCATGGTTTCCACGAAATGCACGATCAGGCTGGCCGACACCACCCGGGATTCGCGGAAGGCGACCTGCGAGTGCTTCTGGTACCAGCGGGCCAGGAAGTACATGGGAACGCCTGCGGCCAGCACAATAAGCCCGCTGCGCCAGTCCAGGGCGAACACCGTGACAGCGGTGAACACCATAAAAAGCATCCCGGAGGCCAGCGAGCTGACGCCCGAGTCCAACAGTTCACGCAGCGCTTCCAGGTCCGAGGTCTGGCGGGCGATTATCCGGCCGGAGGTGTATTTCTCGTGAAACTCGAGGCTGAGCCGCTGCGTGTGCCGGAAAACGCGCACCCGAAGGTCCAGCAGCATCGACTGGCTCAGTTTGGCCGTCGATGTCACGTACAGGGCGGTGAGGCCCGCCGTGGCAACCGACGCCGCGACGTAACCGACGCCGGTGAGCACCAGGGGCAGGTTGTCCCCGGCCCGAAGGGCCGGAAGGGCGTGGTCGATGCCGAAGGCGATCAGCGCCGGGCCGGCTACCCGGGCCGCCTGTGAGAGGACCACCATGGCGATGGTCAGCCAGAACCTGAACCGGACGGGCCGGATCAGCGACCCCAGCAAGGCGAGCGACCGGCGTCGTACGGCTTTGCTTTCGGTCTTGCTCAGGTGGGCGTTGTCCTCGTTGGCGGTGCCGAACGTTGCGGTGCTCATCGGGAAACTTCCTCGGCGTGGGCGTCCGCCTGTTCTTCAAGCTCTGACAGTTCGGAATCGAGGTCCCGGGGTTCCGTTTCCAGGCTGGCGATCACATAGCGGTAGTGCTCGTTGTGAGCCAGCAGTTCCGAGTGTGTGCCGACCGCGGCGATCCGGCCGTCCTCGAGCAGCGCCACCCGGTCCGCCAGGGCCACGGTGGAGGGCCGGTGGGCGACGATCAGGGTGGTGGTCTCGGCGAGGACCTCGCGCAGCCGGGCTTCCACGAGTTCTTCGGTGTTGACGTCCAGGGCGGACAGCGGATCATCCATCACAAGCACCGTGGGCTTGGCGGCGATGGCCCGGGCCAGGGCGATCCGCTGCCGCTGCCCGCCGGAAAGGCTGAGGCCTTCCTCGCCGATCAGCGTGTCCACGCCGTCCGGCAGGGAGTAGGCAAAGTGCGCCTGGGCCACATCGAGGGCTTCCTCCAAGGTTTCCTGGCTCCGCTCCCTCGCACCGAGCAGGACGTTGTCGCGGACGGAACTGGAGAACAGGGTGGTGTCTTCGAAGGCCACCCCCACCACCGTGCGCAGTTCCTCCACGGGGAACTCGCGCAGGTCGACGCCGTCGATTGTGATGGAGCCGGTGGTGACGTCGTAGAGGCGGGGGACCAGCTGCAGGAGCGCGCTCTTGCCGCTGCCGGTGATGCCGACGAGGGCCATGGTCTCGCCGGGGCGGATGTCGAGGCTGACTTCCCTGAGGATCGGCTTGTCCGGGGCGTCATCGAACGCGAATGTGGCTGCGTTGAAGCTGAGCGCGCCCTTGAGCTGTGCGGGTGTCCGTGGCTTCTCCGGGCTGGTGATGGTGTTGGCCGTGTCCATGACTTCGAAGTGACGGTCCACCGCATTTTTGGCGGTCAGTGCCATGGCCAGCAGCATTCCGCTGAATTCCACGGGGGCGGCGATGACGGCGGCGGTGGCGAAAAAGGCCACCAGGGAACCGATGCTCAGCTGTCCGCCGGCTGCCAGCATGATGCCCACCACCAGTGCCGCGCCAAGGGCGAGTTCGGGCAGGAGCGTGACCACCATGCTGAACGTTGCCTGGTGGCGGGCCTTGGCAATTTCGGTCTGGCGGAGTTCCTCGGCCTGCTCGTTGAAACTTTCCAGGGCTTCGCGGCTGCGGCCGAATGCCTTGAGGACGCGGATTCCGTGGACCGATTCCTCAACGGTGGTGGCGAGGTCGCCGGCCTGGTCCTGGCTGCGCCGGGCCACCTTGCTGAAACGGGTCCGGAACCGGAATCCGTAGGCCATGATGGGCACCGCGGCGGCGAGGAAGATCAGGGCCAGCTGCCAGCTCATGGAAAACATCACGACGACGCCGATCACCACCGTCAGGGTGGTCACCACCAGCATGATGGCGCCGAAGGCCATCCAGCGCCGGAGGAAGTTCAGGTCCGTCATGGCCCTGGAGAGCAGCTGCCCGGATCCCCAGCGGTCATGGAAGGAGACCGTCAGGTCCTGGAGATGTCCGTAGAGCGATACGCGCATCCGCGTTTCCACGGTGGTGGCAGGGTTAATGACGAATTGGCGGCGAAGGGCAACAAGTCCGGCCTCGGCGATGCCCAGGGCCAGGATGACCAGGGATGCGTTCCAGACCGCTTCGGTGGCACCGCCGGGACGGAGCGATTCGTTGACCAGGACGCGGAGAACCTGCGGGATGGTCAGCGCGACGACGCTCGCCAGGAGGGCGGAGATCAGCCCCAGCAGGAGCCGGGGGAGGATGGGCCTGACGTGAGGGTATAAACGGCTGATGGATCTGAAAAATGACGTCTGCTTGGCCATGCCCGCTTCTCACGCTCTAAAACGAATGTAGTTTCCTCTAGCAACTACCTTATGCCATGGAGTGACGCCGTTCACAGGATTCAGCGGGGTATTGAGGCCCTGCTCAGCTCTCCGTCAGAGTCAGGAGCACGGCCTCGGGCCGGCAGGCGATGCGCACCGGGGCGAAGCGCGAAGTGCCGATGCCGCCTGACACGTTCACCGGCGTCGTGCTTCCGTTGCTCTGCCAGTTGTTGAGTCCCTTGGCGCGCCAGGTGGGAAGGTCACAGTTGGATACCAGGGCACCGTATCCGGGAAGGCAGATCTGGCCGCCGTGGGTGTGGCCGGCGAGCAGGAGGTCCGCACCGTCCTCGGTGAAATGGTCCAGGACGCGCTGGTAGGGGGCGTGGGTGACTGCCACCTTCAGGTGCGGCGTGGTGTCCTGCCCCCTGGTCCCGCGCGGCCAGCCGGCATAGCGTTCCAGGCCCAGGTGGGGATCGTCCACGCCGGAAAAATCGAAGCGCAGGCCGTTCAGCACCACGGACTGGTGGCGGTTGGTCAGGTCCACCCAGCCGGACATGCCGAAATGGGAGCGAAGCCGAGGCCAGTCCAGTTCCACCGGGTTATCGCGGGCCTTGGAGGGTCCGAGGAAGTAGGACGCTGGATTCTTCAGGGTGGGCGCGAAGTAGTCATTGGAGCCGGGAACGAACACGCCCGGAAACTGCATCAGCGGGTCCAGCGCCGTCAGCAGCGGATCGACCGCCTTGGCGTGGCTGAGGTTGTCCCCGGTGTTCACCACAAGGTCCGGTTCCAGCTCAGCCAGCGAGGACAGCCACCGGGCCTTCCGCTGCTGTCCGGGGACAAAGTGGATGTCGCTCAGGTGCAGGATCCGGAATGGACCGTAACCCGCCGGAAGGATGGGCAGGAGTTCCTCGCGGAGGATGAACTGGTTCTTCTCCCACAGGCCGTAGCCGGCTGCGGCCATGCCTGCTGCAGCACTGGCCGCTGCTGTTACGGCAAGGCCGCGCCCGATGCTTCGGGCGCGGCCTGCCAAAGTCGTTGCGACGGCCACCGGTGCTTACCCGTTGCCATTTCCGTTGTTGCCGTTGCTCTTGTTACCGCTGGGCGCCGGCGCGGGGGAGGACGGCGCCGGGGCGGGTGATGAGTTCTGAGTCGACGGCGTGGTCTGGCGCGTGGGTGTCCCGCTGATCATGTTGGACGGCGGGGCGGTGAACGGGTTGGTGCCGTACGCGGGAGCCACCTGGGACATGAAGTTGGAGAACATCGGGCCGGCGATCATGTAGCCGTCGATCCCCGTGTAGAACTTGCCGTTGACCGTGACGTTCTGGCCTGCCCGCTGCTGGGTGCCGAGGGCATCACCGAACCACGCGGCGGTGGCCAGGCCGGTGGTGTGGCCCACCACCCAGGTCGATCCGTTGTTGTTGGACGTACCGGTCTTTGCGGCGATCGGGAAGTTGGTCTTCGTGGAGATCCGCGGCTGGATCAGCGAGCCGGATCCCCGGTTGAGGACTTCCTGCAGGGCGTAGTTCACGCCGCGGGCAACATCCGGTTTCAGGGCATCCCGGCAATTCGTGGTCTGGGCGGGCAGCTGCGCTCCGGTCTGGTCCTTCACGGAGGTGATGGCGATGGGCGCGCAGTATTTGCCGTCATTCGAGAAGGTGGCGAAGGCGCTTGCCATCGCCAGCGGCGACGTCTGCCTGGAACCCAGGAGGTTACCCAGGGTTGTCATGGTGATGGGCGGCGTCGGGTTGATGATCTTCCCGGCGTCGTCCCGCTGCGGAAGGCCTTCGTGGAGCCCGACGGCGTCCACGACCTTCTGGATTCCGCACAGGTCAACTTTGGAAGCCGTGGCAAACGTCATGGTGTTGATCGAGTTTGCCAGCCCGTCGAGGACGGTCATGGAACGGTAATACCCCGGCTCCGCGTTCTGCAGGTCTGTGGAGTCACCGTTGGTGCTGTCATACCAACCGACAGTCGGCGTCTGGCAGGTGTTCCTCCACGGGAAGCTTTGCGGATAGCGGCGAACCGCGCCGTTCAGGATGGTGTTCATCGAGTTGCCCTCGTTGAGCCATTCCGCGAAGGTGAAAGGCTTCATCGTTGAACCCGGCTGTGCACCGCCGAGGCCGTTGAGGTCGTTGCCGTTGGCGTCGTACTGGTCAACGCTGAAGTTCAGCTGGCTGTCGAACTTGCCGTCGCCGGCGAACCACACCGTGTTCTGCGCCATGTTGGTGATCTTGCCGGTGTTCGGCTGGACCGAGACGACTGCAGCACCCCACTTGTCCGGGTTGGCTCCGGCGGAGGCGTCCACCTGGGCCTGGGCCACGCTCTGGGCGTTGGGGTCAAGGGTGGTGGTGATGGTCAGGCCGCCGCGGAAGACCGTCCGCTCACGTTCTGTGGCATCGGCACCGTAAGCCGGATCGTTCAGCAGCAGGTGCAGGACGTAGTCACAGAAATACGGCGCAGTTGAGGCGTAGGCACAACCCTGGCGGGCGGGCGTGACCTTGGTTTCCACCGGCGTTGCAACCGCGGCCTCGTAGTCGGCCTGGTTGATCTTGCCCTGGGTGTACATGGCATTCAGCACCTGGTCGCGGCGGTTCTTCGCGTTTTCCGGGTTGTTGATGGGGTCATAGAACGACGGGCTGTTCACCACGCCGGCCAGCAGGGCCGCCTGCGGAAGGGTGAGGTCCTTCGCGGTGGTGCTGAAGAAGAACTTGGACGCGGCTTCGATGCCGTAGGCGTCCCGGTTGAAGAACACAATGTTGAGGTAGCCCTCGAGGATCTGCTCCTTGGTGAACTTCTTCTCCAGTGCGATGGCCAGCTTCATCTCGCGAAGCTTGTCACCCACGCCCTTGTTGACGCCGTTGAGCTTGATGTCCTCGGTGTTGCCCTCAGCCTCCAGCGAGGCGTTGATGACGTTGTTCACGTACTGCTGCGTGATGGTTGACGCGCCCTGCTTGTTGCCGCGGGCCGTGCTGACCAAGGCACGCATGATGCCGGTGGTGTCCACGCCGCCGTGCTCATAGAAACGGCTGTCCTCGATGGCGATCACTGCGTCCTTGATGAACGGCGACATCTGGTCCAGTGAAACGCGGGTCCGGTTTTCCGCGTAGAGGTTGGCGATCAGGCTGCCGTCAGCGGCAAGGATCTTGGTGGACTGGCTGGGCGGGTCCACCTGCAGCTCTGCCGGGAGCGTGTCGAAGAACTCGATGGAACCGCTGGCTGTGCTGCCGGAAACAGCAGCCGCCGGGACCAGCAGGCCCGCTACCAGGACACCACAAATCGCGCTCACGCCAAGGAAAGCAAGGATCTTTCCGAGGGTGGTGGCTGTATCGAATAGAGGGTTCTTACCAGTCGCCATGTTTTCCACTTTACCGGCAAGGACTAGGCTTTAGCTCATGACCAAATGGGAGTACGCCACGATTCCGCTCATTATTCACGCCACGAAGCAGATTCTGGACCAGTGGGGAGAGGACGGCTGGGAGCTCGTCCAGGTAGTCCCGGGACCTGACGGCAACGGTCTTGTTGCCTACCTCAAGAGGGAGAAGCAGTAGTTATGACAAGCCCTGCAGGCACGGCGCCGGAAACCCCGGCACAGGCCGAAAACCGCGTCTCCGGCGCAGAAAACGGAGCACCGGCTTCCGCCGTCGAACAGCGGCTGGCGGAGCTGGGATTGGCCCTCCCGGAGGTCGCCGCCCCGGTGGCTGCCTACGTGCCGGCCGTCATCTCGGGCAGCCATGTTTACACCTCCGGCCAGTTGCCATTTATTAACGGCAAACTCGAAGCCACGGGCAAGGTGTCCACGGGCAGCGAAGGCTTCGCGGACGAACCGACTGTGTCCCCCGAAGACGCCAAGCGTTTCGCTGCGGTCTGCGCCGTGAACGCCCTCGCGGCGGTCAAGAGCGTAATCGGCGACCTCGACCGCATCACCAGAATCGTCAAGGTTGTCGGTTTTGTTTCCTCGGATCCGTCCTTCACCGGGCAGCCGGGCGTCATCAACGGTGCTTCCGAGCTCCTGGGCCAGGTCCTGGGCGACGCCGGCCAGCACGCCCGTTCCGCCGTCGGCGTGTCGGTCCTGCCGCTGGACTCGCCGGTCGAGGTCGAACTGATCGCCGAATTTAGCTAAGGCCGGTCACTTCCCTTGCCCCAGTTAGCCCGCCGCCTGTTTGTGCTGCCCCCGGATCTCGAGGGGGCAGCACAAAGCTGGGTCGAACACGGCGAGCGGACCCCGCGCGCCGCCCGCCTCGCGTCCTCGGTCGTCCTGCTTCGCGACTCTCCCACCGGATTGGAGACCTGGTTGGGCTACCGTCCGGGTTCTTCCCCGCTCGGTGTGCTCGCCTTTCCCGGCGGTTCCCTGGATGCGTCCGACGACGACGCCGTCGGCTGGCTCGGCCCCTCAGCCCAGCATTGGGCGGAACAGATGGGAACAGACGACGTCGGGCTTGCTCGCCGCCACGTGGTGGGCGCCATCCGCGAACTGTTTGAAGAGACCGGGGTGCTGCTGGCCGGCCCGGACCTGTCCACCACGGTGGAAGCCACTTCCACGTCGGAATGGATGAAAGCCAGGGTGGCTGTCGCCGAGCAGGAGAAATCCTTCCCGGACGTCCTGGCCAAGCGGGGGCTCTCCATCCGCACCGACCTGCTCAAGCCGCTGGTCAACTGGCTCAGCCCCGACTTCGCCCACCGCCGGTTCAACACCCGCTACTTTGCTGCCACGGTGCCCGTGAACCAGCAGCCCACGCTGCTGGAAGGCAAGGGAGTGTGGGGCCGCTGGGTCTGCGCCAGCAAGGTCATCGCCGAACGCGACACCACTGCCCTGGGCGACGAAGTAGGCCAGGAAAACACTGTGGGCCTGGCCCTCGGACAACTGCTTGTGCCCGGCTCGGAGATCATGCTCGAAAAAATGGCGGCGGCCAACGGCTGCATCGCCTACCTGAGCTACAAGCGGAAGCCCCACGTCTACCAGCCGAAGCTGGTCGAAGAAGACGGGAAGCTCATGCTCGAAGTCGAGGCAGCAAAGACCGTCGCGGGAGAGCCCCAGCGCGAGCGCTAGGTCCGCAGCTCCCTCACTACCACCGACAGAGAAGGCCGGCTCCGATTCCTGGAGGCCGGCCTTCGTCCATATGGAGCTGTTGAATAATATTTAGCGGGAGCGCTGGCGGAGGCGCTGCATGTCCAGGATCACGACGGCGCGGGCTTCCAGGCGGAGCCAGCCTCGCTGCACGAATTCGGCCAGGGCCTTGTTCACGGTTTCACGGGAGGCGCCCACCAGTTGGGCCAGTTCCTCCTGCGTGAGCTCGTGGGCCACCAGGACGCCGTCGGTTGCCGGCCGGCCGAAGCGGTCTGCCAGGTCCAGCAGTGCCTTGGCCACGCGGCCCGGGACATCGGAGAACACGAGGTCGGACAGGGAGTCGTTGGTGCGGCGCAGGCGGCGGGCCAGGGCCTGCAGGAGCTGGGCCGAAACTTCCGGACGGGTCCGGAGGAGCGAGTTCAGGCTTTCGTTCTTCAGGCCGGCGAGGCGGGTCTCGGAGACGGCGGTTGCCGTGGCCGTGCGGGGGCTGGGGTCGAACAGTGCCATTTCGCCGAAGAGCTCGCCCGGGCCGAGGATGGCCAGCAGGGACTCGCGTCCGTCCGGGGAAGTGCGGCCGAGCTTCACCTTGCCGGAGACGATGAAGTAGAGCTGATCACCCTGGTCGCCTTCACGGAAAACCGATGCTCCGCGTGACAGATCCACCTCGGTCAGTTCGTCCGTGAGCAGACGGAATGCTTCGTCGTCGAGCGTGGCAAATAGGGGTGCGCGGCGCAATACCTCGATGTCCATGAAATCTCCTGAGTAAATGTGTCGGCTGGGGCGCTTCAGCCATTGTTTCAGAATTTTCAACGTTCTGTGACGTACTTGGCAGCTGAAACGCCTGAAACGGGGCCTTCGAGGCCGTCGCGGAGCCGTCGAGCGACGCGCATGACGGCGGTTCCGCTGACGCCGTGAGGGCTGCGAAGTGCTCTGCGGAGTGCGCGGGGCGGCGGTCTGTCGTCGGGAAACTGTCAGGGTTCACCACTAGAATTGGGGCTTACCTGTTTTTGTGAGGAGCCCGTGTGTTCGGCTTGACCATCCTGGACCTGGCCTTGATCCTGACGCTTTTGTCCTACCTGATCTACGGCCTGCGCAACGGCTTCCTGGTGACGCTGGGCGGCATCGCCGGATTTATTGTCGGCGCCCTGGCCGCGTTCGTCTCGGTGCCCATTGTCAGCAACCTTGTTGAGGACAGCGGCTGGAGGCTCACCGCGATTGTGGCCGCCGCCGTCGTGCTGATTGTCCTGGGACACGCGCTGGGAACCATGATCGGCCGCAAAATCCGCAGCGCCGTGCGGATCCAGCCGCTGCGGGCCATGGACCGCGTGATCGGCGGCGGCGTCAACGTGGTGGTGGCGGCGCTGGTCATGTCGATGCTGTCCTTCAGCATCAGCGCGCTGGGTGTCCCCTTCGTGTCCCAGCAACTGGCCGAGTCCAAGGTCATCCGCTTCATCGACGGCCTCACTCCCGTGCCGGTGAAGGCCGCCGTGGCGCAGCTGCGCTCCACCGTGATCGGTGACGGCATTCCCACGCTCATCGCGGGGCTCGGCCAAGGCCGCCAGGTGGCCATTCCAAACGCGAGCACGGACACCCCGGCCCTGAACCGGGCAGCGGAGTCGGTCCTGAAAATTGCGGGCACGGCCTACGAATGCGGGCAGAACCAGACCGGAAGCGGCTTTGTGGTTTCGCCGGGGCGCGTTGTGACCAACGCCCACGTGGTGGCGGGCGTGTCGCAGCCCGTGGTGGAGATTCCCGATGCTGGAGCCATGCCCGGCCGGGTGGTCTACTTCGACAGCCAGCATGACCTCGCAGTCCTGGCTGTCGACGGTCTGCCGTCATCCCCGCTGCAGCTGAGTGCGGACCTGCCTGCCGGCAGTTCGGCAGCGTTCGCCGGCTACCCCCACGGCGGCCCGTTCCAGTCCAAACCGGCGACAGTGCAGGACATCGCCACCGTCATGGTGCCGGACATCTACGGCAGCAACGCTGCGGCCGAAGACGTCTACCGGCTGGCCGGCGACGTCCAGCCGGGCAACTCGGGCGGGCCGCTCCTGACCACCGAAGGCCAGGTGGCCGGTGTGATCTTCGCGAAGGCCACCTCGGACGCGGACATGGGCTTTGCCATCACCATGGACGACCTCGGTCCGGTCGCTGCGCAGGCCCCGGGCCTGAGCAGTGCCGTTTCGTCCGGGCAGTGCATCCAGAAGTAGCACGCTTTTAGAGGTAGCGGGCCATAGAAGCAGCAGTGCCTAGAGCCACTCCAGGCTTTGGCCGTGGGGACCGGCGATGCCCACGGGGACGCCGTCCTGGACCAGGAGGAAGCGGCCCTTCAGCCGTGCGTCGTCCATCTCCGGTACCACCACCGAGCCGTCTGCCTGCGCGAGCACCGTGTGGCCCTCGTTGGACAGCCAGTGGCAGCCGCGCTCGGCGGCAAGCGTGGCCATGGTGGAGCGGAAGGCGTTCCGCTGGGAGGAGTCCAGGTAGGCCATCACGGCACTGTGGAACACCACGAGGACCGCGTCAGGCGGCGCCTGTCCGGCCAGTGACACCAGCTGTTCGTTCAGGTCACCGGCCACTAGCAGCGGCGGATCCTGCTGTGCGATGGCGATGGCCCGGCGCAGCCGCTCGCGGCGGAAGTCCTGCTCCGGCCAGATGAGGGCCTCCAGCCAGGCGACGTCGTCGGGATTGCTGATGTCGAGCGGATTCAGGTCGATGCCGGCCCGCCACACCACCTCGGGAAGCTCCGCGGGGAGCGGCACCCGGCCCGCCACTGTGCACTGAAGGACGGGCGGTCCGCCTGCCGGGGCCGGAGCGGCTTCGCCTGCTCGCGGAGCCAGCCGCGTGACGGAGGAGCCGTCGTCGTATTCGTACGCGTACCTGTCCGGATACAACGCCAGCCCGGCAGAGGCACCCACCTCGATCAAGGCAAGCGGGCGGCCCGTTGAGCCGGCGATGGCGGCGAGGGACGGCAGGAGTGTGGCGCAGCGGCCTGCCTCGTTGGTCTGCGTCGCGCGGGAGAGCACGATCCGGGCAACATCGTCCCAGCGCGCCAGCAGGAACTCGCGGAATTCGCCGTACGGGGCGATCTGCGCACCGAGAAACCGCGCGGCGGCCAGGATCAGCAGGGGCTGGCGCTTGGTGTGCGGCAACTGCTCGATGCGCGCGATCAGTTCAGGATCGCCCGCGATTCCCACCGACCATTCGGCATAGCACGGCGAGGAGGCCGGGGCGTCGATGGTGCCGAAATTCCGGTACCAGTCGGCCGTGCCTGCCTTCCCCGTGCTGGGGGATGGCATCTCAGGCCCTGCCGGCGTTCAGTTCGGCGAGGTATTCGACGGCGAACCGGTAGCCCATGACGCCGGCGCCGGCGATCACGGCCTTGCTGATGTCCGACAGGTACGAGTGGTGCCGGAATTCTTCGCGCGCGTGCACGTTGGTGATGTGAACCTCCACCGCCGGCACCTGCACCGCAGAGATGGCATCGCGGATGGCAACCGAGGTATGCGTGTAGGCGCCGGCGTTAAGGACGATGCCGATCGCCTTGCCCCGCGCCGCGTGGATGGCGTCAACCAGTGCGCCCTCGTGGTTGGACTGGAAGCATTCAATCTCCACGCCGTGCGCCGCGCCGGCGTCTTTGGCGAGCTGTTCGACATCGGCCAGGGTTGCCGTGCCGTACTTCTCCGGCTCCCGCGTTCCCAGAAGATTCAGGTTGGGCCCGTTGAGGACCAGGATCGTGCGGCGGCCGGCATCAGTGGCGGAGGGGGCTTCAGTCATGTCAGCCAATCTATCGCTTCCGGTGGTGCCTGGCCGCTTCTTTACGGCCTGCCGGTCCCTCTCACGAGGCCAGCCGGTCAGGTGCATTGTGGTCAGGCCTGCTCGGTTCAACCCCACGTTTGGCCTGGTTGATCTCGGCCCAGACCGCATCGAGGGAGAGTCCGACGACATCGGCGATCGCAGCGATGGTCGGGAAGGCAGGGGTCGCCACGCGGCCGGACTCGATCTTCCGAAGGGTCTCCGGCGACACACGTGCATCGAGCGCGATTTCGAGCATCGAGCGCTCGCCCCTGGCGCGACGCAACAGGGCACCGAGCCGCTGTCCGCGCTCGACTTCTGGGGGTGTGAGCGGCAACCTGACCATGGCTCCAATTGTAGTACCGGGATAATATGGCCGGGATAGTTATTGGATCCGTGAGACAGGCGCCGCATGATCGAGATTCTGAACCCGGCCGAACTGGCCCGGGCAAAAGAGACAGGCGCCCTGGTCGCTGACATCCTGCAGACGCTGAGGAGCCGCAGCACGGTCGGCACGAACCTTCTGGACGTCGACCGATGGGCCGCGACCATGATCGTCGAGGCTGGAGCGCAGTCCTGCTACGTCGACTACGAGCCATCCTTCGGACGCGGGCCGTTCGGACACTACATCTGCACGGCCGTCAACGACGCCGTGCTCCACGGACTGCCGCACGACTACACACTTGCCGACGGCGACCTGCTGACGCTCGACCTCGCCGTTTCCAAAGGAGGAGTCGCTGCAGACTCTGCCATCAGCTTCATCGTGGGCGACTCAAAGCCCCCGGAGAGCGCCGCGATGATCAGCGCGACCGAGCGCGCATTGAACGCAGGGATAGCCGCTGCCGGACCCGGGGCCCGCATCGGCGACATCTCCCATGTCATCGGCTCGGTCCTCAGTGAAGCGGGGTACGCGATCAACACCGAGTTCGGGGGTCATGGCATCGGATCGACGATGCACCAGGACCCGCACATTCCGAACACCGGACGGCCAGGCCGTGGATTCAAACTGCGCCCCGGGCTGCTGCTCGCACTGGAGCCGTGGGTCATGGCCGACACCGCTGACCTCATCACCGACGCCGACGGGTGGACGCTCCGAAGTGCGACAGGCTGCCGGACAGCACACAGTGAGCACACGATCGCCATCACCAACGACGGAGCCGAAATCCTCACCTTGCCGACGCAGCCGCACTCGTAAAATCAGAGCCGGACGGGCCCGCGTACGCGCCGGGGGGAGACAGCCGGCGCCCGCCGGCCCGCGGGCACTCTGGCAACCCTTTGCGGCGGTGCCTAAACTTGAAGAACCATCGTGCGGAGCTCCCGTACTCGGTCAGCTCGCGCGGAAAGCCCGATCTGGAGAGAGCGTCATCATGCGCTACAAAAATGTGGATTCAGGAAAAACAGTTCGCCGTGCTGCCGCAGTGGGACTCGTAGCCCTCGCAGCACTCGTAATTCCGGCGCCGGTGGTTTCGGCCGGCCCGCCGTCATCCAACGGCCACGACAAGGTCATTCAGCTTCCGGGAGCCTCCTCCGCCGAAGGCATTGCCGAGGGGAAAGGCACCACGTTTTTTGCCGGGGACCTCGGCAAGGGGGACATCTTCCGCGGCGATATCCGCAGGGGAACGGCCAGGCTCTTCATCGACGTGCCTGACGGCTGGGAGGCCGTGGGCATGAAAGTGGATGTGGACAACGATCTGCTCTTTGTTGCCGGCGGCAGCACCGGCCAGGGGTACGTCTACGACACCGACACGCGGGAGACGGTGGCCACGTACCAGCTGACTGCAGTGTCGGAGCAGCAGCCGGCCTTCATCAACGACGTCGCAGTCACGGACGACGGGGCCTGGTTCACAAATTCGCTGAAAGGCGAGCTGTACTTTGTTCCGGTGGACCGCCGCGGCACGCCCGGCGACATGAAGACCCTGCTCCTGACCGGCCCGGCCGCAGCGACTCCCGCTGCGTTCAACCTCAACGGCATCGCGGCCGTGCGGGGCGGCCGGACGTTGATAGTGGCGCATTCGGCCAATGGGGCCCTGTACACGGTGGACCCGGCCTCCGGTGCCAGTGCCGCCATTACGGGCGCCAAGTTGCCCTATGTGGACGGGATCGTGGTTAAGGGGAACACGCTCTGGGCCGTGCAGAACATGCTCAACCAGGTGAGCCGGGTGCGGCTGGATTCCGGGCTGGAATCCTTTGAGGTCAGGGACGTCATCACCAGCCCCGACTTCCAGGTCCCGACGACGGCGGCCGTCTTCGGCGATACGCTCGCCGTGGTCAACGCGAAGTTCGGGGTTCCCGGCGCCAGCACGTACGAAGTTGTCCTGGTGGACGCCCGTTAAGGGAACCCACACAAAACGGCGTGCCGTCCGGGATGGATACCCGGCCGGCACGCCGTTTTGTGTGAAACAGCCTACGACGCCGTGAAGCGCAGGAGCAGCGCGTGTTCCGGGTTCAGGATGGGCATCGGCAGGCCCACTTCCGCCAGGAACCTTCCGCTGGCCTCGGCGCCTGACGCCAGCCAGGCCGGCGGCTGCACCTGGGTGAAGTTGTGTGCGTAGTCGGCGTCGCCGGGGGCCGGGAAGATGGCCTCCACCTTATAGCTGCGGTCCGGTTCCAGGCCCGGGATGGCGATGCGCCCGGGCTGCTCAGCGAAGGCGGTCCTGGTGCTGACCAGCGCGAACAGCGCCGCGGTGTCGCCCTGTCCGGCGGGACGCGGTGCAACCACGCCGTGGAGCATCAGGGAATCGTCGGCCACATCCGCGCGGACCATCCGGCCGGAGTGGATCAGGCCGCGGTGCTCCTTGTAGAGGCCGATGAACCGCCTGAGTTCTTCCCGCTCGGCGCCGTGGATCTGGCGGACGTCCCATTCCAGGCCGAAGTGGCCGAACAGGGCAGTGATCGCGCGGAAGGACACGTCGTGCGTCCGGGCCGTGGTGTGGGAGGTGGTGGGGCCGATGTGCCCGCCCACCAGTTCCGGCGGGACAACAATGCCGGTCCAGCGCTGGATGGTCTGCCGTTCCAGGGCATCGTTGCAGTCCGAGCCCCAGATCCGGTCCGTCCGCTCCAGGATGCCCAGGTCCACGCGCGCGCCGCCCGAGGAGCAGCTTTCAATCTCGATCCCCGGGTGGGCCTTCTTGAGCTCGTCGAAGAGCCGGTAGGCGGCCAGCGTCTGTTCGTGGACCGACGAGCGCCCGGCGTGGCCGTGCTCGGTCAGGTCCCGGTTCTGGTCCCACTTCAGGTAGCTGACGTTGTTCTCGCGGAGCAGGGCATCGATGCGGTCGAAGATGTACTGCCAGGCTTCCGGGTTGACCAGGTCGATGACATGCTGGTGGCGCCAGGGCAGGGGCAGCCGGCCGCCGTCCTTGTGCGACCGTGTGGCGGGGCCGACGATCCATTCGGGATGTGCCCGCGCAATGTCGGAGTCGAGGTTGACCATTTCCGGCTCAACCCAGAGGCCGAACTCCATGCCGCGGGAGGTGACGGCTTCAATGAGCGGGGTGAGACCGTCCGGCCACAGGCCCTCGTCCACGTACCAGTCGCCCAGGCCCGCCTGGTCGTGGCGGCGGCCGCGGAACCAGCCGTCGTCCAGGACAAACCGCTCCACGCCCAGGTCTGCAGCGGAATCCGCCAGTTCGATCAGGGTGTCGAGGTCGTGGTTGAAGTACACAGCCTCCCAGACGTTCAGCACCACGGGGCGGGCCTTGCCGGCGCGCGCGTTGCCTGCTCCTGACCTGGCGGAAGCGGCTGGCAGCACGTGGTGCGGACGGTTCCGGAACCAGCTGTAGAAGGCTTCGCTGATGCCGTCGAGGCCCCGGTCCGAGTAGGCGGCAAAGAGCGCCGGCGTGGTGTAGCTGCCGCCCGGCTGGAGCACGACTTCAGCCGGACCGAGCAGTTCGGACCCGCCGATCATGGTGCGTCCGTCCGCGATGTTGTCCGCGAACTGCTCGTGGTTGCCGCTCCAGGCAAGGTGGGTGGCCCAGACTTTGCCGTGGCGGTTGCCGAAGCCTGCCGTACCCGCGGCCAGCAGCAGGGAGGAGTCGTGGCCGGTGCGGCCGTGCCGTCCGGTCCGCACCCAGGTGCCCTGCTGGATGGTCCGGCGCTGTGGGTGGCGTTCGCGGCACCAGCGGCCGGTCAGGTCGAGGAGTTCGACGGCGTCGGGAGCCACCGGCAGCACGGTGGCCAGTTCGTCGAGCTGGAAAGGCGAGGTACCGGTGTTGGTGACGGTGTGCCGCATTTCCAGCAGGCCGCCGTCGTGCAGTTCCAGCGTTGATTCCACGGCGATGCCGGCGTCCGGGTCGGACTGGACAACCACGGCGGTGTTGGCGCCCTTGTCGCCGGGCGGGGTGGCGGCGACGCGGAGGCGGACGGAGAAGTCGTAGCCGGGAACGCCGTCGGCGATCCGGTGGCCGCGGAGGGCGGGACGCCCGCGCCAGCTGGAGGATGCCTGCGGCAGCAGCCCGGCGGGGACAGTGGCGTCGATGGCAGAGTGCGGGATCGGTTCGCCGAGGATGGCCAGATCGGGCAGCGAAGAGCCCAGGTCGGCGCCCCAGTGAATGACCTCGGCCTCCCCGCTGTCGAAGCTGATCACCAGGCTGGTGCCGGCGGAGCGGAGGTGCAGGGGATCCATAGGGGTTTCTCTTTCAGTAATCATGGTGTGCGTCCGGTGACGGGGCTGGTTGGTCGGGTGGCTGGTTGTTTCAGTGGGGGTGGCTGGATGCCGCCGTCGCGAGGAAGGAACGGCGGCATCCGGCCGTGTGACTGCGACCACTCACGCTGTCACGCTTTGGCGGGAACGTGTCTACTTGAAAAGATCGTTCACCTGGTTGTTGGCTTCGGTCAAGGAGCTGGCGGGCTGTTTGCCCGATACGACGGCGTCCATGGCGGGTTCCATGATGCCCTTGACCTTCGCGGTGTTGTCAGTGATGGGGTACAGGAAGGTGGTTTTGTTCTTGACGTGCTCGGTAAACGCCGTCACGTCTACGCCCTTGGCCTTGAAGGCCTCCGCGGCCTTGTCAGAAGAGGCCTTGAGCGCCGGGAACACCACAGCCTTGGACGCGACGACGTCCTGGCAGTCGGCCGAGGCAAGGTATTCGACCCACTTGATGGACGCGTCCTTCTTTTTGGTTCCGGCCCAGATCGAGTCGGCCAGGCCGTTGAACATTGATGCACGCTTGCCCTCAGGGCCCACGGGGGTCGGGGCGATGCCCACCTCGACGCCCTTGTAGCCGGTGTACTGGCCGATCATCCACGAACCGTGGGCGTTGATCGCCGACTTGCCCGCAGCGAAGGTGTCGGCCATGGCCGCGCCTACAGTGGTTTCGAGCTTGGGCATGTAGCCCTTGTCAACAAGCCCGGCAAACCACTCCATTGATTTCTGGAACTTCGGGTCATCGTAGTTGTAGTGCGTGCCCCACGGGTTCTTGTCCGTGTGGGACCAGCCGGTTGTATTGGCGAAGTAGCTCCACTCGGTCTGGCCCGAGGAGTCGCCGCCGCCGTTGAGCCCGAGGCCGTAGACGTCAACGTTGTTCTTATCGAAGCCGGCCTCGTCACCCCGCTTGCCGTTCTTGTCAACGGTCAGGTGGGCGATGACTTGCTCGTACGTTCCGCCGTCCTGCGGGTTCCAGGTGAGGTTCTTCATCTGCTCCTCGGAGATGCCGGCGCTGGAGAGCATCGCCTTGTTGTAGAACAGCCCGATGGTGTCCCAGTCCTTCGGCAGGCCGTAGCGCTTCCCGTCCTGGCCCACCCAGAGGTCCGCGAGGCCCTCGTTGTACGCGGACAGGTCCACGTTGTCCTTTTCGACGGCGTCGTCGATGGGCAGCAGCTGCTTGTTCTCGGCCAGCTCGCCGTAGCGGCCCAGGTGGTTGGTGAAGACGTCCGGGGCGGTGCCGCCCACGAATCCGTTGGTGAGGGTGGACCAGTAGTCGTCCCAGCCGCGCTGGGTGATCTTGACCTTGATGTCCGGGTTGGCCTTGGTGAAGTCGTCTGCGCACTGCTGGTAGGCGGGAAGCTGGTTGGCATCCCAGAGCCAGTAGCTGATCTCGCCCTTGGCCGATTCTGCGGAGGATCCTGAGCCGCCGCAGGCGGAGAGGGAGAGCGCCATGGCTGCAGCGACGGCGACGGTGCCGAGGGATTTCTTCATTGTTTTCTTTCCGTTCGGGGTTCGGGTGTGCGGTGTGCGGGAGGAGATGCGGGTGCTTATTTGATGCCGGAGAAGCCGATGGAGTTGACGATCTTCTTGCCGAAGGCGGCGAAGAGGATCAGGACAGGCAGTGCCGAGACCAGGGTGGCGGCCATCAGGCCGGACCAGTCCGGTGCTCCCTGCGGTGATTGGGACTTGAAGACGCCGAGCCCCACCTGCAGGACGCGTACGTCGTCCTGGGACCCGACCAGCAGCGGCCAGAAGTATTCGTTCCACTGGCCGATGAAGGTCAGCAGCGCAAGCGTGGCGATGGGGGCTGCCGCGTTGGGGAGAACGATCTGGAAGAAGATGCGCAGGTGCTTGGCGCCGTCGAGCATGGCCGCTTCCTCAACTTCACGGGACATGTTCAGGAAGAACTGCCGGAGGAAGAAGATGGCGAACGGGGTCATGAAGACGTACGGCAGGACCATCCCGAGCATGGTGTTGAGCAGGTCCAGGTTCTTGATCAGGAGGAAGTTGGGCAGGGCTGTGAAGATCGGCGGGACCAGCATGGTGCCAAGGAACAGGCTGAAGACGGCGTTCCGTCCCTTCCAGCGCAGCCGGGCAAAGGCGTAGGCGGCCATCGCGCTGAAGAACACGGCGCCGGCGGTGGTGATGGAGGAGAAGATGATCGAGTTGCGCAGGTACAGCCAGAAATCGATGGCGGCCCCGGAGCCGCCCTCCGCGACGGCGTCGGCCGGGCTCTGCAGCCCGAAAACACGCATGAAGGCGCCAAGGGTGAAGTCTGCAGGAAGCAGGCTGGCCGATTGGGTGGCCAGTGCCCCGTTGGTGGACAGCGCCGTCCGCAGCACCCACAGGAAGGGGAGGACGGAGACGGCGATCGCGAGGGCCAGCAGGGCCCAGGCGCCGGCGCGGCGGGCGTTGAAAGTACGACGGCGGGTGGTTGAGGGGCGCAGTGCGGTGGCCGGCTGCGGTGCGCGGCTGGTGGTGGTGGTCATGCGGGACTCCTTAGTCCAGGTCCGACTCGTTGCCCTTGAGGAACTTCATCTGAATGAAGGCGACGAGGGCGAGGATGAGGAAGAGGATGACGGCGATGGCGGATCCGTAGCCGAAATCCGACTCGGTGAAGGCGCGCTGGTAGATGTAGTACTGGATGACCCGGGTGGCGTTGACCGGTCCGCCCTGGGTGGTCACTGCCACGGTGTCGAAGACCTGGAAGGAGCCGATCACGGTGACGACCAGGACCAGGACCAGGACGGGGCGAAGCAGCGGCATGGTGACCTTGCGGAAGGTCTGGAACGGTGATGCGCCGTCCAGCTTGGCTACTTCATAGAGGTGCTGCGGAATGGCCTGGAGGCCGGCGAAGATCAGCAGGGCGGTGTAGCCCATGTGTCGCCAGGTGTTGATCAGCGCCTGGGTGGGGATTGCCCACTCCTCGCTGCCGAAGAACGCGACGCGGGGCAGGCCGGCCCATTCGATGAACTGGTTCACGACGCCGATCTGGTAGTCCAGCATCCAGAACCAGAGCAGGGCGGCGATCACGTTGGACATCAGGTACGGCAGGAGCAGGGCGCCGCGGACCAGGGTGGACTTGGCCACCCTGTCCATCAGGAGGGCCAGGCCGAGAGCCAGGGCGGTCTGGAGGGCGATGTTCATCAGGACGTACTGCCCCGTGACGGCCAGCGAATTCCAGAACAGCGGATCCTTGGCGATCGCGGTGTAGTTATCCAGGCCCACCCATTCCGGGTCGCCCAGGATGTTGTACTCCGTGAAGCTGAGGTAGATGCCGCGGATGGTCGGCACCACGTAGAAGAGGATGAAGCCGATCATCGCGGGGGCGATGAAGAAGAGGGCGACCTTGAGGTCGCCGAACCGGCGGAGGCCGCCGCGCGGCGCCGGGGCGCCGGACCGGAGCCGGGGGGTACTCGTGTGCTTGGTAAGGGTGGTCATCTTCGACCCTTTCCTGACTGTGATGTGGGTAACAACTGCGAGCCAATCTACACGAGTAGATGACGGGTGGCAAGTGTTTGAATCAACAAAAATATTGGAACTTGGCGACGGTCCGCCGGAAATCGTTGACTCGAGTAGATAGTGGTGGAAGACTTTCGGCAAGCCCACGCAAGGGCTCTTTGCCCGCAACCGCGGGCCAGCCATGGAAAGGTAAACAATGCCGTTTTCAATCGGAGTCGTCGGTGTCGGACAGTTCGGCGGCCAATTCGCCCACCTCTTTAAGCTCCACCCGGGCGTCAGCGAGGTATACGTTGTGGACGAGCGGCCGGAGCGCGCTGCGGCGGCCCTGGAACGCTGGGGACTTGACGGCACCAAGGCGAGTTTCGCGGAGCTGCTGGCGTCCGACGTCGACGCGGTGGCCATTTTCACGCAGCGCTGGACCCACGGCCCGCTGGTTGAGCAGGCGCTGCGCGCCGGCAAGCACGTCTACTCCGCTGTCCCCATGGCGGTTTCCGAAGCGGAGATCGAACGCATCATCGAGGCCGTGAAGGAAACCGGACTCGTCTACGCTATGGGGGAGACCAGCTACTACAACCCGGCCACGGTCTACGCGCGCGAGCAGCACGCCGCCGGAAAGTTCGGCCGGATCTTCTACAGCGAAGGCGATTACGTCCATGACATGGACCTGGGCTTCTATGACGCCTACCAGTACAGCGGCGGAGAGGCGTGGAAGTCGACGGCGAGCTACCCGCCGATGCTGTACCCCACCCACGCCATTGGCGGTGTGCTGGGTGCCCTGCCGTCCCACGCGGTCAGTGTCAGCTGCATCGGCGTCCGGGACGACCGACAGGACGGCGTCTTCGACAAGGACGTGAGCATGTTCGGCAACGACTTCTCCAACGCCACGGCCCTGTTTGAGCTGAACGACGGCGGGGCCATGCGCACCAACGAGATGCGCCGCGTGGGCTACCCGTCCCACATCCGGGAGTCGCGTTTCCGCTTCTTCGGCACCGAGGCCAGCTTCGAACAGCTCGCGAAGGTGACGGTGTGGCAGGACAAGGAAAACGTCCACGACATCTCCGCACAGGTGGAGACCAAGCCCAGCATCCCGCTGGATGACCCGTCGCTTGCCGACGTCGCACCCGAACTGCGTGATGCCTTCATCTCCGGCCTTGCCCCCGTACACGACCGCGCACGCCTGCCTGAGGAATTCCGCGGCGCGCCGAACGGGCACGAGGGGAGCCACCAGTTCCTGGTGGATGATTTCGTCACCGCCGTCAAGGAAGGGACGCTGCCGCCCGTCAACGCCTGGGTGGCCGCAAGGTTCACCCTTCCCGGGATCGTGGCACATGCCTCGGCCCAGCAGAACGGCGAACGCCTGCCCATCCGCGATTTTGGCGACGCTCCGCGGGATGCATAGCTAGCATGTACTCCATGACCACTTCCGCAGTGCACCCGCCCCGAGGCCCGGTAACCCGCAAGGATGTTGCCCGCTACGCCGGCGTGAGCACCGCTGTGGTCAGCTACGTTGTCAACGGCGGACCCAAGCGCGTTGCGCCGGCCACGGAAGCGAAAGTCCAGGACGCTATCCGCGTCCTGGGCTACCGCCCCAATGCGGCTGCCCGTGCACTGAAACTCGGATCAAGCGAGACCATCGGCCTGATCATTCCCGACAACAGCAACCCGTTTTTCTCGCAGCTTGCCCACGCTGTGGAGGACGCTGCCGCGGAACTCGGTTTTGCACTGTTCCTGACCAACTCCGACGGCGACCTGGCAAAGGAACGCCGGCACATCCGAAACCTGGCCGCACGGCAGGTGGACGGAGTGGTGCTGGCCAGTGTCCTCTCCGAGCCGGACCTGGCCGATCTGGAAGCGGCGGAAATCCCCTCGGTCCTGCTGAGCCACAGCGAGCGGCCGGCCGGCCTCACCAGTGTGGGCGTGGACCTCGCCGCAGGGGCCCGCACTGCCGTGGAACACCTTGTGGGGCACGGCCACCTGAACATCGGACTGGCGATGGGCACCACCACGGCCAACGAAGCGGATGACCGTGAGCAGGGCTGGCTGCAGGCGCTCGAAGGTGCCGGCCTGCAGGAGGGCCCCATCGCGCGCAGCGCCTTCACCCGCGAAGGCGGCTACGCGGCAGGGAAACGCCTGCTGGCGTCAGGGCACCGGCCCACCGCTATCTTCGCGAGCTCGGACATGCAGGCCGTGGGCATCCTCCGGGCCTTCCATGAGGCGGGGTTTTCCGTTCCGGAGGACTTCGCGCTGGTCGCCTTCGACGGCTCGGTGGAGGCTGAGTATTCCTGGCCTCCGTTGACCACGGTGGAGCAGCCCGTGCGCGCCATGGCGGATGCCGCAGTGCGGGCACTCGTCGGGGAGGGCCGCGGGGAGCCGCCCCGGCACCACGTGTTCCCCACCCGGCTTGTGGTCAGGCAGTCCTGCGGCTGCCCCTAGGTGAATTAACTACTTAGGCTGCCTCGTTAAGCTGCTTCGCCGCCGACGATCCGCAGCCGGCTGACGCTTTCCTGAAGGAGACGCCGGGCGTCCCGGCTGAGCCCGGCGTCGCTGATGACTTCGTCCGCTTCCTCGAAACCGGCGATGGTGCTCATGCCCTGGGTGCCCCACTTGGTGTGGTCAGCCACCACCACCACTTTGCGTGACGCAGCCACGAACGCCCGGTCCGTTTCGGCTTCCAGCAGGTTCGGCGTCGTGAAACCGGCGTCCGGATCCATGCCGTGCACCCCTAGGAACAGCAGGTCCAGGTGCAACTGCTTGAGCGCCGCCGTCGCAATCGGCCCCACGAGTGCGTCCGACGGCGTGCGTTCGCCGCCGATCAGGATCACCGTGGAGCCGTGTCGTCCGGCCCCGGAGGAGGAACCGTGGTGGAAAAGGTCGGCGATGCGGATGGAGTTGGTCACCACCGTGATGGTGGGACCGTTCACCAGCTCCTTCGCCAGCGCCCAGGTGGTGGTGCCGGCGCCGAGTCCCACGGCCATGCCTTCATGCACCAGCGACGCCGCCTCGAGTGCGATGGCCCGTTTCTCCGCTGTCAGCTGGGTGGATTTCTGCTCGAAGCCGGGCTCATGGGTGCTGGCGTCGCCGGGGAGCTTGGCGCCGCCGTGGATGCGTTCCACCCGGCCGCCCTCCTCGAGCAGCTCAATGTCCCGCCTGACCGTCATGAGCGACACGCCCAGCTGCTGGGCGAGGTCCGAGACGCGGACCACCCTTTCGCGCTGGACGGCGTCGACGATTGCCTGGTGGCGTGCTGCGGGGAGCATGGAGTTCCTTTCGGGCTTACGGCCGGGGAGTGCTGTCCCCGTCAGGGTCCATCATGGTCTACCCCTTGCTGGAACCAAGAGTCAGGCCTGCCACAAACTGCCGCTGGAGGAGCAGGTAGATCACCAGGGTGGGGATCACCGTGATGACGGCGCCGGCCGCCAGGAGGTTGTAGTTGTTCAGGAACTGGCCTTGGAGGTTGTTGATGGCCGTGGTGATGGGGAGCCTGTTGCCGCTCTGGATGAACAGCAGCGGCCAGAAGTATTCGTTATAGATGAAGATGATCTGCAGGGTGCCGAGGGCGGCGAACGCGGGCCGGCACAGCGGCAGGATGATTTCCCGGTACTGCCGCCAGATTCCGGCGCCGTCCACCAGGGCGGCCTCGGTGAGGTCGGAGGAGAGCGCCTTCATGTAGTTGGACAGCACAAAGGTGCAGAATCCCATTTGCACAGCGATATTGACCGCGATGACCACGATGTACGTATTCAGCATGTTGCCGGAGTCGCTGAAGGAGTAAGGCACCTCGAAGTGCTTCGCCATCTCGAACAGCGGCGCGGCCAGCACCTGCGGCGGCAGCAGGTTGCCGGCGGTGAACATGATGAGCAGGGTGATGTTGAACTTCCAGCTCACCCGGCTCACGGCGAACGCCATCAGGGAGGCCAGGAACAGGGTCAGCAGCACGGCCGGAACCGTAATGATAAGGGAGTTCATGAAGTACGTGGCGAACCCGCCCTGCGTCCAGGCCTGGGTGAAGTTGTCGAAATTGAAGTCCCCGGCCACGCTGAAGTACCCGTGTTCGTTGGTCGATGCGACCGGCCGCAGCGCCGTGAAGAGCGACCACCCCAGCGGGATCAGCCACATCACCGCCATCACCGTGAGGAAGATGTGCGTTCCGTAATGGCGCCTCGGGCGGCTGCCGGAGCGGAGGGCTGCCGTGCGGGTTCCGCCGGAGCGGGCTGTGGTGGTGCTCATGCTTTGTTCTCCTTGCCGAAGGTGCGGCTGAGGTAGAAGACGATGGGGACAAGGGAAATAACCAGCAACACCACCGCCAGCGCCGAGCCGACGCCGATCACCTGCCCTTCGCCCACCAGGTTCTGGATGACCAGGGCGCTGAGCATTTCCAGGCCGTTGGTTCCGCGGTTGATGACGTACACGACGTCGAAGGCCCGCAGCGACTCGATGATGGTGATGACCACAATCACGATGTTGATGGGACGCATGGCCGGAAAGACCACTCGGAAGAAGGTCTGGACAGCGTTGGCGCCGTCGATGGCCGCGGCCTCCTTGAGGGTGGGGTCAACACCCTTGAGCCCGGCCAGGTACAGGAGCATGACGTAACCGGCGTGGCGCCAGGTGGCGGCGATCATGGCAGCCCAGATATTGACCGAGGAATCCCCGAACCAGTCCACGGCCTGCGGTGTCCCCGCGGTGCCCAGCAGGAAGTTCAGCAGCCCGTTGTCGCGCTGGTAGAACAGCTGCCAGATGATGCCGATCAGGGCCAGCGAGAGCATTACAGGTGCGAAGAAAATGCTCTGGTAGATCTTGCTGCCGCGGATGTTCTGGTCCAGCAGTACAGCCAGCAGCAGACCCAGCGGGGTGGCAATCAGGGCCAGGAACAGCAGCCACAGCATGTTGTGCTGCACCGCAGGCCAGAACGGCGGATAGTCCTGGGAGATGTACTGGTAATTGGCCACCCCCGCCGGGCGGATGTCGCCCAGGTCCAGGCCGTTCCACCGGGTGAAGCTGAGGCCCACCGACATCAGCATCGGCAGCCACACCAGGGTCAGTTCGATCAGCGTGGGGATGCCCACCATCAGGGCCAGGACCATTTTGTCCCGCCCTGACAGGCGGCGTACCCGCCCGCTTTTGACGCGGTGGACCGGCGCCCCCTCGGGCTCCCTGGATTCCTCCGGGATAAGTTCTCTTGCAGTGCTGCTCATGGAAGTCTTCCCTCGCTTGGTCCGGATGCAGGGAAAGTACGACGGCGGCAGGCGGTGCCGCCGTCGTCGTACTTTCCCCGCCGGTCGCCGGTGATGCGGCTCATTCGGCTGGTACTGGCTGCGCTGGCCCTACTGGGCGGCGTACAGCGTCTTGGCCTGGGCTTCGAGGTTCTTGACGTCCATCTTGCCGTCCTTGATGAAGGACTGCAGGGCCGGGATCATCACGTTGTTGGCCATGGCCGGCAGGGCGTCGCGGTCGAAGAACTGGCTGATGTTTTTTGCATTCGCGATGGTGTCCGCACACGTCTTGTTCAGCGGGGTGAACTTGGACGTGTCCGTTCCCTTGGCCGTGGCGATGTTCGACGCGTCCACCGCTGCGTAGGCATCCTGGGCTTCGGAAGTTCCCAGGAACGCCATGAAGTCGCGGGCTGCCTTGTTCTCGCCGCCCTTCTTGGACAGCAGCAGGCCGTCGATGGGGGCTTCGACGGCGTCGCGGCCTTCCATGGCGATCTCGGGGAAGGCGAAGAATCCGATGTCCGCCAGGACGGCGGGGTCTGTAAACTGCTGGGTCACGAAGGAGCCCAGCAGATACATGCCAGTCTTCTTTGCCTCCAGTGCCTTGGCGGCGTCCTGCCAGGTCTGGCCGAGGGCCGCCGGGTCCTGGAAGGGGAGGAGTTCGGCCCAGGTGTCAAAGACGGCGCTGACTTTTTGCTGGTCCCAGGATTCCTTATGGGCGCAAAGGTCCACGTGGAACTGGTAGCCGTTGAGCCGCATGTTCATGTAGTCGAAGGTGCCCATGGCCGGCCAGCCGTCCTTGTCGGCAAAGCCGATGGGAATGATGCCGTCAGCCTTCATCTTGGCAGCCAGCGCCTTGAGGGCGTCGAAGGTCTCCGGAACCTCATAGCCCTTCTCGGCCCAAAGGCTCTTCCGGTAGAAGAAACCCCAGGGGTAGTTGTAGTTGGGGACGAAGTACATCTTGCCGTCAGGGCCGGTGGAGGCCTTCTTCAGGGCGTCGGAGTAGTTGTCGCCGATGCTTTCCCAGACGTCGTCGATGGGGGCCAGGAGTCCCTTCTCCGCGTAGTACTGCATGCGGTAGCCGGCGAACCAGGTGAACGTATCGTCCGGGGAACCTTGCAGGTAGGAGTTGATCTTGTTCTGGAAGTCGTTGTGCGGCACCACGTTCGTGGTGACCTTCTTCCCGGTTTTGGCGGTGAAAGCGTCCGTGACAGCCTGGTACGCGCGCTTGGGAACATCGTCCGAGGATCCTGAACCGAAGGTCAGGCCGGGGGAGTCGGAGCCTGTGGCCGAGGGGCCGCTTCCGCCGGTGCAAGCTGCGAGGAACGGGATGCCGGCCAGGCCTGCCGCGCCGACACCAACGGTCTTGAGGACGCTGCGCCTGCTCGGGTAACGGGCTTCCGAAGCATCAAACTTTGCTGCCATGCTCTCTCCCTTGAAAAATAGCTGCGTGTGAGGCTCCTCACATGTTGATGACTATAACCTCTCAAAAGCGAACAGGAAAGAACGGGAAATAACATTTTGGGTGCATTAGGTGTTTGAAACGTCACAACGCACAGCGGCCCTGTTGTTCCACCCTCTGGGGTGGAACAACAGGGCCGCGTGGCTTCCTGCTGGGGGCTTTTGCTGCCGGCTTCTTGCTATTTCCGGAGCGACTGCGCGATCTGGGACATCACCGTGTTGTCGGCAAGGGTGGTGGCGTCGCCCACTTCACGGCCCTCCGCGACGTCCTTGAGGAGGCGGCGCATGATCTTGCCGGAGCGGGTCTTGGGTAGTTCGGGGACCACCAGGATGGTCTTGGGCTTGGCGATCGGCCCGATCTCCTTGCCCACATGGTTGCGGAGCTCCTGGACGATTTCATCGCCGGAGTCCGTGGCGTCTTCACGGAGGATCACGAACGCGACGACGGCCTGCCCGGTGGTTTCGTCCGCGGCGCCCACCACGGCGGCTTCCGCCACGGCAGGGTGGCTGACCAGGGCCGATTCGATCTCCGCCGTGGACAGCCGGTGCCCGGAGATGTTCATGACGTCATCCACCCGACCGAGGAGCCAGACGTCGCCGTCATCGTCCTTCTTGGCGCCGTCGCCGGCGAAGTACATCGTCTCGAAGCGGGACCAGTACGTTTCCTTGAACCGTTCCGGGTCGCCCCAGATGCCGCGCAGCATTGCAGGCCAGGGTTCGCGGATCACCAGGAAGCCGCCGTGGCCGTTCGGCACGGACTCGCCGAGCTCATCCACCACATCGACGGCGATGCCCGGGAGCGGGACCTGAGCGGATCCGGGTTTGGTGGCCGTGACCCCCGGCAGCGGTGCGATCATCTGGGCGCCGGTTTCGGTCTGCCACCAGGTGTCCACGATCGGTGCCGGGTTCTCCTTCTTCTCGCCGTTCTTGCCGGCGTTGGCGCCGATGACGTCGCGGTACCACATCCAGGCTTCCGGGTTGATGGGTTCGCCCACGGAGCCCAGGACGCGGATGGAGGAGAGGTCGAATTTGGCCGGGATCTCCTTGCCCCACTTCATGAAGGTGCGGATCGCGGTGGGGGCGGTGTAGAGGATGGACACTTTGTATTTCTCCACGATTTCCCACCAGCGGCCCTGGTGCGGGGAGTCCGGCGTGCCCTCGTACATGACCTGGGTGGCGCCGTTGATGAGCGGCGCGTAGGCGACGTAAGAGTGGCCGGTGACCCAGCCGACGTCGGCCGTGCACCAGTACACGTCCGTTTCCGGGTGCAGGTCGAAAACGGCCTTGTGGGTGTAGGCGGTCTGGGTAAGGTAGCCGCCGGTGGTGTGCAGGATGCCCTTGGGCTTGCCCGTGGTGCCGGAGGTGTAGAGGATGAACAGCGGGTGCTCCGAGTCATGGCCTACGGCCGCGTGGTCCGGGGAGGCGGCGTCTACGGTGTCGGCCCACCAGTGGTCCCGGCCCTCATGCCAGTCCACGTCCTGGCCGTTGCGCTTAACCACCACCACGTTCTGGACGGTGTGGCCGGCCTGGGACAGGGCCTCGTCCACGGCCGTCTTCAGGGCGCTGGGCTTGCCGCGGCGGTAGGTGCCGTCGGCGGTAACGACGAGTTTGGCTTCGGCGTCGTCGACCCGCGAGCGGAGGGCGTCCGCGGAGAAGCCGCCGAAGACCACCGAGTGGATCGCGCCGATCCGGGCGCAGGCCAGGAGCGTGATCACGGCCTCGGGGATCATGGGCAGGTAGACGGCCACGCGGTCGCCCTTGACCACGCCCAGGGATTCGAAAGCGTTCGCCGCCTTCTTCACCTCGTCGGTGAGCTGGGCATACGTGTAGGTCCGGGTGTCTCCGGGTTCGCCTTCGAAGTAGATCGCGACCCGGTCTCCGAGCCCGTTCTCCACATGGCGGTCCAGCGCGTTGTACGCGGCATTGACCTCGCCGCCGACGAACCACTTGGCGAAGGGCGGGTTGGACCAGTCCAGGGTCTCGGTGAAGTCCTTGCTCCAGGTGAGCAGTTCACGGGCCTGCCTGGCCCAGAAGGCGGGCCGGTCGGCGTCGGCTTCCGCGTAATCCGCCGCGGTGACCACCGCGTTGGCGGCAAATTCCGCCGACGGCGCGAACTTCCGGTTCTCATGGGAGAGGTTTTCGAACGCATCGCCGTTGCCGTTGCCGGCTGCGGATCCGTTGGCCGGCACGTCGGTGTGGGCAGCGGTGGCCGTGGAGCTGGGTGTCTCGTGGGACATGGTGAACCTCATCATTCATCGATCTTTGCTGCGCGGGACCGCCGTCACCGGGCCGCAGCCGGGCCGCAGGCGCGGCGTCGGGCAGCGGCTGATCACGGCTGTACCGCAAAGAGCTGTTCCGAAATACACACTAATACCTGCCCCGGACAGCACGTGTGCCCGGTCACATTGTGAGCCGTGAGCGGCGTTTATTAAGCGGCGAATGGTTGCAGAATCGGCACCCCCACGGTACTGGCGCGGGTTCTGACGGGATACTCTCACCCGGCGAACAGAAGGGTGTGGTAGGCCAATTCCGCGGTTATTCCGCCGCGCCCACGTCCGGCCCGTCAGCTAGTGATCAGCCAAGCACTTGGCTAGGCTGAGATGAAGTTGTGACATCCAATGGAGGCGACAGGACCGCTCGCGGTTCCGTTTCTGCCTGCCGTTAGGAGGCGCTGTCCAGGGCGCCGCCGTGCTAAGGAGAACAGAATGAACCAGCAAAGCCATGGGCAACAGAAGGCCGCCCATCCGCACCCCGGTCAGGCGACCGGCCCGGCGGGTTCCGACAGGCCGGTCAACGCGGACGGGCAAAAGTCCGCGGGAAGCAGGCTGACGGCGAAGAAGAACGAAACCGTCCTCGGGCCGTTCACAGTGCGCGACCTCGCCGTCTTCGCGTCAACGCTGATTCTGTTTGTGGCGTCCCTCATCCCTATGTTCGCTTCCCGCTACAACCTGTGGAATTTGGGAAGCCTCTTCTTCCTCGGCCTGGGAATCGTCCTGCCGCTGATCGTGACCGCCCTTTTTGTGGCCCGCCGGCTTACCCCTGAGTCCAAGGTCAGGATCGGATCGTTGTCCATTGACCAGTTCGCCTCCGTGGTTGCTTCGTTTGCCCTGGCGTTCTTCTTCCTGTCGGCCGCCGGAGCGTTCGTTCCGGTCATGCTGGTGGCGCTGATCGGATCCCTGGGACTGTTTGCGGCCACGGTGCTGGCACCCTTCATTCCCTTCTTTGCCGGTGACTTCCTGGACCGTGCCGAGGTGCCGGCGCACGTCGTGGCCCGCGAATCGGCCGCGCCGTTCCGCAAGCCCAGCGCCCCGAAGGTGCCAAAGCCTGCCAAGGACCCGGGCTCCAGCACGTTGGCTGGCTGGTCGAAGCGCCTGACGGCCGGTGCCGCCGGTGGCGGGGCCAAGAACGGTACCGACCAGCACGGTGCCGCCCAGAACGGTGCCCGTCCAGGCGCCGGTGCTCCGGACGCCGGTGCTTCCGCCGGCGAAGTCCGGCACGGGGCAACCGAGCTGGGTGTTGCCAGGCAGGCTGACGCGACGCCGGCCGGTGCCGCCGCAGCCCAGACCGGTGCCGCCGCAGCCCACACAGGTGCCGCCGCAGCCGCCACCGGTGCAGCGGCAGGCGCAACAGGTGCAGCGGCAGGCGCCACGGGTGCAGCGGCAGGCGCAACAGCCGCAGGTTCCGAAGCTGCCCGCCTCGGAAGGGACGCCTCGCCCGCAACGCAGGCGGCCGACGTCGTGCCCTCCGCCGCAGAGCAGACGCAAGCCGCCGCCGTCGCCCCTTCCGCTCCGGAGGCCCAGGCAGCGGGCGCGCCCGCCGCGGTTAACCAGCAGACCGGCGTTCCCGCAACAGGTCCTTTGCCGGCGTCGGCTCGGGCGGCGTCGCTGCCGGCTGAAACGATGGTGAACCCGCAGGTGCGGTCGCAGGAACCCATCCGTGCCACCGTGGACCCGTCCAGCCGGCCCGAGGAGCACGAGGAGCAGCCCGTCCACGAGGCATTCTGGTTCGCCGTCGCGCAGCCCCGCACCGCCGTGGACGAACGGACGGGCATGCCCGCGTTCATTATCGAACCCGGCGGATGGGTTCTGGCACTGGAGGACCGCGGCCACGAATTCCTGGTGCAGCACACTGACGGCCGGGTAGGGGTCCTGCGCGACCTCAGCAACATCGAGCGCGGCTAGCCGGGTCCGATGTCGATCGATTCCGGCACTCCGGAGCCGGGCAGCACCACCCCGCGGGTGTCCGGAGAATCAACGCTGGCGCTGAAGCGGCGCGCCCGCAGGATTAACCGGGCGCTCGCCGAGCTCTATCCCTACGCCCACGCCGAACTGGACTTCCGCAGCCCCTTCGAGCTCCTGGTGGCCACGGTGCTCTCGGCCCAGACCACCGACGTCGTGGTCAACCAGATCACGCCGATGCTGTTCGCCCGGTATCCGGATGCCAAAAGCATGGCCGAGGCGGACCCGGCCGAGCTCGAAGTGATCCTCAAACCGACAGGTTTCTTCCGGGCTAAGGCGCGCAACGTCATGGCGCTGTGCAACCGGCTGGTCGACGAGTACGACGGCGAGGTGCCGCCCAGGCTCCAGGATCTGGTGACGCTGCCGGGCGTCGGGCGGAAAACTGCCAACGTGGTCCTGGGCAACGCCTTCGGCATACCCGGAATCACCGTCGACACGCATTTCGGCAGGCTGGCCCGCCGGTTCGGCTGGACGGAATCGGACGACCCCGTGCGGGTTGAAGCCGACGTGGCAGAGCTGTTCGAACCGAGGGACTGGACCATGCTTTCGCACCGGGTGGTGTTCCACGGGCGGCGCGTCTGCCATTCACGCAAACCGGCGTGCGGGGCATGCGCGGTGGCCACCTGGTGCCCCAGCTACGGGACAGGGGAGACGGACGCGGAAAAGGCCCGGAAGCTGCTCAAGTATGAACTGGCCCCGGGGCAGGAAGCCCTCCTGGCCCAGCTGCTGGCCGAAACACACCGGGCTGCTGAAATCCGCATGGAATCCCAGAAGCGGGCGAAATGACCGCCCGCCAGGATCTCATTGACCTGGTTGCCGCCATCGAAGCCGGGAACGGCCCGGCGCGCAATCCCTACTGGCGCGAGCTCAGCGTCGATGACACCGTGGCCCGCAAGGCCGCGGTGCTGATGCTCTTCGGTGCGCTGGACAACGTGCCGGCGGCTTCGGGAAAGCCCCTGGCTCCCGCTGACCTCGACGTCCTGCTGTTGGAACGCGCACATACCCTGGACGACCACCCCGGCCAGGTGGCGTTTCCGGGCGGCGGGATCGATCCCGGCGAGTCGCCCATCGAAGCGGCCCTGCGGGAAGCGGAAGAGGAAACGGGACTGGATGCAGCAGGCGTGGAGGTTCTGGGTGCCATGCCGCAGCTGGCCCTGCCCCGCGGGAATTTCCTGGTGACGCCGGTGCTGGCCTGGTGGCACTCGCCCTCGCCGGTCCGTGTGGTGGACTATGGCGAATCGGCCCAGGTTTTCCGCATCCCGGTCCGGGACCTGCTGGATCCCGACAACCGTGCCATGGCCACCGTCAGCCGTGCGGGCCAGACCTTCCTTAGCCCGGCCTTTGTGGTGAACAAGCTGGTGGTCTGGGGTTTCACCGGGATGGTCCTGAACGAACTCTTCGATCATCTTGGCTGGTCGGTGCCTTGGGACCGGACCCGGCTGCACCCCATCGACGTGTGATTTGCCGCCGAGGTTGTGACGGGCTACCCCGACGCCAGTTCGCGCCGCGAACGGTTGACCACAAGTCCTGTGGCCGCGTTTTCACGGACGGCATTAATACCTGCGACGACGCCTCTCAGCGTCTTGAACCGTGGCGAAACCGCCACCAACGTGCCGTCTTCTGCCGTAAGGCGGAAGTAGAAAGCGTCTTCTTCCGCATTAACAATTTCAAATGTGCCAGCCACTTATAGTGCCTCCCCAAATAACAATGCATCATTGCATCGGCCGGTCCTTGTCGGTGCTGCACTGCCACTGCTGCGAACCGGCTAATTGAGCTTAACCGGGAGGTGAGGCAGTTCACAAAGCTACCAGCGGGTACGTTACAGGACGTGTCTTATAGGGGCTACTTGGCCTTGTCGTAGGAGTCCACCACGGCCACGCTCACCGGAAATTCCACCGGGATCCGCCCGAACAGTAGTTCCTTCGCGGCAGCAGCCGCCTCCTCGATGGCCTGGATGCATGCGTCCACCGACTCGTCAGGGCAATGCACCATCACTTCATCGTGCAGGAAGAACACGAGCTCGCCGGCGGGTTTTCCGGCCGATCTCAAGCCGCGGAGCCGCCGCCGTAATTCGGCCAGCCAGCAGGCAGCCCAGTCTGCGGCCGACCCCTGGACCACGAAGTTGCGGGTGAACCGGCCGCGGGAGCGGGCGAGCGCGTCGGCCCGCCGTTGCTCTTCGGCTGTGGTGGACTTCTGGCTCTGCCGCCAGCGGTCCGACGGCGGCGGGCTGCTGCGGCCCAGCCGCGAAGTGACGGTGCCGCCCGCTTCACCGTCCCGCGCGGCCTGTTCCACGAAGCCGACGGCGCGCGGATACGTGCGGCTCAGCTGCGGCATCAGGCGCCCCGATTCGCCCGTCGTGGCGCCGTAGATCGCGCCAAGCAACGCCACCTTCGCCTTGGCACGGTCACCGCCGAAACCCTGGGCTGCGATGCCCGCGTAGAGGTCCTTGTCCCGCGCGGCTTCGGCCATTTTGGAGTCCTGGGCCAGGGCCACCAGGACCCGCGGCTCAAGCTGCGAGGCGTCCGCCACGATGAGTTTGTAGCCCGGGTCGGCGTGCACGGCGCCCCGGATCTGGCGGGGAATCTGCAGGGCACCGCCGCCGCGGGATGCCCACCGCCCGGAGACGACGCCTCCCACCACATACTCCGGCTGGAAGCGGCCGTTGTTAACCCAGGCGTCCAGCCAGGCCCAGCCGTTGGCAGTATGCAGCCGTGACAGCTTCTTGTAGGCAAGGAGCGGTTCGATGGCCGGATGGCTTGATTGCTTCAGCTCCCATTGCCGCGTGGTCTTCACCTCGATGCCGTTCCGGTGCAGCGCACGCATGAGTTCCTGCGGCGAATCCGGGTTCAGGCCGGGCGAGTTCAGGAGCCTTCGGAGCTCTGTATTCAGCGCCTCGAGCTTGGCGGGCCGATGTCCCAGCGGTGGTCGGGGGCCCAGGTAGTCGGCGAGGATCCGTTCGTGCAGTCCTTCGCGCCAGGGTACTCCGGTGTGCTGCATTTCCGCGGCGATCATGGCTCCGGCCGATTCCGCGGCCAGCAGCAGCTGGAGCCGCTGCCTGCGGTTGGCCTCCGTGCTCGCCTGTCTGAGTGCTTCCTGCTGCGCCGCGTACTCGGCGCGCAGCTCCTCGAGGGAGTGGCCCGGCGCACGGCCGAGCCCGGAGTCTTCGAACAGCGCCCCCTGGTGTGCCGGCGGGGGCGGCGGTTGGAGGCTGCGGGGCGTCTGCTGCGAATCGTCGTCCTGCGTGAGCTTTTCCGCGTTGCGGGCGTAGGCGGTGTGGGCGGTGAATTCCGAGTGGGCCAGGATGGCGCCGCAAAGGGCGAGGTCGTAGCAGCGCTCCAGCTCCACGCCCTTCGCCAGCAGCGCGGGGTACCAGTCCTGCGTCCGGTGCCAGATCCAACGGGGGCGACGCTTTTCGAGTTCACGTACGACGCCGGCCAGCTGGCCGGCGCTGATCAGGCGCGGTTCGGGGTTGCCCGGGGCAGGTGACCCGTCCGCGGTGAATTCCTGGAGGGCTGCGCCGCCAGCGTGGGCGGACAGCAGCAGATACATACCCCTAATTCTGCCTTGCGGAGTGCGGTGCTTTGCGCCGCGGCCCGGGCCGCAGCGCGCCGCGCACCGCGATGGCGGGCGGCTTGCCCGCGGGCGGGGGTTTTCGTTGGCGCAGGGTGGCGCCCGTCGCACTATCCCTCCACAGGTGCGCGTTAGCCTTCTTGTCCACATGGCGCGAAGGGCATCTGTCGGTCAGGAGGGTTGCCCGGAACAGTGGCAGGATGAGCAGGCAGCATCTTCAAGAACCCACGCCGGAAATGACCGGACTGCGCACCGCGGCTTCGGGTGCCGACACCGGGGCGGCAATAGGACCTCCCATAGCTGCTGCCCCGCCGGCCCGCCGTGATGGCCGGGCCGGAACCGCAGAACCGGCCGCGCCGGCACGCCGCGCTTCCTGTGCTGCCCCGCCCGCACAGCCGGACGACGGCGGCGATCGCCAGGGAACCCGCGGCCGGGATAGGCCCGGTGCCGGGCAGCGGAATGCGGGTCGCAAGTCTGCCGGGGCCAGGCACCCCGAAGCAGACCCCGCACGCCGCCTTGTCCCGGCCGCAAGGAGTGTTCCTGCTGCCAAGGATGCGCCGGTGGGCGTGAGGGCTCCGGGCGCGTGGCTTCCGGCAGAGTCGGCCGAAACGCTGCTGGTGACGGGCTTTGATTTCTTGCGGGGTGAGGTTGAACGGATCGTAGCCGCGGCCGGCGGCCAGCTTCGCGTGGCTGTTGATGCCACCGAAGCGGCTCCGTTCTGGGACACCGCGGCCGTTGTGTTGGTGGGCAGCGACATCCGCGAATTGCCCCCGCGGCGGCGGGCTCCTGCCGTGCTCGTAGGACTGGGCGGAGAAGGCGACAGCCTCTGGCACCTTGCTGCCGCCCTGGGTGCGGAGCGCGTGGCGGTGCTCCCGGATGCTGCCGCATGGCTGGCTGAGTACCTGAGCCGCTCCAGGTCTCCCGAAGCCGGCGGCCTCGTCCTGGGTGTGACCGGCGGCTGCGGCGGCGCCGGCGCCACCACCGCTGCAATCTGGATCGCCCAGGCGGCGGCGGAGTGGGGAGCCCGGGTTTTGTTGATCGACGGCGACCCTTGGGGCGGCGGGCTGGAACTTGCCCTGGCTGCAGAGGAATCTCCCGGCCTGCGCTGGACCGACCTATCGGACGCGAGCGGGAGCATCGATCCGGAGCAGCTGTCCGATGCCCTCCCGGTCGCGGGCGGGTTCTCCTTCCTGTCCTGGCCGGGCAGCCGCGAACGCCAGACGGGCGTGGAAGCGGCAACCGTCGGCGGTGTTCTCGATGCCGCCCGCAGGGGGTACGAACTCGTGCTGGTGGACATCGGCCGCGGAACGGAACCGCTGCGTACCTTCGCCTGGGACTGCGACCGCATCCTCGTGGTGGCGCCGGCCCAGCTGAAAGCCGCGGTTTCCTCGGCCCGGCTGCTGCAGGAACTCCCTCCGGTGGAAACGGCATTGGTGATCAGGGGCAAAGCAGGCGCCGTCCTGGACGGGCCGCTGATCGCCGAATCCGTGGGGCTGCCCCTGCAGGGACTCGTCCCGGAGGTAAGAGGCACCGCCAACGCCACGGAACTCGGCCGCTTGCTGGAAATGGGCCGCCGGCGCACCGTACGCCGCTTCGCTGCCTCGGTCCTGGACCTGCTGAGCGGTGAGCTGCCATGAGCATGCCCTCGCAGCCGCCGGGGGTGTCCAGGTTTCCCGGTCCCGGCGGAGGCACCCGACGGCGGCAGAACCGTGCTTTGGACGCGGGCCTGCTCGAATCCGTCCGGGAATCAGTGATGGCTGACTCCGGCCCGCTGACCCCGTCCCGGGTCGCCGCCGCGGTTCAGGCCACAGGAAAACTCCTGGGAACGGCAGGGTCGCTGGCTGCCGTCGAGCGGATCAGCGCGGAACTCAACGGCCTGGGACCGCTGCAGGTGCTGACCAGGGATCCCTCTGTCACGGACATCTTCGTCAACGGCCCGGATTCCGTCTGGCTGGACCGGGGAAACGGCCTGGAACATGCAGGGGTGTCGTTTTCCTCCGAAGCGGAAATCCGCGCACTGGCGTCCAGGCTGGTGGCAGCAGGCGGGCGGCGCCTTGACGACGGCTCGCCGTGCGTGGACGTCCGGCTCGAGGCCGGGTACCGCATCCACGCCGTCCTGCCGCCCATTTCTACGGCAGGAACCCTGTTGAGCGTCCGAATCCGGCGGAACGAGGTGTTCACGCTGGATGAACTCCGGGAGGGCGGCATGTTCGGTTCCCTTGTCCAGGAGGTGCTGGAACGCATGGTCTCCCGTCGGTTGAGTTTTCTGGTCAGCGGTGCCACGGGCTCGGGCAAGACCACTTTGCTCTCCACTCTTCTGGGACTCTGCCATCCCGGCGAACGCCTGGTCCTCATCGAGGATGCATCCGAACTGAACCCTGTCCATCCGCATGTCGTGTCGTTGGAATCGAGGCACGGAAACCTCGAAGGGGGCGGTGGCGTTGACCTCGCCGAACTGGTCCGCCAGGCCCTCCGGATGCGGCCGGACCGGCTGGTGGTGGGGGAATGCCGCGGGGCCGAAGTCCGCGAACTGCTCACAGCCATGAACACCGGCCACACCGGCGGAGGAGGCACCATCCACGCCAACACTGCAGCTGCCGTGCCGGCGAGGCTGACGGCCCTGGGCGCCCTCGCCGGCATGGGACAGGACGCCATGCGGCTGCAGGTCGCCAGTGCCCTGGACATTGTGGTGCATGTTGAACGCTTCCGCGGCGGACGCCGGGTGGCATGTGTCGGCGTCGTCGACGACGGCCCGCACGGACTGGAGGTCTCGGTGGCCATAGCTGCGCACGCAGGTACGCTCAACCTGGGACCGGCATGGCCAGGGCTTGCGCGGAGGCTGGGCCTTGACACCGAGGTCAACATTGACGCCGCATCGGGCCCGGCTGCGTATCAGGAAAGCACATGATGATCCTGCTGATCGGGGCACTGGCTGTCGCTGCCTGGCTGGTGGCCAGGCCTCCCGGCGGCCGCTCAGGGAGGATCCGCGCCGCCCTCGGCACTCCGCATCCGCGCCGGGCCCGGAGAAGCGGAGCCCGCGAGGGGACCGGCGAAAGCGGCGGCCCGCCGGAGGCCCCCAGGTTCAGCCTGGCCGTGGGGCGTGCCCTGTCCCGCCAACGGGCCGCGGCGGTGCCGATGACAGTTATCGTGCAGCAACTGGCGGCACTGTTGAAGGGTGGCCGGACGCCGGCGAGGCTCTGGGAAGAACTCTGGCTGGTGTATTCACCGGATGAGGAAACCGGGGCAGCCGACGGCGGGCCCGGACTGACGCCGGTGACCCGGTCGATGATAGTGGTGGCCCGTGCGGCTGCGACGAGGGGCTCGCCCGTTGCCGGTGCGATCAGTTCAGCGTTAGGCACTGGCTTCTCCGGTAACAACAACCGCGAACTGAGAATCTGGGGCGAGCTGGCTGCCTGCTTTGAGATTGCGGAAGCCAGTGGTTGTCCGTTGGCTGATGTCCTCACCCGCTTCGCCGCGCAGCTTGAGGTGGAGGATGATGCCGAAGCAGCCAGGCAGACAGCCCTTGCCGGGCCGAAGGCGACCGTCACACTCCTGACCTGGCTGCCGCTTCTGGGCCTCGGACTGGGAGTCGCCCTTGGCGTGGACCCGCTCGCCATCCTTCTAGGCACACCGCTTGGCACGGCTGCACTCGCGGCCGGCATTGCCCTGACGGTGGCCGGACGGATTTGGTCCGCCCGGCTCGTCCGCACCGCCATCGGATCACCATGACACCCGAATGGCTGCCTTCCCTGGTGGTCGCCCTGGCGCTCGCCGGTGCAGCGATGCTGGTACTGGCCGGCAGCGGCAAGGCCCGCCGCAGACTCCGCAGGCATCATCTGTTGGGTCAGGACCGGGCAGATCAAGGCAGTGTGGGCGGCGGAACGGCCGGAGCCCCGGAAATGCAGGCACACGGGGGTCTGCGGGACACCGCCATGATGCTGGAACTGGTCGGCGCCATGCTCGATGCCGGGTCCGGGATCGGGCGGTCGCTGGAGCTGGTTGCTGGGGCTGCCTCACCTGAGTACCACCAGTCGCTGCGGCCGGTTGTCTCTGCCTTGGCAATCGGGGCGGACTGGGAAACGGCCTGGCGCAGTTCCGAGACCCGCACTCCGGAACTCTTGGTCCTGCGGCAGGCGCTGGGCTTCGCTGCCCTGACAGGCGCTCCATCATCAGCCATCCTTTACGCCCAGGCCGCCAGACTCCGGCGGGAGCGGTTCCGTGCCGCGGAGAAGCGCGCTGCCGCCCTCGGCGTGAGGCTGGTGGTGCCGCTGGGCCTCTGCTCGCTTCCTGCCTTTATCTGTCTGGGCGTGGTGCCGGTCCTGCTGGCCATGCTTCCTTCCGGAACCTGACTTGGAGGCACCCGGCAGCCGCTGCCCTGCCGGCCGAGTGTTCCTCCACAGCCACGACCGCACCGGTTTTTCCACTTAGCCGAACCCGTCCCTTACCGGCCTTTTCAGGAGCCGGGAGAGTCGACTCAGCCGGCAATTCCGCCGGAAACCAACGAAAGGAAATGCCATGTCAATCACTTCCGATAACCGCCAGTTCGCCCAGCAGGACTCCTCCCGCGCGGACCGCCCGGAGGATGCCGAAGTCAGGGAGATCTATCCGGGAGCCAGCTATGCTGCCCCGGTTTCCGGCCGGCGGCGAAGCCGACTCATGGGATCCGAGGTGGGAATGGCTACCGCTGAATATGCCATCGCCACCCTGGCGGCTGTGGGCTTTGCCGGCATCCTGGTGTTCATCCTCCGCAGCGACGAAGTCCGGGGGTTCCTGCTGAACCTGATCCGGACGGCGCTGGCGTTGCCATGACCCGCAGGCTCCACCAGGGGGCACCACCAGCCAAGGAACCCGGTGGTTCGGGGAAGGACCGCGGAGCTGTCACTGCTGAATTCGCCGTTGCACTTCCGGCGGTCCTTCTTCTGCTGGCCCTGCTGCTCGCGGGCTCGGCGGCCGGGATTACGCAGCTGCGGCTCGAAGAAGCGGCAAGGGCAGGGGCGAGGGCGCTGGCCCGAGGGGAGGACGCCGGAGCCGTTGACGGAATCGTCCGGCAACTCGCGGGTGCCTCAGCGTCATCGTCGGTGGTGGCCGAAGGCGAATGGCTCAGCGTCACGGTGTTCGCCAGGGTCTCCGGGCCGGTCGGCTCGATCGTCCCGTGGACATTGTCGGCCCGGGCCTTGGCCCGGAGCGAAACCCCGGAGTCAGCAGGCGTCCGTTCGCCGGTCTTGCGGTCCCAAACCCAGGGGGACCCGGCGAGGGAGGAGCAGACACGGGAGACACAGCTGAGTGAGGAGCAGCGGCTAGCTGCTGCCGCCTCATGACCTTGCCCGGAAATCCTTCGCAAGGTGCCCGCGAGCGCGGTTCAGGAACGGTTCTTGCGGCCGGGCTGGGGATGCTGGTGATGGTGGCCATGGCGCTGATGCTCTTACTGGCCCAGTCCGCCGTGATGGCCTCAAGGGCCGCGGCGGCCGCGGATCTGGCAGCATTGGCGGCCGCAGATGCACTGCGCGGAATCAGCCCGGGGGTGCCGTGCTCTGTGGCTGCCGAGGTCGCCGGCCGGCAAGGCGCCAGAATATCGAGCTGCACGGAAGGGGGAGGAAACACCGTGGAGATTAGAACCGAGCTGTTGAGCCGCAGCATGTTCGGAGCGGCCACCGGCCATGCGAGGGCCGGTCCGCCTCCCTGATCGTAGCGGGACGGGCTGATCGGGCTCAGGACCGGGTTGCGTGCTCTTCCGTCCGCAACGGGTCGGTCAGGGGAGCTGCCGGCTTCTTAGCGATCCGCCCGGAGGTCTCCTCGGTGGCGTCCTTAAGCAGGACATTGATCAGCGTGATCGCGGCGGCCTTGTCCAGGGGGTTGTTCTTGTTGCCGCACTTCGGCGACTGCACGCAGGAGGGACAGCCTGCATCGCATTCGCAGGCCGCGATGGCATCGCGGGTCGCGGAAAGCCACACTTGTGCCTTGTCGAAGCCGCGTTCGGCAAAGCCGGCGCCGCCGGGGTGCCCGTCGTACACAAAGATCGTGGGCACCCCGGTGTCGGCATGGATCGCAGTGGACACTCCGCCGATGTCCCAGCGGTCGCTCGACGCCACGAGCGGGAGCAGCCCGATGGCCGCGTGCTCGGCCGCGTGCAGTGCGCCGGGGAACTGGGCTTCGATCAGGCCGGCCCCGGTCAGCGAACGGTTGTCCACCACAAACCAGACAGCCTTCGTGAACAGGTCCCGGGCACCGAGCTCCAGCGGTTCCTCGCCCAGGATCTCATTCGAAATAAGCGCCTTGCGCTGAAAGGAGACCACCTGTGTTGTCACCTTTACGTCGCCGAAGTGCACGGCGACGTCGCCCCATTCCGCTGTCCGCTGCGTCTCCAGAACTTCGATCTGGGTCACGTCACGGGCTGTGGTGTAGTAGTCGGGGTTGGCGCGGCGCACCATCACGCAGTGGTCGGCCTCGTTCAGGTCTTCCACAACATAACTGTCGCCCTGGTGCACGTACACGGCTCCGGTGTGGGCCTGGTAATGCGTCTGAGGGGAGTCCATCGTGCCAAGGAGGGAACCCGTTTCGGCGTCGACGATGCTCACCGGACCGCCGCCGTCGGCCCGCAGGTTGACCATGGCCGCCGCGCTCTGCGGGTGCGTCCAGAACCAGCCGGCCGGACGCTTGCGCAGGTAGCCCTGGGACACGAGCTGGCCCAGCAGTTTCTCCGCGGTGGGCCCGAACAGCTCCAGCTCGGCGTACCCCAGCGGAAGTTCGGCGGCAGCCGCGCACAAATGCGGCCCCAACACATACGGATTGGAGGGATCGAAAACAGTCGCCTCGACGGACACGTCAAAGATGGCTTCCGGATGGTTCACCAGGTAGGTGTCCAGCGGATCGTCGCTGGCCACAAAGGCGGCGATGGCGTCCTGCCCGGCGCGACCCGCCCGGCCGATCTGCTGGAAGAGGGACGCCCGCGTCCCGGGCCAGCCGGCCACCAGGACGGCGTCCAGCCCGGAGATGTCGATGCCGAGTTCGAGGGCCGACGTACTGGAGACACCCAGCAGTTCCCCTGACCGCAGCGCCCTCTCCAGCGCCCGCCGCTCCTCGGGCAGGTAACCGGAACGGTAGGCGGCCACCCGCTGGGGAAGGCTGGGATCCACCTCGTCCAGCAGCCGCTTGGTGATGGCGGAGATGGTCTCCGCGCCGCGACGGGACTTGATGAACGCAATGGTCCGGATACGGGAGGAAACCAGGTTCGCCAGCAGGTCGGCGGTTTCAGCGACGGCCGTCCGGCGTTCCTTGGCACCGTTCTCACCCCGCAGTTCCGTCAGGGCAGGCTCCCAGAAGGCCACTGTGGTGGAGCCGTGCGGCGAGGAATCCTCTGACACGGCCCGGACCGGCGCCCCGATGAGCCGGCCGAAGGACGTGCCCGGTTCGGAGGCCGTCGCCGAAGCCGCGATGAACACCGGGCCCGGCTGTGATGTGTCGGCGCTGTAATACGCGCAGATCCGCCGCAGCCGGCGCATCAGGTTGGCCACATGGGAGCCGAAGACGCCGCGGTAACTGTGGGCCTCGTCCACAATGACGTACTTGAGCCGGCGGAAGAAGCTGGCCCACCAGGCATGGTTGGGCAGGATGCCGAAGTGCAGCATGTCGGGGTTGGCCAGGATGACGTTGGCGTGGTCCCGGATCCAGCGCCGCGACGCGGGGTCCGTGTCGCCGTCGTACGTTTCAGCCCTGACGGTCGGCAGCCTGAGCGACCGGATGGCCGCGAGCTGATCGGCGGCCAGGGCCTTGGTGGGGGAAAGATACAGGGCCACGGCGCGGTCGTCGTGGATTTTGCCCGGCTCGGAGAGCACGCGCAACTCCGAACGGTGGATCGCATCCAGGGCAGGCAGCTGATAGGCCAGCGACTTACCGGAAGCGGTGCCGGTGGCGATCACCACGTGCTCGCCACCGTGGGCAAGCTCCGCGGCCTGGACCTGGTGACGGTACGGCTCATGGATCCCCAAGGAACCGTAGGCGCTGATGAGGTCGGGGTGTGCCCAGTCCGGCCATGGCTCATTGACGGCCCGGCGGGCCGGAATGGTGCGGACATGACGCAGCTGTTCCGGTTCCGGGCCACGGCCCAGCAGCGGAATCAGGGAGTCATGGGGGTTCACTTCAACATTGTTTCATCCGGACTCAAATCGTCCGGCATTAACAACAACATAACAGCAGCCCAGCTTGACGCAGTGTCAGCCGACGGAAAGATCCGCACCTTCGTCAGAGGAGGAAAGCATCAGCACGTGGCACAACGTCGTCCAACCCAGGTGCGAGTAGAGCTTCTGCCCGTCCAGGGAGGCCAGCAGCAGGCCGTTTTCAACATCGTGCTCGAAGGCCTGCGCCGCGAGCGCCCTCATGATGAAGCTCCCCAGTCCGCGCCGTTGAAAGGCGGGCTCGACGATGATCTTGTCGAATACCGCGGTGTGTCCCACCACGAACACTCGACCGCTCGCAGCCAGGGTGTCACCGGAGCGCACCACGGCATGGTGGACTCCGTCCTCATTGGACGTGCTGATCTTCAGGTCATCATCGGCCAGCCAGGGGTCTTCGGAGTCCTGTGTTTCCATGTCCACGATCATCATCGTCTGGGACGCGGAGGTTACGTTCAGCCCCTGCTGCCCGGCAAGGTAGTGATACCGGGCGACGTCGTTGGTGAGGATCGTGAGGATCCGGGCCTCGGCCTCGGCCGTCTTTGCCGCAAGCTCCGAGAACTCCGTGTCCGAGGGATCATGGGCGAAGAATTCCCACTCCCTCGTGGTGTCCGCACGCAGGACGGCGGGGAAGCGGCCTTCCATTCGCGTCTCGTAACCCCGGCAACCGGCCCATCCGGTTACCCAGATTTCCACGAGGCGTGTGATGTCTTCAACCAAGGCGTCTGGGCTCATGTGATGAGAGTATTCCAGCCCTGCCGTAAGTAACAGGGGTATGCTCCGGTGAAGAGTCCTTGCTTATGGAATTGTGACCGGGCGAGCCTCTGCGGTTGCGGAATGGTCCCGGTTCCGGGGCCAATGGGCAGGAAGTACCCTTAAATACGTGGCTTTGAACCGAATTGTGCTCTTTTACGGCTTTACTCCGATCGCCGACCCCGACGCCGTGCGCCTCTGGCAGCGCGCCCTGTGCGAGAAGCTGGGCCTGACCGGCCGCATCCTCATCTCCAAGGACGGCATCAACGCGACGGTCGGCGGCGAACTGAACGCCGTCAAGCAGTACGTGAAGACCACACGCGAATACAAGGGCTTCCACGGCATCGACGTCAAATGGTCCGAGGGCGGAGCAGCGGACTTCCCCCGCCTCAGTGTCAAGGTGCGGGACGAGATCGTTTCCTTCGGCGCACCGGGCGAGCTCAAGGTGGACAAGAACGGCGTGGTCGGCGGCGGCACCCACCTCAAGCCCGAAGAGCTTCACCAGCTGGTCGACGCCAAGAAGGAAAGCGGCGAGGACGTGGTGTTCTTCGACGGCCGCAACGCCTTCGAAGCGCAGATCGGCAAGTTCAAGGACGCCATTGTCCCGGACGTCGCCACCACCCACGACTTCATCAAGGAACTCGAGTCCGGCAAGTACGACTCCCTCAAGGACAAGCCCGTGGTCACCTACTGCACCGGGGGGATCCGCTGCGAGGTGCTCTCCAGCCTCATGGTGAACCGCGGCTTCAAGGAGGTCTACCAGCTCGACGGCGGGATTGTCCGCTATGGCGAAACGTTCAAGGACCAGGGCCTATGGGAAGGTTCGCTCTACGTTTTCGACAAGCGCATGCACCTCGAATTCAGCGAGGAGGCCAAGACCATCGGCGAGTGCGTCCGCTGCTCGGCACCCACGAGCAAGTTCGAGAACTGCTCCAATCCGAGCTGCCGCACGCTGACGCTCTACTGCCCGGATTGCGCGTCCAGCCCTGAAACCCTCCGCTGCCCCGAAGGCTGCGCGGCCTAGCTGGTACCGGTCGGAGAAGCCGCATGGTCAGAGCCGGCTGACCCGGAAGGCGAAGTTCGCACCGGACTGCGCGGCCACCTCCACGCTGAGCACCGCATCGTTGGACACGTGGATCACGTTCACGCGTGATGTTCCGCACCGCACGCTCAGGTCAACAAGCGCAAGCTCGCCGTCCCGCACGGTGAACGACACCCTGCGCGGGCTCTTGCAGGCGAGCGTCAGCGAGTACGTGCCGCTGGGCAGTTGCCCGGTGCTTTCCCTGCGAGTTGTGCCGGGCTCCAGCAGGCCGAACCCTGTGTGGAAAACCTGGCCCTCGGTTTCCGGGAGGACCTGCTCAACCCACCGGTCGAGTTCCGCCCCGGTGACCGGCAAATTCCGGCGGGGGTCCTGCGGCAGCGCTGCATCGGTGAAGCGCGGCGCCGTCGCGCTGGGCAGCGGGCCGCGCCCGTCGTCGTATACGTACTCGCAACCGCTTAACGCTGCCCCGGCAGCCAGCGCACCGGAAAGCACGACGCCGGCCGCCGCGGCCGCCCGCCGTGGCACCCGGGGTGCCTGCACGGTGTGCATACTCTGACTTTAGGCCTGCTGCCACCCCCAAGCCATAGACGGCCGGACCCCCTGCTTATGCACGTCCAAGCGTCGTGCGGTATCTCCCCGGCCCCCTACGGCACGGGGTCCGAAATCCGCATGGCCCCCACCGCTGCCGGGTATTCACTGCTTTCGTCCCGACTCCCGAGATAGGCCGTAAAAGGACTGGTTCCCAGCTCAATCTGCTGGCTGATCCGTTCTCCGCAGGGCACGTCGATCTGCCGCGAGCCGCCGGCGGTTCCGCCCGATGTGATCACCAGCCGGGCCCCGGCCCCGCCCACACAAACGGCGGTGACGGTATAGGCACCGGCCCGCGTGAGGACTCCGTCGTAGGCGAAACCGCCGCCTGCGCCGCCCTGACCGCTGATACCTCCCGCACCACCGGCCGAGCCCATCGGAACGTCCGCCAGCATCAGTTCGACGGCGGCCATGTTCCGTTCCAGCTCAGCCTCAAGCTTGGGATCCGGCGAAGCGAAGGGAACTGGGTTGGCGCCCAGGCTGCGTACCGGCCGGTCGGCGGGTCCGGACGGCTCCGCCCCGGTTTCGTCGGCATATTCGCAACCGGCCACGCCCGCCATCAGGGCGCCGGCCACCAGGAACACTGCGAGCTGTGGCCACCGGCCCGCCCTCACCGTGATGTCTCCTGGTCCCACGCGGCCGGACCGGGATCCAGCCTAACGCCGGTGAATACGTGCGGCGCGTCCGTGAGCGGCACGATTTCCGCGCTAATCCTGCCGCCCTGATGGTCCAGGTACACCACCTTGCCCGTGCCGCACCCGAATGTCGTCCGCTCCGGTTCGGCATTCCCCAGGCGCACCACCAGGTCAGCGGCGGGCGCCGCGACGCACGCGGCCGTCAGGATGTATGTTCCGGCCGGAATTTCCGCGCTCCACGATGCCGCACTCGCTGACGCGTAGGGCAGTCCGCTCCCGTCCGGAAAGCCAAGAATTTCCGTCAGCGCGTCAATGGAGCCCTGCTGGCTTTCCTGGGCACTTTGGCCGCCGGAACTGGAGCTCGACGGCGGGGAATCAGCAACCCTGGGCTCATCGCTGTCGCTGCTGTACTCGCAGCCGTTCAGGCCCGCGGCGAGCAGGCACAGAACCGGCACCAGTGCGAGGCCTATCATCCGCTTCCCCCAGAGAGCTGGCATATCCCTGAGCTTACGCGCCTTGGCTGCCGGTGCTGTTGACCCCTAGCTTGCTGCAGCCAGATGGTAGGCGTAGATGAGCGGAGCGTCCACGCTGGAGGTGCTGATCTGCACGGGGCCCGTTGCGGGAATCGTGATTTTGGCGCGCTCCCGGCTGCCGTTGCAGGCGGCCCCTGCTTCCGCAATGGGGGTACCGCCCGCAGAGACCGAGAAGAAGGCCTTGCCGCCGCCGTCGCACGTCATGGTCAGCGAGTACACACCTGCCGGAACATCGGCTGCGTCCTTCACCAGCGGCTCGCGGTTGAGGATCTTGCCGGCGTCCTCAAGCACGATCCCGCTGGCCGTCGGCAGGGCCGTGGCTTTCCAGGCGGGGACGTCCGCGTTCTCTACGGAGACCGCCGAGGAGCAGCCCGAGGCAGCCAGCATTAGGCAGGCGCCGGCAGCCGCCGCACCGACGAAGCGCACGGGTGCTGTCGGCCGGAAAGGCCCGGATGAACGTGAAAGCATTCCTCCAACTTACCTGCTGGTCCGCGCCCGGAATCACCGCTGCATGGCGCGGGCGCTGCTACACGAGCTCATCGAGACGGCGCCAGAACGCTGCCCGGATGGCCTTGCGGATGTCCTGCAGGTCCGTCTTGGCTTCACCGATCTTCGCGGCACAGTCCTTGATCAGGACCCGGTCAATGGTCGGCGGGAGCAGCGGACGCTCGGCAAGGAGTTCGTTGAGTTCGCGCTGGGTGACGCTGCCGTGCCAGTTGTCCGCCAGGCTGACAGCCACCGCTTCGGCACTTTCCACCAGGTCGAACCACGGGCTCTGGGCTGAGGGGCCGCCTGTTTCGGTCGAATACACGGGCTCACGGCGAACGACGCCGGCAGCCGGCACCGGCCGCCCGTCCTGCTGGACGCGCCTGGGGCCAGGCGTCGGAATCGGCCTGCCGGACGTACCCGGGCGGGGTGCGAAGGGAGGAGAGGCGGGAGGTACGGCGGGCCCTGCGGCACGCTGGAGATTGGAATCCTGGGACGAACCGGACCCTTCCACCGACGCTGCCGCACCGGCGCCCGACCCGCCGCGCGCGGTGCCACCAGCAGCCTCCGCCGTCGTGCCCGCAGCAGCGGCCGCGGCACCCGCACCAAGTGCCGGCGCCAGGCTGGGAAACACGCCCGGCCCGGGTACCGGGCGGTGGCCGCTCGCGGAAACACGGCCAGGATCCGGCGCGGCAGCAAAAGTCGGCTCCGTCTTCGCAGCTGCCGCGCCGTCAGCAGAGGCACCGACAGCAGAGGCGCCGACAGCGGCACTGTCAGCAGCAGATGCCGCGATGGCGCCCGCGTCCGCATCGGATCTCGCCGCAGCGGCGTGGGCAACCGCCTCGCCCGGTTCCATGGTTGCCCACGCCGTCAAGGGCGCCGTCTTGGCAAAGCATCCGTCCAGCAGCGACTGCGGCAGAGTGGCGATATCGTCAACCTGCAGCGCCAGATGCTCCGCCACCGCGGTGACCCCCAGCCGGTGCCCCTGGTTCTCGATTCCCAGCAGCACCACCTTCATGCCCAGGTCCTGGGCTGCCTCCACGGCTTCGGCCAGATCGTCGTCGCCGGACAGCAGGTAGGCCACGTCGGCCGAACGGTTCCGCGCAACGCCCACAAGGTCCAGGCCCAGCTTGAGGTCCACGCCCTTCTGCTCGCCGTTGTATGACATGCGCCCCAGCCGGACCTTAACGCCCGGCAACAGGCCGATCCGTTTGTGTTCGTCGCTGAACAAACCGTCCTTGGCAGCGTCATACCAATACATGCGCAGCAGGTCACGGCTGTCGCGTTCGCTCACGAAACCCTGGATGCCATCCACCAGGCTCTTGTACTGGACGGAAAAGGCAGAGCGCAGCGAGTTCCCGGTGACCCGCAGCCCGCCCGTGGCCAGGAGGAAACCTGCGTCAACGAAGATCACACTTTTGCGGCTCATGCTCAGAAGCATAGGTGGTCCTGCCGGCAATCCCGTCGTAGGCATGGCGGAGCCAGGACGATCCCAAGGGAACGGAGGCGGCCCGGAACATAGACTTGCACGGTGACTGAAACAGCTATGCACTTCACGGCCGGCAACACTTCCGACGCCCCGCGCAGCGACCTCCCGGAGCTGCTGTCCGTCCTCGCCAAAGACCTGCGCGGCGTTGGCTACACCGTGGATGGAGTGGCCGGATTGCTTGGCGACTCCGCCAATTCCGCCCTCAGCCGGGACCAGCTCATCCCGGCGCTGATCGTCACCGAAGCCGCCGCAAAAGGTGACCCGGCCGCGGCGGCGCTTGCCGCCGTCGTGCGCCTCTGGCTGCTGGCGGTGCCCCAGCAAACTGAACTTCTCGACGCCGCCCTCCCGGGGATTCGCACCGAAGGCCTCCTCACGCTGGGGCTCGTTGAACCGGCCGCATCCACGGGCCCCGGCAGCGGGACCGTCAGGGCGAAGGCCGATCTGCGCCCGTATGGCTGGAACGGCGATGCCGCAACCGACGCTGACGGCAGTGGCGGCGTCGAACTCTGGGTGGCCAGCGACCTTGCCGCGCACCAGCAGCCCGGTGTCCTCCGGCACGATCATGTGCTGGGAATCGGGCAGGCTTCCACCACCCTGGTGCGGACCACCATCCGCCGGCACGTGGGGAAGGCCCTCGACCTGGGCACCGGCTGCGGGATCCAGTCCTTTCACCTTCTGCATCACGCGGAACACGTGACAGCCACGGACATCTCCTCCCGGGCGCTTGCCTTTACCCGCTTCAACCTGCTCCTGAACGCCGACGCGCTGGACCTCGACCCGGCCAGGCTCGAAAACCGGGTCAGCCTGCGCCTTGGTTCGCTGCTGGAGCCCGTGGCCGGAGAGACCTTCGACCTGGTGGTGTCCAATCCGCCGTTCGTCATCACGCCGCGGAGCGTGGGGGAGTGCGCCGCGGACCAGTTCACCTACCGCGACGGCGGCCTGCCCGGGGACGACATCGTGGCGTCGCTGGTCCGGGATCTGCCATCGGTCCTCGCACCGGCCGGCACAGCCCAGCTTCTGGGCAACTGGGAAGTGGCGGCAGGGACGCCTTGGCAGGAACGGCCGCAAAGCTGGGCCGGACCTGACGTGGATGCCTGGTTCATCCAGCGCGAACTGGCGGGGCCGGAACAGTACGCCGAAACATGGCTGCAGGACGCTTCCGAAGCCCGTGACCGCCAGCACTACCAGGACGCCTACGCCGCATACCTGGATGACTTCGCCTCGCGGAACGTGGAGGGAATCGGTTTCGGCATGATTTACTTGCGGCGCCCGGCTGACGGCGCGCGGCCGGTCATCAGCCGCTTCGAGGAGATCACGTATCCGATCGAGCAGCCGATCGGCCCGCATCTGGGCGCAGCGGTGGAGCGCGCCGACTGGCTCGCGGCCAACGACCTCGCCGCCGCCCACCTGTTAGTGGCGGAGGACGTCACGGAAGAGCGGCACCAGCGCCCGGGCGCGGAGCACCCCGGCGTGATCCTGCTGCGCCAGGGCGCGGGCCTCCGCCGCACCAACCTTTTAAGCACTGAGCTGGCGGGCTTCGTGTCAGCGTGCGACGGTGATTTGTCCGTCGGGCAGATCATCGGTGCGCTGGAAGCTCTGCTTGGCGGGGGAGAGGGCTTCGACGGCGCCGGGTTCCGGGGCGGGCTCCTCGCCGAAGTGGGGAACCTGGTCCGAGACGGGTTCCTCCTGCCCGCCTGATCCGGCCCCGGGTTCCGTTGGTTCCTCGCTGTCCGGGCTGCCCGCGTCGGCGAGGCCGGCATCATCCGGGCTGCCGCTATCCGTGGCGCCCTCGTCGGCCGGGCTGAGCTCCTGCGAACCGAAGCGCCACAGCACGGTTAGCGCGATGGCCAGCGAGACCGCCGCGTCGATCCCGCCGATCAGCAGGAAACCGGACCGGACCGGCAGCAGTGCGCCCAGCAGCCCGCCCGCGGCAAAAGCCGCTACCGTCGTGGCCCGGGTCAGGCCGCCGATCATCGACATGGCCTGGCCGCGGCCTTCCTCGGGAATCCGGAGGATCACGAGCGCTGCGAAGCATGCATTGAGGGCGCCGCAGGACACGCCCATCCCGGTGTAGGCGACGAACATGACGGCTACGTTGGGCACTAGCCCGATGAGGGCGAGCACAGCGGACGTGACAGCCATGGATGCCAGCAGCACGCGGAGCCGGACCAGCGGCGTCTTGATCCGGCCCGCGAGGGCGGCACCGGCGGCCATTCCCAGGGCAAAGGCGGCAACGAGCAGGCCGTACTGGGTTTCGGAGGCGCCCATTTCGCCGCGGACCAGGAACACTTCCAGGACGTTCGTCGCCTCTCCTCCGGCGATGAAGAACAGGGCCCCGAGCACAAGGGCCCACACCAGGCTGTCCCGCCGGATGAGCCGGAGCCCGTGCATCAAAGCGGGCGGCCTCCGGCCGGCGCGTTCGGCGGCAGTACCCCGGCGCGTCCTGATCAGGACGGCCCCTACCCCCATGGCGACGTAGCACGAGGTGGCTACGGAAAACACCAGTCCCGAGCCGCCCCAGCCGCTGAGAAGTCCTCCTGCCGCCGGGCCGGCCATTCCCGCGAGCATGATGGTGGCCTGCATGGTGCCGACAGCGCGGGGGGTTTGCTCGTCACCGACGATCCTGGGCAACAGTGCCTGGAATGTCGGGCCTGCCAGCGCCTGGCAGGCGTTCAGCAGGAGTGTCAGCGCGAACAGCGCGGGAATGTAGTTTTCGAGGTACTGCATGCTGAGGCCCATGCCTGCAACGGCGGCGGCGCTGCCTGCTGCAGCCGCCGTCGCGAGTGTCCGGGAATCCCTCGTGTCCGCCAGCCTGCCGGTCCAAGGGGCGAGGACAACCATCGGCAGCGCGGAGCAGAGCAGATAAAGGGCCACCAGCCACGGGCCCGCGAGGGGCACGGTGCCGGCCGCGCTGGCGGACTGGAGATGCAGCATCACACTGATCACCACGGCGCCCATGCCGGCGGCAGCCATAAAGCGGGCGCTGCTTGCCAACAGGAAATCCCGGTTCCGCCACAGCGGTGAATTCACGCGAAAAAAGGCAGGCGATCGCCCGTCCATGTGCCCCATGTCCGCGAAGCTACTCCGTTGCTCATTGAAATGTCAAGCGTTTCTTTCAGAGTTGCCTGGGGCTCGATAGAATAGAGGTGTGAATGCAGAGACTCCTGAGACGGAGCCAGCCGCACCGCTTGAAGGCGCCCACCGCACGGCACGGCCGGAGAAGAAGGTGGAGATCACGGATCCTAAGGCCATCCGTGCGCTTGCCCACGCGGCCCGGCTGGAAGTGATCTCGGAGCTGTACTCCACCCAGGTCAGCCGGACAGCCACCGAGCTTGCCGCGCAGACGGGCCTGACGCCGAGCGCCATGAGCTACCACCTTCGGGCCTTGCAGAAGTGGGGCATCGTGGAGCCCGCCGCCACTGCGGGCGACGCGCGCGAACGGCGATGGCGGGCAGCGGGATCCGACTTCACCATCAATTCCGGCGGCGGACTGGCCAGCCCCGAGTTTGCCGTCCTGGACCTGGAGCTGGACGCCTTCCGACGCCGGGTGGATGCCTTCGCCAAGGTGCGGGACCAGCGCCGGCGAAAAGGCGAATCAACCGAGGCGCCGGGTGTGGTGATGCTGTCCAGCAACCTGCTGTACCTGACGCCGTCGCAGCGCTCGGAGCTGACCGCGAGGGTCTTCGCGCTGCTCAAGGAATACGAGCTTGAGGACCCTGGCCATGTCCCCCAGGGTGCCGAACGGATGGCCACCATGTGGTCCGTGGTTCCCGACGACCGTAAGTGATGCCGGGCACCCCTTTTCCACATGACTGCGCATCATTCTGCAAAATATGGTGAACTAGGCGAGTATGGGCTCATCTGCCCGAGCCAACCTTTTTCTGTAGGAGCACCGTGCCAAGCAAGGCCAAAACCGGCAAGAAACTCGTGATTGTGGAGTCTCCGGCCAAGAGCAAGACCATCGCCAAGTACCTGGGCGAGGGCTTCATCGTTGAGGCCTCCATCGGTCACATCCGCGATCTGCCGCAGCCGTCAGAGCTCCCCGCCGAACTCAAGAAAACCTCCATCGGCAAGTTCGCCGTCGACATCGAAAACGACTTCAAGCCTTACTACGTAGTGTCCCCTGACAAGAAGAAAAAGGTGACGGAGCTCAAGGCTGCGCTCAAGGACGCCGACGAACTTTACCTCGCAACCGATGGGGACCGCGAGGGCGAGGCCATCGCGTGGCACCTGCTGGAAGTACTGAAGCCCAAGGTCCCGGTGTACCGGATGACGTTCGGCGAAATCACGAAGGAAGCAATCCAGCGCGCCATGGGCAACCTGCGCGATGTTGATTCGGCCCTTGTTGACGCACAGGAGACCCGCCGTGTGCTGGACCGCCTGTACGGCTACGAGATTTCTCCCGTGCTCTGGCGGAAGGTTGCCCGCGGGCTGTCCGCCGGCCGCGTCCAGTCCGTGGTCACGCGCATGGTGGTGGACCGGGAACGCGAACGCATGGCGTTCAAGTCCGCTTCCTACTGGGACCTCACCGGCCAGTTCGGCGCCGAATCCGGTGCTGCTTCGTCGTTTAAAGCCAAACTCGCGGCCGTGGACGGCGCCAAGGTGGCCAGCGGGCGTGACTTCAACGACGACGGCGTACTCACCTCGCGCAACGTCACGCACCTGAATGAGGAACTGGCTACGGCGCTGGCGGCGGGACTGCAGACCGCGGAATTCCGCGTCCGCTCCGTCGACACCAAACCCTATACCCGCCGTCCGACCGCACCGTTCACGACTTCCACGCTGCAGCAGGAAGCCGGGCGCAAGCTGCGGTTCTCCTCCAAGAGCACCATGCAGGTGGCACAGCGCCTGTATGAAAACGGCTACATCACCTATATGCGTACGGACTCATCTGCGCTAAGTGACGAAGCCGTGACGGCTGCCCGCCGCCAGGCCTCCGAACTGTACGGCCCCGAGTACGTACCGGCATCGCCCCGCGTGTACTCCAGCAAGGCCGCGAACGCACAGGAAGCCCACGAGGCCATCCGACCCGCCGGCGACTCCTTCCGCACGCCGGCACAGGTGGCCAAGCAGCTCTCCGGCGACGAGTTCCGCCTGTACGAGCTGATCTGGAAGCGCACCGTCGCCTCGCAGATGGCCGACGCCAAGGGTTCCACCGCCACCATCCGCCTGGGTGCCGTGGCGGTGAGTGGCCCGGCCGAGGGCCGCGACGCCGAGTTCTCGGCCTCTGGTACCGTCATCACCTTCCCCGGCTTCCTGGCCGCCTACGAGGAAGGCAAGGACGAGAGCCGCGGGGATGACGACTCCGAGGAAGCCCGCCGCCTGCCGAACGTGGCCAAGGACGATTCCCTCACGGCCTCGGACATCATCCCGGTGGGCCACGAGACCTCGCCGCCGCCGCGCTACACCGAAGCCTCACTGACGGCCGAACTGGAAAAGAAAGGCATCGGACGTCCGTCCACATATGCCTCCACCATTTCCACCATCCAGGACCGGGGCTACGTGCGTAAGCAGGGCTCCGCGCTGGTTCCCAGCTGGATCGCCTTCTCGGTGATCCGGTTGCTCGAGCAGCACTTCCACGACTACGTGGACTATGAGTTCACTGCGGACATGGAAGGTGACCTGGACAAGATCGCCAACGGCCAGGCCGTGGGCGCCGCCTGGCTCAAGCACTTCTACTACGGCGAAGACGCCGATCCGGGCCTGCTGAGCATCGTGAACAACCTCGGCGAAATCGACGCCCGCGAAATCAACTCCGTGCCCATCGCGGACGGCATCACCCTGCGCGTGGGCAAGTTCGGCCCGTACCTGGAGAGTTCCGTCCCCACGGTTGATCCCAAGACGGGCGAGGTGGTTGAATCCGCCCGTGCCAACGTGCCCGAGGACCTGGCCCCGGATGAGTTGACCGCGGCCAAGGCCGTTGAGCTGATGGAGACCGCCGCTCCCGAGGAACGCGTCCTGGGCGAGGACCCGCACACCGGTCACACGGTGGTGGCAAAGAACGGCCGCTACGGCGCGTACGTCACGGAGATCATTCCAGAGATGACGGAGGAGCAGCTGGCTAACCAGCCCGTGGAGTACTACAAGAACGGCAAGCCTAAGCCGCCGAAGAAGCCCCTCAAGGCTAAGCCGCGCACCGGTTCGCTGTTCGCCTCGATGAGCGTGGAAACAGTCAGCCTGGACGAGGCGCTGCAGCTGATGAGCCTGCCGCGGGTGCTCGGCGAGGACGCCGAAGGAAACGTCATCACCGTGCAGAACGGGCGCTTTGGGCCGTACCTGAAGAAGGGCACGGACTCGCGTTCCATCGGCTCCGAAGAGGAAATCTTCACCATCACGCTGGAGCAGGCACTGGAGATTTACTCGCAGCCGAAGCAGCGCGGTGCCCGGGCAGCCGTCCCGCCGCTTGCCGAGTTCGGACCGGATCCGGTGTCGGAGAAGAACATCGTGGTGAAGGAAGGCCGCTTCGGCCCGTACATCACCGATGGAATCACCAACATCACCGTTCCGCGGACCACTGCACTTGAAGAACTCACGCGGGAACAGGCCGTGGAACTCCTGGCGGAGAAGCGCGCCAAGGGCCCGGCCAAGCGCCCCGCCGCGCGCAAGGCTCCCGCCAAGAAGAAGGCTGCCGCCAAGAAGTAGGGTGACGCCGGACGGGTAGCAATGCTCTGCGTGAATTGCGCCAGGCTCTGCAACGTGATCGAGTAGGGATATGACTGAACAGCCTGCACCCGCGGAAATCCAGCCCCTGAACGACCTCGAAGAGAAGCTCGCTACGGGCAACGATCCGGATGCCAACCCGGTGGACGTCATCCTGTCCTTCCTCAACAACGAGGTCTACATCATCAGCCCCGACGCGCTTGAGGGTGAGGACTCCCAGGTCGAACCGTTAGTGCTGTCCAACGCCGAGGGCAAGCCGGTGCTGGCCGTCTTCTCGCACCCGAGCCGCGTGGACCAGCAGTTCCTCGACGCCGCCCCGAACATCCTGGGCACCCAGGGAGCCGCCGTCATCGGCAACCTCGGCGATGAGCTGGGCATGGTGATCAACCCCGGCAGCGCCTTCGGGTTCGAAATCGACCCCGAGGGTGTGTCCAACATCCGCCGCGACTTCAAGCGGGCCGACGAGCCCGCCGAGGATTCCGGCGAAGCCGTGGCGGAGTAACAGCCGCCCGTACGAAACGAACAAGCAGGCCGCCGACGCAGTTGCGCCGGCGGCTTGCTGTCGGTGAATAATGGCAGAATGCGTCTAGGCGTCCTCGACATCGGTTCAAACACTGTCCACCTGCTCCTGGTTGACGCGCATCCGGGCGCGCGGCCGGTCCCTTTCGCTTCGCACAAGCGCCCGCTCTCGCTGGTGCAGTTCCTGGACGCCGAAGGAAACATCAACGACGCCGGGCAGCATGAACTGATCGAATTCGTCCTGGAAGCGTGGGAGTTCGCGGCCAAGCACAAAGCCCAGGACCTGCTGGCCTTCTGCACATCGGCCATCCGTGAAGCCACCAACGGGCCCGCGGTGCTGGCGCGGGTAAAGCACGAAACCACGGTCACACTCCAGGAACTGACAGGCAGCGAAGAAGCGTCCATGACGTTCTTTGCCGTCCGCCGCTGGTACGGCTGGGGCGCCGGACCCATCCTGAACCTCGACATCGGCGGCGGCTCCTTCGAAATGGCACTCGGCCAGGACGAGCTGCCGCAGACCGCCACCTCCGTACCGCTGGGCGCGAGCCGTCTCACCAGGGACTGGCTGCATGAGGACCCGCCTTCAGCGAAAAGCGTCAAGGAGCTCCGCCGCTACATCCGGACAACCCTAAAACCCGTCGTCCGGAGCTTCAACGAGGTGGGCAGGGCCAACGTGGTGGCGGGAACATCCAAGACCTTCCGCTCGCTGGCCCGGATCGCAGGGGCTGCTCCCAGCGGGGCCGGTCCCTACGTCAAACGGGACCTTGGCGCCACCGACCTGGGCATCTGGGCGCAGCGGATTTCAGCCATGAAGACCGAAGACCGGCTTCACCTCCCCGGCGTTTCCGAAGCCCGCGCGAACCAGCTCCTCGCGGGAGCGCTTGTTGCCGAAGCCGCCCTGGAACTCTTCGAATTCAAAAAGGTGAAGATCTGCCCCTGGGCGCTGCGGGAAGGACTGATCCTCCGCAGGCTCGACCAGCTGATCTTTGAGGGGCCCCTGGAGCCTGTGTACGACGCCGTGCTGCCGCCGGTTGCGGGCGGCGCTCCTGCCGAAGGCCGCCTCTCCGCCGCTACCGCTGCCGCTACCGCTGGCGCTGCCACAGCCGGCAGCGGGACGAGAGACTGAGATGAGCACCGGCGTCGAACGTTCCCCTGACGAAGGCCGGGTCATCCCGGTGGCGCTGTCCAGCGCGTCCGTCTACCCGCTGGGCGTGCACGACGCCTTCGCCGTGGCGCAGGACCTTGGCTTTGACGGCGTGGAAGTCATGGTCACCAACAACCCCACAAGCCAGAGCCCGCACTCCCTCCTGGAGCTCAGCCACCGTTACCACCAGCCGATCGTCTCCATCCACGCGCCCACGCTGCTGCTGACCCAGAAAGTGTGGGGATCGGCCTGGAACAAGATCGAGATGTCCTGCAGGATGGCCCGCGAGGTGGGCTGCGGCACCGTAGTCGTCCATCCGCCGTTCCGCTGGCAAAGCAACTACGCCGGAAACTTCCCCGCCGGCATACGGCAGCTCGCCGACATGTACCAGGTGCGGATCGCCGTCGAAAACATGTATCCGTGGCGTGTGCGGGGACGGGAGACCGTTGCCTACCTTCCGCACTGGGACCCGCTGGGCCAGGATTACGACGACGTCACCTGGGACTTCTCGCACGCCGCCACCGCGGGGGTCAACAGCGTGGAGGCGATCAAGGCGCTCGGCGGCAAACTGCGGCACATCCACCTGACGGACGGATCCGGTTCCGGCAGGGACGAGCACCTGATTCCCGGGCGGGGCAACCAGGGCTGCGCCGAAGCGCTGCAGCACCTGGCGCGCAGCGGCTTCGACGGCGTGGTGGTGGCCGAAATTTCCACCCGCCGGGCGAGGTTCGCGGGCCAGCGCGAGCAGTGGCTGAACGAAACCCTGGGCTTTGCCCGGCAGCACCTGAGCCACCCGCTGGTGGGTGCGAGGGAAGTTTAGGCCGGTTTTTTGACAAGGGATGCGGCCGGGTGTCGATACGGGCGGGGGCCGTACGTATAGGTGGTGAGACGCCGGCACCGGGCCGGCCGAACCCTCAAGGAGGAAAACCAAATGCCACAGTACCTGCTCAGCATCTATCAGCCTGACGGTCCTGTACCGGATGCGGAGTTTCTGGAGCCGATCATGCGAGAGCTGGACGGCCTGAACCAGGAGATGAAGGCCGCGGGCGCCTGGGTGTTCGCCGCCGGACTCCACCCCGCTGATACCGCCACAGTGCTGCGGCCGCAGGGTGACGAAGTGCTCATCACCGACGGCCCGTTCACCGAGGGCAAGGAACACATCGGCGGATTCACCGTCATTGACGTCGACGATCTGGACGCTGCGTTGGGCTGGGGCGGGAGGCTGGCGAAGATCGTGACGCTGCCGGTCGAAGTCCGGCCCTTCCAGCACTAGGCGCTGGACGTACCGGATGACCGGGCGGGGCTCGGAGCCGGAGGATCGGGCGGCGGAGATCGCCCGCATCTTCCGTCGCGAATACGGCCGCGCCGTGGCGGTCCTGGTCCGGATCTTCGGCAGCATCGACATGGCCGAGGACGCCGTCCAGGACGCTTTCACGGAGGCCGTGCAGCGCTGGCCGTCCTCGGGCATCCCGCCGAGTCCGGCCGGATGGATCATCACGACCGCCCGCAACCGGGCTATTGACCGGATCCGGCGGGATGCGGCCCGCGAGGACAAATATGCCCAGGCGGCCGTGCTGCATTCAAGGACCGGGGTAGCCTCGGGCGCCGCGCCCGAGGAGCTGCTGATGGATGAGCTTGCAGGGGAGGCCGGCGTGCGTGACGACACCCTCCGGCTGATCTTCACCTGCTGCCACCCTGCCCTCGGAACCCCGGCGCGCGTGGCGTTGACCCTCCGGCTCCTCGGCGGACTGACCACGGCGGAGATCGCCCGGGCGTTCATGGTCCCTGAAAAGACCATGGCCCAGCGATTGGTCCGGGCGAAGGCGAAAATCCGGGACGCCCGGATTCCATACCGCATTCCCCGCGGCGCCGAACTGCCCGAGCGGCTGACCGCCGTGCTCGCCGTCGTCTACCTCATCTTTAATGAGGGTTACAGCGCGAGTTCGGGCCCGGCGCTGGTCCGCGACGAGCTCTGCTCCGAGGGTGTCCGGCTGGGACGGCTGCTTGTCTCGCTGATGCCCGATGAACCCGAAGCCCAGGGGCTGCTGGCCCTGATGCTGCTGATCGAATCGCGGCGTGCTGCCAGAACAGTACCCGACGGCGGGATGGTGCTTTTGGCGGACCAGGACCGGCGGCTTTGGGACAGGGAGCTTATCGCCGAAGGCCAGTCGATTGTCCGCCAATGCCTGCGGCGGAACCGGCCGGGACCTTATCAGCTCCAAGCCGCCATCAACGCGGTTCACAGCGACTCGCCGTCAGCCGAAAGGACGGACTGGGCCCAGATCCTGAAGCTTTACGATCAGCTCCTGGAGACCTCGCCGGGTCCCGTTGTTGCGCTCAACCGGGCGGTGGCCGTGGCTGAAGTGCAGGGTCCTGCGGCAGCCCTCGGTCTGCTCGACGAACTGGAGCTCACCGGCTACGGGGGTTTCCATTCGGTGCGCGCGGACCTTCTCCGCCGCCTTGGCCGCTTTCCTGAAGCCAGGGCGGCCTACGGGGAAGCCCTGTTGCTTGCAGGCAATGCGGCTGAGCGGCAGTTCCTTGAGGGCCGGCTGCTGGAACTGCTGGCCGGGGATTAAGCCTGTTCCGCAGCACAGAGGTTCGTTGGGGAAAGGTTCCGCAGGCAAGGGAAAAGCGCCGGGCGGTCCTGCCGAAGGAATTGGGGGAACCCTTCCGCAGCCGCCCGGCGCCGCGCCGGTTCCGAAGAACCGACTGTCATCACTCGCACCTGTGAGGCACTTTCCAAGGTACAGAGGGAGTATGAATGTTCCAGGAATTTTTCCTGTGCGTTGGCTGGCAATGGCCGGTTGCGGCGGCTGTAAAAGGCGGCTTAAAAGAGAAAGCACCGGTGGCCCTGGCAGGAAAATGGGGGAAACCTGCTGCAGACCACCGGTGCCAGGCAAACATCCCCATGCGTGCCGCATCACTCGCACCCTCAATGAGGTAATAACTACGTTAGGGGGCCACGTTGTGAGGAAGCTGCGCCGATCATGTGAGCCAGCTGTGAATGCGTAGCGCGACTGTCCCGGGTGCGGCAAGGTGCAGTGAACTGCAATGATGGACCAATGAGCAACCGAATCGCATTCCTTGGCTGTGGATCCATGAACGAGGCCGTCATGACCGGCATGCTGGAGGCCGGAACGGAGCCGGCTGACGTGGTGGCCACTGTCCGGCGCGCGGAGCGCGCTGCAGAACTTGCCGAACGCCATCACGGCATCACCGCCATCGCCGGCGAAGAGGAGCCGGAGAACAACAAACAGGCAGCCACCGGCTCCGACGTCGTGATCCTCGGCGTCAAGCCCGTGGGAATAGCCGACCTGGCGCGGGAAATCAGCGGTTCGCTGTCCCCGAAGACCATCGTGATCAGCGTGGCCGCTGGGGTTTCCATCGCCCAGCTCGAAGCCGCGCTGCCGGCGGGGCAGCCGGTGATCCGCACCATGCCGAACACGCCTGCCAAACTGGGACGCGGCGTCGTGTCCGTCTCGCCGGGCACCAACTGCACAGCCGAACAGCTGCAGCTCGCGAAGGACATCCTCAAAGGCGCCGGAACCGTGGTGGAGGTTCCCGAGGAACAGGTGGATGCACTGTCCGCCATCAGCGGCTCGGGGCCGGCGTACGCGTTCTACCTGGCCGAGGCGATGGCTGCTGCCGGCGTCGAACTCGGGCTGGATCCTGACTTGTCGCTGCTCCTGGCACGGGAAACCGTGGCCGGGGCGGGTCTGATGCTTGCCGAACCCGGGGCTGATCCCACCGCACTGCGCAAGGCCGTGACCAGCCCGAAGGGCACCACGGAACGCGCCATCGCCACGTTCGACGAGCGCGGGATGCCGGCGATCATCGCCGAAGGAGCCCGCGCCGCGGCAGCCCGGGCGGCCGAGATCACGGCGCAGCTCTCCTGACCTCGGAGTTTTTGTCCAGATAATGGCCCTTAGCGGACGCTTTGGGGCCATTATCTGGACAAAAACTCGAACCGCCGGGGCGCCTTCCGAACGGGCGCCCGACCACGGCGGCACCAGACTACGGCTGCGCCCGACTACGGCGGCACCAGACTATTGGGGCCGACTACGGTCGGGCGGCGAACCTTTCCAGCAGGTCCACGTGCCCGGACACAATCAGCATGTCGCGGGAGGACACCTTGGTCTCCGGCCGGGCGTAGGTAAAGTCTTCGCCCGGGGTCTTCACACCCACAATGGTCACGCCGTACTTGGAACGCACCTTGGACTCTTCGAGGGTAAACCCGACAGTTTCCCGGGGCGGGTACATCTTCACGATCGCGTAGTCGTCGTCGAACTCGATGAAGTCCAGCATCCGTCCGGACACCAGGTGCGCGGCACGGACGCCGGCGTCGGCCTCGGGGTAGATCACGTGGTTGGCGCCGATCCGGGTGAGGATCTTGCCGTGCGACGGGGTGATGGCCTTGACCCAGAGGTGCTGGATCCCGAGGTCCACGAGGTTCACGGTGATCAGCACCGAAGATTCGATGGACGTGCCGACTCCGACGACGGCCGAGCTGAACTCCTGCGCGCCGAGCTGGCGGAGAGCGTCGATGTTGGTGGCGTCGGCCTCCACCACGTGGGTCAGGACGGGCGCCCACTTCTGCACAAGGGTGCGGTCGCGCTCGATAGCCAGCACCTCGCGCCCCTGCTTGACCAGCTGTTCGGCGGTCGAAGAGCCAAAGCGGCCCAGCCCGATGACCAGGACGGGGGCATTGTGGGCGGGGCGATTTACGGCGCCTGAGGGATCAGCCAATGATGGGCCTCTCTTCCGGGTAGTGGTAAAGCTGGCTGCGCTGGCGGAGGGCCAGGGCAGCGGCGAGCGTAACGGTGCCCACACGGCCGGCGAACATCAGCGCCGACAGGACATAAACGCCCGACGCCGGCAGTTCGGCACTCAGGTTCGTGCTGAGGCCCACTGTGGCGAAGGCAGAAATGGTTTCAAACAGCACCCGGTCAAGGGATGCGCCGCTGATGTGCAGGAGCAAGAAGGACGACGCGGACACCAGGGTTGCGCCGGCGACGATCACGGAGATGGCCACCCGCATGGTTCCCTGCGGAATGGTGCGGCCGTAGACCTTAACGTCGGCGTCGCCGCGGGCTTCGGCCACGATGGCCAGGAACATGACGGCGATGGTGGTGACCTTGATGCCGCCGGCCGTGGATGCCGAACCGCCGCCAGCGAACATCAGGGCGTCGGTGAGGAGCATGGTGGTGGATTCCATGTGGTTCTGGTCCACCAGGTTGAAGCCGCCTGACCGGGTCATCACCGAGGCGAAGAGCGCATGCGTGATTTTGTCGCCCACGTCCATGGAACCGATGGTCCGGGCGTTTTCCCACTCCATCAGCCCCCACAGCACCGTTCCCGCCACCAGGAGGATGAACGACACCTGGATGGTCAGCTTCGTGTGAAGGTTCCATTTCTTCCAGTTCAGCCCGTTCTGCTGCAGCACCATCACCACGGGAAAGCCAAGGCTCCCCAGGAACACTCCGAGCATCAGCGGGATGAGGATCCACAGGTCGGTCTCATAGGGGACGATGCCGTCCGAGTGCGGCGTGAAACCGGCGTTATTAAAGGCGGAAATTGAGTAGAAGACCCCGTGCCAGACAGACTGCCAGAAGGGCTCACCGAGAACCATGAACCGAGGGACCAAGGCAAGCGCAAGGCTGGCCTCAATGACCACGGACGTGGTGATGACAATCCGCAGCAGGGTGCCCACTTCGCCAAGGCGTCCGGCGTTGTTCATGGCTTCCTGCGCAATCAGCTTGCCCCGGACGCCGAGCTTCTTGCTGACCATGAGCGCCAGCAGGGAAGCCAGGGTCAGGGTGCCCAGGCCGCCGACGAAAATACCGGTAAGAATGATCAGCTGGCCAAAGAAGGACCAGTGCACCGCGGTGGACACCACGGTGAGGCCGGTGACGCAAACCGCCGATACCGCGGTGAAAAGAGCCTGGTGCAGGGGTGTGAAATCTCCGGTGGCGGACGACGCCGGCAGCGACAGCAGGCCCGTGAACAAGAGGATGACAACGCCGAACGCAGTCAGGGCCAGCCGCGCGGGCGACGTGTTGGCGATGTTGTCGATGAAGTCGCGGATCCCGGTGAAGATCCACAGGCCCTCACGCTCCGGCATGCCGGGGTGCCAGTAAGCCGGGCTCTGAGTCCTCGGCTGGCTTTGCGTCATGTGGGCTTTTCCTCGGTTGAAACTGCTTCCTTCAGTAGTAAACCACTATATTCCGCGCGATGACGGGGAAGTCAGGCTGCCCGGCTCGGGTAGCCTGTCCTTGATGACATTCCTGCCCGGACTCGCTCAGCCCGCACTGCCAACGACGGTTGTGTGGGACATTGCCATGACTGCGTACAACTTCGGCCCCGGGCACCCTATGGCACCGGAACGCATGGAGCTCACCGCCCGGCTGGCGCGCAGCCTGGGCTTGCTGGATCTCGCCCACGTCACCGTGGCAGCTCCGGAAGTGGCCAGTGATTCCGAACTGACGGCCGTTCACAGCCCCGAGTTCGTCGCGGCCGTCCGGCGGGTCAGCGCGAACCCGGACGTCCCGGACCTGGAGCGGGGCCTGGGCACGGAGGACGATCCGGGTTTCGCCGGGATGCACGAGGCGAGTGCCCGGCTTGCGGGAGGTTCGCTGCTTGCCGCCGCTGCAATCCTGGACGGCAGTGCCGTCCGGGCCGTTAATTTCGGCGGCGGCATGCATCATGCGGCCCGGGAGCGGGCCAGCGGCTTCTGCATCTACAACGACGCCGCGCTGGCGATCCAGAAACTGCTCGACGGCGGTGTGCAGCGGGTGGCATATATCGATGTCGATGCCCACCACGGCGACGGGACGCAGAGCATCTTCTGGGACGATCCGCGTGTGCTCACCATCTCCCTGCACGAGAGCGGCCTGACACTGTTCCCCGGGACCGGCTTCGCCAACGAGATCGGCGGGCCCAATGCCGTCGGCAGCGCCGTCAACGTGGCCCTGCCTGCCAGGACGGGCGACGCCGGGTGGCTGCGGGCGTTCCATGCTGTGGTGCCGCAGCTGATCGGGGCCTTTGAACCTGAGGTCATCGTAAGCCAACACGGCTGCGACTCGCACCGTCTGGACCCCCTCACGCACCTCAACATCAGCGTGGACGGACAGCGTGAAGCCGCCACCGCCGTCGGGAATCTGGCGGCGCGCTACTGCGGCAACCGCTGGATATCCACGGGCGGCGGAGGCTACAACGTGATCAGCGTGGTGCCGCGGTCCTGGAGCCACCTGATTGCCATCGCCGCCGGGAGGCCGGTGCCGCTCCGCACGCCGGTTCCCGAGGATTGGCGGCAGTACGTCGAGGACAAGTACGGAACCGGGTACGGGATCTCGGCGCCCGAGCTTATGGGCGACGACGTGGACGTCTGGTGGCGGTCGTGGGAGGTCGGCTTCGATCCCAATGACGAGGTGGACCGCTCGGTGATGGCCACGCGCAAGGAAGTGTTTCCGCTCTACGGCCTGGACCCCTGGTTCGACTGACCCCAGCTTCGAAAAAGCTCCCGCAGCGGCTAGGTGATGGGCTTTTCCGCCTGGAAAACCACCCCTGCTGCACCGATGAGCCAGCCAAGCAGGGACAACGCGAAGGCGCCGATCAGATCCGTGGACGCCGTGCCCTTGGCCAGCCAGAGCAGCAGAACCAGCAGCCCGACGGCCATGTAGACCACCACTGCGGCCACGATCCGCCCGGACAGCCTGGCGGTTACCTCGGCCGGGTTGAAACCGGCAGTCGAGTCGGCGTCGCCGGGTTCGAGGTCACGGCGGACTTCCTCGTCACGGCGGACCTCGGCAATGGTGAATCCCAGGGCTGAGGCCGTCAGCGAACTCATCGACGTTGCCAGGACGCCAGCGGCGGTGACCAGTGCCCCGTTCAGCTGCGGGGCGATGGTCCTGCCGTCCGGAACCCAGAACCCGACGCGCAGGAGAACCGATCCCCAGACCGCCACGAACAGGCCCAGGAACACAAACGCGATGATGTTGAAAAGTTGCTGGCGCAGGAAATCCATGGCTACCCGACCTTCACGTCTGAACGGCCGGAGCCGGACAGCCCGGGGCAACCGTGAGTCCGTTGTAGCACTGCGGCCGGTGCTGGGCAATGGCCGCATGCTTGGCGGCCTGCGTGCTTTATGCTGTGGCGCGCGCGGGGCGAAATAGTGGATGCCATCCGGCGTATATGTCGCTAGGGTGGATCCCATGGTGACAGACGACGTTTTTGCCGTCATTGCTGAGGCAACCCGGCGTGACATTCTGGTATCCCTCCGCTCGGGGGACAAAGCAGTGGGGGAGCTGGTCGAGGAACTGGACGCCAGCCAGCCCACCATTTCCAAGCATTTGAAAGTTCTCCGGGAGGCCGACCTGGTCAGCATGCGCGCCCAGGGCCAGAAGCGGTATTACGCGCTGAATCCCAAACCGCTGGCAGGCGTCGCCAGCTGGCTGGAGACGTTCGACGTCGGGCCGCGGGCCGCCGTCGTGAGCCCGTCAACGCATTCTGCGGACGAGAATGCCGAAGCCGCGCCAGCGCCGTCGCCCGTTCCGGCCGGCGCCGGGGCGTCGCGTCCGGGAACCGCCGAGGTGCCGGCCCGCCCGGCCGCCGGGCAGCTGAGCCCCGCCGTCGCGATTCCGGTCGCCACGGCCGGAGATGACACGGTGCCGCAGCAGATCGGCCGCACGGTGGGCCGCGCCGCCACCAGAGCCGCCGACCTCATCGCCAACCTGCCGAAGTTCGGCCGCAAGAAGTAAAGCAAAGCCCTGCCGAAGCGCCGCCCCTCGTGACCGGACTTCCCGAGTTTTTGTCCAGATAATGGTCCGAAAATCGCGCCGGAAGGCCATTATCTGGACAAAAACTCGGCTGGCGGGGCTTCATCGGCGGGCCCCGCAGGCACGAGCGCTCCGGCAGGCCCGGCGGCCCGCGGCCCGGGGGAAGCGCGGGGAGGCTTACTTGCCGAGGATCCGGACGTGGTCCGGGGTCAGCTCGGAGAGCTTGCTGACGCCGAGCAGTGCCATGGTGCGCGTCATGTCCTTCTCCAGGATCTGGATGGCACGGTCCACGCCGGCCCGGCCGCCAGCCATGAGTCCATACAGGTACGCGCGGCCGACGAGTGTGAAGTCTGCGCCAAGGGCCAGCGCAGCAATGATGTCCGCACCGCTCATGATGCCCGTGTCCAGGATGATCGCGGCGTCCGAGTTGTCCTCCTTGAACGCCGCGGAGACCTCGGGCAGCAGGTGGAAAGGAATGGGGGCACGGTCCAGCTGGCGCCCGCCGTGGTTGGAGAGCACCACGCCGTCGGCACCGTGGTCCACCACTTTGCGGGCGTCGTCGACGGTCTGGATGCCCTTGACAACCAGCTTGCCCTTCCAGGTTTCACGCAGCCAGTCGAGGTCCTCGAACGTCAGGGTGGGGTCGAACATGGAGTTGATCAGGTCTGCCACTGTGCCGGTGTAGCGGGACAGCGACGCGAACGTCAGCGGCTCGTGGGTGAGGAAGTTGAACCACCAGGCCGGTCGGTATGACGCATCCAGGACGGTCTTCAGCGTCAGTGCCGGCGGGATGGTCATGCCGTTGCGGACATCACGCAGCCGCGCACCGGCGACAGCGGTGTCCACCGTGACCATGAGGGTGTCGTTGCCCGCCTTCGCGGCCCGCTCGATCAGTTCGAGCGACCGGTCCCGGTCCGTCCAGAGGTACAGCTGGAACCAGTTCCGGCCATTCGGGGCGGCCGCGGCAACATCCTCGATGGACGCCGTGCCCATCGTGGAGAGCGTGTAGGGGATGCCGGCGGCCTCGGCGGCCTGGGAGCCGGCGTATTCACCCTCCGACTGCATCATCCGGGTGAATCCTGTGGGTGCGATGCCAACCGGCAGCCGGGACGGCTTGCCCAGAATATCGGTGCTCAGGTCGATGCTGGACACGTTCCGCAGGATGCCCGGCCGGAACTCGATGTCCAGGAAAGCCTCACGGGCGCGGCGCAGGGTGATTTCGGCTTCTGCCGCGCCGTCCGTGTAGTCAAAGGGTGCCTGCGGCGTGCGGCGCTTGGCCATGTCCCGCAACTCCCAGATGGTGCTGGCGCGCTGCAGCTTGGCGGCACGGCTGAACTCCGGCTTTTTGAACTGCATCAACGGGGCGAGGTCCGAGTATTTCGGCACGCGGCGCTTGAGCGCCGCGGGGACTGCGGATGCTGCCCGGTTGACGGCACCGCTGGGGGAAGTGCCGGCGTCGGGCGCTGCACCGGTGCCGGCGCCACCGGTCGCTGGGATGTCCGTCGATTCAGGCGCAGGGGTGGCCTCGGGATTGTTGGGCTGGATGGTGTGCGTCATTGCTGCCTCCGGGCATGGGCTGTGAAGCTTTGGGCTGTGGGGCTTTGAACAGATAGTTCTGTGGTCTAACCACACTCTAAGGTATGTGGTCCAACCACATCAAGTACCATTGACCCGTGCGCACCCATCAACTGGTCCTACAGTGGATCGAAGACCAGCTCTCCAGCGGGGAGCTGTCCCTTGGCGGCCGGCTGCCGGCGGAGCGGACGCTGGCCGAGCAGCTGCAGGTTTCGCGCACCTCGGTCCGTGAAGCGATCCGGATACTGGAGGCCATGGGGGTCGTGCGTGCCGGAGTGGGGTCGGGCCCCGACGCGGGCACTGTGGTCATAGCGGACCCGACGGCGGCACTCGGCTCGGCATTGCGCCTGCATGTGGCCACTTCGCACCTGCCCGTCGCGGACATCGTGCAGACCCGTGTCCTGCTTGAGTCGTGGGCCGTTGCCCGGGCCCGTACCGATTCTCCGGCGCTGGCAGAGGCCGCGGCGCTCCTGGAAAAGATGGAGGCCTGTCGGGATACGGACGACTTCCTGGCGCTCGATGTCCGCTTCCATCTGGCCCTCGCAGAAGCCGCAGGCAACGTTGTCGTCAGCGCGATGATGGGCTCGCTGCGGGAAGCCATCCAAAGCTACGCCGGCAAACTCACGGCCAACCTGCCGGACTGGGACGCCACCGCGGCCCGACTTCGCTCCGAGCACCGCGGCATTCTCGCAGCGCTCAACAATCACGACGGCGGCCGCGCGGCCGAGCTCGTGGCTGCCCATATTGAGGGGTACTACAAAGAAGCCGGGCTGGGTCCGAAGGATTCAGACCCAGCCCAGCCCCAGCCTTAGCCCTAGCCCGAGCCCGGGAGTTTTTGTCCAGCTAATGGCCGGAAAAAGGCGTTTAGCTCACGTTAGGTGGACAAAAACTCCCGAGGCGTCGCGGCGGCTGGCGGGGATAAAGCGTTAGCGCAGTTCGATCTCGAGCACCTGGAAATCGTCGGCCGCATGCCGGCCCACCAGCAGGCGGAACGTGCCCTGCTCGAACTGCCAGCCGCCGTCGTAATGTCCGAAGGCCTTTGCGGGAATCCGCACCTCCACGCTGTCCGTTCCGGAGGGTGCCAGATGCGTTCCGGCGTAGCCGGCGAGCCAGCGGACCGGCCGCTCCACGGCAGTGTCCGGGCGGTCGAGGTACACCTGGACTACTTCACGGCCCGTGCGGGTGCCGGTGTTCCTGACGGGAATATGCACCACGACGTCCTGCCCCGCCGGGACCGACTGCGGCGCGTGTGCGGTGCCCAGCTCGAACGTGGTGTAGCCCAGGCCGAAGCCGAACGGCAGGGCCGGGGCGGCTCTGCCTTCTGCTTGCTGCTTGAGCCATGCCCGGTAACCGACGTGGATTCCCTCCGAATAGACCACCTTGCCGTCAACCGGTGTGGTGTTGAGGACGGGGACATCCTCCAGGGCCGCGGGCCAGGTGGTGGGCAGGCGTCCGCCCGGCTCCTCGGCACCGAGCAGGATGTCGGCGATGGCCGTGCCGAATTCCTGGCCGCCGAACCAGCCCAGCAACACCGCGCCCACCTTGTCCAGCCACGGCATGAGGACCGGCGAACCGGAGTTCACCACCACCACCGTGCTCGGGTTCACCGCGGCCACTGCCTCGACCAGCTCGTTCTGCAGCCCGGGGAGGTCCAGGTCTTTCCGGTCAAAGCCCTCGGACTCAATGGCCGCGCTGGTGCCAACCACCACCACGGCCACGTCTGCTGACCGGGCAGCCTCAACCGCGGCGTCGATCTCCGCCTGCGGATCGGCCACCACGGTCTCTTCACCCAGCAGGATGGCCGTGAACGGAATGATTTGCTGCTTCGGCAGCTGGTATTCGGCCTCGATCCGCACGCTCTGGCCGGCCGTGGTCTCGATGGCATGGACCGTCTTGGGCGGATCGAACAAGGCGGCGCCGAGGACATCCGTGTCGTCCTCGAGTTCGCTGTTGAACACCTCGTCCCCGTCCAGGGCGAACCGGATCCGTCCCACTGTCCCGACGCCGAGGTGGTGGACGCCCGCGGTCTCGGCGGTCCAGTCCGCCTGCATGTGGATGGCCGCGGCGCCGTCGGGGATGCCCACCCCGAACCAGATCAGGTGCGAGGCAAGCCGGTCTTCGCCGGAAATCTCCGAGCCGTCCTCCGCCAGGAACGTGACCCGGATTCCGGGCACGTCGGACACCGGGTTGTGCAGGGACGTGCGCGGGAAGGGCTGGATGGCCTCGGCCACCTTGGCGCCCCGGACGTAGGTGACGATGACGTCGTCGGGCAGTGCCTTACGCAGGCCCTGAAGCGGCGAGACGGTGTATTTGGGCATGACCGTGGCACTGCCGCCGCCCTGGGTGCGCGCCTCCTCGGCGTTGTGGCCAATCACGGCCACGCTGGCGAGCTTGCTGGCATCCAGCGGCAGGATGCCGCCTTCATTGCGGACCAGAACCGCGCCGCGAACGGCCACTTCGCGGGCGACGGCGGCACCGTTCAGCGGGGCGGGAAGCTCCGTCACCGCCGGTGCGAACCCTTCGAGGGAACCCACGCGCGCCGCGAGCCGCAGGATGCGGGTGACCTTTTCCAGGATGGCGGTGCGGCTGACCCGGCCGTCCTCGACGGCGGCAAGCAGCTTGGGCCCCCAGTGGCCCACGGGGCCGGGCATTTCAAGATCCTGGTGCGCGTTGGCTGCATCGACCGAGCGGACGCCGGTCCAGTCCGAGACCACCACGCCGTCGAAGCCCCATTCCGTGGACAGCGGGGTTTCGAGCAGCTTGTTCTCGCTGGCCGTGGTGCCGTTGATGGAGTTGTAGGAACTCATCACCAGCCATGCCCGGGCCTCGGTGATGGCGTCCTCGAAGGCGGCCAGGTAGAGCTCGCGCAGCGGACGCTCAGCAACAACGGAGTCGGCGGTGAACCGGTCCGTTTCGGCCTCGTTGGCCAGATAGTGCTTGGGAGTGGCGCCGATGCCCATGGACTGTACGCCGGAGACGTATCCGGCGGCCATGGTTGCCGTGAGCCGCGGGTCCTCGCTCATGCATTCGAAGTGGCGGCCGCCAGAACGGTGCAGGTTGATGGTGGGCCCCAGGACGGCGTGCACACCTTTTCGGCGTGCTTCCTGCCCTAGGACCTGGCCGTAGCGGCGCGCGGTTTCGACGCTCCAGGTCGCGGACAGGGCGGACGACGACGGCAAGGAGATGGAGTCGTGACGCTCATCGAAGTCTTCGCCGCGGACGCCGGACGGTCCGTCCGACAGGACCACGCGGGAGAGTCCGATTTCGGGAATGGCGTGCGTGGCCCAGACATCCGCTCCCGTGAGCAGCTGGATCTGCTGCTCGAGGGAAAGGCTCTGGGCGAGTTCGCGGATCCGGGCTTCGGCGTCCGGCGAGTCCGACGCCGGGGCCAGGGCGGCCGGTGACAGTGCGGGGTTCATTTACTTGACTCCTTTAATTCGGGTGACGAGGATGGCGCCGATGATGCCGACGGCCGCGCCGCCAAGGAACAGTGCGGGGTAGCCGCCGAAGGCGATGACCGGGAAAGCGACGGCGGGCACCAGGGACTGGGGGAGGGCCTGGGCGATGTTGAAGACGCCGAAGGTCTTGGCGTTCTCGCTCTGGCTGCCGGGCAGGAGGTCGGCGATGAGGGCGACGTCCACGGCGCCGAAGCAGCCGAGTCCCAGCCCGGCGATCGCCTGGCCGACCATGACCTGGTCGGTGGTGCTGCTTGTGGCGATGACGATGAGGCCAATCATCATGATCAGGGCGGAGGCGATGACCATGCCCTTGCGCTTTCCGATCCGGTCGCTGATCCAGCCGCCGGCGAGGCTGGTGGCGACAGTGCCCGCGGAGCTGACCAGGGTGGCCTGGAACACCAGGCTGGTGACATCCGTTTCGGCCACGTGGAGCTGGTCGGTGAAGAAGTAGGGCAGGTAGAGCAGCCCGGCGCAGTAGCCCACGTAGACCATGAACTTGGTGAGCCAGGCCCAGCCCAGGCCGGGGTAGGTGCGCGGGTTGAAGTAGAACGAACCCAGGATCTCCTTGAGGTTCAGCGGAGCGGGCTTTTCGGTCAGGACCCGGTCCTTGAAAGTGAAGGCAAAGGCGATGGCCAGCACGGTTCCCACAGTTCCGGGCACGACGGCCATCTGCAGTGCGTTGTCGAACAGCTGGGCGAAGAAGGCTGCGGCGACGAGGCCCACGGGCAGGGTCATGCCGATCAGGCCGGACAGGCGGCCGCGCTCGGTCGGGCCTGCCTGGTCGGGGAGCGTTGCCACGAGTGCCGCGAGGGCGGCGTTGAAGCCGAGCTGCGCGATGACCCAGGCAACGAGGACGCCCGTCACGCCCGTGGCGGAGCCGAGCAGGAACAGCGACGCCAGCCCAACGAGCGAACCGCCGACGATCCAGGGTTTGCGCATGCCGAACGGTGACGTGGTGCGGTCGCTGAGCCTGCCGAAGAACGGGTTCGCGAGCAGGGCGACCAGGGCGCCGACGCCGGCCACAAGGCTCAGTGCCCCTGCGCGGGTGTCCGGTGTGGTGATTTCGGAAACCTTGATGGCCAGCACCACCAAGGCGGGTGCCAGCACCGCCATCCAGAGCCCGGCGCTCGCGATGGGCATGCCGATCGCGTAAGCGCGCGGAGCCTTGGCGGGTGTGCTGCTTCTGTTCGAAGTGATGCTGGTGGAAGTGGTGGGGGTTGAAGCGGTGCTGGTGGAAGGGGTGCCGCTGCCCGGAGAAGCAGCGGAATCCTCTGAAATGGTCTTGACGGCCACATTGCCTCCTGACGAAAAGTGACCCTCCGTTGGGTCCTGACAATGATGGTAGCGGCAAAAACCTAGTACGACTAGGTTTTTGGAAAAAGAAGTGAAATACACTGACTCAATGTCATCGTCGAAGCCACGCGGCCAGTACGCCAAGGGTGCGGAACGCCGCGAACAGATAATCCAGACAGCCACGGATGTTTTTGCCACCGCCGGCTTCGAAGGAACAGCGCTTAAGCGGGTTGCAGAGCTTGTGGGTGTCAAGGAAGCCACCCTGTTCCACTACTTTCGTGGCAAGCAGGAGCTGCTGACGGCAGTCCTCGCTGAACGGGACCGGCGCAGCCTCGCGCTCACTGACCACGAGGAGGTTGGCCTGCGGCTGATGGCACCGATCGCGGAGCGCAACCGGCAGGAACCGGGGCTGACTACGCTTTACGCTGTTGCCTCGGCTACGGCGAACGACCCGGGGCATGACTCCCATCCCTACTTCCAGGAACGTTATGCCCTGTTGGTGGATGAGCTGGCCGAAGACGTCGAGCGCCGCCAGGAGGCCGGCGAGGTGCGCCGGGACGTGCCTGCGAAAACCCTGGCACGGCTGGTGGTGGCGGCGTTCGACGGCCTGCAGCTGCAGTGGCTTTATGACAAGAAGGTGGACATGGCGGACGGTCTGAGCCAGCTCATAGACGTGCTCCTGGCTCCGCCCGCGGCTTAGCCCCGGTCACCCCGGCCACCCGTGGCTTAGCCCCAGTCACCCCCGGTGCCGGCCGGCGCCGCCGTCGTGCCCGTTGGAGTTTTTGTCCAGATAACGGCCCGAAAAGGGCGCGGAAGTGCCTTTATCTGGACAAAATCTCCGGACGAAGGGGGAGGACTTACGCTTTTGCCGGTCCTGTGCTGCCGCGCGATTCCAGTTGGGGCTGGAATACTGTGGGCCCTTCGTTGGCCGCGTCGGAGGGGACGTGGCGGATGAGGTCCCGCATCCGGTGCCATGCCTGCTGGCCCAGTTCAGTGATGGGAACCGCTGCTGTCGTTAGCGTGGGTGTGGTGTAACGGGCGAAGGGGATGTCGTCGAAGCCCGTGATGGAAACGTCCCCGGGGACCCGGATACCCCGCTCATGCAGCCCGCTCAGCAGGCCCATCGCCACGAGGTCGTTGAAGGCCAGAATGCCCGTCGCTCCGCTGGCCAGGACTGCGTCCGCGGACTCGTGGCCCGCCTCGAAGCTGGAGCCGCCGTCGAGCATGTGGAGGTCGATCTCCGGATGGCCCGCCTTGAACTTTTCCAGTCCTGCAAGGCGGAGTGCGTTCGAAGCGCTCCCTTCAGGGCCGGCCAGGAATGCCAGCCGGGTATGGCCAAGGCCTACCAGGTGACCGGCCAGTTCCTGGATGCCCTGGCCGTAGTCCACCATGAGGCTTGGCACGGAGGCGTGCGTGGTGGTGCGGTTAATCAGGACCATGGGGTGGAGCGACGGCGCAAGCTCTTCCAGTTCGGCGTCGCCCATGCGGGGCGCGCACAGCACCAGCCCGTCGCAGCGGCGGCGCGCCTCGCCGGCCAGGATGGCTTCCTCGCTGGAGACTTCGGAGGAATCGGCGATCAGCACGCGGTAGCCATCCTGCGCCGCGGCCATGCTGAGGCCGCGGAGAATGGCCTGGAAAGTGGGGTTGGAAAGGTCCGGAACCACGATGCCGATGGTGTCGGTCTTGCCCAGTGCCAGGCTGCGGCCCACCGGGTTCGGCTGGTAGTTCAGCTCGGTGGCTGCCGCCCGCACCCGCTCGGCGATGGTGGCGTCAACGGTGAAATTGCCGTTCATGACACGCGAGACCGTCGCGTGCGAAACGCCGGCCTTGAGTGCGACGTCGGCAATGCCGATCCGCCGGGTCGTGGCTCTCCTGCCCATGGGGCCCCTTTCCGGGCTTGTCCGACTCCTCCCGCCGTCTTCCCCTTCAGGGGGACGGTTGACGTGGCCGCCAGAGTCTTGATACAAAGCTTATAACGCTTCGAGAAAACGCTTTCTCATTATTTTCCCCGCTCAGTTTCGGGCCGTCAAGCGGCCAGCGTTCCTGCCTTCCGAAAGGGTCACACCGCAATGGGCAACACCACCAACACCGCCAATCCAGGCGGCAGAGCTGCCGCCGCTGGCAGCAGGGTCGACGCCGACGCTGCCGCCGCTGCCGCCGCAGCCGCCGTCGCCAGCCCTGCCGGGGATCCCGCCCCTGCGGCTCCCGCCAAGAGGGCGCGGATCGCCCTGATCGGGGCGGGCGGCAGGTCCGAAATGTACATCCGGGCCATCTACGGCAAACACTCGGATACTGCGGAACTGGTGGGTTTGTCCGATGTGAACCCCGGCCGGATGGAGTACTACCGGAAGCTCATCCAGGAACTCGGCGGCACCCGGCAGGTGAAATCCTTCGAGCCGGGACAGCTGACCGCCTTCATCCGGGACAACGCAATCGACAGGGTCGTGGTCACCACGCCCGACTACACCCATGCCGACTACATCGTGGAAGGCTTGGAAGCCGGCGCCGACGTCGTGGTTGAAAAGCCGCTGACCATCAACGCCGAGGGCTGCCGCAGGATCACCGACGCCGTGGCGCGGACCGGACGCAACGTGGTGGTCACGTTCAACTACCGCTACTCGCCGCGCAACAGCGCCCTGAAGGAAATCATCCAGGGCGGCGTGATCGGCAAGGTCACGTCCATCGACTTCAGCTGGGTCCTGGACACAGTGCACGGCGCTGACTACTTCCGCCGCTGGCACCGCGAAAAGGAGAACTCCGGCGGCCTGCTGATCCATAAGTCGTCGCACCACTTCGACCTCGTCAACTGGTGGATCGACGACGTCCCGGAGCGCGTCTTCGCTTCCGGTGGCTTGAAATTCTATGGCGACAAAAACGCTGCGCAGCGCGGCCTCGGCGCCCGCCCCGAGCGCGGCACCCAGGACTCCGGCACCCAGGACTCCGGCACCCAGGACTCCCGCGCAGGCGAAGCAGTCAGGGATCCGTTCGTGCTGGACCTGCGCGAGGACGACAAACTCCGCGAGCTCTACTACGAAAACGAGCACTTCGACGGCTACCGCCGCGACCAGGACGTCTTCACCGGGGGCATCACCATCGAGGACAACCTGGCACTCGTAGTGGACTACCAGGGCGGTCAGGTCCTCAGTTACTCGCTCAACGCCCACAGCCCCTGGGAAGGCTATCGCGTGGCTGTCAACGGCACCGAGGGCCGTGCGGAGCTCGAAGTGGTGGAGCGCGCAGCAGTCCAGAACAGCACTGACAAGAAGACCGTGGTGGACCCCTCCGGGACGCCGGTCCAAGAAGAGGACGCCGTGCGCCACAACGGTGAACGCCTGGTGGTCCAGCGGCACTGGGAGGCAGCTTACGAGGTGCCGATCATCAACGGTGAAGGCGGCCACGGCGGCGGCGATGAACTGCTGCTGTCCGATCTCTTCAACGGCCCCGGCGAAGACCCGCTGGGACGGCCTTCCGGCTATCTGGACGGAGTCCGCTCCGTCTCCGTCGGCATCGCCGGCAATGAGTCCCTGGGTACCGGCCTTCCGGTCCGCACCGCGGACCTGGGACTCGGCGTCGACCTCCGCCGCGGCCAATGACCCGCGCCAACAGACCCGAGTAAAGGACCCGATCATCATGAGCAGGATTTTTGTCACCGGCGGCTCCGGCCGGCTGGGGCGCAGTGTTGTTGCCGGCCTCGCGGGGGCAGGCCACCATGTCATCTCGGTGGACCGTACCGCCGTCCCGGCAGCCCAGCTGCCGGACGGCGTCGAGCAGTACAGCGCCGACCTTCTGGCACCGGGGGAGGCCTCGCGCCTGCTGCGGGAAGCAACGCCCGACGCCGTCGTCCACCTTGCGGCGATCGCCGTACCTTTCAGCGCGCCGGAAGACGTCATCCTCAGCACCAATACGAGGCTGGCGTACGCCGTCATCAGCGCGGCGACCGAGCTGCGCATCGGCAGGATCATCACGGCAAGCAGCCCAACGGTACTGGGCTACGGCTCGCCCGCGGGCTGGCTGCCGGAGAGCTTCCCGGTGAACGAGGAAACCACGCCAAGGCCATGGAACGCCTATGCACTGTCCAAGCTCGTCGCCGAGCAGACCGTGCAGATGTTTGCTGCCGCCCAGGGGGACGCCATCCGCTACGCGGCCTTCCGGCCCTGCTACGTGATCTCGCCGGAGGAATGGGCCGGTGCCCCCACCCAGCAGGGCCACACCGTCAGCGAGCGTTTGGCCGACCCCGCACTGTCCGCTCCCGCCCTCTTCAACTACGTGGACGCCCGGGATGTAGCTGAATTCCTCGACCTGCTGCTGGCAAAGATGGACACCATTCCCAACGGCCAGACCTTCTTCGTGGGAGCGGCCGACGCGCTGGCCACCGAACCGCTGGCCGAACTGATGCCGCGATTCCTGCCTGGAAGTTCGGACCTTGCAGCCGGTCTCACGGGCACCAGCCCGGCATTTTCGATCGCAAAGGCCCGTGAACTGCTCGGCTGGGAACCCAGGCGGAGCTGGCACACCGAGCTGAAAACAGAAATCCACCTCAACGACGAGAAGTCCGCCGCGCTGGTCGCGGCCGGCGCCGGATCCAAGGAGACCCCATGAAATTCGACGGCGTACTGTTCTTCCCCGTCACGCCCTTCACGCCGGAAGGAGACGTGGATGTGGAAATCCTCAAGGAGCACATCACCTCCCGGCTGCCTCACAGCCCGGGCGGTGTGTTCCCCGCCTGCGGCACCGGCGAGTTCCACGCGCTGAGCATCGAGGAGGTGCGTACGGTGGTGGCTGCCGCCGTCGAAGCCGTAGCCGGACAGGTGCCGGTTGTTGCCGGCGCCGGCGGACCGCTGGGCCACGCGCTCGCCGCGGCCCGCGTGGCAGAGGAAGCCGGGGCCGACGCCCTGCTGGTGCTGCCGCCGTACCTCGTAACGGGCCCCGCCGATGGCCTGGTGGCGTACATCGAGGCGGTTGCGGCAGCCAGCAGCTTGCCGGTGATCGTCTACCACCGCGGGAACGCCCGATACACGGCAGCTTCGATGGCGCGCCTTGCCGCCAACCCCAAAGTGATCGGCTTCAAGGACGGCCTGGGCGACGTCGGGCTCGCCCAGGAGATCGTCAGCGCCATCACTGCCAGCGGCCGCGAGGACTTCCTGCTCTTCAACGGCCTGCTCACGGCGGAACTTACCCAGGGCGCCTACCGCGGCCTGGGCATCCCGCTCTACTCCTCGGCCGCGTTCGCCATGGCACCGGAAATCGCCCGGGCCTACTACGACGCCTACATCTCCGGAGACGAGGACCGCCGGCACGCCCTGCTGGAAGGTTTCTATGCGCCGCTGGTGAGGCTCCGCGACCAGACCCCGGGGTTCGGCGTCTCACTGATCAAGGCAGGACTCCGCCTGGGCGGCCTGCCGGTTGGTCCCGTCCGGCCGCCGCTGGTTGACCCCACCGAAGAACAGCTTGTCCAGCTCAAGGCCATCCTGGCCAAGGGCTACGAGCTGGCCGGCCGCTAATGGGGTCGCCAATTGCCGAGGCCCTGGGTGGGGGCCGTCCCGCCGGCGCGCCTGGCGCCGAAGCACCCGTTGCTCAAGAACGAGGCGTGGCCGCTGGAACACCGCCACGGATCACCAGGCTCTCCAGCCGCCTCCTGACGGTTCCGCTCCTGCGGAGCTGGGGGGCCGAGGCACCGGAAAACCATGTGATCGTCACCGAAATCCACACGGACGACGGCGGCGTGGGGCACGGTTTCTCCTGGACCCCCACCATCGGTCCCCAAGCGGTCAAAGCGCTGCTGGATTTCGACGTCGCGCCTTTTATCACCGGGTTGGAAGCCAAGGCCGAAACAGTGTGGGACCAGCTGTGGAAGCGGCTGCACGAAGCCGGCGGCGGGGGACTGACCACCATCGCCATGGCCGGTGTTGACCTTGCCCTGTGGGACCTCCAGGCCCGCCGTGCCGGAACCTCCGTGACGGGACTGCTGGGGCAGCGGCAGGAGTCGGTCGAGGTGTACGGCTCCGGCGTGAACCTGCACTACTCGCTCGAGGAACTCGTGACCCAGGCGGAACGCTGGGTGGCCGCCGGGCACCAGGCCGTCAAAATCAAGGTGGGCAAGCCGGACATCCGGGAGGACGCCGAACGCGTGGCCGCGGTGCGGAAGGTCCTGGGCCCCGACCGGAAGCTTATGGTCGACGCCAACCAGCGCTGGGATCTGCCGACCACGTTCCGCGCCCTGGACGTACTGGGCGGGTTCGGACTGGAATGGCTGGAGGAACCGCTCCGGGCGGATGACCTCTGGGCCTACCGCAGGCTGCGCCGGCACTCACCGGTGCCCATCGCGCTGGGGGAGAACCTGCACACCATCTACCGCTTCCGTGACTTCATCGAGGCCGGCGCCGTGGACATCATCCAGCCCAACATCGTCCGCGTGGGCGGCATCACGCCCTTCCGCCGCATTGTGGAACTGGCCCGCACCCACAGCATCAGGGTGCTGCCGCACGTGCTGCCCGAGCTCTCCGGCCAGCTAGCGCTGACCATGGCCGAACCGGCACTTGTGGAGGACGTGGAGGACGCTTCGTTCGAACAGCTCGGCGTGCTTAACTCGCCCTCGCCCGTTCGTGTGAGCAACAGCAGGCTGACCCTTGCCGGCCGGCCCGGTCTGGGGTTCGACTTCTGCGCCAGGTCTTCCGAGCACGGGCGGCCCTAGGAGCTTCGGGCGACACAGCGCGCGCAAGCGACACAGGAAAATCACCCTCCGGAAACGTTGCTGCAATCTTGCTGAAGGATGCTGATCCCAGCGGATGACTGACAACACCAGCAGTCGGGGTTCAGTCGATACAGCACCAAGGGGAGGGGCTCATTGTGGATGCAGGCGGGAATGCAGTGGTCCGGACAAGTTCGGAATTGTCGGCCGGTGAGGAAATCGAGGCCTGGCACAAGGGCCGGTTGTTTCACCGGGGCCGCGTGACGGAAAAGATTCCGTCCACAGACCTGTTCTGGATCGTGGACGCACGGACCGGGGCGCGCAGGCTGCTCGACGTGGAAGCCCTGGAGATCGTCAAGGTTGCAAAGCCCGTCGCGGTTGAAGCAGCCCGTCTGGAAGCAGCCCGTATGGAAACAGCCTTGGCTGAAACCAGCGGCAGCGAGCCTGCCCGGAGTGGGAGTGACACAACGCGGGTGGACCGGATGGTCCGCGGCGAACGTGCCACCGTTTCCCGGGCGTCCCGGCGTGAACCCCATGTCGTGTGGTTCTCCTCGGCCTGAGGCCTGACCCCAAGCAGCATCAGGCCGAGGAGAAGTGCGGGCTTAACCCGGCCCGCTTAGCGGCTGGCTGCCGCTGCGGGGTCGAGGTGGCTGATGCCGTCCGGGGTGACCTGCAGAACCCTGGCCGTGGAGATGTCGTAGAACAGCCCTGCAATGTGCACACGTCCGGTCTGCAGTGCTTCCTGCAGGCCGGGGTGCCGCTGGAGCCGGTCCAGCTGAACCGCGACGTTCACCATTGCCAGCTGGTCGACGGCGCCGAAGCCCGCCTCGGCTGCGGCGGCCTGAACCGGGTGCCCGTCGCGGAAGGCGGCCAGGCTTGGACGTGCGTGGTCCAGCCAGATGTCGATCGCTCCGCGCTGTGCGTGCTCCCGGTCAACGGGTTCTTTAACTCCGCACTCCGCGACCTCGGAGTGGGTGCCTGCGGTCCCTGCATCTCCGCACTCCCGGTTTCCGGACTCCGTCTTGGCGTCGGCCAAGAGTGCGGTCATGGCACCGCAGCCGGAATGCCCGCAGACCACGATGGACTCCACGGACAGCTCGCTGAGGGCAAATTCCAGGGCTGCCTCGATGGACGCGTCGCGGCCGCTGCCGCCCACCACATTGCCCACGTTCCGGACGGTGAAGAGGTCGCCCGGGCCGCTGCTGGTGATGAGGTTCGGCACCAGGCGGGAATCGGAGCAGGCCACGAACAGTGTCCCCGGATCCTGGAACGAGGACAGCTCCTGCACGTGGGGGCGCACCAGGTGGGCGTTTCGGCGATGATAGTTGTCCACGCCGGTCAGCACTGAACGCAGCGGCCCCGGAACCTCCGGCCCGGTCGCCGAAGGACCGGCCGGATGACCGGCCGCGTCGTTTGGAACCGCGTGTCCGGCAAGCAGGCGCCGCTGCCAGCTGCGCCACGGGGCAAATCCACTACGAAGGGCCGAACGTGAACTCCCGCGGCTCGGCGGTCCTGCCTGTGCGGCATGGAGCGTTGCGGTGCCGCTTTCTTCAATGACCACGGTGCCCCCGTTGCCCACGTGCCTGTTGCGCCAGGCCTCCAGGGTGTCGTGGACCGGGTGGTCGAGGAAGTCCACCTCCAGTTCAACGGTGACGAGGGCACGCGCCGGAACCGAGGCTAACACCGTGCTCAGGCGCGGAAGCGAGAGGAAACTGCACGATCCGTCGATGACCACGCGCCAGCGGTTACCGTCTCCGCCTCCGATCGCTTCCGCATGGATGCTGGCCCTCGCCACCCGCCATACGACCAGCGCAATGGCCAGGACCAGGCCGGTCAACACTCCCACGAGCAGGTTGACGAACACCACGCAGAACAGGGTCACACCGTAGACCGTGAGGTCGCCGGTCCGCCGGGCTGTCCGGATGTCGGCCGGCCGGACCAAACGGGAGCCGATGACAATCAACAGGCCTGCGAGGACAGCTTGCGGAATGAGCTGGATCAGCCCTGCGAGCAGCAGCGAGAAGACCAAAACCCAGACGCCGTGCAGCACGGCTGACCTGCGTGTCCGGGCGCCCGCCTCGACGTTGGTGGCACTGCGGACAATGACACCGGTGACCGGCAGTCCGCCGAGCATCCCGGAGGTCATGTTGGCTGCGCCCTGCCCCAGAAGCTCGCGGTTGAAGTTCGTCCGCTCACCGTGCTGCATCTTGTCCACGGCGACTGCGGAAAGAAGCGATTCAACACTGGCAATCAGCGCGATGGTCACGACACCGACAACTACGGCCGTCCAGTTCCCGTCGGGCAGTTCCGGAAGCGCCAGCGCGCCGAGCAAGGAGCCGTCAAAGGTGATCCGGTCCACGTTGAACGGCAGGGACAGTGCAGTCGCTGCGATCACCGCCACCAACGGACCGGGAATCCGCCGGACGGCTGCCGGCAGGTGCTTCCATCCGAGCAGAAGGGCGATGACCACCGCACCCAGGACTGCCGCGGCGATGTCGGCGGCGATGATGCTGCCCGGCATGGTCATGATGTTCTCCCAGGCCTCACTGGCAGACTCGGCACCGAGCATCACGTGAAGCTGCTGCAGCACGATGGTGATGCCGATGCCGGCGAGCATGGCATGAACCACCACCGGGGCGATGGCCAGCGCAACGCGGCCCACCCGTGCCAGGCCAAGCAGGGCCTGGAGCACACCGGCGGCAGCCGTGATTGCGCAGGTGACCGGCCAGCCAAACTGTTCGATCAGGCCGGCAACGATGACCGTCAGTCCGGCTGCCGGACCGCTGACCTGCAGGGGTGATCCGCCCAGGCTGCCGGCAACAATCCCGCCAACGGCGGCGGCGATCAGGCCGGCCATGACCGGGGCGCCGGAGGCCGCGGCGATGCCGAGCGACAGCGGGACGGCAACAAGGAACACCACCAGGGACGCCGGCAGGTCCCAGCGGAGTCCGGTGGTCAGGAATGCCCGGATTCCGGCGGGACGGGACTGTGCTGCAGTGTCCTGCACGACGGCGGCGGCCGGGTCGTGTTCGACCTGACCCTGTCCCGCCGGGCCGGGATCAGTTGGCGCGGGCGGGTCTGTCTTGGCAGGTGCAGATGGCATGGCAGTCCTTCGCTGGTACGTCGCGGTCCCGTGCCACGCTATTGACGCTCCAGTTGAGCCCGCAAGGGACCCGGGGGTGAGAAGAAACACGCCGAAAAGATGCCTTCCGGTGCGTAACGAAGCCTCAACATTCCGCGCAAAGAAGGCACGCCTGAGCTCCTCTCGCCCCACTTACGGGCGCCGCTGAAGCCCCACCGAATCGGACTCGGGTTTCAAGTCAAATCCAAACGGTTGGCTAATAAACCGCCTTCTGGCACGAAAAGTTCTCGGCGGATCCCACCCGGAAGAGGCGTACCGGTCTATACCAGTGACGTCTTGTTGCGGAGGATGTTTGGGCTTCCGGCCGCCCTGTGCTGTCGGCGGGCAGGGCGGCTAGGAAGGCTCCCGCTCTCCCCGAGTGCTCATAAACCGCACGCTACAGTTCCAGCGTCAGCGGCCGTGCGATGCCGTTCACTGTGGCGGCGGGCCAGCGCGGATCCACGCTGAGGACACTGATCCCGGCTTCCGTGAGCTGGACGGTGTCTTCGATCTTTACGCCGGGGCCTGTCGGGTTCCAGGTGAAGGTTTGGTTGAGGACCGCCGTATCGTCCGTCGCGGGAGTGGCCCGGGGATCCCTGCCAGCGTATCCGGCAGGTCCGCCCTGGTGGTGCAGCGTCCACTGGTCCGCGCCGAAGCCGTGCCGGAAGTAGGCTTCCTGGATTTCGGCGAAGATGCCGGCAAGGCGGGCGCCGGGAACCGTGGCGTCAAAGATATCCGCCTCCACCGCGGCAATCCGCGCTTCCGCGTCGAGCTCGGCGGGGGTCCCGGCGCCGAACCGTACCCACCGCGTCACATTGGCCACCAGCCCGCTGCGCCGCGCGCACACCACCGCCATGGCCCGCCGGCCAATGGGCGCGTGGGTGGGCAGCGGATGCCGGAACCCGCTGCGGCTGGAGCCGTTGCAAAGGAGCACCAGCGGCTCGGCCCCCATTGCCACGATCCGTGCGGCCAGGGCGGAGGCCACTCCGAACTCGGTGGTTTCCGGGGTTGCCTGGGAAAGGACATCGGTCATGGCGGCAGCCGCGTCGGCGCACAGCCGGGCGTACCGCGCGCTTTCGCCCGGAAGGAACTGTTGCCGTGCGGTCCGCAGTTCTGCTGCGACCTCGGCCTCTGCCAAGGGCTCGCCGCCGCGAGCCAGCAGGGCAGCGGAGGCGTGCAGCTGTCCGTGCCAGGGGACCGTGTGGAGGGCGACGCCGTCGGGCAGTTCCTCCGCCTTAATCCGGGCCGCCTCGTTGTTGAAGGTGACCAGGTGGTCGCCGTCGCGGTCAACCAGCATGGCGGCGATGGGGTCGCCGGCGAGGCTGATGTGCACGCGGCTCCCGTCCAGGTACCACGTGAGGGCCGTGTTGGTGGTGAGCAGGAGCGCGTCCCGGCCGGCGGCATCCAGGATGTCCAGGACGCGCTGCCGTTTGACTGCACGGTCGGCGGGGTTCCCTGGCGCGGTTCCGTTGATTTCCTGGATAACGGGCGTGCGCACGGCCGATGCGGCGCCCGAAGCGTCAAGTTCATGCTGGGTGGTGTTCATGTGGATTCCCCCAAGGTGGTGATGAGTTGTTGGATATCGCTTGTGGCCAGGAGGCCGTCAGCAACAAGGACGGTGACGCTTCGGTGAAGCGGTTTGTCGTGGCTGGCTGTTGCTGCCTTTTCCCACGCCAGGGAAAGTCCGACGCCGGGATACCCCGCCATGCGGACGAACCAGGGGTCGCCGGGCTGCTGGGGCAACGGCCCGGGCAGGAAGACGAGGGTGGCGGGATCGCCGTCGGGCTCTTTGTCACTGACCGTGCCGGCGCCCCTGAACATGCCTGACCACGCCAACCAGGGGGCCGCCTGGGAGGGAACGGCGCCGTGAACGGCGTCCTCCCCGTTGGCTGTGGCGGTCCAGGCAGTGGCCCCGTCCACGGCGGGAAGGCGCCAGAAGAACCCTCCATAACCGCCCTGAGGCCGGCCGTTTGAGCCGGGACTGCCCAAGGCGACCGGGTCGGGGCCGGATGGCGTGAGCTCGAAGTCGAGCGTGAGCCGCCAGGCGGAGGCGGTGACGGCGGCCCAGGTCCACGTCCGCCGTTCGCTCAGCAGCGGAATGCCGCCGGGTGCCACCCAGCTCAGGGTTTCGGTCCGTGACCCGCCGCCCTGACCGGCCTCATTCGCGGTGTCCGCGGTGTCCGCGGTGTCCGCGGCAACCGTGACGATCCGGCCGTGATCCTTCCGCCAGAGGTAGGCGCCGGCGTCGCGGGTGTAGGTGCGGCCGCCCCAGAAGTTGACGCCGTTGACATCCTGGATGGCCACTCCCGCGCCGAGGTGCCACACGTGATCGTCCGGCAGGTGCTCGGTGACCATGGTGCCGGCCAGGGTTCTGACCGGGTGGAGGTAGGGACGTGGCGACGACGTGGGTGGGATCCGGCTGCCGTCAGAGGGGACTGCCACGACCTTCCCGTTCACCTCAAATGACGACTCCCCGGGCGCGGGCAGTTCGCGGGCCCAAGGGACCCCGAGTTCCGCGAATGTTGCCTGCGCCGCGGCCGCCCTGCGCACCAGGGGACCGATGCCATGCACCACGGGATGGGCGTCGTCCCCTTCGCCGTCCCACCTCACATGTTGCGGGGTGATTGCGCGGGGCTGCTCCGCCGTCCGGATGGCTTCCAGCACCTTCATGAAGGCGCCGTTGCCGGCCAGCGGACTCAGCAGTTTGCGTGCCACCCCCTCGGGGGAGCGGCGCACCGCCAGGAGGTCTTCGAGCAGATCGGTGCGGCCGAACATCTCGGTGCGCTCGCAGTCGGGCCCTGTGATGGTCAGCCGGTCCTCCGTGTAAAAGAACTCGGCAGCACCGAGAGTGCCGTGAACGGTGACCGACGGGGCGGTTTGTTCCTCGGCGCATAGCGTGAGGGCGCACAGCAGGACGGCGCCGCCGGCGGTGCGCACGCGGATCACCGACGTGTCGTCGCTTTCGGTGGCATGGGCCCGGTACAAATCCGTTTCCACGGACACGACGTCGCTGGCGAGCGCCGCGCCGGCGATTCGGAGCCCGGTGGCCACGGCGTGCGCCAAAGCGTTGGTGGCGACGCCGTCCACCACGTCCGTGCCGTCCAGGCTGCGTTTCCCTGCCCAGCGAGAGCGGTTGAAATAGCCCCTGGTGCGAACCCACGTACCCACGGCGCTGACACCGCGGACCTCACCGATTCCGCCCGACGCCACGAGCCGGTCCAGGGCCGGCAGGGCATGGGAGCCGAGGCTCTGGAATCCCACCTGCACCAGACGGCCGCCCGCCCCGGCCGCGGTGAGGACGGCGTCGAACTGGGCGAGGGATGCCATGGGCGGCTTCTCCACGTAGACATCAGCGCCGGCGGCGATCGCGGCGAGGGCCAGCGGCGCATGGGTCTGGATCGGGGTGGCCAGGATGACGACGTCGGGAGCCGGCCCCGCCGCCAGAAGGTCTGCCAAGGACTGGAACGTGGCTACGCCGTCAGGCAGCGTGCCCTTCGCCGGCGGGCGGGGGTCCGCCACGGACACCAGTTCCACGAGGTTAAGCGCACCAAGGCGGGCCAGGTTGTCCAGGTGGCGGGCCCCGTAGCCGTGGGCGCCGACCAGGGCGACGCGCGGCGGCGGGCCGGCCACCGGGTGTTCGTGGCGGTCCGGCCGGACCGTCGCCGCAGGCGAAGCGGTGGAGGAAATGGGGGTCATGTCCGTCCGTCCTGACGTTTCTGGGAAGTGGGATGCCGGGCCTGGGAATCGCGGAGGAAGCCTGCGGCTTCCTCCTGCATGTCCGTGGTGAAGGTGTGTCCGCCCGGCCAGAAGCTTCCGGTGTAGCGGCCGGAGGGATGGTGCGCGGCCAGGATGGCGTGGGCGTCGCGCGTCCCGTCCTCCGGGAACAGCTCGTCTTCCAGCGCGTACTGCACCAGGAGACGGTCTGCAGTGGAACGTGCAGCCAGGTCGGGAAATTCGCCCAGCCGCGGCAGGCCTGGAGTCTGCAGCAGCCAGGAGTGGGCGTCCAGGTAGGCCGGCACCAGTGAGCGGTACGCGGTCATCATGCAGGCGACCACGACACTGCGGATGAGCGGGCTGAGCCCGGCCAGCATCAGTGACCGGCCGCCTCCTCCGGAGAAACCGATGCTTCCCAGCCGGCCGGCGTCCACCCCCGGAAGAAGTGCGAGGACGTTCAGGGCCGCGAGGTCGTCGTGAGCGACCATCCCCGCGAAGCTTGTCCCCAGGAGGCCGGCCGCTTTCGCCACCGTATCCTCGTGCGCTGCCGCGGCAGCGTCGTATTCTTCCGTCTCGGAAGGCACGACGCCGGCCTCCCGCCACAGTGCCCGGCGACCCTCGACGGCGGCGGCCGTTCGCCACGGGGCAGCGCCGAGTTCAAAGCGCCGGCCGCCCCACGAGAAGGCGTCGTGCGCCAGGACGGCGAAGCCCTGTGCTGCGAGCCAGGTGGCAAAGGCACGCCCGCCGTAGAACTTCTGCTGGAGGGAGAGGCTCCCATCCACCAGGCGGTCTGCACCGCCCGACTTGATGCCGCCATGGCAATGCAGTGCCAGTACTCCCGGCAAGGGGCCGGCGGCGCCGGCGGGACGCAGGTACCAGCCCCGGGTGCGGGGACCGAAGCCCAACTGCCAGCTGACCCGTGAAGTAGTGACGCCGTCGTGCGTTACCTGCGACTCAAGCAGCACGTCCGGCGCGGCCGGGACGGCAGGAACGCCCAAGGCGTCTGCCAGTTCCTGGCCCGGGCAAGTGTCCGCCAGGTGCCGCGGATACGAGCGCAGGTACGAGGGCCAGTCTTCGTAGCCGCCAATGGCGCTGGGACGCAGCTCGGTGTCCATGCTGGCTGCATTCATCGGCTCGGCCTGCCGGGTGCAAACATCGTTGTCCTGCCTCTCGCGGGTGCTCTGATCCGGATCCGCCGAATGTCAGAAAACGCTTTCTCAAAAATTAGCAAAAGGCTGTACACCGGTCAAGAAAGCGTTTACTTTGGTACAAAGCCGCAGTTGGCCCCCTCACTCCGGAGGCCGAAGAAGCGGGTGGCGTCCGATCTCGTTTGGGGCCACCCGGGATGAGGGCTAAGCATCACCAGCACGCCGTGGAAGGCCACGATGACCAAAGGAGACCACATGGCCGCACAGCATTACCCGGGGACGCCCGAAGGCGCCCGCCAGCCGAGGGGAAGGCAATGAGCGCTATCAGCGAACTGTCGTCCATGAGCCGGCGCACAGGGCCGGCCACGGCCGAGGAGAAACGGGCCAACCGCCGTGACAATAAAGCGGCCTATATCTTCCTGCTGCCTTGGCTGATCGGTCTCGTGGCCATCACCGTGGGCCCCATGATCATGTCCCTGTACCTGTCCTTTACGGACTACAACCTGCTGCAGCCGCCGGAGTGGGTGGGGCTGGACAACTTCACGCGCATGCTCGGCGACGCCCGGCTCCACAACTCGCTCCGGGTGACCTTCACCTACGTGCTGGTGGGGGTTCCCCTGCAGCTGGCCGTTGCGCTGCTGATCGCACTGGTTCTGGACAAGGGCCTTCGGGGGCTGCCGTTCTACCGGTCCATCTTCTACTTGCCGTCCCTTCTTGGCGGCTCGGTGGCCGTGGCCATCCTGTGGAAGCAGATTTTCGGAACCTCAGGCCTGGTCAACCAGGTGCTGGCCATGTTCGGAATTACCGGGCCGGGCTGGATCTCCGACCCGTCCACCTCGCTCGGATCCATTATCCTGCTCCACGTATGGACCTTCGGCAGCCCCATGATCATCTTCCTCGCTGGCCTTCGCCAGATCCCGAACATGTACTACGAGGCAGCCGAGGTTGACGGAGCCAGTACCTTGCAGAAGTTCTGGCGGATCACGCTGCCGATGCTCAGCCCGATCATCTTCTTCAACCTGGTGCTGCAGATCATCGGCTCCTTCCAGTCGTTCACCCAGGCGTTCATCGTCTCGGGAGGCAACGGCGGACCGTCCGACTCCACGATGTTCTTCACGCTTTACCTCTACCAAAAGGGATTCGGCCAGTTCGACATGGGGTACGCCTCCGCGATGGCCTGGTTCCTGCTGGTGATCATCGGCGCTTTTACGGCCATCAACTTCATCGCTTCAAAGTATTGGGTGTTCTACGATGACTGAACTACAGACCTTGCCGGCTACGGAGAAACAGCCCCCTTCCGGAGGAAAAACGCGGGCGAACAGCCCTCAGGGCGGCGGCAGGAAGCGCGAATCCCGCGGATCGCTTGCCTTTAGCCGCAACGCTCGGATCAAGGCCCTGGCCAAGCACGCCGTCCTGATCATCACCGGCGGCATCATGATCTACCCGCTGCTGTGGATGGTGGTCTCATCGCTTCGGCCGAACGACATGATCTTCCGCGAACCCGGCCTCTGGCTGAACAGCCTGGAGATGGGCAATTACACCGACGGCTGGTCCGCCCTTACTCACCCCTTCGGGCACTATATGCTCAACTCCGCAGTGGTGGTGATCGGCTCCATCCTGGGCAACCTGATTTCGTGCTCGATGGCTGCCTACGCCTTCGCCCGGCTGCAGTTCAGCGGCAAGAAACTGTTCTTCGGCGTCATGCTGCTGACCATCATGCTGCCGTTCCACGTGATTATCGTTCCGCAATACATCCTGTTCTCGCAGATCGGCTGGGTGAACACGTTCTGGCCGCTGATTGTGCCGAAGCTCCTGGCGACGGATGCGTTCTTCGTGTTCCTCATGGTGCAGTTCATCCGCGGCATTCCCAAGGAGCTGGATGAGGCCGCCCGGATCGACGGCGCCGGCCATCCGCGCATCTTCCTGCGGGTCATCCTCCCGCTGATGGTTCCGGCCCTGGCCACCACTACGATCTTCACGTTTATCTGGACATGGAACGACTTCTTCGGCGCCCTGATCTACCTGACGGATCCCGAGATGTTCACCGTGCCGGTTGCTCTGCGCGCCTTCGTGGATTCCCAGTCCGCCACGAGCTGGGGCTCGCTCTTCGCGATGTCCATCGTGTCGCTGCTGCCGGTGTTCCTGGTGTTCCTGTTCGGCCAGCGCTTCCTCATCAAGGGGATCGCGACGACGGGTATCAAGTAAGACGGGTATCCAGTGTTGCGGGGCGGCGGCTGTTTTTGGCCCGGTTGTTTGGACCGGGTCCTTCCCACCCTCGCGCTGGGTGCGCGTACGGCGCTGATTGCGCGGCGGTTGTGCCTCATCAGTACTTTTGGGGGTGGATGAGTGTTCGCTCCCATCCACCCCTGGCGCTCTGAACACAGTCAGGAATTGGCGTCGCCAGCGTCTTGTATTACAAGTATGTTGCTTGTATTCTCAGTTGTGGGAAAGCGCTTTCTCAACTTTCAGCCTTATCCGTTTTCGAACTCAAACACCTTTCAGGATCAAAGAAGATCGGAGAATCCAGTGCCGCTATTTTCCCGCCCTGCCTCAGACGCCAGCCTTGGCGCAGCAGAGGCAAAAACCGCCAAAGCCGGGTGGAGGCTGCGCCGAACCGGCGCCGTCGCCGCAGCTGCCGCCGTCGTCCTGGCTCTCAGTGCCTGTGGCGGGGGAGCCGCTCCGCAGAGTGCCGACGGCAAAGTTGAGCTCCGTTTCTCATGGTGGGGAGGGGACAAGCGGGCACAGTTGACCCAGGCCGCGATTGCTGCCTTCGAGGCCGAGAACCCGAACATCAAGATCAAGCCCGAGTTCGGTGACTGGAGCGGCTACTGGGACAAGCTTGCCACCCAGGTGGCAGCGAACGACGCTCCGGACATCATCCAGATGGACGAAAAGTACATCACTGAGTATTCCAGCCGCGGCGCCTTGCTGGACCTGTCCAAGTACGACATCGACACGTCCAAGCTTGATGAAGCCGCCCTCAACGCCGGCAAGAACGAAGACGGCCTGACCGGCATCGCAGCCGGCATCAACGCGGCCACCATCCTGGCCAACCCGGCTGTCTTCAAGGCCGCCGGTGTTGAACTTCCGGACGACAGCACCTGGACCTGGGAAGACTTCGAACGGATCGCCGCCGAGGTCACCGCGAAGTCGCCGAAGGGCACGTACGGTGCGGCTGCCTACGGCACGGACGAAGCTTCCCTTGGTGTCTGGCTGCGGCAGAACGGCAAGTCGCTGTACACCGACGACGGGAAGCTCGGCTTCGAGCCGGGCGACATTGCTGAGTGGTGGGCGTTCCTGAAGGAGCTCAGCGAGAAGAAGGCCGTGCCTTCAGCGTCCGAGGTGGTTGAGGCCGAGGCGGCACCGCTTGACCAGAGTGGCCTGGCGACGGGCAAGAACGGACTTGCCTTCTGGTGGTCCAACCAGCTGCCGGCCCTCGAGAAGGCTGCCGGCGGAGAGCTGCAGGTCCTGCGGTTCCCATCCAAGACCGGTAGCGCGGCCGATGCCAACCTTTGGTACAAGGCGTCCCAGTTCTGGTCCGCGTCTTCACGCACCAAGCATCCGGAAGAAACGGCCAAGTTCATCAACTTCCTGGCCAACAACACCAAGGCCGGTGAAGCGCTTTTGGCCGACCGGGGCGTGTACCCCAACTCGGACGTCCGGGCGGCAATTGAAACAAAGCTGACCCCTGCCGACATCAAGGTGGTCAAGTTCATTGACCAGATCAAGGATGAGCTGGGCGAGGCTCCGGCTCCGCCGCCGAAGGGTTCCGGCGCCATCCAGGAAATCGTCAAGCGGTACACCTCGGAAGTTCTCTTCGATCGGCTGTCCACCGAGGAAGCCGGCAAGAAGGCAGTTGATGAAATGAAGTCGGCAATCAGCAGCTAGGCGAGAGCATTTCGGTCGCTGTAGTGGCCTGCGGAAGGTGCCTCCATCTGATCCCGGAGGTTGGATGGGGGCACTTCTGCATGCAGGGCGGCAGGACGCCACTAGGGACGGGTTGAGGCCGCGTCGTCGTGCTTTTGCGCAGGGTGATGGTTTCGGTCAATGCCGAGAGCACCGTTTCGACTGTGCCTCACTGCTTGTTTTTGGGCGTTCGTCAGCATCTGAAGTATCTGTTTCGTTGTGGTTTTTGGCGCGGGTCGATGTGGGGCGGCGGGATGAACCACGGGATGCCGGTTTTGACTTGGATGGTCCACTGTTCTTTGTGGATGAGGTGGTGGTGATGGGAGCAGAGCAGCGTGCCGTTCTCGGTGCTGGTGGCGCCATTGTGTGACCAGTAGGTGATGTGGTGGGCTTCGCACCAGGGGGCGGGGATGGTGCAGGCGGGGAAGGCGCAGCCCTGGTCTCGGGCGGTGATGGCTTTGCGGATGTGCGGCGGGAAGACCCTGGTGGTGCGGCCGATGTCCAGGACGCGGCCTTCGCTGCCGAGCAGGACCGGGATGATGTCTGCGTCGCAGGCGATTTTACGGACCGTGGCGGCGGTGACCGGGCCGGTGAACGTGAACGTTCCGGTGCCGGGAATGCCAGGGTTGTCGAGGGGGCCGGTGCCGCTTTGATCTTCGGTGGCGTGTTCGAGGTGGTTCAGGAGGTCGCGGTAATCGATGGTGGCCATGACCTGCGGGCGGAGTCCTCCCGCGGCCGGGAGTTTTCCGCTGGCCAGGGCCGCTTTGCAGCCGTTGACGAGGCCGTCGAGGCGCCGCTGCGGGAGGGTGCGCAGGTCCAGCTCCGGATCAGGTGTCCCGGCACCGTCCTTGAAGGATTCATCCAGGCTCGCCGGCTCCCTGCCGCCAGCGCCGCCAGCGTTGTTCACACCGGCTTCGCCGGGGCGGGTGCGGGGGTTGGTGGCGGTGTTCATGACGGTCAGGAGGTGTTCGTACTGGTCCGGGGTCGCGAAGATCTCCACATGATGCAGACCGCGGCGGGCCCGGCAGATGAACGCACCCTGCCGGTGGCGGAGTTCCTCCTCGGACGGTTCGGTCCCGTCCTGGTCGATCGCGTCGATCCAGCGGCGGGCCATGCGGGAGAGGAAGTCCGCGTGGTCCTCGGCCGCGGTGCTGACCAGGGCGTGCTCCATCAGGACAGTGGTTTCCTCCGGCGCGTGGTGCCGGACCTGGTCCAACGCGAGGGTGATGATCGTCGCGGCCCGGGAACCGACGGTCCCGGCGGCGAGGGCGCAACCGAGCTCGGGCCGTTCCGGGGGCTCTTCGTGGCCGGTGAAACCGGTGCGGGGCAGTACCGCCCCGGCGAGGGCGATCCGCCGCCGGGCCTCACCGGCGCTGATCCGCAGCCGGGAGCGCAGGACTTCGGCGGCGTTCCGGCACCCGTCATCCGCCGGGTTTGGCGCCGATGAGGCCTGCGCCGTGGACCCCAGCACCGGGCACGCCGATGTGGCGGGGTCCACCGTTTCCGCCTCTGTGCCCCAGCCCGTGGTCCAGCCGGCCGCCGCAGCTGAACTGCCCGCCGCCACCGCCTGACGACGGGTCCGGTCCACAGCCCCGGCCGCGACCACCTGCAGGAACTCCAAAGATCTGGAAGTCTCCTCCACCCCCGCGGCGAAATCAACAGCCTCACGGAAACCGAACAGCGCAGCGTCCGCCACCGCCGTCGAACCCGCGTTCCTCAGCAGCTCAAGGCACCGGAACAGAACACCGGAACCACCGTCGGACGCCAAAACCGACGGGCGAACATCTGCAGAGACACGGCGCAAGCCGTGGGCAGCGGCAGGCGATCCTGCCCACGGCAACGTCCCTCCTGCTGCAAGTTCCCCCATGACTTCCATGGGATAACTCTGTCAAAGGGGTACGACATTTAAGGCCGGCCGCCACCCGCCCCAGGACCCAACTCACCCCAGGTCAGTCCTCCGCAATCACCGCAACTCCGCTGGCAGGAACAGTGCCCGTGAATGGTTTGCCGGTAAGAAGTTCACGGCCTGCCACCCGCACCGTGGCGTCGGCCCGGGAGTGGTTGATGGCGAACACGAAGCTGGCACCGTCGGCGGTCCGCCGGCGCGTCAGTTCGACGCCGGGGTCCGCCACAGCCACGGCGGAAACTCCCGACTCAGCAAGCAGCCGGTCCACCAGCGCTTCGATGCCGTTCCTGTCGGGGAAAGTCGCCAGATACAAGGCTGAACCGGCTCCCACCGAGCGGCGGGTCAGGGCAGGCACACCGTCGAGAGGGTACTCAGTGAACGTCGCGAGGACTTCTGCCGAAGCCCCGCCGCCGGAGGCCTCAACAGCGGCCCCGCTGGCCTCGCCAACAGCAGCCCCCGAAACATGTACATGCTCGCTCCACACGGACCCCGCCCCGCCGTCGCTGAGCTTGACGGTCCCGCCGGCCAGCAGCGGATGGAACTCCTCCACGCTGATGCCCAGCAGGTCACGGAATGCGCCGGGATATCCGCCAAGCCGGATGTGGTCCTGTTCGTCGACGATCCCGCTGAAGTAGCTCACCAGCACCGTGGCCCCCGCCTGCGCAGCCGAAGCAATGTTGGCCGCGGCGGCGTCGGTGACGCTGTACAGCGTGCACACCAGCACCAGGTCGTAGCCCTCCAGTGACGCGGAAGGGTGCACGAAATCAGTCGAGATCCCGCGCAGGAACAGCGACCGGTGGAAGGCCCGCAGCAGGTCCAGGTATTTCACGTCCTCGCTGGGGTGCGAATCGAGCTCGCTGGCCCACCAGGCCTCGTAATCGAACACAATGGCCACCCGCGCTTCAACCAGTGACCCCCGCACTTGCCCGATCCGCTGAAGCGAAGCACCCAGCTCCACTACCTCACGCCAGACTCGGGTTTCGCGCCCGCCGTGGGGGACCATCGCGGAGTGGAATTTCTCCGAGCCGGCAAAGCTCTGCCGCCACTGGAAAAACATCACGGCGTCCGCGCCGCGGGCAACGTGCGCCAGGGAGTTGCGCAGCATTTCGCCCGGCATCTTGGGCTGGTTGCGCGGCTGCCAGTTCACTGCCGACGTCGAATGTTCCATCAGGATCCACGGGTCACCGCCGGCAACGCCGCGCGTCAGGTCCGCGCTGAACGCGAGTTCGATGTGCCGCTCGGGGTCGGCTGCGACGAGGTAGTGGTCGTTTGCGATCACGTCCAGGTCCTTGGCCCAGTCGAAGTAGTCCATGGACTTGGTGGCACTGGAAACCATGAGATTGGTGGTGGCGGGCACTCCCGGCGTGACTTCGCGCAGCACCCCAAGCAGCGACCGGTAGTAGTCCATCAGCGCCCACGAATTGAAGCGCTGAAAGTCCAGCTGCTGCCCGGGGTTCAGGGTGGAGGGGGCGACGGCGGGCGGCAGGATCTCCTCGAAGGACGCGTAATGCTGGGACCAGAATGCCGTTCCCCACGAAGCATTCAGCGCCTCAATAGTCCCGTAGCGGCCCTCAAGCCAGCGGCGGAATGCGGCTGCATCCTCGTCGCCGTAGAACTCGGAAACGTGGCAGCCGAGTTCGTTGTCCACGTGCCACAACGCAAGGGCAGGATGGTCCTTGTAGCGCTCGGCCAGCACCCGTGTGATGCCGGTGGCGTAACGCCGGTAAACGGCCGACGACGGCGTGTAGTGCCGCCGGGAGCCCGGTCCCAGTACGGTTCCGTCAGCTGTGACCGGGAGGATTTCCGGGTGCTTGCGCACGAGCCAGGCCGGGGGAGCGGCGGTGGCGGTCGCGAGGGCCACTTTGATTCCGGCCCCTGCGAGGTTGTCCATGACCTCGTCCAGCCAGGCGAAGTCATATTCGCCCTCGGACGGTTCAAGCAATGCCCAGGAGAAGATGCCCACACTGAGGAAGGTGACGCCGGCTTCCTTCATCAGTTCCAGGTCTTCCATCCGGGTGTCGGCGGGCCACTGTTCGGGGTTGTAGTCACCTCCGTAGGCAAGGCCTTCGAGGCTGTTCCACACGGCCGGGGGAGCGGATGGTTCCTGGGGTGACATGAGACTCCTTCGTCGATTCCGGGGCTAATGCAGCAAGTAAAGCAGCGGTTTGGAAAACGCTTGCCCAAATCTGTGAATGACGATATTGTATCGTTTCAGAAGCGCGTGTAAGCCAGATCACTACTCTCGTTGTAGAGAATCACAGGAATCGCGCTTACACAACGAGCAAGGAGGCTCTTATGATCAGCAGAAGGAATTTCCTCACCACCGTGGCACTGGGTACCGCGTCCGCCGCTGCGCTGGCAGCCTGCGGGCAGTCCGCCCCGGCGCAGACGGGCTCTGCGGAGAACCCCGTCACCATCAACTACACCTGGTGGGGCAACGATGACCGCGCCGAGCGCACCCGCAAGGCCATCGCCCTGTTCGAGTCGAAGAACCCGGATATCAAGGTCAACGGCAACTTCACCGACTTCGCCGGCTACTGGCAGAAGCGAGCCACGGAGGCAGCCGGCGGCGGCCTGCCCGACGTGATGCAGTGGGACCTTTCCTACCTGCGGGACTACGGGCAGCGCAACCAGCTCATGGACCTTGGCGCGCTCAAGATCGACACCTCCGGTTTGGAGAAGTCCCTGCTGCCTTCCGGCCAGATCAGGGGCAAGACCTACGGCATCCCCACCAGCACCAACGCCTTCGCCGTATACTACGATCCGGCCAAGCTCAAGAGCCTCGGCGTGGCCGAGCCTGACGGCAACTGGACCTATGACGAATACAAGACCTGGCTCAAGGAGGTCGGCGCTAAGGGCAACGGCACCCTCTTCGGCTCCACCGACTTCACCGGTATCTGGTGGCAGTTCAATATCTGGCTGCGCCAAAAGAACATCGAAGCCTTCACAGAGGACGGCAAGCTCGGCTTCAACAAGGATGACCTGAAGACCTGGTGGAACATGGCGTCGGACCTGCGCGGCACACCGGCCATTGTCTCCGAGGAACGTGTCACCCAGCTCGCCCCCAAGTCCCCGTTCGGATCCAACGTCACCGTCGCGGAAAATACCTGGGACAACTTCATGGCCGGCTACCTCGCGGACAGCGGTGCCAAGGAGCTTAAGGTCGTCCCTGTTCCTTCCGACGATCCGGACAACCTGGGCCTGTTCCTGAAGCCGTCGATGCTCATGGTGGCCAGCGCCAAGACCAAGTTCAAGGATGCCTCCGCCCGCTTCATCGACTTCATGATCAACGATCCCGAGGTGGGCCAGATCTTCAAGACCTCCCGCGGCGTTCCGGCGTCGAAGAAGCAGCGCGACGGAACCACCTTTGAAGGCACCGACAAGGTTGTTGTGGACTACGAGAAGTCCATCGAGAAGTACCTTAAGGATGCCCCTGAGCCGCCCATCGTCGGTTTCGGCACCCTGGAAGCATCGTTCAAGCGCATCGGCTCGGACCTCAATTACGGCAAGCTGACTGTCGATTCCGCGGCCGACGCCTGGTTCAAGGAAGCCGAAGACCTCATCAAGCAGAACGCCTGATCAGGCAGACTCGCCGGATTAAGCCTTCACAACTGACGGAATGAACTCGTGACTCAAAGCCCAACCCTGACCAGGCGTCCGACGTCGTCCGCTCCCGTGCTGCGTAAATCAAAGCAGCGCGGGGCGGATGCCCGCGCCGGCTACACCTTCCTACTGCCGTGGCTGCTGGGATTCATCGCACTGACCGTGGGCCCGATGATTTCCTCGCTCTACCTGTCCTTCACCAACTACAACCTGTTCGAAGCGCCCAAGTGGATCGGCCTGGACAACTACACCACGCTGTTCCAGGACGAGAGGTTCCTGCAGTCCGTCGGCGTGACCCTCAGCTATGTGGTGTTCGGTACGCCGCTGAAGCTCGCCGCCGCTCTGGCCGTCGCCATGCTGCTCAACAGCAAGCGCAAGGGCCAGGGCTTCTACCGCTCCGCGTTCTACGCTCCGTCCCTGATCGGCGCCAGCGTCTCCATCGCCATCGTCTGGAAGGCGATGTTCGGCGACTCCGGTCCGGTGGACCAGGGCCTGTCCTTCTTCGGGATCAACCTGGGCGGCTGGGTGGGCAACCCCTCCATGACCATGCCGATGATGATCCTGCTGACCGTCTGGCAGTTCGGTGCTCCCATGGTGATCTTCCTGGCAGGCCTGAAGCAGATCCCCGCCGACCTGTACGAGGCCGCTTCCATGGACGGCGCCGGCCCCGTCCGTAAGTTCTTCAACATCACCTGGCCCATGCTTTCCCCGGTGATCTTCTTCAACCTGCTGATGGAAACCATCCACGCGTTCCAGATCTTCGCCTCGGCCTACATCATCTCCAACGGTGAAGGCGGCCCGGCAGGCTCCACCCTCTTCTACACGCTTTACCTGTACCTGCGCGGTTTCAGCGATTTCCGGATGGGCTACGCCTCGGCGATGGCCTGGCTCCTGGTGATCGTGGTCGGCATCATCACGCTGATCTTCTTCCGCACGTCCAAGTCCTGGGTCCACTACAGCGGTGATTCGAAATGACAACGATGGCAACGCCCACCAAGCCCGCAGCAGAAGCTCCGGCACCCGTCTACAACCCGAAGTCCGAGTCGGCAGGGGCCAAGCGCGCCAAGAGCGTTATTTTCCACATCGTGGCGCTGGCCCTCACGGCAGTGGTCCTCTACCCGGCCCTTTGGATGGTCGCCTCATCCTTCAAGCCCAATGCTGAAATCGGCGGCACCAACACCTCGCTGTGGTCCAACAACTTCAGCTTCGACAACTTCGTCACGGCGATGGACGGGATCGGCGGGGTGTCCACCCTGCAGTTCTTCACCAACTCCCTGGTCCTGGCAGTCGGCGCCGTGGTCGGCACCATCCTGTCGGCCAGCGTCTCGGCCTACGCCTTCGCACGGATCAAGTTCCCGGGCCGCAGCATGTTCTTCGGCATGATGATCGCCACCCTGCTGCTGCCGTTCCACGTGGTGATCATTCCGCAGTACATCATCTTCCAGCAGCTTGGCCTGGTGGACACCTACGTCCCGCTGCTGATCGGCAAGTTCCTGGCCGCAGACGCGTTCTTCGTGTTCCTGATGGTCCAGTTCATGCGGAACCTGCCGGCCGAGCTGGACGAGGCCGCCCGCATTGACGGCGCAGGCCACGTCCGGATCTTCGGTTCGATCATGCTGCCGCTGATGAAGCCGGCGCTCATCTCGACGTCCATCTTCTCCTTCATCTGGAGCTGGAACGACTTCCTGGGACCCCTGCTCTACCTGAACACGCCAGAGAAGTACCCGCTGCCGCTGGCGCTGCGCCTCTTCGTGGACCAGACCCAGAGCTCGGACTACGGAGCCATGATCGCCATGTCCGTCCTGGCACTCCTGCCGGTGCTGGTGTTCTTCCTGGTCTTCCAGCGCTACATTGTCGAAGGCGTCTCCACCCAGGGCCTGAAGGGCTGACGGAGGCAGGAAATGAGCATCATGGACAGCACCACACCCGCGGCAGGCCGCGACGACCGGATCCCGGTAAACCGCTTCGCCCTGTTTTCCGAGACCCTGCTGACCGGAGTGCTGGTGCTGGTGCTGTCCATTCCGCTGGTCACCATCCCCGCCGCCTATGCCGCGGGGATTGCCCACCTTGAACGCCACCTCTCCGGCCGGGACGACTCCATCCGTGCCCTTTGGGGCACGTTCCGCACTGCCCTGTCAGGCAGCTGGAAGCTGGGAATCACGACGGCGGCAGCCGGCGTCGTGATTGTCCTGAACCTCCTGCTCACCATGGTGGGGCAGCTGCCGGGCCAGGCAGTGGTCCTGCCGGCCACGCTGGTCCTTGCGGCGGCGGGCGCCGTCCTGCTGTTGCGCACCACCGCGGCCTGGTCCGATTTTGCCGGCGCAAGGCCGGACGCAAAGAACGCCTGGCGCTCCGCTCTCCGGAGTGCGCAGAACCTCTCGCTGCGCGACTGGACCGGATCCCTCCTCCTCGCCGCCGCGCTCTTCGCCGCCGTCGTATTCGTCTGGATGCTGGCCGCCCTCTTTGTTGTAGTGCCCGGAACGCTGATCCTGGCCTCGGCCGCGGTCAAGATGCGGTCCGCCCGAGGATAGCTCCGGCCAGTTCCACCCCGTGCCGCATACCAGCGGCAACCACTGTCCCCGCAGGTCCACCTACCGAGTTGAGCCAGACGTGTCTTCCGACCGCCCGCAGTCCGCTGAGTCCCTCCAACCCGCCGACAGTCCGCTGCGCTGGTACCACCCGCTGGCCGCGCGCAACTACCGCCTCTTCGTAGCCATCCAGTTCGCCGGGAGCACGGCATCTGGATGCAGCGGCTCGCCCAGGACTGGCTGGTCCTCCAGCTGACTGGCAGCCCCGCAGCCGTGGGCGTAGCTGTGGCGCTTCAGTTCCTGCCCATGCTGGTGGTGGGTCCGCTGAGCGGCATCCTGGTGGACCTGTACCCCAAACGCCGCATCCTCCTCATCTGCCAGTCCGTCACGGCCCTCCTGGCCCTGACCCTCGCGGTCCTCGATGCCGGCGGCGGGATCACCGTCTGGGCCGTGTATGCGTGCTGTGTTGCCCTCGGCATTACGTCCGCAGTGGACGGCCCGGCCCGCCAGGTGTTCGTCAACGAGGTGGTGGGGGATGCCGCCCTGCGTCCCGCGATCGGGCTGAACAGCGCGGTCGGCCAGCTTGGCGCGATGGCGGGCCCTGCCCTCGGAGGCGTGCTGATCGCCAGGGCAGGTTCTGCGGCCGCCTTCGCCGCGAACGCGCTGGTATGCCTGGCGGTGCTGGGCCTGATCGCGGCCATCCGCACGTCGCAGCTTCATGCCAGCGAACCGCCGCTGCGCGGCCGGGGGCAGGTCCTCGCCGGTTTCCGCTATGTCCGAAACAGGCCGTCCCTCCTGCTGGTGATGCTGCTTGCCGGGTTGCTGGGTGCTTTCGGCATGAACGGACCGGTGGTGCTTGCGGCCTTCGCGAAAGACATCTGGCATAGCGGCGCGGCCGGCTTTGGCATGTTCAACACCTTCAGTGCGGCCGGCGCGCTGGCCGGGGCGCTCCTGGCAGCACGGCTCAGGACGCTGGGGCGCCGGGGGATTGTGGCGAGTGCGGGGCTGTTCGGGCTGACCCAGCTGGTTGCTGCTTTGATGCCAACGCAGGAATTGTTCGTAGCCATGCTGGTTCCGGTGGGCGTGATGACGCTCCTTTTCCTGACCGGCGCCGCCACCACCGTCCAGCTGGAGGCGGGTGCGGAGGTCCGCGGACGTGTCCTGGCCCTTTACCTGCCGCTGCTGCTGGGCGGGCATGCCCTTGGCGGGCTGCTGGCCGGCTGGCTCACGGAAGAGTTCGGCGTCCGCACCGGGCTGGTGGTTACCGGGGCGCTCGGAATGCTGTCCGCTGCGGTCATCGGGCTGCTGCTGTGGCTGAACGCCCGCCGCCCCGGCCCGGACGCCCGCCGCCCCGGCACGGAGTTTTTGTCCAGATAACGCGACCAAAACGTCGATAAAGTCCCTCTATCTGGACAAAAACTCCTAGGGTGGGGCAGCGCTGCAGGGTCAGCGTTCGGGGGCGGTGTCAGCGTTCGGGGGGTGGGGTCAGGGTGCGGCGGTCAAGGCAACCAAGGCGGCAGCTTCCGTTGGCGTCAGCCTGCCGTCCGCGATCCATACCGAGAACGAACGCGTCACGGTTTGCCTCGCGGCGAGTTCCACCTGCCGCTCCCAAGCAAGGGCGGAGCCAACTCCGGGGTAACCCGACAGCCGGACGAACCAGGGATCAGGGGCTTCGGCGGGGGCGGCGAACACCAGGGTCGCGGGGCCCTCGGCAAAGTCGGCCGTCCACGCCAGCCACGGGGCCGCGGAACCGTGGACGTCGGCTTCACCGCGCTGCTCCGCCGTGAAGACTTCAGCTGCGGAGCAGGCCGGCAGCCGCCAGAAGAATCCACCATAGCCGCTTCCGGCAGCGCCGTTCGAGCCCGGACCGCCAAGGGAGGCGTCGACGACGGCGGTCAGTTCAGTGGCCACGTCCAGCCGCCAGGTGTTGGCGTCCACGCGGCTGGCGCCGGTGACGCGGCGCTCGCGGAGGAGTTCACTCCCGTCCGGTGCCTGCCAGCTAAGTTCCTGCTGCAGGACGTCATCATTTGCTGTCCCGGACTCCAGGATTGCGTCGAGCTGCACGATCCTGCCGTGGTCCGGCCTCTCTTCGTAGCGGCCGGCGGCGCGGGTGTAGGTCTTGCCGCCCCAGAAGTTGACGCCGTTGACGTCCTGCAGGGCAATGCCTGCGCCGAGGTGCCAGGGATGGTCAGCCGGCAGGTGGTCGGTGACCGTGACGCGACCGAGCGTGCGCACGGGGTGCAGATAGGGCCGGGGTGAGAGCCTTGCTGCGACGGCGTCGCCCTTCTGCACCGTGGCCACAGTCGTGGCATGGTTGGGCGCGCCGGGGGCCGCGCCGCCGTCGTGCCCGCCCCGAACGGTGAGCGACTGCCTCTCCGCGTGATCGGCGGCAGGCCGTGCCCACGGCAGGCCAAGCTCGCTGAACGTGGCGTGTGCCGCCGTCGCGCGTTCCAGGGCGTCCTCGATTCCGGTGATCACCGCGTGGGCGGACTCGCCGTCGCCCACCCAGTCGATGTACTCGCTGGCAATAAGTGCCGGCGCGTCGGCAGTGCGGATGGCTTCGAGCACACGCATGAAGGCGCCGCTGTCGGCAAGCGGGCTGATCAGGGCGGCGTCCTGCGGCAGGGTGTCTCCAGTGCGCCGCCGGCGGAGGTAGTCCAGCAGGTTCTCGGTGAGATCGTCCCGGCCGAAGACCTCGCGGCGCTCGCCGGCGGCGGTCGTGACAGTGAGTCGGTCCTCCGTGTAGTGGAACACCGCGGTGCCTTCGCTGCCCTGCAGGGTGATGTACGGTTCCACGGATTCGGTGGCGCACAGCGTAAGGGCGCAGGTGATGGGCAGGCCGGAGTCCGTGCGGACGCGGATGACGGACGTGTCATCGGATTCGATCTCGTTGGCGCGGTAGAGGTCGGTTTCCACGGAGGCGAGATCATCCCCGGCCCGGGCGCCGGCGATCCTCAGGGCAGTGGCGATGGCATGGGCCAGCGGGTTGGTAGCTACTCCGTCCACGACGTCGACTCCGTCCAGGCTGCGCTTCCCGGCCCAGCGGGAGCGCTTGTAGTAGGCGCGGTCACGTACCCAGCGGCCGGTGGCCGAGATTCCCAGGAGAGTGCCGATTTCCCCGGCGGCAAGCAGCTCCTCGATGGCCTGAAGTGCACGGGAACCGAGGCTCTGGAAGCCGATCTGGACGCTGCGGCCCGCGGCCGCGGCCGCGTCCTGCAGCCGGTGGAAGTCCGCCAGGGAAGCGACCGGAGGTTTTTCCAGGTACAGGTCGGCGTGGGGGAGCGCAGCGAGGGCCAGCGGCGCGTGCGTCTGGATGGGGGTGGCCACTATGACGAGGTCGAGGTCCGGCGTTGCTGCGAGGAGTTCGTCGAGGTTGCCGAACACCGCGGTTTCGGCCGGGAGCGCCCTCGGAGCGGGAGGATTAGGGTCGGCCACTGCCACCAACGTGACAGCCCCGCCGGCCTGCAGCCGCTCGAGGTTGCGGAGGTGGTGCGTTCCGAAGCCGTGGACCCCAACGAGCGCCACCCTGGCAGCTGCAGTAGTGGGAAGTTTGTGTTCTTCCGGGACGGGTTCGGACAAGATGCCCATGGCTCTCCTCTTCTGTCCCCGGGACGGGGTGTTGACGTCGGTGTCGTTCCCGGAAAGTGCCAGGTGAGTCCGGCGGCAGTGTCAGCCAGGCAGGCAGGTGGTGTGCCTACCGGGCCTGCGGCAAACGCTTTCCAGAATGTTTCTTCCAGCAGTCTAACCCGATTCGGCGAGAAATGTAACGATTCAATCGGGGTTTTCAGCCGCCGCCTTCTTCAACAGTTCGCTGATCCTTGCCTCATCCGCTGGGGTCAGCGTCGTGAGCGCGAAGGCGGTCGGCCACATCGTTCCGTCGTCAAGCGCTGCTACGTCGTTGAAGCCGAACGTTGAGTAGCGTGTCTTGAACTTGTGGGAGCTTTGGAAGAAGCAGAGCACCTTGCCGTCCTTGGCATAAGCGGGCATCCCGTACCAGGTTTTCGGCGACAGCTCCGGCGCGACGGCCTTGATGATGGCGTGGAGGCGCTCAGCGATGGCACGATCCGAATCCGGCATCTCGGCGATCTTCGCGAGCACATCTCTTTCGCCGTCGGCCTTGGCGCTACGCGCTCCGCGCTTCGAGGCCGCCTTGAGCTCCTGGGCTCGTTCCTTCATGGCAGCACGTTCGCCGTCGTCGAATCCGTCGTACGTTTTGGGCTTTGTGGTGGAATTTTCCGTGTCCGACAAGGCGGGCTCCATTCATGGCGGCAATCTCATGGGAATCACCATAATCCTAGGGAGCAGTAGCGGCGGCTTCTTCAAAACTGCTTGATGGCGCAGCTGCCGCCGAAGGCCGGGGCCGAGGTCCGCGGCCCATCCCTAGCCGGCAGTGCTCTGCCGCACCACCAGCTCCGGAGTGAAGATCACTGCGCGGTGCTGCGGGCGGGCCGAAACGGCTGCCATGGCATCCACTTCGTCGGCCAGCAACTCAATGGCCGTCCGCCCCAGCGCCTCGGTGGGCTGCCGGATGGAGGACAACGGTACGACGGCCGAGACGGCGAAGTCGATATCGTCATAGCCGATCAGGGCGATGTCCTCGGGAATACGCAGCCTGTGCATCATGGTGAGGGACTGCATCATGCCAAGGGCCAGCAGGTCGTTGGCACAGAACACGCCGTCGGGCAGGTCATCGGCGCTCCGGCGGACCAGCTGGTTACCCACGTCCCGGCCGGCCAGGACCGTCTGCCCGGAAGAATCCAAGACCTCCAGGGAAGCTTCCCGAACTTCGGCGACGGCACGTTGCGCCCCCTGGAGGCGGTCCGCCACCTGGCGTATCGACGTCGGGCCTCCCACGTAAGCCAGCCGACGGCGGCCTATGTCCAGCAGATGCCGCGCCGCAAGGTAACCTCCGGCGTCGTCGTCGACGGAGACGGAACTGTACTTCGACTCGTCGGCGAGCCGGTCCACCAGGACGGTGGGCACGCCGCGTTCGCGCAGCAGGTCAAGGCGGTCCGTGACATCGCCGACCGGCGAAATGAGCAGTCCCTGGACCCGCTGCTCCTGGAAAAGGTCGATGTAGTTCGATTCACGGCTGGCGTCGTGCCCGCTGTCGCCGAGCAGGACGGCGCTTCCCTGCAGGGCTGCTGCGTCCTCGGCGGCGCGGACCACGGAGGTGAAGAAGGGGTTGCCGACGTCGAGCACAATCAGGCCGATGGTGCGGCTGTGTCCGGCGCGGAGTTGGCGGGCCGCGTCGTTGCGGACAAAGCCGAGCTCGTCAATAGCCTGCAGGACGCGGTCCTTGGTCCGCTGTGAAACGCGGTCCGGGTAGTTCAGGACATTGGAAACCGTTCCCACCGCAACGCGGGCATGGTTTGCAACATCCTTGATGCTGGCCGAACGTGACATGTTTCTCCGAACTCCTTCATGCGGGCGGTGCATTCAGCTGTCTCCAAACGTGCCCCTGCAGCTGTCGTTGCTCAGCACGCCTTCGCTGGTCAGGCAGCGGGCTGTAGCCCGACCAGGGTTTTTATGCACCGACAAGTTGCTTGACACCTGCTCGACTCCAAGAGTACTTTGAATCGTAACAATGAAACGATTCAAGGAATCGGAAATTCAGGAGAGTCGCTGATGAGGGTGTGTTTTCGATCCTCAGTCCAACCCGGGCTGATTGATGAGTACAGGCGCCGGCACGCCGCCGTCTGGCCGGAGATGCTGCGCGCGCTTAAGGAGGCAGGCTGGCACAACTATTCACTCTTCCTCGGCGGGGACGGGCTGCTGGTGGGCTACGTGGAATGCGACGACTTCGACGCCGTGCGGGCACGGATGGCGCTCACCGAGGTCAACGCCCGCTGGCAGACGGAGATGGCGACTCTCTTCGAAGACACAGAGCAGCGCCCGGACACAGGATTCGTCGCGCTCGAGGAAATCTTCAACCTGGAGGACCAGCTGGCTGCGGCCAACGCGGCGGACTAGCAGCGTCACCGGATGCGGCACGCACGACAGAGGCATGGCTGACGGGAGTCGGCGACAACAGACAGACTCACTACGAGAGACCGGAAAGAACCAATGAATGACGTAGCAACGGCGCTGGGCAGGCTTTCGGAGCTTGCGATTGAGGTCCCTTCGTGGGCGTATGGCAACTCGGGCACCCGGTTCAGGGTGTTTGGCACGCCGGGCACTCCGCGGACGGTGCAGGAGAAGCTGGCGGACGCGGCCAAGGTCCATGAGCTCACGGGCCTGGCGCCGACGGTGGCGCTGCATATTCCGTGGGACAAGGTCGATGACTACGCCGTGTTGCGGGAGTACGCGGCGGGGTTGGGCGTGGGGTTGGGGACAATCAACTCGAACACGTTCCAGGATGACGAGTACAAGTTCGGGTCCCTGACCTCGTCCAACGAGTCGGTCCGGCGCCGGGCGGTTGATCATCACCTGGACTGCATCGGGATCATGCACGCCACGGGATCCAAGGATCTGAAGATCTGGCTCGCGGACGGCACGAACTACCCGGGCCAGGACGATATGCGGGGACGCCAGGACCGCCTGGCCGAGTCGCTGCAGGAGATCTACGCCGCCCTGGGCGGGGACCAGCGCCTGGTGCTGGAGTACAAGTTCTTCGAACCGGCTTTCTACCACACTGATGTTCCGGACTGGGGCACTTCCTATGCGCAGACGCTGGCCCTGGGCGAGAAGGCAT
>NZ_JAGGPP010000015.1 GCF_018613755.1 Arthrobacter sp. ISL-72
TGGACTGCTAACCGGGGCCCAACCAGGCGCACTCGAAGCACGCCTGGATACATTCGGCGAGTTTGGCCTTGTCGACGCTGCCAAGGTCCTTCGGATAGGTGTCCAGCATGGACTGTACGTGTGTCATTGTTCTCTCTCTTCGAATTTCTTGGGTGAATGAACAAGTTTCCGGGTCAGTCCCGCCCGAGGGCGGACCGGGATGGTTCACGCGGTATTGGAACATGCCCCTGCCGCCGGCGGTCGGGCATACGGGAGGCAGGGCGGGGGGCTTTCCGTGCCGGATGTATCAGGATCTCTGGCCGTGGCCAAGCTGGAGCCGGGGAGTGCATGCGTCCAACACGCGGACGGTTTACGTCCGGCTGATGGAGAGTTGGATGACCGTCAGGACCGGCAGGTCCGGGTCCTGTGGCGTGACAGCGAAAAGACCGTCCCCGCCCGGGGAGGACGTGGGAGCACCCGCCGGAGGGGCCGGGGCCACGGTGCGCAGCGGAGCCGGTTCGCTCCTGGGGGCGGGACGAGGCCCGCAGCAGTCATGCTCCCTTGTGTAGTCCCGGGCTGGTGACGCTACGGGAACTGCCGCTGCCGGGGCTGAGAAGGATTCTTCAGCCGTGCTGGTCCGGTCAGCCCTGACGCCGGTCTCCGCTGGCAGGGATGTGCCGGGGGCTGTCAGGTAATCCAGCACAGCAGGCTTTGCCTGTGCCGTAGCCAGGCCATACCGGGCTCCCTGGACATACGAGGCCGCTCCCACCACGAGAACCGCCAAAAGAAACCACGACAAGACGCTTCGCGGTGGCTTGCGCCTGCGAAGCCTCCCCTGTAAACGCGAATACGGCCGGCCCATTGCCTCTTCCTCACGGACGGCACTTTTGACCAGCCTAGCCCGGCACACTGGAACGGACCAGCATTGTGCCTCACTCCTGACGCGGTCCAGGCCGGGCATGAGGGTAATGGTTCAGACGCGCCTGGTGTCGAACTATCGGTGCCATAGGGGAAACGGAACGCTCGGGCGACCAGCAAATCATGAGTTGGGTTAGGCCCGGTGCACTGCGAAACTGGTGTTGTTGCCAGCAGCTGCCGTGGCGATCACCATCCAGAAGGGCACGAAGGCCCTCTTCTCCTGAAGAAGGGCCCGGTTCCCATGCGAGCTTCAGTACTGCCGTCTTTTATACGATCGCCCACTGTCAGCGCGTTCGAGCTTGGTCCGCTGACGATACGGTTCTATGCGCTCTGCATCGTGGCAGGAATCGTCGTGGGTACCTGGCTGGCGGCCCGCCGCCTCCGGGCCCCGGGCGGCACGACGCCGCAGGCCCTGGACATCTATCACGTCATCACAGACAACCAGCTGTATTTCGGGTCCGGCAAAGACCCCGTAGCTGGTGCGGGGGGCTCGCCCGGGCGCAGCCTGAAGGTCCGCCTGCCGTTCTGCTTGTAGGAACAACGCGTCCGGCGGCGCCAAGCTCGTCCGCAGAGGGAGTACGGACCGCGCAGTATCCGAGCTTCCCGCCCCCGTCACCTGGCCAGACAGCCGCGGAGCCGACGGAAGACTTCCGGCTCCGCTGTTTCTCGTGCTACGAGGACATTGGGGCTGTGCTTTAGGCCGTCGAGTCGAATGTCAGTGGTCTGTCGTCGTGGGGCTTCGCATTCCGCTGTAGGCTGTCACGACTCCGACGAGGAAAATGAGGACGGCGAGGTAGATCAGGCCGAGGTGTCCAAGCGTCGCCAGACCCCATGGGTAGTGCGCGGGGAGGGCCACGGCGAGCCCGACGACCGGGACGATGACGGCCGTGGCGAAAGCCCAGCGTTCTCCCCGGCGCACCCCGTACCAGGACAGGCCTGCGACGGCCAGCCCGGTCGCAGCGATGAAGCCGCTGACCGCGATGTGCAGATGGCTGATGTAGTGATAAAGCTGGGGGCTGAACGCCTCGATCTCCGCCTTCCCCTTATCGACTTGATCGGGGCCGATGCCCAGTTCGAGGAAGGTGTCCGTGAAATTGAGGATGAGGAAGATCGCGGCGTACGCCACGAAAGCCAGACCGGCCAGCGTCATGAGAGCAGCTCCCGTCCGGAGGCGGGACTGCTGTCCTTGGGGAGTTTGGATGGTGGACATAGCCACCACCCCCTTTCTTATTCAAGTAGGTACTTGAATAAGACACCCGGGACGGGAGGCTTGTCAAGAGAACTCTTGAATAGTAGGTGCAAGTGGGAAACCGCCAGAAAGGGAGGTGCTCTTCGTGCCCTCGTCGAAGCCGCCAGGGCGGGCAGCGCAGGAACCGGAACGCTGGACCCGCTGGGTTGCCCCTGCCCTACCGTCAGCCGGGAAACCCTTTTGCGCATTTAGGGGCTGCGTCCCTCTGTGGGGAGGTGCGCGGCGGCCCATTCCGGGAAGCCGTCTTCGAGGCGTGCGGCTTCAAGGCCGTTGCCGGTCATGATCCGGACCGCGTCGTCGGCGTACACGCAGTAGGGACCGCGGCAGTAGGCCACCACCTCTGCATCTTCGGGAATTTCGCCCAGGCGTGACGTCAGGTCGCTTACGGGGATGCTGATGGCGCCGCGGATGTGGCCGGCAGCGTACTCAGGGCCGGGCCGCACGTCGAGCACCACCACATTGCCGTCACGGAGCCGGGCTTGGAGAGTGTCCCGCGTGATGGTGCGGAGCTGGCTCCGGTCCCCCACATAGTCGTCGACGATCTGCTGTAGTCCTGCCACGTGCTCTTCCGCGGACTGGCGCATGGCTCGCCACAGCTCGTGCACCACAGGGCCGGAAAGCGAATAGTAGACACTCGTTCCCTCGCGGCGGGTCTTGACCAACCCGGAGCGCAGCAGCCGTTGCAGATGCTGGGAGGTATTGGCCACGGTCTGGCCGATCTCGGTTGCGAGTTCCTCGACAGGCCGTTCGCCTTGGGCGAGGACGTCCACCAGCTCGGCGCGCCTTCCGTTCGACAGCGCCTTCGCCGCCTGGGCGAGTGCGTCGTAGAGCAACTCCTTAGCCGCATGATCTGACATGCCATCACCTCCACGATCATTATATTCAAGTTTTCTCTTGACAATACACTCCTCCAGGGTGTCTATTCAAGAAAACCATTGAATAGCACGGTGCTCTCGCAATCTGCCTACCAGGAGGATCAAGATGGGCAACAAAGCAGTTATCAGCCTGACCACGGGACTTGAAGATTCCGAGAAGGTGACGGTTGCGTTTTGGTCACGGCGGGAGCGGCCAAAGCGGCCACCCTACCCTGATGTTCCTCACCAAGGAGGCGGTCCGGATCGCAGGCCCGGGCTTCTGGCATGCCATCGCATGCGACGGTTGCCCTACCCTGGACGATCTCATGGGGCGGTTTGAGCAGGCCGGTGGCCGTTTCCTGATGTACCCCATCTGTTTCGACGCACACAAGATCGACAAGGGAAACCTGTTGTCCAACGCTGAACCGGGACGCACCTTTGCCATGTGGAACTGGATCGGCGACGACGGCGCCACCACTTTCAGTTACTGACCGCCGTACGAGTTACAGCAGAAGAAAGAAGTTGAGTCAGATGGGAAACAGGACGAAGTCGCGGGTTAACGGCATCAGCGTCGCGGGGTGGGAAGCTTTTCGCGACGAGGTACGAAAGGACGCCTCGGTGGCCGACAGGCGGCCTGCCGTCACAGCGCGCTGGGTCGGCGGATCACGGTCGCGGGTGGAATTTGAAGGAAAGACCATGCACATCGGCGGCAATGAGGACTTCAATGCCATGCAGGCGCTTCTTGCGGCACTGGCCGCGTGCGACGTCGACCTTATCGCACTGCACGCTGCACTGCTCGGGCTCGAGGTCAAGGACCTGCGCGTCGAAGCCACTGGTCACTTCAACGTCCGGGCGTATCTGGGCCTTGAGGCACCGGGGTCGGGTTACACCGGGATCTCCTACAAAATCATTCTTAATGCTCCGGGTGCCAGTGACGAACAGATCCGCTTACTGCGCGAGCGCATCGAGCGCTCCTCTCCTGTCGGTGACTCCCTCGGCCGGTCCATCCCGCTGACGATCGAGTTCAACGCGAACTGACGGCGGTGGCACCGGCGCACACCTCAACAGACCCAAATACAGAGGAGTATCACCGTGAACCTGCATCTGATCCCCATTGTTGATGAGGGGCTGGGCAATTCCACCTACCTCCTGGACTTAGGCGCGGGACTGGCGCTGGCGGTCGATCCGGAGCGGGACGTGCGCCAAATACGGGCGGAGGCGCGCCGGCTCGGACTGACCATAGCGTTCGCCGCCGAAACACACCTGCACGCCGATTTCATCTCGGGGGTACGTGAACTGGCAGAAACCGAAGGAGCCACGGTTCTTGCGCCGGAAGCCGGCCCCCGCGGGTTCGCCCCCACCGGGTTGACGGACGGGGACCAGATCCACCTGGGGGCGTATACCCTGCAAGCACTCGCGACACCGGGCCATTCGCCCGAGCACCTCTCATACTTGTTGCTCGACGGCGACGAGCTGGCCGGTGTCTTCACCGGCGGGTCCCTGATGGTAGGAACCGCGGGGCGGACAGACCTGGTCAGCCCGGACCTGACTGTGCCACTGGCCCGTGCCCAGTACCGTTCCCTGCAGCTGCTGATGGAACTGCCCGACGAAACCCCGGTGTGGCCCACACACGGTGCCGGGTCCTTCTGCTCCGCCGGCTCACGGGCGGAACGGACGACGACGATCGGCCGGGAACGTGCCACGAATCCGCTCCTGCAGGTCACCGGCGGGGACGCATTCGTCGAGGCCCTGCTCAGCTCGCTTGGCACCTTCCCGGACTACTTCCTTCGGCTGGCGGAAGTAAATCTACACGGACCCGCCGCGCTGGCAGACGCCCCGGCTCTGACCCCGCTCTCCCTTGAGCAAGTACTCGAGCTCCAGGACCAGGGCGCCCAGATCGTGGACACCCGCCGGCCAGCGGACTTCGCTTCCGGCCATATTCCCGGCTCCCTGTCGATCGCACTCCGCCCAGTGTTTGCCACCTGGCTCGGCTGGCTGCTCGATCCCCGGCAGCCGGTGGTAATCGTGCGCAGTCCAGACCAGGATCCCGAGGACATCGCCTGGGCGGCAGCCAAGGTGGGCTTAGACACGCTCGCCGGAGAGCTCGACGTCGGCCTTCCTGCCTGGGGTGATGCCAGCAGAACAATGACGTCGTCTTTGATGGGGGCCGGGCGCCTCGTTACGGGCTCCCAAGTCTCCTCGTCCGTCGTCGATGTACGCCAGGCGGCAGAATTCAGGGCAGGTCACATCTCCAACGCCCGCCATATCGAACTGGGGGGACTCGTGCAACACCTTTCCGAGTTACCGGCCGGCCCCATTGTCCTGATGTGCCGGCACGGAGAGCGGGCCATGACGGCAGCAAGCATCCTTGAGCGCGCCGGCCGCACCGACGTTGCTGTGCTGGATGGGGGTGTTACGGACTGGGCGCACGCGGCCAACCGCTCCCTGGAAAGGGGACGATGACCCGCCAGCCAAGCCCGCCAGCCCACAGCAAAGGCCCCGACGGCAAGATCGTCCTGGGCCTTCGGCAGAACCTCGCTCAATTCGTGCTGCTCGTGGCCGTCAACGCACTGGTGGGTGGAACTCTCGGCCAGGAACGGACGGTGCTGCCGTTACTGGCAGCACAGGTGTACCACCTTGACCTTTACACCAGCGCCCTGACCTACATCATGGCCTTCGGCCTCGCCAAGGCCGCCACCAACTACTTTGCCGGGGCCCTCTCGGACCGGTATGGCCGCAAACCCGTGCTGGTCGCCGGCTGGCTGATCGCCCTGCCCATACCGGTGATGCTGATCCTGGGATCGTCGTGGGGCTGGATCGTGGCAGCGAACGTCGTCCTGGGCATCAGCCAGGGCCTGACCTGGTCCACCACAGTGATCATGAAGATGGACCTCGTCGGCCCGTCACGGCGCGGAATGGCCATGGGCCTGAACGAGGCCGCCGGCTACCTCGGTGTGGCCGGCACCGCCGTGGCCACCGGATACATCGCCGCCACCTACGGTCTCCGGCCGGGGCCGTTCCTGATGGGCGCCGCCTTCATCTCGGTCGGCCTGGGACTGTCCGTGCTGGCCGTGAAGGAAACCCGTCACCACGCCACGCTGGAAGCCGCCAGCCACACCAACGCGCGGACTGACGCCTACGCTGAGCTGGGCAACCGGCAGATTTTCACCCTGACCAGCTTCCGGGACAGATCCCTGTCCTCGATCAGCCAGGCCGGCATGGTCAACAACCTCAACGACGGGCTGGCCTGGGGCCTGTTCCCCATCCTCTTCGCCTCGGGCGGCCTGACGATCGAGAAGATCGGCATCCTCGCCGCGGTCTACCCGGCTGTGTGGGGTGTCGGGCAGCTGGTGACCGGGACCCTGTCCGACAGATACGGGCGTAAGCCGCTGATCGTCGCCGGCATGCTGGTCCAGGCAGTTGCGCTGGCGATGGTCGCCGTCGGCACCGGTTTCGGGACCTGGCTGGTCGCCGCGGTAATGCTCGGGGCCGGGACCGCGATGGTCTACCCGGCGCTGCTGGCCGCGGTCGGCGATGTCGCGCACCCGCGCTGGCGGGCCCGGTCTGTAGGAATTTACCGGCTGTGGCGCGACGGCGGATTCGCCATCGGCGCACTGCTCTCCGGACTCCTCGCCGACGCCTACGGCATCCCCGCGGCCGTCACCTTCGTCGCCGCCCTCACGGCAGCATCCGGAATCCTCGTCGCTGTCCGAATGCGCGGCAGGGACCACAAACCAGCCATCTAAGGAAGCAGCGCCGCACGAACCAGGCAGAGGCTGCAACATCGACGGGACCCAGCCAGCCTGGCCAGAGGGGCGCGTTGCAGCTTCTCCCGTCGGAGTCCTCCCAATGAGGCCCGCGGTCCTGAGACACCGGTCCGGTCAACACAGATCATTGTGTACCGATCAAGCATCCGCTGCCTTTGCGATTACGATCTAGAAGGGCGTGATGGCCCTCTTCTCCTAAACAAGGGACAGGCTCCCATGCAAACTTCAGTACTACCGGATTTCTTTATTCCGTCCCCGACGGTCAGCGCGTTCGAAATCGGGCCGCTGACGATACGGTTCTATGCGCTCTGCATTCTGGCAGGAATCGTCATAGGCGCCTGGCTGGCGGCCCGCCGCCTCCGGGCCCGGGGCGGCACGACGGCGCAGGCCTTGGACATCATCATGTGGGCGGTTCCGTTCGGCATCATCGGAGGCAGGCTCTATCACGTCATCACGGACAACCAGCTGTATTTCGGGCCCGGCAAGGACCTCTGGGGGGCGTTGCGGATCTGGGAAGGTGGCCTCGGGATCTGGGGCGCCGTCGCCCTCGGTCTTGTCGGTGCGGCGATCGGGGCCAAGCGTACCGGTGTCCGCTTGGCAACATTTGCCGACGCCGCCGCGCCTGGTCTGCTCCTGGCCCAAGGACTGGGCCGCTGGGGCAACTGGTTCAATAATGAGCTGTACGGGGAGCCGACGGACCTGCCATGGAAACTTCAGATCCACAACATGAACTCCGTCACCGGCCAGGCTGTGACCGCGGCCGATGGCACCCCGGAGATCCTCGGATATTTCCAGCCGACGTTCCTCTATGAGTCACTATGGTGCCTGGCCGCAGCGACCTTCCTACTGATGTTCCTGGACCGCCGGTACAGGCCCGGGGCCGGCTCCGTGTTCGCCCTCTACATCGTAGCCTACACCGCCGGCCGCTTTGCCTTCGAGCTGATGCGCTCCGACTATGCCAACACAATCATGGGATTGCGCATAAACACCTGGGTATCCGGCCTGCTGTTCCTTACCGGCTTCGGCCTCTTCCTGGCCCTGAGATCCCGCCCCCGGTCCGCAGTCATGACGGAAAACACCGGTTCCGGCGGCACCGTTGAAGCCGAGGACGACGGCCGCTCTCCCGAGCAGCACCGCGAGGTACCGAACGGAAGAAACGATCGTCACCGGACGCAACAATGACCCCGCAGCTATTGCCACGAACCACCTCCTCGTTCGGCGGCCGGGCACTTCGGCCAGGACCGCCAAAATGCCCCTGAGAGGACTGCCGCGGCCGGTCGGGCAGGTCTACCCTTGGTATCACGGTGATGGATCCCACCGGGACCGGCTGACGCCCGGTCCGCACTGCCAATTTGGCTGATGGTTCCTGCCCCGACTGTGAAGGGCAGGAGATTCGTTATGGCAGGAAATCGAAGCAGGCCCCGCGGCACGGAAACGCGGGAACGGGATATGCTCACCGGCGTTTTGGTGCCCATCGGCCCGCTGGAATTGTCTGCGGAGGAAGCGCGCCAACTGTGGTCTTTCATCCATGGGGACATCATGGACGGGAGTATGCGCCGGTTGCTGCGCGCCTCGCTGGGGTTGTGTCCCCGGCATGCCTGGGCGTACGCGGTAGTGGAGGTCGAGCTGTGGCAGGCCGGCGCGGGCGCCCGCGGAGGGCACCAGCCTTTTGATGTCACGATCCTGTATGAGGATCTCCTTGAACACGTCGCCGACGGGCTTGACCGGAAGAGTTCACTGGTGCACCGGCATCCGGACGAGGTGCTTCTCCCTATCGGACCGTGCCGGATCTGCCAGGATATGGCAGCCCCGGACCTGCCGGGTTTGCGGATGGGCTACGCGAACTCCAACACCGAAGCACTGACCCTTGAAGCGAACGCCATGGTCCACACCACAACCTGGTGCCTTGAGACGGTGGGCCTCTGGCGGGACAGGGTGTGCCCGGACTGTCATCCCGGTACCCCGGAGGGGGCCGGCGACCCGGTGTTGTTGTGCTGTTTCCACCTGGCGGCCCGGCGACCGCTGCCGGAGCAGCTGCGGCACGCCGTGGCTGCACGGCTGCGGGAGATCCGGGCACGGATGAGGCACCTGACCGAGTCCATGACGGACTACGGGGCCCCGGTGGGCGCCATGGAGAACACGTCCTGGATCGAGGCCATAGGCTTTTTCGCGGGCTGGGGTCTGCCCCTGTACCTGGCGACCGACCCGGAGGAGGCCTGGCCCGGACCGGACAGCCAGGATGCCGAACAGGGAGATTGACCGCGTCATAGTGTGGCGGCCACCGCGGCTGTCCCTGTAGTCTCTGTTCACGGTGATGGATCCCGCCGGAACAGCCCGCACGCAAGGTGCGGGGCGTTCGAACCGCCTCCTGGCTAATGGTTCCTACCTTTGCTGATCCGAAGGTAGGTGACTCATGCCCGCACGCGGCGCGCTCGTCCTCCTCCGCCATGGCCAGAGCGTCCTGAACGCCCAGGACCGGTTCACCGGCCTGCTCGACCCGCCCCTGACCCCGCTCGGGGAAAACGAAGCGGCCTGCTCCGGAGCCCTGCTGGCCTCATCATCCTTTTCCCCCGGCACGGTCTACACCTCCACGCTGACGCGCACCCGGGCCACCGCCCGCATCGTCCTTGATGTCCTGGGCGCCCTTGACGTGCCGGTCTTTGCGGCCTGGGAACTGAACGAGCGCAGTTACGGCTCCCTGACGGGCAGGGCCAGGAGCGAACTGCTCAGCGAGCTCGGGCCGGATGTCTTTCGTTTCTGGCGGCGCTCCTACTACGGGGCGCCGCCTCCGATGTCACGCGCCGAGCTGGGCGCGATCCGGCGCACCCGGGCGTTCGCGGGGTTGCCTCCCGAAGCGGTCCTGCCCACGGAATCGCTGTGCGGGGTGGTCAAACGTGTCCGGATCTTCTGGCACCAGCACCTTCGCCCCAGGATCCGCGCGGGAGAGGATGTGCTGGTGAACGGGCACGGCAATTCGCTGCGGGCGCTGTGCCTTGTCCTGGACGGGCTCTCCCATGCCGAGGTCGAGGCCCTGAACATCCCCACCGGGCACCCGCTGGCCTATCGCTTCACCCCTGGCCTGGTGCCGGCGGTGCGGGGCGGGGAGTATCTGAACCCGCTGGCGGCGCGGACCGCCGCCGCCCTGGTCGCTGCCGCCGGCGGGACCTGAGACAAGGAACGGAGAACATCATGATGAATGACCTTCAGATCACCGGGGTGCGCGCCCTGCAGATCCTGGACTCCCGGGGCTACCCCACGGTGAAAGTCTGGCTCACGACATCGGACGGCACGGTGTCGGTTGCGTCGGCGCCGTCCGGGGCATCCACCGGCGCGCATGAGGCGGTCGAGCTGCGCGACGGCGGCCAGAAGTACTCCGGCCGGGGCGTGCAGAAAGCCGTCACCAATGTCAGGACGGAAATGGCCGAGTTGCTCGCGTCCCGGAGCTGGCAGACCCTGGCGGACCTGGACCAGGCCCTGGTCGGGCTCGACGGAACCCCTGGCCGGTCCCGGCTCGGGGCCAACGCGATCGTCGCGGTGTCGATGGCCGCTGCCCGGGCTTTCGCGACGGCCGCCGGGACGCCTCTTCATGTCTGGATCGCCCAGGCGCTGGGCCGGGGCGGGCGGCTGCCGGTTCCGCACTTCAATGTCCTCAACGGCGGCCAGCACGCCGCGAACCCGCTGGAATTCCAGGAATTCATGATCGCTCCGGCCGGTGCGCCGTCCTTCGCCGATGCCTTGCGTTGGGGGTCCGACGTCTACCATGCCCTGTCCCGGCGCCTGCGCCGGCAGGGTCTGGCGACCGGTTTGGGTGATGAAGGCGGGTATGCCCCGGACATCGCCCGCCCCGAGGAGGCACTGGATCTGATTGTCGCCGCCATCGAAGACGCCGGCTATACCCCGGGCAGGCACGGGGTCGCGATCGCCCTGGACCCTGCCGCGAACTCCTTCTACACCGACGGGACCTACACCGTCGCAGGCCAGTCCTACACACCGGAGAAGATGATCTCCTACTACGAGCGGCTCATCACCGATTACCCGATCTGCAGCCTGGAGGATCCACTGGCCGAAGAAGACACCGAGGGTTGGACGGCTCTGACGGCATCGCTCGGGGACCGGGTTCAGGTCGTCGGGGATGACCTGTTCGTCACCTCCGCGGACCGGGTCCGGGACGGCATCCGCGACCGCTCCGCGACAGCAGTGCTGATCAAACCGAACCAGGCCGGGACCGTGAGCGAAACCTTCGAAACCCTCACCGCCGCCTCCCAGGGTGGCTTCGGGGCGATGGTTTCGCATCGGTCCGGGGAAACCGATGATACGTTCGTGGCTGATCTTGTGGTCGGGTCCGGCTGCGGGCAGCTGAAATCCGGGGCGCCGGCCCGCGGGGAGCGCGTTGCCAAATACAACCGCCTCCTGGAAATCACCGATGAGGACCCGTCCCTGCCCTACGGGCCTACTGGAACGTACCTCAACGACGCCGACCCCGAACAGGAGCGCCCATGAATGAGCCAGCCAACGAGACCCGGCCCGCCACCGGGCCGACAGCTTATGTGCCGCGTCGGATCACCGGGCCGGTGCTGATGGGCGTCGTGCCCGGCCAGCCCCTGGCGGTCGCACACCGCGCCGCGGAACTGGCCTACAGCCTGAAGGTGAACCTGATCTGCGCCTATGTGGATGTCACCAGCTACCTCGTCAAGGAACCGGACGGCCGCGTCGAAGCCCTGCCGATTGATCCGGACGGAATTGATGATGACATCGAAGGGATCAGCGAGAGCATCAGGGAACGCCTGCAGGACGCGCTGGACAGCACCGGAATTGACTGGTCCTTCGTGATGCTCGCCGGGGACCCCGCCCGGGCCATGGGACGGCTGGCCGAGTCGGTGGACGCATCGGTCATTGTGGTGGGCATCAGGGAACGTGGCCTCGGGGCCCGGTTCGAGGAGCTGCTCGTCGGCTCCGTCGCGGTCCACCTCACCCACCGCCAGCACCGGCCCGTCCTGGTCGTCCCGCTCGCCCCCCACACGAAGCATCACCGGCAGGAGGGCCACTGATGGAGCCGATTCCCCCTGAGACCACAGCACCGGACCGCCCGGACGAAAGGATGGACGCCACCGGTGACAGGCAGCTGCCCATCGACAGTGACCCGGCAGAGATAAACGAAGACGAGGACGATGCCGGGACGCTCGGGCAGGCGCGCGCCCACAGGCCGGTTCATCTGCACCCGGGGTTCGTGCTCGTCGTCATCATGGGAGGCGTGTTCGGGGCGTTGGCCCGGTATGGGCTCAGCGGGGCGCTGCCGTCACCGGGCGGGTGGCCGCTGCCGACCCTGGTCATCAACCTCACCGGAGCGCTGCTGCTCGGGGCCCTGCTGGAAGCCCTGGTCCGGCGCGGCCCGGACGCCGGGCGGCTGAGGTTCATTCGGCTGCTCGCCGGGACCGGCTTCATGGGCGCTTTCACGACCTACAGCGCCCTGGCCCTGGAAACGAACACCCTGATCGGAGCAGGACGGAGCACGGACGCTTTGATCTACCTTGCCGCCACGGTGATCGGCGGCGCCGCGGCAACAGTGACCGGGATCCGGGTGGCCTCCGGGCACCACTCCAGGATGAGCGCAAGGCGCCACGAGGCGACCCTTCGCCCCGACCGGAAGGGGGATCTCCCGTGAACGCGTTGACCGTTCTTTTACTTGGGCTGGCCGGCGGGCTCGGTGCCGGGACACGGTTCGTCGTCGATGGGCTGGTCCGCTCCAAAGTCCGTATCGCCCTGCCTGTGGGCACCATGGTCATCAACATCACCGGCTCCTTCCTCCTTGGACTGGTGGCAGGGGCCGTGATCGTCCACGCCGCACCTGCCCAGCTGCAGGCCATCGCGGGAACCGGGTTCTTGGGTGGATACACCACGTTCAGCACGGCCAGCTTCGAGACCGTCCGGCTCATCCAGTCCCGCCGTACCGGGCTGGCCCTCCTGAACGGGATCGGCACAGCGGTCACGGCGGTAGCTGCCACGGCGGCGGGCCTGGCCCTGGCAGGAGCGGTGTAAGGCAGGTAGCGAGCCGGGGCGTCCGGACTGTTGGCTGCTCGCCCGGTGTCTGTGCCCTGGCGTTTTAGGAGCCTGCCTGTGCCTTGTCCGGGGCGAGTGCGCGGGAGAAGAGGACGGAGGCAAGCATCCAGGCGGCAGCGTAGGTGAATGCAACGGCGGGTGAGAAGACGGCCCACAGGATCCCTGCGGTGACGGTGGCGCCGATGTCGCCGGCGGACTGGACGAGGCCAAGGACACCGAATCCGTTGCCGCGCAGTCTGTCCGGAAGTGCCAGAGCGACGGCGGTCGATTCGGCTGTCTCTGCGAAGCCGATGCCGATCCCGGCGAGAAGGAATCCTGCCAGCACCGGTCCCCAGGTGTGGGGGCTGAACGCGAAGAGCAGGTAGGCGCCGACATAGACCGTCCCGCCGGCGGCGAAGACCGGACGTGGCCCTGTCCGGTCCACGAGGTGACCTCCGATGAGGGAAGCGACGGTCGCTGCGCCATTGTGGGCTGCGTAGAAGAAGATGGCCAGGGCTGTCGCGGCGGCAGGGTCCCGGCCTTCTCCGGTGAGCAGATCCGTGGCGTGCAGGATCAGCATTGTCGTTGCCAGGTTGCCCAGTTCGAAAAAGGACACCGGGATCAGTGCCCGGGCGGCTCCGCTGCGGCGCAGTTCCCCGAGGTTGAAGCTGAGCTTGGTGCGCCCGGCAGGGGTGGTCAGGACGTGGCGGGCCTGACGGGCGGCCAGGGTGATAGCGGCGGCGGCCAGGATGCTGGGGATGAAGGAAAGCAGGATGGCTTCGCGCACGCCGATCAGTCCGACGAGCAGTCCGGCCAGCAGCGGCCCGGCGATCGCGCCGGCGTTGTCCCCGGCGCGTTCAATGCCCGCTGCCCGCCCGTAAGCCGCACGTGGCGTGATGGAGACCAGCAGGGTGTCCCGGGCGGGTGAACGGATTCCGCGGGCTGCCCAGGCGAGGGCGCGAAGCACCGCGACCTGCCACACCATCGAGGCCGCGCCTATCAGCGCCGTCGCGGCGGCCGTGAGAAGGTAGCCGCCCGAAGCGATCCTGGCCCTGCGGGAAGGTTCAGCGGCGAGGGGGCCGCCGGCAAGCTTGCTCAGGCCCACCAACGCATCTGAGACTCCTTCGATGGCACCGAGGGCGGCCGGGCCCGCGTGCAGGGTCGATGTCAGGAAGGACGGAAGCAGGGAGGTCACCAGTTCGTGGCCGGCATCGCTGAAAAACGAGGCGGTGCCGACCCCGAGGATCCCCTTGTTCAGCCACGCTTCCTCATCCTCCCCTGGCGTGTCCTGCCCGGGGACCGCCTGCGGTTCCGGAACGTGATCCGGCGCGGGGATGTTTGCTTCGTCAGCCACCGCGGCCTCGGCACAGGTCCCCGGCCGGGCACGCGGGACCCCGGTTCATGCCAGCCAGGCGGCAGCGCCGGCCCCTGCCCCGGCGAGCGAGAAGGCGAGGGACAAGAGGAGATGCGCAGCCGGGACGACGGGTGCGCGATCGGGTCTTTCCTGCCTCAGCCAGGACATGGCGAAGGCTGTTCCGGCATACGTGGTTAGCCCGGCGGCCGCGCCCATTGCCAGAGGCGCGGAGGACGGGCCTGACCCGGTGGCCAGGACGACTCCGGTGATCAGGCCCAGGACAAGGGCCAGCGCGGACTCGGCGACCCATTCCGTTCGGGGACCGGTGGCTCCGGCAAGTGCGCGCTGAAGGAGGACGCGGAGCAATGATCCTGCCAGGGCGCCGATGGCGATGGTGAGCATGCCGATTATGTCGCCTCCTGCCGATGTTGTGAAAGGGAGCGTGGGTCTGCGTTCGTGACAGGAGGGGTGTTCATGGGTGCGCGCCGGTCTTTTGGTCCTGCCAGCGTTGGCTGCATTCGCCAACAATTGTGGCCGCTTCCTCCGGCGTCCCCCGCCCAAGGACGCGGGTGTGTGTTCCGGGCTGGAGGTCTTTGTAGTGGTTGAAGTGGTGGGTGATCTGTTCCTGCCACCTGGTGCCGAGGTCTTCGAGCGTGCTGATCCGGTTCCCGGCCTCGCGGTCATCTGCCGGGACGGCGATGATCTTATAGTATCCCCGTCGCGGAAGTTCAGGACGCCCAGTATCCGGGCGTGGACGACCAGCCCGATGGGCAGCGGTTCGCGGGTCACGCACAGGATGTCCAGTTCGTCGCCGTCTTCATCCAGGGTTTGGGGAAGGAAGCCGTAATTCACGGGTTTGGCGAAGATCCCCAGATCGACGCGGTCCAGGTGGAAGAGGCCGGTGGTGCGGTCCCATTCGATCTTGTGGCTGGAGCCCATCGGGATGGCAATGACGCCGACGACCAGACCGTTGAGGTAGTCCCCGCATCCAAGGAGCGCGTTGTAGTCGGTCATGACCGCGTTCCCCGTTCGGCATCTCCAGCACCGGGGCGGGCAGGATTTTTTGGGGTCTGCGCGCTGGTGCGCTCATGTCGCTGGTGTGGGGTGGCGCCGGGATTTTGCATAGTTCTCCGTCTGTGCGTGGCACTGAACAGGAACTATCAGCCGGGGCGGCGGTTCGGACGGTGTGGCCCGCCCCGGCGAGATCCATCACCGTTCCCCTGTAATGAACCACATCGCGGCACCTGCTGGCAAGGAAACAGCGCAGCGAATGAGTTCCCGGTAAGGGTTCCGGGCCGCTGAACTGCCCTCACGGTTTCCAGGTGGGCCGATGAGCCGGAACACCAGAAGTGCCGCTACGACGGCGCGGAGCCCGAGCCGGTACCGGATGCAGCGGTCTTTGGAGGGCGGTCCTGGATCAGGTCCGGGGGGTCAGCGACGGAGTTCAGGATCTGGTCCGGGCGGTAGGGGTAGATGGCGAGGTCGTCCTTGTGGGTGACGCCGCTGAGGACCAGCACGGTGTGTAGTCCGGCTTCGATGCCGGCGATGATGTCGGTGTCCATCCGGTCCCCGATGATCGCCGTGGTGCGTGCGTGGGCTTTGATCCGGTTCATCGCGGAGCGGCACATCATGGGGTTCGGTTCGCCCACGATGTAGGGTTTTCGTCCGGTGGCTGTGGTGATCAGTGCCGCTACGGCGCCGGTGCCGGGCACCCGTCCGGCGCCTGGAGGGGCCGGTGGCGTCCGGATTGGTGGCGATGAAGCGGGCGCCGGCCAGGATCAGCCGGATCGCCGCGCTGATCGCCTCGAAGGAGTACGTGCAGGTCCCGCCGAGGACCACAAAGTCCGGGTCCTGGTCGGTGAGGATGAAGCCTGCCTCGTGCAGCGCCGTCGTGAGCCCGGCTTCACCGATGGCGTAGGCAAGGTTTCCGGATTCCAGACCGTGGGTCTGGTCTGTGAGGAACTGGGCAGTGGCCAGCGCGGAGGTCCAGATATTTTCCTCCGGGACCTCCAAACCCGTATCACCAAGCATTGCTGCCAGGTCCCGGGGTGTGTAGATGGAGTTGTTCGTGACGATCATGAAAGCCGTGGAGGTCGCCGCCCAGTGACGGATCAGTTCCCGGGCTCCGGGGATCGCCTGGTTGTCGCGGACCAGTACACCGTCCAGGTCCGTCAGCCAGCACTCGATCCCCTGGCCGCTGCCGTCGGCGACGGTGCCGGGGCCTGCCAGATGCTGCCATGGCGTGCCTCCTGGTGGGCCTGCGGTTCAGGGGACGCGTCCGGGACTGCCTGGCCGAAGACGCGGGTGTAGAGGTCGTCGCCGTAGCTGGTGCGGGTGGGTTCGCCCGGGTGCAGTTTGAAGGTCCGGCGCCCGTCGGCCTGGCGTTCTGCCTGAAGGAACAACGCGTCCGGCGGCGCCTGGGCGAAGAGGGAATGCGCCAGGTCGTACAGGTGGGTGACGATGAGGACGCGTACCCCGGCCTCGGTCAGGGACCGGATGATGTCGTAGCTGATGCTGGAGCCCTCACGTTCGTTTGTGGCTGCGAAGGATTCGTTGAACAGCACCATGGACCCGGGCATGAGGTGCCCGGCGATGCTGTTCATCCGGGACAGCTCCTCGTCGAGTTTTCCGCTGCGCAGTGCGGCGTCCTCTTCCCGTTTGAAGTGGGTGTAAAGGCCGTTGCAGGTGCTGGCGCTGAAGTATTCGGCGCAGACGAACATCCCGGCCTGCATCATCAGCTGCGCGGCACCTGTAGCGCGCAGGAAGGTTGATTTGCCGCCTTCGTTCGCGCCGGTGATCATGACCAGGCTCATGCCGTCCGCACCCAGATCGTTGCCCACGGCGGGCCGGTGCCCTGCCAGGGCCAGCGAAGGCTCATAGAGCCCCCGGGCGGACAGAACCGGTTCGCTGTTCACGGGCTCGGGTTCGGGTTTGGGCAGGCAGATTTCCGTCCCGGTCGTGGTAAGCCGGTCGTGGAGGTTCAGGCAGGAGACGTAGAAACCGAGTTCGGCGCGGAGCAGTGCGAAGAAATCCAGGATGTGGTCATCGGACTGTGCCAGGGCGTTGGCGGCAAGATTCATGCCCCGGTCCCGCAGGTCCGACAGGGCCCGGTAGCCGCTTTCATCGCGGTCGCTGATGTGGAAGGACAGGACGGACCGGTCGCTGGTGAAGAAATCGGTGAAGAAGTTACACAGGGCCTGCCAGCGTGTCCGGTGCGGGGGCCGGCGCAGGGTGTATCCGGTGGCCTGGTTCCCGGGCCCGAGGCTTGCGCTGAGGAGCACGCCGGAGCGGAATTTCAGTTGTTTCAGGTGCGCAGTGACGCTCTGGAGGTAGACGGGTCCGAGTTCATCGGTGATCATGGCGAAAAAACGGGTGAAGCCGGGCGAGTGAAACGTCCCGGCCTCATCCGTGGCCAGCTCGTGCAGGCGCCGCAGCAGGGGCATCAGGAAGGTCAGGGATTCGATGGCGCGGCGCAGTATCGCACCGGGGTAGTTGTTGAAAATTCCGCGGTAGATCTTCTTCTCGCCCTCGATGGCCTCCACCGTCAGTGCATACAGCCGGCGGACCGTGGCGGGGTTTTCCAGGCAATCGAGAAGGATCTGTTGGCGGTAGTGGATACTTTCGGGGTCGGTCAGGCTCCGGGCCAGGGTATCGGTGGCCGTGGTGAGGAGGAACTCGTCGCCCTTGGCCATGGCTTCCAGGACCGGGCGCAAGGCCAGGTCCCGGACCAGGTCGGCGGCGTTGGCCGGCAGTTCCGGTGTGGGTGATCCGGCGGGGGCAAGAAGGAAGGCCTTCATGAGGTGATCCTCTCCTTCAGTTCCGGGTAGGTCAGGCCCTGGTTGGCGGCCAGGATCTTCGCGTAGGCGAGCCCGTTGGCCGGTTGGCGCAGGATCTTGAAGGTCCGCACGGCCGGGTTAGCAGGGTCTACGGTGCTGACCATGCTCACGGTGGTGCGGCTGAGCCTGGAGAGCTCATCGATGAAGGTGACGCACACGCAGATCAGGTTCAGGTCGATGATGTGCTGCAGGATTTTGCCGCTGAGGAAGACGGCATCCTGCAGGGTGGTCGAGGTGAAAATTTCGTTCAGGATAATCACGCTCCGCGGCGTTGCCCCGCCGAGGATGTCGTGGACCCTGACCAGTTCATCGTGCAGCTTGCCGCGCAGGTCCGCCTGGTTCTCTTCCCGTTCAAAATGGGTGAAGATCCGGTCCGGCAGATACAGCATCGCACGGGAGGCGGGCACCGGCAGACCGAGGGCGGCCAGGTAATGGAGCTGGCCGATGGTGCGGGCGAACGTCGTCTTCCCGCCCTGGTTCGGGCCCGAAACGACAAGGATACTCTCCGGCCCGCTCAGCTCAAAGTCATTTAGAACTACAGTCCTGCCCTCAGCCACGAGCGTGCCTGCCAGGGCCAGATCAAAAACGTCCGTGCCCGAGATGTCCTTCGACGTTGCTGAAACGATCGGGTAGGTGAAGACCAGCCCGGCGCGGCTCAGCTGGCCGATGTGGCGAAGATACGAGAGATAGAACTGGACTTCCCGGTCAAAACGAACGATGACAGGGTCCTGGAAGCCGGCATGCCGGTCACAAAACGCGGCAAGGTCGGTGAAAGTCCCGGAGAACAGTACCGCTACCCGGTCAAGGATCATCGCCTCGACATGGTTCATCTCGTGCGAACTTCGGAGCGCGGACCGGTAATCCTTCGGATTGCCTTGCCGGAACCTGCGGAACGTCGCTTCGACTTCTGCCGTGTAATCGGGTTCGTTACCCCTCCGGCCCACCGAGATGTTGCCGCCGTCGATGTGCACCATATAGGAGATGCCGGCCAAGTCGTCGCGCAGCTTTCGGACTTCTTCCTCCAGGCCAAGGACCGCTTCGGACGAGAGGTAACTGCCCAGATAGTCCCTGACAGCGCGGAGACCCGATGACCTGGGCCCAGCCTCGGACAGGCCGGCAGCGAGCGAGGAGACGGCAGCCAAATACTGCTCGACGGCAGTGAGGAAAACTTCCATCTTCTGGTACCGGTAATGCAGGCTTCCCGCCGAAGCGAGGGTCTCCCGGACCCCGCGCATGGCAACGGAAAACTCCTCCACAGCCTCCCGCACCGCGCTGGTCTCCAGATCCCTGCAGATCCATTGCCGATAAGCGACTGTGCCCTCATCCACTTGCGGAGCGTGGAAGACCGGCTTCAGCCCGTATTCCTGATAACCGGCAGTGACAGCCTCGATGATCTGTTCAAGCTGCAGGTCAGACAGGGTCCCGGGCAGAGGAGAGTCACCGGGCGGGTTTTCGGAGTCGTAAAGGACGCTAAGAAAAGTCATGACGCACCCCTCCTGCCATCAACAGGTCCAGGGCCGGGGTGTTGCCAGGCGGACCGGGTCCGCCTGTAATGGGAAATGTTCATTTGGCCGCTCCTGCCTGCCGCAACATCGGACAGGAGCCATAAGCCGGGAGGCTGTTGGAACCGGATCAACCGGTTCAGGCGGGATCCATCGCCTTCCCATATTCTAGGCACAGAACCACCCTTTGGAAGATCAGAAACCCATTCAGCCCATCGCCACCCTGTCTGATAGCTAAAACGCCCTGCTGGTCACAGGGCGGCCCCTGTCCCACACTGGCTTCATGCCCGTCGTTAGTCTTTCGATTGCCGAGCTCGCCCAGGATCCCATCGACCGCAGCCGGCCCTATCTGGACCCTGAGCGGGTGTCGTATTACGTGGACCATCTGGATGACTCCACCCCGGTGGTCGTTTTCGATATTGATGGCGCCTTGCTCCTCGCCGACGGGTACCACCGCGTCGAAGCGGCCAAGCAGCTTGGACGGACGACCATTGCAGCAGAAGTGCGACAGGGCCAGCGAAGCGATGCCTTGCAGTTCGCGATCGACATGGCTCAACGCCAACAGGCTCCGACGAAAAACCAAATCTTCGATGCCATCGCCCAACGTGGACAACGCCCTGAAGAACATACATAACTCTCCCCAGCGCACCCGTGCCGGGGGGATCCTGCTCCAGGGTCCGGGGTCACGGACCTGAGCGTCACCGGCAGCCGGGCACCCCAAATTGTTCGCCAAGCCGCGACCACCCGAAACCCTCAATCTCACGGTTACTGGATCGTGTTCAGGAGCACCTACAAGGCTGGAGGCCTGTCCTGGGCAGTGGTGGGACGGTTCCATCTGCCCGCAGAAAATCGCCATTATTTGTTGTCGGGGACTATGAGGATTGGATGCTGCTGACCGTGGGTGAGGGATGCCGATACGGATCCTTCAAGGAGTCTGTCCATCCTTGCCAGGGATCCTGGTCGGTCAGCCCCCACGATGAGCAAGGAAGCTTCTGTGTTTTCGGCCAGGCGGCTGAGTGCCTTGGAAACGTCGCCGTTGAGCACGCGGAAGGACCATTGTTCTCCGGGTTGCCCGAGAATGGATTCCAGGCGGCGCAGGAGTTCGTCGGCGGGATATTCGGCCTCTTCGTTGACGGCCGGATCGAGTGAACGGGCTGTCCGTGAGCCGTCCGGTTCCCATTCAATGAGGTAGCCGGCGGGGTCCACGAAGGCACAAATTAGATGCTGTCCCAGATTGGCCCCGAGGTCCGCTGCGGTCCGTACCAGGTGCTCTGGAAAGTCCCAACCGACGCCGACCAGGATTGGCCCGTCCAGACCTCGCTCATCGAACATGGGACCGGCTAGTTCCCGGTGAGTTCCGTGTAGAGCTTCTGGACGCGGTTCTTGATGTCGTCCCGGACCAGGCGCATGCGTTCCATGCCTTCGATGCCGCGTTCGGAGGGCTCGTCCGTTTCCCAGATTTCGAAGCGTGTGCCTTCGTGGGGTTCGAGTTTGGCTTCGGTGCCGAGGATGATGACGGCGTCCGCGGCCTCCAGTACCTCGTCGGTGACGGGTTTGGGGTGTTCGCCTGTGATGTCGATGCCGAGTTCGGTCAGGGACTCGACGGCTTGGGGATTGAGGGAGTTGCCCGGCTTGGTGCCAGCGGAGTACACGGTGACATCGCCGTGGGCGAGCTGGTTCATCAGCCCGGCGGCGAGCTGGGACTTCCCGCCGTTCTTGCTGCACACGAAGAGCACGGCAGGTGTCTTGGCTGCGCTGGTGTTGTCGTCGGTCATGGGAGTTCTGTTTCCTTTGTGAGCAGGGAGGTGACCAGGGTTTTGACCCGGTCGTGGATCTGGTCCCGGATGTCGCGGATCGTGTCGAGGGGTTGGCCGGCGGGGTCCGTCAGGTCCCAGTCTTCGTAGCGTTTGCCCGGGTAGATCGGGCAGGAATCACCGCATCCCATCGTGATCACCACGTCGGAGGCGCGCACGACGTCGTCGGTCAGCGGCTTCGGGTAGTCCTTGGTGAGGTCCAGCCCCATTTCGGACATCACGGTCAGGACGGCGGGGTCGAGTTCGGCCGCCGGCAGGGACCCGGCGGAGCGGACATGGATCCTGCCCTTGGCTTCGACGGTGAGCAGGGCGGCGGCCATCTGGGACCATCCGGCGTTTTGTACGCAGACGAACAGCACTTCGGGCGCTTTGCTGGCGGTGGCGCCCTTGGACTTGGCCAGGGCGGCCAGCCGGTCGTTCGCGAAGTGTTCGGTCGTGGCAGGGAGGTAGGCGGTGATCTTGGCGGTCCGGGCCAGTGCGGTGTAGGACTCGAAGACGTAGCGTTCGACGGTTTCGGTCGCGAAGATCCCGGTGAACCGGTCCGCGAGGCGGTTGCTGATGCGGTGCAGGAGTTCGGTGTTGTCCTGCAGTCCCAGGCCTGTTTCACGGTTTTCAGTCATGAGCACTCCAATGGTCGTGTCTTGCTGGCGGTTTCGGGTCAGTTGTTGCCGGAGCGGCCGTGGGCCAGGCCTGTGGGGAAGCCGATCAGGACCGGTTCGGGTGCTGCGCAGCATCCGCTCTCCGTGGACGCTTCGGCTGCTTTCCCGGAAGGTGCCGGGACGTCGCAGCTGGTGCCGGCGTCGGTGGAGCAGACACCGGTTTCGGGGAGCTCGAGGTGGACGGTGTCGGCGGCCTCGCGGTCACCGGCGAGGGCGGCCGTGACGGAGCGGACCTGTTCGTAGCCGGTGGCCAGCAGGAAGGTCGGTGCCCGGCCGTAGGACTTCATCCCCACGATGTAGAAGTCCTTGTCCGGGTGGGCGAGGAGCTTTGCGCCGTGGGGCGGGACGGTGCCGCAGGAGTGGAATTCGGGGTCGATCAGGGGGCCGAGTTCCAGCGGCGCCTCGACGGCGGGGTCGAGGTTGAGCCGGAGTTCGCGCAGGATGTCCAAGTCTGGCCGGAAGCCTGTGCAGGGTACGACGACGTCGGCTTCGACGGTGCGGCCGTCCACAGCACTGATGGTGACCGAAGAGTCCAGCGCTTTGAAGGAGTTGATGCCGAAGCCGGTGTGCAGTTCGATTTTTCCGGCCTCCACGAGTCGGCGGAGTCGGGAGCCGAGCTGGCCGCGGGCGGGCAGGCCGTCGGCGTCGCCGCCGCCGTAGACCTTCTCCGCTGACGGGCCTCGGACTGCCCAGAGGATTCGGGTGTCCGGTTCCTCCTTGGCCAGGTCGGCGAGGTTGATCAGGGTGTTGGCGGCGGAGTGGCCTGCGCCAACGACCAGGACGCGGCGTCCGGCGAAGGCTGCGCGGTCGCGGCCGGTGACGTCAGGAAGTGGTGCGGAAATCCGGGAGCCGGCGGTGTCTTCGCCGATGGCAGGCAGTCCGGAGGTGCCGAGCGGGTTGCGGGTGGACCAGGTGCCGGAGGCGTCGATGACCGCGGCGACGGTGTGGTCGCGGGTCTCGCCGTTCGCATGCAGCACCCGGACGGTGAAGGGTGTAGTGTCTCGGTCCTTGACGTGGGTCTTGTCCAGGCCCTGCCGGGTCACGGCCACGACCCGTGCGCCGGTCTCCAGGCGCGACGCGATCTGGGGCAGCGCGGCCAAAGGCGCGAGGTAGTTGTCGATGAGTTCCCCGCCGTACGGAAGTGCGGTGGGCCGGGGCGTTTCCCAGCCAGTGGCTTCGAGGAGCCGGACTGCGGCGGCGTCGGTATTGAACCGCCAGGGTGAGAACAGCCGGATGTGGCGCCACTGCTCGATCGCTGCGCCCGCGCTCGGGCCTGCCTCAAAGACCAGGGGCTCCAGGCCGCGTTCGAGCAGGTGGGCCGCGGCGGCCAACCCGACGGGGCCTGCTCCGATCACTGCAACGGGAAGGCTTGTGGCTGATTCCATGCTGTCCTCTTCTCTCTCCTGGTTCTTGTGGGTGGGGTGACCTGTCGGCCCGGTTGGGGCCGGCAGGCAGCGGGGGTCAGCAGCAGTCCTGATCGTCGTCGCAGCAGCCTGAGTCGCTGCAGCAGCCTGTCGTCATTGAGCTCACCTCCGCCCCTGCCCGGGGGTTTAGGCGTGGGTGGGTTCCTCCACCAGGGCGGTGGCGATGCTGTCCGCGTCCTCTAACGCGGCGAGGTAACGTTCGGCGTCCAGGGCGGCGGCGCAGCCGGTGCCGGCGGCGGTGATGGCCTGGCGGTAGCGGTGGTCCACGGCATCCCCACAGGCAAACACGCCGGTCAGGTTGGTGCAGGTGGTGGGCGAGTCGACCTTGATGTAGCCGTCCGAGTCGAGCTCCACCTGCCCTGCCACCAGTTCGGTGCGGGGCATGTGCCCGATCGCCACGAAGAGCCCGGTGGCGGCCTGTTCCCGTGTTTCGCCGGTGCGGGTGTCCTTCAGCGTCACGCCGCTGACCTTGCCGTCACCGTGGATGGCGCTGACGGCCGAGTGCCAGGCGAAGCTGATCTTCGGGTTGTCCTTGGCCCGCTGCGCCATGATGCGGGAGGCCCGCAGCTCGCCCTTGCGGACCACGACGGTGACGGTCTTGCCGAAGCGCGTCAGGAAGGTGGCTTCCTCCATGGCGGAGTCGCCGCCGCCGACGACGATGATGTCCTGGTCGCGGAAGAAAAAGCCGTCGCACGTGGCACACCAGGAGACCCCGTGGCCGCTGAACTTCTTCTCCTCAGCCAGGCCGAGTTCCTTGTACGCGGAGCCGGTGGCCAGGATGACGGCCGGGGCCTCGTAGGTCTCGCCGCCGCCGGTGACCACGCGCTTGAGGTGACCCTTCAGCTGGACCTCGGTGGCGTCGTCGAACACCACCTGCGCGCCGAACTTCTCCGCCTGCTGCTGCAGGCCGTCCATGAGCTCCGGGCCTTGGATGCCCTCCGGGAACCCGGGGAAGTTCTCCACTTCCGTGGTGTTCATCAGCGCTCCACCGGCAGTGACCGAGCCGGCAAGGACCAGGGGCTTCAGGCCGGCGCGGGCGGCGTAGGTCGCCGCAGTGTAGCCGGCCGGGCCCGAGCCGATGATGATCAGCTGTTCGGTGTTGACTGCCTTGGGGCTCTTGGCGCTGTCTTTGGTGCTCACGTGGTGCTCCTGGGAGTCGGGAGGGGCGTTTTACTTGGCGGCGGGGGCCAGGGAGTCGATCAGGCCCTCGATGCGGGTCTTGATCTCGTCGCGGATCGGTCGAACGGACTCCACGCCCTTGCCGGCCGGATCCTCCAGGACCCAGTCCTCGTAGCGCTTGCCGGGGAAGTAGGGGCATTCGTCGCCGCAGCCCATCGTGATCACGACATCGGATTCCTTGACGGCCTCGGTGGTGAGGACCTTCGGGACCTCGGCGGACATGTCGATGCCCAGCTCTGCCATGGCCTCGACCGCGGCCGGGTTGATCTTGTCGGCGGGCTGGGAACCGGCGGAGCGGACCTCGATCTCACCCTTGCCCAGGGTGGTCAGAAAGGCGGCGGCCATCTGGGAGCGGCCGGCGTTGTGGACGCAGACGAACAGGACGGAGGGCTTCTTGGCGGTTTCGGTACTCACGGGGATTCTCCTGATGTTGATGTTGATAACGGTCGGGTAGTACTGGCCTCGTTGATGTCTCCGTGCTCGCCGTCGACCATCGAATATATTGATGATGGTCGATATATGGAGTATCACCGCGACATTGATGGATGTCAATATTTGGTTTCAAGCCGCTTCGCCTGGGGGTGAGCGGAGGTCAGGCCGCGGTAAGGCGCGGCACGAGGTCATCGATGCGGTGGGAGATGTCCTCGTAGGCGTGCTCGAAGGCTTCCGGGGTTCCCAGCCGGACGGGATCGGGGACGGACCAATGCACGCCGCCGAGGCCGGTCAGTTCCTCGTGGGCGTTGTCGCACACGGTCACGATGAAGTCCCCTTCCCCCAAGACCTGGTCGAGGCGGCGAGGTGCCGCGTCCGGCAGGTTGAGGCCGTGGCGGCTGGCGACACCGATGGCGCCCGGGGCGATCCGGTCCGCGGGATGTGTTCCCGCGGAGGCGGAGGGGATTTCACTGACCTGCTGCCAGAGCGCGGCAGCCAGCTGGGACCGGGCGCTGTTTCGGGTGCAGACGAAAACAATGCGGCGGGTGCCGTATTCAGCCCCCGGGACCAGCCCGTCCAGGGCGCCGACGGCGAGCCGGATGTAGCTTCGGCGCCTGTCCGCCTCCGAGCGGTGCCGGGTCACCAGCTGCGCGTCCTCCAGGGTGCGCAGATGGTGGGAGAGCAGGTTCGACGCCATTCCCAGCTCGGCCTGAAGCTCCGTCGGGGACAGGTCCCCCAGAGTCAGCAGGTCCACGATGCGCAGGCGTGCTGCGTCAGACAGGGCAGCATGCTTGGCGACCCGCGCCCCGAACTGGTCCATCCGCTCAGTATCCATTGCCTCAAGTTTGACTGAGGTAATCCTTTGCGTCAAGCTGGTTCCATGAATTCCTCCCAGCCGCCGCTGTGGCGCCGTGCCATCGCCGAACTGCTCGGCACCAGCCTTCTCGTGACCATCGTCGTCGGCTCCGGGATCGCCGCCGAACAGCTCTCTCCGGGCGACGTCGGCCTGCAGCTGCTCGAAAACAGCACCGCCACCGTATTCGGCCTGACCGTGCTGATTCTGGTGCTCGGACCGGTCAGCGGCGCCCACTTCAACCCCGTGGTCTCACTGGCCGACTGGATCCTCGGTCGGCGCAGCGGCGCGGGGCTGACCCTGCCGGAGCTCGGCACGTACGTGGCCGCCCAGACCGTCGGCGCGGTCAGCGGCAGCGTGCTCGCTAACGCCATGTTCGACGTGGGAACCTCCATGTCCAGCAAGGAGCGCGTGACCGGCGGGCATCTTCTCGGCGAGGTCGTCGCCACCGCCGGGCTGATCCTTCTGATCTTGGCCCTGGCCCGCACCTCCCGCGGCGTCCTCGCGGCCCCGGCTGTCGGTGCCTACATCGGAGCCGCCTACTGGTTCACGTCCTCGACCTCGTTCGCGAACCCGGCCGTGACCGTTGGCCGCATGTTCAGCGACACCTTCGCCGGCATCGCACCGGGCTCCGTGCCGGGCTTCGTCCTCGCACAGCTGATCGGCGCGGCCGCGGGAATGGGTCTGCTGCTTCTCCTGTTCCCGTCCGCGGGCCGCTCCGCCGACGATGTTGTCATTCCCCATCACGCCGAAAAGTCCGGCTCATGACCGGCGGCTCCGTGGGCAAACAAGTCATCCTGTTCCTGTGTGAGCACAACGCGGGCCGCTCCCAGCTCGCCTCAGCCCTCATGGCACACCGGACCAACGACCGGTTCGAGGTCCGCTCCGCCGGCACCGACCCGTCCGAACAGGTCAGCGAAGCCGTGGCCGCCTCACTGGGCGAACTCGGCATCGACATCAGCGGCCGCATCCCGCGGCGCGTCACCGAAGCCGACCTGCGCGAGGCCGACCTCGTCGTGACAATGAAGCCCGGACTCAGACTCCCGGCCACGCCGGCCGGACGGCTGGTCGGCTGGTCCTTCCCGGACCCGCTGGGCTGGGACATTGACGGCGTCCGGCCGCTGCGGGACCAGATCGACGCCGCCGTCCAGGAACTCGCCAGCCAGCTCTGAAGAAGCTGGCGCGCCCGCCCCCGCTCCACCTCGTATATTGATGAAGGTCAATGTGGAGGCATAATGGGGACATGAACTCATCGCAGGCAGTAGCACCGGAGCTGGATGCCTCCTGCTGCCCGCCGCCGGCAGCCGCGTTGAGCGCGGAGGACGCGCGGCAGAAAGCCCTCGTCTTCAAGGCACTATCCGATCCGAACCGTTTGCGGCTGCTCTCCTTCGTCAAGGCAGATGAATCCGGTGAGTCCTGCGTGTGCGACCTGACAGAACCGCTCGATCTTGGCCAGCCCACCGTCTCACACCATTTGAAGATCCTGGTCGACGCAGGCCTGCTGCACCGCCAAAAACGCGGCACCTGGGCCTACTACTCCCTCGTCCCGGGCGCGCTGGAGCGGGCCGCCGGACTCCTCACCGGCCTGTGACCGCCCCGGCCCCGCAGGGGGCAGCCGCACCCGGCACGCCAGTTGCTGTCCCGCCCATGCGCGCCGAGGATTGGGAGGCCATCCGCTCCATCTACGCTGCCGGTATCGCCACCGGACAGGCGACCTTCGAAAGCGAACCGCCAACAGGGGAGGCCTTCGACGCCGGCCGGCTCTGCGGCCACCGGCTCGTCGCCGAAGACCTGGGCCTGGTTCTGGGCTGGGCCGCGGTCTCCCCGGTTTCCGCCCGGGAGGTGTGCCGGGGCGTCGTGGAGCACTCCATCTACATCGCACCCCAGGCCCGCGGACGCGGCGTAGGGCGGATCCTGCTCGGGGCACTGATCGACTCGACCGAGGCCGGCGGGATCTGGACCATCCAGTCCAGCATCTTGCCCGAAAACACCGCCAGCCTGTTCCTGCACGAGCGGCTCGGGTTCCGCGTCGTCGGCGTCCGGGAGAAGATTGCCCGCATGGGCCACGGCCCGAACGCCGGGCACTGGCAGGACACGCTGCTCCTGGAACGGCGCAGCGCGCTCACCGGCACCCAATGAGCGACCGGCCCCGCGGCGGCCTGGCCGCCCTGTGCATCGCACAGACCACCAGCTGGGGGCTGCTGTACTACTCACTTCCCGTCTCCATCCGCCCGATCACCGACGACACCGGCTGGTCCGACACCGCCATCACGGCAGCGTTTTCCGCCGGGCTGATCGTCTCGGCCCTGGCCGGAATCCGGGTCGGGCGGATCCTGGACCGCCACGGCCCGCGCCTGGTCATGACCGCCGGCGCCGTGCTCGGCACCGCGGCCCTCGTCCTGGTCGGCACCGCCCCGGCCCTGCCCTGGTTCATCGCCGCCTGGCTGGTCGCCGGTCCGTCCGCTGACCGCCCCGACCTTGGTGGCAGGCTTCGCCGCCACGGTGTTCGCGCCGCCGACCGCCACCTCAACGAACAGCTCGGCTGGCGTGGGACCTACCTTGTGCTCGCCGGGATCATGGCCGCCGTCACAGTCCCGTTACACTGGTTCTTCCTCAACGCCCGCTGGTCCCACTCCCCGCGCAGGGACATCACCAGCGCCATGCACCAAAGTTACAACGCTGCCGCTACGGCTTCGATCGGCCACGAGCCCTCTTCTACCTACACGCTCCAGGCCGCTCACTCGTCCTTGAAAAGCAGCACGCGCCCGCCCTTGGCATCACAGGTCCAGTAGTAGGGGCCTTCGGCGCCGAGGCAGTGGCCAACCTCGGGTACCCGAACTTTCCGGACTTCTTTCAAGCCCTGCCGTGTGGCCTCGAGGACGGCGATCGTGGTGCCCGGGTCGCTGCGGACGTAGAAGTGGTTGCGCTCAGATGAGTACGCCGGCAGGGATTCCCCGCCACCGAGCGCGTACTCATCGATCAGGTGCCCGTCGGAGGTGTCCAGCAGCGTCACCTTACCGTCCTTTGCGCAGCTGGCCAGCACGAGGCCGTCGCGTTCATCGACGCGCGGGAATCCGTGGGTCCCGTTGCACCCGCTGGGCCAACGTGCGGTCACCGTCCGCGTTGCGGTGTCGATCTTGGCCACCTCGTCGCCGGCATGCGTGTAGGCCGTGGACCCGTCCACGGTGAGGGTGAGTCCCTCGGCTCCGCCGGGGACGGGGATGAAGTCGGTCCGGTGGGGTGCGTCATCGAGGGTCTCACCCACAGCGAAGATCTCGATACGTTCCTCGGCGGGTTCGCTGACCCACAGCTCCCTGGTGGCCGCGACGTAGCGGAGGTAGTCCGGTCGAGCGGAAGGCGTGACCGAAGACTTTACCTGGCCGCCAGGATCGAGGACCTGGATTCGAGGTCCGGACCGATCCAGCACGAAGAGCGCTCCGGCTCCGGCGTCCACCGAATCAGCGCTGCCGTCGTACTGCACGCGTGTGGCTTTCGCAGCGGCGGGGTCAACGCGGTAGAGCCCTTCGCCTCGGGCGGGAACGAGGACCTGGCCCAGCTCCGGGGAGTACACCACGTCGTCGAAATCCACGCTACTGCCTGCTTCCGGTAGTTCGATCACCCGAGCCGAGGGATCAACTGGAGTGTTCGAGCTGCATCCACTCAGGCCCAGAGCCATCGCTGTCGACCCGACCAATGACGTGTCATGCGCATCTTGGTCTCCCTTTGAATACCGGCCCCGCCACTCTCTCCTCCAACGAGGAGGGTGTCAAGGGACACAAGCATCGTCCTCCTGCGTCGACTCGCCTATCTAACCGGTCACGCGCCGAGCTCCAAAAGTACCCTTCATGGGATGGAGAGGTCTGCCGATGTCGAATCCAACTCAGTTCCAGATTCCTGGAACTGAGTTCCATAAGGGCTTTCCAGCATCGACAGCACACCGGGCATCTACCGTGATATTAGCTTTTGGCCGTCCGGGCGGGTTCGCCTGCAGGCGAGACATGCCTGTAGAGGGTTTGTCGGGTGATGCCGAGTTCGCCACGAACGCGGACACCGTCAGGGCCACCAGCCCCAAAGGGTGCGGTGCGCCGATCACGCTGGTCCCGCCGGCCGTAGTAGCTACTGCTCGAGGCGGATGTCGACCTCGCGCTCGACGAAAGTCCATTCCTCGGTCGCTCGGAGCATGGTGACCAGTTCGTCGAACCCAGCTTCCTCGGCAGGGGCGAACTCGAACCACGTCAGGAAATCGAACGGCTCACCGAGGTCCCTGCTGTGGTGGAGCCGGCGTGCCACGGCCGGCAGGTACTTCAAGCCGATGGCAATGTGCTGGGAGTGTTCCTCGACGATCGCCCGCCGCTCGTCTTGTGAAAGCGCCCACCACGCCTGCGATTTCTTGATCGGGATGAGGGCGGCGCGGGTCGCCTCTCGCCGCCCGAGGCGCGGCGAACGGGACACCAGTTCGTCGTGCTCCCGCTTCGTGACGTACCTCTCGTGACTGACCACGCCGCGCAGCGCCCAGGCAGCTGCCTCAGGAGCGGCCCGCCCGCCCTCGAGGACCGCGACACGCTCGACCGTCGGAAGAGGCGCCCCCTGCACTGCGGAGGTACCACGCACGCGCCAGGCGCCCTCGTGGCCTCCTGCGAACACAACCGGAAGAATGGGCATGCCTCATAGTAGGGGCAAGCGGCCGCCGACACCCAAACAGCTGCGGCCGGCGGTGGTGGACGCCCTCTTAGGAACGCGTATTTTCTGCGAATGATCAAACAACCCCGAAGTGTGTCCGATTCATCCCTGGTCGACTCCGCTAACGTTCAGCCCCGCGCCGTCCACAGGAGCCGCCCGCCCGGGTCGGCAGGGTCATCGAGCAGCCATGGACATGGCCGCACCCGAACCGGTAGAGGAGGCGATTTTGTTCCCCCCGAACCCGCTGCAGCATAATCAGATAACTCACCCTGCACGGTGTCGGGAAAATCCACCACTTGGCGGGGCGTAACCAGCATGGAAGGTAGGGGGAACACTGCTGCCGATCACTGACGAACCACACACCACACCACCGGCACAGGCCCGTGACCGCGGCGCCGGGAACCGGCGGATACTGCGCCGTCTGGACAAGCCCGCAGACGTGTTCGCCAACCTGGCCCCTAACTGGTTCGCTTCCATCATGGGCACCGGTATCGTCGCCACGGCGGCCGCGACACTTCCCTTGCAGTTCCCCGGTCTGCGCACCGGAGCCACAATCGTGTGGGCATTGGCCTCCACGCTGCTGGTCCTGCTGATCGCTGCCACCGGGGTGCACTGGATCCGGCACCCGGTCACCGCCAGAAGCCACCACAGCCACCCAGTAACGGCGCATTTCTACGGCGCACCGCCCATGGCCCTGCTCACCGTCGGCGCCGGAACCCTCCTGCTGGGCCAGGACATCCTGGGCGAACAGCTCGCCGTCGGCATCGATGCGGTGCTGTGGATCGCCGGTACCGTGCTGGGCCTGGCCAGCGCGGCCGCCGTCCCGTACCTGCAGTTCACCCGGCACCAAGTCACACAGGACAGCGCGTTCGGCGGCTGGCTGATGCCCGTCGTCCCCCCGATGGTCTCGGCTTCCACCGGGGCCCTGCTGCTGCCCTACGTCCCCGCCGGTCAGCCGCGGCTGACCCTGCTGATGGCCTGCTACGCGATGTTCGGACTGAGCCTGCTGCCCTCCATCATCATCACCACCCTGATCTGGAACCGGCTCGCCGCACACAAAACCGGCGCCGCCGCGGCCGTACCCACCCTATGGATCGTCCTGGGACCCCTGGGACAATCCATCACCGCAGCCAACCTCCTGGGCGGAAACGCCCACCTCGCCACCTCCGGAGCCCTGGCCCAGGCGATGGAAGCCTTCGGTGTCCTCTACGGGGTTCCGGTCCTGGGCTTCGCCCTCATGTGGGCCGTCATTGCAACCGCCATCACCATCCGCACCGCCCGCCAGGGCCTGCCCTTCTCCCTGACGTGGTGGTCCTTCACCTTCCCCATCGGAACCTGCGTCACCAGCCTGAGCGGGCTCGCCGCCCACACACACCTGGCCGTGTTCGAAGGTATGGCCGTCGCCAGCTACGCACTCCTCGTCGCCGCCTGGGCCATCGTCGCCGCCCGGACCTTCCACGGAAGCATCCTCCAAGGCACCCTCTTCCAGAAGCCCCCCACGACCGCGCTGTGAGGGGCCGCTGCGGAGCTCTTGAGGTATTGTATTTGGCCCGGCGGCGGCCCTGGTTCTCTAGTCTTGGGGTTCAGTGTCAGCGCCCGTGCGTTTATCAGGGACTTCGAATCCTCTGGTCCTTGTGCCTGTGTAGGCGTATATTCCGTCCATGGAGAACGATCCCGCTGCGACGAATCCGGAAAACTACCGAGTGGCCTTTGAAAACGAACGCGTCCGTGTGCTTGAGTACAACGACGCGCCCGGGCACACGACCACGGAGCATAGCCACTCCGACAGCGTAATGATTACGGTGAGTGCCTTCCGTCGCCGTATTTCCTCCAACGAAAAGCTCGTGGATGTGGAGCTACCCGCCGGAGTCGCCCGGTGGTTGCCGGCGCAGCACCATTCCGGAAAAAACATTGGAGAAACAAATACCCACACGTTCTTCGTTGAGCTCAAGGAATCCGCGCGGCCTGCAGGCGACGAGACGGAGAAACTGGGACCAAGCGACTCCTAGGAGATGTTCCCCGGCCCTCCCAACCCTGCCCCTCATGCCCTAATGAAACGTGCAGCTTTACACCTGGCCCACGGGTTGGTGCTCGCCATTGCCAGATGCACGGCACCGCCGCCGGCACCCCGCCGGGTGCGACCCCGAGGAGATCTGCAGCTACCTCTGACCCCCGACGCGGCAAAGGCGGCCCGGCCCGAAGAGTGGTGTGACACCTGGCCGAGGCACCCTCGAATGCGGAGATCCGCCCTGCGCGGGGTCCTGCCGCCCACTCTTGACAGGACGGCCCACGAAGCGCCCAATGTTCCTAGACTGCGCACGCAACTGAGCGCCGCGGTACGTATAGATGCGCCGGATATGGCTGGGGGTCCTGTTCGTCCCGGAAGAGCAGCATGCTTGGGCGGGACGACGCTCTGCGCCGCCGGATTTCGGCGGCGGAGGGCTCCACGGCCTGCAGCCAGCACTCTGGGACCGCGGTCCGCCCCTCGGGCCGGGCTTGGCGCCAAGCGGGCTCACCTTTCAATCAGACTGGAGAATTTGCCAGGAAACCATGCGCAAACTCCTTTCCCTTTTGATTGCCATACCGCTCCTCGTGTTCGCCGCTGGACCGGCCGGCGCCGCCGCCGCAAAGGGTTCCTTCGAATATCACGTGGGCGATGCCCTCATCCAGGACTTCGGAGGCCCGGTCGGCAAGCAGGCCATAGCCCAAAACGGCGACATCGTCACCATCGTCGCAACAGGCACCTTTGACACCATCAAGCGAACAGCCACGGGAGGCGGAACATTCGCCCACCACGTCGCCGCCACGGGACAGACCATCACAGGGACATTCACCACGACCGGGCTCGTCAGTTTCCAGTCCTACGGGGATGCAACCCCGCAGGGACTGCCCGCCTCGTTCTTTGGCGGAAAGCTGATGCTCTCGATTGTTGCCACGCCAGACGCTGCCCCGAACGTGCATCTGCCTGCGACCCTGACCGTCGAATGCGCTCTGGGAAAGGTACCAGCAGGGGCAGAGGAGGGCATCCGACTCAACGTCAAGGACGTGATCAACTTCAACAAGACAGTGCGGCGAGAACATCTACATCCTCCTGTAGGCCTGCATAAGGAGGCGCTGGACAAACGGGCAAGACAGCCAGCGGCGCATCTGCTCCCGGCGGCAGACCAGAGGAAGGCTCATCCTTCTGCCGGGGCGAGGACGCCACACGGGCCATTAACGCGGTCAAGGTGGACCCGGGCCTGGCCGATCCGGAACACCGTGCGGCGCTTCCGTACGCGACCGCACCCGCTGTAGGCCAGCGCCAGGACCGGTCGCAGCCCGTCAGGGTCGGAGGTCTCCGAATGGACGTAGAACGACGTCTTCGGGCCGAGTTCATCAGCCCTGCGGTAGTAGATCAGCACGCCGCGGTCATCACGGAGAGCCCGGAGCTTGAGCCGGCCGCCCGGGCAGGAGAGAACGTGTCGTCCTGCACAACGGCCTCTGGTCCCGCGTCTGCCAGCGCCGCGACAACCGGCAGCACGGTTTCGAGACTGTCCACACGCGCTTTGATCTCAACATTTGTCGGCATGAGCCCACTCAATCACGACCGACCATCGACATGGCCTGAGCGCGCCGCGGACACCAGCCCGGACACTGTTCCGGGGGACTGCCGGTGGCGAGATTGGACCCCACCAGCCACCGTCGCCTGAGGCTGGCGCGAGATGCAGAGAAGGGCTGAATGAGGGCCGCCGCCCTGCTGGTCGATCAGCCATGGGCAGGTGCCGTGACCCGGCGCTCGACTTTTTGCCGGATCAGAGCGCCACGAGGCCGGCAGTCGTCGGGTCGGAATCAGATCGGACGTAGAAGCCGGCGAGGTGGGGCTCGCAGTCGACATGGAGCCATCTCGCTCCGCGGCCCCTGGTTTCGAGTGCGGCCGCCTTGACCAGCTCGATGCCGAGGCCTATCCGGCGGGCCTCGGGGCGCGCCGTCGTATCGAGGATGACCGCGTGCACGCCGCCGTCGCCTGCGACGTTGACGAACCCGACGAGCTGGCCCCGTTCCTGCTCACCCACCCACCCACAGGAACGCCCGAGTACCGGAGCGAACGATCTCGTCTCATAGTCGTGCCACGACGCTGCGAAAAGATCGTTCAGTTCGTCGTCGCCGAGTTGGCGACACACGGCGAGGGGGGTAGCATTCCCCGGGGTTGAATCTTGTAGCACCGTCTAAGGTTCAAGACCGACGCCTTCGTAATTCCCTGCACGTGACAGGGATCTGACCCGGCGCCACCTGCCGCATCCTTCCTCCCTGGTCTCCGTCCCAACGTCCCGCGGAAAGGCCGACGATGGGCAATGATTGTCGGGTGATCACTGAACATGCATTGCTCTCAGTCCGGCCGGGCACGGACGCCGAGTTCGAGATCGCCTTCAACAAGGCAAAATCGATCATTTCCTCCATGCGCGGATTTCACGGCCTCACCCTCTCACGCTGCATGGAAAACGCAGAAACCTACCTGCTCTTGGTGGAGTGGGAACGGCTGGAGGACCATACCGAGGGCTTCAGGGGATCCGAGGAGTACCAGGAATGGCGCAGGCTGCTGCATCATTTTTACTCCCCGATTCCGACCGTTGAGCACTACGAGCATGTTTTTGTCGTACCAGCCCTGTCCCATTAGCTGTGGTTGCCGCTGAGCGCGTCGATGAACGTCGCGGACGTGACCACCTCGGCGATCATCGGGAGGATCTGCGTCATCGAGAACGCCTGCCACTCGTCCGACACGCTCTCGCAGCAGTCCGAGAGGATGACTACCCGGTAGCCGCGGTCGGAGGCCTCGCGCGCCGTGCCTTCCACCGCGAAGTTCGTGATGCTGCCGGCCAATGCGACGGTCGAAACGTCCCGGACCCGCAGTAGTCGCTCGAGCTCGGTGCCTGCGAATGCGCTCACAGCCCGCTTTCGCACCACTAGTTCCTCAGGATGTGGGGCGACCGGCTCGTAGAACTCAACCCCCCAGGTGCCCTCGGTTGAGCGCCCGGCTCCCTTGGCGGCGACCATCCACGGCGCGTGGGGATTGATATCGGGGTGGCCGCCTCGCCAGGCATTGCCGACGTGCACGATCGCGATCGGCGCCTCCCGCGCCGCCTTAAGAGCTTCCGCCGTGCGCGTAAGCGACGGTGCGAGCCGCTGGACAGCCTCGGGCATTTGTGACATCCAGTAGCCGTCGGGATGGACGGTGTAGTTCTGAAGGTCGAGCAGCACCAGGGCGGTGCGGTCCACGTCGAGTTGGAGGGGCACGGGTTAATACTGCCATCACCGCCTGACGCGCCGCTAGCGTCGCGCGACTGAATCTCGTTTACGGGTGGCGTCGGGCAGGATCTCGTCGGCCGTCTCGGTCGAGGTGAAGGGGTGGCAGCGTTCGTTCCAGTCCAGATCGCTTGGCGGGTGATGATGCCGACGAACACCTCTACGAGGTTGAGTCAGGACCGGGACGTGGGTGTGAAGTGCAAGCTCACTTGGGGGTTCTTGGCCAGCCAGGCGTTGATGTCGTCGCGCTTGCGGGTGTGGTCGTTGTCCAGCGCCACGTGCAGCTCGCGGCGCCGGTAGGCCTTGGCGACCTTCTTGAGAAAGTCGAGGAACTCGGCCTTGCCGTGGCGCTCGTAGCACGGGTCAGTCACTTTCCCAGTGGCGACCTTGAGCGCGGCAGACAGCGCGGTGGTCCGCTTGCCCTTGTAGTCGTGGGTCGCCTTCTCCGGCAACCCTGGGCGCAGCGGAAGGATCGGGGCGGTGGCGGAACACGATTCTCTGCGAATCGCGGCCTTAAGACCGTCGGCGTGACCTTACCCGGGATGCAGGAACTTCACCAGCCGGGGCAGGCATTGTGTGTTCGAGATCGCAGAAGCCCGGCAGCTGTCGCCCTATCGTGATGGCTACAGAACAAGCATCATTTCGGTGCATCGGGAATCCGTTCCACCAACGCAATGGGATCCGATCTACCGGGTGATATGGACGTTGTACTCGCCGCGTCCGGGTCAATCAGAAACGGTGAAAGGTAAAGAATATGGTCAGGGCTATCTGGAACGGGAAAGTCATTGCCGAGTCCGAGGACACGGTGATGGTTGAGGGCAACCATTATTTTCCCCGTGAGGCGGTGAATCCTCAGTACCTCAGGGACAGCGACATGTATTCCGTCTGCCCGTGGAAGGGGCAGGCCGGCTATCACACCCTTGACGTTGATGGCCAGGTCAACGTGGACGCGGCGTGGTTCTACAGTGAACCCAAAAAGCGGGCTGCGCCGATCAGTGACCGCATCGCTTTCTGGCGGGGAGTGACGATTGAAGCATGAACCGTGGGGTGCGTAGGGATGGTCAGAGGTAGCTGCAGACCCTGGACTGATCACAGGTTGCCGGGTTGCCTGCTGCAACGGCCTCATACGAGGCGGCCACACCTGCCCGCAGGGCGGTCAGTTCCGCGATTTTCTGGTCGAGCTCGGCCAGTTGGCCCGCCAGGATGTCCTGCACATGTGCACAGGGAGCGTTGCCGGGCTCCCTGACGGCAAGGATGTTCCGGATCTGGCTCACGGACAGTCCCGCGGCCCGGCCCCGGGCAATAAAGTCAAGCCGGGCTACGCTGTCATCGCCGTACTGCCGATATCCATTGAGGCCCCGCTGAGCAGGTGGAAGCAGTCCTTGCTCTTCGTAGAACCGAAGGGTCTTCGGCGTCATCCCTGCAGCTTTGGCAACTTCACCGATAAGCATCACTGACCTCACTTCCAGCACCTTAGGCCGCGGGAGTTTCCGGCGGTCCCCGGTGACCTGCAGGTTCCAGTATAGGTAAAGGTTCCCCAAGGAGTCCTGACACACCAATGAATGCCGGGGGATTGCATTCCCTTGACCTTCCCCCACGGGGGAAGGTGCAGGCTGGGGAGGAAGAACGTCATGCGGGTCCATCGGGGAGCCGCCGTTCGACCCAGGGACAGGTTCCCTTCTACTGGCGGAGGTTTCGTGGCTGTAACACAGGAGTTTGACTTTGATCTGGCGATCATCGGTTCAGGCGGGGGCGCCTTCGCTGCGGCCATCCGGGCAACCAACCTGGGCAAAAGTGTCCTGATGGTCGAGCGCTCGACAGTTGGCGGGACCTGCGTGAACACCGGATGCGTGCCCTCCAAAGCGTTGCTCGCAGCAGCCGAGGCCCGCCACGTGGCCTTGGATGCCGGCGACAGGTTCCCCGGCATCACTGCAGCCGCAGGGCCCGTGGACATGCCTGGCCTGATCGGCGGGAAGCGGGCCCTGGTGGAGGGGATGCGCTCGGAGAAGTACGTTGACCTGATCGCTGATTACGGATGGGACTTCAAGCACGGGGATGCGGCGTTCGCCGGGACACCGGAGGACCCGGTGCTGGAAATCACCTCGTCCGACGGCGTGCGGGAGTCGGTGACTGCGGCCCGCTACCTGGTGGCCACCGGCTCGGCGCCCTGGACTCCCCCGGTCCCGGGACTTCGGGAAACGGATTATCTGACCTCCACCACCGCGATGGAACTGGAAGAGGTCCCGGAATCCCTGCTGGTGGTCGGCGGCGGCTACGTGGCCCTGGAGCAGGCCCAGTTGTTTGCGCGCCTGGGATCCAAAGTGACCATGCTGGTCCGGTCCCGCCTCGCCTCGGCGGAAGAACCCGAAGTCTCGTTGGCACTGATGAGCGTCTTCGCCGATGAAGGCATCCGCGTCATCCGCCGGGCCACCCTGGCCTCGGTCGGGAAAGATGAGGACACCGGTGGCGTGAAGGCTGTCGCGGACATCGCCGGCGGTCAGGAGAAGTTCCGGGCCGCACGGCTGCTGATGGCCACCGGGCGGCGCGCCGTTACCGAAGGACTGAACCTGGACACGGTCGGGGTGAAAACCGGGGACCGGGGCGAGGTCCTGGTGCAGAACACGCTTGCCAGCACCAACCCCAGGATCTGGGCCGCCGGCGATGTGACCGGGCACAGGGAATTCGTTTACGTCGCATCCGCCCACGGCGCCCTCGCCGTCGAAAACGCCTTCAACAACGCCGGCCGCGAAGTCGACTACCGGCACCTGCCACGGGTGGCGTTCACCAGCCCTGCGATGGCCGCCGTCGGCCTGACCGACCAGGAGGCAAACGGCGGGGGCATCAGCTGCGAATGCCGTGTTCTACCGCTGGAGTACGTTCCGCGCGCTCTGGTGAACAGGGATACGCGGGGCTTCATCAAGCTCGTGGCCGAGAACGGGACCGGCAGGATCCTCGGGCTCACCGCCGTCGGCAGAGAAGCCGGCGACATTGCCGCGGCAGGGGTGTACATCCTGGAGGCAGGCATGACTGTCGAGCAGGTCGCTAACCTGTGGAGCCCCTACCTGACGATGGCCGAGGGCATCAAAATCGCCGCCCAGTCCTACACCACCGATATCTCCCGGCTCTCCTGCTGCGCAACCTGACCACGCCTCAGGGATGCCTACTCACTAGGAAAGGGAGGAACTGATGGAGGAACACTTTGATGTCGCCGTTCTCGGCATGGGACCGGGGGGCGAGGTGGCGGCGAGCCGGCTGCTGAAGGCCGGCAAAAAGGTCGCCGTGATCGAACGTGAACTGATCGGCGGCGAATGCGCATACTGGGCATGCGTGCCCTCCAAAACACTCCTGCGGCCACCGGAAGCCAGGACCGCGGCAACCAGGGTGGCCGGCGTCACCGGAGCCGAACTGGACTGGGCCGCGGCCAGCGACTACCGGGACTACATGATCCGACACCTCGACGACAAAGCGCAGGTCGATGGCTATAACGGGCAGGGCGCCACCGTGATCAAGGCCGAGGCCAGAATCACCGGGCCGGGCACGCTGCAGGCAGAAGGTACCACCATCCACGCAGATCACATCATCATCGCCACCGGCTCCGAGGCCGTCGTCCCCGAGCTGGAAGGGGCAGAAAACGTCACCATCTGGACCAACAGGGATACGTTCACGGCCACCGCCTTGCCGCGGCGTGCGGTGGTCATCGGAGGCAGCGCGGTGGGCACCGAAACCGCCACGTTCCTGGCCCGCTTCGGCGTGGATGTCACCCTGGTGCACCGCGGTAAGAGCCTGATGGAACGCGAGGAGCCCCGCGTCGGCGAACTGACGCGGCTCTATCTCGAAGAGGCCGGCGTGAAGGTGCGGCTGGCGTCCAACGCCGTGCGTGCCAGGCGTGAGGGGAACAGCAGTTCGCTGGAGCTCGACGACGGCACATCAATGAGCACCGACGTCGTCATTTTCGCAACGGGACGCAGGCCCCGGAGCAAGGATCTGGGCTTTGAGGCAGCAGGTGTGAAGCTTGACCCCAAGGGCGGGGTGGTGATCGACGAGCAGTGCCGGGCCGGTAACAACGTGTGGGCGATCGGGGATATCACAGCGGTCATGCCCTTCACCCATGTGGCCAAGTACCAGGGCCGTATCGTGGCAGACGCCATCCTTGGCCGCGCAAGGCCGGCCACCTATGGCGGCATCCCCAGGGTGGTCTTCGGGGACCCTCAGATCGCGGCCGCGGGGATCACCCAGGCCCAGGCCGATGAGCAGGGCCTGTCAACCGCTTTCGCCGAACTGGACCTGGCCGAATCGCTCACCCGCCCCTGGACCTACGAACAGAAACCCCGCGGACACCTCGGGCTGCTGACCGACACCGACAAAGGCACTCTCATCGGGGCATGGGCCGTATCCCCAATGGCCGGGGAATGGATCCACCAGGCCTCCCTCGCGATCCGGGCCCGGATCCCCATGGCGGTCCTGCACGACCAGGTCGCCCAGTTCCCCAGCTACAGCGAGGCCTTCCAAATGGCCCTCGATAACCTCAAATACCGAAAGGAATTGTTATGACCAGCGCAAGGGATGTCACCGACAGCACGTTTGAACAGGAGGTCCTGCGATCAAACAAGCCGGTGATCGTCGATTTTTGGGCGGAATGGTGCGGGCCCTGCAGGATGGTCTCCCCCGTCCTGGACCAGCTCGCGGCCGAGCACGCCGGAAAAGTGGACGTAGTTAAGGTCAACATCGATGAAAACCCCCGGGTAGCGGCGGAATTTGGCATCACCTCTATCCCCGCCATCTACCTGTTCAAAGACGGCGCCCTGAAATCCGCCGTGGTCGGTGCCCGGCCCAAGCAATACCTCGAGAAGGAATTCGCGGAATACCTGCACTGACTGCCTGCGTCCACACAGCAGGCACAACCGGTGCAGGAAATCCTGCACCACAATCCAACCAACACGGAAGGGAAAATCCGATGGGATCCAAAGATGACAATCTGCAAACACCGACCATGGAACGGATGAACTCACTGGCGACAGTCAAAGCCGCCGCGGAAAAACTGAAATCCGCAGGCACATCGACAGCTGCCTACGGCCAGCAACAGCGCGTGCCGCTGGAGACCGCCCAGTCCATCGTCGATCACTGGCCCGCGGCACCGAAAATGACGGCAGCCCAGCTTTTGGAGCACTACGGCCCCCCACACGAAGCCACACCGAGCAAACTCTTCTGGTACGCAACAGGCCCCTGGGCCAAGATGGAACTAACGGCGGACCACGTGCTGCACAACTTTCCCACTCCGCACGTGGATTACTTCACACAGTTCGTCAGCTACCAGGTGCCCCCTCACAGGGCCAGCGACCTGGCAGCCTTCGACGGCAGTGTCATCGTGGACCGGACTGCCGGGCAGTTGGGTTCCCGCTGCGACCATGAAGCGTTCAACACCCTTACGCTGAACCTTGCGGTGGAGATCATTGAAGGAACACGAAGCGTCGAAGATGCCAGGGACCTTTACGCCCAGACGGCCGCCGCCTATGTGATGGGCCGGGACGCGCCCTATGCCGAGCGGCTCCTGTTCACGCCCGCTGCCGGTGGCGCCGCCGATCCTGATGAGGCCGTGATCGCCCCGGCCATGGCCGAACAGATGATCGAAAAGGTCAAAGATGCCTTCGGGGCAGGCGACACACCACAGTAGACAGGGCCTGCCCATCCGGAACCTTCGGACGGGCAGGCCATCCCCGGTAAGAACGAACGAAAGGAGAAGCGTGTATGAAACCCTCAACCATTGTTTTCGACGTCAACGAGACCCTGTCGGACATGTCCCCCATGGGACAACGGTTCGTCGAGGTCGGCGCATCCGCATACTTGGCAAAGCTCTGGTTCGCGACCCTGCTGCGGGACGGCTTCGCCCTCACCGCAGCGGGAGATAACGGCACCTTCGCCGAAATCGGCGCCGAAGCTTTACGCGGCCTGTTCACCGGCATGGAGCTGAACCGGGACATCGAGCCCGCCGTCCAGCACGTCATGGCCGGCCTGTCCGGTCTTGGCCTGCACCCGGATGTCGTCCCCGGCGTTAAGGCCCTGCACGCTGCCGGATACCGGCTCGCCACCTTGACGAACGGCTCCACTCAGGTCGCTGAGAAGCTGTTCACCGATGCGGGCATCCGCGACAACTTCGACCTGCTGCTCTCCGTGGAGGACGCCCCGGCCTGGAAACCCGACAAAGCCTCCTACGAGTACGCGGCAGCTGCCTTCGGGACCACGCCCGAGCAGATGCTCCTGGTCGCCGTTCACCCCTGGGATATCCACGGCGCATCCCGCGCCGGCCTTGCCACCGCCTGGATCAACCGCGCCGGGGCCCATATCCAAACTATTTCCAGGCGCTGGATCAGCTGTCTCCGCCCTTCCTGATCTGATCCCGGCCGTGGCCGGAGGAAGCTGAGGTCAGGTATGGCTGTTCGATTGAGCCCGGAAATGCGGGCGCTGGCGCACCGCCTGCGCTACGAGCCAACGCCGCGCAGGACCAGAGCGGACGCCGGGGGAGGACGGTTGTCGATTCACAGGACGCATTCCTTGTTTTCGAGCCACGGAAGCTGACCCCGGTGTTCGCGGTACCGGAAGCGGACATCGCCGCAGATCTCCTCCCCTCATCCCCGGGCAGGGCGGGCGGGGGCACCCGTTCGCACTTCGCCAACCACACAACCGAGGGTCAGGAACCGACCGTGAGGAGCGGCGGGCTGGAACTGCCGGCGGCCGCCTTCCGGCTTTCTGACCCGGACCTGGCCGGCCGAGTGCTGCTGGACTTCGGGGCCTTTGACCAGTGGCGTTAAGAAGACGAGGTGATAGAAGGCCATCCCCGGGACCCGTTCCACCGGGTGGATGCGCGCGCCTCATCACGGCGCGTCGGTGTGCGCTTCGGGGCGACGGTCGTGGCCAAAAGCACACGGCCGGTCTTCGTTTACGAAACGATGCTGCCCGTGCGGACCTACCTGCCGCGCGAGGACGTCGACTTCGGGCTGCTGGAGCGCACCTCACACAGCACGGTCTGCCCCTACAAAGGCACGGCGTCGTACTGGACCCTCACCGGCGCCGGTACCCGGGGCGAGAACATCGCATGGAGCTACGAACAGCCTCTCAAGGACGCAACACAGATCACAGGCCTAATCGCCTTCTACGACGAACGGACCACCAACGTCGAGGGCAATCCGGCAGCGCCCGATCACAGCCGATAGCCCGAAGTTCGAAACAGGACCGACCAGTATTTGCCGGGATTCCCTGTCACCGGATGCCGCTTCTGTCGCCAGACCCAAGCTGGAGGGCGCCGGCGCAGCAGCCTCCAGTCGCTTCTCCCGGTTATCGCTCATGTGCACCCTTAAGGACGCGGACGGCGACAACAGCCAGGATGACCCCGTAGAGGGACCAACTGGCGGTCGCATCGATCATGAACAGGGGCATGCCAAGCATCATGGGCATAATGAGCAGCGGCCCGAGCACCACCAGATCGCCCCAAATGCCAGGCCGATCAGCACAGCCCGTCCAAAGGACCGGGTGGCTTCTGGATAAAGATGCAGCAAGGCTCAAGGGGCGATGCAGACGGTGTGTGTTCCAGATTGCGGTAGGCGGGCCTCCGCCCGCCTACCGTGGGACTAAAACAACGGGAAGGGACGCCATGTACCGGGCCATCTGGAACGACGCTGTACTCGCCGAGTCCGATCACACAGAAATTGTGGAAGGGCATCATTACTGCAGGCGGGAGTCACTGCATACTGAGTTTTTTAGCGCTTCTCCCACTACCTCCCAGTGTTACTGGAAAGGCTCGGCGAACTATTACACCATTACGGTCAACGGAAAAGTCAACAAGGACGCCGCCTGGTACTACGCCCAGCCGAGCCGGGCAGCTGGGAACATTCGCGATCACGTGGCTTTCTGGAAGGGCGTGCGCGTTGTCGAAGTATCAGAAGCCGGATATCCTTCCCAGCCCGGCCGGCAGGATAGTGGCAGAGGTGGAAACTGACATGGCGGCATCTGAGGACACCCAAGGCCGGGACCTGGATTTCAGCGGATTGAATGCGGTTTTCTTCAATTGCACGCTGAAACGCAGCCCTGAACTAAGCCATACGGCCGGACTGGCGGAACTCAGCGCAGGTCTGATGAGACGCCATGGAGTAACAGTGGAGATCATCCGCCCGGTTGATCACCCCCTGGCCACCGGAGTGTATGCAGATATGACCCAGCACGGATGGGCTGAGGACGCGTGGCCGGACCTGTTCAAGAAGGTCAAGAAGGCCGATATCCTCGTTCTGGCGGGCCCCATCTGGCTGGGCGACAACAGTTCAGTGACGAAACAAGTCATAGAGCGCCTGTATGCGATGTCTGACACCCTCAATGAGCGCGGCCAGTACGTGTACTACGGCAAGGTCGGCGGAGCTCTCGTGACCGGCAATGAGGACGGCGTCAAGCACTGCGCGATGAACATTCCCTATAGCCTGCAGCACATCGGCCTCACCATCCCACCGGCAGCCGATGCAGGTTGGATTGGGGAAGTCGGACCGGGCCCCAGCTACCTCGACGAAGGCTCAGGCGGACCCGAGAACGACTTCACCAACCGCAACACCACGTTTGTGACCTGGAACCTGCTCCACATGGCCCGGATCCTCAGACAGGCCGGAGGCATCCCGGCCTGGGGCAACCTGCCCGAGCTCTGGAAAAAAGGCGAACACTTCGGGCTGTATCGGAATCCCGATCACCCGTAAGGGACTGGTTGGGCTAATGCATCACCGCGGGCCGGTGGGATTGAAGCTTCCGTACAGGGCGGACACCTGGGACTTGGCCTCGCCGTACTTTTCCTGCTGCGTACCTTGCCCGGAAGGCTCAGTCCAGGGAAGTTTTCCGATCACCAGCTTGGGAACATTGACATACACCCGTCCATCGATCCGGTGGGAAACAGCGTCAAGAGGTATGTACGTGTCCTTGTCAAAGACCAGTCCGCGCTTGACCAGCAGGTAACCGGGTGTACCCGTACCTGCGGCTACGACTTCTTCGACCTTACCGATCTCCCCACGGTCCGATCCGATGACCTGATCCCCGATCTGGAACTCACCCACGTTCGCCGCGGCCGGCTGGATCCCCGCAAGGAACTCATCCACTTCCATGACTGCATTCCCGACCAGCGGATAGTTCACGTGGATGGAGGCTTCGTAAGCAGGGAGGCTTTCAGCACCGATAGCGTCGGAGAGGTAGGTGACCGGGTAACCGTGTTCAGTCGCATGCCGCCCCGTCGACTCGCAGCACAGGTTAGCGGTCATGCCCGCGATCACCAGCTGCTGCGTCCCCAGCCGTTCCAAGTGGGACGGGAGATCTGTTTCGAATACGTCTGTTCCCTTGTGCGGCTCCAGGATCACATCGCCGGCCTCGGGTTGCAGGTCCGGGTGAAAATCTGCGCCCCACGAGCCTGCCAGGAACATCTTGTTTTCGAACATCAGGCGATTAATGCCACTGCGCTTCTGAAGACCGTCCTGCGCATAATCTTCCTCGGTGTACGCCATGGGTGCGAACAGCACCGGCACCCCGGCGGCGCGGGAACCAGCAATCAGGCGTTGCAGCTGGCCAACCACATTGTTCTTCTTCACGGTGGATTTGGTCATCTCCCACGCTGCTCCGCCTTCAGAGAGAAAATCGTTCACCGGATCGATCACCAGCAATGCCGTCTGCGCCGAATTGAAACCTGCACGGACCCCGGCAGTTGCCGCCGCTTGCGGAATCTCGCCCAGGTTTGCTCCCGGTTCTCCGGCCGTGCCTGATGGTGTTGACGTCATTGCATTCCTCCTTGATGGGGCTGAACGTGTCCTTTGACACTGGCCCTGAACGCGTCAGGGGTCAAGCGTGCACCTTGCCCGGAGAGGCGCCCTGAGACCGGACGGAACCGGTCATCGGGGGCACCTCTCCGGGGGCTAAGTGCTCAGGGCCGGTGCGGCCGGGACGTCCAGCTCTGTCCTTGCGTAGTGGTTGAAGTAGTTCGTGAAGAGGTTCGCGGCAATGTGTGCGAAGGCTTCGGTGAGCTCTTCGTCGGTCCAGCCGGTGTCGAGTGCTGCCTGCCAGACAGGGTCGGAGACGTTCCCGGTCCGTGCCGCGGCCTCTCGGGCCGCTTCGGTGATGGCGGCCAGCTTCGGATCAAAGTCCACCTCGCCTGCGCGTATTGCGAGGATCTGGTCGTCGGTGAGCCCTGATTTGCGTGCCGAGACTGTGTGCGCGGCCTGGCAATAGTCACAGCCGTTCTGGTTGCCCACGGCAAGGGCAATGGCTTCCTTGGTCCGGGCGTCGAAGGACCCGTGGTCTGCGATGGCCGTCGAGATGCCGCCGTAGGCGCCGATCACGGCCGGTGAGTGGGCCATGCCGGCATGGATGTTCAGGAACTTTCCCATTCGCCGTTGCAGATGGGTGGCTATGTCCTTGGATCCGTGGGGAGCGCTGTCGAGGGTGTGGGCAGGGATGCGGGGCATGGTGGCTCCTTGGTTTTCGTTTCATGTGTCAGATCGCTGAAGGCTTTCGGTCTGGGCGGGGTCCCCTGCTCATGCAACCTGCCCGGCCTCCGGGTTGATTCCCGGTCACACGACGGTACTGCCAGCCGCTGCCCGCAAAGCCGCCGGGTTCTGGATGGTGATGCGGCCGCGGCCTTGACGGATGATTCCTTTGGCTGCGAAGTCGGCCAGGGCTTTACTGGTGGCTTCCCGGGTTGCGCCTAGAAGTCCGGCGATCTGTTCGTGGGTGAGCCGGATGGCCCGGCTTTGCCCGAACCTGCCACTGGGCGCAGCAGCATCGAGGCTGATCAGGATTGACGCGGTGCGGGCCGAGAGCGGACGCAATGCCAGGTCCGTCAGGCGTTCCTCGAGTCGGCCCACTTGCTCCCCCAGCAGCCGTGAGATGCGGATCGCGATCCGAGGGTCGGAGATCAGGTACGTCTCGACGTCCTCGACCCCCAGCTGGCAGATGGCGGAGTCCTCGATGGCCTCTGCATAGTTGTCATACATGCGCTGGCCCACCAGCATCATTTCCCCGAAGACGGCTCCCGGCTCCAGGATGGCCATCGTGAGGGCTTTACCGTCCTCGGCTACCCGGAATACCCGTATCCTGCCTGATTTGAGGATAAAGAGCGCCGTGACGGGCTGGGACTGACTAAAGACGAGCTCCCCACGACGGAACATCCGCGCCGGGGCCATCATGTCCATCGCATGCATCTCTTCAGCGGAAAGGTCAGCGAAAAGGTCAACTTCGTTCAGGCAGGTGAAGGGGTCCTCCGGCCCTGACGTGAGGGGATACGGTTCGCGTTGGGCCGGAGACCAAGGCTGGAGGCCGCCCACGGCGGCTTCCAGCCCTTTTTCCCAGTTATCGCTCATGAGCGGACTTCAGGATGCGGAAGGCCACCGGGGCCAGGATGACGCCGTAGATCAGGTGGCCCATGAGGGACAGTCCTGCGGCCGCATCAATCATGAACAGGGGCATGCCCAGCATCATGGGCATGATCAGCAGGGGGCCCAGTACCCACCAGAGTGCCCCGTATGCAAGGCCGATCAGCGCAGCCCGGCCATAGGAGGTCAGGAGACCGGCGAAGGGCACGGTCAGGCCCCAGCCGATCAGGATTGAGATCACGAGGTGGATTCCAAAACCCACCACGGCAGAATCTGAACCGACCATCGAGGCAATCATGGGCAGCATGCCCATCATGGTCATAAGAACGCCGAAGACCAGGCCACCTGCAATACCGCCGATGGCACCCGCGGCGATGCGCCGGGCGAGATGATGAGTGAAGGCGTGTGGCTGGTGTGCCACGGGAGATGTAGCGGACATCGTCGTGCTGCCTTTCGTTGAAACAGAACTGCTTACCCTAGAAAGGTAGGCCTCTGGTCGCTCCTTGTTCTGTGAACGCGGACACATAACGTGCGCCGGTTCTGCTTCTCCCGCCACTTGGGCGCCGGGCTGCTCCCTCCGGGTTCAGTCCACTTTTTCCATGCTGTGTCCGCAGCAGCAGACCGGGTCCTGGTCTCCGCCGTGACCCGGGGCTGCCCCTTTGGTGACCGTTATTTCACACCCGCAGGCGGTATCCGGGCAGCGGTAGACCTCTCCTTCTTGCAGGGCCATGGCCATCTCCTTCACTTCGTTTATGGTTGCTGATACTTTCACGCTAAAACCTTCCAGTCAGGGGAAGTCAAGGGCGCACTTCGGTGTTCTGACGTCCCGCCGACTACTGCCAATTCGGGCGTGGGAAGTTGGATACGGACGGCATCCCCTGTGGCGAGGGCGGGGCTGGCGGTTGCTTCTGCATGCAGGTTCACTCCGGCGGCTTCCATAGTGACCAGCTTCCGGGGCCCGCGGTTGCGGATGCCGGTGACCACCGCTGGCAGGCCCGGGCTGTGTTCGTCCAGGAGGATGATGCGTTCCTGGCGGATGACCATCGTGGCGGGTCCCTCCGGCCATTGGTGGTTTCCGGGCAGCGCGTGGGCGCCCAGTGCGGAGTAGTGCACGCCATCACGTACTGTTCCTGGTATCTCGTTGGTCCCGCCCATGAGGCGGCTGACCTGGAGTGAGGCGGGCCGGGTGTACATCTCTTGGACAGTGCTGTGCTGGAGCAGCTTGCCTTCACTGATCACGGCGAGATGGTCGGCCACTGCCGCAGCCTCGTCCCGGTCGTGGGTGACCATCAGGATCGTGGGGTTCAGTTTCTCCCGCACCTGTGCCAGCAGTTCGTGCATGGCTGAGCGCAGTTCGGGGTCCAGGGCGCTAAAGGGTTCATCCAGAAGCAGCACCTCGGGGCGGGCGGCCAGGCCGCGGGCAATAGCCACCCGCTGCTGCTGGCCTCCGGACAAGTCAGAAACTACCCGCTTGCCCGTCCCTTCCATCTGGACCAGGTCGAGAAAAGCTTCCGCATCCGCGCGGGCCCGCCGCCGCGGAACACCACGGATTGTCGCGGCGAAAGCCACATTGTCAAGAACGTTCAGGTGCGGGAAAAGCAGCGGCCGCTGGAAAACCATCGCCATCCCCCGGCGTTCGGGTCGGACCGCTGCAAGATCCTGGCCGTCCAGCAGAACACTGCCGCGGTCCGGAATCTCCAGGCCCGCCACCGTCCGCAGGAGCGTGCTCTTACCGGACCCGGACGGCCCCAGTACCGCGGTGCAGGAACCGGGCGCCAGCGAAAGGCTGAACTCCTCGAGTGCGGGCACAGGCGATCCCTTGAACGACTTTGAAAGCCCCTGCAGATCTAGACCCTGCCTCATGACCAGCCTCCCCGCCGTCGTCGTCCTGTCAGACCCAGCAACAGTCCCAGCGGGGGCACCAGCGCCATCACGGACAGCACCGCCACGATACCGTCGTTGCCGGCCCCCGACGCGGCGGATGCCACCAGCAACGGCACGGTCACCAGCGAACCGCCGCCGATCAGAAGGGTGACCAGGTAGTCGCTCCATCCAACCAAGAAGGCCAGGAAAGCCGCTCGGGCCAGGGCCGGTGCGATCAGGGGGAATTGGACCCGAAGGAACACCTGGCCCTGGGTGGCTCCTAGGGTGCAGGCCTCTTCGTCGAAACCGATGTCATGGGCTGCATACGCCAGTCGCATGACGTACGTCGTGTAGGGCAGGGCATAGACCGTCAGGACAAGGACGACGCCGGCGTAGGAGGGAACCTGCAGGCGGACCAGCAGGACATTCAGCCCGAAGACCGCGACGAATGCCGGCAGTGCCAGCGGGGCGAACAACAGGGCACTGACCGGCGCCGACCACCGGGAAGGGTGGAACGCCAGGCTCCGGGCGGCCAGGACACCAAGCGGTGTGGCAACGGCGCTGACCACCAGACCCAGGCCCAGTGAGCCGGCAAACGCCGTGGCCGCACCTCGGGACAGGGCGGAGTCAACGTTCTGCAGTCCCCAGTCCTGGGGCAGCGGCGCGGGGTAGGACCAGCGGTCCGCGAAGACCCAGAGACCCAACGGTACCAGCGGCAGCACAAACCACACCGCAAGGGCCCCGGCAGTTGCCGACCGCAGGATCCGGCCGCCGGCACGGGAACGCGTCAGCCCGCTCTGCGCCGCGTCTTTCGGCAGGGTCTGCTGGTTGAGCCCCGGCGGCAGCGTTATCGCCATAGCGGGATCTTTCGAAGGCAAGCGAGTGCCACGAGTGCTGCGCCCAGGGACACCACAGCCGTAACGACGGCGACGGCGGCCGCCTCAGGCCGGGCAGTGAGAGTCACCGAGTTGTACAGGCGCAGGGCCATGACGGGCAGCGGCTCGGGATAGGGCCGGCCCAGAAGCCAGGCAACTTCATAGGAACCGAAACTGTAGATGAACGCGATCGTCCCGGAAATAATCAGGGCGGGCAGGCTCAAAGGCAGCAGCACGTGGCGCAAGCGACCGAGCCGCCCGGCGCCCAAGAGGGCGGCGGTTTCCTCGTAATCCACGGACCGGGTTGCCAGCGTGCCGGCCACGACGAGTCCCACGAACGCTGACTCCTTCCATGCGTACTCAAAAATGACGGCCAGCCACCACTGACCTCCCACGACGTCGGGCCAACGCTCTGCTGCACCAAAAACCCTGGCCAGCAGCCCGGAATCGGCCAGCAGCAAACCTGCCGTGGCTGCCCCCACAATGTGGGGAACGGGGATGGACAGTGAGCTCATGGCCGCCACGAGCTTTCCGCACCACCTGCCCTGCATCATGATCAGGGCTGCCGCGAACCCGATCAGGCACGCCAGGACAGTGGACGCTCCAGCGATGGCCAGCGAGAGCCCCACTCCAACCAGGAGGTCACCGCCATGGGCCGTGTAGGCCGCCGTCGAAAGTTCCGGCCTGCCAACCAGCGGCATCAGCCCCAGACTCTGGGCCGCGACCATGGCTGACCCGCCAACCACCACGAAGGCGACAAGCAGGACAGCGGGGACCGCAAGGAGCAGCCCCTGGACGCGGGCCTTAGTCCCGTGACCGGCCGCCGTCCGCGGCCGGGGCCGGGTCCGGGCTGTCAGGACCTCAGCCGCCGGCAAGGATCTGCCTCCGCCAGGCCTCATCCAGAGCAGGCACCCACTCAGCGGCAAGCTCCGGGTTCGCGTTCTTTGACAGCACTTCATAGCCCGGCACCACGGGTGATGTCGGGAGCTGTTCGAACAGGGCACGGCCCTCAGGGCTGAGTGCGTCGGAATCAAGGACGGGGAACTGTCCCCAGATCCTGGGGTCCGCCTTTGTGGCCTGCTGCTCCTCTGACAAGGCGATATTGGCCACTACCATGGCTCCGGAGCGCTGGCCCGAGGTTGAAGGAATGGCCAGAAAGCTTGCATTGCCGACGGTTCCCTCGTCCAGGGTGAGCACTTTGGTCGTAGCCGGGTATGTTCCATCCGCCACCAGCTTGGTCAGCGTCGCCGGCCCGTACGTCATGGTGGAATCCACCTGTCCCCCTGCATAAAGCGCATCAAGCTCACCGGAAGACTTCGGGTAGGTGGATCCCTGCCGCCAGAGGGATGGTTTCAGGTCTTCAAGTTCGTTCAGGAGGGCGGGACTGAGCCTGTCAAATGCGTCCTGGTCAAAGGCCAGCGGCACCTTGGCGTAGCCACCGGATACGCTATAGAGCACTTCCCGCGTAAAGACGGAGCCAGTGAAGTCCGGCGGCGCCGGGTATGTGAAGCGTCCCGGGTTCGCCCTGACCTACTCAAGCAGGCCGGCGAGGGTGGTCGGTGGCTCGGGGACGGCCGCGGAGTTGTACACGATGGTAAATTGCGCTTTGCTCCAGGGGGCTTCGCAGCCGTCCACCGGAGTCCCAAAGTCCTCCGAGAGCAGCGGATCCGCCGGGTTGGTGAGTTCCATGTTGGGCAGCAGCGAGGTCCAGCCGCAGTCCCACGCCCCGGCCTCCTTGCCGGTGCCGAAGTTGTTTCCGTTGACCCAGACGAGGTCCACCTCGCCGTCGGTGGTGCCGGACTGGATCTCGGTCAGGACACGGTTCAGGGCGTCCTTGGTGTCAGCTACCGGGACGCGTTCCAGCGTGATGCCTTCATCGGCGGCAGCAGGGATGAGGTGCTCGTCCACGTAGGAATTGCCTTGTGTGTCACCGCCGTACATCCACAGCTTGACTGTTTGTCCCTTCGCGGCGGAGGCGACCTCGTCCCAGTTCTCGGGTTCCGATTGTTCTGCGGGTACCGCCGCGCAACTGCTCAGGAGCAGCAGTCCAGCTGCAGCCGCCGCGAGCAGGGTCCGGTGGCGAACGAGGAGGGCTGGCTTCAAGGTTCTGTCCTGACTTTGGGGGTGAGGGGGAGCAGTTTGCGCAGGCCTGCGTTTTCGGCCGGGTCCAGCACCGAATGCTGGACGCAGGCAGGGACGAGCTGGCCGGTTTCGGGATGGCTCATGGTGTACATGCAGGCGCCCAGCCGTTCCTGGACTTCACGGATTTTTGGGTCTTCACTGGCCACGCCCTTGCCCATCAGGTCCCAGGCGGGCGCGACGTCGGCTGCGTCCATGAAGTTATGGACGACGAATGTTCTGAAGGCCAACCGGCCTGCCCGGGCAGCAGCGAGGATTCGGCGCAGGCCGCCGGCGCGGCTGGCCAGACGCTGACCGAGACCAAGAATCACGGGGACGTCGCGGGGGTGGGCCAGCAAGGCCCTGATGACTTTTACGGCGACGATCCAGTGTGGCGTCCCGCCGAAATACATTCCGCCGAAGTGGGCCAGCAGCCGGTCCCGTGCGTCGAGGTCCTTGTGGTCGGCCGGATCCAGCAGCGGGGCCTGGTTTTCCCCGGCCCGTAAAACCACGGCGGTCCGGTTGCAGCGCACATCGCCGAACTGGGTGCCCTGCCAGGGAATCCGCTGCCCGGCGCCCTCCTCGATCCGGTCCCAGACGGCGTCGATGGTGACGTCGGTGAAGCCCTTCCCCCATCTCCTGTCATCGCCGATGTAGGCGGCTGGCTGGAAGGACAGCATGTCGAAAGGCATGTCGAGCACGGCGGTTGTTACCCCGGCCACAAGGTCAATGTTGGCCGGGGTGACGGTCATGTTGTGGGCGATGTAGGAGCTGATCCCGTGGTCCCTTTTAAGGTCCGTGAACATCGCGGCGAACCGTTCGCGGAACGGGTTTAGCTCAGCCTCGGTCAGCGGACGGGGCACTCCCCTGCGGCCACGCATCAGGGAATCAAAATGGGCGGCAAACGATACCTTCCGAAACCGCGCCCTGCCGGTCGGCTCCAGCGCAACATCCAGCAGGTACTGGTAATCGAAGTCTCCGTGCGTCATGGACATCGGTTCCCGTCCGGCGGCACGCATGGCAAGCAGGGCAGCTGCATGGTCCCCGGCGGGCAGCAGACTTACTTCGCCGCCGATCAGCTGGGCGTGGCCGCGGGGTCCGCGCAGACGGCGGAGGAACGCCAGCTGTTCCTTCACTCCCCGCACGGTGTGGCCGCCGTCGATCGGCACTTTGTTCGCATCTGCTGAGTGGTAACACGGGGTGCAGGTCAGGTTGCATTTGGGAAAGACGCCATGGGTTCCTTCGCATCCCACCGCTGTCCTGCCCAGCAGCTGGGCAGGGGTTTTTACGTGCTCGGGCAGCTCGGACCAGCGCCGGTCCAGCGCGGCACGGCTCTCCGGATGGACAGGTCTGGTCCCCAGTTCAAGGCTGCGAAGCAGCGCGGCGATCTTCCCCGCAGCTGCTGTTCCACGCCGCACTCCCCTGCCGGCACGGCGGCTCAGCCAGGGCTTGGGCACATGGTGCGGGACGGTGGCTTCCGGAGTCATGGCCTGCCTTTCGTCTCGCTGCTGTGATGCCGCGGTGATACCGGCAACCCTACGGCCCCGCCGCAGCACGGTTAAGTAATCTGGGGCACACAGGGCGCGCTCCTTCGCAAGTGTTCAGGAAAGGGCCCCCCGGAGCGTGCCCGCGCGGATCTGCAGATGTCCTGCCCGGGCTGAGTCCCGAATGAGGCCGGTGCAGTCCTCCTCGACGGCCTGCCAGGGGTGTGCTGCTATGTCCGCGCCGCCCAGGGCACAGGCTGCCCGTGCCAAGGGAGTGAGCAGCCGGGCCCATCCCACCGGCTCCTGCATGTCCACCACGGCCACCCTGGCATCATCGCGCAGCAGCTCTCTCAGATTGGCCCAGGCTTTCCGCCATTCCGGCATCAGCGAGAGCGAATAGGTGGCCAGGGCTGCATCGGAGGTCCCGGATCCTCCCTGCCCTTGGATCGTGGCGCGGACGGCTGCCGGATCCAGGAGAAGGGCGTCGGCTTGGATGAGGATGACGTTGTCCCATCCAGCCTTGATGGCGCGTCGGCGGGCCTGCTCCAGCATCCGGGCGCTGCGGTCGATTCCTACTATCGTTCCCAAAGGACCTACCCGGTCCTGGAGCAACGGAAAATTGAGCCCGGTTCCGCAGCCCAGGTCCAGGACCTGCTCCCCTGGCTGTGGCGTCAGCGCGCCGATTCCGCGGACCCTTCCGGCACGGTAAACGGGATATTCGCCGGAGAGGGCATCGTAAAACGGCGCGAATGCTGTGTACTTGTCGGGGATGACTCGCTCCTTGGATCAAGGGAATACACCGGGCATGCCGGGAGTCCTCCATGGCAGCAGGCGGCAACGACCGTAAGGATCTTCATCATGGCACCCACTGACCGAATTATTGACTTCCTGGTCCTCGGCGGAGGCACAGCGGGAATCGTCGGGGCCAAGACCGCAGCCGGTTTCGGTGCCCGCACCGTCCTGGTGGAGCAGGAGCGCACGGGCGGTGACTGCCTGTGGACCGGCTGCGTCCCTTCCAAGACGCTCCTCTCCGCTGCGGCGCCGGCGAGGACCTTGCGGATGCAGGCCGGCCAGGAACCGGATTTCCCCGCAGTGCGGGAACGCATCGCCACGGCAATCCGGACCATCGAGCCCGTGGATACACCGGAGGCTCTGGAACAAGCCGGCGTCGAAGTCCTCTCGGGGCGGGTGACCTTCACCGGTCCCGGGACCGCCGACCTGGACGGACGCCCCCTCCGGTTCCGGCAGGCCCTGATAGCAACCGGCGGGGAGCCCGCCCGGCCAGGCATTCCCGGATTAGACCCTGCCCTGACCGTCACCTCCGAAACGGTCTGGGACCTCGCCGCGCTGCCGGACCGGCTTGCCATCCTCGGCGGCGGACCGAGTGCCTGTGAACTGGGCCAGGCCTTCGCCCGGCTGGGATCTGATGTCACCATGATCGTCCGCTCCCGGATCCTGGCCAAAGAGATCCCGGAGGCGGTGGACATTGTGCGGGAAAGCCTGAAGGCCGACGGCGTGAAGATCCTGGAAAACACGACCTTCACCAAGGCAACCAGCCTCGGGGACGGTGTGCGGCTGCAGCTGGCGGACGGAACTGCTTTGGATGTTTCCACCGTGCTGCTGGCAACGGGCCGCACCCCGCGGACCGTTAACCTTAGGCTCGAACGCGTGGGCGTCAGCCTCGATGACCGCGGGCATGTGATCACTGATTCACACATGCGGACCTCTAATCCCCTGATCTGGGCGGCAGGAGATGTCACCACACACCCGCAGTTCACGCATCTGGCCGGCGTCCACGCCAGCGTGGCAGCATCCAATGCGGTGCTCGGCCTCCGACGACGGATCAGCACCGCGGTCCCACGGGTCACCTACACCTCACCCGAAATCGCCGCCGTGACAAGCACCGCATCCGAGGAGGGGCAGTCAGAAGTATCCCGGACCGTGTGGCATTCACATCTGGACCGGGCCATCACCGAGGACAGGACCGACGGTTTCACACGCCTTTTGGTGGGGCGCGGCGGCCGTGTCATCGGAGGTACGATCGTGGGCCCCCGGGCAGGGGAATCCCTTGCCGAGCTGTCCCTGGCCGTACACAAGAAGCTGCGGACCTCAGACATCGCCGGTGCCACCCACGCCTACCCCACCTACTCCGACGGTGTGTGGAACGCCGCCGTTTTGGATGTCCGGGAACGCCTGGCTTCCCCGCTCACGGGCACTGCCATAAAGGTGTTGAGCAGGATCCGGCGGCTGGCCATCGACGGCCGCCGGATCAGCCCAAAGCCCGGTACCCTGCCAGGATCCGGTGGGCAGCACTGACCCCAACCAGAAGGGCCCAGACGGCGGCGATCACCCAGGCGAACTCCGGGAAGATCAGCCACAGGCTGTGCACCACCACGGTCTCAGCCCCCTCAGCCAGTCCGCCCAGAAAGGACAGTGAGCGGCCATCGTCGAGCTGGCGTCCGGTCTTCTCGGCGATTGAGGAGAACGCAAGGAAAACTGCTCCGTTGATGTAGTAGGCGAAGAGGACCAGCAGGAACGGCAGCCACGGCGAGCCGAAGGCCGACGTGGCGCCTATGCCCACCCCGACGACGGTGGAGCCGTAGACGACGAAGTCCGCGCTGATGTCCCAGAACCCGCCCTGACCAGGATCTTCCTTACCTGACCGTCGGCGCCTGAGCCGGGCAAGCGGCCCGTCCAGGCCGTCAGCCAGCCGGCATAACAGCCACGCAGCCAGCGCCGGAAGCCACCACTGCGTTGCGGCCAGCCCGGCACTGGCCAGGCCCATCACCAGGTTCAGCCCTGTAAGCCGGTCCGGGGTGATCCATGGGCGATCCATGGCAGGCGCCATCCGGTCCAGAACGGGGGCTATCCGGGGCCGCAGCGCAGCATCAAACATTTCGAGCATCCTTCCGTCGCCGGCGGACAGCTGTTATCAGCCCGACAAGAGTCAGCAGTCCCAGTGCCGCCGCAGCGGCCTGGACCTGCCATCCGAGCTGCAGGCCGAAGGCGCCCAGCGTCACGAAGCTGACCGTGCCGGGGAGGATGCCGATGGCGGTGCCGAAGAAGTAAGGCCGCCATGTAACTGAGGTGAGACCGGCCATATAGTTGATCGCTGTGAACGGCAGCACCGGTACGAGCCGGACACCGACCACCGCGGCGAATCCCCGCCGGCGGAGCACTTCGTCCAGTTTCTGCACCTTGACTCCGGTGAATTTTTCCATGACTTCCCGCCCCAACTAGCGACCGAGCCAAAAGGCTGCGGTGGATCCGAGCAAGGCAGCAGCAATGACCACTCCAATTCCGGCAGCGAAGCCAAAGACCGCCCCGGCGCCTATGGACAGGACATTCTTGGGTACGGGCGAGAGGGTCAGCACGGCGTACCCAAGGACAAAGAGGACTGGACCCCATCGGGTGTTCGAGAAATAGCCCTGCAGTTCTCCGAGGGACGGGAGCGGGAACAACCAGGCAGCGGCGGCCGCAACCGCGATGAAGATTACCAGCGCCGCAAAGCGATATATGGCCCGCCGTTGTTCCCTTGTGACGTCCCCCACGCCTTAGCCGCGTGCTCCGCTGACGCCGGACTTCCCGGACTGGCGGTCCTTGTCCTCGGCCCGGCTGATTGCCCAGGCTGCGTTGACCAGTCCGATGTGGCTGTACGCCTGTGGGAAATTTCCCAGTAGCTCGCTGCTGTCGGCAGCGACCTCTTCAGACAGTAAGCCCAGCCCCGTAGCGAAGCCCGCAGCGCATTCAAAGACCGCCCGGGCCCGCTGAACCGACCCGGCAAGGGCGAGGGCATGGGCGAGCCAGAATGTACATATCAGGAAAGTGCCTTCGCTTCCGGGGAGACCGTCTTCACCGGCGTAGCGGTACACTAGGCCTCGCCCGTCGGTCAGATGCCGCTCGATCGCGTCAATGGTTGCCAGCATCCTGGGGTCATCAGCAGGCAGGAATCCCACGATGGAGAGCATCAGTGCCGAAGCATCAAGCTCATCGGAGCCGAACGCCTGGGTGTAGGCGTTGGCAGTCTCACTCCAGCCTTCGGCTTGTATCGCCGAGGCAATCCGTTTCCGGGCATCCTGCCAGTGCGGAACCCGGTCCCTGGCGTCGAGGAGGTCTGCAATGGCAATGGCGCGGTCCACGGCGACCCAGCACATGAGCTTGGAGTAGAGGTAGTGGCGTGGCTCGTCCCGGACCTCCCAGATCCCCTGGTCTGGGGATTGCCATCGTGACGCGGCAGCGTCGGCGACATCGGCAAGGAACCTGCGGGTGTCCGGGTCCATGTCGGCGAGATACTCAGGGAGCGTCGCGGCGGCGTCGAGCAGTTCCCCATAGACGTCGAGCTGGCGCTGCCGCCAGGCAGCGTTCCCTACCCGGACCGGCGCACTTGAACGCCACCCCGGAAGGTGGGGCAGTTCACGTTCTGACAGGTCACGTTCACCACCGACCCCGTACATGATCTGCAGCTCTTCACCCTCCCCCAGCTGCCCGGAGCCAGCCGTCGCCAGAAAACGGAAAAACTTCCCGGCCTCGTCCGGGCAGGCGGAAACCCATAGCGCCTGCAGCGTCATGCTTGCGTCCCGAACCCATGTATAGCGGTAGTCCCAGTTGCGCTGGCCCCCGGTGACCTCTGGCAGAGACGTGGTGGGGGCGGCCACGATCGCCCCGGTGGGGTGGAACGTCAGAGCCTGCAGCACCCTTCCGCTCAGAGCGACCAGGTCCTGCCAGGGGCCGGTGTAGTTCTGGTGCACCTTGGACCAGCTTGTCCAGCCCTGCACGGTGTCAGCAAGCCGTCGGGAGATTTCCTCCTGCGTCCAGAATGATGGTGCGTCCTCCCAGCTGTGTGAGTGATGGAGGGCAAATCCCAGGACATCACCCTCACGCAGGGCCATGCGGGCATGTGCGACGTCGCCGTCGACGGTGAATGGGACGGAGGTAGAAAAGAACAGAACGTCGGCACCGCCCCTGACGAGAATCCCGTCTGGTCCTGTGCGGACGAACGGCCGGATCAGACCATATTCCGGTCGCGGGGCAAAGACGACGTCAAGCTCGACGGTTCCCTGGGCGCAGGAGACCCGCCGTAATAATGCGCCCGGTGATCCTGCACCAAGGTCATGCTCCCTGTTCCCGTCCCCGAGAGCCAGCGCGTCGGTCACGGTAACGGACCCCTCGGCCGTGCGAAAAGATGTCTCGAGGACCATCGTGGGACCGGAATACCGCCGTGTTGATGTGAATTCCGCAACGGGACGGATGAACCAGAAACCTGCTTCATCACCTAACAGGCGACCAAAAACCGAGGGACTGTCAAAGCGTGGCAGGCACAGCCAGTCCACAGACCCTGCAGCACTTACCAAGGCCGCTGAGCGGCAGTCAGAGAGCAGTCCGTAGTCTGCTATGGGTCTACTGGTCATCATCACACCCTTACTGACTCGGTCAGGATCAGCAAGGTGCAAGGCACCCGCCGGACACGCCTCGAGTCAAATAGCCAGTTCGCGGACTGCATCTTCTGTGGACAGCACCGCCCCGGCAATGTAGTTGAAATTAACGAGGGCAGCTTCATATCCGTCGCCCAGCTCAGGGTGCTGCGCGGCGGCCGTAGCGTCGGCCACGACAGCTACTTCAAAGCCCTGTTCGAGCAGTTCGCGGAGGTGGCTTTCAACGCAAAGGTTGGCGGACATTCCTGCCAGGATAACTTGGCTGATCCCGCGTTTACGCAGCTGAAGGACAAGGTCGTTCTGCTCAGGGCCGTAAACCTCGTGAGGGCTGCATACAACGGTCCTTCCATCCTGCAGATAGGGCTTGAATCGGTCGAGCCAGTCAGCACCTGAATCCTTGAAACCCTCCAAGTCCAAGGGACCGGGACGGTCAAACATCCCGATCTCATGCATCTTCTTTCCCAGCGTTCCGCCAAATTCCCACTGGTGGTCGTGCGGAAGTAATAGTGGGGAGATACAAACACCTCATAGCCACCTGACTTGGCGCTGACAAGCAACTGCTCGATATGTTCGACCGTGTTGTTCTTCTCAACGCTCTTCCCCACCAGCTCCCAGGTCACGCCCTCGGGGCTGAGGAAATCATTCTGCGGATCAGTCAAAACAAGGGCTGTCGTGGAGCTATTGAACTGCATGGAAGCCTCCTCATCGAAGCGGGAACGTGCAACTGCACGCCTGTCGTTTCAACCTAGGCGCGCTCAAGATGTTGGTCTGTAATCTGGCGCACAAAAGAGCCAGCCCTACATTCACCCTGCTGTTGTCATGAAGGGCGTTCAGGCGGGTGGGGTAGCCAGCATGCTAATGCTTTGCCGGTGCGGCGCTATCGCGTCTGCCCTGGCGTCGTCGCCTCCGGTTGGAGGACAGCCGGACTTGAATCCGCCGGTCATCGCCTTTGAATTCTTCTCTAGCTGGCGGCCGCTTCCTCAGGAGTGGTACTGCCGGTCGCGTACGATCCGCTTCGACCTGATGACGAACGCGGACTTCTCGATTACCAACAGACGCAGTCCGTGCTCTGGAATGAGCAGACGCTTGCGCGCGTCATAGAGGCAACGATGCCCACTTGGGGATTTTCTCTGCCCCAGGGAGCTTCAAGGGAGCCTTGGTCCGACCGTGATGTCAGCCGCTGAGCAACTGCAGGTTCGTGGAACAGCAGTATGCGCCGACGGTGGGCTCCTCTCCCCAAGGTGCGACTCTCAAGGGCCGCGGCCCGATGCCGGTCAGCAGAAGTTCGCGGGCCGGTTGAAGTCTCGACGGCGCATCGAATACCCAAAATTGAACATTGGTGGTCACAAACTATTTGCCCGAGATGGGTAGGACAAATGGCTTTGATCTGCGGAAATGCGCGAAATTGCCCCGATTTGAACCCATGTAATTTCCAGATTTTCTTGCCGGAGACGGCTGTCAGGTGTGTCAGGGAGGTGGTGGTCATGACCGAGCTGAACAGTGGCAAGTTGCGGGACCGGTCCCCCAGCACCATCCCCTCCAGCAGGCTGCCCGGCTCTCCTGGAACCTCGCGGCTGCGACCCAGGAACACGAGGCGGATGTCCCGGAGGAACAGCTGAAGGCGACTGGGCTCGGCGGACATCGCTCACATACTTCCGCGCGATCCTAGCTGTTCTGACCCGGCTCCGTCGATGAGCGCAGCGAACTGGGAGTTACTGAGCACCTTCAGCCCGAACTCCTCCGCTTTGTCTCGAACTGCCTCATCGCCCGTGACGACAAACCACTCCGGTGCCAATAGGTACTGGCTGTCGTGTTCTTGGCCCTCCAGGGCGCATGCGATGACCAGCGGGTCGGCGTTGCCGAGGTTGGCATAAAGGTTGACCAGCCGCGTGTCGGTGTCCGGCACCGTGGCCATGACTTCGACCAGCAGTTGAAGCACCCTTGGCGTCGTCGGATGGACGTTGTCTCGCAGAGATTTGATGTCTGGAAAACCATTAGCCTCGCGCAGTACAGCCTCTGGTATGACGGCACTCTCCAGAAAATACTCGCTCGCTCGTCGCTGCCTCCCAAGCTGGCTGAGAGCGCGTGTCGACAACGTACCGTCGCCCGAAATCGCTCATCCGAGAGCCCGCCTGAGGTCGTCGATCTGGGATGGCTTGAGGTGGTTCAAGCAAACTGCACGGCAGAACTCACCTGGTGAGATGCTCTGATTATCGAGCGCGTGCAGCATTCGCAGACTGAGCTCCTTCCCGTTGTACTTGCGAACAGCGTTCTCAGGGAGAATCCGATTTCGAGGACCGCCCTTGGGGAGGCTCCGAAACTCCTCTCGCAACTGCGCAAGGTAGCCGGTCGCGGTCTCAGCACTGATCGTTCCCAGCCTCATCGCGCGTACCGCGACGGCGCTGGGAGTGACCTTGAACTCGTCCGACGCGATCCTCATGTCGTCGGGCGACCTGGGTCCAATCGCCTCAAACCGCTCGCGGGGCATCAGCATTGCACCAGCGATATCGTACTCCCGCCCGGGATCCGTCTCAGCGCTGCCGCCGTCCCAAGTCATTGGAGCAAATATTCTTCGAGCTACCAGCACCGTCATCAGCGCAAGAGTAAAGAGGGTCCGACCGTCAGGCTCCTGGTCGTCCCCGTGGTCTCCTCCTGCCAGAAAGATAAACGGGACCTTGTTGTCTCGGATCGTCATGCCACTGAACTTGACGTGCGTCAAGCGCTGCGGCATGTAGTGCTGGACACTTCGCGACACCAAGACTTGGCTGGCTTCGAGACGGTCGATCATGAGATCGAGCGCCTTCTCCTTGCTTTTGCAAGCACGGACTGCCTCGTGAGAAAGGCCTATGGCCGCCATAAGCCGTGCTGCGTCAGCCTCGATCGATGTGCCGTCATCACGGAGCACGCCCACAATTTTGTTCCGCTGGAGCGACTCATCGTGCTTCCGGATGAGCTGCTGCTTTCGGATCAGGTCCTTGACGATCAGTTCGACATCCCGCAGCTCCACCTTGGAGCGCGACCCTAGCGAGAACGTGTCTTTGCTCAGTCCCGCGAGCAACTTCTCGGTCTTCTTCTTTACTTGCTCCTGAACCAGAGCAAACGGAGCGAAAAACAGGGAATATGGGATGTCGCCTTTATCGGCAAGCCAAACGAGGTCGGCGAACTTGATTCGGTGCGAATCGAGCGCCTTCTCATAGCCCTTGTAGGTTCCCGCCACCGAATTGTCGAGAAGCGTCCTGAACACCGCCTCGTCGACCGGGACGGCCTTTCCATCCAAAAGGACGTCGATTGCCATCACAGATCACCCCCGAGTGAACATCGTATTACTCGCCGTGCATCCCCGATAGGTTCCACTTTGAGCCGAATATCGGGATCAGCCGCGGTACAGCACCGAGCTGCTGAGCAGCCCGATCTGGAACACCCGAGTACCGCTGATCATGCGAGGGGTATCCCCCAGGCGCGCGCGGGCCGGCCCCCGCTTCCTCGAACGGACGAACCGTCTCACGGGCAAGACGATCCATCCGTTCTGCACCTACGCGATGAGTCCAGGCTCGGTCTTTGAAGACTACGAGAGCTTCTGCCCAGACTCCGCCGTCGGGAAGGGCCTCGGGATCCGAGTAGAGGACGCCCAAAGTTCAGCACGCCAGGCCCAGACGCGACTGCTGGCAAGTCAGCGATCCGAACTCGACCATCTGGCGGCAGGCCTGTCATCGTTCGCTCCTCGCACGTCTCCATCGCCTGCTCCTATCGATCGAGCCAGTCCAGATAGACGCGCCAACCATGACCGCACACGCCGCACGGCATGCGCCGGGCGCGCGAGAAGTCGATCCGCTGTCCCGCCGGCTCAATCCTCCCGTCGCACTGGGCAAATCCACGAAAGTAGAACGAGAAGAAGCATGAACCCTTCACGATCGCGCAGGCCTCCTGCGACGCCATCAAACCTTCCGCAGGAGGCAGCCAACTTCTAGCCTCGTGTGGCGGCGAGCCTTACCAGGCAGCTCAGGACACAGGACGGATCAACATGAGTCGGACACGTACCGGCCACTACTCCATCACCGTGAACAGCAAGTGCCCCGCCAGGCCGAAGCCTGACGGGGCACTTGTGCGAGACTCTAGTGTGACCGCCGGTGAAAGCGAGTCAGCGACCAGATTCTCTGGTATCCGAGCCAATCAGCTCAAGAACCGCTAATTTGCCGAAGCACGTACTGCAGGATGCCGCCGTTGCGGTAGTAGTCGGCTTCACCCGGGGTATCGATGCGCAGGACCGCGTCGAAGGACTTGGCCGAGCCGTCTTCTGCCGTGGCCGTCACCTTGAGCGTCTTCGGCGTGGTTCCCTCGTTCAGGGCGGTGACGCCCTCAACTGCGAACGTTTCCGTGCCGGTCAGTCCCAGGGTGGCAGCGGACTCGCCGGCCGGGAACTGCAGCGGCAGGACGCCCATGCCGATCAGGTTGGAGCGGTGGATGCGCTCGTAGCTTTCGGCGATGACTGCCTTGACGCCCAGGAGCGCGGTGCCCTTGGCTGCCCAGTCACGGGACGAGCCGGAGCCGTACTCCTTGCCTGCCAGAACCACCAGCGGGGTGCCGGCAGCCTGGTAGTTCTGGGCTGCGTCGTAGACGTAGGCCTGCGGGCCGTCCGCCTGGGTGAAATCGCGGGTGAAGCCACCCTCGACGCCGTCCAGCAGCTGGTTCTTGATCCGGATGTTCGCGAACGTACCGCGGATCATGACTTCGTGGTTGCCACGGCGTGAGCCGTAGGAGTTGAAGTCCTTGCGGTCCACGCCGTTGGCCAGCAGGTACTGGCCGGCCGGGGTGTCCGACTTGAAAGAGCCCGCCGGGGAGATGTGGTCGGTGGTGACCGAATCGCCGAGCTTGAGCAGCACGCGGGCGCCGGTGATGTCCTTGACGGGCTCCGGCTGGGCCTGCATGCCCTCGAAGTACGGGGGCTTCCGGACGTACGTGGACTTCTCATCCCAGGCGAACGTGTCGCCGGCCGGCGTGTCGAGTGCCTTCCAGCGCTCGTCGCCATCGAAGACGCCCTCGTAGCCGCGGGCGAACATTTCCTTGTCGATCGAGGAATCGATGACCTGCTGGACCTCGACCGGGTTGGGCCAGATGTCCTTCAGGAAGACGTCGTTGCCGGCGTCGTCCTTGCCCAGCGGGTCGGTCTCGAAGTCGAAGTCCATGGTACCGGCCAGGGCGTAGGCGATGACCAGCGGCGGGGACGCCAGGTAGTTCATCTTCACGTCCGGGTTGATGCGGCCTTCGAAGTTGCGGTTACCGGACAGGACAGCCGTGACGGAAAGGTCGTTGGCCTGGATGGCTTCGGAAATTTCGGCGTCCAGCGGACCGGAGTTGCCGATGCAGGTGGCGCAGCCGTAACCCACGATGTAGAAGCCGAGCTTCTCCAGGTACGGGGTGAGGCCGGACTTCTCGTAGTAGTCGGTGACTACCTTCGAACCGGGAGCAACGGAGGTCTTGACCCACGGCTTCGAGGTCAGGCCCTTGTCAACGGCGTTGCGGGCCAGCAGGGCGGCGGCCAACATCACGGAGGGGTTGGACGTGTTGGTGCAAGACGTGATCGACGCGATGGCAACTGCGCCGTGGTCAAGTTCGAACTGGCGGCCGTCTTCGGTCTTCACCGCGACGGCGTTGGAGATCCGGCCGGCTGCGCCGTGCGCCGCAGAGTAGATGGGGGGCACGCGGTCCGTGTCCGTCACGTGCGTGTCGGCCTGCGTAAAGGAGGGCGGATCGGAGGCCGGGAAGGTCTCTTCCAGGGACTCGTCCAGGGTCCCGGCGTTCGCGTCGTGGGAGACGTAGTTCTTAAGGTCGTGGCGGAATTCGTCCTTGGCCTCGGTGAGCACAATGCGGTCCTGGGGACGCTTCGGGCCGGAGATGGAGGGAACAACCGTCGACAGGTCCAGCTCGAGGTACTCGGAGAACTTGATCTCGTGGGAGGGATCGTGCCAGAGGCCCTGTTCCTTCGCGTAGGACTCCACCAGGGCGACGTTCTCGTCCGAGCGGCCGGTCAGGCGCAGGTACTCCAGTGTGACGTCGTCGATCGGGAACATTGCGGCGGTGGAACCGAATTCGGGGCTCATGTTGCCGATGGTGGCGCGGTTGGCCAGCGGCACTGCCGCCACACCTTCGCCGTAGAACTCCACGAACTTGCCCACAACGCCGTGCTTGCGCAGCTGCTCGGTGATGGTCAGGACGACGTCGGTGGCGGTGGCGCCGGCCGGGATGGAGCCGGTCAGCTTGAAGCCGACAACGCGCGGGATCAGCATGGAAACGGGCTGGCCCAGCATGGCCGCCTCGGCTTCGATGCCGCCAACGCCCCAGCCCAGGACACCCAGGCCGTTGACCATGGTGGTGTGGGAGTCGGTGCCGACGCAGGTGTCCGGGTAGGCGCGCAGCGCTCCGTCCACTTCGCGGGTCATGACCGTGCGGGCCAAATACTCTATGTTGACCTGGTGCACGATGCCCGTTCCCGGCGGGACGACCTTGAAGTCGTCAAACGCGGTCTGGCCCCAGCGCAGGAACTGGTAGCGCTCACCATTGCGCTGGTATTCGATCTCCATGTTGCGCTCCAGTGCGCCGGAGTTACCGAAGGCGTCGATCTGCACCGAGTGGTCGATCACCATCTCTGCGGGTGCCAGCGGGTTCACCCGCTTGGGGTCACCGCCGAGCTCCTTGACTGCCTCACGCATGGTGGCGAGGTCTACAACACAGGGCACGCCAGTGAAGTCCTGCATGATCACGCGCGCCGGCGTGAACTGGATTTCAGTGTCGGGCTGGGCGTTGGGATCCCAGCCGGCCAATGCTCGGACGTGATCGGCCGTGATGTTCGCGCCGTCCTCGGTCCTCAACAGGTTTTCAAGCAATACCTTGAGGCTGAACGGAAGGTTTTCTGCACCTTCAACGGAGTTCAACCGGAAAATTTCGTATTCGGTACCGGCTACATTAAGTTTGCCTTTTGAACCGAAGCTGTCCACAATGCTCATCGCAGGACTCCTCTCGCAACAGTTTCATCTTTGTCGCGCGGTAGACCGCTTGCTAGTTAGGTCATCCTAATTAGTACAAGGTCATACAAAAGAGCATGGGGTCAGCCGGGAATCCGGGGCGCGACGTGGGACTACTACGCCCATCCTAGTCACATCAGCGGCGGGGCGTCAGCAACGCCACTGTCTCCATGTGGTGGGTATGGGGATAGAGGTCGAACGCGCGCAGCCCCGCGAGCGACCAGCCGCCCTGCTGGAAATAGCCCAGGTCCCGGGCGAAGGACGCCGGATCACAGGAGACATAGGCGATGGCCCTGGGGCCCGCCGCCATCAGCTGGCTGACCACTGCCTTGCCTGCACCGGCGCGGGGCGGATCCAGGACCAGGGCGTCAAAGTTGCGGGGCTTCTGGCGCAGTACGCGTTCGACGCGGCCCTGGATAATCTCCACCTGCGGTGCCCCGTGCAGGTTCTTTCGGGCATCACGGCTGGTTCCCGGCGAACCTTCAACGGACAGCACGGAACCGGTGACCCCCACGGCGTCGGCCAGTGCGGCCGTGAACAGTCCTGCCCCGGCATACAGATCAGTCACCACGGCACCCGGCTCCAGGTATCCGCCGTCGTGCAGGAATGCCTTGACCGCACCTACGAGGGTGTCCGGCGCATCCCGGTGAATCTGCCAGAAGCCTTCCCCGGTGACCCGGAACTCGTGCCCGGCCGCCGATTCCTGCACCCAGGTACGTCCGCGGAGCTGCAGCACTTCCCCCTTGACGGGATCGAAACTCGCCACGGAGACGTCGGCGGGCAGCTGGGCCAGGATGGCATTGAGGCGCTTCGCGCGGGTGCCGGGGGCCGGAGCCAGCAGGACAAGCGGCCGCGATCCGTTGGCGGGGGCGGCCACTTCCACCCGTTCAATACCCTGCAGATCAACGTCCCACAGCCTGAGCCCGTTGATGCCGGGCACCGCCAGCGGCATCTCGCGGATGGCAATGACCTGGTCGGACCGGTGCGCGTGCATGCCCAGCTTCCCGCCGGGCGTCACGGCAAAGCTTGCCCGGGTGCGCCAGCCGAGGCCCGCGGCCCCGTTCTGTTCGCCGTCGTTTTGTTCACCGTGGTTCTGTTCACCGCCCACGAAGGCACCGCCCACGGCCTCCACGGTGCCCTCGGCAACCGGGGGATGTTCGACGCCGGCGAGCCGCTTGAGCTGTTCCGCCAGGACTTGGGCCTTGAGGCGCCGCTGATGTTCCAGTGAGACGTGGCCCAGCTCTGCACCGCCAACCGGCGGGTGGCCATGGGACCACGCCCGCCCGGAATCGGCCACCTGCCAGAAATGCGGCACCCGCTCAGGAGAGGCTTCGAGCACTTCCACCGTGTCAGCCCGCCAGAATTTAGACCCTTCGCCTGCGTCGGTCAGCCGGACTTTCACCTTTTCCCCGGGGATGGCGTGGCGGACAAACACCACGCGCCCTTCGTGGCGGGCAACGCAGTGTCCGCCGTGGGCCACGGGCCCCACATCCACCACGAGTTCGGTATCCGTGCGGGTCTGGGTCTCGGCGCTCATTGAATGTCCTGCAGTCTCTTCGCTTCTTCGGATGATTTGAGCTGCCAAGGCACGCTGGCAACCATGACGCCCGGCTCAAAGTGGAGCCGGGTCTTGATGCGGAGGGCCGTCTGGTTGTGGACCAGCTGCTCCCACCATTTACCCACCACGTACTCGGGGATGTACACCACGATGAGGTCCCGGGGAGAGTCCCGCCGCATGTTCTTGATGTACTCCATGATGGGGGTCACTGTCTCGCGGTACGGGCTGGCGAGGATGGTCAGCGGAACCGGGATGTCGAGTTTCTCCCAGTCGGCGAGGGTGTGGGCTGTTTCCTCGGCGTTGATGTCCACTGTGACGGCGTCCAGCCGGGACGGCCGGGAGGCCCGCGCGTAGGCGAGGGCGCGGAGCACGGGCTTGCGGACATGGGACACCAGCAACACGGCGTGGACGCGGGTGGGGAGGGCGCGGGGCGAGGAATCCTCATCCACCGCCAGCTCCTTGGCCACGTTGTCGTAGTGGGCGCGGATACTCCACATAATGAGGAACAGCACGAACATCGACAGCAGCGCGATCCAGGCGCCCTGCTCGAACTTGGTGATGAGTACGATCACCAGCACCAGGGCGGTCATGCCGAAGCCGATCATGTTGATGGTGCGCGACTTGATCATCCGGCGGCGCAGCGCTTTGTCCTTGGCCAGTTTCAGCTCGCGCCCCCAGTGCCGGATCATGCCCAACTGGCTGGCCGTGAAGGAGATGAAGACACCGACGATGTAGAGCTGGATCAGCTTGGTGACGTCCGCGTTGAACGACAGGATGAGCACCAGCGCTCCGGCGGCCAGGGCCAGCACGCCGTTGCTGAAGGCCAGCCTGTCGCCGCGTGTCCGCAGCTGGCGGGGCAGGTAGCCGTCCTGGGCCAGGATGGAGCCCAGCACGGGGAATCCGTTGAAGGCGGTGTTGGACGCGAAGACGAGGATAACGCCAGTGGCGGCCACCACTACATAGAACGGAATGGAGCCGGGGCCGAAGATGGTCTGCGCGATCTGGCTGATGGCCGGGTTCTGGATGTATCCCTCGGGCAGCGGCTCCCCGTTGAGCAGAAACTCCCTGGCCGGGTCCAGCACGATGTGCACCTTGGTGGCGTTGGCCAGGTAGATGATCCCTGCCAGCATGGCCGAGGCGATGATCCCGAGCAGCAGCAGCGTGGTGGCAGCGTTCTTGCTCTTCGGCTTCTGGAAGTTCGGCACGCCGTTGCTGATGGCTTCCACACCGGTGAGGGCGGCGGCGCCGGACGAAAAGGCACGCAGCAGAAGGAAGGCGCCGGCCAGCCCCACCAGGCCCTCGTCGAAGCCGGGTTCGGGGACAATGGTGAACGCGGCCGACGGCGCCTGGCTGAGCTGGCCGGTCGCCGCCTGGAAGATGCCGACGGCGGTCATACCCAGGATGGATGCCATGAAGATATACGTCGGCACCGCGAAAACGTTGCCCGCTTCCTTGATGCCCCGCAGGTTGACGAGCGCCAGGATCACGACGCCGATGGTGGCGATCATGGCCTGCTGTCCGTGCAGCGACGGAACCGCCGTCGTGAGGTAGGCCGCCGCTGACGACATCGACACGGCCACCGTCAGCACGTAGTCAACGAGCAGGGCGGAGGCCACGGTCAGCCCGGCGTACTTTCCCAGGTTCACGTTGGCGATCTCGTAGTCGCCGCCGCCGGACGGGTAGGCGTGCACGTTCTGCCGGTAGGACGCCACGACCGTCAGCAGCACCACCATGACTGCCAGGCCCACGAGCGGGGAAACTGCCACCGCGCTCACCCCGGCCAGAGCCAGCGTGAGGAGGATCTCATCCGGTGCGTAGGCGACGGAGGACAGCGCGTCCGAGGCGAAGATGGGCAGCGCGATCCTCTTCGGCAGGAGGGTATGGGCCATCCGGTCGTTCCGGAAGGGCCTCCCCACCAGCACACGCTTCACGGCATTCAGAATTGTCAGCACCACACAAAGCTAGTCTGATTCGCACGCGATGTCATGGCAGGATTCCGGCGGTAGAGTCTTACGGAGCAGTCGGCGAGAAGTTGAGGAGGCACGGGTGGCGCACTTCGTGATCATGGGTTGTGGGCGCGTGGGAGCGACGCTCGCGCACACCCTCGAGGATGCAGGCCATTCGGTGGCGATCATCGACCAGGACGACCGCGCCTTCCGCCGGCTCCGCACCGGTTTTTCCGGCCGCAAGGTGACCGGCGTCGGGTTCGACCGGGAGACGCTGAAACAGGCCGGCGTCTCCGAGGCCTATGCCTTCGCCGCGGTGTCCAGCGGTGACAACTCCAACATCCTGGCCACCCGGGTTGCCCGCGAAACGTTTCATGTCCCCCACGTGGTGGCCCGGATCTACGACCCCGGCCGCGCCGAGATCTACCAGCGCCTGGGCATCCCCACGGTCGCGGCAGTGCGTTGGAGCGCCGACCAGGTCCTGCGGCGGATCCTGCCCGAACAGCACCTGGCCGGGGACTTCCGTGAGCCGTCCGGCCGCCTGGTCCTCGCCGAGATCGACCTCGATCCGGCCTGGATCGGGCGCACTGTTGCCGAAATCGAAAAGGTGGCCGGAATCCGGGTTGCCTACCTCACCAGGTTCGGCGAAGGAATGCTGCCCGGGGCCGGAACGTCCTACCAGGAAGGCGACACCGTCCACGCCATGCTGCGCGTGGACCGCAGCGCCGAGGTGGGCCACATTCTCGCCAAAGAACCCCCCAAGGAGCAGTAAGTGAAAGTCGTCATTGTCGGGGCAGGCAGCGTCGGTTCCTCGATCGCCCGTGAGCTGCTCGCCCACAAACACGAGATCCTGCTCATCGACCTGAAGCCGGAAGTGATTGGCCGCAGCGGGCTCCGGGGCGCGCATTGGCTGGTCGGAGATGCCTGCGAACTGAGCACCCTGCAGGATGCCAAGCTCGAAGACGCCGAAGTGGTGGTGTCAGCAACCGGAGATGACAAGGTCAACCTTGTGGTGTCGCTGCTGGCGAAGACGGAGTTCGGCGTGGGCCGCACCGTGGGGCGCGTGAACAACCCCAAGAACGACTGGATGTTCAACGATTCCTGGGGAGTCGACGTCGCAGTCAACACCCCGCAACTCATGACCGCCCTCGTCGAGGAAGCGGTGGAAATCGGTGACCTTGTCCGGCTGCTCACCCTACAGACGGGGGTTTCCTCCCTGGTGGAGTTCACCGTTCCCCACGACTCGCACGTCATCGGGCTCACGGTTGGAGACATCGACTGGCCCGAAGACTCCACGCTCGTGGCCATCCTCCGGGACCAGGCCCCCATCACGCCCAGCCGCGACGACGTGCTCGACGGCGGCGACGAACTGTTCTTCGTCACCACGATTGCCGCCGAAGACGGGCTGCGGGCGCTGCTGTCCCCGGAACAGCAGCAGGAGCACGAACCGGAGCTGCGCGGACCAGAGGAGCTGGCAGTCGCCCAGCAGCTGCAGCAGCAGGCACCCGAGGACGACGGCTTCGACGGCTGAGCGTCCCAGCCCCCCGGCCATACTGACTGTTTAGGACTGTGAAGCCGGGCCCGGCTGTGCAGGCCCGGCCGGCGCAACGGGCCGGGTGATGAGCCACGCAACCCAGATACCCAGGATGTACAGCGGTGCACCCATGAGGAGCCGGGTAGTGGCCAGCGCCGCCAGGCCTTGCTCGCCGAGGAGGTACAGCGGAACCTGCACCACCAGCCGCAGCGCCAGGACGGCAACAATCACCCAGGTCCCAAGGCTGTAGGCCTTGACCCGGACAGGGTCCTGGGCCCAGTCCACACCCTCGTTCCGGATGAAGCCGAACAGCAGTCCGGCGATGGGCCAGCGCAGCGCTATGGAGATAACCATCCCCGTAATGTAGGCAGCGTTCGTAAAGAACCCGAGGACATAGAAGTCCTCGGCTTTGCCCGTCGTGTTCGCCAGCCACGCGGAGATTCCGACGCCGGCGATCCCGGCGAGTGCCTGTGTAAGCGGGCGCCGCTGGACCAGCCGGGCCACGGTGAACGCGGCGGCCGCTGCCAGCGCACCGATCAGGGACAAGGTGAGCTCCCGGGTGACGGTGAACGCCACGAGGAACACGAGTCCTGGAACGATGCTCTCGGCGATGCCCTGAACGCCGCCCGCACTCTTGAGCACGTCGATGCTGCCATCCTTGGAGCGGTGCAGCCCGGCCTTGACGGCGTAGCCTTCCGCGAGGTTGGCCACGGACGGGGATTCCGGTGTGGGCCGGGGCTCGGCAGGCCCAGCAGCGGGATCCGGGGTCTCGGACGGCGTCATTCGTTCTCCTGGCGGGACAGTATTTCGTAGCGGGGATTGAACATGGTGGAAAGCCCGTCGCGCAGTGTCAGCATGCCCTCGAGCCGAAGTTCGCAGCCGGGCTCCACACCCGGCACCCTCCGCCGGCCGAGCCAGACCACACGCAGCCGGTCCCGCCGGTCCGGTCCCCCGGGCCTCCTGGCCGACGGCGGCACCGTGGCAACCGGCGCAAGCCCGCCTTTGCTGCGGGGGACGTCGTGATCGGTTACGATCGCGGTGAACGAGGCCACCTGGGCGGCGGGCACGTAGGTGACGGATTCGATAAAGCCACGGCACAGCACGCGTCCACGGTCCGGCAATCCGCTGATGAAGAGTTCGGGCTGCGGAAACTCTGCGGCCGGGTCAGCCAATCTGGGTGATCTCCGGTCCGCGCTCGGGTTTCTCGAATTCGGGTGCGCCCTGCGCGGGGGCCGGCGCGGAGTCCTTCGGCAGCCGGAGCTGCAGGAGATCACGGGGCGGCATGGGGCTCTCGCCCCGGACCACCACGATCTGCCGGAAAAGGGATTCCAGGTTTGCGGCCGCTTCGCGGTTAATGGCCGCTTCGCCTCCCAGCACGCCGCGGAGGAACCAGCGGGGACCGTCGACGCCGATGAAGCGGGCCACGCGGTAGCCGCCGGAACCGTCGGCTGTTCCGGCCGGAAGCTTGGCCACCAGCTCAGTCCCGAAGGCTCCGGGGACCTCCTCGACCTGGCCGCCCTGACTGCCGACGGACTGTCCGATCTGTTCGCGGATCTCGTCCCAGAGGCCTTCCGTGCGCGGAGCCGCGAAGGCCTGGAGCTGCAGGCTCGAACCGTCGAGGTCCATGGTGACGGCCACAACCCGCTGCGTGGCTTCCTCAATCTCCAGCCGAAGCTGGAGCCCTTCACGGGGTGAAATCAGGAGGGCGCCGAGGTCCACATAGCCGTCGGTGCTGTCGATTTCCGAGACGTCAAAGGGTCCCGTGGCTTCTCGGCCGGTGCTCTCCTCGGCAACGGAGTCTGCAGATTCCGGGGTTTCCCCGGGCTCTGCCGCCTGCTCCTTCTTGGCCTTCTTGCCACGCCCAAAAACCATCGGGTTTGTCTCCTTAGTTGTGATCTTGTCGCGGCGTGCCGTCCGGGCCGCGGGGTAAGTCATGCAGCGCGGCCCGCGGGCCGGCAGCGCCGGGCTAGGCCTGCGGCGGTGCGAACCCCCCGGCCGCCGCTCCGAATCCACCGGTGGAACCGAAACCGCCGTCACCGCGGACGGAGTCGCTCAGTTCCGCAACGGCCACAAACTGCGCGTACTCCACGCGTTGAATGACCATCTGTGCAATTCTATCGCCGCGCTTCAGCTCAATGGCCTTCTCACGGTCCGTGTTCAACAGGGTCACGGCGATCTCGCCGCGGTATCCGGCGTCAACCGTTCCCGGAGCGTTGACAACGGTGAGTCCGTGCTTGGTGGCCAGGCCGGAACGCGGGTGGATGAGGGCGACGTAGCCGTTCGGCAGGGCAATCGACACGCCCGTGGGCACAAGCCGGCGCTCCCCCGGTTCGAGGACGACATCCTCACGGGCGCGGAGATCAGCTCCGGCATCCCCGGGGTGGGCGTAGGACGGGGCCTCAAGGCCGGCGTCGAGCATTTTCAGCTCGACGGACAGGGTGGGCGATCCGTAGTCCGCGGCGGTGCCTTCCGGGGAGTTCGGCGGCAATGTACTCACGGCTGCAGTTTCTTCAGTCACAGTCATTCACTCTAACGCCCGTGCCGCCTCTGGGCCTAGCCGCTGCGGGTCCCGGCCAGCGCCAGAGCCAAGGTGAAATACCCCGGGAAAAGTGGAAAGCTGGGCCTATGCCGGAATCTAGTGCAGCTGCGCCTGCCCCCAACAGCACACCCCGCGGAGCCACCGTTCTGTACAGCGAGAAACTCCACCCCAGCCCCTGGATCTGGCTGGTGGCGGCCGGACTGTCCGGCGCCGGCATCCTCGTGTTCGCCCCCATCAGCATCGCGGCGGGCATCACCGCCGCCCTGGTGCTGTTCGCGATCATCACTGTGCTGCTGGTCCTGTCCACGCCCTCAATCACGGTAACCCGTCACACCCTGCAGGTGGGACGGGCAACCATCGAGCGGAACTACATCGGAGCGGTAACGCAGTTCAGCGGCAAGGAGGCGACGGCGGAACGCGGGCCCCGCCTGAACGGACTGGCCTACCTCTGCATCCGCGGCTGGGTGGACCCGGTGGTCAGGATCGAAATCACTGATCCGTCCGATCCCACTCCCTACTGGCTGACCTCCACGCGGCGGCCGGCGCAACTGATGGCCGCACTCACGAAGGCCTGATGTCTGTCAGCCCTCGCATTCCTTGCAGAAGAGCAATCCGCCCTTTTCGCGGGCGATCTGGGAGCGGTGACGGACAAGGAAGCATGACGAGCAGGTAAATTCATCAGGCTGGGCCGGCAGGACACGGACCAGGAGTTCCTCGCCGGACAAGTCCGCCCCCGGGAGCTCATAGCCTTCGGCGAGGTCTGATTCGTCCTCATCCACCACCGTCGTGGGCTTTTCAGTACGCCGGGTTTTCAATTCCTCAATGGAATCTTCGTTCAGTTCCTCTTCTGATTTCCGCGGCGCATCATAATCTGTCGCCATTGTTTTCTGCTCACACTCCGGTTTGTTCAGTTGGATCGCCGGTCGCGGTGACTGGGCCTCGGGAATGCTGCCTTTGGCTGGCCCCCGGTCCGGTTCATCGATGTCAACGCTGGCTTGCGTGTTTTGTGCCCGACTTAGGCGCCCATTTTTCCCCAAGGACGGCCCGAAAGCGAGACTCTTTTCCGGATGATGTCCGGAATATCGCGGCGCGCCCTCTGCCTTCCCCGGAAATGCCTCCGCCGGGTGGCAGAGTTTCGAATGTCAGTAATGCCAGGGTGGAGGATTTGTATGCAGGATCTACGGCTTGTAGGCGTCCACGACGACGGGGAGCATCTCCTGTTGAACGGCACCGGCGGCGAGATGTTCCGGCTGCCGATCGACGAAGCCCTCCGGCTCGCGGCCAGCCGCTCTCCGGCGAAAGGTGCCGCTGCTGCTTCGCCCGTCGCCATGTCCCCGAGGGACATCCAGGCGCGCATCCGAAGCGGGGCCACTGCCGCCGAGGTGTCGGAACTGTCCGGCATCCCCCTGGCGAAGGTCCAGCGCTATGAAGGCCCCGTGCTCGCGGAACGCGACTACGTGGCGCGGCAGGCCCGGAAAATCGAGGTTGCTTCCCCCGCTCCCGGCCATGACGTCTACCGCTCCGCCTTTGGCGACAACCCTGCCACCCTCGGTGACATGGTGGCCCACCGGCTCAACGCCCACGGCATCGAATCCTCCTCGGTCGAATGGGACTCCTGGCGGCGCCCCGACGGCACGTGGACCGTGGTTGCCCGCTTCCAGACCAACCCCGGCGGGCACGCCAGCATCGGCGAGGAGCCGCCGGCCATGTGGACCTTCAGCCCTGCCCGGAAATCCTTGCAGAACGCCAACCGCTGGGCGCAGCAGCTGAGCGAACTGGAGCCGCTGGACGGCCCCGTGCCGGCCCGCCGGCTGACAGCGGTTTCCGACCGCCCCTTCGACTTTGAGACCGACGCCGAGGCGGCCGCTGCCCGGACGGCTACCGGCCAGCCCGGCAAGGATTCTGACGGCCTGCTCGACATGCTGCGGTCCCGCCGCGGCCAGCGCCTGGGCACGGACGAGGACGGCGACGACGCCCTGGCCCTGCTGCTCACCAACGGTGTTCCAGCGGCCCACCCCAGGCCCGCCGAAGTGGTTGCGGAGTCCGGGGAAGACGAAAGCGTGACTGCCGTAGAGGGCAGTTCCGAGGCCAGCGACGAACCCAAGGCCCCTGCGGCCAAGGGAGATTCCTTCACCCGCAAGCGTGAAGGCCGGGCTTCCATGCTTTCCCGCCTGAGTTTGGCTCCGCGGCACACTGAGCATGATGACCGGTTGAAACTCCATGGCGGCGTCAGCACGGAGACCCGGGAAATCACCATCGTGGCCTCGCCCCGGCGCCCCGTCACGAATAGCCCCGTCACCGGGCGGCCTGCTACCGAGGGCATGGTGCCAGCGTCGAACGAGGAGTCCAGGACCGGGTCCGGCAGCGCGACGGCGGACGCGGACGCCGGCCCCGACGCCGGCACAGCAGCACACGGCCGAGCAGCACAAGGAACAGCGGCACACGGGACAGCGGCCCCGGGCCTGGCGGGCGACACCGCCACGGGCGACGCGCTGGCAGCCGACGCGCTGGCAGCCGACACCGCCGAAGGCGATGCCGCGGCCAGTACGGAATCCGGTCCCGCCAGGGAAGCTGTCTCCGTCGGGCAGTCCGGCTGGAACCGTGATGCCACAGCGAACGCCGGCCTGGATGAACTGCTTGGCGGCGGCGGCCCCGGGCGAAGCCGTCACGATGCCCCGGCCGGCCCGAGGAACGACAGCGACGCAGAGCCGCCGGAACGGCAGCCCTCGAAACCCAAGCGTTCCAGCGTGCCCAGCTGGGATGAAATAGTCTTCGGCGCCCGCGGCGACTGACAAAGGTCCCGCCAGCTCTCATGCTCCAGCTGACCGGCCGAACTGTCCCGGCCCAAGCCAAACTGTCCCGGCCTAACTTGTCCCGCGCTTGTCCTGCGGCTCCCCGGCTCCATGCCACAGGCAGGCGTCCACCTCGAACGGCAGCAACTGGTCCTGCTGGGCCATGACGTTGGCTCCATGGGCCGTCACGCGGCGCATGAAATGCCGCCGGCACAATGTCTCGTAACCCACCACAGGGGTGTGGTCCGCGGCGCCGGCGGAGGCCGGATCCAGGGCCATGTCGACGTCGCCAACGACTACCTGCGCACCCTCGGTGACCATCACGCCGTCAACGGTGCGCGCGTTGTGGGTGGCCCGGCGGCCGCACCAGCACAATGCTTCCACCTGCAGCACCTGGACCCGGTCCGCCAGTTCGATCAGCCGCTGGGACCCGGGGAACAGCCGCGTTCGGAAGTCCGCGGTGATGCCGAATGCAAACACGTCGACGTCGATCTCGTCCACGATCCGGGCCAGCTGCTCCACCTGGGATGGCGAGTAGAACTGGGCTTCGTCACAGATCAGGTAGTCCACCCGCAGGCCGCGCGTTCGGCGTTCGATCACCTCGTCCCAGAAATCAGTGGTGTCCAGGACCTCGACGCAATCCGTCTCCAGGCCGAGGCGGCTGGATATCCTTGCTCCGCCGGCACGGTCGTTGCGGCTGAACCGGACACCGCCGCGGCCCCGGGCCCGGTGGTTGTAGTCCATCTGCAGGGCGAGCGTGGACTTTCCGCAGTCCATGGTGCCGGAGAAGAAGACCAGCTCAGCCACGCGCGCCCTTCCGTCCCTGGGCCTGGAAAAACAGGAGCGGAACTTCACGCTCAGCTTTGGTCAGCGAACCGTGCTGGCCCACCACCTCCAGCGCTGTGGGGCGTACCCGGCGGGTGTCATAGAACGCCAGGGCGTCCCGGGCGGCAATCATCACGTCCCCGATGCGCGGCCCCGCTTCAGCCCGCACAGAGCCGAACAGGCCGGCGGACACTGCCTCTTCCCTGGTGAACGCCCAGATCCTGTCCCCGAACCGTGCCCGCCAGGATTCGATCAGCCGGGCACTGTGCTGCTCCCGGGCGTCGGGCTCCAGATAAAGGTGGACCATGCGCGGTTCCCCCGCGGTGTGGCGGACACCGGCGATAAGGGCCGGCTCTGCCGAGTAGTCGATGCGCTGCGATTCAGGAACGTCGAGCATGCCGTGGTCCGCCGTCAGCAGGACGGTGGTGCCCGGCGGGAGGGTCTCGTTGAGGCGGCGTACGGTGGCGTCGAGCTCCTCCAGCTGGTGTTCCCATTCCGCCGACTGGCAGCCGTAGCGGTGCCCTGCCTTGTCCAGGTCGTTGACGTAGAAGTACATCAGGGAGCTTTCGGCGCCCAGCATGGCCTCCGCCGCCGCAGCCGTCCTGGCATGCGGAGTTCCGGCGGCGATGAACCGGCCGCCGCGCAGCGCAGCCTGCGTCATGGGCGAGGTGCCGAACTGCGGAAGGCTGATGGTTGTGACGTCGGTGTGGGCGGAGGCGCGCTCAAACACCGTGGGAAACGGCTGCCACTCGCCGGGGTCCACGCCGGCATCCCAGTTGCCGAGCATGTTGACCACTTTGTCCTGGTCCGGGTCAAGGACGTCGTAACCCACCATTCCGTGCTGGCCGGCCGGGAGCCCGGTCCCGAAGCTGGCAAGCGAGGACGCCGTGGTGGAGGGAAAAGCGGAGTCGAGTGCCACGGGGACGGCTCCCTGGCCCTGCTGCATCACCGACCGAAGGAAAGGGGTATGCGCCGACTTTTGCTTCAGCAGGCTCCGGCCCAGGCCGTCGGCCAGGACTACGCACACGCGTTTGGCGGCAGGCAGGTTCAGCCGGTTCTCGAAGCCTGGAATCCCGAGGCTGGCTGCCGCGCTGGTGAGGACTTCCGCGATGGAGCGCTGGCCGTAGGCAGGTGCCGCGGGCAGCGGCGAAGGAACGGGCGTGCCTTCGGAGAGGTGCGCGCCTTCGGAAACGGCAAGTACAGACGGTTCGGATTTGTTCTCGGGCGTCATCTCAGCGCTGGTGCCCGCGGCTCAGGCGGTTGCCGAAAACACCGGTGCGGGGACGCGGCGCCGGCACGGGGCCGTGCGGCTCCGGCGCGGCCGAGCCCGTGTTGACGGCGCGCAAGGCCCGGGCGAACAGCTTGGCGTCCTGGACGGCCTGCAGGCCGTCAGCTTCGGCGCTGATGCGCAGCACAATGTCTTCCTGGGCGATGGTTCCGCTGTAGCCGTGGTCCGCCTCGCACTGCGGATCCCCGCAGCTGGCAGGGCCCATGTCCAGCCGCTGGCCGCCGGACCAGGCGATGGAAAGAGTGAGTTCGCGGACGGGATCGGACGGCTTGTAGTTCTGCGGTTGGGCATACATGTAGCTCAGCACCACGGAACGGATCTGCGCCACGGGAACGGATTCGGTGGAAATCTGGGCGACGATCTGCTCGCCGGCGTCGTCCAGCTGCTGGTCGTCAACGTGGGCGATGACCAGCATGTCGTCCGTCAGGACCAGGACGGTGATGTGCCGGCGGACTTCGGCGCGGTCAAAGTGCGTCTCAAGGTGCACAAGGTGTGCCATGCAGTCGCGGCCGTCCAGGGCGTCATCCACTACATCGGCTACCAGCCGCGGGTAGAAGCCTGCGCGCTGGAGGGCCCCGTCAAGGCTCTGGCCCTGGGCACCGTGGTCATGGGCGCTGTGGCTCTGTGCGGCCTGGTGGCCGGAACGGGGTGCTTGCGGCTTTGACGCGGGAGGCTGGGGGGTCATTACCCCATTTTCACAGATCGGCTGGGCACTTGCTAACTGTGTGCCCGGCGGCGCCCCGAATGAAGCGGCGCTAGCTCCGCATCGCGCGGCGGGCACTGTCGGTCCGCCGGGCAGCGTTCGCGATCCTGACGTCGGCGGCCAGGATCGATGCGCCCCGGGGACCGGCCAGCACGGGGTTGAACTCAATCAGCGCAATTTCAGGGTGGTTGTCCTTGAGCCTGGTCAGCCGCGCGGCGATGTCCTCCAGCGCCGCCACGTCCACCGCCGGCAGCCCCTGGTAGCCGAACAGCTTCCGGGCTGCCCGGGGTGCGCGGATGAAATCGTGGACGTCGGCGTCGGACAGCGGGGGTACCCGGTGTGACCAGTCCTCCAGCAGGTTCACGGCGTCGCCGGCCAGCCCGAAGGACACCACCGGACCCAGCAGCGGATCTTCGATGGCCCGGAACGTGCACGCCTGTCCCACCGGCGCCATGGTCTGTACTTCCATGGACGGCGATCCGTAGGGCGCCAGGGCCCGGTGCATCTGGATGATGTTCCGGCGCAGTGAATCGGCGTCCGGAATATCCAGCCGCACCCCGCCCAGGTCCAGCCGGTGGCGCAGGGCGGGGTCGGTGGTCTTGAGCACCACCGGCCAGCCCAGCCGCTCGGCCGCCGCCACGGCCTGTTCAGGGGTGTCGAAGCCTTCGGAGGGCACCACGTTGATGCCGTAGTGGGCCAGCAAGGTTGCGGCCTTCGCCGGGGCGAGCTGCACCAGTTGCTCGCCGGGTGCGTCGTGGAGCAGTTCCTCCAGCTCGGCCCTGACACTCTCCGGGTCGCAGCCGGCGGGCTCCACGAACAGGCCCTTGTCACGGTCCACCCACTCGGCGTACCGCACAACGGCTGCGAGCGCTGCGACGGCGGCGCCCGGGTTGGAGTAGCAGGCTACTGAACCGCGGGCGGGCTCTGCTCCCACCATGCCCTCGACATAGATGGACGGATCCAGGATCCCGGTGAAGGCGGCAACCACGGGCTTTCCGGCCGCCGCGGAGCACTCCGCCAGCACGCCGGCGATCTTCTCAACGGTGAGGCCCCGCGCCGGCAGCAGCGCCACAACGACGGCGTGCACGGAGTCCGAGGCGAGCGTCCCGGCCAGGCTTTCGCGGAGGGCCGGAAGCGCCAGCGACATGCCGGCGTCGAGATCCACATCGGTGACGATCCGGTCAACGCCGAGGCCATTCGCGGCTGCGCTGTCGGCCACCACCTTGCCGAGCGCCCGGGAGTTGCTGAACACTGCTATGTCCGCCCCGGCCGGCAGCGGCTGGCCGGCGACGATCTGTGCCACATCCATGAGCTGTTCTATGGTTTCGACCCGGATCACCCCGGACTGGCGCATCATCGCGTCCAGCGCCCCGGCGGGCGCCTGCGTGGTCCGGACCGAATGTCCCGGCGGAAGCTGGAGGCCCATGCTGTCCGACTTTGCGACAATGACGGGTTTGGTGCGGGCAAGGCGCCGCGCCAGGCGGGAAAACTTGCGCGGGTTGCCGATGGATTCGAGGTAGAGCCCCACCGCTGCGGTGTCGGCGTCGTCTTCCCAGAACTGCATCATGTCGTTGCCGGAGACATCCGCGCGGTTGCCGGCGGAGAGGAAGGTGGAGATCCCCAGGCGGCGCCGGCTGGAGGCGGCGTACAAGGCCACTCCGATGGCAGCGGACTGGCTGAACAGACCCAGTCCGCCCCCGGGCGGCAGGCTCGGCGCCATGGATGCGTTCAGGGACACCGACGGGTTGGTATTGACGATGCCCAGGGATGCCGGGCCGATCACGCGCATGCCGTTGGACCTGGCCTGGCGGACCAGCTCCCGCTGCCGCGCCAGGCCCCGTTCGCCGTCGTCCGCGTAGCCGGCTGTGGCCACCACCACGCCCTTCACTCCGGCGGCCGCGCATTCCGCCACGACCTTGGACACTTCCTCGTAGGGCACCGCGATGATGGCCAGCCGGACCGGGTCCGGAACTTCGGCGAGCCTGGCAAAGGACAGCATGCCCGCGAGTTCGAGGGCCTCGGGGTTGATCGCGTAGACCGGCCCGGTGAAGCCGCCTTCAATGATGTGTTCCAGCAGCTGGTAGCCGATGGTTCCCCATTTGCGGCTGGCACCGACCACGGCAACCGACGACGGCGCCAGCAGCTCCTGGATGCTGCGCGCCTCCGCCCGATGCTCACGCGCCTCCATGACGGCCCGGGATTTTTCGGTGGGGTCGATGTTGAACTCCAGGCTCACCACGCCGTCGTCAAAATGCCTCTTCACGTCGTAGCCGGCGTCGGAGAAAACCATCAGCATCTTGCGGTTCTCCGGCAGCACTTCGGCGCTGAATTTGCGGATGCCGTTTTCGCGGGCAGCGGCGGCCAGGTGCTCCAGCAGGATGGACCCGATGCCGCGGCCTTGGTGGGCGTCGGCTATATTGAAGGCAACCTCGGCTTCTTCGGGATCGGCGAGCCGGTCGTAGCGGCCGATGCCCAGGATTTCACCGCCAATGGTGATCACCAGCGCCACCCGGTCCTTGTAGTCCACTTCCGTGAAGCGCTTCAGCTCCTTGCTGGAGAGCCGCGCCTTGAAGGCGAAGAACCGCATGTAGATGGAGTTCTGCGACTGGCCGGAGTGGAAGGCCTGCACGGCATCGGCGTCCGCGGGATGAATGGGACGCAAATGAGCTGTCCCGCCATCGCGCAGAACGACATCGGCTTCCCAATATTCCGGATATATGCCGTCCCCGGGCTGATCCACCATAGGCTTAGCCTAGCTAAAACTCCCCCAGTAAACCGTTAAGGATCCACCAGCCTCATGGCCCGCCGCCAAAGTACCGCCCCGGCAGGGGACGCCGTCCAGGACTACACCGAGAACATTGTTGATATCGACGTCACGTCGGAAATGGAAGGCTCGTTCCTCGAGTACGCCTATTCGGTCATCTATTCACGGGCCCTCCCCGACGCCCGCGACGGCCTGAAGCCGGTGCAGCGGCGCATCCTCTACATGATGAGTGAGATGGGCCTCCGCCCGGACCGCGGCCACGTGAAAAGCGCCCGTGTGGTGGGCGAGGTCATGGGCAAGCTGCACCCGCACGGCGATACCGCCATCTACGACGCCATGGTCCGCATGGCACAGGACTTTTCCTTGCGGCTGCCGCTGATCGACGGCCACGGCAACTTCGGCTCGCTCGACGACGGCCCGGCGGCCCCTCGCTACACCGAGGCCCGCCTCGCCGCGGCGGCCCTGACGCTGACGGACCACCTCGACGAAAACGTGGTGGATTTCGTCCCCAACTATGACAACCAGCTGACCCAGCCGGACGTGCTCCCTGCCGCGTTCCCCAACCTGCTGGTCAACGGTGCCACCGGCATCGCCGTCGGCATGGCCACCAACATGGCCCCGCACAACCTGGTGGAGGTCATTTCCGCCGCCCGGCACCTGATCGCGAACCCGGAGGCCACCCTCGAGGACCTCATGCGGTTCGTTCCCGGACCGGACCTGCCCACCGGCGGCCGGATCGTGGGCCTGGACGGCATCCGGGACGCGTACGCCACCGGCCGCGGCTCGTTCAAGACCCGGGCCAAGGTGGAGGTGGAGCAGCTGTCTGCCCGGCGCACCGGCCTGGTGGTCACCGAACTGCCGTACATGGTGGGCCCGGAAAAGGTGATCGAAAAGATCAAGGACGCCGTCAACGGCAAGAAACTGACCGGCATCAGCGACATTGTGGACCTCACCGACCGCAAGCACGGCCTGCGCCTGGTGATCGAGCTGAAGAACGGCTTCAACCCGAACGCCGTGCTCCAGCAGCTCTACCGTTTCTCGCCCATGGAAGATTCCTTCGGCATCAACAACGTCACGCTGGTGGACGGGCAGCCGCAGACGCTCGGCCTGGTGCAGCTCCTTTCGGTGTATGTTGACCACCGCATCAACGTGGTGCGCCGGCGGACGGCGTTCCGCCTGGCGAAGAAGAAGGACCGCCTCCACCTGGTGGAGGGCCTCCTGATCGCCATCGTGGACATCGACGAGGTCATCCAGATCATCCGGTCCTCGGACGAGGTCGCGGCGGCCCGCGAACGCCTGATGTCCATCTACGACCTCACCGAAATCCAGGCGAACTACATCCTGGAACTCCGGCTCCGGCAGCTGACCAAGTACTCGCGGATCGAGCTCGAAAAGGAGCAGGAGGAGCTGAAGCGTGAGATTGCCGCGCTGGAAGCCATCCTGGGGTCGGACCAGCTCCTGCGCGAACTGGTCTCCGACGAACTGGCGGAGATCGCCGAAAAGTACGGCACCCCCCGCCGCACCGTGCTTCTTGAATCCGAGGCGGTCTCCCCCACCGTCGCTGCGCTGGCAGCAACACCCAACGGCAAGGGCAAGGCGGCGCCGCTGGCACTGGAGATCGCCGATGACCCCTGCTGGGCCATCCTTACCGCCAGCGGGCAGATCGCCCGGACCGCCAACCAGGATTCCCTGGCCGAGTCGGGACCGCGGTCCAAGCACGACGTCTTCCGGTCCGTGGTGAAAACCTCCGCCCGCGGAGAGATCGCTGCCGTGACCTCGCTGGGCCGGATGCTGCGCCTGCAGGTCATGGACATGCCCATGCTGCCGCCGATGTCGGGGCTTCCCAACCTCACCGGCGGCGTACCGGCCAAGGACTTCATCACCCTGCTGAAGGGCGAATCACTCGTTGCCTTCGCGCCGCTGGACACGGTGCTGGCCATCGGCACTGCCCAGGGCGTCGTCAAGCGCGTACAGCCCGACTACCCGCTCAACCGCGAGGACTGGGAAGTCATTGCCCTGAAGGACAAGGACACCGTGGTGGGCGTCGAACCGGCGGGCGCCGACGACGTCGACCTCGTGTTTGTGACCCGGCAGGCACAGCTGCTGCGCTTCAACGCGGCGACTGTCCGGCCACAGGGCAGGACGGCGGGCGGCATGGTCGGCATCAAGTTGGCCGACGGGGATCAGGTGCTGTTCTTCGGCACCGTGGCACCCGGCGACGATGCCGCCGTCGTGGTGACGGTGTCAGGCACCGAAGGCGCCCTTCCGGGCACGGCTCCGGGTGCGGGAAAAGTGACGGCGTTCGCCGAGTACCCCGCCAAGGGCCGGGCCACCGCGGGAGTGCGCGCCCACAGGTTCCTCAAGGGCGAAGATACCCTCCTCGTCGCGTGGGCGGGGCACGGTCCGGCCAAGGCGTCGTCGCTCGGCGGCGTGGCGCGGTCGCTGCCGCAGGAGCATGGCCGCCGGGACGGCTCCGGCATCCCGCTGTCGCAGGCCGTGGATGTCATCGGTCCGAGCATGACGTGGGCCTAGACTACTGGCATGCCTATCATCCCGGACGAAAAGGACTGGACCTGGGTGCTGACCCGGCCCTGTCCCGAATGCGGCTTCGACGCCTCAACGGTCACTCCGGCGACAGTTCCCGGAAGCGTCTCCAACATGCTCCCCCGCTGGCGCGCAGCGCTGCGGCGCCCGCACGTTGCGGAACGCCCGGACGACTCCACCTGGTCGGTGCTGGAGTATGCATCGCACGTCCGGGACGTCTTCAGCATCTTCGACCAGCGGCTGAACCTGATGCTCAATGAGGACAATGCCCGGTTCGAGAACTGGGACGGGGACAAGACGGCGGTGGAGAAGGACTACGCCAACGCCGACCCGGCGGTGGTCAGCGCGGAGCTGACGGCCGAAGGCGAACAGGTCGCGGAGTCCTTTGCCTCCGTGCACGAGGATGAGTGGGGCCGCAAGGGCTTCCGGAGCAACGGTGCGGAGTTCACAGTGCTGACCCTCGCGCAGTATTTCCTGCACGACGTCGTCCACCACCTGCACGACGTCGACGGCTAGGATGCGCCGCTGACGAAGGTCGGCGGGCTGGTTCAGCCGAGCCGGGGAACCTCCCTGTCCCACGCGAGGCTCCTGTTGACCGCGGCGTAGCCCATCTTCTCGTAGAGTGCGAGCGCTCCCGTGGGGTTCTCGGAGTCGACATCCAGCGAGGCCCGGTCCATCCCGGCTGCGGCGAAGCGCCGCATCGCGTCAGCCAGGAGCGCCTGGGCGATGCCCCGGCCGCGATACTCGCGGCGCACTCCGAGCAGGTCCGTGTAGCCTTCGCTGAAACCCCGTGACACCGCGCCGTCCGGGTCGTGGCTGGCCAGCTGGTAACCCGCCACGGCTCCGGAGCTGCGGTCCAGGACAACCGTGCTCAGGTCCGGCCGGGCCTGAGGGTCGTTGACGGTGAACCCCCAGGACTCCTCGTCACGGGGCTCGCTTCCCCAGTGGTCCCGGAAGGCAGCGTTGTGGGCCAGGCGGACGTCTTCACTGAGCTCCGGGCGCATGGTCACCAGCTCCAGCCCATCGTCAAGCCGCACTTCGGGGAGCGGTCCGCCGGCCAGGTGCCGGTGCATCTCGTTGAAATAGCGCACCACGTGGAAGCCGGCCTTTTGGAGCAGCCGCTGCTGGTGCTCGTGCTGCTGCTCCATCTGGATCCGCAGCCGCGGCACGGTGTACTCCCCCGCGGGGCCGCCATCCTCGCGCCCGCTGTCCTCGCGTCCGCTGTCCTCGCGTCCGCTGTCCTCGCGTTCGCTGTCCTCGGCGAAGCGCTGGATGGTCCGCTCGCCGAGCCATTCCAGGAGCGCGCTCCCGATCCCCCGCCGCTGCCAGGCGGGGTCGACGCAGCCGAAGCCGTACGCCTTGTCGCCCTCCTTGTTTTTCGTGATGCGGGCATAGGCGCGCAGAACGGAGCGGCCGTCCAGCACCAGGACGGTGTTGGCGGCCGGGTGGTTCTTCTTCGACTGCAGGATCTGTTCAAGGTCGGCAGCGCGCTCAAACCACACCGGTTTCTCCACCTCGGCCGTCCGGGCAATCAGGGCAGCCCACGCTTCAAGGTCAGCCTCCGCTGCAGGGCGCCAGGCAAGGCCTGCGTCAGCGAGGGACTTTTGCCAGGCTCCGGGCACCAAGGGGGCGTCGTTCAGCATGGCAACAGGCTAGCTGCCGGCACCGCCCCGCGCCAGAACGTGCCCGCCTCCGGCTGCCGGCACGCCGCTGAAGCCGGGACCAACGCCGGCAGCCGATCCCGCGTCGAGGTCCAGCCTGGCGTCGGCCGCGTCAATGTCGTCCGGGTTGTGGGTCACCAGCACCACGGTCCGTCCGGTGAGGCCCCTGCGCAGGTCGGCCAGCATTGCCCTGCCTGCCTCAGCGTCGAGGTGCGCGGTGGGTTCGTCCAGCAGGATCACGTCCGCACCGGTCATCAGCGTCCTGGCGACTGCAAGCCGCTGCCGCTCTCCGCCGCTCAGGAAGGCACCCCCGGGTCCGATCCGGGTGTCGGCGCCTTCTTCCAGCCTCCCCAGCAGGGGCTCCAGCCCGACGGCGGCCAGGGCAGCAGTGATTTCCTGCTCGACGTCGCCCGCTTTGCCCTCCGGCCGGCCGAGCATCAGGTTGCCGCGGATGGTGGAATCGAACAAGTGTGCTTCCTGGGGACACCACGCTGCGCGCCCGCTGACCGCGATGTGTCCGGAGCGGGGCTGCAGGAATCCGAGCATCACGGCCAGCAGGGTGGACTTGCCGGACCCCGAGGCTCCTGTCACGGCAAGCCAGCCGCCGGGTTCCGCGGTGGCGGAAACCCCCGTGAACACTTCCGGTCCGGCGGGCCAGGCGGCGGACAAGGCCTCAAGCTCGATGCCGGGGCGGGCGCCGGGGCGCTGCGCCACCGGCTCCAGGCCGCCGCTCCCGCCCGTCGGCCGCCTGGAGTCCTGCGCCGGGGCGTCCTCAGCGAGGTCCGGGGCGTCGGAAGCATCCAGGACCCCGGCCGCGCTGATCCGGTCCAGGACCTGCCGGAGCGCCGGGTACTGCCGGACCGCCGTCGTCATGGCCGCGTAAGGCTCCACTAGCGCCAGCTGCAGGAGGACCACGACGGCGGCCGTGGCCGGTTCGACGGATCCGCCCAGCACCTGCGGTGCGGCCAGCACCGCACTGGCGAGCGCGGCGGCACCGCAGCCGAGGACCGTCAGGGCCTGGCCCAGCCCTTCCGCCCACGCAGACCGCTGGGAGGCTGCCGTCGCCTTCTTGTCGGCGTCGGCGATGGTGGACAGCACCGGCGCCGCAACACCGTTGGCGTACAGTTCGGCGCGTGCATCCAGTGCCGCGGCAACCTGTCGCAACACCCCGGAACGTAAGCGTTGCTCGGCCTGGGCCGACCTCCGGTCCGCAAGCAGGGCTGCCGCGGGTGCGGCCACCAGGGACATCAGCGCCGCTGCGATGACCGCGGGCAGTGCCCGGGGCAGGAGCAGGCTGGTGGCCGCCACGGCGCACATTCCCACCGCCGCCGCGGTGACCGGGGGCAGCACCACCCGGGGAAGCAGGTCCCTGACCGTGTCCACGTCGTCAATGACTGTGCCGAGAACGTTGCCGCCTTGGAGAAGCCTTCGCACGGACAGCGCGCGGCGGCTCAGCGAATCCCACAGCCGGCCGCGCAGTCGCGTGAGGGAGGCGAAAACGGCGTCGTGCAGCAGGAGCCGTTCGGTGTATCTGAGCACCGCGCGGCCGATGCCGAAGAACCGCACCCCGACGATTGCCGTGAGCAGGTAGAGGATGGGGGGCTGCTCGCTGGCCCTGATGATCAGCCAGCCGGACAGTCCTGCCAGGGCCACGGCAAACAGGGCTGCGAGGACTCCCACCGCTCCGGCTGCGGTGAACTTGAGGGACTGGGGCCGCAGGAGCCGGAAGATCCGGGCCGGTGTGTTTCCTCCCGCCGGTGGTACGACGCCGCCGTCCGCCGCCGGGGCGGCAGCTGCAGTCCGCGCGGGAACGGGACCGTCGACGGACCGCTCGGCGCCAGCGTGTGCAGCCCCGGCGGGGCCGGCGGTCATGCCGGCGTCCGGCCGCACAGCTGCGGGTGAGGCATCCTTGGCTGCACCCACCGCCACCACATGGTCCGCGAGTTCCCGGGTCAGCCGGTCGTGGGCCACCAGCAGCACGGTGGCCCGGCCCCGGAGCCCGCGGATGGAATCGTTGACCACGTTCGCGGATTCGCGGTCCAGATGGGCAGTCGGTTCATCCAGCAGAAGCAGCGTGGCCCCGGCCTCAATCCGGGCCAGGCCCCGCGCCAGGGCAACCCTGCGCAGCTCCCCCGGGCTCAGCTCGGCCGGGTGTTTGCCGGCCACGTGTCCGGCTCCGGCGGCTTCCAGGCAACGCTGCGCGGCTGACGCGGCAGAGGACTCCCCCAGATACAGCTGCACTTCGGCCAGGGCGGTGTCCGCCAGCATCACCGGATGCTGCGGCACCCACGCGACGTCCGACGGCGCGAATCCGCCGATGCGGCCGCTGGCGACGGTGCTGCCGCCGGTGCCCGTGATTCCCGCCAGGACGCCGAGGACAGTGCTCTTGCCTGACCCGCTGGCGCCGTCGAGCGCGGTGATCCGCCCGGCGGGCGCGTCAAAGCTGAGCGGCCCGACGGCGGGTTCCCGCCTCCCGCCGTACGCCACCGTCAGGCCGCGGACATGTACCGCGGGAAGGACCGCCCCGACGTCGGACGCCTTCTGCTGCACCCTGTCCTCCGGCTGCACGCGGCCATGCGGCTTCAACGGAGCGGCCTCCGGCGCGTCCATGACCGCGGTGACCTCGGCGAGTGCGGCACGCCCGTCGTCGCTGGCATGGTGGGCGGTGCCAAGTTCGCGCAGCGGCAGGTAGCAGTCCGGTGCAAGGATCAGCGCAAGCAGTCCGGCTTCCAGTGCCATGTCCCCGTGCACCAGGCGCACGCCGATGAAGACAGCGACGACGGCGACTGAGATCGTGGCGATGAGTTCCAGGGCGAGGGCGGAGAGGAACGCCGTCCGGAGGGTGTCCATGGTCCGGGACCGGTACTGCTCCGAGATGTCCTCAAGAGCCTTGCGCTGTGCGGTGGCCCGGCCCAGCCCCACGAGAACGGGCAAGCCCTTGGCCAGTTCCAGCATGTGGCCGGACAGCCGGGCCAATGCCGACTGCGCGGCCCGGACCCGGTCTTCGGTGTAGCGGCCGATCAGCACCATAAAGACCGGCACCAGCGGCACGGTCAGCACGACCACAACCGCACTGACCCAGTCCGCGAACAGGATCCGGGCCCCGAGCAGGAGCGGGACGGCCGCACAGTTCACCAGGGCAGGCAGGAACTGGGTGTAGTAGCTGTCCAAGGCGTCCAGGCCCCTTGTCGCCAAGATGGCCAGGCCGCCGTCGGAGGGGCCTGCAGCACGGGTGCCGTTCCGCAGTGCGCGTTCCAGCAGCGCCGCACGCAGTTCCTCCTTGACCCCGAGCGCGGCCCGGCGCGAGGCCACGCCCTGGGCCCACACGGTCAAGGAACGGAGCACCACGCCGGCGAGTCCCCAGCCGAGCTGGTCCGCCGAGGCCGGGCTCTGTGCGACCAGTCCGGCCAGGACAGAGGCCACTGCCTGTGCCATAAGCACCAGCGACAAGGCCTTGAGGGCCGCGAGGAAGCCCAGCCAATAAAGCGCGAGCCGGTTCGCGGGGCCGGCCGGGAACTGCGGTCTCATGTGGTCCTAGTCCTTGGGTGCCAGTGCCTTGGCGGCGATGGCAGGCAGGAAGCTGTGGGCTTCCGGAATATGGGCGGCACTGACGCGGCGGCGGAACACCCAGTATGTCCAGGCCTGGTAGGCCAGCACCAGCGGCAGGCCCACGCTGGCCACGATGCTCATGAGGCCCAGGGTGTAGTCGGACGATGACGCATTGGAAATGGTCAGGTTGAAGTCCGGACTGATCGTGGAGGGCAGCACCACCGGGAAGGCTGCGCCGAAAATCGAGACGCTGCCAAGGAGCAGGAAGGCCCCGAGTGACAGGAACGCCTTCCCCTCCAGGCCGCTGCGGCCGAAGCGCCAGGCCAGCGCCGCAGCCACGACGGCGGCGGCGACCGCGGCGATGGTCCACGCCTCGCCGCTCAGCAGCTGGACGCTGACGGCCCACCCGGCGATCGGGAGCAGGAGCACCGGCAGGAGCCGGACAAACCAGCGGCGCGCGCGGTGCCGGACATCGCCGTCGGTTTTCAGTGCCAGGAACGCCAGGGCATGCACCAGCGAGAAGCACACAACGGCCAGTCCGCCCAGGACGGCATAACCGCTGAACCAGGCGAAGGGTCCGCCCTCGCGGTCGCCGTTGGCGTTGAGGGGAAGCCCGGTGGTGGTCAGGGCCAAAGCTGCGCCAACGCCGAAGGCAGCCACGAAGGACCCCGCGGCGATGGCCCAGTCCCACACCGCGCGCCAGCGGTCCGTGTCCACCTTGCCGCGGTATTCGAACGCCACGGCCCGGAAGATGAGCGCCACGAGGACCAGCAGCAGGGGAAGGTACAGGGCGGAGAACAGGGAGGCATACCACAGCGGGAACGCAGCGAAGGTGGCTCCGCCGGCGGTCAGCAGCCAGACTTCGTTGCCGTCCCAGACAGGCCCGATGGTGTTCAGCAGGACGCGGCGTTCGGTGTTGTTGCGGGCGAAGAGCTTCATCAGCATGCCGACGCCGAGGTCGAAGCCTTCGAGGAAGAGGTATCCCGTCCACAACACCGCGATGGCGATGAACCAGATGGTGGGCAGCAGTTCCATTCCGAATTTCCTCTGCTCTTAGTAGGCGAATGCCAGGACGTCGTCGGAACCACCGGGTTTGCCGGTACCGGGGCCGGGTGTGGCGTCTTCGTTTTCGTCCACGGGGACGTGGGCCAGTTCCGGCATGGCGGAAACAACGCCGCCGCGGATGTACTTCACCAGCAGCTTCACCTCCACCACCAGCAGCACGGCATACACGGACGTCAGGACCACCAGGGAGGTGAGGAGTTCGCCCGCGGAGACCCCGGGTGAGACCGCCGCGGCCGTGAACATGAACACCTGGTCGATGCCGCTGGGGTCGGGATTGGGTGCCACGACGAAGGGCTGGCGGCCCATTTCGGTGAAGATCCAGCCGGTGGCGTTGGCGCCGAAGGGAGCCAGGATCCCCAGGACGGCGATCCGCATCAGGCCCCGGGAGGCCGGCACGGTGCCCTTGCGGGTCAGCCACAGGGCCACCAGCGCGGCGAAGGCGGCCAGTCCGCCGAAGCCGATCATCATCCGGAAGCCCCAGTAGGTCACCTCCATCACCGGAACGTATTCGATTTCCTGCCCGGCACGCTCGCCGTAGATGGGGTTGTCCGGCAGGTGCGTCCCGTAGTCGGCCTTGTACTGGTCCTGCAGGCTGTTGACGCCCCGGACTTCCGTGGTGAAGTCCCCCTCGGCGAGGAAGGACAGGATCCCCGGCACCTCGATGACTGCCACGACGTCGTCGCAGTTCTTGGAACCGACGTTGCCCACGCTGAGGACCGAGAAACCGGTGCCGTCGTGGCAAGCGGCCTCGGCGGCGGCCATTTTCATGGGCTGCTGGTCAAACATGAGCTTGCCCTGGAGGTCACCGGTCAGTGCGGTACCGGCGAAGGAAATCATGGCGACGGCGGCGCCGATCCGGAGCGAGCGGATCCAGATTTGGTAGTCCGCCTTGTCCCGGCCCGGAATGCGGGATTCGCCGGGGATCACCTTGCCGTCGGCGCCGATGGTGTCGATGCCGTCATGGCGGCGGCGCCACAGGTGGTACCAGGCGATGCCCAGCAGGAACCCTCCGGCCACCGCCAGGGCGCCGAAGAGCGTGTGCGGGACGGCAACCAGGGCAGTGTTGTTGGTGAAGACGGCCCAGGCGTCGGTCATGACCGGCCGCCCGTTGATCATTTCCACGCCCACGGGGTGCTGCATCCAGCTGTTGGCCACGATGATGAAGTAGGCCGAGAACACTGAGCCCACCACGGCAATCCACAGGCAGGCGAGGTGGACGCCCTGTTTGAGCTGCTTCCAGCCGAAGATCCACAGGCCCAGGAACGTGGACTCCACGAAGAAGGCCAGGAGTGCTTCAAGGGCAAGCGGCGCCCCGAAGACATCGCCGACGAAGCGGCTGTACTCGCTCCAGGCCATGCCGAACTGGAACTCCTGCACGATGCCGGTGGCCACGCCCATGATGAAGTTGATCAGGAACAGCTTTCCCCAGAACTTGGTCATGCGGAGGTACTCCGGCTTGCCGGTGCGGTACCAAACCGTCTGGATGACTGCCACTACAAGGCCCAACCCGATGGTGAGGGGCACCATCATGAAGTGGTAGACAGTGGTGATACCGAATTGCCAGCGTGCGATTTCCAAAGCGTCCAAGGCGGTCCCTACTTTTGGCTAGGCTCTCAACAGTCCCAGTTTTCTACGCAACGTAGAACTTCAACTTCTACAAAGTGTAGAACACTTGTGGCGTGCAGTGTAAATAACAGTTCCACCGGGCAGGGTCTGAGGCAAGGGCGCGACGCGCCGTGCGTTCTACCTCACGTAGAATGAAACCGCCAAAAGGGGTAAATTGAGAGCCTAGGTATTCGAACTACGTTCCGCGACGGCCCCCGGGCCCCGCGGATCGGAGCTTAAGAAGGATGTATGGAATGGCAAGTCTTGGTGAACTGGAACGTGCAGTGATGGACTTGCTCTGGGCAGGCCAGGAAGCGGCCACCGCCAACACGCTGCGGGACCTGCTGGCGCAGAGCACCCAGGCACAGGGCAGCACCGCCGGCCACGAGGGCAAGGACCTTGCTGTCACCACCGTATTGACGGTGCTTTCACGCCTGGAGAAGAAGGGGCTCGTGGAACGCGAACGCGGCACCCGCCCCCACCGCTACCAGGCTGTTTCGAGCCGGGCGGACCACACCGCCGAACTCATGCACGAGGTTCTGGGCTCGGCGCCTGACCGCGAAGCCGTACTCGCCCGCTTCATTGGTTCAGTTACGGAAAGTGAAGCCGAAACGCTGCGCAAACTGCTTGGCCACAGCTAGCAGCGCATGTTCTGGACCTCATATTTTCTGGCGGTCCTGGCGATAGTCCTGGCGTGGCCGGTGCCTATCCTCCTCTCGCGCGCGCACTGGCCGGCACGGTCACCCTTCACTGCCATGCTGCTGTGGCAGGCAATCGCCCTCGCCGGCGGCCTGTCAATGATTGGCGCCATGCTGGTGTACGGACTCGAACCCATCGGCGACAATCTCCTGGCCGGGCTGCGCGGGCTGGCCGGAATGGTCCTTTTTAATGCTCCCACCACCGCGCTGGGCTTCTGGCATCTTTTCGCGCTGTCGGCCGCGGCCTTGCTCACGGCGCACCTCGTCTTTACTCTCCTGCTGACCTATTACCGGATCGAGCGGCAGCGCCGGCGCCACCGCGAACTCCTGGCACTGCTGGCATCGCCGTCGAGCGGCGGTCCGGGAACGGTGGTCATCAACCATGATTCCCCCGTGGCGTACTGCCTGCCCGGCGGCGCGCGGTCGGTGACAGTCCTGAGCGACGGCCTGATGGCCGCCCTGGAACCGGCGGAACTGCGGGCGGTGCTCATCCACGAAAACGCCCACCTGAGCCAGCGCCACCATCTCCTGCTCTGGGCCTTCGCCGCCTGGCGGCAGGCCCTCCCATGGCTTCCCACCACCCGCCTCGCCCAGGAATCAGTGAGCTCACTGATCGAGATGCTGGCCGACGACGTCGCCCTCAAGACGGAAAGCAAAGCGACGCTGATCAAGGCCATTGCCATCGTTGCCAGCGGCCCGGCCGGCGCGCCCGGCAGTCCGGAGGAGTTCAACGGGACCCGCCTGCCTTATGCGGCAGGCGGCAGCGCCACTGACGGAATCGTCGACGCCGGCATCCAGGGTGCCTCCGGCGGCGCCGGTTCTGCCCGCACCACCATGTCCCGGGTCAGCAGGCTGCTGTCCCCCCAGGAGCCGTTGCCGGCCTCGCTGCGGGTCCTCGTGATGGCATGCTGCCTGCTGTTGCTGGCCGTGCCGACTGCCCTGCTGCTGGTTCCCGGCCTTCTGGGCTGACGGTACCTTCCGGGGCCGGCCGGGGTCTATCGGGCCTGCCGGGCCTTCCGGGCCTTCCGGGCCGCCGGGTCTACCGGGTCCGCCGGTCAGGCGTCGATCCGCTCCCGGTCCAGGCTCGCAGCACCGGCGATGATGAAGTCCTTGCGCGGCGCGACGTCGGAGCCCATCAGCAGGTCAAACGTCTCCTCGGCATGCTTCGCGTTGTCGATTCCTACCTTGCGCAGAGTCCGGTGGCGGGGATCCATAGTAGTCTCCGCAAGCTGTTCGGCGTCCATTTCACCGAGGCCCTTGTAACGCTGGATGGGCTCCTTGTACCGCTTGCCTTCCTTTGCCAGCCGGGCCAGCAGAACGTGGAGTTCGGCCTCTGAGTACGTGTAGATCATCTCGTTGGCCTTCTGCCCGGCGTTGATCACCTCCACGCGGTGCAGCGGCGGCACGGCGGCAAAAACCCGGCCCTCGTCGATCATGGGCCGCATGTAGCGGAAAAACAGCGTCAGGAGCAGGGTGCGGATGTGGGCCCCGTCCACGTCCGCGTCCGTCATCAGGATCACCTTGCCGTACCGTGCCGCACCGATGTCGAAGCTGCGCCCGGACCCGGCGCCTACCACCTGGATGAGCGCGGCGCACTCGGCATTGGACAGCATGTCCCCCACGGAGGCCTTCTGGACATTGAGGATCTTGCCGCGGATCGGCAGCAGCGCCTGGAAGTCCGAAGAACGCGCCAGCTTGGCCGTTCCCAGCGCGGAATCACCTTCCACGATGAACAGTTCCGAGCGGACCACGTCATCGGTGCGGCAGTCAGCCAGCTTGGTGGGCATGGAGGACGTCTCAAGCGCGTTCTTCCGCCGCTGCGTTTCCTTGTGGACGCGCGCAGAAATGCGGGACTTCATCTCGCTGACGATTTTTTCCAGGAGCAGCGCGGACTGCGCCTTGTCGTTGCGGTTGGCGGAGTTCAGTTTGGCATTGATCTCTTTTTCCACCACCCGCGCCACGATGGCCCGGACGGCGGATGTGCCCAGGATCTCCTTGGTCTGGCCCTCGAACTGCGGCTCGGCCAGGCGGACCGTGAGCACCGCGGTCAGTCCGGCGAAGATGTCGTCCTTTTCAATCTTGTCGTTGCCGGCCTTGAGCTTGCGGGCATTGGCTTCGACGGCCTTTCGGAAGGTCTTGACCAAGGCCTGTTCAAAGCCGGACTGGTGGGTGCCGCCCTTGGGGGTGGAGATGATGTTGACGAAGCTGCGTACGGTGCTGTCGTAGCCGATGCCCCAGCGGAGGGCCACGTCCACTTCACAGTCGCGCTCCACTTCGGCCAGCTGGCTGTGTCCCCGTTCGTCCAGCACTGGAACGGTTTCCTTGAACTTGCCCGAACCGTGAAGCCGCCATGTGTCGGTGACGGCGGGATCGGCGGCGAGGAAGTCGACGAACTCGGAGATGCCGCCGTCGTGGTGGAAGATTTCCTCATGGACGCCGGGTTCACCCGGGGTGCCGGGAAGCCTGCGTTCATCGCGGACGGTGAGCTTCAGGCCTGGAACCAGGAAGGAGGTCTGCCGGGCTCGTGCGGCCAGTTCGTCATAGGAGAATTTGGCGTCCGGGGTGAAGATCTGCCGGTCGGCCCAGTAGCGAATCCGTGTGCCGGTGACGCCGCGCTTGGCCTTGCCCACGACGTCCAGGACAGAGTCGTTGACGAACGGTTCGAACGGGGCCGCGGGATCGGACCTGGTCCCGGGGTCCTTGTATCGCCCGGGCTCGCCCCGGCGGAACGACATCTTGTACGTCTTACCGCCGCGGTCCACCTCCACGTCCAGCCTGGAGGACAGTGCGTTGACGACGGACGCGCCGACGCCGTGCAGGCCGCCGGAAGCCGTGTAGGAGCCGCCGCCGAACTTTCCGCCGGCGTGCAGCTTGGTGAAGACCACCTCGACGCCGCTCAGTCCGGTCTTGGGTTCGAGGTCCACGGGGATGCCGCGGCCGTCGTCGTGTATTTCCACGGAGTTGTCGGCGTGCAGGATGATACTGATGTCGTGGCCGAAACCGGCCAGGGCCTCGTCGACGGAGTTGTCGATGATCTCCCAGAGGCAATGCATCAGGCCGCGGGAGTCGGTGGAACCGATGTACATGCCCGGGCGCTTGCGGACGGCCTCGAGGCCCTCCAGTACAGACAGGTGCCGGGCAGTGTACTCAGAACTTGGTGCCACGGGTTGTGAACTCCTTCAGTGACGGGACAGCAAAAGCTTTTTGCGCTCTTCCTAGGTTAGTCGGCCGGCAGCGGGACGCCCGCCAACCACCCCGCAGAGGCTTCACCCGCCCCCACCCGTTACTGAACAGTGATACGCGGACAGCGAAAGTGATCCATCCTTGCCATGGTTTTGCTACGAATGCTGGTTATATAGATGTACTGATCTACTAAGGAGGCCGATATGACAACAGCAGTTGCGGACCGCACGCTCAACGCACTGGACCGGTGCGACCGCTGCGGTGCACAGGCGTACGTCCGGGTTGTTCTGGGGTCCTCCGGCGGGGAGCTGCTCTTCTGCGGCCACCACGCGCGGGCAGTTGAAGCGACGCTCAAGCCGCTCAGCTCCGACTGGCACGATGAGACGGACCGGCTTCACGAGAAGCCGCCGGTTCCCGTGGACTAGGCAACTCTCTGATTGAAACAGGGCTCCTCCGCTTTGGAGGGGCCCTGTTTGCTTGCCCTGCGTGATTACCCTTACGTGCCACCAGGTGCGAGTCACAACAAAGGCCCCGCCGTGGCGGGGCCTTTGCTGTTAATCCTAGTCCAGGTAGTCGCGCAGGACCTGGGACCGGGACGGGTGCCGCAGCTTGGACATCGTCTTCGATTCGATCTGGCGGATACGCTCACGCGTCACTCCGTAGACCTTGCCGATTTCGTCTAAAGTCTTCGGCTGTCCGTCGGTGAGGCCGAACCGCATGGCGACGACGCCGGCTTCGCGCTCCGACAGGGTGTCCAGCACCGAGTGCAGCTGCTCCTGGAGCAGGGTGAAGCTGACTGCGTCGGCGGGAACCACTGCCTCGGAGTCCTCGATGAGGTCGCCGAACTCGGAGTCGCCGTCCTCACCCAGGGGGGTGTGCAGCGAAATCGGCTCGCGGCCGTACTTCTGGACTTCAACAACCTTTTCGGGGGTCATGTCCAGTTCGAGTGCCAGCTCTTCGGGCGTAGGTTCGCGGCCGAGGTCCTGCAGCATCTGGCGCTGGACACGGGCCAGCTTGTTGATGACTTCCACCATGTGCACCGGGATACGGATGGTGCGGGCCTGGTCGGCCATGGCGCGGGTGATGGCCTGACGGATCCACCAGGTGGCGTACGTGGAGAACTTGAAGCCCTTGGTGTAGTCGAATTTCTCGACCGCACGGATCAGGCCCAGGTTACCTTCCTGGATCAGGTCAAGGAATAGCATGCCGCGGCCGGTGTAGCGCTTGGCCAGCGAGACCACCAGGCGGAGGTTTGCCTCCAACAGGTGGTTCTTGGCGCGCTTGCCGTCATGGATGATGAATTCAAGCTCACGCTTGTACTTCGGATCCATGGAGCCGTCGTCGGCGGCGATTTTTTCTTCGGCGAACAGGCCGGCCTCGATGCGGAGCGCAAGGTCAACCTCCTGTTCGGCGTTGAGGAGGGCCACCTTGCCGATCTGCTTCAGGTAGTCCTTGACGGGGTCGGCCGTGGCGCCGGCCGACATGACCTGCTGGACCGGGGCGTCGTCGTCGTCAGCGTCGGAGTAGACGAAACCGGACCCGGTTGCTGCGGCGCCGGGCTTACTGGCGGTTTCTTCCTCGGCCAGCTCGGACGGGTCGGGAGTGACGTCGTCGAGATCTTCATCCAGCTCAAGGTCTTCGACATCGTCGTCGTCCGACGCGCCGGACTTGCCCGCAGCTTCGGCCGCGGCCTTGGCACCGGGCTTCGGTCCGCGCTTCTTGGGCTCGGGTTTTGCCGGGGAGCCGCCGTCGGCGGTAACAGCGGCCTTGTTGGCTGCACGCGTGGCGGCACGCTTTGCGCTCGTCGCCGCCTTCTTCTCCTCAGGGGACAGTTCGGCCTGGTCGGCGGGTTCCTTCTTCGCGGAAGACGGGGTCACAGAAAACCTTTCTAGCGGCGGTCTGTGGAATCACCATGCGGGCAACACCACTATGACCCTGTCAAGTCCGTGATTCGCATCAGGTGCGATCGCGGCCAGCAGAGCCATTAAGTAGAACTGCCGGAGCGGCCGTAATGTTCCCGTTTCCGGGCGCCACTACATGCACTTGATTCACGGACCCAACCGGGTCTCGGCATCCATTGTCTCATGATTTTCGCAATCGGCGCCTCGGTGCGGTCCGCCGGGTTGAATGTTTCGGTCGGCCGGCGCCAGGCGGCCGACCTCCGCCGAATGCAGGCCGCCCCTAGGCCGCGTCCGGTTCGAACTTCTGCCAGGCCGCGTCACGGCGTCCGGCCCATCCGCACAGCGTCCCCCGGCTAACCAGTTCGGACAGGAGTTCCGCAAGGCGGTATCCGGGATGCGCCACCACCGCTTGCTCCAGCAGGGCGTGCGCAAACGAACCCCTGCCGCGGCACCATTCAATCCAGCCCAGTCCGGTGAGCAACGCAGCGCCTCCCTCGCCTCCGCCGGCGGTGCCGAGCTGCTGAAATGTGCGCTCCAGCGCCCGCATCCGCTCCCAGCACGGAACCAGGGGCGCCAACCCCAGCAGGACATCCCCGTATCCGGGAGGCGGGCAGTCCGTATCTTCCTCCGGGGCTGCCGCCGGAAGTTCCCCGGGCGGCGGCAATACGGCAGGCTGTCCTGCGTCCGGCCCGAAGATCCCGAAGTCCTCGGCTCCCTGCACAGCAGCGTTCCGGCCTGCCGCGCTCATCACCAGCACGGCATCCCGCCAGTGGGGCACGCGCAGTGAAGCCCGAAGATACCCGGCCAGCCCGGCTGAAAGAATGACACCCGGCTCAGCGGCCAGCACACGCGCCCAGGTGTCGAGCAGCTGCCCGAACTGCTGGCGGCTGGCCCGAAGCGGGGCAAATTCCCCGGCCCAGCGCTGTTCCGCTTCCGTCACCGCGGCGTCGGACCGGCACTCGCCAGGCACTGCCCTGCCTGCGGCAGCGGGGTCCTCCCCCACGCTGCTTCCCCGGAACACCATCTCGGCGTTGAGCCGGCTGTCCCTGATCTCGTCGACGGAACGGCCGGGGAACGGGCAGCAGGCCGGATCGCTGCAATGCGCGCTCCTCCAGTAAGCATCACCGACGTACCAGGAGTCGCGGACCGGCCGGCCGCTCAGTTCGAGTTCCGTCTCCAGCGCGGTGAGCAGTCTGCGCATGACATTAGCCGCAGTGGGCCTGCCTCCGCTTACTGGCGCGCAGCCCGGACCGTGGGTCCAGGCTGCGTTCGAAAAGACGACGAGCAGGGAGCCGTCCGCTTCCGTGTCTGCTTCAAGGTATTCACTGACGGTGCGGGCGAACCGGAACAGCCCGGAGTCGGTGTCGCTGCCCGGCAGGTCGACCCGCAGTGTGGCACCCAGCCGTTTTCCCTGCATGGTCATGGCCACGAGGCTGTTGGCCGGCCAGTAGCCCAGGGAATGCGGAATGAAACCGAGGATGTCTTCGGGGCCGGTGATGGTGAGCCGTTCTGGAGGTGTCATGCATCCAGAGTGGAACCGGAGCCGCCCCTGCGGCAGGCGGGAGTTGTTTTATGTGGACAGCTGTTACCTATGTGGACACGTCCCATTTATGTGGACAAAACGGGAAACCCTAGTCCGCGCGGCGGCGTTCCAGGTTCCGCCTGCGCTGCCGGGCGAGCGCCTTGAGCAGCGGCGGAACAACAACACCCTGGGCAGCCATCTGGCGCCGGACCTTGCGGCGGGTGATGAGGATAGCCGCGGCACCGATCCCGATGAGTACAAACTGGACGCTCAAGGCAATCCGGAACGGATCGAGGCCGTACAGCTCACCCCGTGAGTAGCCTGTGGCGTTGAGGACGTCGAGGACAATGCCGATCAGGTAGATGGCCACCAGTGCCGCGATAAATCCGCCGACGTTGACGATTCCGGTGGCGGTGCCGATCCGGTGGGCGGGGTTGAACGTGCGGGCAAAATCGAAGCCGATCATCGAACCGGGGCCGCCGATGGCCAGCACCACCACGAGCCCTGCCAGCATCCACAGCGGAGAGCGGCCCGGCATCAGCAGCACCGCGGCCCAGGCGGCGGCCGTGGTGGCTGCGATCAGGAGCACCAACGTGGAGCGGCGCAGCGGGTGCCGTGAAACAAACCTGCCGATCAGCGGACCGGCGGCGATCGCCGCGGCAACGTAAACGGCCATCAGCCCGGACACGGTGCCGGTGTCGAGGCCCTGCGCGGAAATCAGGAACGGGTACCCCCAGGTCATGGCGAACACCGTGCCGCTGAACTGGATGGTGAAGTGACTCCACAGCCCCAGCCGCGTGCCGGGCTGGCGCCAGGCGCCGCTCAGCGATATGCCGGTGGCCCTAAGCCCCTGGCCCGGTTCCGGGCGGGGATGTCCGGGCGGCTGGTCCTTCAGGACGGCCAGCACCAGCACGGCGGCGAGCGCTGACATCGCTGCCAGGGTCAGGAACGCGGGGGTCCAGCCGGCCGAGTGGAGGATCAGGGCAAACGGCACCACGCTGAAGAGCTGCCCCAGCTGGCCCGACATTCCGGTCAGCTGCGTGATGAGCGGCACCCGCGCGGGCGCGAACCACAGCGGTATCAGCCGGATCACTGAAATGAACGTCATGGCGTCTCCGGCGCCCACCAGTACCCGGCCAAGCACGCCGCCGGGAATGTTGTCCGCGAAGGCCAGCTGAAGCTGGCCGAGGCCCATCAGGACCGCTCCCCCGGCGATCATGGTCCGCGACCCCAGGCGGTCAACGAGCACTCCCACCGGGATTTGCAGGCCCGCGTAAACCAAAAGCTGAAGCACGGTGAAGAAGGAGATTTCCGCCGCGGCAGCGTGGAAGCGCTCGGTCGCCTCAAGGCCCACGACGCCAAACGACGTGCGCTGGCTGACTGCGACGAGGTACGCGAAAATCCCGACGGTCCAGATCAGCCAGGCGCGGGGTGCAGTCACTTCTCCATTATGCCCGCCGCCGGCATAAGTCCTATTTAATCGCCGCTCTCTTTACTGGCCAGGTAGGCCTCCACCGCTGCACCCAGCGCATCAGCGTTGGGAAGCTCATCGTTTTCATCGGCCAGGAGCGAGCGCCGCACCGTGCCCTCGGCCTTCTCGTCATAGCGGGTCTCCAGGCGGGAAACCACCTGCTGCACTTCTTCCGAGGCCTCTAGCTGTTCGGCAATCTGGCGCCCCACCTCGCGGCTGGCCTCGCGAAGGCGGTCCGTCGGCAGTACCAGCGAGGTGGCCGCCCCGAGGTACTCCAACCCTGCCACTGCGGCGTTGGGGTATTCGGCTTCAGCGAGGTAGTGAGGGACGTGCATGACGTACCCGGCAATGTTGCGGCCGGCTTCGGTGAGGCGGAGTTCAAGGATGTGGCCAACCGCTGCCGGCACCTCCACCGTCGGCTTCCAGACGGAGATGCCCTCAATGAGCTCAGGACGGTTGCCGTGGACGGTGACTCCCACCGGCCGTGTATGTGGCACGGGCATGGGAATGGAGTGGATCCAGGTCACCAGGTTGACGTCCAGGTGCTCCACGATCCGGACGACGGCGCGGGCGAACCGCTCCCACTGCAGATCGGGCTCGAAGCCCGCCAGGAAAAGGAACGGTTTGCCGAGCCCGTCGACCAGCCGGTACAGGGCAAGGTTGGGGGCCTGGTAATCCTGGAGGTGGTCTTCCACAAACGTGACGTGCGGACGGCGCGAGCGGTAGTCCATCAGCTGGTCGGCGTCGAAGACGGCGACCACTTCCGAATCGAGCGTATCCAGCAGTTCGGCAGTAATCTGCTTGACTACGTGACCGGCGTCGGCGAATCCCGTGAAGCCCATCACCAGGTTGAGCCCGCGGAGCGACGGGTCGTCGAACAGCTCGGCGTTGCTCACATAGAGCGCATCGGGGTCCAGCAGGGAGCCGGAAATCCGTTCAAGCACGGCGTGTTCCTTTCGAAGTGGCGGCGGAGGCGGGGTGCGGCAACGCATTGGGGCAGACCCGTCCGCGGGGATCACAGGGCAGGTTCACCAGGAAGTCCTGCCAAGGGGATCCGCGCGGATCCGCCGGATATTTTGTACAACGCCCCGGCTGCCCGAAGCATTCCACCCCGCCCTGTGCCGCAGGTCTCACGGGATCCAGCGTGGAGAGACTACGATCGGAACTGGCCCTGCGGGCGGCCTTGCAGACACCGGGTTGCGTCCTAAGCCGACGACGGCCCGTTCCCTGGCAGGGCGCCCAACATGCGCTTACTGCCCAAAATCACAGAGAATTGAGGACTGATCCTCGTGGTCAAGAATACTGAAATCAAACTTAGCGTCATCGCGCGTGATGTTAAGAAGTCGCCGACGGACGCTCTGGTCATTGGGGTGGCGCAGGGCCCGGACGGTCCCGTGCTGCTGGACAACCCGCTGACGGCCAAATCAGCCGAAGCCATCGCGGAGTCCCTGAAGGTTCTTGGCCTCACCGGCGCGGCTGACCAGGTCCACAGGCTCCCAGGACTTCCCGAAGCCGGAGCCGACGTGCTGGTACTGGCCGGAGTCGGCAAGCCCGCTGCCGGCAGGAAACTAACGGAAGAAGCCTTGCGCCGCGCCGCAGGATCCGCTGTCCGCCAGCTTGCCGGGCTCAGCACCGTGACGCTCGCCCTTCCGACGGCGTCACTCGCCGACGTCGCGGCCGTCGCCGAAGGCGCAGCCATGGGGTCGTATTCCTTCACCGAATACCGGTCCGAAGCAAATGGTCGCAAGGATCCGGTGAAGAACGTGGTGATCTTCACCGAGTTTGCCGCGGACAAGGATCTGCAGCCGCTCCTGAACCGGTCGTCCCTGATCGGCAAGGCCGTCAACGCAACCCGGTCGCTGGTGAACCAGCCGCCCAGCCACCTGTTCCCCGAGTCCTTTGCCGACGCCGCCAAGGAACTTTCCAAGGGCCTGCCGGTCAAGGTGACCGTGTGGGACGAAAAGCGCCTCGAAAAGGAGGGCTTCGGCGGAATCCTGGGCGTTGGCAAGGGATCCGCCAGGCAGCCGCGCCTGGTCAAGGTGGAGTACGCACCGTCCAAGGCCGCCGCGAAGATCGCCCTCGTCGGCAAGGGCATCACCTTCGACACCGGCGGCATTTCCATCAAGCCCGCCCTCGGCATGGGTGACATGAAGAGCGATATGGCAGGCGCCGCCGTCGTACTTAACACGGTGCTGGCGATCGCCGGGCTTGGCCTTCCCGTTAAGGCCACCGCATGGCTGTGCATTGCAGAGAACATGCCCTCGGGCGCGGCTCAGCGACCGGCTGACGTCCTGACCATGTTCGGCGGCAAGACCGTGGAAGTCCTTAATACGGACGCCGAAGGCCGCCTGGTAATGGCGGACGGGATCGTGGCGGCCAGCCAGGAGCACCCGGACGCCATCATCGACGTCGCCACCCTCACGGGTGCGCAACTGATCGCGCTCGGCAACCGGACCGCCGGCGTCATGGGCTCGGACAGCGTGACCGCACCGCTGAAGGCCGCGGCGGACCGGGCCGGCGAACTGGTGTGGCCGATGCCCCTGCCGGAAGAGCTCCGAGCCAGCCTCGACTCCGAGGTAGCGGACCTGGCCAACATCGGTGAGCGCCACGGCGGCATGATGACCGCTGCCGTGTTCCTGCGCGAATTCGTCGGAAAGGGCAAGGACGGCGAGCAGATTCCGTGGGCGCACATTGACATCGCGGGTCCGTCCTTCAACAACGGCAGCCCCTACGGCTACACCCCCAAGCAGGGAACGGGCTGCACGGTCCGGACCCTGGTGGCCTATGTGGAAGACGTAGTGGCAGCTTCCGCTTAAAGGCCCTTACCTAACCGCATCTGCCCGACGGCGGTGAGGCACGCGGCTTTGTGACCGGACCCTGATCCGTCCGCCACAAAGCCGCGTGACACTCGACACAAGCGCTCCACAAACGCCTTGACAAGGTGGAGCATGGATAAGTGGTTCGCTAAGGTGAACTGCGGTAGTCACAAATGCAAGAGAACAGGCCTGCTGGCATAATCACGGCAGAGCAAGTTCCAAGACCAGATGATGCGTACTCTCGTGTCATCGTTCACGCGAGGGAGCGTCTAAGTGGCCGATCAGGCAACTGCGCAAGAATTCGACATCCTGGTACTCGGAGGTGGCAGCGGCGGTTACGCCACAGCCCTCCGCGCTGTTCAGCTGGGCCTCACTGTGGGCCTCGTGGAGAAGGCTAAACTCGGCGGCACCTGCCTGCACAACGGCTGCATCCCCACCAAGGCGCTGCTGCACTCGGCGGAGCTCGCCGACCACGCCCGCGATTCCGCCAAGTACGGCGTCAATGTCACGCTGGACAGCATCGACATGAGCGCAGTCAACGCTTACAAGGACGGCATCGTTGCCGGCAAGTTCAAGGGCCTGCAGGGCCTGATCAAGTCCAAGGGCATCACCGTCATCGAGGGTGAAGGCAAACTCCAGGGCACCGACACTGTCGTTGTGAACGGCACCGCCTACAAGGGCAAGAACATCGTCCTCGCCACGGGTTCCTACTCCCGCACCCTGCCGGGCCTGGAAATCGGCGGCAAGGTCATCACCTCCGACGAAGCACTCACCATGGACTCCATCCCGAAGAGCGTGATCATCCTGGGCGGCGGCGTGATCGGCGTCGAGTTCGCCTCGGTCTGGAAGTCCTTCGGCGTGGACGTCACCATCGTTGAAGGCCTGCCGTCGCTGGTCCCCAACGAGGACGCTGCGATCGTGAAGAACTTCGAGCGCGCGTTCAAGAAGCGCGGCATCAAGTTCTCCACCGGTGTCTTCTTCCAGGGCGTTGAGCAGAACGGCGACGGCGTCAAGGTCACCCTGGTGGACGGCAAGACGTTCGAAGCTGACCTGCTCCTCGTGGCCGTCGGCCGCGGACCGGTTACCGCCAACCTCGGCTACGAAGAGGCCGGCATCACCATCGACCGCGGCTTCGTCATCACCAACGAACGCCTGCACACCGGCGTCGGCAACATCTACGCCCTGGGCGACATCGTCCCGGGCGTCCAGCTGGCGCACCGCGGCTACCAGCAGGGCATCTTCGTGGCCGAGGAAATCGCAGGCCTGAAGCCGGTCGTCGTTGAGGACGTCAACATCCCCAAGGTCACCTACTCCGAGCCTGAAATCGCCACTGTCGGCTACACCGAGAAGGCTGCCAAGGAAAAGTTCGGCGACGACCAGGTGGAAACCCAGGAGTACAACCTCGCCGGCAACGGCAAGAGCTCCATCCTGGGCACCGGCGGCATCGTCAAGCTGGTCCGCCAGAAGGACGGCCCCGTCGTGGGCGTCCACATGATCGGTTCACGCATGGGCGAGCAGATCGGCGAAGCCCAGCTGATCGTGAACTGGGAGGCCTACCCGGAGGACGTCGCGCAGCTGCTGCACGCCCACCCGACCCAGAACGAGGCCCTGGGCGAGGCCCACCTGGCTCTCGCGGGCAAAGCCCTCCACGGCTAAAATCCCCGCCCGCACCACCGCAAGAACACCGTGCTTAGTGCACCCGGCATGATCCGCAGGGTGCACTAAGCTCGAACACGGCAGCAATCATCCGCACTAAAGATAATAAGGAGAACGGGGACGACATGTCTGAATCCGTTAACTTGCCCGCCCTCGGTGAGAGTGTCACCGAAGGAACCGTCACCCGCTGGCTTAAGCAGGTAGGTGACCGGGTAGAGGTGGACGAACCGCTGCTCGAGGTTTCCACCGACAAAGTAGACACCGAAATCCCCTCTCCGATTGCTGGCGTGATTGAGGAAATCCTGGTCGCCGAAGATGAGACCGCCGAAGTGGGCGCGCCGCTCGTCCGCATCGGTGACGGCTCGGCGTCGGCCGGCGCCGGCGAAGCAGCTGCCGAGGCCGCTCCCGCAGAGCAGGCGCCCGCCGAAGAAGCTCCCGCGGCTGAAGAAGCCCCCTCCACCGAAGCACCCGCACCCGATGAAGCCGCCGCAGCGGAAGCTGCCCCCGCGGCCTCCGGCGAAGGCCACGAAGTCACCCTTCCTGCCCTTGGCGAATCCGTCACCGAAGGCACCGTCACCCGCTGGCTCAAGGCCGTCGGCGACTCCGTCGAGGTTGACGAGCCGCTCCTTGAGGTCTCCACCGACAAGGTGGATACCGAGATTCCGTCGCCGGTTGCCGGCACGCTCCAGGAGATCCGCGTCAACGAGGACGAAACGGCACAAGTTGGTTCCGTCCTCGCCGTGATCGGTTCGGGCGCCGCCGCTCCCGCCGCAGCACCCGCAGCCGCGGCCCCCCGGCAGGAGGCGCCTGCCGCAGAAGCTCCGAAGCAGGAGGCTCCCGCCGCCGCACCGGCACCTGCCGCAGAAGCTCCGGCCGCTCCCCGGCAGGAAGCCCCGGCTGCGCCCGCTCCGGCACCGGCAGCACCTGGCGCGGAATCGGCTGCACCGGCCGAGTCCGGCTACGTCACTCCTCTGGTGCGCAAGCTCGCCAACCAGCAGGGCGTGGACATCTCCGCGCTGACCGGCACGGGCGTTGGCGGACGCATCCGCAAGCAGGATGTGCTCGCGGCCGCCGAGGCCAAGGCTGCCCCCGCTGCGGCCGCACCGGCTGCTTCGAAGCAGGAAGCGCCGGCAGCTGCTCCGACTGCAGCTGCTTCGTCACTGCGCGGCACCGTGCAGAAGGCACCGCGTATCCGCCAGGTCATTGCCCGCCGCATGCGTGAGTCGCTGGATGTGTCCACCCAGCTGACGCAGGTGCACGAAGTGGACATGACCAAGGTGGCCAAACTCCGCCTCAAGGCCAAGAACTCGTTCCAGGCCCAGAACGGCACCAAGCTCACCTTCCTGCCCTTCATCGCCAAGGCTGTGGCCGAGGCCCTCAAGCAGCACCCGAAGCTCAACGCTGCGTACGACGAGGACAAGCAGGAAATCACCTACCACAACGCCGAGCACCTGGCGATCGCCGTCGACACTGACAAGGGCCTGCTGGTTCCGGTCATCTCCGACGCCGGCAGCCTGAACCTGGCCGGCCTGGCCGGCAAGATCGCCGACGTTGCAAGCCGCACCCGCGACGGCAAGATCGGCCCGGATGAGCTGTCCGGCGGAACGTTCAGCATCACCAACATCGGTTCCGTCGGGGCCCTGTTCGACACCCCGATCATCAACCAGCCGCAGGTGGGCATCCTGGGCACCGGCGCGATCGTCAAGCGCCCGGTTGTGGTCACCGACGAAAACGGCGACGACTCGATCGCCGTGCGCTCCATGATGTACCTCTCCCTGACGTACGACCACCGGCTGGTGGACGGCGCGGACGCAGGACGCTTCCTGCAGACCCTCAAGGCCCGCCTTGAGGCAGGTACCTTCGAGGCGGACCTGGGGCTGTAAGCCTTAGTTCAAACGACGACGGCGGCGCAGGCACCGGTGGACAACCACCGGAAGTCCTGTGCCGCCGTCGTTTTTTGGTTACCAAATCGTCGCCTTCCCGTCCCGCGGGGCTTGCTACGAAGCGTAGAAGTGTCCGTCTAGACTGGGCCCATGAACATCGTTTACAACGTCATGGTCTTCCTGCACATCGTCGGCGCCGCCATGATTGTCGGCATCTGGATCGGCAACATGAAAAAGCCCACCGTGCACCCCCGCCAGTTCGACGGCGCCGCACTGCAGCTCATCACCGGGATCGTCATGATGGGTCTCATCCCGGCCCTGGACATGGACGCGAACTACGCCAAGCTGGGCATCAAGTTCGCCATTGCCCTGGTGGTCGCGGTGCTGGCCTTCATCGGCCGCCGCAAGTACAAGAAGGACGAGCCCATCAGCAAGGGTCTCGCGCACAGCGTGGGCGGCCTTGCACTGCTGAATGTTGCCATCGCAACCCTCTGGCAGTAGCACCCGGAGGACCAGCGACGGCGACGCATCCCGGCAGGGAGCGTCGCCGTCGTCGTCCCGGAGGTGCCGTGCGGGTGGCTCATTCCGTGGCGTCCGCTGTTTCCGGGTGCCCGGCCTGGTCCGGGGTTGCGGCCAGGCTGCCGAGGAGACGCAGCGCATCCTCCGCGGCGGAGCCGGGCTCGGCACTATAGAGAAGCAGGGTAAGTCCGGGGTCGGCCGTGTGCTCGAGCGCGTTGAACATGAGCTCGATGTCCCCGACGACCGGGTGGTGGAAGTGCTTGTGGCCGGTGGTGTGGCGGCGTACGTTGTGGGCCGCCCACCGGGTCCGGAACTCCTCGCTCCTGGTGGACAGTTCACCGACCAGCTCGGAGAGCTCTTTGTTGTACGGATCCCGGCCCGATTCCGCGCGCAGGACGGCAACAGTATCGCTGGCTGCCCGGATCCAGTCCGGGTAGAAGTCAACGGCGCGCCTGTTCAGGAAAACGAAACGGGCGATGTTAACCGGGCGGCTTTCGTCCGTGTACATCGCCGAGTACAGGGCCTGCCCAAGCACGTTGGTCGCGAGGATGTCCAGGCGGCCGTTGCGCACGAACGCCGGAACTCCTGTGATGGCGTCGAGGGCGTACTGGAGGCTCGGTGGAATCTGCTGTTTCGGGCGTCGGCGCGGCCGCGGCGTGGAGCCTGCCGTCCGGGCAAGGTCGAACAGATGCGACTGCTCGGCGTCGTCGAGTTGAAGGGCCTCCGCCAGGGAGTGCAGGATGCTCTCGGAAACGCCCGCGAGCTTTCCTTGTTCCAGGCGCGTGTAGTACTCGGGGCTGACACCTGCGAGCATGGCGACCTCGCCGCGGCGCAGCCCGGGAACGCGGCGGTGGCCACCGTAGTCCGGCAGGCCGGCCTGTTGGGGACTGATCCTGGCGCGCCGGGTCGTCAGGAACTCGCGAATGTCATTCCGGTTGTCCATGGCATCAACGTTATGCGCCCGTCGGCTCCTGAGGGAGGCACTGTCAGTGCTACCAACAGCAGGAACTCCCGCGGCTCGGCCATCACCTTGTTTCATGGATTATGACTAAATCACCATCCGTGGTCGACCGGCCCGCCGGGATGAGCCCCGGACTGACCCTGCTCTTCGCCGTTGCCGGCGGCGCTGCGGTCGGAAACCTGTATTGGGCCCAGCCGCTCCTCGGAAACATCGCCGCGGCGCTGGGAGTCCCGCCCGCTACGGCCGGGCTGCTTGTGACACTCACGCAGGTCGGGTACGCGCTTGGGGTGTTCCTCGTGGTGCCGCTCGGCGACACACTGAACCGGAAACGCATCATCCCCGCGATCATGGTTCTGTGCTCCGTGTCGCTGGCCGGCAGCGCTGTTGCGCCGACCTTCGCCGTCCTGCTTCTCGCGCTGGCCCTGGTGGGTGTCACCACCGTTGCCGGGCAGTTGCTGACGCCACTGGCGGGTGACCTGGCCTCGGACGAGCAGCGGGGGCGCGTCGTCGGAACGGTGGTGTCCGGGCTCCTGACGGGCATCCTGGTATCCCGGACGGTGAGCGGGATCGTGGCCGAGCTATTTGGTTGGCGCATGGTGTACTTTGCAGCGTCAGCGGTCATGCTTCTCCTCGCGCTCGTCCTGGCCCGGGCGCTTCCGGATCTGGCCCCGCGGGACCACGTTCCCTACGGCCGGCTGCTGCATTCGGTCCTGGCGGCAGTGGCCCGGCACCGCCCGGTGCGGATCATCCTGGTCCTTGGAGCGGCATTGATGTGCGTGTTCACGGCGTTCTGGACCGGCCTGACGTTCCTGCTGGCCGCGGCCCCTTTCTCCTTCACCGCCTCGCAGATCGGTTTGGTGGGCCTGGTGGGAGTTTTCGGAGCCGTTGCAGCCCAGCGCACGGGCGGGGTGTATGACCGCGGCTGGGCGGTACCCGCCATCGGTGTAGGACTTGCCATCAGCATGGTGTCACTCGCGGTCTCGGGCCTGGGCGCAACCTCGATCATCGCCGTGCTAACAGCCGTCGCGCTGCTCTCCATCGGCATCCAGTCCGCGCAGGTACTCCTTCAAACGAAGATGCTCTCGATAGACCCGGCCGCCCGCAGCCGCCTCAACACTGCGCTCGTTGTGGGCAATTTCATCGGCGGCGCAGTCGGCTCCACCCTCGCTGGAGTGTTCTGGCAGGTTGGCCGGTGGGCGGCCATCATGTCCGGCGCAGCCATGATCGTCGCACTCGCCCTGGCGGTGTGGTTCGTCAACCGAAAAGGCGCCCTCGCGGGAGGAACAAACAACCTGGACGGCTGACGGTTCCTGCGTCTTTCGGTTCCTGCGGCTTTTGAGTTTCTGCCGCCGGTGCGGACGGTCATAATCCTCTGACAGCGGACAGCCCGTGCGCCACGGCGCCTGAGTCCCTAGGATTGATCCCGGAAGGCCGGGCGGAAGCCCGGACCGGATCGAATCACAAGCTGAGGAGTGGATATGGCAGCAACACGCACCGCGCACACGGTATGGAACGGCGACCTGATGGAGGGCTCCGGCAACACCACGCTGGACAGCTCCGGACTGGGTACGTACGAGGTCACCTGGAAGGCCCGCACCGAGGCCTCGGAAGGCAAGACCAGCCCCGAAGAGCTCATTGCCGCAGCGCACTCGGCCTGCTTCTCCATGGCCTTCAGCAACATGCTGGCCCAGGCCGGGCACACGCCCGAAGAGGTGCACACCAAGGCCGATGTCACCTTCAAGCCCGGCACCGGCATCACCGGCAGCCACTTGACTGTCAACGCCCGCATCCCGGGCATCTCGGAGGACGAATTCCAGAAGATCGCAGCGGAAGCCAAGGTCGGCTGCCCTGTTTCCGGTGCCCTGGCCAGCATCGACATCACCCTGGACGCCACGCTCGCGGCTTCCTAGCCCTGAGCGGTTTACACACCAGCATCGCAAAAGCCCCGGTCCTTCCCTGAGTGTCAGGGAAGGACCGGGGCTTCTGTATATCCGGGCACTTGCCCGGTTTAGCCCTGGTTGGTCGGGGCAGGGCCGGTGAGCGCAGGGCCGGTGAGGGCAGGGCCGGTGGAGGCGGGGCTTGTGCGGGCAGGCAAGGGAGCCGGCAGCAGCCGGCGGTAGCCTTCCCGCAGCGGGGGCCGGTCCGTGGGCAGTTCCTGGATCATTTCCTTGAGCGCACCGATGCCGTACTCGAGCTGCGGGTCCCTGCCGGCAGCATACGCGTGCGGCGGGTACGTCACTTCGATGTCGGGGGTTACACCGTAGTTCTCAACGTCCCAGCCCACGCCGCCGCTGAACCAGGTGGCGTAGCGCGGTTGCGTCACTCCGGTTCCGTCCGCGAGGGAGAAGCGGTTGTCGATGCCCACTACGCCGCCCCAGGTCCGGGTCCCAATCACGGGGCCGATCCCCCGCAGCTTGGACACCTGCGTAATGATGTCCCCGTCGGAACCGGCAAACTCGTCCGTCAGGATCACCACAGGGCCGCGGGGTGCATGGTGGGGGTAGGTCCGCGGCTTTTCGCCGCGGGGCATGCTCCACCCGGTCACCTTCCGGCCAATGAGCTCCGCAACAAGCTGGGACGTGTGCCCGCCCCTGTTGCGCCGGACGTCCACGATCAGTCCGTCCAGGGCGGTTTCGGTGTCCAGGTCGCGGTGCAGCTGCGCCCAGCCGTTCGCCAGCATGTCCGGGATGTGCAGGTAGCCGTACGTCCCGCCGGAGGCTTCACGGACGGTGCGCCGGTTGCCGGCCACCCATTCCTGGTAGCGGAGGCGCTCTTCGTCTTTCACCGGCACGACGGCGATGCGGCGCTGCCTGCCTGCGGCGTCCCCGTGCGCGGCGCCGTTGCGCAGGGTCAGCTCCACTGCTTTTCCTGCCGCTCCGACGAGCTGCATGGCCGGGGTCAGGGTTTCGGACAGCTCCACGCCGTCGATGGCGAGGAGGATGTCGCCGGCCTTGGCATCGGCTCCGGGCCTGGTCAGCGGTGAGGTAGCGAGCGGGTCCGATGACTCCCCCGCCAGGATGCGGGTGATTTCCCAGCCGGTGCCGGTGAAGGCCAGGTCCGCGCCCAGCCGGCCCTGCCCGTTGCTGCCGTTTTCGGTGACCGGAGCCGGACGAACATAGGCGTGGGATGTCCCCAGTTCGCCATGAAGCTCCCACAGCAGGTCCACGAGGTCATCATGCGAACCCAGCCGCTCAACGAGGGGACGGTACCGGCGGTGTACGGAGTCCCAGTCCTGCCCGGCCATGTCCTCGGTCCAGAAGAAATCACGCTGGAGCCGCCAGGCTTCATCGAACGCCTGGCCCCACACACTCACCGGATCCATGAGCACCCGGATGCGGCTGACATCCACCTTCACCAGCTGGCCGGAGTCCTCGTCGCCCTTGACGTCGGCGGGAGCAACCCGGATCTGCTTCTCGTGCAGGAAAACCACCTTCCTGCCGTCACCGGACACCCGATAGCTGTCCAGGGCGTCCACGATCGTGGCGGTTTTGCGCTTGGCCATGTCAAACCGCACCAGTCTCGGTGCCTCGTCCTTGTCGTCGGTGCTGGCCCGGCCGTCGCCGGTGACGCCGGCAAGGTCGTTGTCCAGCCAAAGCAACGCCCCCGGTATCGCCTCGAGGGCGGAGTAGTTGCCCTGCGGCACCGGGACTCCGATCACCCGGTGGGCCAGTCCGTCAGCGTCGACCCGGACGGCAGCGGTGGCGGGGACGCCGGCGGTTTCGGTGGTGCCCGGAGTTTCGGACGCGCTCCCGGTTTCGCCGTCGGGTGCGTCGACGAGGTCCGCTGCGGGGCCAAACGGCGACGGCGTGTCGGCAGTCAGCGCCACGAGGTACGGCTTGATGGGGCTGGGGAAGGACAGGTCGAAGGAGTGTCCGTCGTAGACAGGGTCGAAGCTCCGGTTGGACAGGAACGCGATGAATTTTCCGTCAGAAGTAAAGGCCGGGGAGGCGTCACGGAACCGTCCGTCCGTAACCTCGACGACGCGGAAGTCCGGATCGTCCACCTTAACAATGCGGAGCCTGCTGCGTGAGCCAAAGGAAGTGACCGGTTCAGACCAGCCAAGCCAGGCCGAATCCGGGGACCAGCACAGGCCGTCAATGGTGCCCTCGCCGATGCTGGTGACGAGCTTGATCGACCCGGTCCGGGTGTCGGCCAGATACACCTCCCCAAAGGAGGTCCCGACTGCAACGGTGCTGCCGTCCGGGCTGGCCTCCATGGCACTTGCACGCGTCGGCTTGGGGAAGGCGATCTTCAGCTGGCGTACTGTACCGGCACCGGCTGCCCGGACAGCCGTATCCACCGCACCGCCGCCCGCCATGTCGCTGCCGCCGGCCGCGGCGTGCGCAGTCTCTTGTCCGGAGGCTTGCGAGGAGGCCGGTCCGGCGCCGCCCGTCCCGGACGCGGGCACGGGCTTCGGCAGGGGTGTTCCGGCGTCAGGTTCGACGGCGGGGCGGGGCCGCGGGGCCGGCACCGGTTGTGAACCGGCCACCTTCGGCGCGATTTCCTTGATGTACAGCGCCTCCGCGCCGTCGTGGTCGGCGACGTAGGCAATGCGGCCCTCGCCAAGCGGCCGCGGCAGGCGGGCCCGAACACCGGGCGTGGCCTCGATAACCCGCGACGGGCCGTCCTTGTGCCTGAGCCAGTGGACGGTACCGTGGGCCTCCACTGCGCTGGAGGAGCCGGTGTGGTCCGGGATCACGGCACCGAGGTGCCGGGTGGTCTTCAGGAGCGCCGGCCGCCGCCCCTGGGAGGCTGAACCCAGCGAAATGTCGAGCTTTACGGCGTCTGAGCCCAGGTCGGGAACCAGCCACAGCTCACCGGCGGATTCGAACACCATGCGCTTGCCGTCGGTAGCGGCATGGCGGACATAGAAGTCTTCGTGATCGGTGTGGCGGCGGAGCCCGCTGCCGTTCGGAAGCACCGAATACAGGTTACCGTAGCCTTCATGGTCGGAAAGGAAGGCCACGCGTCCGTCAACCCACATGGGATCGGTGAGGTTGCCGTCCAGCTCCGGCACCAGCCGCTCGAACTCCCCGTTGCCGTCAGCGTCGATCCAGAGCTTTCCGGCGGTTCCGCCGCGGTACCGCTTCCACCAGGCCGGCTCGCGTGAGAGCACACTGGCCACGACCACCGGACGTTCATCGCCGAGCTCCGGGCCGAACGCCACCGATTCCACCGGGCCGAATGGCAGTTCCTCGGACCAGCCGCCCTCCAGCGGGACACGGTAGGCGTGCGTGTGACGGCTTTCGGCCTGTCGGAACGCGCTGGTGACCAGCACATCGCCGCCAGCCGTGAAGCCCTTGACCCGGGTGGAGCTGTGGCCGAAGTAGGTCAGCTGGCGGTACCCGCCGCCGTCGACCTCCGCGGTGACAACCTCCGGTGCCGTCCCCTGCACCACCGTCCACACCAGGCGCTTGCCGTCGGGGGTGAAGCGCGGATTGCGGGCGGGCAGCTGGAGGGAGGAAACCCGCCAGGCGCGGCCTCCGTCCAGGGGCGCGATCCAGACGTCGTCTTCGGCCACGAAGGTGACCAGATCGCCGTGCAGGTGCGGGAAACGGAAGTAGCTGGAAGAGGTCATCGTTCGATCATAGTCAAACGCGGCGGGGCGGACGGCAGGTTCCGGGGCCGTGCCGGGCGTGGTGAGATGGATCATGCGAATCATCATGGCCGGCGCCTCAGGCCTCCTCGGAACCGATATGTCCGCCCACCTTGGCGCGGCCGGGCACGAGGTCATCCGCCTAGTCCGCCGGGCGCCTGCCGCAGCCGGTGAGGTGCGCTGGGATCCGGCCGCCGGTCAGCTTGATCCTGCCCGGCTTGAAGGTGCGGATGCCGTTATCAACCTGGCGGGGGCCGGGATCGGAGACCGGCCGTGGACCCGGCGCCGCATCGACGAATTGTTCCGCTCCCGGCTCGACCCCACCAGGACGCTGGCCGCAGCAATGGCAAAGATGGAACAGCCGCCGAAGGTTTTCATCAGCCAGTCAGGCTCCAACTACTACGGCGACCGTGGAGCCGCCGTTCTGCGGGAGAATTCCCCTAACGGCTCGGGAATCATGTCGCAGATCTGCCACGAGTGGGAAGCGGCTGCGCACCAGGCTCCGGCCGGTGTCCGTGTTGTCACTCCCCGGACAGGGGTGGTCCTCAGCCGGTCGGGAGGCGCGCTGGGGCGGCTGCTGCCGTTGATCCGGCTCGGCCTGGGCGGTCCGCTCGGCAACGGCAGGCAGTACTGGCCGTGGATCACGCTGCCGGATGTGTCCTCAGCCTTCAGTTTCTTCCTGGCGTCCCCCTTGTCAGGTCCGGTCAACCTCTGCGCTCCTGAGAGTGCCGACGTCAATGCCCTGGTTGCGCGGCTTGCCGCTGCGGTCCACCGGCCGGCCGTGTTCCGGGTCCCGGCGCCGGTGCTGAGGCTGGTGATGGGCAAGCTGGCCGACGAACTCCTGCTGGGAAGCCAGCGCATGGAGCCGGCGCTGCTGGCGGACGCAGGCTTCGAATGGCAGCATCCGTCCCTGGCCCAGGCCGCAGCCTGGGCGACGGGCAAGGACTGACGCCCTGCTCGCAAAACCAAGCTGCGGACGGCGACCCGGCAGTGACCGGGGTGTCACGCGGCGGGAAGGATCTCCTGGATGAGCCAGCGGCCGCCGGAACTGACCAAAACCAAACGAAGCTGCTGCTCGGAACCGGCCGGTTCCTCCGCCAGCACGTTTCCGCCGGCGTCGGTCTCCTGGTAGGCGGACGTCACCGCGCTGATTGCCACAACGGTCCTTGCGTCCGAACCGCCAGGTTCTGCCTCGGCAAGAGTCAGGGTGGTGCCGAATCCCTTCAGGACGTGCCCCGTGTCCCGCAGCCTCCTGCTGATCCTGGCGTCGGCGGCCGCTGCCGGGGAATTCTCCATGTTGACCTCGTCCAGGAGCTCGAGTTGCCCTGAATTCAGTGCCGCCGAGCGGATCGCGGCCAATCCCCGCGCTGCGTCTTCGGGATTCCGCGAAACGGCCAGCCGCCTTGCATCAGCGGGAACCGGGTCTCCCGTTCTGCCGGACAGAACCTCCGACGCCGGAGCCGACGACTCCTGTGCCGGCGCTTCCTGCCCCGCTGATTCCTGCGCCGACGATTCCTGTGCCCAGGGGGCAGCGGCCTCCCCGAAGGCCTGCGGCCCACCCAGGAACCACGCAGCGGCGAGTCCGGTGCAGGCGAGGGCTGCCACGGCGGCGCCCATCCACCGCCGCTTTCCGCCGGCGTGGCGGCCCGCGCTGCGGATCGGCCGTCGTGACGGTCCTACAGCGCTCCCCACGCGGCGGCGCCACGCGCGGACCTTCGCCGCCCGGCGGGCAGTTCCTGACGGCGGAACATTGCGGCGCGTCAGCAACTGGGGCAACACCGTAGGATGGACGGCCCCGGATAAGTCCACCGGGGCAGCGTCGGCACTGCGGTACACAGAAGCTGCGAACTCCAGCGCTGTGGGCCGCTCCCTCCGATCTTCCCGCAGGCCCGCCTCCAACGCCGCAGCGAGGGCCGCCGGCACTTCCGGAACCAGGAGGGAAAGAGGTGGACGGCTCGGACCGTACTCCGGCGCCTTTCCGGTCAGGCAATACCAGCCGATCGCCGCTGCCGAATAGACATCCCGCTCGGGCTGCAGCCCCGCCCGCAGCGCGTCAACCGGTGCCGGATCCAGGAAGCCCTGCGTGCCGGCCGCGGAAGTCTCCGCCGCGTCCCCGACCATGCGCGTGACGCCCAGATCCGCCAACAAGGGCTTGCCGTGCGCGGTGAACAGTACGTTGCCCGGGGCGACGTCGGAATGCATAAAGCCTTTGCCGTGCAGGTACCCCAGCGCCTGGGCCAGGGGCGTCAGGACGGTCACCGTTTCACCTACGGTCAGCTGCCCCCGGCAGGCCACCAGATGGGCCAGGGATCCGCCTGGCGCGTAATCCATCACCAACCCCGGGCCGCCGCCGGCAGAACCCCGCAGTGGAACTACCCGATGGGCCTTCACCAAGTGATCATGATCGAGGACGGAGAGAATCCTCACCTCGCGCCGGACGGCGTCTTCCGCATCACGCCCGCCAGTGCCGGGAACGCCGACGTCGAACCCGGCCTGCCCATGGTGTTCCGGCGGATCAAAGCACTTGACCGCGAACTCGCGGTGGGTCCCCTCCTCCCGGACCAGCCACACGGCCGCAGTTGCGCCGCGGCCCAGCTCGCGAACCACTTCGTAGCCGGGAACCACCGGGGGTTCGGCGGCCGGCAGGCCGGCAACACCGCGGGACGCCGGCGCCGGCGGGACTGCCGGGCCGCCTTCGCCCGTTCCGCCGTCGTGCGTGAAATCTTCCATACCCAAGGAATAGCGGAAGCAGCAGAAATCCGCAGAAGTTATCCACAGGTACTGCCCGCGGAGGCGGCGGGGGCAGTGAGAGGTTAAGCACAGAATCCGGCGCGACGGCGGACGGGGTCTAAGCTGGATGCCATGACTCTTGAGTTTTCCACGGTGGGTCTTGCTCCGGATTTGGTTGATTACATGAAGGGCTGGGACATCCAGCGCGAACTCCATGACAAAGTCGTCGCAGCTGAGGCCCCCAGCACAGTCCTGCTCCTTGAGCATGCCGCCGTCTACACCGCCGGCAAGCTCACCGAAGACCACGAACGGCCGTTCGACGGTACCCCTGTCGTTCCCGTGGACCGCGGCGGCAAACTGACCTGGCACGGACCCGGGCAGCTGATCGCCTACCCTATCCTCAAGCTGAAGAACCGGGCCGGCATCCGAGACTACGTAGAGCGGCTCGAAGCCGTCATGATCGCGGTCATTGCGGACTACGGCATCAACGCAGAGCGCATCAAGGGACGCGCAGGCGTCTGGATCAAGGCAGACAGCAAGGGCCCGGACCGCAAGATTGCCGCCATCGGCATCCGCGTCCTGGACGGAGTCACAATGCACGGCGTCGCCATCAACTGCAACAATGATCTGGCCCCGTATGCCCAGATCATTGCGTGCGGCATTACCGACGCCAGCGTCACCACGATGTCAATCGAGACCGGCCGGGACATCGCCCCTGCGGATATCGCCGACAGGATCGTCGAAGAATTCCGCAAACACGAAGAAGCACTCGTTGCACACCCCGAAGGAGCTCTACTGTGACACTGGCACCAGAAGGCCGGAAGATGCTGCGTATTGAGCAGCGCAATGCGGCTACACCGGTGGAGCGCAAGCCGGAGTGGATCAAGGCCAAGGTCCAGATGGGCCCGGAGTTCGTCCAGCTCAAGAACCTCGTGAAGAAGGAAGGCCTGCACACGGTGTGTGAGGAGGCCGGTTGCCCGAACATCTTCGAGTGCTGGGAAGACAAGGAAGCCACGTTCCTGATCGGCGGCTCCGAATGCACCCGCCGCTGCGATTTCTGCCAGATTGACACCGGCAAGCCCTCCCCGGTGGACATGTTCGAACCCACCAAGGTGGCCCGCTCGGTCCAGGCCATGGCCCTGCGCTACGCCACCGTCACCGGCGTGGCCCGCGACGACCTCGCCGACGAGGGTGTCTGGCTCTACGCCGAAACGGTCCGCAAGA
>NZ_JAGGPP010000016.1 GCF_018613755.1 Arthrobacter sp. ISL-72
TCCGATGACAGCCAACAACACAGCAGCAAACACCGCACCGGCCATGGCCGGTGCGGTGTTCGCCGCAGTAGATATCGGCGCCTCCTCCGGCAGGCTCATCCTCGGCCGCGTCACGGCCGGCAGCGTCAAGCTCGAAACGATCCACCGGTTTCCGAACGGGGTGGTGGAGTCCGACGGCGGCCTGCGCTGGGATTTCGACGCGCTGTTCGCCGAGGTGCTCACCGGCCTCGCGGCCGCGGCCCGCGTCGCGGGGGAACGCGGCGAAACCATCAGAAGCATAGGGATCGACACCTGGGCCGTCGACTACGGCCTGGTCAACGCGGCCGGGGAGCTCACCGCCCAGCCTTTCAGCTACCGCGATGACCGGAGCCGCGCCGCCGTCGTCCGCGTCCACAGGAAGCTGGACCCGGCACGGCTCTATGCGACCACCGGGCTGCAGTTCCTGCAGTTCAACACGATTTACCAGTTGGCGAGCGAACGTGACCTCGACGGGCTGCAGGCGCTGCTCATCCCGGACCTGATCGCCTTCCTGCTCACGGGGCAGCGGCGCACTGAAGCCACCAACGCCTCCACCACCGGCCTCTTCGACGCCGTCGCGGGGGAGTGGGCCGCCGGGTTCCTGGCTGCCCTGGATTTGCCTACAAAGCTGTTCCCGCCGCTGATCCAGCCGGGCAGCACGGTCGGTACCGTGCTGCCCGGCATCGCCGCCCGCACCGGACTGGCCGAAACAGTCAGGGTGGTGGCCGTCGGCTCGCACGACACCGCGTCCGCCGTCGCCGCCGTCCCCGCCAGCAGCGGTAACTTCGCCTACATCTCCTCCGGCACATGGTCGCTGGTGGGAGTCGAACTCAATCAACCGGTGCTCACCGAGGCGAGCCGCCAGGCGAACTTTACCAATGAACGCGGGGTGGATGGCACCATCCGGTACCTCCGCAACGTCGGCGGGCTGTGGCTGCTCAGCGAGTGCCAGCGCACCTGGGCGGACCAGGGGTACCGGCCTTCGCTGGGCGGACTGCTCGAAGCCGCCGCGGCGCTCCCGGCGGGCGGACCCCAGATCAATGCCGACGATCCCTACTTCATTGCCCCGGACAACATGCCCGAGCGGATCCGCGCCGCGGTGGGGAGCACGGGAGCCATCCTGGCCGACGATCCCGCGGCGATCACCCGCTGCATCCTGGACAGCCTGGCGGCCGGCTACGCCCGGACCATCGCCGACGCCGAGCGGCTCGCGAATGTGCAGGTGGAGGTGGTGCACATCGTGGGCGGCGGCTCGCAAAACCGGCTCCTGTGCCAGCTCACGGCCGATGCCACCGGGAAGCGCGTCATTGCCGGGCCGGTGGAGGCCACGGCACTGGGCAACGTCCTGGTCCAGGCCCGGGCCGCGGGCGTCGTCAGCGGCGGGCTCGGCGAGCTGAGGGCCCTCGTGCGCGGCTCGCAGCCCTTGGAGAGCTACCAGGCCGCGCTGGTCTGAGTGGCGGACTGTGTCCAGGAACGTCATCTCCGGCCGCACTTCGACACAGTCCTCAACCTGGCGTCGCGGCGGCTGGAAGCCGCTGTGCCTGCCTGACAGGATCAGCACACCCGCACATCAGCCCGCCGTCAGAGAACTGGAATCCCATGCCTCTTTTCGACCTTCCGCTTGAGCAGCTCCGAAACTACACGTCCGGCGTCACCGCGCCGTCCGATCTTGATGCATTCTGGGACAGCACCATCGGTGAAGCCCGGAAGTACCCGCTGGGCGCCGTGTTCGAGCCCGTGGACAACTACCTCACCGTGATTGAGACCTTCGATGTCACATTCGCCGGCTTCGGCGGGTCCCCGGTAAAAGGCTGGCTGCACCTTCCGGCAAACCGCCCGGCGGATGAGCCGCTTCCCGTGGTCGTGCAGTACGCGGGCTATTCCGGCGGGCGCGCCCTGGCCAACCAGGACGCGAAGTGGGCGCAGGCCGGCTACGCGCATTTCATCATGGATACCCGCGGGCAGGGATACGGCGGCATCGTGGGGCACACCGCCGATCCGCATCCGTCCGCGGGCGATGTGGCGCATGCAGGGCTGATGACCCGGGGCGTCGGAAGCCGCGAGGACTACTATTACCGCCGGGTCTATGTGGACGCCTTCCGCGCCGTGGAGGCCGCGCAGGCGCATCCCGCCGTCGACGCCTCCCGGGTTGTGGTGGCGGGCATCAGCCAGGGCGGCGGCATCACGGTCGCCGTGGCGGGACTTGCTGCCGGAAGGCTCGACGGCGTGATCGCCGCGCTGCCGGATGTCCCCTTCCTCCAGGACTTCCCCCGCGCCATCGACATCACGCCGCGCGGGCCGTACCCCGAAATCGCCGCCTTCCTGGCCCGGCACCGCGACCGTTACGAGCCCATCCTCGCCGTGCTGAACTACTTCGACGGGGTCAACCTCGGCAGCGCGGCCACCGTTCCGGCGCTGTTCTCAGCTGCGCAGATGGACGATATCTGCCCGCCGTCGACGGTGTTCGCGAGCTTCAACGCCTACGGGACCAGGGCCGGCGGCGGAGTGTCCAAGGACATCGAGGTGTACCGCTTCAACAACCATGAGGGCGGCCAGGAGCACCAGTGGAACAGGCAGCTGGAGTTCCTGCGCAAGCTGCTCGGCTGACGCTGCTCGGCTGACGGCCGGGGGACTTTCCATCAGCCCCAAACCAGCGCGAACGGACAGTTGAGACCCCGCAGGAAGGGGCCTCAAGTGTCCGTTCGCGCAGGGACGATTTGCGGACCGGGCGATCCTGCGGTTATGGTCGTGGCTATGACTAACCGTTGGTATGCGTATTTTTCGTTGGCTCTGGAGGGGCCTGCGTCTAACTGACACGCATCCAACTTTCCTTCAGAGCCAACAGGGCAGAGATCATTCTCTGCCCTTCGCCATTTCTCCGGCGGGTTCTGATCTGGGCCCGCTCCGCACCCATCCGGAACAGGACCCGCACCCATGAGCACCGCAGCAGCCACCGAAACACAGCCTTCCGCTTCACTGGAAAACCCTGCCTCCACGCAGAAATCAACATCCAACCTGCGCGTCAGTGAATTCCAGGCGCTGCCGTCGCCCCAGGACATGATCGCGGAACTGCCGCTGGACGCCCGGGTGGCAGACGTCGTCGAACGCGGCAGGGACGAAGTCCGGGCCGTCATGGACGGCGTGGATGACCGGCTGCTGGTGATCGTGGGACCCTGCTCCATCCATGACCCCAAGGCCGGCCTGGAATACGCCCGCAGGCTGGTGAGCCAGGCGGAGAAGCACAAGGAAGACCTGCTGATCGTCATGCGGACCTACTTCGAAAAGCCCCGCACCACGGTGGGCTGGAAGGGCCTCATCAACGATCCGCACCTGGACGGCAGCCACGACATTGCCACCGGGCTGCGGGCAGCGCGCCACTTCCTGAAGCAGGTCACGTCGCTGGGCCTGCCCACCGCCACGGAATTCCTCGAACCCGTCAGCCCCCAGTACATGGCCGACCTCGTCTCGTGGGGTGCCATCGGCGCCCGCACCACCGAAAGCCAGATCCACCGCCAGCTGGCGTCCGGGCTGTCCATGCCCATCGGGTTCAAGAACGGGACCGACGGCGACCTCCAGGTTGCCGTTGACGCCTGCAGCGCCGCCGCGGCGTCCCAGGCATTCCTGGGGATCGACGGCGACGGCCGCGCCTCGCTCGTGGCCACGGCCGGCAACCCGGACACCCACGTGATCCTCCGCGGCGGACGCAAGGGCCCCAACTACTCCGCGGCCGACGTCGAAGCGGCCTCCGCAAAGCTCGCTGCCAAGCAGCTCAACCCCAGGCTGATTGTGGACGCGAGCCACGCCAACAGTGGCAAGAGCCACCACCGGCAGGCCGAGGTGGCCCTGGAGATCGGCGCCCAGCTGGAGGACGGCGGGACCGCTGCCTCGGCGATTGCCGGCGTCATGCTGGAGAGCTTCCTGGTGGGCGGGGCGCAGAACCTCGACGTGGCCGAACACGCTGCCGGCACCGCCCAGCTGGTGTACGGCCAGAGCGTGACGGATGCCTGCATGGAGTGGGACGTCACGGCATCCGTGCTGGCCCAGCTGGCAGCGTCCGCCCGGAAACGCCGGGGTGTCCTGGAAGGCTAGATCCGCAAGGACCAAGCCGAAACTGGTTACACGGAATCACTTTCACTGTGGCACCAGGAGCCACTAGAGTAACTAGCACAGGGTAGGTTGATGGCTCAGCATCGGCACACCCCAATGGGGTTTCAATGGGGTCGCCTTTATCAGCTGTTAACTAAAGGAATAAGGGAAATGTCCGCAGAGTCGAACTTCTCGAACGCTCAGTTCTTGACTGTGGCCGAAGTGGCCGAGCTCATGCGCGTTTCCAAGATGACCGTGTATCGCCTTGTCCATTCCGGAGAGATGCCGGCCGTCCGCTTCGGGCGGTCCTTCCGGGTGCCGGAGGCCGCCGTCGAACAGTACGTCAAGGGTGCTGTTGTGGAAGGCCAGTCGGACACCGCCTGAACTACCTCAAGGCCGCCGCTGAGGGGTCGCCTTCAGGCGGGCGGTCAGTGGGTGCGCCGGATAAGCGGTACCCTGTTAGGGAACGTTTTTCGTTATTGTAAGAATCTGTCAGTTAGTTGTTTAGTCTGTTGCTTAGTCCACGGACCTCTTCCATCAGACAGGTACTCCATCTAGTTTGTAAGGAACTTTCGTGGGTTCAGTTATTAAGAAGCGTCGCAAGCGTATGGCCAAGAAGAAGCACCGCAAGTTGCTTCGTAAGACCCGTCACCAGCGCCGTAACAAGAAGTAGAGATACTTCGCACAGCGTGAGATGCCCGTTGCCTTCCAGGCAGCGGGCATTTTCGTTTCCTGCTTGTGCGCGAAGGCTAGTTCCGACGCCGGCTTAGACGGTGGGGCCGCGGAAGCGGGTGAAACCGCGCCACAGGCCGTAGACAGCCCCGCCCACGGTGGCGGCTTTCAATCCAAGCGTGGCGGCGCGGCGTCCTGAGCGGAAGTCGTACACCGGCCAGTTGTTGTCCCGGGCGTGGCGGCGAAGCCGGGCGTCGGGGTTGATGGCCACGGGATGGCCCACCAGGCTGAGCAGCGGAATGTCATTGTGGGAGTCGCTGTAGGCCCAGCAGCGGCGAAGGTCGAGGTCCTCGGCGTCGGCGATGCCCTGGACCGCCACCGCCTTGGCCTGGCCGTGCAGGATGTCGCCCACCAGCCGGCCGGTGTAGGCGCCGTCCTGCACCTCGCCCACGGTTCCCAGCGCGCCGGTCAGGCCCAGACGGGTGGAAATCACGGTGGCCACCTCGATGGGGGTGGCCGTCACCAGCCACACCATGCGTCCGACGCGGAGGTGCTGCTGGGCCAATGCCTTGGCGCCGGGCCAGATCCTGGACTCGATCATTTCGTCAAAGACTTCTTCGCCGAGTGCTTTGATGTCCTCCACGGTAATGCCGGCGGCCAGCGTCAACGCCGAGTCCCGGACGGCGTGGACATCGTCCATGTTCTCGCCGCGGAGGATGAACTTGAACTGCTTCCAGGCCATCCCGGCTGCCTGCGGCAGGGTGAACGCACCCCGCTGGTGCATTTTCCGGGCCACATGGAAGAGGCTGGCGCCCTTCATGAGGGTGTTGTCGACGTCGAAGAAGGCGGCTTCGCCGTGCTGTGACACGCCGGCCGGATGCCGGACTACGGCGACGTACTTCTCCTCGGGCATGACTTGAGTCTAGTCAATGCCCGGCCGGGGTGCCGTCGCGGCGGGGCGGCGGCTCGGGCTACGGTTGAAGCATGGCAAAACCCGACGTCGTCCTCATCACCAAAGCTGACTGCCACCTCTGCGAGGCGGCCCGCGCCGCCGTCGGACGGGTGACGGCCGCACTGGGACTGGAGTGGACAGAACAACAGGTGGACGACCAGCCGGAGCTGCGTGAGCGCTACGCCGAAGAGATCCCCGTGGTGCTGGTGGACGGAATCCAGCGTGACTTCTGGAAGATCGACGAAACCCGCCTGGACCGGATCCTGCGCCAGGCCGTGGCCAAGTAGCCGCCGTGACTCACGCTTTGTTGGCAGTACGGACGGGGCTCTAGAGTGGACTCACAACGCGACGCAATGGAGCAGATAGTGACTTCGCTGGATTCATCCCCCGAGGCTGTCCATGGGGAAAGCGGAACTGCGGCCAAGCAGATTCCGCCCGCGGCCGTGGCACGGCTGACCATCTACTTGCGCGCCCTCACCACCATGCTGGCCGAAGGCGTTGAACGCGTTTCCTCCGAATCACTGGCTGAAGCCTCGGGCGTGAGTTCCTCCACGCTGCGGAAGGATCTCTCGCACGTCGGTTCGTACGGAACACGCGGTGTCGGGTACGAAGTGGCGTACCTCAGCCGCAACATTTCAGCGGCCCTCGGGCTCACCCGCGACTGGAAAGTGGCAATCGTAGGCGCCGGTAACCTGGGCAAGGCCCTCGCCCGGTATGGCGGCTTTGAATCCCGCGGGTTCGACGTCGTGGCCATTTTTGATGCGGACCAGATGGTGGTGGGCAACGAGGTCGGCTGGCTGCGGGTCAGCGACGTCGCGGACCTGGAACCGGTCCTGCAGCGCACCGGCGCCAACATGGTGGTTCTGGCCCTGCCGGCTGCGGTGGCGCAGGCTGTCTGCGACCGCGTCATCGCCGCCGGAGTCCACAGCATCCTCAGCTTTGCGCCCGTCATGCTGCAGGTGCCGCCGGACGTGAACCTGCGCAAGGTGGACATGGCCACCGAACTGCAGATCCTGGCCTACCACGCCCAGCGGACCCAACTGCCGGGCGCCGGCGAATAACCAGGGGCTTTGTAGTTAGCGGGCCCGGCTTTAGTGGGTGTACGGGAAGCCCGGCTGCGCGGAGGGGTTGCCGAACGGCCGGAACCTGCCGAAGTAGGGCGCTGCGCCGGGGAGGTACAGCAGCACCACCGCAGCCGCCCCCGCGAGGATGGATGGAGTGCCTAGGCCCATCTGGAAAATGCCCAGCAAGGAGAACGCGGCGAAGATGGTGCCAAGGATCCGCGCCCAGTTCCGGCCCTTCCTGATGTTGAAGGCGACCAGCGCGTAGAGCAGTACGCCGATGGCAGCGATCAGCATCACCATGCCCACCACGATGCCCTTGAGGGCCTCGAAATCAACGTCTGCCCCGCTGGTGGCCAGCCGGGCATCGAACTGGCTGCGCATGGCCGGGTCGTCGATTGAACCGATGGAGAGGAATACCGAGCCCACCCAGAGGAGACACGCGATGATCAACAGCCAGAAGGAGATGTTCACCAGCGGGGGAGCGGCGATACCGGCGGCCGAACTCCGCTGCTGGGGCAGTTCCGAGGGATAGACGAGGTACTGCGGCTGGCTGAACTGCTGCGGTTGGCTGAACTGCTGCGGTTGCGAATACTGCGGCTGGCCGAACTGGGACGTATGGCCGTAATGCGGTGCCTGTGCGTACTGGGGAGCCGGCGGCTCGTTGGGGGACGACGGCGGGACAGGCGGAGTGCTCATGGTGATCCTTTGCGAGTCGGCTACTGAGTAATCGGCTACCGGGATCAGCCACGTCATCCTGCCCCCAGTGTGATTGTGGTAACACGGTACCGTGCACACGGGCTTCCGGGGATGGTTTTGCGCCTCAATTTCGGCTCAAGAGAGGGGGGACAAAAGGAACGGAAAAAGCACTGCGGGAAACGTGCAGCGGGCGCGGACTCCGGAGGCCGGCGGCATGTTGCGCCGACGGCGTCCTGAGTCCACGCCCGCTGGCTGTGGAAAGGCTTGCTGTGGAACGTGAAGGGAGTAGGGCTTAACGGCCGTACGGGTTGCCCGGTTGGGGATACGGGTTCCCGAACGGCTGCTGCTTCCGGAAGTAGGGCGCGGATGCGGGGAGGTACAGCATGACGATGGCCGCGATGCCCAGCAATGCCGAGAGGGTGCCGATGCTGGGCGGGAACAGGCTGAAGACTGACAGGGCGGCAAAAACGGTGCCGAGGATACGCGCCCAGTTCTTGCCCTTGCGGACGTTGAAGGCAACCAGGGCGTACAGCCCGGCGCCGATCAAGCCAAACACCACCATCATGCCGATCACCAGGCCCTTGATCGACTCAAAGTCGATGCTCGCGCCCCCGCCGGCGGCTTCCATCTGTTCCTCGAAGCTGCGCCGCATCGCGGGATCGTCCAGGGCAGGGATGGCAACCAGGATGGAAATGAGGGACAGTACACCGGCGGCAATGATCATCCAGAACGCATTGTTGACCATCTTCGGGACCCCGCCGGCCGCCGCACCACCCTGAGGCTGCTCGGACGGGTACTGCGCATACGGGGACTGGCCGTACTGCTGCGGCGCCTGGCCGTAAGGCTGCTGCCCGTACTGCGGCGTGGCGGGGGACTGCTGCCCGTACTGCGGAGCAGCAGGAGGCTGCTGCCCGTATTGCTGCTGGCCGTACTGCGGCGTGGCGGGGGACTGCTGCCCGTACTGCGGAGCAGCAGGAGGCTGCTGCCCGTAATGCGGCTGCCCGTACTGCGGAGCGGCAGGGGGCTGCTGTCCGTACTGGGGCTGGCCGTACTGCGGGGCGCCGGGGGAGTGCTGTCCGTACTGGGGCTCGGGCCCGGGCTTGCCGTTTTCAGGTTCGTTCTGGTCAGCCGGGTTTACTGGAGGCGTGCTCATCGTTGGTCCTTTGTGCGTCGACTACTGACTAAACGGGTACCGGGATCAGTAGCGGTTCCCTGCCCCCAGCATGGTTTGATTCCACCGTACCGCGCCCCGGGCGCCCGGTGGATCATTCTGCGGACGTATTCTGGGCGCTCCGGTTTAAACACAGCGCCCCGCTCCGTCGCGGGGACGGGCGGGGCGCTGTGATGGTGGGAAAACCTGCGTCCGGCAGGCAACCAGGGATGGCTGACCCGGGGAAGAGCCTATGCGGCCGGTGCGATGAACGCGAGCTCGAGGTTGATGCCAACCTTGTCGCTGACCAGGACGCCGCCGGCTTCGAGAACGGCGTTCCAGGTCAGGCCGAAGTCCTTGCGGCTGATGGTGGTCTCGGCGGTCAGGCCGGCGCGGGTGTTGCCGAAGGGGTCCACGGCCACACCGTGAAGCTCGGTCTCGAGGGCCACGGGGCGGGTGACGCCCTTGATGGTCAGATCGCCCTGGAGCTCGTAGGCATCGCCCTTGGGAACGATCGCGTTGGACACGAACGAGATCTCCGGGAACTTCTCGACGTCGAAGAAATCCTCACCGCGGACGTGGCCGTCGCGGTTCACGTCGCCCGAGTCGAAGCTGGCCGTCTGGATAGTGGCGTTGACCTTGGAGTCGGCAACGTTCTCGGCGAGGTCCAGCGTGGCGGCGGCGTCCTTGAACTGGCCGCGTACCTTGCTGATCCCTGCGTGGCGGACCGTGAAGCCGATTTCGCTGTGCGAGTTGTCGAGGGTCCAGGTGCCGGTGGTGATGTTGGTGGGCAGTGCCATGGTGTTGCTCCTTGTGTTCTGTGGTGGAAAGACTCTTGGGACGGACATCTGATCGCCAGCCGAGATTCTTCTTGGTTGAAGTCTCAACTAACTCCTGCATCCAGTATAAACATGCATTTGCATGTTTTATTCCAACTCCAGGGAACATTTCTCCAAACTTCCCAGTTCTACTTCCTGTAGAAGATTTCAGATCGCCCGACATCTTTGAGAAACTGGTAAACATGCCCCAAGCAACCGTTCATCTCCTGCGCCACGGCGAGGTCCACAATCCGGACGGCATCCTCTACGGACGCCTGCCCGAATTCCACCTCTCCGAACTCGGCCAGCGGATGGCTAAGACGCTCGCGGTCCACTTCAGCGACCGCGTTGCCGACGGCGCGAATATTGCCTACCTGGTGGCGTCGCCGTTGACGCGTGCCCAGGAAACCGCCATGCCCATCGCGGAAGCGCTCAAGCTGGAGATCCACACCGAGGCGCGCATTATCGAAGCCCGCAACCACTTCGAGGGCCTCCGGGTCAACAAAGCTGAACTCCGTAAGCCCAAGCACTGGCCGTACCTGCGCAACCCGTTCGTCCCGTCCTGGGGCGAGCCCTACAAGGACCAGGCGGCCCGTGTCATCGCCGCCGTCCAGGACGCGCGCCTGCGTGCCATTGAGCTGGGCGGTGACCGCGCCGAAGCCATCCTGGTCAGCCACCAGCTTCCGATCTGGTCGACAAAGCTGAGTGCCGAGGGCAAGCCCCTCTGGCACGATCCGCGCAAGCGCGAATGCACGCTGACGTCCATTACCTCGCTGGTGTTCGACGACGACGGCGGCCTGTTACGCGTTGAGTACAGCGAGCCCGCTGCCGCGCTCCTGCCCGGCGCCTCGAGCACTCCGGGGGCCTGAGCGTGGGCGGTTCCGAGATCAACAACACAAACGGCGCAGCCAACAAAGGGCGCGCAGCTTCCCGCCGCAGCGTCCTCGCCGCCGGAGGCCTGGGGCTGGCCGCCCTGACCCTGGGCCTTTCCGCGTGCGCCCAGGAGGACGCCCTGGCCAAGCAGGCAAGGGCCGGCGACAACAAGAACTACGTGGCCGGCGACGGCTCCGTCACCGAGTTCGCCGCTGCGGACCGCAAGTCACCTGTCAGCATCAAAGGCACCCTGTTCGACGGCACCACCGTGGAGCCGGCGGACTTCGTCGGGAAAGTCACCGTGCTTAACTTCTGGTTTGCGGCCTGCGCGCCGTGCCGGGTTGAAGCACCCTCCCTGGAGGCACTGCACCAGGAGTTCAAGGCGCAGGGCGTGCAGTTCTACGGAGTAAACCTCCGGGATGAAAAAGCCGCCGCCGAAGCCTTCGACAAGACCTTCAACCTGACCTACCCCAGCTTCCACGACAAGGACGGCGGCGTGCTCCTGGCGGTCTCCGGCCTGGTTCCTCCGGGGGCTGTGCCCACCACGCTGGTGCTGGACAAGCAGGGCCGGGTTGCCTCCCGTGTCCTGGGCGAAATCCAAAAGGGCACGCTCAAGGCCCTCATCACCGCCGCAGTGGCAGAGTAACGGCGGCGCCTCCACCGTGAACAGCCCCTTCGCCGAAGCCATCCTGAACGGTTCGCTGCTGCTTGCCATTCCGGTGGCACTGCTCGCCGGACTCGTCTCCTTCCTCTCACCCTGCGTCCTCCCGCTGGTGCCGGGGTACCTGGGCTATGTCACCGGACTGACCGGCGTTGACCTGCAGAAGCAGAAGCGCGGCCGGATGCTGGCCGGAATCGGACTGTTCGTCCTGGGCTTCTCGGTGATTTTTGTCCTGCTGGGCGGTGCGTTCGGCCAGCTGGGATCCCTGATCAGCGGCGGCCAGAATGCCTGGATAACCCAGGTGCTGGGTGTCCTGGTGATCATCATGGGCGTGGTGTTCATGGGCGGCTTCGGCTGGCTGCAGCGGGATGCCAAGATCCACGCCAAGCCGCCCGCCGGTCTGTGGGGTGCACCGCTGCTGGGCATCACCTTCGGCCTCGGATGGGCGCCGTGCATCGGTCCCACCTACTCGGCCGTTCAGCTGCTGAGCATGTCCGGAGGATCCTCGGCGGCCAAGGGCGCGTTCCTGGCCTTTGTGTACAGCCTGGGGCTTGGCATACCGTTCCTGCTGATCGCCCTGGCCGTCCGCCGCGGCGTCGGAGTGATGTCCTTCTTCCGCAAGCACCGCCTGGCGATCCAGCGGATCGGCGGGGGAATCCTGGTGGTGCTCGGGCTCCTGATGGCCAGCGGGGTGTGGGGCGCCTGGGTTTCCGGCCTGCAGTACTGGTTCCAAACCGATGTGAAACTGCCGATCTGATGAGCGAGCGAGTGAACGAAAAAAACAACCCTGCGCCGGAGAACACAGCGCACAAAACAGGTGCGGACAAAGCGGGCGCGGACAAAACTGCGGCGACTCCCGTGGCCAAGGCCAAGGCTGAAGCGGCCCTGCCGACACTGGGGATCAAGGGCATGCTGCGCTGGGCCTGGACCCAGCTGACCAGCATGCGCACCGCGCTGTTCCTGCTGCTCCTGCTGGCGGTTGCCGCCGTGCCCGGGTCGTTGTTCCCGCAGCGTCCGGCGAACCCGTCGATCGTGACGCAGTACATCGCGGACCACCCTGACTACGGCAAGATCCTGGATTCCCTCCAGCTCTACGACGTGTACTCCTCGGCGTGGTTCTCCGCCATCTACATTCTGCTGTTCATCTCGCTGATCGGCTGCGTGGTCCCCCGCGCGATTGCGCACTACAAAGCGATGCGGTCGCAGCCTCCTCGGACTCCGGCAAGGCTCTCCCGCCTGCCCGAGTACGGCACACTGGTGATCCCCGCGGACGCCGGGATCCCGGCGTCGCGCGCTATTGCGGACGCTGCCGCGAAGCTGAAGAAGCGCGGTTACCGCGTTGACGTGAGGAACGACGACGCCGCGCGGCCGTCTTTGGGGGCCGAGCGCGGCTTCCTGAAGGAAGTCGGCAACCTGGTCTTCCACACCTCGCTGATCGGCGTGCTCGTGTCCGTGGCGGCCGGCGGCCTGTTCGGCTACAGCGGGCAGCGGATCCTGGTGGAGGGCGACACCTTCGTGAACACCCTGGTGGGCTATGACCAGTTCACCCCGGGCACCAACTTCGAGAGCAGCCAGCTCCAGCCGTACTCCATCCAGCTGGACAAGTTCCAGATCACGTTCGACCGTGAATCGAAGGGCAAGTTCGGCCAGCCCATCGACTTCAAGGCCGATGTGACTACCAAGGAAAACCCGGACGCGCCCGCCGAGAAGCAGGTTTTGAAGGTCAACGATCCCGTCAGCCTGGGCGGGACCAGCATCTACCTCACCGGCAACGGCTACGCTCCCGTGGTGACTATCCGCGACGGTGCCGGGAATGTGGCGATGCAGGGCCCCGTGGTCGCCAAGCTGCAGGGGGACAACTACTACTCCTCCGTGGTGATCAAGGTCCCCGACGCCCGGCCTGACCAGCTTGGCTTCGCCGGCTTCTTCCTTCCCACCGCGTTCGTCACCGAAGAGGGCGTCTCCTTTAGCGGGGACCCCGAGCTGATCAACCCGCAGCTCACCCTGAACTCGTACTTCGGCGACCTGGGCCTCGATGCAGGCTCGCCGCAGAACGTCTTCGAGCTCGACGTTAAGAAGCTGACGCCGCTCAACGCCCGGAACCTCGACGCCGGCGGCATCACGCTGGCGCCCGGCAGCAGCTACACGCTCCCGGACGGCAAAGGCTCCATCAGCTTCGACGGCGTGAAGCGCTACATCGGTGTGGACATCCACCACAACCCGGGCCAGCTCTACGCCCTCATCTTCGCGCTGCTGGCCGTGGCCGGGCTGGTGACCTCCCTCTACGTGAACCGCCGCAGGGTCTGGGTCCGGACGGGAACGCACCAGGACGGCCGCACCATGGTGGAATACGGGCTCCTGGCCCGCGGCGAAGACCACCGGCTTGCGGCAGAGGCGGAGACCATCCGCGGGCTGCTGGCCGATGAATGGGGCCTGGAATCCGGGCAGAACAACTCCCAGAATGCTCCCAGCACCCAAGGGGATAATGGGCCGGCGGACAGGAGCGGGAACCCGGTCTCCGCCGAACCGCCCACAGAAGACTTCATCCAGTCAACAGCAGGCTCGCACGAGTCGAAGAAGGACCAGTAATGTTCCCCATCAACGAAACCATGGGCCAGTACAGCGAGCTCTTTATGCTGCTGGCCGCCGGCACCTACACCGTTGCCTTCATCGCCTTCGCGTGGGACCTGGCCAAGAGCAGCAAGGCACTCCGTGCCGTGGACCTCAAGGCTGCAGCGGCCGCCGAAGCCATGGCCAAGGTTCCGGTCACCGCAGGAGCGGGGGCAGGTGCAGCCGTCGACCGTGCCGCCGTCGACCGCGCTGAATCGGATGTCAGCGGACCGGCCGGCCGGGCCGAGCGCCCGTCGTCGGCAATCGGGCGGGTGTCCCCCGGCGGTGCAGGCGCCGCCGGGCAGACAGCCGATGCCGGGATGCGCTACGCTGCCGAACGCCGCGTTCCCGCCCGTGTGGCGGTCGCCCTGACCGTGCTGGGTGCGGCGATCCACGGCGCAGGTGTGGTCACCCGTGCCGTCGGCGCCGGTCGCGTGCCGTGGGGCAACATGTACGAGTTCCTCACCACCGGCGCCTTCGTGGCGGTGGCTGTCTTCCTGCTGGTCCTGGTCCGCCGCGACCTGCGGTTCCTCGGCACGTTTGTGATCGGACTCGCCATCATCATGCTGGTGGCGGCTTCCGTGGCGTACTGGACGCCCGTGGGCCACTTGGTGCCGGCGCTGCAGAGCTACTGGCTGATCATCCACGTCTCCATCGCCGTTATTTCCTCCGCGCTCTTCACCCTGACTTTCGCGATGTCCGCCCTGCAGCTTGTGCAGGCCCACCGGCAGAAGACGATTGCTGCCGGTGGAGCGGACAAGCTGGGCTTCATGCGCCTGGTGCCTTCGGCGCTGAGCCTGGAAAACCTGTCCTACCGCATCAATGCCGTTGCATTCGTGGGCTGGACCTTCACCCTGATGTTCGGTGCCATCTGGGCCGAGAAGGCCTGGGGCCGGTTCTGGGGCTGGGACACCAAGGAAGTCTGGACCTTCGTGATCTGGGTGGTTTACGCCGGCTACCTGCATGCGCGTGCCACGCGCGGCTGGACCGGCACGCGCGCCGCGTGGCTGTCGATCGTGGGCTACCTCTGCGTGATCTTCAACTTCACCATCGTCAACCAGTTCTTCAACGGGCTGCACTCCTACTCGGGGCTGTAACCAAACGTTAAACGCCAAACGGCCGTCAAGCTTCGCGCTTGGCGGCCGTTTGCATGTGGACTTAGCCCTGCCGTGCCTTCATGCGGGGGTTTTTCTTATTGATGACAAAGGTCCGTCCGCGGCGCCGGACAATTTGTGCGCCGGGGATTTTTTTCAGGGCTCGCAGCGAATTTCGTACTTTCATGGGTGCTCCTCGGTGTTGTGGTTGAGGTGTTGTGGTGGCGGTGGTTGGTCAAGGTGCGGTGGCTGGCGGGTTGCGGCTCGGAGCGGTTTGTTCAGGGGAGGTCGGCTGCACTGAGGTGGAAGGGATCATGCAGTCCGGCAAAACCGGCTGCCATTTCCGCGTCCGTGAGTTCGCAGTCCTTGAGGAGCCGGGCGATTTCGGCCGGGTCCACGTCTTCTCCGGTTGCGGCAATCACGGTGCCGCGGTCCCCGAACTCGGGATGCCAGTCCAGATGCGCGTCGGTGTCCCTGGCCGGGAGCGGCGGAAGCGGGGGCTCTGCCTGGTCTGCCAGCCACGGTCCGGTATTTTCGAGCCAGACCCGCGGTCCGATGTCCTGGATGGCGATCCGGCAGCCCGGGGCGGCGGCAATCCACAGCCTGCCGCGCAGCCAGCAGCAGCCCTCAGCCAGCGTGGCCAGCGCGTGCTTGAACCGTTCCGGGTGCAGCGGGCGCTCAGCGCGGTGGGTGACGGTGGTAAACGGTGACGCGGACGCGGCCGGAATGCGGACCGTGCCCAGTGCCGTCCGGCCCACGGCAGCGGTGTAGTCGTGGTGCCCCGGGCGGAATTCTTCAGCCGCTTCGGATACCTCGGCGTGCGGCGCCAGCTCCCGGAGAAGCTTCACACCCCGTGCCCGGACCTGCGGATCCACCGGTACCAGCTCAGGGTCCGCCAGCAGCAGCGTGTCGTTGAACGAGAGCTCGCCGATCAGGAATTCGCCCGCCGTCCGCTGGTCTTCCGGGATCGGTGTGAAGCCGGATTCAAACAAGGTGCGGTGGTCCCAGATATGGTCCTCCACGGCGTCCGGCGAGCAAGCCAGCACCGCGGAATCAACGGTGAACTTGCGGGACAGGCCTTTGCTGAGGCCATGGAGCGCCACCGACACGGGCACCACCGGGGGCAGGCCCACAATGACCTGGGCGTGCCCGGCCGCGGCGAGCCGTTCAACCGTGGGAACGACGTCGAGCCGCACGGTGCAGCTCAGGCAGCCGTGCTCCAACAGCGCTTCACGGCGTTCCAGCAGCCCGGCGCGGTTGAAGATGCGCCGGATGACCAGGCCGTTTTCCATCAGGTCATGGAAAACCACGACGGCGGCGGGGTACTTTTTCGCGATTGCTTCACAGGCCTGCTGGCGGCAGGAAGCGTCGAGGGAGCTGACAAGGGTGAGATGCATACCGACACTCGAATGAGAATCGTTCGCATTTACAACCGTGCCCTTCAGTCCTTTGCGGAGCGGCCGTGAGCCAGGCCGGTGGAAAAGCCGATCAGTTCGGGTTCCGGAACGCTGCAGCATCCTGCGTCCGTTGCGAGCGCGGTGGCCGCGCCGGGAACATCACAGCTGGTGCCGGCGTCCGTGGAACAGACCCCGGTCTCGGGAAGTTGGAGCCGGACCGTATCTGCGGCTTCCCGGTCTCCCGCCAGGGCGGCTGCGACGGACCGGACCTGCTCGTAGCCGGTGGCCAGAAGGAACGTCGGTGCCCGCCCGTAGGACTTCATGCCCACAATGTAGAAGTCCTCGTCGGGGTGGGCCAGGAGCGTGGCGCCGTGCGGCGGGACCGTGCCGCAGGAGTGGAATTCCGGGTCGATCAGCGGGCCGAGCTGGCGTGGCGCTTCTACGGCGGGGTCCAGTTCCAGCCGGAGTTCGCGAAGGAAGTCCAGGTCCGGGCGGAAGCCGGTGCAGGGCACCACGATGTCAGCGTCCACGGTGCGTCCGTCAGCCGCTGTCACGGTGACCCCGGAGTCCAGGGACTTGAAGGAGGCGATGCCGAAGCCGGTGTGCAGTTCGATGGTGCCGGCGTCGACCAGCCGGCGGAGCCGGCTGCCGAGCTGGCCACGGGCGGGCAGCCCGTCGGCGTCGCCGCCGCCGTAGACTTTCTCGGCGGAAGCGCCGCGGACGGCCCACTGGATGCTGGTGTCCGGGGCACCTTTGGCGAGGTCGGCGAGGCTGATGAGGGTGTTGGCGGCGGAGTGGCCGGCGCCCACCACCAGTACGCGGCGGCCGGCGAAGTCCTTGCGGTCCCGGCCGGTGACATCGGGCAGGGGCGAGGAGATGCGCTCTGCTGTCGCGTCTTCACCGATGGCAGGAAGGCCTGAGGTGCCCAGCGGGTTGCGGTTTGGCCAGGTGCCGGACGCGTCGATGACGCCCGCCACCGTATGGTCGCGGATGTCGCCGTCCTGGTACTCGATCCGGACGACGAATGGGGTGGCCCTGCGCTGCAGGGTGTGGGTCTTGTCCAGGCCTGTCCGGGTTACGGCGATGACGCGGGCGCCGGTCTTCAGCCGGGAGCTGACGGCCGGAACGGCGACGAGCGGCGCGAGGTAGTTGTCAACAAGTTCGCCGCCGTAGGGCAGTGCGGTGAGGCGGGGCTGCTGCCAGCCGGAGGCCTCGAGCAGGCGGACGGCGGCGGAGTCGAGGTTGAACCGCCAGGGTGAGAACAGCCGGATGTGGCGCCACTGCGCGACGGCGGCGCCCGCCGTCGGTCCTGCCTCGAAGATCATCGGTTCCAGGCCGCGTTCGAGGAGGTGTGCCGCGGCGGCCAGGCCAGCTGGTCCGGCGCCGATCACTGCAACGGGAAGGTTCGTCGTTGGATTCAAGGCGTCCTCTGTTTTCGTCCGGGTTTATGCAGGCTGTAACCGCCCGCCCAACTACTCAGTTAGGCGGGCGGGCGGGAGGGTGCTTAGCAGCAGTCCTGGTCGGTGCAGGTTTCGTCCTCGCAGCAGCCGGAACTGGTGCAGTAATCGGTATCCATTCAGCTCACCCCCTTCCTTGCTCGGGTGCCTGGTTTCAGGCGTGGGTGGGTTCTTCCACCAGCGCGGTGGCAATGCTGTCGGCATCGTCCAGCGCGGCGAGGTACCGTTCGGCGTCGAGGGCCGCCGCGCACCCGGTGCCGGCCGCTGTGATGGCCTGGCGGTAGCGGTGGTCCACGGCATCGCCGCAGGCGAAGACGCCGGAAAGGTTCGTGACCGTGGTGGGGGAGTCCACTTTGATGTAGCCCTCGGTATCCAGGTCCACCTGGCCTTCGACAAGTTCCGTCCGCGGAACATGTCCGATCGCCACGAATATGCCGGTTGCTGCGTGTTCCCGGGCTTCGCCGGTGCGGGTGTCGGTCAGGGTGACGCCGCTGACCTTGCCGTCGCCGTGGATGGCTGTAACGGCCGAGTGCCAGGCAAAGCTGATCTTGGGGTTGTCCTTGGCGCGCTGGGCCATGATGCGGGAGGCCCGGAGCTCGCCCTTGCGGACCACCACGGTGACGGTCCGGCCAAAGCGGGTCAGGAACATGGCTTCCTCCATGGCGGAATCGCCGCCTCCCACCACAATGATGTCCTGGTCGCGGAAGAAGAATCCGTCGCAGGTGGCGCACTATGAGACGCCGTGGCCGCTGAGTTTCTTCTCCTCCGGCAGGCCAAGTTCCTTGTAGGCGGAGCCGGTGGCGAGGATGACGGCGGGTGCCTCGTGCGTCTCGCCGGCGCCGGTGACTACGCGCTTGAGGTGCCCGGAGAGCCGGACCTCAGTAACGTCGTCGAACACCACGTTGGCGCCAAACCGCTGCGCCTGCTCCTGGAGGCCGTCCATGAGTTCGGGGCCCTGGATGCCGGCCGGGAAGCCGGGGAAGTTCTCCACTTCGGTGGTGTTCATCAGTGCTCCGCCCGCGGTGACGGAACCGGCGAGAACGAGGGGCTTCAGGCCTGCCCGGGCCGCGTAGATGGCCGCGGTGTATCCCGCAGGGCCGGACCCTATGATGATCAGCTGTTCGTTGCTCATGGTGTCTCCTGGGTCGGGCGGTTACTTGGCGGCGGGGATGAGGGATTCGATCAGGCCCTCGATGCGGGTCTTGATCTCGTCGCGGATGGGGCGGACGGCGTCAACGCCCTGCCCGGCGGGATCCTCCAGGACCCAGTCCTCGTAGCGCTTCCCGGGAAAGTAGGGGCACTCGTCGCCGCAGCCCATGGTGATCACTACATCGGATTCCTTGACCGCCTCAGTGGTGAGGATCTTCGGGATTTCAGCGGACATGTCGATGCCGACTTCTGCCATGGCTTCGACGGCGGCCGGATTGACCTTGTCACCGGGTTGGGATCCTGCGGACCGGACCTCGATCTCGCCTTTCGCCAGGGTAGTCAGGAAGGCTGCGGCCATCTGGGAGCGGCCGGCGTTGTGGACGCAGACGAACAGGACGGACGGTTTCTTGGCGGTTTCGGTGCTCATGAAGTTCTCCGGGAAAGGTAGCGGCTGTTAGCGGGACGACGACGGGGCTGAAGTAACGCTTGCGGGCCGTAGGGCCGCGTACACAAGTGCAACAAGGACGGGGACTTCAATCAAGGGCCCGACGACGAAGGGCCCGACGACGGCCGCCAGCGCGGCATCCAATGCGTTCGCCGATGGTTGGGTCTGGGTGTTCACGGGACTCCTGTACTGCTCAGCTCGTCAGCGTCCATAAATTGATGAAGATCGATATAGGCAGTATCACCAGCCATATCGATGAATGTCAATATGTGTGCATAATGGGTTCATGGAGTCTCTGCAAATTCTTGAACCCGCGGTGGATGCGTCGTGCTGCACGCCGTGCGGCAACCCTGCAATGGATGCCGACGAGGCCCAACGGAGAGCTCTCGTCTTCAAGGCCCTCGCTGATCCCAACCGGCTTCGCCTGCTGTCCATCGTCAAGGCAGGCGAGTCGGGCGAGGCTTGCGTGTGCGACCTGACGGAACCCATGGACCTGGGTCAGCCTACGGTGTCGCACCACCTGAAAGTCCTGGTGGAGGCCGGGCTGCTAAACCGCGAGAAGCGCGGCACCTGGGCCTACTACTCCCTCGTGCCCGGCGCGCTTGAAGAAACTGCGGGGCTGCTTACGAGCCTCTGAGGAATGCGGCCAGTGCTACCTGAGCCGGCGCTACCTGAGCCGGCTAGGCCTTCTTGACCTGGAAGGCCTACTTCACCTCATCAGTGCCGTGGGCGTCGTTCTCAGGGTGGTGTGATTCCTTCGGGTGCTTGTCCCCGCGGTGGTTCCCGTCCGGCTTTCCCTTGCCGTCCGCACCGCCCGTACCGGAGGTGCCGCCGTCGAGCTTGCGCTCCTTGGCCTGGAGTTCGTCCTTGAGCTTCTTGAGGCGGTCCGCCTCGGCCTGGTTGCGGCGGCGGAGTTCCAGGTTGCGCAGGAAGTCGGGGTCGTCGTCCGGGGCCGTGGTGTGGCTGTAGGACTGAGGTGCGGGGCTGCCTGCGCGCGGCCGGCCGATAATGAACCAGAGTGCCGCTCCCACCACCGGGAGGATCAGCACCACAATGATCCACGACGTCTTGGAGATACCCCTGGTGAGGTGCTTGTCAGTCCGAATCACGTCCACGAGGCCATAGACGTATATGGCGAGAACGATAACGGCGACCAATACGCGGGGCATACCACCAGTCTAGCGTCCGGACGCCTGGTGCCGGACGGCTAAACTTGGACTGTGGCCTTTATGAGATACTCCCTGATCCGTCTGGCACTGTTTGTGCCGCTGTTCGTGCTGTTCAGCTTCCTGCAACTCGGCATACTGCTCGCCGCAGTCTGCGCCGGCCTCATCGCCTTCGCCATCAGCTACCTGTTCTTCCAGAAGCAGCGCGACGCTGCCACCGCCAACCTGCAGGAGCGCTTCTCCGGCCGGGCCAAGCCCATCCGCAGCGCCGGCGAGGTTGAAGACGCCAACGCCGAGGACACCCTGGTGGATGCCAACCCGGACATCACCGTCCGCTCCGAAGTGCCCCGGACCGAAGCGCCCCGCAGCGAGATTCCCCGCAAGCAAGCGCCCCGCACGGAAGAGCCGCGCAAGGAAGAGCCGCGCAAGGAAGCCTGAGTACCCTACAGCCCGTGGCTCAGCACGAGGCCCAGGGAGAACAGCACGCTGTAGCCCAGGTTGATCAGGCCCGTCTGCTTGAGGACAGGGATGAGGCTCTTGCGCTTCCGGCCGTTGATCATCAGCCATGACGGCATCAGGCTGGCGGGGATGAGCAACAGCACCAGGAGAATCCAGGGGCGTCCCGGCGCCAGGACAACCACCAGCAGGATGGCGACTGCCAGCATCAGCACGTAGCTTTCACGGGCGTGCTTGTCGCCCAGCCGCACCGCCAGCGTCTTTTTGCCGGCCTGGATGTCGGTGGGAATGTCCCGGACGTTGTTGGCCATCAGGAGAGCGCACGCGATCAGTCCGGTGCCGATTGCACCGATGATGGCGGCCAGGCTCAGTTGCCCGGCCTGCGTGTATGTGGTGCCGAGGGTGGCAACCAGTCCGAAGAACACAAAGACGAACACGTCGCCCAGGCCCATGTAACCGTAGGGGTTCTTGCCGCCGGTGTACCCCCAGGCGGCAAAGACGCAGCCGAGGCCCACGAGGATCAGCCACCACGCCTGCGTCATGACCACCAGGACCAGGCCGAAAAGCATGGCCAGCCCGAACGCGGTAAACGCAGCGCGCTTCACCAGCTCCGGCTGAGCGGCGCCGGAGCCCACCAGGCGGAGCGGGCCAACCCGGTCCTCGTCCGTGCCGCGGATGCCGTCCGAGTAGTCGTTGGCATAGTTCACGCCGACCTGAAGCAGCAGGGCCACGAACGCGGCCAGGATGGCGTTGACCGGCTTGAACGCGTCCATCTCGAAGGCCGCAGCCGTGCCGATCAGGACTGGTGCGATGGCAGCCGGCAGGGTGCGTGGGCGGGCGCCTTGGATCCATTGTGCGGCTGTGGCCACGTTGAGTACTCCGATTGCTTCGATGTTTGCTTCTACGTTTGCTTGGATGTTTCGTGCGGTAGGGCTTCTCTATTTTCCCTGATGCAGGGCGTCCAGCCGAACCGTCATGCCCAGCCGGTCCGGTTTGCCGTTGGGCAGCATCATCAGCTCGCCGGCGGCCAGGACGGTTTTGGGAGCCAGCGGTCCCAGTGCATCGTGCCGTCGGGCGGTGAAGCCCTGGATTCCCGCGGGTGAGCTGTCCGCCACAGCAACATACGCGGCCACGGCCTGGCCCCACTCCTCCGAGGGGACGCCGGCCACAAAGGCCGCCAGCACGCCGTCGAGCTTTTCCAGCTCGGCCTGCACGTGCGCGGCCGAAACCTTCACGCCTCCGGTGATGATCACGTCGTCGGCCCGGCCCAGCACGGTGAGCTTTCCAGCGGAGTCGATGGAGCCGAGGTCGCTGGTGCGGTACCAGCGGATGCCGTCTTCTTCGAAGAAGGCGTCCTTGGTCAGGCCGGGTTCGTCGAGGTAGCCCGCGGCCAGGGTGGCGCCGCCCAGCAGGATCCGGCCGTCCCCGTCCACGCGGGCCAGCACGTCCTCGAGCGGGAAGCCGTCGTACACGCAGCCGCCGCACGTTTCCGCCGAACCGTAGGTGGTCACCACCCGGACGCCTGCCTCGCGGGCCGCCTCCAGCAGGTCGGAGGAGGCGGGCCCGCCGCCGAGCAGGATTCCGTTGAACCGGCGTAGGACCGCCAGTGTCTCCGCCGACGGCGCCTCCAGCAGCCGCTGCAGCTGCGTGGGGACCAGCGAGGTGAAGCGGATCTTGTCAGTGAGCTCCTGCGCGGCAGCGGTGAAGGCTTCCGGGGTGAAGCCATCGGACAGGTCCATGGCCCACGGCCGGGTGCCGGCGAAGAGGGAGCGGACCAGGACCTGCACCCCGGCGACGTACTGCAGGGGGAGGGCAAGGAGCCACTGGCCTTCGCCCTTGAGCGCGAACGCGGTTGCCATCGATGAGGCCGCCAGTGCCTCCACCGTGAGCACCGTCGCCTTGGGCGCTCCCGTGGAACCGGAGGTTCGCACCACCACGGCGGCATCCTCGAAGCCCGGCGTCTCCACCGTGGAAACCACAACATTCGCGTCGGCGTTCGCGGAAAGTTCGACGGCGGGGCCCTCACCGTGGAGGGCGTCCGCCAGCGCCCGAAGGGCGGAGTCGAGCGGGGCAGAATCGACCGGGGCGGGTTCGACCGGGGCGGGTTCGACCGGGGCGGGTTCGATGTTCGGGGGCTGGGAAGTCACAGGGGCTGCCTTCGGGGTAGGGCGGGCTCAGAAGTAGTACGGGAACTGGGACCAGTCGGGATCGCGCTTTTCGAGGAAGGCTTCCTTGCCCTCCACGGCCTCGTCGGTCATGTATGCCAGCCGGGTCGCTTCACCGGCAAACACCTGCTGGCCGGCCAGGCCGTCGTCGGCCAGGTTGAAGGCGAACTTCAGCATGCGGATGGCCTGGGGCGACTGCCGGGCGATGTCCGCGGCGTATTCCAGGGCCACTTCTTCCAGCAGTTCGTGGTCCACGGCTTCGTTCACGGCGCCCATCCGGACCATGTCGTCTGCCGAGTACTCGCGGGCGAGGAAGAAGATCTCGCGGGCGGCCTTCTGGCCGATCTGGCGGGCCAGGAGCGCCGAACCGTACCCGGCGTCGAAGCTTCCCACCGTGGCGTCCGTCTGCTTGAACTTGCCGTACTGCCGGGAGGCGATGGTCAGGTCCGAGACCACGTGCAGCGAGTGCCCGCCGCCGGCCGCCCAGCCGTTCACGACGGCAATGACCACCTTGGGCATGGTCCGCATGAGCCGCTGGACTTCGAGGATGTGAAGCCGGCCCGCCCGGGCAGGGTCGATCGTCTCCTTGGTCTCGCCGTCGGCATAGCGGTAGCCGTCCCGGCCCCTGATCCGCTGGTCCCCGCCGGAGCAGAACGAGTGCCCGCCGTCCTTGGGCGACGGCCCGTTTCCGGTGAGCAGCACGGTGGCCACGTTGGGGGTCATGCGGGCGTGGTCCATGGCGCGGTAGAGCTCGTCCACGGTGCCGGGACGGAACGCGTTGCGGACTTCGGGGCGGTTGAAGGCGATGCGAACGGTGGGCAGGTCCCGCAGCACGGCGCCGTCGGAATCCCGTTCCACCTGCCGGTGGTAGGTCATGTCCTGGAAGTCGTCGAAGCCGGCCACGGTGCGCCACCGGGAAGGGTCAAAGACGTCGGATACCTTGGCTGGGAATTCGTTGCTCACAGACCGAGTCTAGTAATCAGCCTCAGCTGATGCAGAACTCGTTGCCTTCGGGGTCCGCCATGGTGTGCCATTCGTGGGGCCCCTGGTTGGCGGTCCACAGGAATGTTGCGCCGCGTGCCTCCAGCTCCGCGCGGACCACGTCCTTGTCCCTGCCGTCCAGCCGCACATCCCAGTGCACCCGGTTCTTGATGGTCTTTTCCTCGGGCACGGTCTGGAACAGCAGGCGGCGCGCGGGTGCCTTGGCCTCGAGTTCTTCGACCGGGCGGATCGCCGCTCCGTCGCGCCAGACCAGGTTTCCCTTGTGCAATTTTGTTTGGTCCTCAGTGGCGAAGCCCCGCTCGATCATGGACCGGATGAAGCCCGCGTCCTGGGGCTCCACGGCCCAGTCCAGGGTTTCGGCCCACCAGTCGGCCAGCTCGTGCGGATTCCTGCAGTCGATCGCTATCTGAATGTTGAGTCCCATGGGTCAAAACTACGACGGCGGCGTCCCCGCCGAAAGGGGGCCGCGTCCGGCTGTCATGCTCCATCCTTGGAACATTGCATCTACGCGTCTCCGGAACGTGTTGAGGGCTCGATGACCGTGTCACCCCGGTGCGTGCCGTAGTACTTCGACTGGAGGCCCATCAGCTCACCCATCGGCACGGTACGGTCGACACCGTACACCGTGCCTGGAAAGTCGAGCTCCCGCTGGATTGCCCAAATCTCGTCATGGCGCTCCGGGGACAGGATGCGCGCAGTGTCACCGACTGCTACCCAACCGATGGGGATCATGGCGCCAGGCGCGAGCCGGGTGTTGACCTGGACGACAGGGTTGATTCGCACCTCGGCTCCCGCACCAACGCGGCTTCCAGGGAACAGGGAGGCGCCGGTGGCAATGAATGCCTCATCCTCGACCACGGTTCCGTTGAGATGGGCATGCGGACCGACCATCACGCTGTTGCCAACGAATACGCCGTGGCGCGACCGGCCGCGAACCACTGTGTTCTCCATGATGACGGTGTTCCGCCCGATCCGAACCTGTCCGTCCTCGGCGTTCAGCACTGCCCCGTGCATTATGCGGGCCCCGCTTGCTATGGCGACGTCACCGATGATGACTGCTGTGGTGGCCACATATGCGTCCGGGTGGAGGGACGGCTGAATGCCGCGGTGTTCAATGAGCACTGGCTGACCTCTTTCACGGGGTGCGTCAACGCCTAGGACTGGACTTGCTGCAGCTGGTCCAGTAGTTCCGGCGGGATCGCGTAAATGAACACCACGGCCAGCAGGTTCTTGGCGCCGTGCACGAAGTAGGAGAACATCAGGTTCTTCCCGGTCCAGACGTACACGAAAACCAGCGTCGCACCCATGGCGAGGTACGGCATCAGCACTGGCAGGGTCAGGGTCTCCTGGCCAACGATGTGCAGCGCCGCGAAGAGGATCGAGGACAGGATGCAGCACACCCAGATGTTGACGCGGCGGCTCAGCTTGCCGATGAGCAGGTGGCGGAAAATGTACTCCTCCACGAACGGGCCCACGATGACCAGCAGGGGCACAATCAGCCACGGCGGCACCTGTTGGACGAGTGCCTGGACGTTGGCCTGGTTGGCCGAGCCCTGCACCGGTCCCGTGAGAGCCACCAGGATGGCGGTCAGGATCAGCATGGCCACCACCGCAACCGGAACCATGACCAGCGTGAACCAGGGCCTGGTGCCGAGCACGCGGAGGTCGCGGGACGCCACCCGGCGGGCAGCTGCAACGGCCAGGATGCCCACGCCGCCGTAGAACAGCAGGTTCACCGAGTACACAGCCACCGTGGGATCAGGGGAGAGCTGCAGCAGCAGCGGCTGCAGCAGGGATCCGGCCACCGCAAAGAGCGCCGCGACGGCTACATAGAGCCCGACAGTGGTGTAATCGAGCGGGGAAAACCGGTAGAGCTCCGGCTGTGGCGCCGGGGGAGTGCGGAGAGCTGTACCCATGAGACCAGCCTAGCCGTGCAGGACCAGGCGATGTGCCGGCTGGGAGTCACCGCGGCCAATCGATGGAGGGGCGCCGAACATTGCAGCGGCGTAATTGCGCCCGGTACAATATTCGGTATGCCTAAATTCCTGTTTCGGTGCGCCAAAGTAGTCCGCCGAACCGGGGGACTTCGCCCTGCCGGAGCCGCCGTCGTCGCCCTTTTTCTCTGTCTTTCCCTGTCCGCGTGCGGGGGTGCCGCTCCCGGCCAGGGCCCCGGGGGTGAGAAGCCCGTGGTGCTGACCACTTTCACCGTGCTCGCGGACGTGGCGCAAAACGTGGCCGGAGACAAGCTGCAGGTCGAATCGATCACCAAGCCCGGCGCTGAAATCCACGGCTACGAGCCCACCCCCGGGGACATCCGCAAGGCATCCAAGGCCGACCTGATCCTGGACAATGGCCTGAATCTCGAAGCCTGGTTCGCCCAGTTCGTCGAAGGCCTGGACGTTCCGCACGCCGTGGTGTCCGAAGGCGTCCAGCCAATGCCCATCAGCGAGGACTCCTACCAGGGCAAGCCGAACCCGCACGCATGGATGTCCCCGGTCAATGTCCAGATTTATGTGGACAACATGGTGAAGGCCTTCTCGAAGCTTGATCCGGACAACGCGTCCACCTTCGAGGCGAACGGGGCCGCGTACAAGGCCAAGTTGCAGGCCGTGAAGGACGAAATGACGCAGAAGCTCGCGGCCGTCCCCGAGGCCCAGCGCGCCCTGGTGACCTGCGAGGGTGCCTTCTCCTACCTGGCGCGGGACGCCGGCCTCCGCGAGGTCTACATCTGGGCCGTCAACGCCGAGCAGCAGGCCACGCCTCAGCAGATCGCCCGGGCCATCGAATTCGTCAAGGCCAACAAGGTTCCGGCAGTCTTCTGCGAATCAACGGTCTCGGATGCCCCGATGCGCCAGGTGGTGGGAGCCACGGGTGCGAAGTTCGGCGGCGTGCTTTACGTGGATTCGCTGTCCGAAGCCGACGGTCCCGTCCCGACCTACCTGGACCTCATCCGGCACGACTCCAAGCTCATCACCGAGGCGCTGGTTGGTGCCTCGGCGGGGGCGGCATCATGAGCACCCCGGCCATCCTGGTAGAAAACGTCACCGTCCACTACGGCGAGGTGCTGGCGCTGGACGCCGCCTCGCTGAGCCTGGACACGGCCCGGATCTGCGGCCTGATCGGCATGAACGGCTCCGGCAAGTCCACCCTGTTCAAGGCGATCATGGGGATGATCAAACCCGACGCCGGTCGCGTCCTCATCAACGGCGCACCTCCCGCCAAGGCACGCAGGGAAGGCGGGATCGGCTACGTCCCGCAAAGCGAAGACGTGGACTGGCAGTTCCCGCTGTCCGTCCGCGACGTGGTGATGATGGGCCGCTACGGCCACCAGGGCTTCACCCGCCGCCCTTCCAAGGCGGACCGCGCCGCCGTCGACCTGGCGCTGGACCGGGTGGAGCTGTCCGAGTTCGCGAACCGGCAGATCGGCCAGCTCTCCGGCGGCCAGAAAAAGCGGGCGTTCGTGGCCCGCGGCATCGCCCAGGGGGCCACGATGATGCTCCTGGACGAGCCGTTCGCCGGGGTGGACAAGCGATCCGAAGCCACCATCACCCGCCTGCTGCGCGAACTCGCGTCGGACGGGTGCACGATCCTCATTTCCACGCACGATCTGCACGCCCTGCCGCAGCTTTGCGACGAGGCCGTGCTGCTGATGCGCAAGGTCCTCATGCACGGCCCGCCCGAAGTGGTCCTGCAGCCCGAGCATTTGGCCATGGCCTTCGGCCTGGACGTCCTCAACCGCGACCTCCCGGTCCGCGATGTGCCGGCGCCGGATGCGGTGCAGGACGTGGTGCGGAACGAGCCCTTGCGGAACGAGCCGGCACAGGACAGGAGCTAGGCATGGATCTCTTCGACATCATCCTGGAACCGCTGAGCTACGACTTCATGGTGCGCGCCATCGTCACCACCGCACTCGCCGCCGTTGTCTGCGCGGTCCTGAGCTGCTGGCTCGTGCTGATCGGCTGGTCGCTCATGGGCGACGCCGTCTCCCACGCGGTGCTGCCGGGCGTGGTCCTCGCCTACATCGTGGGCGCACCGTTCGCCCTGGGGGCACTGGTGTTCGCGTTGATCGCCGTCACACTGATCGGGGTGGTGCGGAATACGAGCCGGGTGAAGGAGGACGCGGCGATAGGCATCGTCTTCAGCTCGCTGTTCGCCCTGGGCCTGGTGCTGATCTCCGTGACGCCGAGCCAGACGGACCTCAACCACATCATCTTCGGCAACCTGCTGGGCGTCAGCATTCCGGACCTCATCCAGGTGCTGGTGCTGGGAGTGGTGGCCTTCGCCATCCTCATCCTCAAGCGTCGGGACCTGACGCTGTACGCTTTCGACCCCACCCACGCCCACGCCATCGGGCTGTCCCCGCGCAGGCTCGGGGCGCTGCTGCTGGGACTGCTGGCACTGACGTCGGTGGTGGCACTGCAGACCGTTGGTGTGGTGCTGGTGGTGGCGATGCTGATCATCCCCGGAGCCACCGCCTACCTGCTGACAGACCGCTTCTCCCGCATGCTGGTGATCGCCCCGGTGATCTCAAGCGTGTGCTCCATCGCCGGCATCTACCTCAGCTACTACCTGGACACGGCCTCCGGGGCCATGGTGGTGCTCACTCAGGGCGCCGTCTTCGCCGCCGTCTATCTGTTCAGCCCCCGCCAGGGCCTGATCGGCACCCGCCTGGCTAAGGCCCGCCGTCGGAAAGCGGTGGCGCTCGCCGTCTGACGCTGCCGCCGCCCCGCGCACGACGGCGGGCGCTTGACGTTGCGGGTCCTGTCCGGGCAGGCTGGGTGGATGAAGTCCTAACAAGCACCGCCTTACTTCGGACCCCCGTTAGGACTCCCCTTGACTGAACATCTTTCCCTGACCGGCGTCGCCCACGCCTACGGCGACCGCCAGCTTTTCAGTGCCGTCCACCTCGTCATCGGCGCCGGTGAGCACACGGCCGTCGTCGGCGAAAACGGAGCCGGAAAATCGACGCTGCTGCGGATCCTTGCCGGGCTCGAGGCGCCGGACGAAGGCACAGCGGCGAGCCACGGGCGTGTGGGGTACCTGGCCCAAACCACCGGGCTGCCGGCGTCGTTCACGGTGCGCAACGCGATCGACGACGCCCTGGCCTCCCTCCGCGCCCTCGAGGCGGAACTGGACCACCTGGAATCCGACCTGGCCGACGCGGACGAGGAGCAGCTGGAACGCTACGGCAGCCTGCAGACCCAGTACCAGCTCCGGGAAGGCTATGCCGCCGAATCCCGCGTCGAAGCGGCGCTGGACCGCCTCGGCCTCGGCGGCCTCGACCGGCAGCGGACGCTCGGTTCACTTTCCGGCGGCGAGCAGCACCGGGTGGCGCTGGCCTGCGTGCTGGCGGATCCCGCGGACATCCTCCTGCTGGACGAGCCCACCAACCATCTGGACGCCAGCGGAACGGCGTGGCTCGAGGCGCGGCTGGCAGCCCACCCGGGCACCGTCGTCGTCGTTTCCCACGACCGGGCGCTGCTGCGCAAGGTGGCGACGTCCGTCGTCGAAGTGGACGCCGAGCGGTGCACGGTCAACCGCTACGGCAACGGCTATGAGGGGTATCTGCGGGAGAAGGCGGCCGAGCGTGAACGCTGGGTGCAGCAGTACCGGGGATGGGTGGACGCCATGGCCGCCGAACGGCTCCAGGCGGACACGGTGGCCGGAACGATGGGCTATGGCCGCCGGCGCGACGGCGACAAAATGGGCTTCGACTTCAAGGGCGGCACCTGGCAAAAGGCCGTCACCAGCAAGGTCCGCAACGCCCAGGAACGGCTGCGGCGGCTCGAGGCCAACCCCGTGGACCGCCCGCCTGTTCCCTTGAAACTGGCGGTGGACCTCCGGCCCGGGGCCGCTGATCCGGACTCCGCTGACCCGGACGCCGCTAATCCGGACGCCGCTAATGATAACGGCGCGGGATGCGTCACGGGAGCTGGTGCGGGCCCGGCGTTGGACGCCCGCGGTGTGCGGGTTGCCGGCCGCCTGGAACGGACGGATTTCCGGGTGGAGACAGGCCAGAAGATCCTGATCACCGGACCCAACGGTGCGGGTAAGTCGACGCTGCTGTCCGTCCTGGCCGGCACCCTGGAACCGGACGCCGGGACAGTCGTGCGGAGCGGCCGGGTGGGCTATCTGCAGCAGGAACTGGAGCCGCCGCGCAGGCCCCAGCTGCGCCTTCTCCCGGCCTTCGTGGAGGGCCTGGGCGGCAACATCGACGAGCATGCGGAGGCGCTGCTGCGGCTGGGCCTCTTCCGGACCACCGAGTTCCACGTTCCCGTCGGCAGCCTCTCCGCCGGGCAGCAGCGCCGGCTGGCCCTGGCCCGGCTCCTGCTCGGCGGCTACGGGACCATGCTCGTGGACGAACCCACCAACCACCTGGCCCCCGTGCTGGTGGAGCAGCTGGAAGAGGTGCTCTCCGAGTTCGGCGGAACACTGATCATGGTGAGCCACGACCGCGCGCTGGGGGAGTGGTTCAGCAGATGCACCGCCCGCGCGGAACAGAGTGGCGGCGGTGCGCGGGGCGGCGGGGACTGGCTGCGGTACAGCATGCGGGAGGGCTGGCTGGTCTAGTTTCGGCCTACGGCGTGATCCAGGGTGCTCCAGGGTGGTACGGGGCAGCCCAAAAAACGGTGAGTTTTGCGTTAAAGGATCGTTACGCCCTGCCTGCAGGGCCGAAACAACTCCGGCGCAGGATGGAGGGGAGCCCGTGATTCCCACGCTCAAGTAGCGTCCGCGCGGTCCGCCGCCGGGCCTGCTCAGCCGGCCGAAAGGATCTGTCCCGTGATCACCAAGAACCTTTTCCTGCAGGGCGTCTTCCCGTTCCAGGGAGCCGGGCTCGAGAAGCCCGTCCCCATCCACCGGGAGCTCGCCCACTTCGTTCCGGACGGAATTATCAACCAGACACTCTACTTCCGCGGCGGCAACTCCAGTTCGGAACTGGTCACCGTGGTCCTGATGCGCGACGGCGTGCCCATGCGGTACTTTCCCATCGGCGCCAAGAGCGACGTCCACGTGCCGCTCCGGGTGGTGGAGGACATTGAAGGCGGATCGGTGGTGGAGCTGTTCCTCCTGGCGGCCGACGGCGTTGCCGGGTTCGTGGTGGTGGACCTGGGGATGGTGGAGCACTGATGACCTCGATCTTGGATAGGGATCAGCCCAAGTCCCAGCACCGGCACCCGGGCCGGCAGGGGCGGCCCCAGCCCAAGCAGCAGGCGCGGCAGGGGAAGCCTGCCGCCCGCCGTCGGCTGGTGGTGATCGGCAACGGCATGGCCGGCGCCCGGGCGGTGGAGGAGATCCTTGCCCGCGGCGGCGCCGAGCAGTTCACCATCACCATGTTCGGCGACGAGCCCTACGGCAACTACAACCGGATCATGCTCAGCCACGTCCTCGCCGGCGAGGAGAACGACGCGGACATCTTCCTGAACTCCCTGCACTGGTACCAGGACAACAACATCACCCTGCACGCCGGCGTCCGGGTGGAACGGATCGACCGGTTCACCAAGTACGTGTTTGCCAGCAACGGCCATGTGGTCCCGTACGACGTGCTGATTATCGCCACGGGCAGCCAGTCCTTTATGCCGCCAATGGACGGCCTCTACACCCCGAGCGGCTCGGTCAAACCCGGGGTCTTCACCTTCCGCACCATCGATGACACCCGGAACATGGTCCGGCACGCCCGGCTCGAGGATCACCTTCCGGAGAGGCAACGCAGGGCAGTGGTGATCGGCGGCGGCCTCCTGGGGCTGGAAGCGGCACGCGGGCTGCAAAGCCACGGCATCGACGTCGACGTGGTCCACTCCGGCGGGCACCTCATGAACGCCCAGCTGGGGCCCGACGGCGGGGCCATCCTGCGCCGGAGCGTCGAAGCCCTGGGCATCACGGTGCACACCGGAAGCCGGACCACCGCCGTCCTCGGCACGGATAAGGTCACCGGCGTCCGGCTGCGGGATCAGCCGGACATCGGCTGCGACATGGTGGTGGTGGCCGCGGGCATCCGCCCCAATGTGGACCTCGCCGTCCTCAGCGGCCTGCATGTGGAACGCGCAATTGTGGTGGATGACCAGCTCCGCGTGGTGGACGAGGACGACATCTACGCGGTGGGGGAATGCGTTCAGCACCGCGGGGAGGTGTACGGGCTCGTGGCGCCGCTGTGGGAGCAGGCCGCGGTGCTCGCCGACCACGTCACCGGCGCGGATACTTCCTCGGCCTACCTCGGCTCCCGGATCGCCACGAAACTGAAGGTGGCCGGCGTCGAAGTCGCCTCCATGGGACTGAAGGGCCCGGAGCGGGCGACGGACGAACACATCGTCTTCTCCGAGCCCAGCCGCGGTGTATTCAAGTCCATCGTTATCCGGGACAACAAAATGGTGGGCGCCACCCTGCTGGGGGACAGCCGCAAGGTGGCCTACCTGACCCAGGCCTTCGACAAGGGGCTGCCCCTGCCCGAGGAGCGGATCTCGCTCATGTTCGACCTGGGCACTCCCGGGGAGGAGCAGGGCGTAGCCGAGCTCGACGACGACGCCCAGGTCTGCAACTGCAATGGTGTCAGCAAGAAATCCCTGGTGGATGCGGTCAAGGGAGGCTGCAACACAGTGGCGGGAGCCATGGATGCTACCCGCGCGGGCAAGGGCTGCGGTTCCTGCAAGCTGCTGGTGAAGCAGGTGGTGGAATGGGCGGCCGACGGCGCGGTGGAGGAGGACCCGGCCGCCAGCTACTACGTGCCGGGGATTCCGCTGGACAAGCCGTCGCTGATGGCAGCGATCCGGAAGCAGGGGCTCCGCTCGGTGTCCCAGGTGTTCGCCGCGCTGGCGCCGGGCAGCGTGGAGGATGCGAAGTCGAAGATGGGCCTCGCGTCGCTGATGAAGATGATGCTCGCGGACCGGTACATCGACGAACGGGACGCGCGGTTCATCAATGACCGCGTCCACGCCAACATCCAGCGGGATGGCACGTTCTCGGTGGTTCCTCAGATGAAGGGCGGTGTGACGTCGGTGCAGCAGCTGCGCCGCATTGCCGACGTCGCCGAAAAGCACAACATTCCGCTGATCAAGCTGACCGGCGGGCAGCGCATCGACCTGCTCGGGGTGCCCAAGGAGGACCTGCCGCAGGTGTGGGCGGACCTCGACATGCCGTCGGGCTATGCCTACGGCAAGAGTTTCCGCACGGTGAAAACCTGTGTGGGCAAGGACTTCTGCCGGTACGGTACTGGTGATTCCACCAAGCTGGGCATCGAGATCGAGTCCCGGTTCCAGGGGATCGAGTCGCCAGCCAAGCTGAAGCTGGCCGTGTCCGGCTGTCCGCGGAACTGCGCGGAGTCTCTGGTCAAGGACGTGGGCGTCGTGGCGGTGGAAGGCGGACGCTGGGAGATCTATGTCGGGGGAGCGGCCGGCGCCCATATCCGCAAGGGCGACCTGCTGGCCACCGTCGACGACCCCGAGCAGGTCAAGGTGCTGGCCGGCCGGTTCATGCAGTACTACCGGGAGAACGCCAACTGGCTGGAACGGACGTACGCCTTCGTGCCGCGGGTGGGTATCGAGCACATCCACGCCGTGGTGGTTGATGATGCGGAAGGCATCGCCGCCGATCTGGACGCCGCCATGCAGGCCTCCGTGGACAGCTACGTCGACCCCTGGACGGAGCGCGACGATCCGCTCACGCCCGGGCAGTTCCGCACGTCGCTTCCGCTCACGGTGCTTCCCCAGGTGCCGGTCCGATGAGCGCGGGTCCGATGAGCGCCCATCCGAAGCGGGAGCTCCCGCACAACCTCGGCTCGGTCGACCAGGTGCCCGTCGGGGAGGGCCGGGCGTTCGGCGTCGAGGGTGAACAGGTGGCGGTCTTCCGTCTCCGCGACGGGAGCCTGCGGGCGCTGTCCGCCGTGTGTCCGCACAAAGGAGGGCCGATCGCCGACGGCACCATCGACCAGCAGGTGGTGATGTGCCCGCTGCACCAGAACGCTTTCGAGCTGGACACGGGATGCTCCACCACCGGCGCCGAACCTCTGCAGGCCTACAACGTCGAAATCGATGCTGAGCGGAACATAATTCTGCAGATGACGGAAAGAAGCGTCGGAAATTAGGCATATGCGCGCATGACTGTTGTCCGCGTCACGATCACCCGCTGGGGCCTTGTAAACTGGGGTGGCCGCGCGAACTTCGACGCCCTGTGAGTTTTTGTCCAGATAATTCCCCCAAACGCGGGATAAAGCCGAATTATCTGGACAAAAACTCCGCGTTTCGGTGCCGGCCATCCCCCGACCCACAAGGAACAGTTGTGCCACAAAGTACTTCAGAACTTCAGAGCGCGCCGGTGCAAACCGCCGTCGTCGACTCAACTCTCAGCGCCGAGGGTTACAAAAAGACCCTGAGCCGGCGCCACGTCACCATGATCGCCATGGGCGGCGCGATCGGCGTCGGCCTTTTCATGGGTGCTGGAGGCCGTCTGGCCTCCACCGGCCCGGCGCTGATCTTTTCCTACGCCATCGCCGGCGTCATCGCTTACCTGCTGATGCGCGCACTCGGCGAACTCATCATGTACCGCCAGACCTCGGGCTCCTTCGTCAGCTACGCCGGCGAAATGTTCGGCAAAAAGGGCGCCTACCTGTCCGGCTGGATGTACTTCATCAACTGGGCCATGACCGGCATCGCGGAGCTCATCGCGATCGGCCTGTACTTCCAGTTCTTCTTCCCCAACGTGCCCGTGGAGCTCTCCGCCATCGCGGCGCTGGTGCTGCTGGTGGCCGTGAACCTGCTCAGCGTGAAGGCCTTCGGCGAATTCGAATTCTGGGCCTCCTGCCTTAAAGTCGCCGCCATTCTGATCTTCCTGGCGGTGGGCACGTTCATGGTGGTCACCAACGCCAAGGTGGGCGCGGGCCACGCGTCCGTCAACAACCTTTTCGCCGACGACGGCGGAATGTTCCCCAAGGGCGCCCTGGTGATGATCCTGGTGCTTAACGCCGTGATCTTCGCCTACAACGCCATCGAACTCGTGGGCATCACTGCCGGCGAAATGGAGAACCCGGAACGCGAAGTGCCCAAGGCGATCCGCGCCGTCGTACTCCGCATTGTGGTGTTCTACGTCGGTTCCGTCACCCTGCTGGCCATGCTGCTGCCGTCGGACCAGTACAAGGCCGGCGAATCCCCGTTCGTTACTGTGTTCGGCCAGATGGGCCTGCCGTGGATGGGCGACGTCATGAACATGATCGTCATCACCGCCGCGCTGTCCTCCTGCAACTCCGGCCTGTACTCGATCGGCCGCATCTTCCGCACCATGGCCAACAACGGTCACGCCCCGCAGTGGCTCACCAAGATGTCCACCCGCCACGTGCCGTACGCGGCGATCCTGGCCATCGCCGGCGTTTACCTCGTGGGCATCCTGCTGAACGTCTGGCTGGGCGGCTCGCACGCGTTCGACCTCGCGCTGAACTCGGCCTCCATCGGCGTGATCTTCACGTGGGGCTCCATCTTCGCCAGCCAGATCGCGCTGCGCAAGAAGAAGGGCAACGTCTCCAGCCTGCCCATGCCCGGCGCCCCTTGGACCAGCTGGGCCGGGCTCATCGCGCTGCTCGCCATCACGGTGCTGATCGGCTTCGACACGATGACGGACAAGGCCACCGGCGACGTCTTCCTGCTGGGCCTGTGGACCCTCGCCACCATCCCGTTCTTCGCTCTGGTGCTGTGGCTCGGCTGGCAGAAGGTCAAGAACAACGAACCGAAGAGCGAGCTCTTCAGCTAGTTCCGGGCTAGTTTCCGTACAAGGATGTACGACGACGGCGGCGGTCACCTTGCGAAGGTGGCCGCCGTCGTCGTTCCTCCCGTGGCAGGAGCGCGAACGGGCACTTGTGGCCCCTCTGGGGGAGCGCGAACGGGCACTTGTGGCCCGACGCGTGGTGGCCACAAGTGTCCGTTCGCGCTTAAAGGGCTATGGGTCCGGCTGGCACCAGGAGGAGAATGAACTCATGGTCGACAGCACCGTGTCCACAGGCCTTGCAGAGGGCAGGCGCCTCCTGGCAGCAAACAACTGGGCAGACGCCGCCGGGGCGTTCGAGCAGGTTCTGGCTAACAGCGACGACCCCGCGGCCCATGACGGTTTGAGCAATGCCTCATGGTGGCTACGCGACGTCGACAGGGCCATCACCGAGAGAACTGCGGCCTACCGGGGTTTTCGCGGCCTGGGAGAAGACGCACAGGCCTTCCGGGCCGCCATATGGCTTGCTCGAGAATATTCCGAGGCCGTGGGCAATGAACCCGCCAGCCGCGGCTGGCTTGCCCGGGCGGAAGGCCTTGCCGCGAACCTTCCCTCCGGCGTCGAACGCAGCTGGCTCGCCGTCATCCGGGGCCTCCTCGAAGCCAACCCGGCTGCGGCGGGCGATGACGCGCAGGGGGCGCTGGCCGTTGCACGCAGCTCCGCCGACCGCGATCTTGAGGCAACGGCGCTGGCGCTCCTCGGTCTCGCGACAATCGCCGGCGGCAACGTGCCGGACGGGATGACGCTCCTGGATGAGGCAATGGTGGTGGTAACGGCCAGCGAACTTCAGGACGCCATGGTTTTTGGTGACGTGTGCTGCATGGTCACGCGGGCCAGTGAAGAAGCGTGCGACACGTCGCGGCTAAGCCAGTGGAACAAGGTCGTCATGCACTTCATGCAAAACACGGGCCATCCCGCGCTCCTTGAATCGTGCGGCACATGCTGCGCCGAGGTCTTCCTCTCCACGGGCGACATCGCAAGTGCCGAGTCATGGCTTACCAATACTTTGAATGAACTGGATCAGGGCGGCCATCGGTCACGGTGCGTCCACCCTGCCGCCAAGCTCGCCGAACTCCGGCTGCTTCAGGGGCGAGTGGAGGAAGCAGGACGGCTGCTCTCGGGTTTCGAGGGACGTCCCGATGCGTTAAGGGCGACGGCGGCAGTGCGGCTGGCGTCGGGCGATACGGCCGTGGCGGCGGCGCTCCTTCACAGACGGATCCGCCAAATTGGCGGAGGACTCCTCGCGGTTCCGCTGCTGTCCCTGCTGGCCGAGGTTCAACTGGCTCAAGGAACTCCCGACCAGGCCATGGCCACGGCCGCACGCCTGGATGAAGTCGCGTCGGCCACACGCTGGCCACGGGCAATTGCTGCGTCACACCTCACGGCTGGCCGCGCCGCGGCCACCGCCGGAAGCATTACGTTGGCGCAAGAACGCCTGGACGCGGCGATAGCGAGCTACGACGAGCTGAACATGCCCCTCGAGGCCGCTCAAGCGCGGCTGTCCCTGGCAGAAGCCCTGAATGAATCAAATCGGGACGTTGCGGTACACGAGGCCGGAACAGCCTTGGCAGTTTTTGACAAGGCCGGCGCGGCGGGAATGGCGGACCGGGCTGCCGCGCTCCTCCGCTCCCTCGGCGGGCCGGCGCGTACGGGACCCAAGGCCCTCGGGCTCCTGTCCCGACGCGAATCCGAGGTACTGACGCTGCTGGCGGAAGCTTTTACAAACGCAGAAATTGCAGACCGGCTGTTCATCAGCGCCAAGACCGCCGAACACCATGTGAGCAACATTCTGGCCAAGCTACAGCTCCGCAGTCGCGCCGAAGCTGCAGCCTTCGCCCTGCGCCACTCCCGGCCGGAATAGGGCAGTAAGTAGGGGAAGCTCCCCATCCTTTCCCGCCTGCGGCGGCGCATCCTTGCGGTATCGGGTAATCCGCAGGAGGTGCGACATGGCACGGCAAATGGCTTCGGCAAATGTCCTCAAACATGAGCTGGCGGTGACAGTTCGGAAGAAGTCCACGGCCACGACATACAAGGTCTTCGATGTCCTTGCCGATTTGTCCGGCCATCGGGGCTGGGGAGGCGCCGAAGCATCACGGCTCGTGTCCATGGATGCTCCGGGGGGACCGGCCAGGACAGGAACGGAGTTCACCTCGACGTCAGAGGACGCCATCTGCCGGATTTGGGATTCTTCGGTGGTTACGGAAGCCGCCCGGCCAGCCACCTTCGAGAAAGTCACAGAATCCAGGCTGGAGACGAAGCGGAAAGGGACTCCGGCGCAATGGCTTCTGGTGCACCGCTACGAAATCGAACCGGACGGCGTCGGGAGCCAGATCACTTACACGTGCCGGCTGGTCCGCGCGGACGCGCTGCCGGGACCCTTGGCTCTCTTCGGAATTCCGGTCCTGCGCTCGTTCGCATCCCACGAGTGGGCGCACGCCAGCCGGGCAGGCCTGCTACGGCTCGTGGCGACGGCAGAAACCAACCCGCGGGCCTGACCCGCACTCAGCCCTGACCCGCACTCAGCCCTGACCCGCACCCACCAAGGCACAAATTCAAGGAAGGAACAGGACGATGGCAAAGCTAGCACGAGACGATTCGACAGCACGCACGGAAAGCATGACAGGCTACGAGGGCCGCTTCCGGGAGGCGGACGGCTATACGCTCGCCTTCGAAAATTTCGAAGAGGGCGGCGACTTCACTCCGTTCTACCGTGGCCTGCCGGATGATCTGTGCCAGAGCCACCACTGGGGCTACGTCATCCGCGGGCGGCTCATCATGCACACGCCCGCAGGAGACGAGATCGTCGAGGCCGGCGAAGCGTACTACGCCGCACCCGGACACACGGATGAGCTCGATCCCGGGACGGAATTGGTGGAGTTCAGTCCCACCGACGAGCTCGCCCGCACACTCGAGGTAGTGGCGAAAAACCTCGCGGCTTAAGGAAGGAGCGCGAACGGACACTTGTGGCCCCCGGGGGCGGGCCGCAAGTGTCCGTTCGCGCCGGGTTCAGTCCTTCAGGTGGCGGGCGAAGTGGTCTTCGATCCGCTGCCACGCTTCGGCGGCGGCGTCCGGATCCGGTTTGATGCCCATGACGCGGAACAGCGGGCGCAGCGGCCGCGGCCCTTCCTCGGCGTCGTTCATGAAGGCATGGCCGGCGCCGTCGAACTCCTTGATGTCGTGCTCGACGCCGAGCGTTTGCAGCGCGGCCCCGAGTTTGGCTGCGCCGCCGGGAAGGGTGCGGTCCGCCTTGCCGAAGTTGCCCACTACGGGACACGCGCCCCGCAGCGCCTCTTCCGGGTTCCTGGGCAGCCTGCCGTAGTTGACGGCGGCGGCGTCGAAGCCGTCGTTGGCGATCAGCAGGGCAAAGCCGCCGCCCATGCAAAATCCGATCACGCCGATCTTGTCGTTGATGCGGCCCGACTGCTTCAGCCAGGCCCGCCCGGCGGCCAGATCCGCGAAGGCCTTGCCGGAGCCCGAGCGCAGCGACCTCATGGTGGCGACGAGGCAGCGGCGGGTCCCGCCGTCGCTGAACAGATCCACCGCCAGCGTGAGGTAGCCCGCAGCGGCCAGCCGGTCTGCCTGGCGCCGGGCAATGTCGTTCAGGCCGAACGCCTCGTGGATCATCAGGGCGGCGGGAAACGGGCCGGTTCCCGCAGGTTCCGCGAGGTATCCGCGCAGGTTGCGGGAGCGGGCGGCCACGCCGGTGTTCCCGAGGTCGATGATCGTCATCGTGCGGACCTTCCGCTGGCGGTTGCTGTCCAGCCGAGAATGTCACACAAATAAAGACGGCGGGCACCCCCAAGGAATACCCGCCGCCATTTCCCGGACGGGAGCACGGCCCCCGCCTCAGACGCTTTAGTCTCTCTTGAACTCATCCTTCACGTTTTCGCCAACTTTCTTGGCGTCGGCAACAACCTGGTCCTTCTGGCCCTCTGCGCGCAGACGGTCATTATCGGTGGCGTTGCCGGCCGCTTCCTTGGCCTTGCCGCCAAGGTGCGCTGCCTCGTTCTGAATTTTGTCCCCGATACCCATGGTGTCTTCCACCTCTCGTCGCCGGAAAAACTAAGCACTTTCACCCTAACACAAAGCATGCTTACTATTTCAAGGGTGAAGGCGCATCAATCGTCACTGGACCGGCGCCGTCGAGCCCGTCTTTCACTCCCGGCGCCGCCACTCCCGCGCCGTGACTGACGGCTGTTTGTGCTCCCGGCTAGGCTCGAGGGCATGGAGCACCAGACCATCATCACGCAGCATGTAAACGCCAGCCCGGACAAGGTCTGGGCCGTGATCTCGGACATCCCGGGCTCCGCCGCCACGCTTTCCGGCGTCGACTCTATCCAGATGCTCAGCGAAGGCGGGTACGGCGAAGGCACCCGCTGGAAGGAAACCCGCAGGATGATGGGCCGTGCCGAAACCGTGGAAATGTGGGTGTCCCAGGCCGAACCGCCGTCGCCGACGCAGCCTGGCAGCACCACCGTCAAAGCACTCCAGGGCGCCGCGGACTACACCACGCGGTTCCGCCTTGCCGAGCGCGACGGCGGGACGGACCTCACGCTGACCTTCGGCGCGGAGATGGTCAAACCCACCCTTGCGGGCAGGATCCTGATGGCACTCTTCGGCAGGATCGGCATGAGCATCACCAGGAAGGCGCTGGCCAAAGATCTCGCTGAGATTGCGGCGAAGGCCGAGTCGCTCTGATGACGGGAAATACGGCCGCGGGAAAGGCTGCCGCTGGCAAAGCTGCCCGGGGAAAAACGCCGAAGGTAACAGCCCCCAGGCTTTCTCCGGTCAGGCTTGAGGAGCTTCACGATCAGCCGTCGCCGGATTTCCGGCGAGGCGAAAAGTACGACGGCGAGCGGTTCAGCCGCGCCGATGCCGACGGTCTCGAACTCAGCGGCACGGGCTTCGCCGAGTGTGAGTTCAACGGGGTCTCCTTCAATGAGACGCAGCTGCGCGGCGCCACGTTCCGGGACTGCATCCTCGCTGAGCTCTATGCCCCGGTGCTAACTGCGGCGAGGGCCACCCTCCGGGATATCGAGATCAGCAATCCCCGGTGGGGGTCGGCCGAGCTGTACGAGAACGGCTGGACCTCGGTGCGGATCGACGGCGGCAAGCTGGACTACGTGAACCTGCGCGGTTCAAGGCTGACCGACGTGCAGATCAGCGACTGCATCATCAACGAGCTGGACCTTGGCTCCGTCACAGGCACACGCGTGGCGCTCAAGAACTGCACCATCGGCACGCTCGACCTGGCCGGCGCCAAACTCAAGGACTTCGACCTGCGCGGCACGGACTTCCGCACCATCAGCGGGCTCGGGAACCTGGCCGGCGTGGTCATCGACGACTACCAGCTGAGTCTGCTCGCGCCGCTCCTGGCAGCCCACCTCGGCGTAGTGGTCCTGTAGCCCAACCCCTCTCCTGGTTGGAGTTTTTGTCCACTTATCGCGAGATAGAGCGGCTTTATCTCGCGATAAGTGGACAAAAACTCCAAGGGAAGGGCCAAGGGGAGGGGCCCGCGCGGGACGGCTCGGGAGCCGGGTGCGGTTGACCCCTTGCGGTCGCCGTGTAATCTTTATAGAACGAACGGTCGGTAAATTAGCGCTCGGAGTTCGAACGCTGGTTGCCGCCGCAGATGACATTGTCGTTTATCGCGTGAAGGGTGTTTCCATGGCCGCAGTAGCAGGACCGCAGGCATTTTTGGTGGGCGGTGCCCGGACGCCGGTAGGCCGCTACGGTGGCGCCCTTTCCGCCGTCCGTCCCGACGACCTTGCCGCCCTGGTGGTCCGCGAGGCCGTCTCCCGGGAGGGCCTTGACCCGGACTCCATCGAGGAAGTGATCCTCGGCAACGCCAACGGCGCGGGCGAGGAAAACCGCAACGTGGCCCGCATGGCCACCCTTCTGGCCGGGCTTCCCCTCCACATCCCCGGCATCACCGTCAACCGGCTGTGCGCCTCCGGCCTGAGCGCCATCATCATGGCCAGCCAGATGATCAAGGCGGGCGCTGCGGACATCGTGATCGCCGGCGGCGTGGAGTCCATGAGCCGCGCCCCCTGGGTGCAGGAAAAGCCGCAGACGGCCTTTGCCAAACCCGGTGCCATCTTCGACACCTCCATCGGCTGGCGGTTCGCCAATCCGCAGTTCCAGAAGGGCGAGCTGTCCCGCGACGGAAAAATGACCTACTCCATGCCGGAGACGGCCGAGGAAGTGGGCCGGGTTGACAACATCTCCCGCGAAGACGCCGATGCCTTTGCCGTCCGTTCCCACGAACGCTCCCTCGCGGCCATCGCCGCGGGCCGGTTCAAGGACGAGATCGTTCCGGTGACGGTCAGGAACCGCAAGGGCGAAACTGTTGTGGACACCGACGAAGGCCCCCGCGAAGGCACCACAATGGACGTCCTCGCCGGGCTCCGGCCCGTGGTCAAGGGCGGCTCCATCGTGACAGCCGGCAACTCCTCAACCCTGAACGACGGCGCCTCCGCCATCATCGTGGCCTCCGAAGCGGCCATCCAGAAGCTCGGCCTCACCCCGCGCGCACGCATCATCGACGGCGCCTCGGCGGGCTGCGAACCCGAGATTATGGGCATCGGCCCCGTCCCCGCCACCCAGAAAGTGCTGGGCCGCAGCGGCTACAACGCCGGTGACCTCGGCGCCGTCGAACTTAACGAAGCGTTTGCCACCCAGTCGCTTGCCTGCATGCGGCGGCTCCGGCTGGACCCGGACATTGTGAACAACGACGGCGGCGCCATCAGCCTGGGGCACCCGCTCGGTTCCAGCGGCTCACGGATCGCCATCACCCTGCTGGGGCGGATGGAACGCGAAGACGCCAAGTTGGGTCTCGCCACCATGTGCATCGGCGTCGGCCAGGGCACCGCGATGCTGCTGGAGCGCGTGTAGTGGCGGCCCCGGAAAGCGCGAACGGACACTTAAGCACCCTGGCCTTCCGCACCCTCCTGGTCGAGGAGCGCGACGACCGGGTTGTCGTGCTCCTCAACCGTCCGGAGGTCCGCAACGCCATCGACCAGCAGATGGTGGACGAACTCCACCTCGTCTGCGCGGCGCTGGAACAGAACCCGAAAGTGCTGATCATCGCGGGTGTCGACGGCGTGTTCGCCTCCGGTGCGGACATCGCCCAGCTGCGCGAACGGCGCCGGGACGACGCCCTGCAGGGCATCAACTCCACGATCTTCGTCCGGATCGCCAAGCTGCCGATGCCCGTCATCGCGGCGCTGGACGGCTACTGCCTGGGCGGCGGAGCGGAGCTCGCCTACGCTGCCGACTTCAGGATCGGCACGCCCAGCGTACGGATCGGCAACCCCGAAACCGGCCTTGGCATCCTGGCCGCCGCCGGCGCCAGCTGGCGGCTGAAGGAGCTGGTGGGCGAACCGGTCGCCAAGCAGATCCTGCTGGCCGGCCTGGTGCTCCGCGCCGAGCAGGCCCTCGCCGTCAACCTCATCACCGAGATCCACGAGGCCCCCGTTCTGATGGACGGCGCCCACGCACTCGCCGACAGGATTGCCCGGCAGGACCCGCTGGCCGTCCGGATCACCAAGTCAGTGTTCCACGCACCCGCGGAGGCACACCCGCTGATCGACCAGCTGGCGCAGGGGATCCTGTTTGAATCCCAGGCGAAGTTCGACCGCATGCAGACATTTTTAGACAAGAAGTCCGCCAATAAGACAGACGAGAAGTCAGACGGGACGAAGTAACCATGAGCAATTCCGTACATCCGGCGTACGTTCCCGCGGACCTTTCGGGCAGTGACGCCGCAGGTAACCTTCCCGGCGGCACCCTTCCCACTCGCGTGGGGGTCCTCGGCGGCGGCCGGATGGGGGCCGGCATCGCGCACGCGTTCCTGATCAACGGCGCCGACGTCCTGGTGGTCGAGCGCGACGAAGCCTCGGCCGAAGCCGCGCGGGGGCGCGTGGAGTCCGCAGCCGCGAAGAGCATCGAGCGCGGCGCGACGGACGGCAACCTGGACGAGATGGCGTCCCGCCTTTCCGTAACCGTGGACTACGACGACTTCAAGGACCGCCAGCTGGTGGTCGAAGCCGTTCCGGAGGACTGGGACCTGAAGGTCGCCTCCCTGCGCGGAATCGAAGAGCGGCTGTCCGAGGCCGCATATCTCGCCTCCAACACGTCCTCGCTGTCCGTCAACGGGCTGGCCCGCGAACTGAAGCGTCCGGAGAACTTCCTGGGCCTGCACTTCTTCAACCCGGTGCCCGCATCCACCCTGATTGAAGTGGTGCTCGGCGAACAGACCTCCAGCGACCTGGCCGCCGCGGCGAAAAGGTGGGTCGAGGCACTCGGCAAGACCGCCGTCGTCGTCAATGACGCCCCCGGTTTTGCCTCCTCGCGGCTGGGCGTGGCGATTGCCCTGGAGGCCATGCGCATGGTGGAGGAAGGGATCGCTTCCGCCGAGGACATCGACAACGCGATGGTGCTGGGCTACAAGCACCCCACCGGTCCGCTGCGCACCACGGACATCGTGGGCCTGGACGTCCGGCTGGGGATTGCCGAGTACCTGCAGTCAACGCTGGGGGAGCGCTTCGCGCCGCCGCAGATCCTGCGCGACAAGGTGGCCCGCGGCGAACTCGGGCGGAAGACGGGCAAAGGCTTCTTCGACTGGCCCGCTTAGTGCGCAGGGGCTTAGCGCCCGCGCAGCGTCCTGGAATCCGATTCGGCGGTGAGCAGCCTAGTGGTGACCCTAGGATGATGCGATGACTTCCCTGGAACCCATCATTCTCACCGGTCAGCACGTCGTCCTCGAGCCGCTCAGCCACGCGCACCACGACGGCCTGGTTGAGGCTGCCCGCGACGGTGAGCTTTGGAAGCTTTGGTACACCAGCGTGCCCGCGCCGGAGAACATGGCCGCAGAGATCGACCGCCGCCTCGGGCTCCAGCAGGCGGGTTCCATGCTGCCGTTCACCACACGCCTGCTGGACCCCGCCACCGGCGGTCCCGGCCGGGTCATCGGGATGACCACCTACATGAATATCGACGCCGCCACTCCCCGCGTGGAGATCGGCTCCACATGGAATGCGGCTTCTACGCATGGCAGCGGCAGCAACCCGGATTCGAAGCTGCTGCTGCTGCGGCACGCCTTCGAAACGCTGGGGTGCCCCGCCGTCGAGTTCCGCACGCACTGGCTCAACCACCAGTCCCGGGAAGCCATTGCGCGGCTGGGAGCCAAACAGGACGGCGTGCTGCGCAGCCACTCCCGGACGGTAGATGGCCTGCTCCGGGACACCGTGGTGTTTTCAATCCTCGAGCACGAGTGGCCCATGGTCCGCGCCGGCCTGGAGTTCAGGCTCGCGAAGCAGCGCTAGTTCGTCGAATAGACACCCTCGGCTGCAAGGGCTTCGTAGTAAGCCTGGTACCCGGCCGCATTAGGGTGGAAGCTGTCCGGCCCCGCCGGATTGATCCAGGGATCGATGCTGTTCGCGGCGTGTCCCGCAAATTCATCCGTCACGTCCACATACTCGGCGCCGGAGGTGTACGCGGCTCTGGCGATCGCTGCGTTCAGAGCGGTCGTCGCATTGTTGGCGGCCGTCATGAACGCAGCTTCTTCCGGCGTCCTGGCATTAGCGGGGTCGAACAGGTACGGATAGCCCGTGAGGACGATCCGTGCCTTGGGGGATTCCTCCCGGACGGCTTCGACCAGGGCGACCAGCCGGCCTTCCACCTGGCTGATCATGCCCGTGGCGAGCGCGAGGGCGTTGGCGCATTCCACGCTCGACGGCGCCGTGGAGCAGGCCACGAGCACAGCCGTTGAATTGATGTCGTTTCCGCCGGCGGTGATGGTCACGAGCGTGATGCCATGGTTCAACCGGTCCAGCTGGTTTGCGGCGACATCAAGCGTGGTGGCCCCGCTGCAGGCCGCATTCTCGGCCAGTCGGACCGCCTTGCTTGCGTCTGCATCTGCTGCATAGCTGTTGCTGCTGAGGAGACACTCCGTGTCCAGGTACGACCCCCCTCCCTGCCCCGCGGCGTAGGAATCACCCAAAGCAACGTACGCGATCGGCCGGGCGGCTTCCGCCGGTGCCGCCAGTCCCAGGGCCAGCGCCAGCGTAGCCAGGCCGGCCGCGAATGCCGCGCGCCGACGTCGTAATATCCGGTCACTCATCAGTTTCCCCTTTGCTCTGAACTGTGCCCCGGGCTGCGTGGCCATGGGCCAGCGGCTTAGCCGCAAGTACGCCTTACAGTACGCCCGCGTCGGCTAGGACGACACGGGCCGGAGTACCCGTATGTTTGCCGGCCGCCACCCCATTTTTCGGCCGGTACCCGTGCCGGATGTCGGGGGTCTGTGATTAGCTGTCTGGATGGAACAGCCTGGAGAGCCCGTGCACTGGGACGGAGCCGTAAATGCGTGGCGCATTTCCGGCAGCGTTTTCCGCATGGGCCGCCGGGAATGGCTCACCGAAGCCGGCTGGCAACAGGCGTACGACGACGGCGTCCGCACCGTGATCGACCTGCGGAACCCTTCCGAACACGGGCTCAGGGTAACCGATCCGGCGGTGAGTTCGGAGGTGCTGGCGGCGTTCGACGTCGTTCACGCTCCCACCGAAGACCCGGACCACCCGGAGTTCAAAGAATTGTGTTCCCCGTACCTGAATGATCCGGCGTGCTACGCGGCCAACGCCCGGCTGTTTCCGGACAAGCTTGTGGCAGTCTTCAAGGCTGTCGCGGCCGCCCCTGCCGGTGTGGTGATCCACTGCTCGGCGGGGCGGGACCGCAGCGGAATGGTGGCGGCCATGCTCCAGGACCTCACGGGTGCCCCCGACCACGAGATCGTCTCCGGCTATCAGGCCGCCATGCGGGCCATCAACGAGCGCCACCGGATGCTCGGTCCGCCGCACAAACACGAGCGGTATCTTGATGAGGACGCCCTGCTTCCCCTGCTGGAGAGGCGCGGCGGCGGAGCACTGGAATTTGTCCGACGGCTGGATACGACAAACTATCTTTTGCAGCACGGGCTGACCGCAGCCGAACTGGCTTCCATCCGGTCCGGGCTGGCCAGCAGGATGACGATGTAAACGAAAATCTGGGGGGACACTTTGACGCATCATTCGGGGCGGAAGCGGATCAACCGCGCCCTGGGGCTGGCTGCCACGGCCGCGCTGGCACTCGGCTCCACTTTTCTCGCGGTTCCCGCCCTCGCGGAGTCGGGCTCGCCGGTTACTGATCCTTCCGTCTCGGTGCCGGCTGCGGGGGCCCCACCTGCTGCTGGTGCCGCACCTGCTGGTGCGGCACAGGCTCCGGGCGGTTCCGCCCCCGCCATCAGCGATGCCGGACTGACGGAAGCCGTCCTCCGGGATCTGGGCATGACGCTGGAACAGTTCAACGCCGCCGGTGACCAGGGCAAACGCGTGGCCGACGCCGTTGCCTCCTTGCGCTCACTGCCCGGCTATGTGGGAATCAGTTTGAAGGACGGCCGGATCGTAGTCGAAGGCGCCGGCCCGGAGCTTGGGGCCCGCGTCGCTGAACTAAATGCTGCGGGCCCTCGTAAGGCGGGCGGGGCGGGTGAGTTTGTCCTGGTGGCACCGGCCACGATCCCCGCCGCCGCGACGGCTGCCGCCACTGCCGGCCCCTCTGCCGCGCCGTCCGCCACTCCCACGGCGACAGTGGCGGGAGCGCCGCCCGAAGCGGAAGAACCGGAACGCGTCGCAGCCAGCACGGACCAGCTGTTCAAGGACTATGTCCGGGAGGTAGGCGCAGCAGGCCTCCAGGCTGTTGCCTACGCCAACGGCAGCTTCGTGATCCGCACCGGCGGCACCAACCAGCCGGAGGCCGGCGGGGCCCGCGCAACCGTATCGGAAACGCCGGCAGGCGGGGCCCGCCCAACCGTATCGGAAACGCCAGCCGGCGGCGCTTCCGGATCCCCGGCGTCGGCCTCGCCGTCCGAATTCGTGGCGCGTTACTCGAACGTCCGTCTTGAACATGGCAAACCGCTTGCCCCGGAGGAGGACTTCTTCGGCGGGGAGGGCTACTTCTTCAACAACGGCGTTATATGTTCTGCGGGGTACGGCGCGTACAGCCCGGCCGGGGAGCCCCTGGTGCTTACCGCCGGGCACTGCACCGAGGACGGAACGCTCTCAACGGCAAACGTGGAGCGTCCGGACTCGCCGTCGGAGAACCTGCTCGGCACCCTGGGCTTCAGCCAGTTCGGCGGTCCGGGCAATTCCTGGATTACCGGCGACGAACTCAACCCCGGAAACGTCGGCACGGACATCGCCGTTATTCAGGACATCCGGCCCGGCCTTGAACTTCAGCCCGCAGCTTCGCGCTGGGATGCCCCCTCCGATCCCGGAGCCACGGCAGTGAAGATCATCGGGGCCACCTCGCCGTCGGTGGGGCAGCCCGTCTGCCGGTCAGGCCGCAGCGCCCGCTGGTCCTGCGGCACCGTGGACGAAGTGGGAATCTACGTCGTCGGCGGCATCACCGCGGACGCGGCCGACCTCCGGGCCTTCCGCGGCTTCCTGTCCTACTCCGTCCAGTCCAGCGGCGGCGACTCCGGCGGTCCCTGGATCAGCGGAAACTTCGCCGTCGGTACACATTCCGCGGGTGACGCCGTCGTTCCCGGCGAACCGGTCAACAACTTCGCCGTGGCCACCACGCTGGAGGACGCCTTGACCCGCCTGCCCGGCGTTCAGCTTCAGCTGTTCCTCAACAAACCCGCACTCACGTCACCTGCTAACGGCGGCGGGGTGGCAGTCGGCCGGTCCATCACAGGACAGGTGCCGGCGGCCCCGGCATCGGCCGTCGCAGCCGGTTCGGCCGTCCGCATCACGGTCCCCGGACAGGATCCGGTGGACGTCCCCGTGGACGCTACCGGACAGTGGCAGTTCACGGCTCCGTCCCAGACCGGCCGGCTGCAGTTTGCGGCCGAAACCATCAACGGCTTCAGCCGCTCCGGGGCCAGCTCCTTCGACGTCACCGTGCTGCCGTCGGAGCTGCCGGCCCCTGCCATTGCCAGCCCGGGGGAAGGCGCATCCCTTACCGCCCTTGAGAGGATTGAAGGAACCGGAACACCAGGGGCAACCGTGGAGCTCTCCGGCGGCGCCACGGGGCAGGGCGTGGTAGGGCTCGACGGCAAATGGGCGGTGCCCGTCACCGGAAACGCGGCGTACGGGACCTTCGCGGTCCGGGCAATCCAAACCGCACCGGGAGTCGCTGACAGCCCGGCGGCGATCCGTAGCTTCACGGTGGTCCCGCCGGCGCCCTCGGTCACCGGCATTCAAAACGGCCAGCATTTTGCCCATGATGCTGTTCCCCAGCGCATCTCGGGTTCCGCGCTGAACGGTGCAACGGTCAGTGTCACGCTCGACGACGTCGAGGCAGCACAGGCCGCTTCCGACGGTTCGTGGAACTCGCCGCTGCCGGCAGGGCTGGGAGCGGGGACCCACACCGCGGTGGCCAGCCAAACGGTCGACGGCGCCACCTCGGCACCGGTGACCGTCACCTTCGTCATCGACCCCGCCCCGGTCCTGGTGGCCGCCGCGGTTACGTCTCCGCGGAGCTCGGGCCAGTTGCCGGCCACGGGCGCGGACGGTCTTCTCACCGCGGCGGGATTCGGGGCCGGCGTGCTGCTCGTGGGCGCTATTGCCCTCCTACTGGTCCGACGCCGTTCGCGCCGCTGAAACTCGCCCACAGAAGCCCCCGAGTTTTTGTCCACTTATCGCGTCCAAAAGCGCCTATATCTCGCGATAGGTGGACAAAAACTCCAGGCCAGGCCAGGCCGGCTATTGCAAGTCGGCCAGCCGGAGGTCCGGGCCGAACACCTCGGTGTCTGGAGCATGGCTGGTCTTTCCGGTTCTTTAGTCTTCCGCCACCAGTTCACCTCGGGCCAGGCTGTCCGATGAGTGCCCGAGGTTTCCGTCGAATGGTTCGTTGGAGACATCGACGATGGGATATTCCGCGAGGTTGAGCCCCTCGGGCAGCGCGAAGACGCCCGGATCGCCGTCCAGGACACCGAGGCTGATGAGTTTGGAGAGGTCCGGCGCGATCACCCAGACTTCCCGGAAGCCGCTCACCTGGCCGTTGGCAAGGCGGACCACCAGTTGGCGGGTTCCATTCGGAAGCTGCTCCACCACGGCCGTACCGCTGGCCGTGTAGGGCTTGAGCGGTTCCAGGGGCGCCTCCGCCAGAAGCACGGCCTGCGGAGCGGTCTGGGTGGGCGAAGGCTCCGCTTCCGGTCCCCGCCCGAGCAGGCTGTAGGCGGCCCAGACAGCGACCGCGCCGACCACGATTCCGGCCGCTGCAGCGGCCGGTGCAACCCAGGGCCGGGCAACCGCGCCCGTCCTCGGAGGACCTGTCCTCCCGCCCCGGGCGGGCGGCCCGAGCGGCGCCGGCCGCTTCGCCGTCGAACGCCCGGCGGAACCCACCGCCGACGTCGCGCTTCCCAAACCGCCCACCACCGCCGACGTCGCGCTTCCCAAACCGCCCACCACCGCCGTCGTCGCGCTTCCCGCCGAAGGCCGCCGGCTCAACGGATCCTGCGCCTGGTCGGGGGAAAGGCCCAAAGCCTGATGGATGGCCGCCCAGTTGTGCGGGCCCGGCGTCGCCAGTTCCACTTCGGCGGGGTCCACCGTGGCGGCACGGACGGTGCGTTCCAGGGCTGCGAGCGTGCCGGCGCATTCGCCGCAGGCCGCCAGGTGTTCGGCGTCGGCCGGGCTCCCGGCTGGCTCGCCCAGGGCCAGCAGGCTCAGCAGTTCGGCGTCAAGATGTTCCACGGCTTCCACGTCGGCTACGGGCGGCCCGGCGATATGGTCATCGCCCACGAGCTGCCCGACGGCTTGTTCCAGCTCTTGCCGGCGCATGCGGACGGACAGCGCGTCGGCCACGGCATTGCGGGTTATGCCAACCACCCAGGCAGGCAGCCGGGCTGCCTGGGGCCGGTAGCTGGCGCGCGATTTCCAGGCCTGGATGAAGACTTCCTGGGTGACGTCGCCGGCCGCTGCGCGTTCCCCCAACGATCGCAGCGCGAGCGTATACACCAGCGGGCTCAGCCGCCTGTAGGCCTCCGCGAGGGCCGCTTCCTGGCCGGCTGCGAACGCATGATCGAGAGCGACGTCCCAATCGTGCGGGCCGGCAGGCGTCATCAATGGCTCCTTCGAGCGGCAGTGAGACCTGTGGAACCACATTCTGCCGTTCCCGCTGGCAGTCCGCCAGGCACAGCGGCCAGCCTGAAGCGAGACCCAGGCCGAAGCGTTAGGGTCTTGACCCTCCACCCCGCCGGGAGCAAGCTCGATGCAGACCCTCCGGCAACTCCGGGCCCAGTTGAGCCGCCGTGCCGCGGGGCCTCAGCCTTGAACCCCGACTGGAGGAGAGCCCAATGAGCACGGAAAAATTCAATGATCTGCTCGCCAAACAGGTGGGCATTGAGTTCGCGGCGTCGCAGCAGTACATCGCCGTTGCCGCCTGGTTCGACGGACAGGATTTGCCCAGGCTTGCCAAGCACTTCTACCGGCAGTCGTTGGAGGAGCGGAACCACGCGATGATGATGGTCCGGTACATCGTGGATCGCGGAATCAGGATTTCCATTCCGGGGATCGACCCAGTCCGGAACGACTTCACCTCCGCGGAGGAACCCCTGGTTCTGGCCCTCGCCCAGGAGGTGGACGTCACGGAACGCATCAAGGAGCTTTTCGCTGCGGCCCGGGCGGAAAACGATGCCCTCGGTGAGCAGTTCATGCTCTGGTTCCTCAAGGAGCAGGTGGAGGAGGTTGCGTCCATGTCCACGCTCCTGAACGTCGCACGCCGGGCGGACAACCTGTTCGACGTCGAGATGTTCCTTGCCCGCGAGAGGGTTGGCGACGCCGGCGGCGGAGGCGGCGGGCACGGCCACGGCGGTGGCCACCACCACGGTCACGGGGGACATGGCGGCGGCGGCTCCTCGACGCCGGAAGCGGCAGGCGGGGCGCTCTAACGCACGACGGATGCCTAACGCACGACGACGGGCTAACGCACGACGACGGGACGTCGGGTGTGGGGGTTCAGCGCGTCCGCGGCCCCGCACGTTTGTGGGGCGCCCGTCAGACGGCCCCACCGGGAACGGCCGCCAGTGATGGCGGAACCGTTCCCCAGGAACGGGGTCAGCGGCGTCCGCACCACCTGTCTTCGGAGTCAACAACCTGGACGGCCACGGCCAGGTTGCCGTCGGCCAGGCTTCCCCAGGCGTAGACGATCGTGTTCTTGCCGGCCTCGACCGTGACGTCAGCGGGCCCGATCACCGGGGCTGTGGTTCCGGCCGCAGACACCGAGGCGGAGATGGTCCCGGCCTCGAGCTTCAGGGTAGCTTCGTCGGGATTGCTGAGTCCCTCGATCACTGCCGCTCCGCCGGCCAGGACGTCGACGGCGGGAGCTGCGGCCACGTGCCGGACGGTCAGCTTGCCCTTGTTGTCGTTGCGGAGAGCCTTCGTGTCGTTGGTGAAGAGCGTGGCCGTCGGGGCGCCGTCGGCGGTGAGGTGGGCCACCGCTGTGTAATTTCCGCCGTCGTTGAGTTCAACATTCACCGGCCCGATCACCGGGTTGTCGGCGCTGGTGGCGTCCGAGGCGGTGATGGCGATGTCGTAGTCGCCGGCCGCGAGCTCCAGCGGACCGGCGAGGGTGCACGGAGCAAAGTCGTCAAGGGTGAGGTTGCCGTCCACCCAGACGTCCACGGTCAGGCCGGGCACGCCGTGCAGGACGGAGAGCTTCGCGGGGGCATCGTCGTGCTGCCAGCCGCCGGCCTGTGCCGGGGTTGCGAAGGTCAGTGCAACCACGAGCGACAGTGCTCCGGCGGCGTAGCTTGTTTTGCGCATTTCAAACTCCTCAGAGGGACGCCCGGTGTCGGGCTGTGTTTGTGCTTACGCCCCTTACTACCGGCGGGAGCTCCTCTTTGGATGCAAAGTAATGAAAGTTTTTGGGCGTCAGTTCTTCCGGTCCAGCAGCAGGTTGGTGATCCGGAGGGTGCACAGGCGCTCGCCGGCCTCGTTCGTGAGCAGTACCTCGTGCGTGGTCAGCGTGCCGCCCAGGTGGATGGGCGTGGCCGTGATGGTGATCCGGCCTTCCCGCGCCGATTTGTGGTGGGTGGCGGAGACGTCCACGCCGACAGCGGTCTTGCCCATGGTGCTGGCGTGGATCACGGCCGCCCACGACCCCACGGCCTCACCCACGGCCAGCGAGGCACCGCCGTGAAGCAGCCCGAACGACTGCCGGTTGCCCTCCACCGGCATCGTGGCGACAACGCGTTCCACGGATTCCTCGACGATTTTCACGCCCATCTTCTCGTCGAGTTCACCGAGCGTGATTTTCCACAGCTCGGCGTTGCGGGTTTCGGACTGCATGGCCACTTCTCTTTCCTCGGGGTTACGGCGGGCTTCGGGCTACGGCGGGGGATGTGCCGGACGTGCCGGCTGGACCGGCATGACTGGCCGGCGGTCTCACCGGCCGGGGAACCGGTCCGCATTCTCTAGTGTGCAGCACGGGACATTCATGTACTGTAGACATATTACCGAACGGACGGTCAGTAATGCACTGACCGTGATGATCTTGCCCCGCGCAGGAAGGACCCGTCAACGATGACCACCACTGCAACTGCTCCGACATCCTCACTCGACACCGTGGAGACCGTCCCCAGTTTCGTCCGGGACGCCTGGTGGACGCCCGACGCCGACGCCGCGGCTTCCGCTGTTCCCGTCCTGGACGCCAGCACCGGCGAGCTCCTGGCTAAGGTGAGCACCGAGGGACTGGACCTTGCCGGCGTCGTGGATTACGGACGCACCACCGGCCAGACGGAACTCGGCGCGCTGACCTTCCACCAGCGGGCCCTGAAGCTGAAGGAACTGGCGCAGTACCTGAACGCCCGCCGCGAACACTTCTACGAACTGTCCGCGCAGACCGGTGCCACAAAAATCGACTCCATGGTGGACATCGACGGCGGCATCGGCGTGCTCTTCACCTTCGGATCCAAGGGCCGGCGCGAGCTGCCCAATTCGCAGGTTGTGATTGACGGTCCCATGGAGGTCCTGTCCCGGGACGGCTCCTTCGTCGGCGAGCATATCTACACCCGCATCCCCGGCGTCGCTGTGCAGATCAACGCCTTCAACTTCCCGGTCTGGGGCATGCTGGAGAAGTTAGCGCCCGCGTTCATCGCCGGCGTTCCCACCATCGTCAAGCCCGCCACTCCCACCGGGTATGTGGCTGCGGCCGTGGTCAAGGCCATCGTAGAGTCCAACATCCTGCCGAAGGGTTCCCTGCAGCTCATCTCAGGCTCGGCCCGGACGCTCCTGGACCACCTTGACTACCGCGACCTCGTCGCCTTCACCGGCTCAGCTTCCACGGCAAACTCGCTCAAGTCGCACGACAATGTCGTGCACGGCGGCATCCGGTTCTCGTCCGAGACGGACTCGCTCAACGCCGCCATCCTGGGTCCGGACGCGGTTCCCGGGACGCCCGAGTTCGATGCCTTCATCAAGTCCGTGGTCACTGAAATGACCGTCAAGGCCGGCCAGAAGTGCACCTCCATCCGGCGCACCATTGTGCCGCAGGAGCTGGTGTCCGACGTCGTTGCCGCCGTGGGTGCCCGCATCGACGAACGCGTGGTGCTGGGTGACCCCCGCGCAGAAGGCGTCACCATGGGTGCCCTCGCTTCACTTGAGCAGCTCGCCGGCGTCCGTGCCGCCGTGCAGTCCATGATCGACGCCGGCGGCGAGCTGGCGTACGGCACGCTCGATTCACCCAAGGTGACGAAGGCTGACGGGGGAGTCGGTGTCGTCGAAAGCGGCGCCTTTATGTCCCCGGTGCTGCTGAGCTGGGCGGACGCCGAGGCTGAGGAAGTCCACTCGCTGGAGGCCTTCGGCCCGGTTTCGTCCGTGCTCGGCTACACCGACCTGGCCGACGCCGTCCGCCTCGCCGCCCGCGGTGGCGGCTCCCTGGTGGCTTCGGTGTGCACCAACGATCCATCCGTGGCGCAGGAACTGGTTACCGGGATCGCTGCGCACCACGGCCGCGTCCTGATGCTCAACCGCGAGGACGCCCGCAGCTCCACGGGCCACGGTTCGCCGGTCCCGCACCTGGTCCACGGCGGCCCGGGCCGTGCCGGCGGCAGCGAGGAACTGGGCGGCATCCGCTCGGTGATGCACCACATGCAGCGCACCGCCATCCAGGGCTCGCCCAACATGCTCACGGCCGTCACAGGTGTCTGGCACACCGGCGCCGACCGGAACTTCACTGTGGAGACTGAGTCTACCCACCCGTTCCGGAAGTCGCTCGAGACCCTGCGGATCGGCGACGCCGTCCGTTCCGAACTCCGCCAGGTCACGTTGGAGGACATCACCGCGTTCGCCAACTCGACCGGCGACACCTTCTACGCGCACACCAACCAGGAAGCCGCGGAAGCCAATCCGTTCTTCCCGGGCATCGTTGCGCACGGCTACCTGCTGCTGGCTTGGGCTGCGGGGCTGTTCGTTGAGCCGGCTCCGGGCCCGGTCCTGGCGAACTACGGCCTCGAGAACCTGCGCTTCATCACGCCTGTTGCCGCAGGCGACTCCATCCGCGTCACGCTGACGGCGAAGAAGATCACCCCGCGCGAGACGGACGAGTACGGCGAGGTGGCCTGGGACGCAGTCCTGACGAACCAGAACGAGGACATCGTAGCCACCTACGACGTCCTCACGTTGGTCGAAAAGTAACCTCCGCCCACCGACTCCCCCACCCGACGCTCTCTCACTTCCTGCGGGTTTTCCCCAAACGCTCTCTCACCCAGGTGAGAGAGCAGGAAGTGAGAGGGCGTTTGGGCCTATGTTTCGTAAGATCTTTCTCCCACCCTCGGGCGTAAAATTTTCAGCGTAGGAGGTGGCGAAATGACCCTAGTACTGAACACAGCCACAACCGTTTTGCCCGTGGATGACAAAGAGCGTGCCCGTCGTTTCTACGCGGAAACTCTCGGACTTCCCCATCGCGGCGTGGCGGACGACGGAAGCGAATTGTTCGGCACTGACGGCGGCGCAATGCTGCAGTTGATGCCCGTGACGGATGGCAAGCACTCCGAGCACACCACCCTGAGCTTTGAGGTCAGGGACATCGAACGGACAGTCGACGAGATGGAGTCACGCGGCGTCCGATTCCAGGATTACGATCGTCCTGATGTGAAAACTGGCGAACACCACGTTTGTACTACCGATTCCGAGAAGTGCGCCTGGTTCATGGACACCGAGAACAACATTCTTTGCGTTCACGAAAGCCTCGGTATGCAGCAGGCCGAATACCAGCTCTAGACTGCTGGCAGGGCCAAGAAGACGGGCGTTCCGGCTCAGCGGGACGCCTTATCTTTGCCCCGTCACCGATTCCCGCACCGGCTCGCCGTCATTGGCTGGCCCCCTGTCACTGACCCGCCTTCACCGACCACGGCGTCACCGGCCGCTCCTGGCGGACGCCGTCCACCGTAATGTCCACACGTTCGTTGAAGAAGCACACCAGCCCGTGGATCTGGGCGGCATCGCGATACCTCTGGTCATACATCCATGCAATGTTTTTCCCGTTCTCGGCAAGCGGGTAGGTCCAGTAGCTTGCCACCCCTTTGTACGGGCACACGGTCTTCTTGGGGCTGGGGTCCATCAGGTCCAGCCGGACGTCCTCCGGCGGGAGGTAGTAGCGCACCGGCAGCATGGTCTCGTACAGCAGCTGGGCGCCGTTCGTGGTGGCCAGTGTGACGTCGTCGAGCCTTACATCCACCGTGAGCGACGACGCCCGGACGTCCACCCGGTGGAACGGATCGCGCGGGTGGCCGATGATCTCCTCGTCGTCCTCCAGCCAGTCGAACGCCTTGAAGTCCAGCACCACATAGCCGGCGATGTCCGGGTCGGTCGGCCGGAAGGCTGCGCGGGGCAGCCTCGCGCCGGAGGTCACGACGTCGAGCTCCTCGCCTGGCGTGGTGTGCTTGCCGAAGCCGGTGCGCGGATCCAGCGACGGCGGGGCGTCCAGCATGATCTTGACCCCGTATTCGGGCACGTCGCCCGCCTGCTGCCCCGGCGGTGCCAGCTCGCCGCGAACGTCGACTTCCGGGACTGCATAGACGGGCGTGATGCGCTTGGGCTCCCACACGAGCAGCGCGTAGAGGGTGTCGACGACGACGTCCCCACCAGCCATGGCACGCACCCTTTTGGCGGTGGGCTGGTAGCGCAACTGGGAGAACGTACCGAAGAGAACTTCGGACAATTTGGTGGCCATGACTACAGGGTGGGCCCCCCTCATCCCGCCGTCAATGACTGCCCGCGCTGCTCGTTTTCAGGTGTGAGAGAAAAGGGCCTAGCGTGCTGCGTTCAGTCCCCTGAACGCCATAGTGATGACGTCGTCAGCCAGTTTTTCCGGCGACAGCGAGCCGCCCGGCTTGTACCATTCGACGATTGAGTTGATGGTGCCGAACAGGAGCCGCGTGACCGTGCGCGGATCGATGTCCTCGCGGAGCGAGCCTTCATCACGGGCAGCGGAGATCAGGGCCGCCACCTTGTGGTCGAAGGTGCGCCGGCGTTCCATGGCGTCGCGCTCGATGTCCGTGTTGCCGCGCAGGCGCAGGAGCAGCGTGACGAACGGAAGCCGCTCCACCAGCACCGAAATTGTTTGCCGGAGCACGAATTCCAACCGGGCTTCGGCAGTTCCGGTCCGGGCCTGGGGCTGGTCGAGAATGGCCTCCAGTCCGCCCAGTGCGTGCTCCAGGGCGAGCTTGAGGAGGTCCCCCTTGGACGGCACATGGTGGTAAATTGCCGACTTGGAGATGCCCAGGTTTTCGGCGAGGATGCCCATGGACGTGGCGTCGTAGCCGTGGCGGTTGAAGACTTCGACGGCGATCTGCAGCACCGACTGCTGGTCGTATCCCGGGCGGCCGCGCTTGGTGGGTGCATCAGTTGTGGACATAACGGCTATTTTCTCATGAACGTTCGGTCAATTGGTGTAACCGGCGTCATATACCCGAAAACCCTTGCTTGAGCGTGGCCCGGGTGCTAGAAAATTTGTAGGAGTAAGTACCGGTCCTGGGACCGGGTTACAGCTTCGATTAGCTTCTAATTCAAGGGGTTTCGGAACCGGGACTTCAAAGACCGGGACGGGATCAGGCACATTGGGCTGCCCTATTTGGCGGTTAGCCATTGGCACGTCGCAGCGCTGTCGCGCATTGGCAGCAGTGCACTGAATGCCTCCCGCAAAGATGGTCCCCGGCTATGCAGCCGGGGACCATCCCCGTGTCCGGAGCCTCGCCATGGACCGCCCAGCAGAGCGCGAACGGACACTTGGGGCCCTGGTCCGGCGGGCCCCAAGTGTCCGTTCGCGCTGGGAAGCAGGCCACAAGTGTCCGTTCGCGCTGGGTGGCGGGGCGGGTTCAGGCTTCCAGGGCTGCCGGGAGTTCGGGTAAGGCGTTTATCGTGATGTCCGGGGACTGGAAGTACGACGGGTAGGCGGCGCCTGTCCGGTTCAGCCATGCCGTCCGCAGTCCGGCCTTGGCCGCCCCGTGGATATCCCAGGGGTGCACGGCGACGAGCAACATTTCCGCAGCGCCCGCTCCGGCCGAAGCCGCAGCATACTCGTAGGCCGCCGGGGCCGGTTTCCATGCCGGGGCGTCCTGGACCGAGAGCAGCAACTCGAACTCGTCCCGGATCCCGCCCTCGTTGAAGAGCCTTTCGGTCATGGCGGTTGCGCCGTTGGTCAGGGTGATCAGCCGGTATCCAGCGCCTGTGAGTGCCCTGACCCCCTCGGGGACATCCGGGTGCAGGCCGAGGTCCCGCATGCCTTTCATCACGTGTTCGACTGCCCGGTCCAGGTCTCCGGTGGTCCCTTCCGCAACCAGCAGTCCGCGGAGGGCCTCCGCTCCCAGGACTGCGAAGGAGCCGTTGTCTCCGCTGGCTGTAAGCGCGAATCCGTCGCGCAGCAGGCTGGCAAACCACAGCTTTACCAGTTCCTTCGGGGCGCCCACTTCGGCGAACCGGTTCCCGAGCGGGGCCATGTCCGAAAGGGTTTCATTCACGTCAAAGACAATGACAGATATGGCCGTGCTCATCGATTCTCCTTCAGCGGTCCGGATTCCCCTGACCCTACCCCTTGGGGCGCATGTCGTAGATCCGGCGGAGCTTGCCGTTTGAACGCTCCAGCGAGCCCGGCTCAACCACGTCCACGGTGCATGAAGAACCCACGTGGATCTTGATCTGTTCGCGCAGGGTGCGTGCCGCCGTCGAGCTTTGCTCGGGGGTGACGGCGTCCCGGCGTTCGATCCGGACGGTCAGCTGGTCCATCCGCTGGCCCTCGGGGCGGGTGAGCTCCAGCTGGAAGTGCGGGCTCAGCTCGGGGATGCGCAGTGCGATCTCCTCGATCTGCGAGGGGAACAGGTTCACGCCGCGCAGGATGATCATGTCGTCGCTGCGGCCGGTGATGCGGCCCATCCGGCGGTGTGCGGGGCGGGCAGTGCCGGGCATCAGGCGGGTGAGGTCCTTGGTGCGGTAGCGGATGATGGGCAGCGCTTCCTTGGTGAGTGATGTGAACACCAGCTCGCCGTGTTCGCCGTCGCCCAGGACTGAGTCCACGCCGACGGCGGGATTGAACGCGTCGATGATCTCGGGGCGGAAGTGGTCCTCCCAGATGTGGCTGCCGTCCTGGGTCTCCACGGCTTCGCCGGCCACGCCGGGGCCCATGACCTCGGACAGGCCGTAGATGTCGCAGGCCTTGATGTTCATGGTGGTTTCGAGCTCGTGGCGCATTTCCTCGGTCCACGGCTCGGCACCCAGGACGGCGTACTTGAGCGAAGTGGAGGCCGGGTCGATGCCCTGCTTCATCATCGCGTCGGCAATCGTCAGCAGGTAGGTGGGGGTGGCCAGGATCGCGTCGGGCTTGAAGTCCTGGATGAGCGTGATCTGGCGTTCGGTCTGTCCGCCGGAGATGGGGATGACGGTGCAGCCGAGGGCTTCGGCACCCGCGTGGGCACCCAGGCCGCCGGTGAACAGGCCGTAGCCGTAGGCGTTGTGAACCTTCATGCCGGGGCGGATGCCGGAGGCGCGGAAGGAACGTGCCACGAGCTTGGCCCAGTCGGCGAGGTCCTTTTTGGTGTAGCCCACCACGGTGGCGCGGCCGGTGGTGCCGGAGCTGGCGTGGATGCGGGCCACCTCGTTCTGGGGCACGGCGAACATGCCGAAGGGGTACTCCAGCCGGAGGTCCTCTTTGGTGGTGAAGGGGAACTGGCCCAGGTCGGACAGCTCGCGGAGGTCGGTGGGGTGCACCCCGGCCTCGTCGAACTTGCGCTTGTACAGCGGGACGCGGTCGTAGGCGTACGCGACGGTGTGCTGGAGTCGGCTGAGCTGCAGCGCCTCCAGCTCGTCGCGCGACATGGTTTCTTCGGGGTCCAGTCCGGCGCCTGTTGGAGCGGTGGGGGTAGGGGTTTCGGGGGCATGCAGGGTCATGGTTTACCTACTTCTTGGAGATGGTGCGGCTGCGTCCGCGGAACTCGGCGATGAGCTCGCCCGGATTGCCGGAGTCGGGGCCGGAATCCGGCTGGGGGGCGGCGGCGAAAATCTGGATGTCGTACAGGCCGCTCCGCCCGGCGGTGGAGCGGCGGTCCGCGACGGCGGTGATCACCTGCCCGCGGTAGGCGGGCTTGAGGAAGTTGATGTCGACGCCGGCGGCAACGGTGATGTTGTTTTCCTCGCCGGGTGCCGGGTTGACCGGGTTGCAGGCCAAGGCAAAAGCGGTGTCGCCGAAGGCGAAGATCATTCCGCCATGGGCCATGCCGAAGCCGTTGAGCATTTCCTGCCGGAGGGTCATGCGGATGGTGGCGTGACCGTCGCTGAGGGCGAGGACCTGGATGCCCATCCACTCGGAGGCATAATCGTTTTCAAGGATGGGGTGGGTGGCCCCGGAGATTGTTGCTTCAGCCATGCGTCATTGCCTCCAGCTTTATTTACCGAATGTTCATTAGGTAATCCCATTTTGGGGCATGCTGTCAAGAGCAGGGGCCCGCTGAGTGCCGGATCGGGGGCCGGATCGAGTGCCGGATCGAGGGGCCCGATCAGGGTTCCGGATCGGGGCGCTCGAACGTCAGGGACCACGGATTGCTTCCGGCACCCGTCTGGACCCAGCCGTCCTGTTCGATCTGGCGGATGAGGTGCTGGACGGTATGGGACATGACGTGCGTCCACGCCGCCTCAGGTGCCGAGGGCGACACGGGCGTGGGTGTGGTGATGGTGTCGCTGGAATACCGGATCTCGCTGCCCACGCGGGCAACGAACCTCAGCAGCGAACTGCCTTTTGGCGAGGAGATGGCGGCGAGCAGGCGGGCCCACCAGGACGTGCCGCCGACGTCCTGGAGCTCAACCTGAAGAGTTTCCAAGGTGTCCTCTGTTTCCTCGTCTCTCCAGCATGACGGATGACACCCGGGCGCGAAAGTGTCAAAGGTCCTGACAGGACGCCCGCCCCGCAGTCACACCCCCGGTCCCGGAGAGAAGGCCCGGAGAGAAGGCGGCGGGCAGAAGCCCGCATGGAGAAAATCGCCGCAACAAGTGAAAGTATGGACGGACGGAAAGCACCACTACGTCACAACCTAAGGGCGGACCATGGCCAAGGGGATATACGTCAGCGCGACCACACCGGGATCCGGAAAGTCGCTCATTGCGCTGGGGCTGGCGGACACGCTGCACCGGCACGCGGACCGGATCGGCTTCTTCAAGCCCGTGGTCCACGGAAACGACGCGGCGGCGGATCCCATGGTTTCCCTGATGAAGGCCAGGTTTGACCTCGACGACCAGCGCTGCCGCGGCGGCCTGACCTTCGCCGAGGTCCGCGGCCTGCTGGCCGAAGGGAAGCGGGCCGAGATCGATGCGCGCTGCGTGGAGATCTTCGCCGAGATGTCGCGCCACTGCGATGTGGTCATTGTCGAGGGCACAGACCTCACAGGCCACGACGCCGCCGTCGAATTCGACCTCAACGCCCGCCTCGCGAACAACCTGGCCGCGTCCGTCGTGGCCGTGGTGGGCGCGAAGGGGCTCACCGTCGAGGAGGCGGCCGACGCCGTCGAGGTTGCCCGCAAGGAACTGGCGGCCGAACGCTGCAGCCTGCTGGCCATCATGGTGAACCGCGCCGACCCGGAAGATGTGGACGGCATCGTCGCCGCCGTGAAGCCCGGCGCGTCCGGCCGGCCCGTGTATGTGTTCCCGGAGCTCGAGGACATTGCCCGGCCCACCACCGGTGAAGTGGCCACGGCCCTGGGGATCCGCCAGGTGGCAGGCCGCTCGGACATGGAACGCGATGTCCACGCCATCCGGGTGGCGGCCATGAACGTGGCCAACTTCCTGCACGTGCTCGACGACGGCGCGCTGGTGATCGTCCCGGGCGACCGTGCGGACGTGATGGTTGCGTGCCTCGCATCGTCGTTCTCGCCCGAGTTCCCGGTGCCGTCGGCGCTGATCCTTACCGGCGGCCTGGCCCCCGACCCGAACATCTACTCGCTGCTGGCGCAGGCGCCGTTCCCCGTGTTCGCAGCCGAGGGCGATACCTACACCACCGCCAAGCGGGTGTCCGAGGTGCGCAGCGAAATCTGGTCCGGGCACCGGCGCAAGGTGGCCTCGGCCGTGGGGCTGTGGGCCAGGCTGGTGGACGAGGCGGAGCTGGTGGAGCGCCTGCACCTGCCGCGGCTGGAGCGGATGACGCCGCTGCGTTTCCTGCATGATCTCATTGAGCGGGCCAGGCTGCAGCGCCGGCACATCGTGCTGCCGGAGGGGAATGACGTGCGGATCCTGCGTGCCGCGGAAATCCTGCACCGGCGGGACGTTTGCGACCTCACCGTCCTGGGCAGCGAACAGGACGTGCGGGAGCTGGCGTCCACCCAGGGCATCGATCTTGCCGGCATCCACATCGTGGACCCCGCCACCTCGGAGCTGCGCCAGCAGTTCGCCGAGAAGTACGCGGAGCTGCGGGCGCACAAGGGCGTGGACCTGGCCCGGGCGCTCGAAGTGATGCTGGACGGCAGCTACTTCGGCACCATGATGGTGCAGCTGGGCGTGGTGGACGGCATGGTCTCCGGCGCCGCGCACACCACCGCCCACACGATCCGGCCGGCGCTGGAGTTCGTGAAGACCCGCGACGGCGTGAAGATCGTCTCCTCGGTATTCCTGATGCTGATGCCGGACCGCGTCCTGGTGTACGGCGACTGTGCGGTTAATCCGGATCCGAACGCGGAGCAGCTCGCTGACATCGCGCTGGCATCGGCCGAAACCGCCGGGCAGTTCGGCGTGGACCCGCGGGTGGCCATGCTGTCCTACTCCACCGGCGGGTCAGGGTCCGGGCTGGCAGTGGACAAAGTCCGGGAGGCCACCGAAGTGGTGAAAACGCGCCGGCCGGACCTCGCCGTCGAAGGTCCCATCCAGTACGACGCCGCCGTGGACGCCGCAATCGCCCAGTCCAAGATGCCCGGCTCGTCCGTCGCAGGGCAGGCCACCGTGTTCATCTTCCCGGATCTCAACACCGGCAACAACACGTACAAGGCGGTGCAGCAGTCCTCGGGTGCGGTCGCCGTCGGGCCTGTCCTGCAGGGGCTCCGCAAGCCCGTGAATGACCTGTCGCGCGGCTGCACCGTGGAGGACATCGTGAACACAGTGGCCATCACCGCGGTCCAGGCCCAGTCCGTGGAACCCGCCGCCGAGCCGGCCGCCGCCGCTGCCCACGCTTAGTCAGCCCACGCTTAGTCAGCGGCACGAGGCGCGTTCGGGCACGCGAAGTGCTGGCGAAATCCGGGCAGGCGCGGAAAGATCCCGGCAGCTCGGGGCTGCCGGGATCTTTCCTGCGCTGGATCGGTGCGCGGGATCTTTAAGGGGCGGGCAACGCCCGGGCGTTCGCCTTGCTAGACGCTCTCCTTCACCTTCAGCGGCTCGATTTTGCCCATGATGAACAGGTAGTTGACGGCGCCGAGGAGTGAGACGGCGCCGATCACGGCCAGCGGTGCCACGAACGATCCGGTCTGGTCAACGAGGACTCCGATCAGGATCGGAGTGAAGATGCCGGCCAGGTTGGAGGCGAAGTTCTGCAGGCCGCCAATGGAGCCCACGTGGCGCGAGCTGGGTGCGACGTCGGCTGGCAGCGACCAGATGCCGGTGGCGGCGACAGTCAGGCTGGAGTAGGCGATCGACAGCAGCGCGAGTGCCATCCAGGCTTCGGGAACCAGTGCCGCAAACATGATGATGGAACCGCCCGCCAGGCCGCCGGCAATGGCGGTCTTTCGGACCTTGCTCACGGGTGAGCCGTTCCGGACGGCGCGGTCAGCCAGGTACCCGCCGAGCCAGCCGAACAGGACCGCGCAGATGCCGGGAATCGCGCCGAACATGCCGAGCTTGAGGAGGTCGAAGCCGCGTTCCTTGACGAGGTAGCTCGGGAAGAACGTGATGAAGAAGTAGATGGCGCTGTTCAGGCAGAAGAAACCGAACATCATGCTGAGGATGGTGCGGTATTTGAAGAGTGAACGCCACGGCAGCTTCGCTGCGTTGGCATCGTCACTCCCCTCACCGCGGGCACCGCCTTCTTCAATGTAGGTCACCTCGGCCGCGTTCGCGCCGGCGTGCTCCTGGGGGCTGCGGTACACCTTCCACCAGACGGCGGCCCAGATGATTCCGGCGAAACCGATGATGATGAAGACCGCGTGCCAGGACGTCAGGGCAACGATGAGCGTGACAACAGGCAGCGCGATCACCGCACCCACACGGGACCCCGAGTCCCAGATGCTCGTGGCGAATGCCCGTTCCCGGACCGGGAACCAGGTGGCCACTACCTTGGCGGCAGTGCTCGGGGCGGGGCTTTCGCCCACGCCCAGCAGGAACCGGGCGGCGAACAGGGACCAGAAGCTGGAGGCGGCGGCGGTGACCATGGTGAAGACGGACCACCAGAGTGCAGCCAGGGTGAATGACCGGCGCGGGCCGACCTTGTCCACGTACCAGCCGGCTGCGAGCTGACAGAAGTCGTAGGCCCAGAAGAAGGCTGCGAAAATCAGGCCCTGCTGGGTGGCGGTGAGTTCGAAATCCTTGCCCATAAACGGCAGGGCAACGCTGAGGCTGGAGCGGTCCAGGTAGTTGATGCTGAGGCCAATGAAGGCGAGCCAGATGATGACCCAGCGCTTCCGGGTCATCAAACGCGGTGGTGTAGGGGATGCCTTTGTGGCGGTCTTGTTGCCGAGCGTAGTCATGCGGTCTCCTTCGACGTGAACATGGCTTTGGGTGCCTGAGGCACCGGCGGGGGAGGGACGACGCCGGAGAGTACGACGCCAAATCATATAGGAATATGCTCAATCATATAGATTTTGTGATCTGGATCAAGTCCCATGCTGAAAATGTCCTTTCTGATGGCTCGGGCGGGGAAGTGGCTTATGATTCCCCAACGACTCCCTTCCGCTTTCGAACCAGAGGTCTGCGCGTGCCCCCACGTCCATCGTCCGATACATCCCGCAGCAAAGTCGCCGTCACCGACGTCTACGCTTCCATGCGCGCCTCCATCCTCGAAGGCGGCATCGCTCCTGGAACGCGGATCAACATTGACGCCGTCGCCCGCAGCCTGGGCGTCTCGCAGACGCCCGTGCGGGAAGTTTTGCAGCGGCTCGAGGGCGACAATCTCGTGGTCTATAACCCCGGACGCGGCTACAGCACCACCCCGCTGCTCGACCTGCCGGAACTGCGCTCGCTGTTTGAGTTCCGCCTCCTGGTGGAGCCCTGGGCTGCGCGGGCGGCGGCTGTGGACCGGCTGGCGAATCCGGCGGCGGCCCTCGAGAAGGAGCTGGCCGGCTTCCGCGACACCATGAAAGCCACCAAGGACCTGCGGCAGGACCTGGTGGCGCATGACACGAGGTTTCACGACACCATCCTGGCTGCCTCGGGAAACCCGGTGGTGCGCAACGCCTTTGCCCAGACGCACTGCCACCTCCACACCTTCCGGCTCTACCCGGCGGACGTGGACGGGGCCATCACGGTGGCTGAACATTCGGCCGTCCGCGAGGCGATCGAGGCCTGTGATCCGGAGCGGGCCGAGGCTGCCATGACCACGCACATCCGAAACTCCTTTGACAGGTTTGCCCAGGCTTTCGAGGGCGAACTCGCTCCCTTGGAGGACGGCGGACCGCCCCGCAGGCACATCGTCAAGTAGACGCCCCACGAATCGCCCCGGCCACCCATGGCCGGGGCTTTTTTGCGCCCCAAGGAGTTTCGGAATGGGGCAGCCGACTTGACCTGGATCACAAGTCATATATGATTATCCAAATTCATATAGGAAAACCTCGTTCAGTTCAGCACGTCACCGAAAGAAGAGATCCATGCCTTCCATCACCTCCATCAAGACCCAGGACGTCCGCTTTCCGACGTCCCTGGAGCTCGACGGTTCCGACGCGGTCAACGTTGACCCCGACTACTCCGCCGCTTATGTCGTCATCCGCACGGACGCGGGCGACGAAGGCCACGGCTTCATCTTCAGCTGCGGCCGCGGCAACGAAATCCTGACCGCCGCCATCGACGCCTACGCCGGCCTGCTGGTGGGACGTGACATCGATGAGCTCATCTACGACCTGGGCGGCGCGTCCAAACTCCTCATCCACGACTCCCAGCTGCGCTGGCTCGGGCCTGAGAAGGGTGTGACGCAGATGGCCTGCGGCGCGCTGGTCAGTGCCCTGTGGGATATCCGGGCCCGCCGGGAGAACAAGCCGCTCTGGCTCCTGCTCAGCGAGATGACCCCGGAAGAACTCGTAAGCGTCGTTGACTTCACCCACATCCGTGACGCCCTCAGCCCCGAGGAAGCGCTGGACATCCTCCGCGCCGGCCAGGACGGCAAGGCCGGGCGCATCGCAGCGCTCAAAGCTGACGGTTTTCCCGCCTACACGACGTCGCCGGGCTGGCTTGGCTACAGCGACGAGAAGCTGGTGCGGCTGAGCAAGGAGGCTGCGGCCGAGGGCTTTTCCATGATCAAGCTGAAGGTGGGCGGGGACATCAACGATGACCGCCGCCGCATGGCGCTGGCCCGCGAAGCCGTGGGCGGACTGCCGATCGCGATCGACGCAAACCAGCGCTGGGAAGTGTCCGAGGCCATTGAGTGGGTCAACCAGCTCGCGGAGTTCAAGCCGTACTGGATCGAAGAGCCCACCAGCACCGACGACGTCCTGGGCCACGCCGAGATCCGGAACGGTGTGACCCCCGTGCGGGTGGCCACCGGGGAGGCCGTGGCCAGCCGCATCGTGTTCAAGCAGCTTCTCCAGGCCGGGGCCATCGACGTGCTCCAGCTCGACTCCACCCGCGTGGGCGGCGTCAACGAAAACGTCGCGATCCTGCTGCTCGCGGCCAAGTTCGGGGTTCCCGTCTGCCCGCACGCCGGCGGTGTTGGCCTCTGTGAGCTCGTCCAGCATTTCTCGTTCTTTGACTACGCCGTGATCGGCCGCAGCCAGGAGAGCCGCATGATCGAATACGTCGACCACCTGCACGAGCACTTCGCTGAACCCGTGCGGATCGCCGACGGCCGCTACGCCGCGCCGGAACTCCCGGGCACGGGCGCCGAGATGCTCAGTGCCTCGCGCACCCGCTGGGAATTCCCCGACGGCGCGGGCTGGCAGGAAGTGGGCAACCGCGCCGCCGTCACGGGCGGGTCCCTCAGCGCGGCAGGAGCCGGCCGATGACCGCAACAACCGAAGCGGCCGCTCTAACCCCAGCGGGCGCTCTAACCCCAGCGGGCGGGGTCACCTCTGCGGAGCACGTCAACGCAGCCGTCGAAGCCGCCCAGACCGCCTTCGAACAGGGCCGCCAGGCGGACCCGAACCAGCGTGCCGCTTGGCTCGAGGCCATCGCCTCGGGGCTGGAGCAGGACGCCGCAGCCCTCGTGGAGATCGCCGTCCGGGAGACGCACCTCGGTCCCGCCCGCCTGGAGGGTGAGCTGAAACGTACCGTCTTCCAGCTGCGGCTCTTTGCGGACGAAATCCGCCTCGGCGAGCACTTTGACGCCACCATCGACCATGCTGATCCCGCCTGGGGCATGGGACCGCGGCCGGACTTGCGGCGCTACAACGTTCCGCTCGGTGTGGTCGGCGTCTTCGGGGCCTCCAACTTCCCCTTCGCGTTCAGCGTGATGGGCGGCGACAGCGCCTCGGCCCTGGCTGCAGGCGGCGCGGTGGTGCACAAGGCCCACGACGCGCACCGCGAGCTGGCGGCCCGCACCGCCCGGACGGTGACGTCCGCGCTGGAAGCTGCCGGGGCGCCGTCGGGCCTCTTCTCACTGGTGACGGGGCGCCAGGCCGGCGAGGCCCTCGTCGACCATCCGCTGGTGAAGGCCATCGGCTTCACGGGCTCGACGGCGGGCGGACGGGCGCTGCTCAACCGCATCGCCGCCCGGCCGGAGCCCATCCCCTTCTTCGGCGAACTGGGCGGCATCAACGCCGTCTTCGTCACCGGCAAGGCCTGGGCAGCCCGGCGCGAGGAGATCCTCACCGGCTATGCGGGCTCCTTCACCCTCGGAATGGGCCAGTTCTGCACCAAACCCGGGCTGCTGTTCGTCCCGGCGGGGCAGGCTGCAGAAACCCGCGGGCAGCTCGAAAAGGCGCTGGCAGGCGTGGCGCCGGCCAGGCTGCTCAGCGAGCGGCTGCATGCCGGTTACGCCGACGCCGTCCGCGGGCTCCGGGACAGCGGCGGCGTGGACGTTCTGGTCGAGGGGGACTTTGCCGAGGCTCCCGCGCCCACCGTCCTGCGCACCACGGCCGCGGCAGTCCGGAAGAACCCGGACATCCTGCGGCAGGAGATGTTCGGCCCGGCGAGCCTCGTGGTCGAGTACGGCGACGAGTCGGAACTGCCCGGACTCGCTGGACTGCTGGAAGGGCAGCTGACCACCACGCTGCAGGCCGAAGAGGACGACGACGTCACCGAGCTTGCCGCCCGGCTGACGGACATCAGCGGCCGCGTCCTCTGGAACGGCTGGCCGACCGGCGTCACCGTCAGCTACGCGCAGCACCACGGCGGACCGTATCCGGCCACGACGTCGGCCACCACCTCGGTGGGGACCGCGGCCATCCGCCGCTTCCTGCGGCCGGTGGCGTTCCAGTCGTTCCCCGCCTCCCGGCTGCCGGAACCGCTGCAGGACGGCAATCCCTGGGACGTCCCGCAAAGGGTCGACGGCGTCTGGCGGCGGCCGTCCGGCGCCCGCCACGAGCAGACCTCCGGCAAGGAGGACCAGCGGTGATTGCCCCGACCACCACAACAGCTGACGTTCTGCCGGAGGACCATGAGCGGGCACTGCTCATCGGACGCGTCTGGGATCCGGCGACAGGAGGCCCGCTCGTGGTGGCCCTCAGTCGCGGGACGGTCTTTGACCTGCGCCGCCTGGCCGGCACGGTCTCGGAGCTGCTGGAGCTGCCAGACCCGGCGGCCGCCGTCCGCGCAGCCCTTCTGGATCCGGAACTGGCCGAACCGCGGTGGGCGGCTGCCGACGTCGTGGGCGCTTCCCTGGCAGGGGAGGCCTCCCGGCCGCACCTGTTGGCACCCGTTGACCTTCAGGTCATCAAGGCCTGCGGCGTGACCTTCGTGGACAGCATGATCGAACGGGTGATCGAGGAGCGCTGCGCCGGCGACGCCGGACGGGCCGCCGAAATGCGCGAGCTCGTGGGCCGCGCACTGGGCGGGAGCATCGGCAAAATCCGGCCCGGTTCGCCGGAAGCAGCCGAGGCCAAGAAAGTCCTGATCGCTGAGGGCCTGTGGTCGCAGTACCTGGAGGTGGGCATCGGTCCGGACCCCGAGGTGTTCACCAAGGCGCCCGTCCTGTCCTCGGTGGGGCTCGGTGCGGGGATCGGCATTCCGTCCTTTTCCTCCTGGAACAACCCGGAACCGGAGCTGGTGCTGATCGTCACCTCAACCGGCAAGGTGGTGGGTGCGACCCTGGGCAACGACGTCAACCTCCGCGACGTGGAAGGCCGCAGTGCACTCCTGCTCGGCAAGGCCAAGGACAACAACGGCTCCAGCGCACTGGGGCCGCTGATCAGGCTGTTCGACGGCGGGTTCACGCTGGAGACGCTCCGCGACGAGGAGATCCTGCTGCGCGTGGAGGGGCCGGACGGCTTCCAGCTGGATGGGCGGAACACCGTGGCAAGGATCAGCCGGCCCTTTGAGGAGCTGGTGGCGGCCACGCACGGAAAGCACCATCAGTACCCGGACGGTTTCGCCCTCTTCACCGGAACGCTGTTTGCGCCGACGCAGGACCGGGACGAACCGGGACAGGGCTTCACCCACAAGCACGGGGACGTGGTGACCATCCGCAGCCGCCATCTTGGCGCGCTGGTCAACCGGGTGGGCGCCTGCGAGGAGCTGCCGGAATGGACCTTCGGTTTGCGCCAGCTGTTCGCTTACCTCGAGGCTACGCAAGCGCTTGCGTTAACGCCGCGCGGGTAATAACGTGAACCCTCGTGAGTGCAGGGATCGACGAGGTAGCTGAGCGAGCAGGGGTGGCGACCTCAACAGTGTCGCGCGCCCTCCGCGGTCTCCCGGGGGTTTCCAAAGCCACCAGGGTGAGGATCCGGAAGATCGCCGCGGACCTGGGCTACCAGGCTTCCCCCAGTGCGTCCCGGCTGGCGACGGGAGTGACCGGAACCGTCGCCGTCGTCGTTCCCGACGCCACGAAGTGGTTCTTCGGCCAGGTGATCTCCGGCGCCGGTTCGGCCATCCGTGCAGCAGGCCGGGACGTGCTCCTGTACGAACTGGGCGACAGCGAGGGCCGCCGCCGGTTCTTCAGCCAGCAGGTGCTCCGCGGCCGCGCCGACGCCGTGATGGTGCTGTCACTGAGCCTGACGCAGCAGGAGGCCGGCATGCTGCAGGCCCTGAACTTGCCGGTGGTCCTGCTGGGCCACAGCTCGGAATACTTCGGCAGCGTCAGGGTGGACGAACGAGCGGCGGCACGGACCGCCGTCGGGCACCTGGTGGACCTGGGTCACCGCCGGATCGGACTGATCGGCATCGATGATGAACGGGAGGCCACCGCCGGAAGTGCGGCCCCGCCGTCCCGCGTGGCCGGATCCCGGCAGTCTTTGCTCGCAGCCGGGATCCCGCTGGAGGACGCGCTTCAGCAGTTCGGCCCCAACTCGGTGGACGGCGGCGCCGCCGCAATGGAGCGGCTGCTGTCCGCTCCGGTACCGCCCACCGGCGTCTTTGTCAGCTCCGATGAAATGGCGTTCGGGGCCATGGAAGCTGCGCGCGCCGCCGGCCTGGACATCCCGCGGGACATGTCGCTGGTCGGTTTCGACAACCACGATCTGGCCCGCGTCATGGACCTCACCACCATCGACCAGGACGTCCGGGGGCAGGGCGCGGCCGCGGCGGAACTGCTGCTCCGAGCCCTGGAACCACCGGGCTCCGGCGCGGCAAGGCAGACGAGGATCATCAACACGCACCTGGTAAAGCGGGGCACTACCTCCGCCCCGGCCACCGCGGCCACCCGCTCCGCCCGGCCCAGCCGAAAAACCCGGCAACAACCGTAACCAGTCCGCCAGCAACTACGAAGGAAGACAACTGATGGAATACCGCAAGCTCGGCTCATCCGGCATGTACATTAGCTCCCTGGCCTACGGCAACTGGGTCACCCACGGTGAACAGATCGACCAGGAGGCCGCAACAGCCTGTGTCCGCAAAGCACTGGACCTTGGCATCACCACGTTCGACACGGCGGACGCCTATGCGGGAACACGCGCTGAATCGGCCCTCGGGGAGGCGCTGCGCGGAACCCGGCGCGAGAGTACGGAAATCTTCACCAAGGTCTACTTCCCCACGGGAGAAGGCAAGAACGACCGGGGCCTGTCCCGGAAGCACATCATGGAATCCATCAACGGATCCCTGTCCCGGCTCGGCACAGACTACGTCGACCTCTACCAGGCGCACCGGTACGACTATGAAACGCCGCTGGAGGAAACCATGCAGGCCTTCGCGGACATAGTCCGCGCCGGCAAGGCACTGTACATCGGCGTCTCCGAATGGACCGTGGACGAGATCCGGGCGGGCGCCGCCCTGGCGAAGGACCTGGGAATCCAGCTGATCTCCAACCAGCCCCAGTACTCCATGCTCTGGCGGGTCATCGAGGAAGAAATCGTGCCCACCAGCGTTGAGCTGGGCATCGGCCAGATCTGCTGGTCGCCGCTGGCCCAGGGCGTCCTCACCGGCAAGTACCTGCCCGGGCAGGCCGCCCCCGCACAGTCCCGGTTCGCCGCGGAGGACGGGTCGCTCAAAGAGAACCGCTACCTCACCGAGGACGTCCTTGAGCGCGTGCAGAAGCTCAAACCCGTTGCCGAGGAGGCAGGCCTGTCCATGGCCGGACTCGCCGTGGCCTGGGTTCTGCAAAACAGCAACGTTTCCGCCGCCATTGTGGGCGCATCCCGGCCCGAGCAGCTCGAAGACAACGTCAAGGCCGCCGGGGTAACACTCGACGCATCACTGATGGACAGAATTGACGAGCTGATGCTTCCCGTGGCTGAACGCGACCCGCAGAAGGTCGAATCGTTCAAGGAACGCGTCTAGCCCGGACAGGATCCTTACTCGGGCGGGGCGTCGGGCGCGGTGAGGTCCAGGTCTTCCGGATTCTCAGGCGGCTCGGGAGCTTCTCCCGTTTCGCGGGCCTTGATGTGGCCGGTGTCGTCCAGGGCCGGGTTGGCACCCTCGACGCCGGCGGGGTCCGGCTTCTTGGACCCGCCGCCGGGCTTTGTGCTCTCAACAGGCGCAGTGCCGCCCGGCTCGGTTGGGGTATCAGTCATGGAAAGGCCTTCCGTGCGTTGTCCAGCTGGTCCGCCGACTCTAAGCGCCTGCAGAACCTTTCGCAATGGCGCTACGATCGAACTTCCACCGACCACCGCAGCAGCCACGGCTTAGGAGGCCCAGTGCTCGTCCTCGTCATCAACTCCGGCTCATCCTCGCTCAAGTTCCAGGTGCGGGACGTGGCATCCCACAGCATCCTCACCGAGGGACTGATCGAAAAGATCGGCATGGGCAACGGCGGGGAAGGCGACGGCGAGATCGAGGGCCCGCGCGACCATGCGGAGGCGCTGGAGCAGGTGGACGCCGCCATCCACGAGGTGCTGGGCGACCGGAAGCTGGACGCTGTGGGCCACCGCGTGGTGCACGGCGGCGAGCGCTTCGGCGAGCCCGTGCTGATAGACAACGAGATCACCCGTGCCATCGAGCGGCTCAACCCGCTGGCCCCGCTGCACAATCCCGCCAACGTGCTGGGCATCCGCGCCATCGCCAGGAAGTGGCCGGACATGCCGCAGGTTGCCGTGTTCGACACCGCCTTCCACCGCACCCTGCCCGAGCAGGCGTGGCGCTACGCCGTGCCGGACTCGCTCTACACGAACCACGGCATCCGCCGCTACGGCTTCCACGGCACCTCGCACGAGTACGTGACACATCAGGCGGCTGCGCTGCTGGACCTTCCCGTGGAAGAGTTCGACGGCGTGATCGCCCACCTGGGGAACGGCGCCTCCGTCACCGCCCTCCGCGGCGGAAAATCCGTGGACACGTCCATGGGCTTCACCCCGCTGGAAGGCCTGGTGATGGGCACACGCTCGGGCGACCTGGACCCGTCCATCCTGGTGTTCCTGGGCCGGACCGGCTGGTCAACCGAGGACATCGACTCCCTGCTCAACCGCGAATCCGGGCTCAGGGGACTTGCCGGCAACAACGACATGCGCTCGGTCGTGGAAGCCTCTGAAGCCGGTGACTCCCGGGCTGCCACCGCGCTCGCCGTCGCGTCCTACCGGCTGGCCAAGTACATCGGCGGGTACCACGTGGCAGTCGGCGGGGCGAAGGCCCTGGTGTTCACGGCCGGCATCGGCGAGAACTCGCACCAGTTCCGCACGCTGGTGGGGGAGAAGCTGGGGGCGCTGGGCATAGAGCTCGACGCCGGGCTGAACAGTGAGCGGTCCAAGGAAGCGCGCGTTATTTCCACCGCCGCGTCGCTGATCCCCGTCCTGGTGGTTCCCACCGACGAGGAACGCGCCATCGCGGAGGCGACGGCCGCCGTCGTAAATTCCTCCGGACGCTCTCTCACTTAACGTCGCCTAAATCCGGACGCTCTCTCATTTTACGTCGCTCTAATCCGGACGCTCTCTCACTTAACGTCGCCTAAATCCGGACGCTCTCTCAGATCAGGCCCTGCCTTTGAGGATCAGGTTCCAGTACACCTGCGGGAAGATGTCGCGGTCCACCACCCAGGACGCGCGGCTCTCCTTCCAAGTGGGGACTTTCGGGATGGTGGGCATCGGCTGGTACTGGTCGTCGAACTCGGCGAAGACCACGGTTGAGCGGGAGACGGTGAACGGGCACTCCGCGTAGCCATTGTATTTCTCCGGGGGAAGGTTCCCTTTCCGGGCTGCCATCAGGTTTTTGGCCAGCACCTTGGTCTGCTTGCGCAATGCCCCGCCGCACTTGGAGTTGGTGGTGGCGGCGGCGTCGCCCAGGGACCAGACATTCGTTCCATTCCACGGCGGTTCCCTTTTTCAACGGCATGACTGCTCCTTCGGTTGGATCCCGGGTGGAAACGGAGTGCCACGTAATAGTAAGCAGGATTAGTTTCCCCGGTCACGGGTTCGGGGTCCCGGCTTGGTGCCGACTCGCGCGGTCAGCTCAGCGGGTACGCTCAGACCATGCCGGACATCAGACTGCCGATCCGCACCGCGCGCCTGGTCCTGCGCCGCTTCGAGGCCGCCGACCTGGAAGCCTTCCACGCGTACCACTCGCAGCCCCGGACGGCACGGTTCCTGCCCGGTGAGGCCAAGAGCTACACGCAGTGCATGGAGCGGGTGGGCAAGTACGCCAACTTCGTGTTCCAGAAGGAGGGCGACTGGGTGGCGCTCGCCGTCGAGGTGGCGGATGCGCCCGGCCTGATCGGCGAAGTGGTGCTCAAGTGGCTCCCGGGCTACGGCCAGGCGGAGGTGGGCTGGAGCCTGGCTCCGGGTGCACGGGGGCACGGATACGCCACCGAGGCAGCCGAGGCCATGCTGCGGCTCGGGTTCGAAGCCTTGGCCTTCCACCGGATCGATGCCAAGCTGGACGAGCTGAACACAGCCTCGGCTGCCATCTGCGAGCGGCTGGGCATGCGGCTCGAGGCCAGGCACGTGGACAAATGGCGGTACAAGGGGGAGTGGGCAACCGAGCTTGTCTTCGCCATGCTCCGCGACGAATGGACGGACCGGGGGCGGTGACTGGGCGCCCTAGCCGCCGGTCGGGGCGGGAAGCGGCGTGGTCTCCGCCTTGGGCGGCGCTTCAGTGGGAACGTACGACGGCGACGGGTCGCCGGGCGCAGGCTCATCGGCCGGGGCAGTTGCAGCCCCAGTGCCCGCTGTCAACGTTTCTACCGGGGCAGGTACTCCCGCCCCCGGCGTCGCGGGATCAGGTACGCCGCTGCTGCCCGCTGGTGCGGGCGTCCCGGCCGGGCTGGGCGTTCCCGAAGGCGTGGGCGTTCCGGTGGAGGTGGTGGTTTGCGTGGCGCTGGGGTCGGCCTTGATGATGGCCGTGATCTGATCCTTGTACGCGGACAGTTTGGCCTGGATTTCCGAGAGCGGCACGTTCCGGATGTTGCGCCCGTACTCGGCAATTTCAGCCCAGAGAGCTGCCAGCCGGGCCATGCTGTCCCCGCCCAGCGGGCCGTCCAAGGTAAGCACCAGTTGGCTGGCCAGCGCGTAGGTAAGGCAGTCCAGGCAGTTGTAGTTGGCGGCGGCGGAGAGGTTTTCCGGGACAATGACGTCCGCCTGCCCCACGATGAGGATCACCTGGAAACCCACCGCCACCGCAGCACATCCGGTGCAGCTGGCGAACGCATAGGCCTCGTTGGTGGTGTCCACGGATTCGCCGTCCTCGGCCCATACCAGTGCGAACGCCACGCTGTACGTGACCGAGCCGTCCGTGGTGTTCACCGCAAGGGCCTGGTTGCCGTCTGCCTCAGGGGCCGAGGGACGGTCGAACGGGAACACCCACGACGGCGCGGCGGAGCCGGCGGCAGCCGTGGCGCCGGAAGCGGAAGTATCCGACGAACCCGAGGAGCCTTCCACGGGCACCAGCACCATGCTCAGCTGCGGGTTTTCCCGCGTCGGCTTGGGCGCGCCTTCCGGCCACAGTGCAACAGTGCGTCCACTTCCGCCTTCCCGCAGGACCCGGTCCCCTTGCGGGAGAACCGACGTCATGACGTCCGCCAGCGTCCCGCGTTCGTACGGCTGGACCGGCCGGTAGGTCCCGCCGTCGGGCCACCACGCCCAAGCTAAACCGGCCAGCATCGCCCCGACGGCAGCCATGGCGGCAGTCCGCTGAACGGCTTTGCCGCTGGTTCTCTGCCAGAGTCCCACGACCAGCTGGCGCAGCAGCCGCAGCAGGATATAGAGCATTCCGATCATCGGAAGAGCCACAGCCGCGATAGCCAGGACACGCACGGCGGCACCGGCCAGGTCCCCGGTGGAGAGGGTCGCGGCGAGCATCTCCTGCTGCTTAGCGGCGCTGGCCCACGCGGTGGCCAGCAGCCGCGGCAGGGAAACCACCATCGTGATCAGCGTGAACAGTAGGAGCGGCACCGTGACCAGGACCCAGCTGGCCACCACGGCGCAGGCCCACGGCTTCAAAACCTTGTTCTCGGCGCGGCCCCATCGCCACGGCAGCAGGCCCAGGAGAGTGGGTTTGATGTGCTGGAAAAGGTCGGGGACACCGGTGGCGTCCGCCAGGATGTGGTACCCGTCGTACTTCACCAGGGGGAGCAGTTGGCGCACCATCTGCAGGACCTGCGTCACCACCACCAGCAGCAGCGCGTCAAAGCCGGTGGCCCACCACAGCCCCATAATGGCTACCGCGACGATGGCATTGAAGTACAGGCCCCCGAGGTCGGTACGGAGCCGGCCGCCGCGGCCCAACCGGTAGGAGTCGGTGACGTCCGTGAAGAACGCAGGCCAGACGAGGTACAGTCCGGCGCCCATCGCCCCCGGCGTTGCGCCGCCCTTGCGCGCGGCGGCGGCATGGCCGAACTCGTGGAAGCCCGCGGAGAGAATCGTGACGGCAAAGATCAGCAGGACCAGCGCGGGGTTCGCAAACGCCTCGTGGGTGGCCGAGCCCAGGCCCTTCACCATCAGCAGCCACCAGCAGGCCGCCAGGAACGCCGCGGTCACGGCCACCACTATCAGGGGATTGAACAGGGCGGCAAAAGGGGCAGTGATCCTGCGGGTGCGTTCCGGATCGGTCACCGTGTAGCGGAAGCGCATGCCCAGCAGCGGGTCGGCCTTCCTGACCTCCGGCTGGGAGCCGTCGGCCAGGCGCAGCAGCCCCATCGGCAGCAGTTGGGAGTAGATCAGCGTGCGGACGTTCTCCGCGGTGACGAGCCTGCCCGAGCCGGCGCCGGCGTGCTGGGCGATCTCCTCCACATTCCGTGTCCCGTCCGCAGCCTCCAGGACAAGGAAGAGCAGGCGCGTCAGCTGAAGGGTCTGGCCATCCGCGCGGCGCACCAGCGAGGGCGCCTCCCGGTAGCCGGATCCTTCGGACTGGCCGATGAGCTGCACGCCCTCGGCGCGGACAGGAACCTGGAGCGGGTGCTCGGCAACGACGGCAGAGGACGACGGCGGGACCGCCTTCAGGGGCGGCCCGCCGTTCGCGTGGGTCATCTGTGCTTACTGTTCGAGGTTGGGCTGCTGGTCGGCAGAGGCGTTGGCTTCGCCCTCGATGTGCTGTGAAATGATCGCGTCCTGGTCGGCAACCGCATAGGCCTGGCTGTCGATGGAGCCGATGTTCGCGGCCACGGCGGCGTCGATCGGGGCGGCAACGTTGGCGTTGGCAGCCACCGCACCGTTGATCGGAGCGGCGATGTCGGCGTCGGCGGCGAGGTCGACGTTGACGTTGAGCAGGTCCCCGTCGAGGGCCGCTGCGGGATCGACCGGCAGCGCACCGACGTCGGGCAGGCTTTCCTCGGGAACGGTGCTGTCGGCTGGCGCAGTGCCGTCGGTGGTTCCGGCGTCAACGGTGTCGTTGCCCTGGTCGATCGTGCTGTCCTGGGTGGATTCGGCGTTCGCGTCGGCCACGATGCCCTGGTCGATGCTGACGCCCTGGTCCGCCAATGCCTGCGCGTCCGAGCCGAAGGAGAGGATGTTGGCGGAGCCGGCTGCGTCGATCGGTGCGGCAACGTTGGCGTTGGCTGCCACTGCCAGGTCGATGGGTGCAGCCGCGTCAATGCCCAGGTCCAGATCCGCGTTCAGATCCAGAACGGACGCAACTTCCTTGTCCGGCAAAGCAGTCGCCTGTTCAGACATCAATTCGTCGTCAGTCAGTGGACGCATTTCCTGTTCCATGCTCGGGAGACCTCCAGTCAGGCACCGGGGCGGCCTGCCCCCAGTGGACAGCCCGGCGCCTGACAATACTAAGCATGATTATCTTTTTTGGGTAGCGTTGACGCCCAACCCCTACTTAACCCCCGCCCCGGGGAGCAGCTCGGTGGCATCCACGGAGTCGGCCACGAAGGCGTAGTCCCAGGCACGCTCGCGCCACTGCACGTACCGGCCGGACGCTCCGCCGTGGCCGCCGTCCATCTCGATCTTCATCACGATCGGCTCCGCGCTGGTGGACGAAGACCGGAGGACCTGGACCCATTTGGCAGGCTCCACGTAGAGCACGCGCGTGTCGTTGAACGAGGTCACGGCCGCGATCTTCGGATACGCCAGCGCGCCGACGTTCTCGTACGGCGTGTAGGACTTCATGTAGGCATACACCTCGGGGTCCGTGATCGGGTTGCCCCACTCCTCCCATTCGAGGGCGGACAGCGGCAGTTCCGGATCCAGGATGGTGGTGAGCGCGTCCACGAACGGCACGGCCGCCACGATCGCGGCGTACTTTTCCGGGGCCAGGTTGGCCACCGCGCCCATCAGGAGTCCCCCGGCGGAGCCGCCCATGGCCGCAATCCGCGACGGATCAACCCAGCCCGAACCTGCCAGCCAGTCGGTGGCGGCGACGAAGTCCGTGAAGGTGTTCTTCTTGCGGAGCTTCTTGCCGTCCTCGTACCAGTGCCGGCCCAGCTCGCCGCCGCCGCGGATGTGCGCGATCACGAACACAATTCCGCGGTCCAGCAGCGACAGCCGCGGAATGCCGAAGCCCGGGTCCATGCTCAGCTCGTAGGAGCCGTACCCGTACACCAGGCCGGCCGCCGTCGAATCCTGCTTCACGGAGGCGTGCCGCAGCACGGACAGCGGGATCCTGGTGCCGTCCGCCGCTGTCGCCCATTCACGGGTGGCGACGTAGTCGGCGGGGGAGTAGCCGCCCAGCACCGGGCTTTCCTTGCGGAGCAGCAGCTCGCCGGCCGGCTGCGACGCGGTGGGCAGCACAAAGTCGTACACGCGCGACGGCGTGAAGTAGGACGTGTAGCCCATCCGGATCACCGGGGCCTCATAGTCGGACCCGGCCACGCCGGCCGTGTACAGCTCCTCCTCGAACGCCGGCTCCACGGGGTCGCCCTGCGCGGGCGTGCCCAGGCCGTCCAGCGCAATCACCTGGACGCGCTCGATGGTGTCCTTGCGGATTGACACCACCACGTGCGTGGAAGTCACTCCCGCGCCGTTGACGCGCACCTGGTCGGAATGCCCGACGACGGTGCTCCACTCCTGCTCCGCCAGCGGCTTGGTAAGCTCGGCCGGGTCCACCAGCGACACCATGGAGTTGATGGCGTTCCGGTTATGCGTCACGAGGAGCTTCTCGGTCTTCCGTCCGTCCGGACCCTCCAGCAGGAAGGGCTCGGCCTCGTAGAGGACGTGCTCGTCGCGGGAGATCACGGTGAACAGCCCGGCGTCGTAATCGTCAAAGCGGAGCAGCCGCGTCTCGCTGTACTCCGAGCAGCCGATGCTCAGCACCAGGTGGCGCCGGTCAGAGGAAAGGTCGAAGCCCAGCCACATGGCGACGTCGTCCTCCTGGTAAATCACCTCATCGTCGGTGACGGGCGTCCCCAGCACGTGGGCCTTCACCTGGTAGGGACGCCACGCGTCGTCCACCACGGTGTAGAACAGGCGTGTGCCGTCGGGGGAGAAGGAGACGCCGTAAAAGATGTTCTCGATGACATCCGGCAGCAGCTCACCGGTGCGCAGGTCCTTGAAGCGCAGCGTGAAGCGCTCGTCCCCGGCGTTGTCCACCGCGTAGGCGTACAGATTGCCGTCCACCGTCACGGCGGTGCCGCCCACCGCGATGAACGGCTGGCCCTCCGCTTCCACGTTGCAGTCCAGCAGGACTTCCTCACCGGACAGTTCGACGCCGGCCTCCACCGCCGGGGGCGTCCAGTCCGCCACTGCATCCCCGGTGTCCCGGGCCTTGACGCGGCACTGGATGCCGTATTCCTTGCCCTCCACCGAGCGGGTGTAGTACCACCAGCCGTCCTTGCGGTTCGGAACAGACAAGTCTGTCTCCTGCGTCCGCCCCTTGATCTCCTGGAAGATGGCTTCCCGCAGCGGTTCCTGGTGTGCGGTGACCGCCTCCTGGTAGGCATTCTCGGCCTTGAGGTGCTCCACCACGTCCGCGGAGTCCTTGGCGCGCAGCCATTCGTAGTTGTCCACGAACGTGTCGCCGTGGTGGCTCCGCTCAAAAGGGACCTTCCGGGCTACGGGGGCGGCGGCCGCAGGGGTCTTGTCGGCTGGGTGCTGCACTGGAGTCTGGGTCATTGACCCAATATATAAAGCTATTCCGCCGCGGGCACCCGCGTTCGCTACCGGGGGATAGAGTGCTGCGGTCCTGCCCTGCGTAGCCCCTGCCTCCGGCGCCGTCGGCCGCCACCCAAAGACAGGTAGCCACCACTCACGCCGGGGATGCGGGTGCTGAATATTCTTGAGGCATCGGTTGGCGGTCGAACCTCTGGGGGAACACCCGGCCGAGATCCTGGCCCGGACAGTGTTCCGGGCCGGACTGAGCTGGGCCGGCGGTGATAAGCCTTCTGAGACCGAGGCTTCCCCAGGCACCGCCGGCCCTTTAGCTCAGTCCCGTCCTCCCAGCGGTGGTTCCCAACCCTACAGTTTGCTGCGAAGTAGCCGCTATGAAAGTATCTGCGTATGAATGCAGATAGTAGTGCTTGCACTCTCGGCCCCGACAGCCAGTATGTCGAGCTTGCGGTTGAAGTCTTTGCGATGCTGGCGGACGCTACCCGGGTGCGGCTGATCCTGGCCCTTCGCCGCGGCGAACTTCCCGTCAACGCCCTTGCCGAGAAGACCGGGAAGTCGGCCGCCGCGGTGTCCCAGCATCTGGCCAAGATGCGGCTTGCCAGAATGGTCGCCACCCGCCAGGAGGGCACCAGGGTCTATTACCGGCTTCAGGACGGCCATGCCTGGCAGCTCGTTGCGGACGCCATTCACCAGGCTGAGCATGCCCTCGGCACTGCGCCCCACCACGGCCTTGCGCCTCACCCGATCCCCGGAGAGGCGCTGTCATGAGCCATCCCGTTCCTCCGGCCGGGCACGACGTGCATTCCCACCCGCATCCGCATGACCACGACCATGATCACGACCACGGTGACCACGGGCACGACCACCACCATGCCGCCGGATTCAAGGGGTGGCTTCACGAGCTGTTTGTACCGCACTCCCATGACTCAGCTGATTCAATCGACTCCGCGCTGGAAAGCAGTGCCCAGGGCATCCGGGCCGTCAAGATTTCCCTGCTGGGGCTCGGTGCCACGTCCATCTTCCAGCTGCTCATTGTCCTAATCAGCGGCTCCGTGGCGCTGCTGGCGGACACCGTCCACAACTTCTCGGATGCGCTGACGGCGGTGCCGCTCTGGATCGCCTTCCTGCTGGGACGCCGGCCGGCAACCCGCACCTATACGCACGGCTTCGGCCGGGCCGAGGACCTGGCGGGCCTCTTCATCGTCGCGATGATCGCACTCTCCGCAGTGGTTGCCGCCGTCGAATCCATCCGGCGCTTCTTCGAACCCCAGCCTGTCCAGAACCTGGGCTGGGTACTCGCCGCCGGGCTAGTGGGCTTTGCCGGAAATGAACTGGTTGCCGTGTACCGCATCAGGGTGGGCCGCAGGATCGGCTCAGCGGCGCTGGTGGCCGACGGAATCCATGCGCGTACTGACGGCTTCACGTCCCTGGCTGTCGTTGCCGGCGTTGTGGGCATCTGGCTTGGCTTCCCGTTGGCGGACCCCATCGTGGGGCTGCTCATTTCCGCGGCCATCGCGGTGCTCCTCTGGGGAACCGTCAGGGACATCGGCCGCCGCCTCATGGATGGCGTGGACCCTGCGCTCACCGACAAGCTCAACGCCCTGACAGAAGACGTGGCTCCCTCCGGAACCAGTGCGCGGCTCCGGTGGTCCGGCCATAAGCTCCATGTCGAAATCAGCGTGCCGGTTACCCCGGCAGGCAGCATGGGCGAGCTGGCCGAACTGAGCGGCCGGCTGGAACAGGCGGTGCGCCATGCCCTGCCCAACGTCGGAGCGGTGACAGTTATACCGCGGTTCGGCTAGGAACAAGGCGCGGCAGGAACCGCACGTAGGCCACCATGCCCAGCAGCTCCACGAGCGTCTGGGTGACCACCACGAGTGCGGCCAGCGCCAGCGGTTCGGGAAGCGCCAGGGCCAGCGGGAGGACCACCAGCGAATTGCGGGTGGCGCCGCTGAACACCACGGCGAGGGTGGCCGGGGGATCCAGGCCGGCAGTTCTGGCGGCGAGGAGGCCCAGGGGTGCCATCACCAGCAGGAACGCGGCGTAGAGCGGCACCACCGCCAGCAGCGATCCCAGTTCCTGGCGTACGCCCACGATCTGGGAACCCACCACTACCGCCAGTGTTGCCATCATCAGCGGAACCATCAGGGCCTGCATGGCTGCCATGACCCGCTGGCCCAGCCAAGGCTGGCCCAATGCGCCCCGCCGGGCAAGCCTTCCCCGCCGGGCAAGCCGCTGCGTCAGCGCGGCCAGGGCCAGCGGGACAACGATGAGCCCCACCAGGGCCTGGACGAACGGTGCCGGGTCGATCGCGGACACCAGCCCCGGCCCCACGAACACCAACAAATAGAGGGGCAGCAGGAGCATCTGGGCGAGCATCAGCACCGGCGCCGCGGCGAGTAGCCTGTCGCTGGCACCGCCTGCCAGGCCGGTGAACACCATCACGTAGTCGATGCACGGCGTCAGGAGCACCAGCAGCACACCCACCAGGAGGTCCCGGTCTTCGGTAATGAACCGGCTGAGCCCGAACACCACCAGCGGCACCACCGCGAAGTTGAGCACCAGCACCGTGGCCATGAACCGCACGTCGCGCGCAGCCTGCCCCAGCGACGCGAACGGGATTCCCAGGAACGTGGCGTAGAGCAGAAGGCCCAGAACAGGATTGATGGCGAGTTCCAGGGCGCCGGCCGTGCCGGGTGCCAGGAAGCCCGCGGCGCTACCGGCGATGATGGCGGCCAGATACAGGCCGATCTGGTGGCGTTCCATCCACGCCACGAACGTCCTGATCCTCACCGATCCATCGTAGGCGACCGCCCGCGCGGAGGCCGCGGAACGCAATACCCCATGACCGGACCGGGCTCAACAGCCCGCGCCGTTCATAACGCCGCTCTCTCCGGATGTGACGCAGGGTGTTGCGTACGTCACATTCTGCACATAGGCTGACTTGCGGTCGCAGCGTCGCGGCCATGCATTGAATAGGGGAAACACTTGAACGACAAACTCAGGGTTTTAGTTCGGCTCGATCTCGATTGTGGAGAAGCAGAAGTAGCAGCACAGGGTCATGTGACCGCCCAGAGCATCCAGGCTTTGTATGTGGTTGTGAAGAGGGCCAACCACCTGAAAGAAGGACTCCGCCTGGTGGTGGATGTCAGCCACGCACGTGTTGAACCGGCTGCAATGGAGCAGCTGCAGGCATGTTCGAAGTCCCACCACCTGCCGGCGTCGATTGACCCCCTCCAGTCGGAGTGCAACATCAGCGTCCTGGCTCCCGCCCATCCGGGTACGGAGGCAGGAGCCAAGGTGAAGCGCCGGGCCATGAGCCTGGCCGCCTAAGCGCCACAAGCCGCTGCCCGCACCAGCGGACAGCGGCATCCAATCACTGTCGTCCACCAAACGCCTCCGGGCGGAACTTAAACATGTTGCTCCACGAACCAGCTGTGTAGGCACCTAATCGCCTGCAGTTATCGTTCCGTGTTCCATCCTGGTCAGTTCCCGCCCTGAAAACCGTTCGCCGCCACGTAGTCCGCCAGCGTCCCGTTGGCGAGTGCTGCGGAGATGGCGCCTACCACCGCGGGATTCTGCAGGATGATCGACTGCCCGGTGGTGCTGAAGCTGAAGCCGGCGTCGGGCATCCGGAAGAAGATCGCATCCTCAGGCCCCACATCGCGGAGGCTGAAGCCCAGCCGCACCATGGCCTCCGGGCTAAGGGCAGGGTCCACCAGTGTGCGCGGCCGGACGGCGTTGACCACGTTCATCACCGTGGAGGGGTTGGTGAGTGTCCCGGTGCTCATGAACTTGCTGATCACGGCTTTAAGGAAGGCCTGCTGGTTGCGGACGCGCTGGTAGTCGCCGTCGATAAATGCGTAGCGCTCACGGACGAACTGCAGCGCCTCGGCACCGGAGATGTGGTTGACGCCGGGCGGGAAATAATGCCCGGAGTCAGTGTTGGACGTGAAGGGAACTGTGACATCCAGGTCCACCCCGCCCAGCGCGTCGGTGGCATCCCAGAACCCTTTGAAGTCCACCAGGACCGTGTGGTCGATGTGGGTGTTGAACAGGGTTTCCACCGTCCGCGTCATCAGCGGAACGCCGCCCAGTTCCAGTCCCGCATTGATCTTGCCCTGTCCGTAACCGGGGATGTCCACCCACGTGTCGCGCAGGATGGAGATGCCATAGATCTTCTGCCGGTCCGCCGGGATGTGGATCAGCATCAGCACGTCAGCGCGCTGGTCGGCCCGGCTTCCCGCGGCGGCCTGGGCTTCCTCGGCGCGGAAATCGCCGCGGCTGTCGCTGCCCATCAGCAGGACATTCAGCGCAACGGGCGGCGGTTCCGGCGCCGGCGGCGGAGCGGGTGCCGGGGCGGGTGCGGGGGTCGACGTCGACGGTGCCGCGGTGGCACCTTCCGCCGTCGCGGCTCCGCTGGCGGTGGGGGTGGGCGGTGCGCCGCCGCGTCCCACTTGCGAGAAGGCGTACATGGTGCTGCCCAAAGCGATCGCCAGGACCAGGGCCAGGACCGCTTTGAGCCAGGTGGGCTGCTGGCGCAACCAGGCTGGAAGCCATGCGAAATTCCCCCACGGCGGCTTGTCTGCAGCCGCTCCTTTCGGTTCAGACTGGTTGTCCATACACGAAAGGTACTCCTGCCGGCGCAAGAAAGAACGACGGCGGGCCCCGAAGTTATGAAGGCGTGTTGAGCCGGGAATACCGCAGGATAGTGAGGATCGCGGGGGCCAGTTCGTCTTCCATCTGGCGGTACACGTCGGCGCTCCGTTTGTACGGGTCGATCACTTCGTTGTCGGAGCTGTCCGCTGCCAGGGCGAGGTGGCGGACGGAGGCGAGGCGGGCCGGCAGGCCCCGCCACAGCGTGCCGGCGTCGTCCGCCTTGCCGTTCGATTCAACTGCGCTGTCACGTTTCTCAAGGGCCTCCAGCATCCGTGCGAACTCCCGGATGGTGAACGTGCGCTTGAGCAGCGAGGCGTCCAGCTGCAGCACTTCGCCGCGGTGCTGGGACGTCATGGTCAGCACGATGTCCGTGCCGCGGAGGATCTTCGGGTTCAGCTGCCGGGCGGCGAAATCCTGGTCCGTGCCGCCGTACATGCGCACAATGTCCGCGGAGAGCGGCTGGATGGGGTGGCCCACCATGGCGCGGGTGCCGGCGCTGCGGACTTCGAAGCCGCCGGGCAGGACCTGGTCCAAGCCGGCCTGCAGCAGGCGTTCGGCCACGGGGGAGCGGCAGATGTTCCCCGTGCAGACTGTGAGGATCCGTACGGGCGTTGGCAATTCCACGTTGAGGGGCTCTTTCCGGGTGGCTGTCAGATCGGGCTGATCCCTGACGTTCAAGTTAACACGAAGACGAGTGCGAGTTGGCCCAACGTCGGGGTGAGTCACCGGACGGCTCTCAGCTTTAGAAGCTATCTGCACTGGGGTTGGACGAGGGAGGCAACCCAAACCGGTGGAGTAATTTTCGTCCGGAATTAGGACATGAATCTTTTCGCTAATCCGATTCTCCGTGTAGAGTCCGTTGCTTAGGTGAGCCTAAGGATTCCCCCAAGTGCCGGCCGCTCCCCATCTCCACGTGACACCCCTTCGCACCCCCAATAACGCACCCAAGGAATCTACATGCCTGGTTTGACCCTGCCCAGAATCGGCAGAAACGCCGGTTCCCGTCTCGCCGTCGCGGCGGTCGCAGCCATCCTGACGCTGGCGTCCTGCACTGCTAACGCCAAAGCCCCCGGTGCCGCGGACGGACCCATCCAGGTGAGCAGCTCCGCCACGGAATGCAAGGTGTCCACCGGAAGCAAGCCAAGCGGCAACCTGACGTTCGCCGTCAAGAACGATGGCATTGAAGTGACCGAGTTCTACTTGCTGGCCGAGGACGGCCTGCGCATCATCGGAGAAGTCGAGAACATCGGCCCCGGCATTGCTCGCAACCTGGTTGTCACGGCCGATGCCGGCAAGTACTTCACGGCCTGCAAGCCCGGCATGCAGGGCGACGGCATCCGCGCAGCTTTCGAAGTCACTGAATCCGGGACCAACCCGAGTGTGGATGCCGACCTCCAGAAGCTCCTGGACACCGGATCCCGGCAGTACGTTTCCTACGTGAAGGACCAGACGGAGCAGTTGATCACGGGCACCAAGGCGTTCGCGGCGGCTTTCGAAGCCGGTGATGCCGCCAAGGCCAGGGAACTCTACGCCTCGACCCGCATGCACTGGGAAAGGATTGAACCAGTGGCGGAGTCCTTCGGGGACCTTGACCCGAAGCTGGATGCCCGCGAAGCCGACCTTGAGCCGGGCCAGGAGTGGACAGGCTGGCACCGCGCCGAAAAGGACCTGTTCCCGCCGGCCGGCTACACGGGCATGACTGACGCCGAGCGCAGCGCAATCGCCAAGCAGTTGGTTGCCAACACCGAAGATCTCGTGCAGCGTACCCGCACCGTGGAACTGACTCCTGACAAGCTAGGCAACGGCGCCAAGGAACTCCTTGACGAGGTGGCCACCGGCAAGGTCACGGGCGAAGAAGAAATCTGGTCCCACACCGATCTCTGGGACTTCCAGGCCAATGTAGACGGCGCCAGGATCGCCTACGAAAGCCTGAAGCCGGCACTCCTGCAGAAGGACTCCGAACTTGCCAAGTCCCTCGACGAGAAGTTCGCGGCCCTGCAGACCGAGCTGAAGAAGCATGCCAAAGGCGACGGCTTCGCCTACTACACCGAGCTCAGCCAGGACCAGGTCCAGCAGCTCGCGGCCTTGGTGGATTCCTTGGGCGAACCGCTGTCCAAGCTGACCTCGGCCGTCGTGCTGTGAGCGGCTGCCCTTACGGCGGCAGCCACGAACTCCCCGCCGAAAACCCCGCCAATCCGCCGCAAGCCAATGCGGCCGGCGTCGACCGTCCGCGGCTGTCCCGCCGCGGGCTGTTCGGCCTTGCCGGAGTGGGCGGCGCGGGGGCGGTAGCGGGAATCGCCGCCGGCCTGCTCGGCCACGATGCTCTAGCGGCCGATGCAGCGCCGCCGGCATCCAGCGATACAGCGGTGCCGTTCTTCGGCGACCGGCAGTCCGGCATCATCACCCCTGCGCAGGACCGCCTCCACATGGCCGCCTTCGACGTCACCACCGACAACCGCGAAGCGCTCATTCAACTGCTCAAGGACTGGACGGCTGCGGCGGCAGCCATGACGGCGGGCCGCACCACAGGCGATACCGGCGCCGTCGACGGCCCCTATGACGCACCTCCGGAAGACACAGGCGAGGCACTTGACCTCGACGCCGGTCGCCTCACCCTGACGTTCGGCTTCGGGGCCACACTGTTCGAAAAGGATGGAAAGGCCCGTTTTGGCCTTCAGGACCGGCGGCCGGACGCGCTGATCGACCTGCCCCACTTCCCCGGTGACGCTCTGGAAGCTGGACGCTCAGGCGGCGACATCGTCGTGCAGGCCTGCGCCGACGATCCCCAAGTGGCCGTGCACGCCATCCGCAACCTGGCACGCATCGCCTTCGGCAAAGCCCGCGTCCGATGGTCCCAGCTAGGATTCGGCCGCACGTCCTCGACGTCCCGTGCCCAGCAGACACCGCGCAACCTCTTTGGATTCAAGGACGGCACCAACAACCTCAAGGCCGAGGACACCGCCCTCCTCAATGACCACGTCTGGGTCGGCTCCGGATCCGGTCCGGGCGAGGCTTGGATGTCGGGCGGCAGCTACCTGGTGGCGCGGCGCATACGTATGCACATCGAGATCTGGGACCGCACATCGCTCGGGGAGCAGGAAGGCCTGATCGGGCGTACCAAGGGCGAAGGGGCGCCATTGTCCGGCGGCAGCGAATTTACGGTCCCGAACTTCGCTATCCAGGGCAAGGACGGCGAACCACTGATAGGGATGGACTCACACCTGCGGCTAGCCCATGCCGACCACAACGACGGCGTGCGGATGCTCCGCCGCGGCTACAACTACACCGACGGTTCGGACGGACTCGGACACCTGGACGCCGGACTGTTCTTCATCGCCTACGTCAAAGACCCCCGGACCCACTACGTACCCATGCAAATGTCCATGGCCAAAGAAGACGTCCTGGCTCTGGAGTACCTCAAACACACCGGGTCGGGCCTGTTCGCGGTGCCGCCTGGCATCAAGCAAGGCGGCTACATCGGCGAAGGACTCTTCGCATGAGCCGGGCCGTCGTCGATCCCGGCGGCGGCACGGGCAGCACAGGGCTGACAAGGCCTGCGACGGCTGACCCGCAGCCCCACGGCGATGGGACGCCGGAGGCGCCGAGGCCAGGACGCGGAAGGTACGTCGCGCTGGCGGCCCTTTGCCTGCTTGGCTGGGCAGGTTCCCTGGCCGTGGGCATGAGCGTGGACTACGGCGTAGATATGCACCGCGTGGGACTCGCCTGCCATATCCTGGCCCTGGTCCTGTCCTTCGGGGCCATTCTGGTCGTCGACTGGGTGGGTTTCCTCTGGCTTCTGGGCAAACGCGACCTACATGACACGCGCCGACTCGAAACCGCCGCCCAGCCCCTCATCTGGGGTGGCCTTGCCGTCCTCCTGATCTCCGGCGCTCTGATCAAACCGGATGTCAGCAATCCGCTCACCCAGATCAAGCTGCTCTGCGTGCTGCTCCTCATGCTCAATGGCATCGCCCTTGCCCCCACCATGAAGCGCCTCCATGCCCTGCCCGCCGGCACACACTTCACCGCTGTCGCCAAGAGCCTGAGGCGCCGGCTCCTGATCGCCCTCTGCATCTCCCAAGGCTGCTGGTGGACCAGCATCCTCGTCGGCCTGCTCAACAGCACACTGCGCCGCTGGGCAGGCGACTAGCAGCACCGTGGAGGACAACAACGTCTGCGAGGTCGCACGCGCTCACAGCCTGGGCTGGACGGGTCAGACTAATTGCGACTTCGGAAACTGACAACTGCATGCGAAGCAAACCTTGAGCGAATCTTGCAAAACGGTTGCAGGAACCTTAAGTGTCGTTGTGGAGAGTAGGCGGAGCCGGTGCAGAACCGGCCACAGAACACGTCCGGCCCGGAAGGTCCGGCACAGCCGAAATCCAAGGGGGCGCAATTGTCCGAGGTTATGAACGCAGAGGTCACGAACAGCGAAGAGGGCGGTTTCAGCCGCCGCAGGGTTGTTAAGGGAGTGGCCTGGTCGGTGCCCGTAATCGTCACAGCCATCGCGGCGCCTGCCGCGGCGGCATCGGGTATCAGCGCGACTGCCACGGTTGTAGGCGCCGGCTCAGCGGTGGCCTTTGTCTCCTCCGGAGGTACCGGTGCCGGAACAAACCGCACCGGCACAGGTCCCACGGCGTTCCAGATCCATAACGCCGGGAGTGCCATTACCGGCACCATCACCGGCACCGTCAGCATTACTCCGGTGGGCACGGTGCTGGCCGGAATCGGCATCCAGTCGGTTGCGCCGGCGGCGCTGGCGTCGTCGTCGTACACCGCAAGCCATGCTTACAGCGCGACTTTCACCTATACCGCAGGGATTGCCGCCGGCCAGGCGCTGAACTTCCCGATCCAGTTCCAATACGAAGCCGTGAACCCGGCACCCAAGAAGGGCACCGGGTATTCCTTCTCGCTGACCATTACCCTGACGCTGCCTGACGCCACCACCCGCTCGCTGGCCGCCAACCCGACAATCACCTTCTAGCCATGGTCTGGAAACGTGGCGGTCTTGTGGCAGAAGTACGGACAGAATCGGCGGGCAGGGTGGCGCTGCTTCACCTGGATGCGACCCAGCCTGTGGTCCTGGACGGGACAGCCGCAGCCATCTGGGAGCTGATTGACGGGCGCCGCGACCAGTCGGACGTCATCGCCGAACTGGAAGCGACCTTCGAGGACGCCGCCGGGCAGCTGGCGCACCAGGTGGACGGCTTCCTCGCAGGCCTTGAAGCGCAACATCTGATCGAAGCGTCGGGTAGCTCCGAGCAATAAGCAGCACTAACCGGCATCGACTAGGGGGAAGTCATGAGTGGTGGGGATCCGGAGGGCGACTGGGACGCTCTCCATCTCGAGGAATTGTTGAGCGTTGGGGATCTGCTCTGCCTGGAGATCCTGGGCACGCAGTTCGCCATCCGTTGGGGCAGTTCAGTGACAGCGGAGCAGCAGCAGCACATGCGCTCGGCCTGGGCGCGCTGTGCCGGCAGCGGTGCACCTGCCATCCCGCCGCTGCCCAAGCAGCCCACCGAGTCCGAGCCGTTCTCCGCCTCCGTCGCGTATTTGTCACAGACGTACGACGGCGGCACGCTGGCACTGCAAGCCGCCTCGTTTGAGGAGCTGGCTGAGAACCTTACCTCCCGGCTCACCGTCGCGGCCATCCTGGAGAACGCCGGCGAGCTCATGATGCTGCACGCGTGCGGAGTGGCGTCTCGGGAGACGGGAGCCGTGGCGGCGCTCGTGGCCAAGTCCGGCACCGGAAAAACGACCGCAGCCTCGGTGCTGGCCCAGACCTACGGGTATGTCTCGGACGAAACCGTGGCAATCGGGCCGGACGGTTCGGTGGTTCCCTACCCCAAGCCGCTGTCCGTGAATCAGGAGCCGGGGGAACCCAAGCGCCAGGTGGGCCCGGACGAGCTGGGCCTCCAGCCGGCACCGCCCAAGCCGTTCCTGCAGTCGATCGTGCTCCTGGACAGGGTTGAGGCGGACTACCCGGCAGCCCCCGTCCTCCGCCAGCTGCCCCTGGCGGACGCATTGCTGGCGCTCATCCCGGATTCCTCCTCGCAGGCTGAAGTCGATGAGCCGCTGCAGTCGCTGTGCCGCCTGATCGACTTCGTCGGAGGAGTATGGCAGGTCACCTATTCCGAGGCCGCGGACCTGCCGGAGGCGCTGGAACCGCTGTTCCGGAAGCGCCGCCGTTCCCGGCCGAGGTGGGCGGCACCGGAGATGGAAACCCAGGCCGGCCCCATCCCGAACGGCTGGTTACGGCGGGTCCAGCCGAAGGATGCCGTGATTGTCGACGGCGATCTGCTGGTGATGCTGGACACGGAGATCGTGCGGCTGAGCGGGATCGGCCCGGCCCTCTGGGAGGCCGCCGCCACCGCTGTCCCGCTGGATGAACTGGCAGAAAAAGTAGGCGACGTGCACGGCCGGACGGAGGGTTACCAGGCCGCCGTCGGGGTGGCCGTGGAGCAGCTCATCGCGAAATCAATCTTGGAACCGGGCGGCGAGTAGCCGCCAACGAAGTGTGGAAGGAACCACCATGAGCGTCACCACTGCGGCCGGCGGAGAAGCACCCGCGGGCCTGGACCTGGCCGACTACCTGCGGGTGGTCCGGGTGTACTGGAAAGCGATCATCGCCTTCACCCTGCTGGCCACGCTGACGGCGTTCGGCTGGACGGTGCTGCAGCCGAAGATCTACTCCTCCGATTCCAGCGGCATTGTGGTGACGCCGGGCTCCGACAACGTGAGCCTTTCACTGGCCGGTGACAGCCTGGCCAAGGCGAAGGTCAAGAACTACGAGTCCGTGGCCAAGTCCCGGCTGGTGGCCGACCGGGTCATCGCCTCCCTCGGCCTGAAGACGACGGCGGACGCGCTGCTTGGCACCATCAGCGTGAAGGTTCCGCTGGACACCGCCGAGATCCGCGTGACCGCCCAGTCGCCTGATCCTGCGACGGCCCAGCGCGTGGCAGACGCCTGGGTCAACGGCCTGGCTGCCCAGGTGGAAGCGATCGAAACAGCGACCCCCGCCGGTTCGGCAGGAACAGCCGCCGTAACGCCCGACGCCGGAACTTCCGCCGGATCCTCCGCCGTCGCTGACGCCCCGGCAGCGGTTCCTTCCGCGGTCAGGGTCCTCCCGCTGGGCAAGGCCGTGCTTCCCACCAGCCCGGTTTCCCCCAACGTCAAGCTCACCCTGGCCCTCGGGGCACTCGTGGGCCTGGCCCTCGGAGTGGCCTACGCGCTGGTCCGCAGGCACCTGGACCGCCGCATCCGCAACGCCGGAGAAATCGAGCGCCTCTTCGAGGTCCCCGTGATCGGCACCCTCCCAGTCGACCACCGCCTGGACGGCAGGAGCACCGTCCTGGAGGCCGGAGCGTCCGTGCAGCTCCACGACGCAGCCGCCGGCAGCGCGATGGCCGAGGCCCTCCGGGAACTGCGGACCAACCTCAGCTTCCTTGACGTGGACCAGCCGCCGCGGATCATCGTGGTTACCAGCTCCCTGCAGGCGGAAGGCAAGTCCACTGTGACGGCCAACCTGGCGGTCACCATGGCGGCCGCGGGAGAGAACGTCGTAGTGGTCGACGGCGACCTCCGCCGGCCCACACTGGTGGACGTGTTCAACCTGGTTCCGGGAGTCGGGGTCACCGACGTGCTGACCGGCACCGCTGAACTGGAGGACGTCCTCCAGCCGTGGGGTGCCCTGCCCAACCTGTCCGTGCTCGGCTCCGGCCGCATTCCGCCGAACCCCAGCGAGCTGCTGGGCTCGCGGGCCATGAAGAACATGCTCAACGCACTGGCCCAGAATGCAACGGTCCTGATTGATGCCCCGCCGCTGCTTCCGGTCACGGACGCCGCCGTGCTGTCCCGCGTTGCTGACGGAGCCATCGTGGTGATCCGCACGGGCAAGACCACCCAGGAGCAGCTGGAACAGTCCCTGGGCAACCTGGAAAAGGTCAAGGGCCGCATCCTGGGAGCCGTCCTCAACTACGTGCCCACCAGCGGATCCGACGCCTCCTCGTACTACGGGACCTACACGTCGGCGCCGGAATCGATCTCAGTGCCCGACCCCGCAGCAGTACCCGACCCCGCAGCCCTGCCGGAACCCGCGCTCGCCGGCGGCCGCCGGGTCCGGGAGTAGGTGCCGCCATGCAGAAGCCGGCCGATGAAACGCAGCTGAGCATTCCCGAAGCCGTGCTCCTGGGCCATGCCCTGGTGGCACGGGTGGCGGACAGCCTGGGCATCCGGGCGTTCTTCATCAAGGGGCCGGCGAGTGTGATCCAGGGGCTCCGCCTGCCGAAGATTTCCACCGACGTGGATGTCCTGGTGTCACCGGCGGACCTTGGCCTGCTGCTCGCGAGCCTGCACGAACGTGGTTGGCGTGAACGCACGGCCGACGCGGACGTCAGCGTGTTCCCCAAACATTCGGTCACGGTGAATCATCCGTCCTGGCCGTGCCACATCGACATCCATTTCCGGTTTCCGGGAATGGAAAGGGACCCGGCTCGTTCCTTCGAAGCCATGTGGGCACGCACGGAAACCCTCGAACTTGCAGGGCAGGAGGTGCGGATTCCGTCGAAGGCGCTGGGAATCGCACTTCTTGCCCTGCATGCCCTCCGGGCCCCCCACCTGCAGGCCTCCCGTCAGGAACTCACGTTCCTGAGCGATCTGACGGAACGGGATTCGCTTACGGCCACCCTTGTGGAGATCGCGGAGGCCACGGACGCACTGGCCGCGCTGCGGCCGTTCCTCGAGGAACTGGTGACGGGTACGACGACGGTGCTGCCGCCGTCGTTCGAGTGGCCGGTGCCGTCCACGGAGTGGCGGAACCGCCTGTTCACCAGGGAACCGGGCAGCGCACGGATTATTGCCCTCCTGCAGGCACCGCTGCGGGACAGGCCGCGGATGCTTCGCAGTGCGCTGCTCCCGCCGGACACCGTCTATCTGTCACAGGACCCCTACGCCGACCTGTCTCCAAAGGGCCGGCTCCGGGCCTACACCGCGAGGTGGGCGCGGTTCCTGCGCTCGGCCCCGCGGCTGGTGAAGGACCTGGCTGCCCACCGGAAGAGCCGCCAAGCAGGCGGCTGACCGCCGTCGGGCTTCACACGGCTAAACCTCACGCCGTCGGACCTCGCGCCGTCGGGCGTCACTTCCGCCTGGGCGCGGGCCGCCGTAACGCCCTCACCGTCAGCGCCCTCACGGCAGCCACGGCACCCAGTCCCGCCAGTACCCACGGTCCGGCCACCAGGACCGGATCGATCCACTGGTGGCTGACGTCGGCGCGCCGTTTGCCCGCCCGGGAGCGGAAGCCGTGGCGGGTGAACTCGCTGAGCACCCCGGTTTCCGTCAGGGGGTTGTCCGGGTGCAGGGTGGCCAGGGAACGCAGGTGGTGTTCCCAGGCGTCCACCCGGTCGGCGGCGATCAGCAGCAGCCAGTGTGCGGCACGTGCCTCGCTGTACTTCTTATAGGCGTACTTCCGGATGGCCCCCGAGGCGCCCTTCGGCGGCGTCGAGGTTCCGAAAACCGGCGGCAAAATCGCATGCTCAATGGAGCGTTCCCGGGGCCACTTCTCCTGCTGGCGCTCCGGGAAATCCCAGTGCGCGCCGGTCTCGATGCCCGGGTGCTCGCGCGGGAAGGAGGGCCGGTCCTTCGGATCGAGGTCCGCGCCCCAGCCCGGAATACGCGCCATCAGGGCCGCTGCGGATTCCTTGGGCATGGGCTTGCCCGCCGTGTAAGGCGATGCTGGCTCAGTCATGGTGCTCTTCCCTTCAGTCAGCGGTCTTCAGTCTGCGGTGGAGATGATGAGCGGCTTGATGCAGCCATCCAGCTTTGCGGAGAACATGTGGTACCCCTCGGCGATATGCTCCAGCGGGACGTGGTGGGTCACGATGTCGCTGGGCTTGAGGTACCCGTTCCGGATGTGTTCAAAGAGCCGCGGCCACTGCCGTTTCACCGGACACTGGTTCATCCGCAGCGTCAGGCCCTTGTTCACGGCGTCGCCGAACTTCACAGCGGTGAAAATCGGCCCGTAGGCGCCCACCACGGACACCGTTCCGCCTTTGCGGACGGAATCGATCGCCCAGTTCAGGGCCACCGGCGATCCGCCCTGCAGCTTCAGTTTCGTCGCGGTCACGTGCTGGAGGAAGTTTCCGTCCGCTTCGGCGCCCACCGCGTCAATCACGACGTCGGCGCCCAGGTAGTCGGTGGCTTTCTTCAGGTGCACCACGATGTCGCCGTACTCGGCGAAGTTGTACGTCTCGGCATGGGCAAAGGTCCGGGCCTTCTCGAGCCGGTACTCCAGATGGTCGATCACGATCACCCGGCCGGCCCCCATCAGCCAGGCGGATTTCGCGGCGAACAGGCCCACCGGGCCGGCCCCGAACACCACCACGGTGTCGCCTTCCACGATGTCGCCGAGCTGCGCGCCGAAGTAGCCGGTGGGCAGGGCGTCGGTGAGCAGCACGGCGTCCACTTCGTCCATCCAGTCCGGGATCTTTGACGGCCCCACGTCCGCAAAGGGGACCCGGACGTATTCGGCCTGGCCGCCGTCGTACCCTCCGCAGGTGTGGGAGTAGCCGTAGATGCCGCCCACCGCCGTCGCATTCGGGTTCACGTTGTGGCAGTTCGAGAACAGGCCGCGGGAGCAGAAGTAGCAGGACCCGCAGTACACGTTGAACGGGACCATCACGCGGTCGCCCACCGCCAGGTTCTGAACCGAGGAGCCCACGTCGTGGACCACGCCCACGAACTCGTGTCCGAACGTCATCCCCACCCGGGTGTCGGGCATCATGCCGTGGTAGAGGTGCAGATCGGAGCCGCAGATCGCCGCCGTGGTGACGCGCACAATGGCGTCGTTCGGGTGCTCGATGGGCGGGATGTCTTTTTCTTCGACCCGGATTTTGTACGGGCCGCGGTAAACCATTGCACGCATGCTTGCCGCCTTTGGAAGCTGGCCGGCGGTGCTGCGGGTCCGCTAAAAACGGGAACCCAACCCCGCTGCTTGAGGTTCCACCGCGTTGCTCAAGGCTTCCACCTGAGGCAGGCAAGGTCAAGGGTCTGCCGCTGGTTAAGCCGCCGGTGCCGTCCAGGGCGCTTAGGGATTCCGACGGCGGGTAAGGAACAGGGTAGGAGGTCCACCGGACGAAGCTGCACTAAACGAAAGGGGAGCGGAACATTGCCACGGAAAAGCTACACCTCGCCGGCCACTCCGCCAGCGGCCGCCCCGGCCGTCGCCCCGGCCGCTGCGCCGGCCTTTGTGTTCGGGATGGGCATCGGCGGCTTTGTGGACGGCATCGTCCTGCACCAGCTGCTGCAGTGGCACCATATGCTGAGCCGCACGGAAAGCGGCGACACCAAAACCGTGGCCGGCCTTGAACTGAACACCCTGGCGGACGGTCTGTTCCACAGCGCCATGTGGGTCCTGGTACTCGCGGCGGCCGTCCTCACCGTGCGAGCACGCCGGCAGGGACGGCTGTCCCCGCGCTGGAATTTCCACGCCGGATTGGTCCTGTGCGGCTGGGGTGTCTTCAACGTCGTCGAAGGTCTGGTCAACCACCAGCTGCTCGGAATCCACCATGTGCGGGACGATCTGGGCGGTCCGCCGGGATGGGATCTCGCATTCCTGGGCCTGAGCCTGGTGCTCATCGCGGCCGGGTGGTCTCTGTACCGCACCGGCAAAACGCTGGAAATAGCAGCACCGGTGGCGCAAGCTGATAAGCAGGCTGATTAGATTCCGCAGCCGGGAACGGCGCCGCAACCGCTGACCTGCCTTTGGGACGCGCTTACGCCGGGGGAGGACGACGACCATGAACAGGTCAGGAACGGAACGCACCAGGGGCGCTACCGCCAGCACCGACTGGCGTCCGCGGACGTTCGGCATCGAGGAGGAGCTGCTCCTTGTCAGTCCCGCCACGGGGGAGGCCGTTCCCAGTGCCGGCGAAGTCCTCGGGGGATACAAGCGGCCGGCGGACCCGGCCTCCGTGCCCGTGCTGACGGCCGAGTTCCAGCAGGAGATGATCGAGGTGGTCACCCCGCCGCATTCCACGATGGCCGGGCTGGAAGCGGACATCGTTGCGGGACGGGCCATCGCCGACGCCGCCGCCCGGGACGTGGGGGTCCGCGCCGCTGCCCTGGCCACCTCCCCGCTTCCCTGCGATCCGCATCCGGTCAGGCTCCGGCGCTTCGCGGCCATGGCTGAGGAGTACGGGCTGACAGCCAGGGAGCAGCTCACGTGCGGCTGCCACATCCACGTTTCCGTGAACTCGCCGGAAGAGGCCGTGGGCGTCCTGGACCGGGTCCGCGTCTGGCTGCCGGTGCTGAGCGCACTGAGTGCCAACTCGCCGTTCTGGCACGGGCGGGACAGTGGCTACGCCAGCTACCGGTCGCAGGTCTGGAGCAGGTGGCCCTCCGCGGGGCCACTGGACATCCTCGGTTCTCCGGAGGCCTACCACCAGCTGGTGCATGACATGGTGAGCACCGGCGTCGTTATGGATGAGGGCATGGTGTACTTCGATGCCCGGCTGTCCCGGCACTATCCAACGGTGGAAATGCGGATAGCGGACGTCTGCCTTCGACCGGAGAACACCGTGCTCCTGGCGGGCATCGCGCGGGCGCTGGTGGAGACGGCGGCGAGGGAGTGGCAGGAAGGCGTGCCGCCGGTGGACGTACCGGCCGCCCTGCTGCGGCTGGCGAGCTGGAAGGCGGGACGCTGGGGGCTCCGGGGTGAGCTGCTGGACCCGGTCAGCCACCGGCCGGTGCCTGCCGTGGAAGTGGTGAACGCGCTCCTCCATCACATCAGGTACGCCCTGGACGACGCCGGGGACCTGCGGCGGACCGAAGAGCTGACCGACCAGCTGCTGTCCGCCGGCACCGGTGCCACGCGGCAGCTGGAAGTCCTCCACCGCACCGGGGGCCTTGAGGACGTGGTTGCCGACGCCGTCAACTGCACGGTGTGGGTCCCGGCGCCCGCCGGCGAGGCGGGCTAGCGCCAGCGCGACGCCGTCCGGCCACCGGCCATCGGCGCTTCGGCGACCGCGAGCTTAGAGCGGTTCGGGGCGCACCCGGACGGCACCAAGGGAGCGAATGAGTGCGACGGCGGTGATGGAGCCGGCCGCCATGATGGATGCCAGGACCACCACCTGGAACCGGCCCGCCTCAAGCGGCGATGCACCGCCGAAGATGGCGCCCACGAACGCGCCGGGAAGGGTGACCAGGCCGGTGGTTTTGGTCTGGTCGGTGCTGGGGATCAGGGCGCTGTGCACCGACTGGCGGGCCTGCATGAGGGTGGCCCTGCGCGCGGTTGCCCCCAGCGCCAGCCATCCTTCCACCTGGTCCCACTGCTCGCGGACGGCTTCGAAGAAGCGGCGCCCGGCAAGGACGGCGATGCTCATGCTGTTGCCGATCACGATGCCGCCGATGGCCAGGACGTAGCGCGGACTGAACTCGATGGCCCCGGTGCCGAACACCACGGCGAGCGTCACACAGATGCCGGCGGCCATGGTGGCGGCCACCGCGCCGAACCGCTGCCAGGACCAGACCAGCCGACGCGCTGCCGTTACGGTGGCCACGGTGAACATCACCAGCAGCGCCAGTCCAACCCAGACCGGGTCGGTGATGATGCCGCCCAGCACCAGGCTGATGAGCGCCAGCTGGACGGCACCGCGAAGGATCGCCGCGGCCGGTGCCAGGAACTGCGGCGTACGCGAACCCCAGAGTGCTGCCACGGTGAGGAGGATCAGGATGGCGAGGGCCGCGAAGGTGGGTGCCTGGGCGGCGAGGAAGGCCATGACGCCAGCTTAGGGCCTTCCCATCCCACTCGCGGATAACCCTGCGCACGCTTGACGCATCTCGCGGCTTCCGCATATCCTGAACGAACGGTCGGTAATTATTTATCGGATATGCATAGGAGCAACCATGGCATCGCAGACCCTCCAGTCAGTGCCCGCTGAGCCGGTACCCGAACGGGACGCAGGCAGCGCCGAAGAGGCAGCCCGGCTCGAGGCGGAAGGTCAGGCGTATTTTGACCGCGTCATGGCGCAGGACTCGCGCATCGAGCCCCGAGACTGGATGCCGGCTGCCTACCGCAAGACCCTCATCCGGCAGATCTCGCAGCACGCGCACTCGGAAATCATCGGCATGCAGCCGGAGGCCAACTGGATTTCGCGCGCCCCCAGCCTGAAGCGCAAGGCCATCCTGATGGCCAAGGTCCAGGACGAGGCCGGCCACGGCCTGTACCTGTACTCGGCGGCCGAGACCCTGGGCCAGACCCGCGACCGGATGATGCAGGACCTGATGGACGGCAAGGCCAAGTACTCCTCCATCTTCAACTACCCCGCCCGCACCTGGGCGGACATGGGTGCCATCGGCTGGATGGTGGACGGCGCCGCCATCGCCAACCAGGTGCCGCTGTGCCGCGCCTCCTACGGCCCCTATGGCCGGGCGATGGTCCGGGTCTGCAAGGAAGAATCCTTCCACCAGCGCCAGGGCTTCGAGATCCTGCTGGAACTCTCCCACGGCACCCCCGAGCAGAAGCAGATGGCCCAGGAGGCCGTGAACCGCTGGTATGCCCCGGCCCTGATGATGTTCGGCCCGCCGGATGACGATTCACCCAACTCCAAGCAGTCCATGGCCTGGAACATCAAGCGGTTCAGCAACGACGAACTGCGGAGCCGCTTCGTCGGCATGATGATGGAGCAGGTCAAGGTCCTGGAGCTCACCCTCCCGGACAAGGACATCCGTTTCAACGAAGGGACCAAGAAGTGGGAGTACGGTCCGCTGGACTGGGACGAGTTCCACGAGGTCCTGAAGGGCCGCGGCCCCTGCAACGCCCAGCGCCTGGAACGGCGCAGGCAGGCGCACGACGACGGCGCCTGGGTCCGCGAGGCAGCCGCGGCGTATGCGGACAAACAAATTCGTAAGCAAGCAGAGAAGGAATACGCAGCATGAGCCCCCACGGCAACCCCGAAGCCCCGGCCAGCTCCGCTGCCGAAGTAGCCACCGAAGCGGCAAAGGTCCCCGCCGGCCCGGCCACTCCCGCGGCGGCGGCAGCCGAGGCGAAGGCCGAAGCAACGGACCGCAACGTCTGGCCCATCTGGGAGGTTTTTGTCCGCTCCAGCCGCGGCCTGTCCCACGTGCACGCCGGATCCCTGCACGCGCCGGACGCCGCCATGGCGCTGCGCAACGCCCGCGATCTGTACACGCGCCGCAACGAGGGGGTGTCCATCTGGGTTGTTCCGGCGGACGCCATTGCCTCCAGCGACCCGGACGCCAAGGGCGCCTTCTTCGAATCGCCGCAGGGCAAGGACTACCGGCACGCCACGTACTACACCAAGAGCGAAGGAGTGAAGCACCTGTGAGCACTCCCGAGACCAAAGAAGCACACACCGAAGGCCACGGGGACATCTCCGTCGGCGTCAGCGGTGCCGGCGCCAGCGGCGACGGTTCGGCCAGCGCCACCCGCATCACGCCGGGCAACGCGCTCCGGCCGGAGGACATCGCGCTCCAGGTCAGCCGCGGCACGGCGAAGCCCAGCGAGGACGCCGCGGAGTTTGCCCTGCGCCTGGGCGACGACGCCCTGGTCCTGGCCCAGCGCCTGGGCCACTGGATCTCCCGCGCCCCGGAGCTGGAGGAGGACGTGGCCCTGGGCAACATCGCCCTGGACCAGCTGGGGCATGCGCGCTCCTTCCTGAGCTACGCCGGCGGACTGAACGGCAAGAGCGAGGACGATCTTGCCTACTTCCGCGGTGAGGAGGAGTTCCGCTCGCTTGAGCTGTTCGAGCAGCCCAACGGGGACTTCGCCGTCACCATCGCCCGGCAGTTCGTGGTGAGCTACTACCAGTTCGAGCTCTACCGCCGGCTCACCGAATCCACGGACTCCACCCTGGCCGGCATCGCCGCCAAGGCCGTCAAGGAAGTGGACTACCACCGGGACCACAGCGCCCAGTGGGTGCTGCGCCTGGCCCTCGGCACGGACGAGTCCCGGCAGCGGATCATCCACGGCTTCAAGGTCATCTGGCCCTACGTTGACGAGCTGTTCCGCGACGACGAACTCACCGGCCGCCTCGCGGAGTCCGGCGCCGGCGTCGAGCCTTCCAGCCTGCGCGCGGACTTTGACCGGCTTACCGGCGAGGTCCTGGCCGAGGCGGAGCTTGAGGTTCCGCAGGTTCCGGCCGCGGGCGGCGGCGGACGCCAGGGCAAGCACTCCGAGCACCTGGGCTACCTGCTGGCCGAGATGCAGGTCCTGGCCCGCCAGTTCCCCGGAGCGAGCTGGTGACTGCCGTGGTGGAGCATGTGACGGAACAGCAGAAGGCCTGGGACCTGGCCGCCACGGTGTGCGATCCGGAGATCCCGGTGCTCACCATTGCGGACCTGGGCATCCTCCGGGACGTGCAGGTGACAGAGGAGAAGAACGACGACGGCGGCACGGCGCCCGCCGTCCACGTCACCATCACGCCCACCTACTCGGGCTGCCCGGCGATGGACGCCATCCGCGACGACCTCAACGCGGCCTTCGCCAAGGAGGGCTACCCGGCCGTGCACGTTGACCTGGTGCTCTCGCCGGCCTGGACCACGGACTGGATGACCGAGTCCGGCAAGGCCAAGCTGGAGGAGTACGGCATCGCGCCGCCGTCGGGCCACTCGAATGCACTCCGCCATGCCGGCCCCGTCCGGCTGAGCCTGGCCGTCAAATGCCCGCAGTGTTCATCGCTGAACACCAAGGAACTCACCCGCTTCGGTTCCACCTCCTGCAAGGCGCTGTACGTCTGCCAGGACTGCAAGGAACCGTTCGACTATTTCAAAGTTTTGTAAGGAACAGGTGCTCCCATGACTGTTGTCCGCCAGACCGCCGCCGAGCAGGCGGCAGCCACCGGCCGCCGTCGTGCGTCCTTCCACACGCTGGCCGTGGATGAAGTCCGCCGGCTTACGGACGATGCCATCGAGGTGACGTTCGCCGTCCCCGCGGAGCTGGCCGGCCAGTACGACTACCTGCCGGGCCAGTACGTTGCCCTGCGCACCACCATGCCGGATGAGAACGGTGTGCCGCACGAGGTGCGCCGCAGCTACTCCATCTGCGCGGAGCCGAGGAGCTTCGCGGACGGCACCAGCGAGATCCGGGTGGCCGTCAAGAAGGACTTGGGCGGGCTGTTTTCCACGTGGGCGAACGCCGAATTGAAGGCGGGGGACACCCTGGATGTGATGAGCCCCATGGGCGCGTTCGTCTCCAAGCACGGCCGGGACGGCAATCTCGTTGACCAGAACATCATGAACTCCATGAACCATCCCGAGGAGCTGGCGGGGGAGCCGGGGAACTTCGTGGCCATCGCCGCAGGGTCCGGCATCACCCCGGTGATCGCCATCGCCCGCACGCTGCTTGCCGCTCACCCGGAGACCCGCTTCGACCTGATCTACGCCAACAAGGCCGCCATGGACGTGATGTTCCTGGAGGAGCTGGCGGACCTGAAGGACAAGTACCCGTCGCGCCTGGCCCTGCACCACGTTCTGTCCCGCGAGCAGCGCATCGCGCCGCTGCTGAGCGGAAGGATCGACGCCGAGAAGCTCCAGGCGCTGCTGGGCACCGCCATCCATGCGGACGACGTGGACGAGTGGTTCCTGTGCGGGCCGTTCGAGCTGGTGCAGCTGTGCCGGGACACCCTGGCGGCCCGCGGCGTGAAGCCCGAGCACATCCGCTTCGAGCTGTTCACCTCGGGCAAGCCGGACCGCCCCGAGGGCAATATCGGCCGGCCGGTGGTTACCGACGAATCCCAGGACACGTACAAGATCACGTTCAAGCTGGACGGCCTCGAGGGCAACGTGGCCAGCCCCACACATGCCCGCGAATCCATCCTCAACGCCGCCCTGCGCGTGCGCCCGGACGTTCCCTTCGCGTGTGCCGGGGGAGTGTGCGGGACCTGCCGGGCCAAGGTGGTCACGGGCAAGGTGACCATGGACGAAAACTACGCCCTGGAGCAGGATGAACTGGACAAGGGCTACGTGCTCACCTGCCAGTCCCACCCCACCACCGAGGAAGTCACCGTCGACTTCGACGTCTAAGCATCACTACCAAAAACTAGAACTGGGCCCACGCCCGCAGGGTTCCCTGGCCGAGCTTGCGAGGTTAGGGTGCGGGTGGGGACGGCCACGAACAGGAGCCCCATGATCTCCCTCTCCATCGCCAGCGGCATCGCCGAGGTTGTGCTGGACGCACCGCAGAAGCTGAACTCGCTGGACGAGCAGGCGCTCAAGGATTTAACCCAGGCGTACGACGACGCCGCTGCCGCCGCCTCGCGCGGGGAGGTGCGGGCGCTGCTGCTCAGGGGAGAGGGACGGGCCTTCTGCGCGGGCCGGGACATTGCGGGCGTGACACCTGAGACGGATGACGTCCAGGGGTACCTGGGCGGCCTGGTGCAGCCGCTGCTGCAGAAGATGAGCTCCTTCCCAGCTCCCACGTTCGCGGCGGCGCACGGCGCCTGCCTGGGCGTGGGGCTTGGCCTTCTCCTGGCCACGGACGTGGTGTACGTGGCGGAGGACGCCAAGTTCGGCTCCCCGTTCGCAAAGCTGGGCGCCACGCTGGACTCCGGCGGGCACTGGTACTTCACCGAGCGGCTGGGCATGCACCGGACGCTGGACCTGATCTACACGGCCGAGCTGATGACCGGTGCCGAGGCCGTGGCGCAGGGAATGTTCAGCCGGGCCATGCCGGCTTCTGAGCTGCTTGAGTCCACCCGCGTTATTGTGGGGCGGGTGGCCTCGGGCGCCACGGGGGCGTTCACCGCCAGCAAGGAGCTGGTGGCGCACATCCGCGACCAGCGGCTGGGGCTGTGGGCGTCCATGGAAGAGGAGAACGCCGAGCAGGCCCGGCTGTGCAAGTCCCAGGACTACGCGGAGGGCTTCAAGGCATTTCAGGAGAAGCGCACTCCGGTGTTCAAGGGCCTTTAGCCGCGGCGCCTGACCCGCGACGGCGGCTAACCTGCGGCACCTGCCGCGGGGTCGTCCTTCATGGTGACGCTGTCCGACAGATCCGACCAAAGCTCCAGTTCTGTCGGCAGGTTGGCGGGGCAGGCAAGGGTGAGTTCCATCAGGCCGTCTGCGGCGGGCATGGAGCGCACCGCGATCCGGTACACCAAGTCCACGTCGCTCCTGTTCTTGAAACGAAGTTCGGCTTCCTGGAGTTCGATCCCGTGGCCATCGGGGTTCCGCAGCTTGGTGTAGTGCGAGTCGGCGTCGGTCACCACAGTTACGGCCGAGCCAGCGGACGCTTTGACCCCTTCAATCTCGGACTGCATTGTGGCCATGGTGGCTATTTCATCGGTGAGGGCTTCGGTGGGCGGCAGGATTGCCTGGTGGGTGGTGAAGAGGCAGGGGTTGTCACTGCTGCGGTACTGGATGGTGCCACCCTTGGCGTCTGACACGGTCCAGCCGTCCGGGATTGCGGTGGACCAGACCGGCGGCGCCGTGAAGTCGGCCTCCTCGAAGAGGTAGATGGCCTCGTCCATGGGTGCTGCCGAAGAGTCGTCGGTCGTGGCCTCCTCGGCTTCCGCTGACTGCGAGCTGCCAGCTGTCTCCGAGCTCGCGGCGGTCTCCGTAGGGGCCGGGACAACTTCCCGAGCTTTGGCTGATCCGATGCCGCCCAGGACCATCACACCAGCCACTGCCAGTACTGCCGCGCCGCCCACGCCGCCGGCAACCCATCCCCAGACGGGGATGCCGCGCTTCGGCGGGGTCTGGCCGTACTGTGCTGGGTCGGGCTGGCTGTATTGTCCGGGCTCGCCGTACGGCTGCTGGCCGAAGTTGTACTGGTCGGCCCGCGGGGGATAGGGTGGCTGCTCGAAACCCTGCTGGCCCTGGTGGTTTTGCTGGCTTGGCTGTTGCCATCCGTTGTGCTCTGGCTGCTGCGGTACGCCGGGCTGTTGGTCGTTGCTCATGATGTCCCCCAATGTGTTCGTGAAAGCTGCAACCAGCAGTATTTCCGAAAAGAGGAAACCCCGCGATGGGTAGGAGTGCCCATGCGTTCCGGGGCGGTGCCTTTCGAAACCGTCGAAACCTGCGTCGAAATCTTGGACCGCGATTGCCAGTTTCCTCCAACGATTTGTATGGTTCAGCTATGACTTTGGGGAAAACCGTTAAAAAGGCCGTCATTCCTGCTGCCGGATTGGGAACTCGTTTCCTGCCCGCTACCAAGGCAATGCCGAAGGAAATGCTGCCCGTTGTGGACCAGCCGGCAATTCAGTACGTGGTGGAGGAAGCCGTCAAGGCTGGCCTTACGGATCTGCTGATGATCACCGGCCGCCAGAAACGGGCCCTGGAGGACCACTTTGACCGGGCCCCCTACCTGGAGCAGACGCTGGAGCGGAAGGGCGACCAAGATAAGCTGGAGGCCGTCCAGCATGCGTCCAACCTGGCGCCGCTGCACTACCTGCGCCAGGGCGATCCCAAGGGCCTGGGCCACGCGGTGTTGTGTGCCCGCCAGCACGTGGGGGACGAGCCGTTTGCAGTCCTGCTGGGCGATGACCTCATCGACGAGCGTGACGAGCTACTTAGCACCATGATCGATGTGCAGGCCAAGACCGGCGGCTCAGTGATTGCGCTCATCGAGGTGGACCCGTCGCAGATTAGCGCTTACGGCTGCGCGGACATCACCCCGGTCGACGGCGAGAACTTCTTCCATGTGAACCGACTGGTGGAGAAGCCTTCCGTGGAGGAGGCGCCGTCCAACCTGGCCGTTATCGGCCGCTACGTTCTGCACCCGGCCGTCTTCGACGTCTTGGAGAAGACGGAACCTGGACGCGGTGGGGAGATTCAGCTGACGGATGCACTGCAGATTCTGGCCAAAACGGAGGGCGATGGGGGCGGCGTGTACGGTGTCGTGTTCCGCGGGCGCCGATACGACACCGGTGACAAGTTCAGCTACATCAAGGCGGTCATTTCCCTAGCCTCGGAGCGGGTGGACTTCGGTGAAGACCTGAAGGCGTGGATGAAGGAATTCGTCAACGACTGATTGCTTTCACAATCCCTCGGCGGACGGGCTCGATGCTGAAAAGCGTTGGGCCCGCCTCTTTTTAAGGAATCGAAGGAATTTTCCGGCCAAAAGGCATCCTATGACTGCACCGGCAGTGTTTGTGACAAGATCCAACGGGCTTGCGAAGCGGTCGTGAAGAAACAGGGCCTGGCCCAGTTCCATGCAACTCGACACCAGCAAGCCGAATGCTGAGACCTGCCACCACTGTTTCCGCGGGAAGGCAAGGAAAGCGACAATTCCTAAAGGGACAAACATCGCCACGTTGGCAGAAGCTTCAACGAAACTGTAGTTGACCCACGGTGGCAGTCCCCGCCAGTGGAGGAAAAATAAAGTAGCTGCCAGCTGGCCTTGCACGGGTTTGTCCACGGGGCTCGGCCAGAAACCCACGATAGCTAGGAACGCCATCATCAGTGCAAGCACTGCCCGCCATACGTCGGGCTTGTGTAGGAGCATCATGGGACCTGTCAGCGTGGTCTGCGTCAATATTTTCCCCCTTGGCTCTTATGACTACCACAAGCACCCGGATCCCTTGTAAGAATTCCCCGTTAAATGCAGAAGGTGGGTGGCTCTCCGGTTTCCCGGGAGCGCACCCACCTTCTTTGGTGCTTGTTACTTAGCCTTAGGCTGCGGCCTCAGCCTTGGCGCGGCGGCGAACCACAACTACCGAGGTTGCGCCGGCAGCCAGTGCGCCTGCGCCCACCAGCGACCAGAGAAGCAGGCTTGCGTCTGCGCCGGTCTCGGCAAGGCCACCATTGTTGTTAGCCAGCGGGGCGCCACCGGTGCCAGCAGCCGAAGCCTCGACGGTCACCGTTGCGCTGTAGGTCCTGCCGGACGTGGCTCCGGTCGCCGTCACCGTGTAAGTCCCGGCTTCGCTGATGCTAAGCGGGAAAGCGAAGCTACCGTCCGATGCTGCGGTGGTGGAGAAGCTCTGCGGCGCCAGCGGCAGGGTGATTTTGACCGGTACCGCCAGGCTGGGGCCGGCGGCAGTGCCGGTGCCGGCAGCAGACGGCGCCCCGACCGGGGTAACGGTGATGGTGATCGGTTCGTTGTTGAAGAAGGCAGCTGCGCGCCCCCGGAAGGTGAATGTCTCGCCCGGGCCGGGCGAGGCATTGTCTACCGCAGCCACTGCGGCAGGTGCCGGGTACTGGGCTGCGACGGCCGGAACGGCGCCGATGAGTGCGATGGAACCTGCAAGTGCTAGTGCTGCCAGTGATTTCTTCATGAGTCCCCCTGAGACCGTAATACGATTTGTCACGTGATTTGGTGGAGATTTCCGATCCCTCGAGTGACCGTAGGTTGAAATCTCATTGTCGTGCCCAAAGAGAGAGTAGCACCCGTGACCAGTGTTACCAAAGTGAATCAAGTCGCTTTACATACTATTAACGTAAATTCTATTTCGCGTTCGGGCACACCGCTGGTTTCATGGTGAGGACAACGTCTTTGAGGGACTGAATGGTGGGCGTAACGACCACAGTGGGTTCAGTATGTTGGACGATCTTCCCGAAAGTCAGTTCGACGCTTTTGCTCTGGCCAGGAGCGAGGGACATCGTTACGGCTCCCACGGGCCTGTTGCTGTGGCGGTGTGCGGCAATGTCCGTTTTGTTTCCATCCACTGCCGCTGATTCGACATTCGCCTGAACAGGGCCGTAAGCGATCACATTTGTCTGCACGGTACCCTCAGGTACCCCGAACACACCTCCTCCGGTGACGTAGTCGGGCAACGTCGATTTCGCGTCTACAGGCGCTGTATTGGTGCTGGTCACCCGGACCGTCATCCGGCTATAGCCGTCACGAGGGCATTCCTCAAGTAATTGGACGGTGCGTTTGACATAGAAGTCCATTTTTGCGCCGGTTCCGTCGTTGAAGTAGACGCCAAACTGGGCGGCCGATACGCTTTGGCCAGAAGTCGCACCGCTCATGGCATAGTTGGAGATCACTTTCTGGATCTCAGGGTCGGCGGACCAAAGTAGGATCCGCCGTTCATCGGCTGCACGTGAAATGCCTTGAACTAGTCGTGCCGGGTCTCCGGTGCCACTGGAAAATGCACCGTAGACCTCCTTGGCTACATTGGCGAAGTAAGCGTCTTGAACGGCTGTGTTGTCAATGGCCTTATAGACGTCTGAGAGCAACGTGCTAACAACATTCGTTCCCGTCAGTTCACTTGGTAGGCGTCCATTGCTGAGCAGTGTGTTTTCAGGCTCATGAAGTTGCACGGGCCCGGTCGCATCCAGAACGTAGCTGAGACCCACTGGGTCGATGGATAGAACCCCGTCTACTTTTTCACCAGTTCGTTTTTCCCACATTTGTCGAGCAGTGCTCGCGGCCGTGGGGAAGTCCGGAGTTAGGTTGACGTCCTGCATGAACTTCCCAATCCGACTGGAATAGATCGCTTCTTGTTCACGGTCTACAGTTAGAGGAGGTGCAAAAGATCCCAACTGTCCAGCACTTGATTGGGAAGTGAGAGACATTTTGCCGCTCTCGACGGTAAGGACCGCCAGGGCACCGGGAATGCCACCTGTCGCTCGTATCTCCGCATTATTCTGCATCAGTAGCAAATAGTGTTTTGTGCCGTTCATCCCGAGCATTTCGGGCGCCAGGGTTGTTACGTGCGCAGCCGCATCTATGTCTACCCTCAGATTAGTAAGTTGTTCTCTCGCCTCTGCGAGCGGCTCTGCGATCTGAGGGAGCAGGCCACCTCTATCGATACTGTCTAGGCGATCGGAGGATGCACGTATGGCGTGGGCGGCGGAAACAATTCGTGGCTGTGCTTCTTTGAGGGAGGTTAGATCCACACCCTCACCGCTAGGCATGACCTTCTTCCAATCCAGAGATCTAAACACCCCGACGAGAGGGTCCGCTCCGAGACGGATAACGTCATCGACGACTGTGGAAATTTCCGCCGTAGCACGGAAGTTACTTCCAGCCCAAGGGAGAGCTCCAGCCAAAGTCCAGAGCGGATCACTACTCGCGGCACGTGCCGTCTCAGTGTGGGATTTCAACTCAGATACGGTCCCAGCCGCGGCCTCCGCATCGTCCCGAGCAACTTCGTCCTTCAGCCTTGGAAGAAGTTGTGAAGCCGCCTTCAGTTCTTTTTGGACTGTTTGCGCCTTCCCCGCAAGCCATCCCGCAGTCGCCAAGAGGACAATTAACACGCCTGTGATGCAAATAAGCGGAAATAAGAACTTCGGCGCTTGATCTGCCTTATCTTTGATGTCCGTTCCTATCCGCCTTGGTTTGATTGGACCCTCTGGTGTCCCGTGATGTTTATAGGTCATGCGTGGCGACGTTCCTTCCCCGAAGAACTAGGAAATGCAAAGCCAATATTTAGTACGCACCTGTGCTGCGAAAAACCGCTCTAACTGTGCGAAGGATAATGATAAGATCCCCAGCGAGGGACCAGTTTTCGACGTAGTACAAATCCAGCCGTACTGAGTCTTGCCATGAGAGGTTTGAGCGTCCGCTCACCTGCCATAGGCCAGTCAGCCCTGGTTTAACGAGCAATCGTCGCCTTACATCGTTCTCGTAGGACTCGACCTCTCGCGGAAGAGGGGGGCGGGGCCCTACCAGGCTCATCCGTCCAGCTAAAACGTTGAAAAGCTGGGGCAGCTCGTCGAGGCTATATTTCCGGATTACAGCACCTACACGCGTCACCCGAGGATCATCCCTGAGCTTGAACAGCACCCCGTTTCCCTCGTTCCTGTCTTCGAGGCCCTTCAGTTGCTGTTCTGCGTTCACGACCATAGACCGGAATTTGAGCATTCGGAAGTGCCGGCTTTCGATCCCGACACGCTCTTGCTTGAAAATCACCGAGCCCTTGCTGTCGGCCTTTATGAGGATTGCGATGATAATCATCAGCGGGGAACTCATGATGATTAATAGAGCGGAGGCAGCAATGTCGAACAACCTTTTGGCCACGCGTTGCCCGCCTTCGAGGCTGGGAGTAGTGACATGGATCAAGGGAAGGCCGGCGACCTGTTGAGTGTGAATGCGGGGGCCGGCGATATCTGTCAGAGCGGGAGCCATTATCAGCGCGACGTTGCGAGCCGCAAGAGCCCAGCCGAGCTGTCGGATGCTGTGAGGGTGTAGTTGAACGCCTGCGCTAGCAGCAACAGCATCGGCGCCACAGGTATCAATTGCATCGAGGATCGACTTTGTGTCGTGCCCCGTGCCCAGAATAGGAAGTCCCGACTGCGGTTCCACGGTGAGTCCTTGACTGCCACCTGGAGAGAAAGCCGCAATAGGGAGATAACCGGCGTGCTTGGCAGTTGCGAAGGAAGAAGCTAAATGAGCTACGGCGCTTGGATCGCCGAGAATCAACAAGCGAGCCATACTGTTGCCGCGGCGCCGTTCGACGTTCAAGTGCTGGCGAATTAACCACCGTGCAACAAGTAGCCCTGCTAAACCAACGGGGAGGGCCACTCCCACATACCCCCGGGCAGTCTCGATGCGGAATACGTAAGAGACGATGGCAACAAAGCCGAATAGCCATAGCGATGCGGCGGCAACTCTCTTATATTCGTCTGCCCCGGCGCCAAGGACCCTGCTTTGCCGGCTGTTCCAGGCTCCGAGCATTATCCACCATGCGACTATCAAAGCCACTGACACCGACAAGTAAGTGGCTTCCTGCCCGGAAACCAAAACATCGGATTCGAATCCGAACCTGACGATGAACGCTCCGACGACGGCCCAGATAACTACGAGAGCGTCGACAAAGCCTAGGAGACGCGACGATCTCACCCGCCAATCAGATCCTGTCCCCAACTGCTCCCCATTTACTTAGAAACTTTCAGATGCCGGTGAACTAGGACATTCCCATGATGATCGCCCTGGCCATGATACATCCGTGGAAACTAACAGATATACTCGGCATGCAGGAGCAGTGGTTCCTCGGGTGTGTGTCCAGAGTTCCATGACCTCACCACGTGAAGTGGGCAACCTTTACGAACTGAACTGAGGTCAACAGAACACCTTATTACGCCTCACTTGCTGGGGCTGCGGTTCTGCCTGAGATCGTGCACTAAGATCATGGCTGAAAGATACTCGAACTTGTTGTGGGGGAACTCGAATGCCACTCGTCATGCCCATCTATGGGACCCGTCCGGAAGCCATTAAAATGGCCCCCATAGTCCGTGCGATACGGGATACGACCGATCTGGACTGTCGAGTAGTCGTTACCGGTCAGCACCGTAGCATGTTGGACCAGGTCAACGACTTGTTCGACATTACGGTTGACGACGATCTCGATATTTTCCAGCAGGGTCAGACACTAAACGGCATCCTGTCCAAAACAATCGCAGGCATTGATGCTCTCTTGGTGGAGCACAAACCTGACATTGTTCTCGTGCAGGGCGATACCACGACGTCCACCGCGGGTGCCCTCGCAGCCTTCTACCACCGCATACCCGTCGTGCACGTGGAAGCTGGTCTGAGAAGCGGCGATATCAACTCGCCATACCCAGAGGAAGCGAATCGTCGCATTACCTCGCAGATAGCCTCCCTCCATTTAGCACCCACGGATCAAAGCCGGGACAATCTCCTCGCAGAGGGCATCAGTTCCAAGGACATTGTGGTCACAGGAAATTCAGTAATCGATGCTCTGCTAGAAGTAGCCGGTAGAAGTGTAACTTTCACTGATGAGCGGCTTAATATGTTGCAACCGATGGAACGCCGCGTTGTTCTCGTAACAACGCACCGCCGGGAAAACCAGGGATCCATAATGACTGGCATTGGTCGTGCCATTGCGAAATTGGCAGATAAATTTCTGGATGTAGACTTCGTGCTCCCTCTACATAAAAACCCTGCAGTGCGAGACGCAGTGATTCCGGAGGTGGAAGGCTCCCCCAACGTTATTGTCACGGAGCCCCTCGGCTACGCGGAGTTCACCCGGCTCCTGGGGCTGTCGTGTGTCGTTCTAACCGACTCTGGAGGCGTCCAGGAAGAGGCGCCCAGCCTCGGAAAGCCAGTGCTGGTAATGCGTGAGAACACTGAGAGACCTGAGGCTGTGGAAGCCGGAACGGTCAGGCTCATTGGAACGGCGCCTGATTCAATAGTGAATGGTGTTTCCCAGTTGTTGGAAGACAGCACCGCATACGACAGCATGGCCGCGGCGGTCAATCCATACGGCGACGGTCAGGCTGCGCCTAGAACCGTAGCGGCGGTTCGGAATCTCTTGAATATGGGAGATCGACTTCCCGAGTTTGTTTATCATAGGTCGGCTCAGCGAGGTGCACCTTCACTTGAACCTGCTCTCCAGAGTTGACCCCAAGAGGGGGCAGGGTCCGGAATATCATCGGAGTGACCCCTGATTCCACACATTGGCACGTTGATTTGTGCCATTGCCTTCCGTGCTTACGTAAGAATCACTAACAAAAGAAGACTGGGGAAATTGCTCGTGAACGTTGAGATGGAGGAGCGGACTCCTCGACCCGAAAAGATAGTTGTCGTCGGACTTGGATATATAGGTCTGCCTACCGCAGCGGCGCTTGCCGTCGGGGGACACGTCGTAGTGGGTGTCGACCTGAACGAGGCCACGGTCGAGTCGGTGGCCCGTGGTCAGGTTCCATTCGTTGAGCCGGACCTGCAGGAGACACTGGCGCAGGCTATTTCCCTCGGTCGACTTACAACATCTACTACGATTCCGCCGGCTGATGTATATATTTTGGCCGTTCCGACGCCCTACCTGGAGGATCACACTGCGGATCTGTCTTATGTTGAGGCCGCGTCCCGGCAGGTTGCTGCTGCCTGCCGGGGTGGTGAGCTCGTAATTCTTGAATCGACTTGTCCCCCGGGCGCTACGCAGTTTGTCGCCGACGTGTTCAGTGAGACTCGACCGGATCTTGCAGTGAATAATGAGAACTCGAGCTCCGCTATGCAGTTCGTACACTGCCCCGAACGAGTACTTCCAGGGCGCATTATGATCGAGATTAAGACTAACGCTCGGATAATAGGAGGTCTCACAACTTCCGCTGCTGAACGCGCAAAGCGTATTTATGAATCCTTCTGCTCAGGCCCGATTCGGCTGACTGACGCTAAGACTGCAGAAATGGCGAAACTAGTCGAGAATTCATTTCGGGATGTTAATATCGCATTCGCAAATGAGCTGTCACTGATCTGCGAAACGCTCAAGATTAATGTTTGGGAGCTAATTGAACTGGCCAACCAACATCCGCGCGTGAACATCCTACAGCCAGGGCCGGGGGTAGGCGGTCACTGCATCGCTGTCGACCCGTGGTTTATAGTTGCCTCAGATCCGATCAACTCCAACCTGATCCGGACTGCGCGGGAGGTCAATGACCGAAAGCCTGCATTTGTTGTGCAGCAGTTGATGAATGCAGTTGAGGAGAAAGCCGTTCCGGTCGTTGCCATTCTTGGCTTGGCTTTCAAGGCAAATATTGATGACCTGCGAGAGTCTCCTGCCGTGGAGATTCTGCGGCGTGCCCTAGATGTTGTGCCTGGAATTGAGTTTTACGTCGCTGAGCCTCATATCTCAACACTTCCGCATGATCTTGTGAATGAAGGCCGAGTCGAACTAGTGGAAACAGCTGTCGCTCTGGACAAATCAAATATTGTGGTCGCCTTGGTTGACCATGATGAATTTCAGATGATTAGTACCGATGATCTCAGCGGAAAGACGTTGATTGACTCAAAGGGCATATTTAACAATCTCGTTCCGGCAGTCTAGGTTTTATGCGCCGTGAATCAGCCGATAGAGAACAGCTCAACTAGTCAACATCCATCCACACCCATCCGCGTCGTGGTCCTTGGTCCTCTTCCTGGTACCGCGGGTGGAATAGGAACAATGATGAGTCATCTGAGCTCAACCGATTCGAAACGGTCCATCCTGACTTTCCTTGGAGCGGGATCAACCGGACGACACCGATTTAGAGCCTTTGCTCGGACTGCTGCCTGGATCCTTGTTAGGAAACGTGCCTACGACATTGCCCACATCAACCTGTCGTCGAGAGGCAGTTGCTACCGAAAAATAGTCCTCTCTTTGATTCTTCGCCTTGCTCGACGCCCCTATGTAATACACCTTCACGGTTCCGAGTTTCGCGAATTTCATTCGAGCTCACCGCGCGTCTTGCAGGCACTTTGTAAGTCGATGATGAGGCACTCTCGCAAGGTCCTAGTTCTGGGCAGCGCGTGGAGAGACTTTGTCACGCAGGAGCTTGGCTGCAACCCAGATGCCTCGGTCATCTTGGCTAATGCGGTACCGGGGCCGCAGACAATCCCCGTTCGACCCCAGGTCCCTACAAACATTCTCTTCACAGGCAGAATAGGGAAACGAAAGGGAATCCTAGAGCTACTGGATGCTGTCGGAAGATTGCCCCAATCTTCGAACTGGACACTGGCACTGGCAGGTGACGTGACTGAGGATGACATCGCATTGATGCTGGATGATGCTCCCGAGAACGTGACCGTACTAGGTTGGCTGTCGCAGGATGAACTCAAAGACGTGCTCCATAAGTCTTCGATTTTTGTTTTGCCGTCGCACGCAGAGGGTCTCCCGCTCTCGCTGCTTGATGCTATGGCTTGGGGCCTTGCCCCCGTTGTGACCGCAGTTGGCTCCATCGAGGACGTGGTGGTGCACCGCGAGGACTCGCTGATAGTGGACGTCGGCGATGTTGTCTCTATTTGCGAGTCCTTGAATGAGCTGATACTAAACCCAGCCCTAGTTGAAGAACTTGGGTCCGCCGCGCGCTCGAAGTGGGAATTAGGCTACTCGATTAGCGACTATAGGGAACGTCTCGATAACGTATACGACTTGTGCCTAGAAGGTGATCAGACTCATGACATACGCAGCAAATGAATTAAGCAGAGCCGCAGCCGAGAAGGCGATGAAGTACGCGGCTTCGAAGGGCTTTTCGGGTTGCGACCCTTATGATGGGCTGATGTCGCCTGTAGCTCGGCTGCTTCCCTCGCGCTTGACTCGTCAAATCTGGGTCCAGCTCCTGAAACGAAGCGGTGAAGGTGCACGGAACGTTGCCGGCATTCCTGCTGTTCGGATGAGTAAATCGCTCGCGCTGTTCTCGATGTCGGCCTTCGCCCTGGGCGATCACGGACGCGCCAACGATCTGGCTGACACCCTCCTTGATGTGGCCGGCGGAGGGCCCTGGGGATATGAGTTTGACGTACAAACGCGATGGGCACACTATCCCGCAGGATCGCCGAATGTCATCGCCACGGCTTTTGCCGTACGTGCGTTAGATTTGCTTGGAAGAGCAGATGAAGTCTCCGAGGAAGCGCTACTTTGGCTCCTCTCGTTGCGCCAGCCATCTGGGTACTTTGCCTACACGCCGATGTCGGATCGGCTGATTCACAACGGAAACCTACTGGCGGTGGAGTCAATACTGCGTTTGGGTGGGGCTCAGGCTGATGTAAGCGTCGCAATAGAGGTCACAACTAGGGCCCAGCGACCGGACGGCTCGTGGCCATATGGTGCCGGCACCGACCTGGCTTGGGTCGACAATTTTCACACGGCATACGTGCTCGACAGCCTTAGGTATATACGATCAAGGAGTCTTGTGGACTCTGAAGTAATTGATCGTGGAACTGACTATTGGCTTGAAGAGCTATTTCTTGAGACTGGCGAACCCCTCTACTACGCCACGAGCAAATCACCCTCAAAAGATGTTCACAATGTTGCAACAGCCGTAAGTACGCTAGCTGCCTTGGTAAGCGAGGGTGAGCGTATTGGTGAGAGACGGAATGCACTCAAAGTTCTACTGGGTTTCCAAGGCGCCGATGGGGCCTTCCGTAATAAGGCTAACGGTCCCGTGTTCATGAGATGGAACCAGGCGCATGCGACTTATGCACTAACAAGATGGATAAATCAGTGATTAAAGAGCGAGACTTCAGTCCCCTTGGACGTTCAAGTATTCTCGGTGTCAACATTGACCGGCTTACAATGTCCGAATCTGTTGACAAAGCGTTGGACCTGATCGGTGGTGGCGGCTGTCATCAACATGTTGTTGTCAATGCGGCTAAGATGGTCGCTGCCTCAGAGGATAGCACTTTACGTTCGACGATCAATTCCTGTGCGATGATAAATGCTGATGGCCAGTCGGTCGTTTGGGCGAGTAAGTTTTTGGGGGATCCGTTACCAGAGCGCGTAGCCGGGATCGACTTCATGAATGCCCTAGTCGATGCTTCCGCTAGTGCCGGTTTCTCTATATATCTTTTGGGGGCCAAAGCTGAAGTTGTTAAGAGCGTAGCCGAGGTTTTCACGAAGCGCGGCGCTAATATCGCTGGCTATCATGACGGGTATTGGCGGTCTAGTATTCAAGACACTGAGCTAGTGCAGAAGATATCCGCGAGCGGTGCGAACGTCTTATTTGTTGCAATTCCGTCACCTGATAAAGAGCTATTTCTGGCAAGGTATCTTAGTGACCTCGGTGTCAATCTAGCCGTCGGAGTTGGCGGATCTTTTGATGTAGTGGCGGGGCTAACTCGACGCGCTCCCGTGGCAATGCAGCGCGCTGGCTTAGAGTGGTTGTTCCGATTGATGCAAGAACCGCGTCGCATGTTCAAGCGGTACCTGGTGGGAAATCTAAAGTTCATGCGACTTATCGTTTGGGCCCATTTTCGTAGTCGGAGAGAAGTCTGAAATGTCGCTTATTTTCTATAGGATAGGACATGCGCTCTACCGCGCAGGAATTCCTGGCCTCCCTAGAATGTTCACCATTCTAGGCCAGATCGCCTTCGGTTCGTATATACCCGCCGAGTGTGATATAGGCAGTAACTGTAAGGTTGCCTACGGAGGTTCAGGACTGATCATTCATCCGCGTGCCAAAATTGGGAACAACTGCCTCCTTTCCCCTGGTGTGGTTATTGGAGGTCGCGGCGGACATCGCGCAGTGCCAGTCTTGGGAAACGATGTCCAGATATATCCCGGGGCGAAAGTATTGGGCCCTATCACTATTGGTAACCGAGTCATCGTAGGAGCCAATGCAGTGGTTGTTGAGGACGTGAAAGATGACGTCATGATGATCGCAGGAAAGGCCACAAGGCTCGAGCGTGCTGAGCAGTAGTTCGCAAGACTCAAATCCGAAAAGCGCTCTTCGGGCACCGGCGGACCGGTCACTTGAAAACTCGGCTATATCAGTGGGCACTGCCAACAGACTGATACCGATAATTGCAATCATGTTGGTGATCGGGATCACAACGTTGATGGTCTTTAGGCCGATGCAGGCAGCTCTAGCAGTCGCTGGACTAATATTCGCATTTGTGGTCGCGCGTTTGGGTATCGATGCGCCACTCGTATGGCTGCTAATTGGGCCGTGGCAGTTTGTACCAGGAGTCGACGCAAATATCCTACTCAATCCGTTCTTGTGGGTTGCATTAATCCGTCTCCTTGTAGCTCGAAGAACCAATCCTCACCGTCCAAAGAGGCTTGGTCTGAGCATAGTCGCCATTCTGCCGATCAGTTACTTAGTCGAATGGCTTTTCTTTGGTGTTGCCGAACCGAGCCTCCTGTTGTGGATGCTGCCCTACATCCCCCTCGCACTTAGTCTCGCGCTAGTGCCACCAAATCCAGCTGTATTGCAGCGCCATCTGTTCTACGTGGGCATCGCAACGGCCCTCTTCGTCGTCGTGGAAGCGTCATTGGGATGGTCATTAAATTCTTTAATGCAGTCAAATATTTCCGTTCAGGAATATCTTCGCAGTGGAAGAGCTCTGGGACCAACTGGCAATCCGCTCTTCACAAGCTCAATTCTCATGGTCGCCTTTTTTCTCCCTCCTAGGCCAGCATTCTGGATGAGGATATCCCAGGGCATAATATTGGTCGCGACTATTTTGACGGGTTCAAAAAGTGCGGTAATCGGGTTAGCAGTTGGTGTTCTAGTGCTTGCGATCTCAAAGGGCGTAAAGCGCTTTGCGATTACTTCTGTTGGTGTCTTGGCTGGACTGTTGGCAGTTCAGGTTGCGGCAGATTCAACATTTAGCAATATATTCCAGCGTTTTGCGGTGTTCTCGGATCTCCGAACCTCGGACCCGGACAGAGCTTTCACCACAGATTTCGTATTTGACTGGCTTCAGAAGCATCCTCTCGGCGGGACGCCCATCGGTGCGGCGTTGATAGACAAACGCCTCCTAAGTCCCGTCAGCGGCGGCTCAAGATTCGGCATTGAGTCCACTTGGCTGGCGATGGCAGCGGACACCGGGATCGTTTTCATCGGGTTGTGCCTTTTCCTCATGCTGGTCTACGTATTAAGGCACAGGGCTGACGCGAAGGCACAAGCCTTGTTCGGTTTTGCCGTGAGTCTATTCTTTTGGAATGGTCTGTTCGGAGCCTGGCTGATTGGCCCAATGATGCTCATCCTCCTTCTGACGCCACCGGCTGACCCCATGGCTGATCAGCGAAAGAGTATGGAAGACTGATGGCTGCTTTGAGAGCGGTACTTGTTGGTGGGATTCCCTTGGTACTCGGACGAGTCTTTTCAGCCGTACGGGAACTTTGGCTGGCGCATCAGCTCGGCCCAACTGATCGCCTGACCGAATATGTGGTCGCATCTACGGTGTTCCTGGCCTTGGGAGGGCTGCTTTCTGGAGTTGCCTCCGCTCTCATGATCCGAGACAGCGGAAGGGGTAAACATGTCATGCCCCTCGTCTTGGCAGCTTCAACCGTCATAATTGCAGGCTTCGGTGTATTCGGAGTACTACCGAGTACACGTTTTGAAAGTGGTTTGACCGTTTGGTGCCTAGTCGCGATGCTGCCCTTTTTTGCAGCCTATGGCGTAGCCAATGGCAAGCTAATTCGGGAGGGGAAAGTCGTAGTAGGTATGGTGGCAGCCGGCATACAGCCCGCGGTAGCACTGGGGGTTATGGTGTTACCTTGGACGGATTTGACCACTGCTGCCGCGTGCGGCAACCTGGCTGGAAGCATTCTTATGACGTCGATTGTGTTTCATTCTGCTTACAGGGTAGGTCCGTATCCGTCGTTTTGGATCAAGAAAACCACCCTGATGGACGGTTTGGCTATTGTCGCAGTTTCTGCAGCTAACATTGCCTCCCCTATAATCGACAGGTTTTTTGCGGCTTCGCTTGGAAACTCCGGTCTCGTGTTACTTAACTTAAGTACTATTGTATTTGCTGCGATTACTGGCACACTCGGCATCGCACTGGGTAACGCAGCTGTGGGTCGATCATTCACGTCGGCTTCTACGGTTAGGACGCGCGAGCCGGTCATTCTAGGGGTTCTCTGTTCTTTTTGTGTGCTTGGAATGATCATACCCGCGGTTTCATACATAAACTCTAGGACTGAGTATGCTCCCGGCAGTGGTGAGAGCATGGGGCTCTTGCTGGCAATATATTCGCTAGCAATTCCTGTTGCCCTGCTAAACCAAGTTTGGATCCGCGTCTGGAACCGTAAGGCCAGCGTGAGGGACATGCTTAGCCTTGCTGGGCTTCTACTGTCTATAAATCTTGTGGGAAACTTTGTGTTTGTGATGCTATTCGGCGTCCTTGGAATTGCTATATCGACGGTCCTCGTGCAACTGGCTCAGTGCATGTACCTGGGTTCTAAGTGGCATCAGACCGGGCGGGCGGCCGGTTTGGTTGCAACCACTGTAATTATTGGTCTTGTAATGGGTAGGGTAATTAATGCGTAACTTTGATTTTTTTAGTGATGCCTTTTTTCCAGATTGGACAGGAGGGCTCCAACGATACGCCACGGAATTGGCAGCGACTGCTGTTGGCAGGGGACACCGTGGAGTATTGTGGACGCGCGAGTGGCGAGTTGGCGGGCTCGTTGACGTACAGAATGCAATTGATGGTGAAATCAGCGTACATAACCTTCTCGGCAAACTTCCACGAAGACTACGCGGAGGAGTGCTTACAATAGCGGCTCTAATTCATGTGCCGGTTGGACGCCCGGCGGGGGACTGCATGGTTTTCCATACTCCTATTCTCGGTGCCGCCTTTATGGGACGAATGCGGGATCGCAATCAGATCTATGTCTTTCACGCCAGTGCCGGACATGAGCTCCTGACTGAGGCGGCCGCCGTAGGGAGAGTTTCTCGTTCCGTGAAGCTCAAGGGTGCAGTCCTCTTGCGCTTGGAACGTAGATGTATACGACGCGCTGACGCTGTGGTTGTATTGAGCGATTTTTCACGGCGGCTTATCGAGCAATTGCATCCGACTACTAGGCCGCAAAGAGTTGTGGTGATCCCAGGTGGCACTACCGTGGAACCGGAGCTTAGCTCTGATAAGGACCTCTCTCCACGATCAGGTCGACTGCGAAGAATCGTCGTGTTACGACGATTGGAATGGAGGATGGGAGTAGACATCTTGTTCGAGGCATTTGCAGGATCGACTGCCCAAAAAGAGGGGTGGCAGCTGGACATAGTCGGAACTGGCTCCCAGGAGCAGCATCTCAAGACATTCGCTGCTGAACTCGGCATCGGGGATAGCGTGATTTTTCATGGACGAGTTTCTGAGGAAAAGAAGACACAAATCTTAGAGGCCGCCACGTTATCTGTCCTCCCGACGCGTGCTTTGGAAGGTTTCGGCCTTGCCACTGTTGAAGCAATGTCACATGGCGTCATCCCGATTGTTACGTCTGCTGGAGCGTCTCCGGAAATCGTGCTGCCTATCGACGAACGATTGATCTGTGAACCGGCTGTTGAAAGTATTCGTTCGTCGATTGATTACTGGGCTTGTGAACGATCGGACAATGAGCTTTCGGAAATACGCACCGCTTGTCGTACGCGAGCACAGGAGTTCTCATGGGAATCTGTTTTTGCAGCATATGAAACCCTCATTAAGAGTCTTCCATCCGCTACTTTTGACACGTCCGGGCGGTAATCGGGTTCTTCGTGATTCGCGCTGAATGCACAGCCCGCTGTTGGGCTGTGCTTCTAATAATGCCGGGTGGTTTGTTCTGGTTTTGCGTACTTGGCCGTTCCGTTTCAAGGAGCGTTCCATTTCTGGCCCTTCGCAGATGAGCGTGGTTAGGGCGGTCTGAAAGCGCCGCCGCGGTGTTGGACGTTTTCGGTGCGGCGTGGTGCGGCGGGAAAGAGGTCAGGGCCTCTTTGAATTGGTTGCGACCAAGCAAACCAATACCCAAAAGAGACCCTGACATGAATAACTCTATGTCTTGTTCCCGTGAAC
>NZ_JAGGPP010000017.1 GCF_018613755.1 Arthrobacter sp. ISL-72
TAACCCCAGCGTTGCTCCCACCGTATGACTTTGCCCGCCCGCAGCCCGCGTTATCTGGACAAAAACTCCAGTGGACGGCTCGGGTGAGGGGGATCATGGGCGGCCGGAAAAACATGCCGCGTAACTCCCGGTAAACTTAGGGATTGTGACTTCCCAAAACACCCCCACCCCGACCAATGCTGCCGAACCGGCGGACGCCAGCGAACAGATGCGCATCCGCATGGAGAAGCGCGCCAAGCTGATCGAACGCGGCGAGGCCTACCCGGTGGGTGTTGAGCGCACACATTCCCTCAGCGAGATCCGGGAGAAGTACGCCCACCTCGAAGCTGACGACACCACCGGCGACGTCGTGGGCGTCAGCGGCCGCATCGTGTTTATCCGCAACACCGGCAAGCTTTGCTTTGCCACGCTCCAGGAAGGCGGCACCGACGGCAAGGGCACCCGGCTTCAGGCCATGCTGAGCCTGGCTAATGTCGGCGAGGAATCCCTGGCCGAATGGAAGGCCCTGGTGGACCTGGGCGACCACGTCTTTATCAGGGGTGAGGTCATCTCCTCCCGCCGCGGCGAGCTGTCCGTCATGGCCGAGTCCTGGTCCATGGCCTCCAAGGCGCTGCGCCCCCTGCCCGTGCTGCACGCCGGCCTGAACGAAGAGACACGCGTCCGCCAGCGCTATGTTGACCTGATGGTCCGGGACGAGGCCCGCGAGATGGTGTACACCCGCGCCGCGATCACCCGTTCCATCCGCGAGACGCTCTTCCGCCGCAACTACGTCGAGGTGGAAACCCCGATGCTGCAGCTGGTCCACGGCGGCGCGCTGGCCCGGCCGTTCGAGACCCACATGAACGCCTTCGACCAGAAGATGACCCTGCGCATCGCCACCGAGCTTTACCTCAAGCGTGCAGTGGTGGGCGGCATTGACCGCGTCTACGACATGGGCCGCGTGTTCCGCAACGAAGGCGTCGACTCCACGCACAGCCCGGAATTCACCACGCTGGAGTGCTACGAAGCCTGGGCCGACCAGTTCGTCATGGCGGACCGCATCAAGGAGATCATCCTCGACGCCGCGGACGCCGCCGGCGTGGGCCGCACCTTCCAGACTGAAGCCGGTGAGATCAACCTCGACGGCGAATGGGCCTGGCTGGCCGTTTACCCCGGGCTCTCCGAAGCAGTGGGCCAGGAAATCACCCCTGATACCACGGTGGAGGAGCTGCGGAAGGTGGCGGCCAAGCACGACGTCAAGGTGGATCCCAAGTGGGACGCCGAGAAGCTGGCCGTCGAGCTGTTCGGTGAAATCGTTGAACCCACGCTGCTGAACCCGACCTTCGTGTACGACTACCCGCCGTCGGCACAGCCGCTGGCCCGCCAGCACCGCGACGACGACCGGCTGATCGAAGCCTGGGACCTGATCATCGGCGGCATGGAACGCGGCACCGCGTTCTCCGAGCTGATCGACCCCGTGATCCAGCGTGAACGCCTCACCGAACAGTCCATGCACGCCGCGGCCGGTGACGTCGAGGCCATGCAGCTGGATGAGGACTTCCTCCGCGCGCTGGAATACGGCGCCCCGCCCATGGGCGGCATCGGACTCGGGATCGACCGCCTGGTGATGCTGTTCACCGGAGCAGGCATCCGCGAAACCATCCTCTTCCCGCTGCTGAAGCCCGAAGGACACTAGCCGTGGAGTACGTTGCAGTCCTCCTGCCCTCCCTCGTGGTCGGGTTGCTGTTCTGGTTTGCCATGAAGGCGATCTTCAATGCAGACAAGTCGGAACGCCAGGCCGAAGCGCGGGCACACGCTGAAGCTGAGGCCCGCGCGGCTGAATCCAATCATGGACCGAATGCCGCACCTAATAGCGGAACCAATGCCGGCGACGGCAGTAGCACAAACTAATACTTCCTGCTTATTCCTGCCCACCATTCACAGGAACCTTTTGCCGCTTTGACGCGTTGCCATAAACAGGGGGATACTTTTTACAGATACATCCTGCTTTTCTGAATACCGTCCTTTCCACAAGAGAGAATTTCATGGCACAGAAAGTAAAAATCATCCTTGTCGATGATCTGGATGGGGGAACCGCGGACGAAACTGTCCGTTTTGGGCTTGACGGCGCCAGTTACGAAATTGACCTGTCGGCCGCCAATGCCGGAGAACTCCGCTCCTCCCTGGAGCGGTTTGTTTCCAGCGCCCGCAAGACGTCCACCGGCCGCGCGACCCGCACCAAGGCTGCAGGCGGCCGGAATCAGGACTCTGCACAGATTCGCCAGTGGGCCCGGGAGAATGGCTACGCGGTTAACAGCCGCGGTCGGATCCAGGCTGAAATTCAGGAAGCCTACCAGAAGGCAAATTCCTAGCACTGCCGCCGTTTTGGGTGGAAAAGCAATGCCCCTGCCAAACGGCGGGGGCATTGCTTTTTGAATACCGGGGCGCCGGCCTGCCCAAGGCATGCCGGTAAAGCGGGCCCGCTTTTTCCGGCGTTATTGCGGCCGCGAACCAGCCCGCCGAGAGTTCCGCACAAGAACAGCACAATTGGGGCGGTGCGGACGGCCGCATTCAGCACGGACAACAAAGCGAATGTGCGCCTGGTGCCAGTGGCGCAGCACCCTTCCCGGCCGGCAGTGTCAACCCGCAAAGCGGCTCCGGGTTTCCCCTGTGGCGAACACGCTCCACAAGTCCGGGTCCGCCACGTAGCATCAAAGTACGTCGTAGCTAGGAGTGTGGCGAAATGTTTGAGCGATTTACGGACCGTGCCCGTCGCGTAGTTGTGCTTGCCCAAGAAGAGGCACGCATGCTGAACCACAATTACATCGGTACCGAACACATCCTCTTGGGTTTGATCCATGAGGGTGAAGGCGTTGCCGCCAAAGCTCTGGAGTCCTTGAGCATTTCGCTCGACGGCGTACGCGAGCAGGTGCAGGAGATCATCGGCCAGGGCCAGCAGGCCCCGTCCGGACACATCCCCTTCACCCCGCGCGCCAAGAAGGTGCTGGAGCTCTCGCTCCGCGAAGCCCTGCAGCTGGGACACAACTACATCGGCACGGAGCACATCCTGCTGGGACTCATCCGCGAGGGTGAAGGTGTGGCTGCCCAGGTGCTGGTGAAGCTCGGAGCGGACCTCAACCGCGTCCGCCAGCAGGTGATCCAGCTGCTCTCGGGCTACCAGGGCAAGGAGACCACCGGCGCAGGCGTCGGAGCGGGCCAGCCCGAAGGCGCCCCTGCCGGCTCCGTGGTCCTGGACCAGTTCGGCCGCAACCTGACCCAGGCTGCGCGCGAGAACAAGCTGGACCCGGTCATCGGACGCGAGCAGGAAATGGAACGCGTTATGCAGGTCCTTTCCCGGCGCACCAAGAACAACCCCGTCCTCATCGGCGAGCCCGGCGTCGGGAAGACCGCCGTCGTGGAGGGACTTGCCCAGGCGATCGTTCGCGGGGACGTACCGGAGACCATCAAGGACAAGCAGCTCTACACGCTGGACCTTGGCTCCCTGGTGGCAGGTTCCCGCTACCGCGGTGACTTCGAAGAGCGGCTGAAGAAAGTCCTCAAGGAGATCCGCACCCGCGGCGACATCATCCTCTTCATCGACGAAATCCACACCCTTGTGGGTGCGGGTGCTGCCGAGGGTGCCATCGACGCAGCGTCGATCCTGAAGCCCATGCTGGCCCGCGGCGAGCTGCAGACCATCGGTGCCACCACGTTGGACGAATACCGCAAGCACATCGAGAAGGACGCAGCGCTGGAGCGCCGCTTCCAGCCGATCCAGGTCAAGGAGCCCTCGGTTGCGCACGCGATCGAAATCCTCAAGGGCCTGCGCGACCGGTACGAGGCGCACCACCGCGTCACAATCACCGACGGCGCCCTCGCCTCGGCAGCCAACCTGTCCGAACGCTACATCTCGGACCGCTTCCTGCCGGACAAGGCGATCGACCTCATCGATGAAGCCGGCGCCCGCCTGCGCATCCGCCGGATGACGGCTCCGCCGGAGCTGAAGGCCATGGACGAGCGCATCGCCGAACTCAAGATGGAGAAGGAATCCGCGATTGACGCGCAGGACTTCGAAGGCGCCGCCTCCCTGCGCGACAAGGAGCAGAAGCTCATTGCCGAGCGGGCAGAGAAGGAACGCCACTGGAAGACCGGCGGCATGGACGACATCTCCGAGGTGGATGAGGATCTCATCGCCGAGGTGCTGGCCAACTCCACGGGCATTCCGGTCTTCAAGCTGACCGAGGAAGAGTCCTCGCGCCTGCTGAAGATGGAAGACGAACTGCACAAGCGCGTCGTCGGCCAGAACGAAGCCATCAAGGCCCTGTCCCAGGCCATCCGCCGCACGCGTGCCGGCCTGAAGGACCCGAAGCGTCCCGGTGGCTCGTTCATCTTCGCCGGCCCCACCGGCGTCGGCAAGACCGAACTCGCCAAGGCCCTCGCCGAGTTCCTGTTCGGTGAAGAGGACGCCCTCATCACGCTGGACATGTCCGAGTACTCCGAGAAGCACACGGTTTCACGGCTCTTCGGTGCCCCTCCGGGCTACGTCGGCTACGAAGAGGGCGGTCAGCTGACCGAGAAGGTCCGCCGCCGTCCGTTCTCCGTGGTGCTGTTCGACGAAGTGGAGAAGGCCCACGCGGACCTCTTCAACTCACTGCTGCAGATCCTGGAAGACGGCCGCCTGACCGACTCCCAGGGCCGCGTGGTGGACTTCAAGAACACCGTGATCATCATGACCACCAACCTTGGAACGCGCGACATCTCCAAGAGCGTTGCCACCGGCTTCCAGTCCGGCACGGACACGCAGACCGGTTACAACCGGATGCGCGCCCGGGTCACGGAGGAGCTCAAGCAGCACTTCCGCCCGGAGTTCCTGAACCGTGTTGACGACGTCGTGGTGTTCCCGCAGCTGACGCAGGACGAGATCATCGAGATCGTGGACATGTTCGTGACGCGCCTGGAGAAGCGCCTCAAGGACAAGGACATGGGCATCGAGCTCACCAAGGCAGCCAAGGTGCTCCTGGCCACCCGCGGCTACGATCCCGCCATGGGTGCCCGGCCGCTGCGCCGGACCATCCAGCGCGAGATCGAGGACCAGCTCTCCGAGAAGATCCTCTTCGGCGAGCTGCACTCCGGCGACATCGTCGTAGTGGATGTGGACGGCGAAGGCGACGACGCCAAGTTCACCTTCGAGGGAAACGCCAAGCCGCGCATCCCCGAGATCGCCCCGAGCGTCTAAGCTCCACGTTCAAGGCCCCGCCCGCTTCCCACCAGGAGCAGGCGGGGCCTTTTCCGTTTGTCATCACCTAGTCGCGCCGTCTGTTGTGTGCGGGGGAAAGCGTGTTGAATCTGTTCATGGCAACTGAGAACTCGGCGATCCTGAGCGAACAACCTGCGACGCCCTTTCACCATATCGACCACTACCTCGCGATCCCCAGGGTTAGCGGTTTGGCACTTAGCCCTGACGGAAAGCGCCTGGTGACCCCGGTTGCCACGCTCAACGGCAAGGGCACCGAGTATGTGACCGCCCTTTGGGAGCTGGATCCCAAAGGCGAAAAGCATGCCCGCCGGATAACCCGCAGTTCCAAGGGCGAGGCCGGTGCTGCTTTCGCCTCCAACGGGGACCTGTATTTCACGTCGGCGCGGCCGGATCCCGAGAGCCCTGACAGCGACCCCGTCAACGCACTCTGGCAGCTGCCGGCCGACGGCGGGGAAGCCCGCGTGGTCCTGTCGCGGGCCGGCGGGATCAGCAAGGTTATGGCCGCCGCGGACACGGGTGCAACGTTCGTGACCGCGTCAGTCCTGGCAGGTTCCGCGGACGAGGAGGCGGACGAGGAATGGCGAAAGAGCCGCAAGGACAACAAAGTGTCCGCCATCCTCCACAGCGGCTACCCGGTCCGCTACTGGGATGCCGACCTGGGCCCCGACCAGCCGCGGCTGTTCGCCGTGGAACCGGGGGAGGACAAGGAACCCGGCAAGCCGACGACGGTTGACGCTGCCGCCCCGCTCAAGCTCCGCAACCTGACGCCGGACGCGGCAGGATTCCTGCGCAACGCTGATTCGGTGGTCAGCCCCGACGGCAAAACCATCTACACCAGCTTCGACAAGCCCCTCGCCAAGGCTGACTCGCGTTCGGTCCTGATGGCCATCGACGTGGCCACCGCGACGCACAAAGTCCTGCTGGACCAGGAAGGAATGAGCTACTTCGCGGGGCCGGTGAGCCCTGACAGCCGGACATTGGTGGTGATGAGCGAGTCGGACACCACCCCGCACCAGGCTCCGCAGGTGAGGCTGCATCTGCTGGATGTCGGCGCCCCGGGGGAGCCGGCAGCAAACCTCCGGCCGTTGGCCCGCAACTGGGACCGCTGGGCCATCCGTGCAGCCTGGTTGCCGGACGGCTCCGCCCTCCTCGTGACGGCCGACGACGACGGCGCCTCCCCGGTTTTCCGGATCACTCTCGCAGGGGAAGGGGAAGGGGAAGGGGCAGGGGCGGGGGCCGGGTCCGGCCACGCGGGCAGCGAAGAAGTCACGCGGGTGACGCGTGACGCGGCAGCCTATACCGACGTCGTGGTTTCACCGGACGGGCTGAGCGCATACGCGCTGCGAAGCTCCTACGAGTTCCCGCCGGAAGCGGTTCGGATCGACCTCGCGGACGGCGGGGTCACCAGGCTCCCGGCACCCGCTGAGCGTCCCCGCATCCAGGGATCACTGGAGCGGATCGAGGCGACCGCCACCGACGGCTCCCGCGTTCCGGCGTACCTGGCCCTGCCCGATGGCGCCTCGCCACAGACGCCGGCGCCGCTGCTCTTGTGGATCCATGGCGGACCCCTGGGTTCGTGGAACGCCTGGACGTGGCGGTGGAACCCCTGGCTGCTCGTTGCCAAGGGCTATGCCGTGCTCCTGCCGGATCCTGCCCTGTCCACAGGTTATGGCCAGGCCTACATCCAGCGCGGCTGGGGCGAATGGGGCAAGGCGCCGTTCACGGACCTCATGGAGATCACGGACGCCGCGGTGGTACGCCCGGACATTGACGCATCGCGAACTGCTGCCATGGGCGGCTCCTTCGGCGGCTACATGGCGAACTGGGTGGCCGGACAGACCGACCGCTTCGACGCCGTCGTCACCCACGCCAGCCTGTGGGCGCTTGATCAATTCGGCCCCACCACCGACGCGTCACAGTATTGGCTAAAGGAAATGACGGCCGAGATGGCACTGGAGAACTCACCCCACCTGCACGTGGAGAAAATCAGCACGCCCATGCTCGTAATCCACGGCGACAAAGACTACCGCGTGCCCATCGGCGAGGGCCTCCGGCTGTGGTACGAACTGCTGTCCAAGTCACAGCTTGCTGCCGATGAGAACGGCCGGACGCCGCACCGGTTCCTCTACTACCCGGACGAGAACCACTGGATCCTGCAGCCGCAGCACGCGAAGGTCTGGTACGGCGTGGTGGAGCACTTCCTCGCCAGGAACGTGCTGGACCAGGACGTACCCCTGCCCGCCGACCTGGGGCTCTAAATTTCTCCACAGCGGATGGAGATAGCGGCGCAGCCACGGCTTGCGTCACATGGCGCAGGCTCCGAGCCGGAGGAGGGCGGCCGTAAGATGGGGGCTGTGACTGAGACCTTCCGCATCCGCCCTGCCCGCACCAGCGACGTGGCCGCCATCAAGAACCTGGTGGCTCCGCTGGCGGAAGAGAGGATCCTGATGGCCAAGGAGACGGTGGCGTACTACGAGAGCCTGCAGGAGTTCAGGATCGCGGAGTCGGCCGACGGCGAAGTGATCGGCTGCGGCGCCCTGCACGTCATGTGGGAGGACCTGGCCGAGGTGCGGACCCTGGCGGCGTCGGACCGGTGGCGCGGCAAGGGCGTTGGCCATGTGCTGGTGGAAAGTCTCCTCGAGGATGCCCGGGCGCTCGGCGTTTCCCGGGTGTTCTGCCTGACGTTCGAAGTGGACTTCTTCAAGAAGCACGGCTTCGACGTCATGGCCGACCAGACGGCCGTGGATCCGGTGGTGTACTCGGAGTTGCTCCGGTCCCATGACGAAGGCGTGGCGGAGTTCCTGGACCTCGCGCGGGTGAAGCCCAACACGCTCGGAAACACGCGGATGATCAAAGTCCTTTAGCCCTTTTTGGTGTTGCCGATTATGTCTGACTTGCAAGCCTTCCCATATATCGAATCGATGTATAAAGTTAATCCTGCTTGCTTGGAACAACTGGATCCCTCACCTCATCAAAGGAACAAAAATGCGCCAACACGCCATTTTTCCGGATTTTTCGGCCTTTCAAATGGACTTGCCCGGGGCTGACAGCCTGCGCGATCCAGCAGGCCAGCTTCTTGAGGCATCGGCGTTCCACATAGGCGCCGCGGCGTGGCCGGATTTCCTGCCAGCCTCTTGGGGGAAGACCTGAGGCCGGCAGGGCAAGCCAAGCCGGGCACGGAAAAGGGACAGTCTATTGGGGGCTGTCCCTTTTCGTTTGCCTCCGCTGGGCCGGTGAACCGACAGGGCGCTACCGCAGCCGGGGATGCGGTAGTAGGGTCAAGACAAAGCTGCCAGGACACCGAGGAGCACTGCGATGAAGAAGCTGATCAATGATCCCCGCGCTGTGGTCGACGAGTCCGTGGAAGGCTTTGGCCTTGCGCATGCGGACATCGTGACCGTCAGCACCGAGCCCAAGTTCATTACCCGCAAGGATGCGCCGGTGGCCGGGAAAGTGGGCCTTGTCAGTGGGGGCGGCAGCGGCCACGAACCGCTTCATGGCGGCTTCGTGGGGGTGGGGATGCTCGACGCCGCCGTTCCCGGCGCAGTCTTCACCTCACCCACGCCGGATCAGATCATACCGGCCACCTTGGCCGTGAACTCAGGCGCCGGCGTCGTGCACATCGTCAAGAACTACACCGGTGACGTCCTCAACTTCGAAACAGCCGCGGAAATGGCTGAAGCCGAAGGCGTGCAGGTCCGCACCGTACTGGTCAACGACGACGTTGCCGTGGAGGACTCGCTGTACACGGCCGGCAGGCGGGGCGTGGGCGGCACAGTCCTAGTGGAGAAGATCGCCGGTGCTGCCGCGGAACGCGGGGATGACCTCGACGCCGTCGCAGCGATCGGAGACCGCGTCAACCAGAACGTGCGCAGCATGGGCGTCGCGCTGTCCGCCTGCACTGTCCCGCACGCCGGCGTGCCCAGCTTTGATTTGGACGAGAAGGAAATCGAGATCGGCATCGGGATCCACGGCGAGCCCGGACGGCACCGGATTCCCATGGAGAACGCCGACGGCATCACGAACCGCCTCCTTGAGCCTGTCCTGGGGGACCTTGGAATTGCTTCCGGCGACAAGGTGCTGCTGTTTGTGAACGGCATGGGCGGGACGCCGCAAAGCGAGCTCTACATCGTGTACCGCCGCGCGGCGCAGGTCCTCGCGGACAAAGGAGTCAGCGTGGAGCGCTCGCTGGTGGGCAACTACATCACCTCGCTGGAAATGCAGGGGTGCTCCATCACCGTGCTGCGGCTCGACGACGAACTCACCGGCCTGTGGGACGCCCCGGTCCACACCGCAGCCCTGCGCTGGGGGATCTGACCGTGGGACTGGATGTTGACTGGGCCGTACGGTGGCTTACCCTTTCCGCGCAGGCCATGGCGGACCACCGGACGGAGCTGATTGAACTGGACCGTGCCATCGGGGATTCCGATCACGGCGAAAACATGGACCGCGGCTTCAAGGCGGTGCTGGCGAAGCTCGCCGAGGCGCCCCCGGCCACACCCGGCGCGGCCCTTAAGCTCACGGCCATGGCATTGATGTCCAAGGTTGGCGGGGCGGCCGGCCCCCTCTACGGCACCGCCTTCCTGCGCGCTGCCACGTCCCTCGGAGACGCAACGGACATCGACCCCGAAGCGCTGGCCGCGGCGATCCAGGCCGCCCGCGACGGCATTGTGGCCCGCGGCAAGGCCGAGTCCGGCGACAAGACCATGGTGGACGCCTGGACACCGGCCGTCGAGGCAGCGGCAGCGGAAGCCGCTGCCGGCAACGGGGACGTTCTCAAGGTCCTCCATGCGACCGCTGAAGCCGCAGAGGCCGGGGCAGTTGCCACTGATCCGCTGATTGCGCGGAAGGGACGTGCCAGCTATCTAGGGGAGCGCAGTGCCGGCCACCGCGACCCCGGAGCAGTCTCCACCGCCCTGATCCTGCGCGCCGCGGCGGGGGCAGCCGAATGACGGTCCGTCTGGTTGTGGTGTCCCATAGCGAAAAGATCGCCGACGGCGCGGTGGAGCTGGCCGCCCAAATGGCGCCCGACGTCGTGATCCTCCCGGCGGGCGGTACCGACGACGGCCGCATCGGCACCAGCCTGGAGAAAGTCATGGCCGCGCTGGAACAGGCGGCGGGCGGCGACGGCGTCGTGGTGCTCACGGACCTCGGCTCCGCTGTGATGACGGCAGAATCGGCCGTTGAGTTCCTGCCCGAACCCGACTCTGTCCTGCTGGCTGACGCGCCCCTGGTGGAGGGGCTGGTGGCGGCCGCAGTCGCGGCGCAGGCGGGGGCCGACGCCGCTGCGGTGAAGCAGGCAGCCGAGGCCGTCCGACCTGCTCCGGTCCCGGAGGCCACGGCCACTCCGGCGGAAGAGGCAACTCTTGGGCCGCCCGAAGCCACCGGTGATTTTGAGCTGATCAACCAGGCGGGCATGCACGCCCGGCCAGCAGCGAAGATCGCGGGGGGACTGGCAGGCCTGGAAGCGGAAGTCACGGTCAACGGCGTGGACGGCGCCTCGATGACCGGTCTGATGACCCTGGGGGCCGGCATGGGATCAGTCCTGCACGTCGAGGCCTGGGGCCCGGACGCGGCGAAGGCCGTAAAGTACGTCGGCGGGCTGGTGGAAGCAGGGTTCGGCGAGCCCTGACTGGCTCCCTCTCCCTGACGGGCGGTCCCTCGCTGACGGCCCTTTCGCAGGGTCCCTCCCGCCGGCTCCGCTGCGGCTTTACGGCGCCTGCCGGAGGCCCTCGGCGTCGAGCACTATGCCCGCCGTTATGAATTTTCCGCACTGCTCGCCGAACGGGTACTCCGCACGCGGCGTGAAGGTCAGGGTGCGCTCAGGCAAAGGTGTCCCTGCTGTGGACGTGCCGGTGGCCGTGGCGTCGATGCGGGATTCCGTCAGTACGTCCATCATCAGCATGCCGGTGAGCGTGCCGTCGGGCGAGGATGTTGCCGAACACGGGCCGTCGGGCCCGGCCGAGGGTTCGCAACCCAGATCCACGGAAGTGCTGCCGGGCATCAGCTCAAGGTCGGCCTCCCGGCACGTCCCGTCCTGGCAGGCCTTTAAATGGATGGCCTCGACGGTTGGCACGTAGCTCGCTGCCACCGTCAGCGCCACCACCGGTGCCTGCGCGATTGCCGGGCACGGCACTGCCTCGGGCATACAGGCGGACGGGATCAGCGACGTCGTGACCACCGCGAAAAGTACGCCCAAGCTGCGCATGATCCAGCGTAGATCCGCCAATGGCAGTGGCGCCAGCACGAAATAAACTTGCCGTGCCGGGACGCGGGAGCGAAAGCTCAGGCCGGGAGTCTCAGGCCACCCAGGTGCAGCTCCGCCAGGCCGTCGTCCACTAGACCGGCCAGGGCGCGCTCCAGCTGTTCCGGGGCGGAATTGAGCCGGTGGAGCGCCGCCAGCGGAACGCCGATGCCGCCGGTCCCGAAGCCAAGCTCGGCGGCGGGCTGATGGAACATTTCCGGTGCCACGGGGGCATCCGCCAGGCGAAGGACAGCCATCACGGCACCGCGGACCTGCCGGTCGGTGCCGTGCCAGGCCTGTCCCTTCGGGGTGTACGACGGCGGCGGCTCGCCTGCCGCCCGCCACGCGCACGCCCCGCGTACCGGGCAATCACCGCATTTCGGCGTCCGAGCCGTGCACACCAATGCCCCCAGCTCCATGACCGCAGCGTTCCAGCGCACGGAAAGCCCGACGTCGGCCGGCAGCAGTTCAGCGGCCAGCCGCATCTCCGCGGCGGTCAGCGACTGCGACGGCAGCGCCGTGCCCGAAAAGAGCCGCGCGTGGACGCGGCGGATGTTTGTGTCCACCACGGTTTCGCGGCGGCCAAAAGCGAACGCGGCGACGGCGGCAGCCGTGTAACTGCCCACCCCGGGAAGTTCCAGCAGCTCGTCATGGGTGCCCGGAACGTCGCCGTTGTGTTTCTCCACGATGGCGGCGGCGGCCGCGTGGAGGCGCAGTGCCCGCCGCGGGTAACCGAGCCTGCCCCAGTGCCGCACGGCCTCGCCGGAAGCCTCCGCGGCGAGGTGTGCCGGCGTCGGCCAGCGGCGGAGCCAGCCTTCCCACACGGGCAGGACGCGGACCACGGGCGTCTGCTGCAGCATGATCTCGCTGACCAGGACGCCCCAGGCGGAGCAGCCGGATTCGCGCCACGGCAGCTTCCTGGCGGATGCCCCGAACCAGGTGTCGAGTGCTTCGTGCAGGGCCGCTAGCGGCGCGGCGGGGCGACTCGCCGGGGACATGGCGGTGGGTACGGCTAAGGCTTCGATGCAAATACTGTAGTGGATACTGGCCGGGGGTCCGTCCTTCGGCGTGGTGGTGCGCCAATGCCGCCCGCGTTCTCTAGCCTAGAAGGATGGTCAGGCAAGGCACTTCAGGAAAGAGCGGTTCGAAACCGAAGGGCACTCCCGGCCGGCAGCCAGGACGGCCTCCGCTGAAGGCCGTCTACCGCCGCCGCAGGCTGTTCGTCGGCCTGGTGCTGCTTCTCATCGTCTCGGTGTCCGTGGGAGGCTTTGCGGCCGTGTCCGGCGCCATGCGCGGCTCCTCTGAACAGGCCTCCTCGACTGAACACAACGGTTCGTCCGGCCCCTCCGCACAGCCGGAGCCCACGCCGTCCGCTTCGCCCACTCCCAGCACTCCGGCGACGCCAGCCTGCGACCAGAGCCTGGTCACTGTCACCGCGTCAACCGACAAGCCGGCGTACGCAGAAGGCGAAATTCCGCTGCTCAGCCTCAAGGTCACCAACGGCGGAAAGGTGCCGTGCGAGGTGAACCTTGGCACATCCCAGATGGAGTATACGGTCACAAGCGGTTCAGACCGGATCTTTTCGTCCGTCGACTGCCAGGCGGAGAGCGAGGACCTCATCAAAACGTTGGCCCCGGGCCAGAGCGAAACCGCCAACTTCCCCTGGCAGCGCAACCGCACCATCCCCGGCTGCGGAGCGGTGTCAGCCAAGCCCGGTGCCGGCGGTGCATACTACCTGCTTGTGGCGAGGCTGGGCACAAAATCCAGCTCAAAAGCGGCCTTCCAGCTCCTCTAAGCCGCTTTCCCGGGGTTTTAGAGGAACCGGTCCAGCAGGCTCGCTTCGGCCATCCGGCTCAATCCCTCTCGCACGGTGCGGGCACGCTGGTCGCCGATGCCGTCCACGGTCATTAGGTCCTCGATGGTGGCCGCCATCAGGTACTGCAGGCCGCCGAAGTGGTCCACCAGACGGTCCGCCACGGCCTTCGGCACGGCCTTCAGGCCGGACAGGAGACGATACCCGCGGGGCTGCACCACGGCGTCGAGCGTATCCACGCCGCCTGCAAAGCCGATGATGCCGGCGATCCTGCCGAGGTCAATCAGTTCTGTGGGGCCCAGGTTGAGAAGCGCACTGACGGCGCCGTCTATATCCTCCGGGGAGGCGTTCGGTCCGGCGTAATCGCGGATGATCACGTCACTGCCGGGCCCGCGGCCCACGGTTAGCTCGTCCAGCTGCAGTGACAACAGGCGGCCGTCCTCGCCGAGTTCGAGCACGTACTGCGAGATCTCCTCGGAGATCCGGCGCACCATTTCCTGGCGCTGCAGCGTCACGGCGACGTCGCGGACGGTCACCATGGCTTCGATTTCCAGGGCTGAGAGTGAGCTGGTGACCTGGTCCAGGCGGGAGCGGTAGCGTTCGAGGGTGGCCAGCGCCTGGTTGGCCCGGGCGAGCACTTTTTCGGATCCCTCAAGGACGTGCCGCAGCCCGTTCACGTAGAGGGCGATGATCTGCATGGACTGGCTGACGGAGATCACCGGGACGCCGGTCTGGATGGCCACGCGTTCTGCCGTGCGGTGCCGGGTGCCGGATTCCTGGGTTTCGATGCTCGAATCCGGAACCAGCTGCACTGCGGCCCGGAGGATGTTGCCGGCGTCCTTGTCGCAGATGATGGCGCCGTCCATTTTGGCGAGTTCGCGAAGCCGGGTGGGGGAGAAGTCGATCCCGATATCGAATCCGCCGGAGCAGATGGACTCAATGGTGCGATCGGACCCCAGAACGATCAGCGCGCCGGTGCGCCCGCGGAGAATGCGTTCCAGGCCATCGCGCAGAGCGGTGCCTGGAGCCACTCTGCCCAGAGTCGCCTTAAGCGAATCTTCAGGGCTCCGAGCCATAGGTTTTCCCTTCAAAGGTGCAGGCTTCCGCCTGCAGGTATGCCGGGTTTTACGATTCCACCGGCAGGATCAAAAGTACTCAAATTCCCACTGGCTCCATCCTAGAGGCAAAGGAGCGCATTGACCGCACGGATAAGCCTCAAAGTGGCCCGTCGGGGGGTGGCGGGAAGTGGCTCCCGAAGGCAGTAATTAAGGGGTTGTTGACCGGCCACTTTCGGGTATGTTGCGCGACCGGGCGCGTCCGGGGCCGGCCGTTCCGGGGGCGTTTCCCGGTGGCATTTCGCAGGCGCCTTCGGCGGGAGGCTGCCGCTGCGATAAACTTGGAACTTGGCGCTCAGCCAGTCCCTTCCCCCGTCAAGTGTCACGGGTAATCCCCCTCGCAGCGAAAGTAGCACCGTGTCCCAAGAAGTCCTCAGCCCCGCCCGAGTCCACGAGATTCACAAACAGGCGGCCCGGCGTCGGACGTTCGCTGTCATTTCCCACCCTGACGCCGGCAAGTCCACGCTCACCGAGGCGCTGGCGCTGCACGCGAAGGTGATCGGCACGGCGGGTGCGTCAAGCGGCAAGGCCAACCGTAAGGAAACGGTCTCGGACTGGATGCAAATGGAGAAGGACCGCGGCATCTCCATCAGCTCCGCCGCCCTGCAGTTCGCCTACCGGGACACCGTGATCAACCTGCTGGACACGCCGGGCCACGCCGACTTCTCGGAGGACACCTACCGCGTCCTGGCGGCCGTCGACTGCGCGGTGATGCTGGTTGATGCCGCGAAGGGCCTGGAAACGCAGACCATGAAGCTGTTCGAGGTCTGCAAGCAGCGCAATCTGCCCATCATCACCGTGATCAACAAGTGGGACCGCCCGGGTCTGGATGCACTGGCGCTCATGGACGAAATCACCGAGCGCACCGGGCTGCAGCCCATGCCGCTGACCTGGGCCGTGGGCATCTCGGGAGATTTCCGCGGCGTGTGGGACCTCCGCAACGACCGCTTCGCCCGGTTCCAGCGAAACAACGCCGGCGCCAACATTGCCCTCACGGAGTACTTCACCCCGGAGGAGGCCGCCGCCAGCCAGGGCGGCGACTGGTCCAACGCGGTGGACGAGGCCGGTTTGGTCATCGAGTCCAACCTGGCGTTCGACGTCGACGCCTTCCATGCCGGCAAGGCAACCCCCATCCTGTTCAGCTCCGCCGCCCTCAACTTCGGCGTCAAGGAAATCCTGGACGCCCTGGTGGACTTCGCCCCGCCGGCCGCGCCAAGGCCTGACGTGGACGGCGATCCCCGCCCGGTGGATGCCCCGTTCGCGGGTTTTGTCTTCAAGGTCCAGGCGGGCATGAACAAGGCCCACCGCGACCATGTCGCCTTCATCCGCGTGTGCTCCGGCATCTTCGAGCGCGGCATGGTGGTCACGCAGACCCGCACTGGCAAGTCGTTCGCCACCAAATACGCCCAGCAGGTGTTCGGGCGCGAGCGGGAAGTGATCGACGAAGCGTTCCCGGGCGACGTTGTCGGCCTGGTCAATGCCTCGTCGCTGCGGGTGGGGGACAGCCTGTTCCTTGACGAACCGGTCGAATTCCCCGCCATCCCGCTGTTCGCCCCGGAACACTTCCAGGTGGCCCGCTCCAAGGACCCCAGCCGCTTCAAGCAGTTCCGCCGGGGCATCGAACAGCTGGAACATGAAGGCGTCATCCAGGTTCTCCGCTCCGACATCCGCGGCGACCAGGCCCCGGTGCTTGCCGCCGTCGGCCCCATGCAGTTCGAAGTGGTGGAGGACCGCATGGCGCACGACTTCAGTGCCCCCATGCGCCTGGAACGGCTCCCGTACTCAATGGCAAGGATTTCGACGGCGGACGCCATGCCTGCGCTGGCCAACGTACCGGGCGCCGAGGTGCTGCTGCGTTCCGACGGCGAATACCTGGCCCTGTTCAACGACATCTGGGCGCTGCGGCGGATCGAGAAGAACCACCCGGACCTCACCCTGGTGCCGATCGGAACGCATAATCCCGCCAAGTAGCGCCCGCTTCGTTTTACATGGGATTCTCCGCGTCCTGGAGTTCCACTTCTGCCGTGGCCTGAATCAGCGCCAGGAGTTCCGGATCGAGCCCCGGCGCGAATTCTTCGCGGCGTTCCGGCGAGATCGTCATCGGGAATCCTTCGGGCATGACCTCCGTGCGTAGCTTGGTTCCGTCGTTCGACGGCGAGGCGCCCCTGAACAGCTTGCCCGCCTGGCTGAGGTCGTCGGCGCCAAAGGTGTACTGGATGCTTTGCAGGCCCGTGTCGAGCAGCTTCTTCACTTCGGGGAACTGCTCAGCGTTGGTCTTCGGAATCGGCAGAACCTTGCCCCAGTTCACTCCGAGGCTTTCGAGGGCCTTGGCGAAGGCGTTTTCGTGGGCCTGGTCCCGGACGATCAGGTAGGCGATCGTGGAGCGGGCCGTCTTGTTCTCCGTCATTTCGTAGATGCGGCATTTCTGCAGCCGCCCGGTGGATTCGAGCATCAGGTTGTAGAGAAGGTCCAGGACAAGGTTGCCGCTGTTGTACACGTAGGACCCGCTCCATGGATTGCCGGCGGCATCCACTGGCAGAGCACCCTGCGCGCCCACGAGGTAGTGATGGATGTTGCTGGTGTCCAGCGCGATTTTCAGGGGAGTGGCTCCCTTGGCTCCCGGCTCGTCCACCGGGTCGGTCTTTTTGCCCTGGTACCTCGGGGAGCCGTCCAAAAGCTGGGAGATGGTGGTTCCGATGAGTTCCACATGGCTGATCTCTTCGGTTCCGACGCCCTGGAGAAGGTCCTTGTAGGGTTTGGCGGCGGCGTCGCCGCGGAAGTTCATGCTTTGGAACAGGTACTGCATCATGGTGCGCATTTCGCCGAACTGCCCGCCAAGCCCTTCCTGGAGGGCGTTGGCTGCGGCGGGATCGGGTTCATCCGCGGCGATTACGTTGATCAGGAGCTGGGTGTGCAGGTACATGGGCTGGTTCCTCACTGTTGATCTGCTGCTGTGTTCCGCTGTTCAACTCAGGGTCCGGGGGCCTGGAGGCCAAGATGTGCGCCGGATCGGCACGATGAGCAAATAGTCGGCTCCCGGGCCAGTCCTCCCACCATAAGTATGCTTAGTATTGTTGGCAAGGGTTTCCTGCTATTCCCCCAGCCGAGCCAAGAAGAAGGAGAGACTCATCCCGAAGGCAACAGAATCCGCCCGTTCGGGCATGGTTCCGGACCTAGCGCCGCCCGGCGTGCAGGGCAAGTTCCAGCTCGAAGCGGGCCCGCGGATCTTCCAGCGCATCACCGAAAAGTTCGCGCAGCTGGGCCGCGCGGTATCCCACCGTCTGCGGATGAATGCCGAGCTCGGCAGCCACCGGAGCCCGCTGGCCCCAGTGTCGCAGCCAGGAGAGGAGCGTCTCCGCCAGCCGCTCCCGCTGCGCCGGGCGCAGCCCCTCCAGGGGCGCAAGCCTGCGCTCCGCCAATTCCGCGATGGCCGAGGGCTCGGATCCGAGGACAATCTGGGCCAGGTGGTCATCGGCCCAGACGGGTCCGTCCTCGGGGTCTTCCCGCGGCGGCAGCACGGAAGCCGCCAGCACAGCAAGCCGCAGGGAATCGGGCACCTTCTCCCAGCCCCCGGCCGGCCCCACGGCTGCGGACCTGCCCTTCAGGACCTTCTCCAGTCCCGCCCTGCCGGCCTCGGACTCCCGCGCCGGGACCAGGGCCACGGCATCGGTCTCGCGTTCCACCACCAGCGTCCCCGGCCCCAGCTGCAGCCGAAGCCCCGCCGCCCTGTCCAACGGGAGCGTAACCACAACCATCCTCGCCGGCAGGGACCAGTCGGCCATGGACGACGCCTGCCGCAGTGCAGCCTCGTCCGCCTGGCCCATCAGCAGCAGCTCCAGGAGTTCGGTCCTGCGCCGGTCCACCGCGCCTGCCCGCTCAGATTGTTCAAAGGCGTAGGCCTCGGCACTGACCGCGGACAGTTCGTCGATGTAGGCAAGGATCGATTCGCCGAGATCCACCACCACGCTCAGGCCCAGGTCCTTTTCCATCGAGATCCGCGACATCTCCCGGAATGTCACTCGCGCCCCCATGCGGTAGGCGCTCAACAGCGCGTCCATGCTCCGGCCCTGGCGGAATTCACCGCTGCCCAGCCCTGCCACCAGCTGACGGCTGTCCTCGGACAAAGCCGGGAGCCGTGTGCCGGGCAGCTGGAGGAAGCGTTCCAGCGCCGCGGCCACTCCCCGGCGAAGACCCCGTCCGAAGCGGCCCTCAATGGGCCTGGCATAGGCAGGAACCAGCTGCGGAACTGCATCGATGATTGCCTCCACAATGCCGGGCATCATGGGCCGCAGCAGGGCGCTGACCTCTCGGGGCAAGGCGAGCCACGGCGGGTCGTAGGCGGGGGCTGCGGAGCTCTTCGAGGCCGGTGGGTTCATGAGAGACTTCCATAAGTTGTTTTGGGGGAACAGTTTAGAACGTTCGATCGTATGCCTTGGGAGAAGAAATATGCCTCGATCTAACATAAGGTTAATAACATGATCCGGCTCCGTAAGCTGGCGCGCGCCGCATCTGTACTGACCACCCCGCTAGCTCCAGAAGATATTCTGTCGCTATTCAATCCTGTGTTCTCCGCCCGCCAGCTCCGCGGCGTTGTCACGAGGGTGGTCGCCGAAACGGCCGATTCCGCTACCATCTTTTTCCGTCCCGGCCGCGGGTGGAAGGCCCACCAGGCCGGCCAGTGGGCACGTATCGGTGTCGAGCTCGACGGCGTGCGGCACTGGCGTTCGTATTCATTGAGCGCTCCCGCAGGCCAGGACCCCGCCATCACCGTGACCGACGTCGGCGCCGTTTCCAGCGTCCTGGTCCGTGAAACCCGCCCCGGTGACGTGCTGTTCCTTGCCCCGCCGCAGGGCGACTTTATCCTCCCCGAGCACCCCCGTCCGCTGCTCATGCTCACCGCGGGCAGCGGCATCACGCCCGTCATGTCCATGGTGCGCACGCTGGTCCCGCACCGCCCGGATGCCGACGTCGTGCTGATCCACTCGGCCCGAACCCCGGAAGACAGCATCTTCCGAGGGGAGCTCTCGGAGCTTGCCGACCAGTTCCCCAACTTCAAGGTCACGCACTGGTTCACCGGCGAACGCGGCCGGGTGGACTTTTCCTCCGCCGCCGCCCTGGACGAACTCTGCCCGGACTGGCGCCACCGCGCAGCCTATGCCTGCGGACCCGAGGGCTTCCTGGATGACGCCGAAGCGCTGTGGTCCGCCGAAGCCGCGGCTGCCGAGGCAGAGGGATCCGCCTCGGCAGCCGGAGAATCCCACCAGCCGGAAGGGCCGTTCGCGGCCGACCCGATCAACCTCATCATCGAACGCTTCACCACCAGCCTGGCAGCCGGCGCCGGGCACGACGGCGGACTGGTCACCTTTGAGGCGTCCGACCGGGAGGTGGAAGCGGACGGAAGCACCCCGCTTCTGGACGTCGGCGAAGACGCCGGCCTGCTGATGCCCAGCGGCTGCCGGATGGGCATCTGCCACAGCTGCCTTATCCCCCTGCGGGCAGGGCATGTCCGCGACCTCCGCACCGGCGAAGTCCACGGCGAGCCGGGCCAACTAATCCAGACGTGTGTCTCGGCAGCCGCCGGACCCGTTAACCTCGACATTTGAGGAGCACCACATGGCAATAGTTACCAACCACGAACCCGAAGCCACGGAAGACGCCGTCGCTCCGGCCGCGAAGACGCGCCGTGGGGCACTGGCCACCTCCGGCAGTCCCCTGGTCCGTCCGCCGGCCGCAGCGCACCTCTCCGACGAGCAGGTGGCCGAGCTGGGCCGCGAACTTGATGCCATCAAGGACGACATCCTGGCCAAGCGCGGAGCCTCAGACGCCGCGTACATCCGCCGCATGATCAAGATTCAGCGCGGACTGGAGATTTCCGGCCGCGCGACGCTCCTGATGAGCAGGAACAAGGGTGCCTGGGTTGCAGGCACCACGCTGCTCAGCCTGGCTAAGATCCTGGAAAACATGGAGATCGGGCACAACGTGCTGCACGGCCAGTGGGACTGGATGCGGGACCCGGACATCCACTCCACCACCTGGGAATGGGACTTTGTGACCCCGGCCCGCGCCTGGCAGCACACCCACAACGACCTGCACCACCGCTGGACAAACGTTGTGGGCAAGGACAACGACGTCGGGTACAACCTCCTGCGCATGGACGCCGATCAGGAATGGAAGCCGTTCAACCTGGGCAACCCGCTCTACAACGCCCTGCTGGCCCCGGTCTTCGAGTGGGGCATCGCGATCTACGATCTCGAGCTGAACGACTACAAGGAGGGCAACAAGTCCAAGGAGGCCCTGACCAAGGACCTCAAGGCCCTTGGCATCAAGGCCCTGAAGCAGTTTACCAAGGACTACGCTGCAACCCCGGCCGTCGCAATGCTGACCGGCTCCGGCAAGCAGGCGCTCTATGGCACCCTGACCGCCAACGCGGTCCGCAACGTCTGGGCCCACGCAGTGATCTTCTGCGGCCACTTCCCCGAGGGAACGGACACCTTTACCGAGGAAATGGTGGAAGGCGAGACCCGCGGGGACTGGTACGTGCGGCAGATGATCGGCTCGGCCAACATTTCCGGTTCCAAGTTCATGCACCTCATGACCGGCAACCTGTCGCACCAGATCGAGCACCACCTCTTCCCGGACATTCCGTCCAACCGCTATGCCGAGGTGGCGCCGAAGGTGCAGGAGATCTGCAAGCGCTACGGCCTGCCGTACACCACCGGTCCGATCTGGAAGCAGGTTGGCTCCACGTGGGCCAAGGTCTTCAAGCTGGCACTGCCGCCCAAAAAGGCCTAGCGCCGGAGCCAAACAGGCTTGAGTAATTGACGCAAGGGGCGCCTGCCAATGCGGCAGGCGCCCCTTCTTGTGGAGCGAAAGGGGGCCCGAGGGCCCCCTAGGCGAAGCGGTCTGGCCGGAAGGCGGCCAGCATGGGGTGCTTGTTCCCGGACATGATCTCGTCGGAGAGAAGTTCTCCGGCGATGAGTCCGAGCGTGGCCCCCGAGTGGGTGAACGCGACGAAGCAGCCGGGAACCTGGCCTAGCTCACCGAGCACGGGTTCACCGTCGCCGGGAATCGGCTTGTAACCGATCTTCCATGAGGCCGGCTTAAGATCGGGGTTGCCGGCGATCAGTTTGGATGCCTCGTCGGCCAGTTCCTGGACCACGCCATCGGGGATGCTGAACGTGCCGTCCGGGTGCTCGGTGATGTGGTCCTCGTACCAGTCGTGGTCCAGGGCAAAAGTGTTGCGGGGGTTGGGGCGGACGGCGGCCCGCGGTGTGTTCATCACGGCCTTGACCTCGTGGTCCACCGGTTTGGTCAGAACGAGCATGGAGACGGGGGAACCGTTCGGGATCTCGACGCCGAGCGGTGCGACGACGGATGGCGTTGCGGCGCCGCAGGCCACCAGCACCGCATCAGCCTGGTAGGTCTCGCCCGCCGCTGTTTCGACGCCGGTAGCCCGCCCCCCGTGGACCGTTACGGAGGTTTTGCCTGCGTTGAGGACCAGTTGGCCGCCGCGGGCGTGGAATTCCTCCATGAGGAATTCCACCAGGTCCGGCAGGCTGACCCAGCCTTCCCCGGGATTGAAGATGGCAATATCAGGAACGGCGGCGGCGTCGATGCCGGAGGTGGCGGCGGCGATTTCCTCCGGTGCGAGCAGCCTGGAGTCGTAGCCGACGGACTTCTCATAGGCGTGGCGGGCTTCCGTTGCGGCCTGCTGTCCGGCCGCATTCCACATGAGGCCGCCGCCGAACTGGAGCCACTCCCTGCCGGGATCTGCTGCGAAGAGGGTGCGGTATCGGTCCACGCCGGCGAGGCGCAGCAGGTGGTACGGCGTGGACCGCTCACCGGCGGAATTGAGCCAGGAGAGCGATCTGCCGGTGGCTTCACTCGCAAGGCCGCGTTCGGTCAGCAGGACCACGGATGCGCCTTGGCGGAGCAAGTGGACGGCGGTGGATACTCCGAGGATGCCGCCGCCGATGATAGCGACGCGTTTGGGTGAGGCGGTGGAGGACATACGTCTTCCCTTTCTTCGGTGATTGGTGTTGTTCGTGCGGGATTGCCCCGCGGCTATGCGAAGGCGTGGATCTTTTCGATGATCCTGAGGACTTCGAGGGACTCGGCGGGTTGTACGGGTAACGGACCCTGTCCGCGGAGGGCCGCTGCGAGCTCCACGTAGAACCGGGGGTAGTTACCCCGCTCGGCAGGTACGGGCGCAGCATCTCCGTCGCTTCCGAGGACCCCCCAAGAGTCCTGGGGCTCAACACCGTAGGTAGGATCCGACGGTGGCATTCCGGCTGCGAGTGCCGGCTCCTGGCTGTCCAGGCCCCATTTGGTGTAGCCGGCCTTGGAGCCCAGCACGTGAAAGCGCGGGCCGGCCTGGGCTGCCATGCCGTTCATCCACAGCCTGGACCGGACTCCGGATTCGTGGAACAGGGACACGAACGCTTCGGTGTCGGCGCCCTCCGGGTGGGGACTGTGGTTTGCTGTTTCCCCGTAGCTGTCCTGCACGGGACCGAACAGCTGGATGGCCTGGTCTATCAGGTGGGCGCCGAGGTCGTGGAGGATGCCGCCCCCGTCCGTGAGGGTGGCGGTGTCACGCCAGTTCCCGAATCCTTCCGGCCGCCACCACTCAAAGCGCGATTCGAAGCTGCGTATTTCGCCCAGGGCATCCTCGCGCACGAGCTTTTGGAGCGTCAGGAAGTCGGCGTCCCACCGGCGGTTCTGGAAAACCGTCAGCTGCACACCGGCGTCGGCCGCTCGGGAGGTGAGCTCGTCGCCGTGGGCTGATATGGTGACGAACGGCTTGTCCACCACCACATGGAGGCCGTGGGCTATTGCCGTTGCAGCCAAGTCGAAGTGGGTGAGCGGGGGAGTCCCGAGGACCACGAGGTCAAGGTCGGCGGCCAGCGCGAACAGAGCCTGCGGTGTCGGAACGATCCGGGCTTTCGGGTAGCGCAGCGCCGCCTCGGCGGCACGCTCCGGATCCGCCGTCACGATTACGTCGAGGGAGTAGCCGGCATCGGCTGCGATCAGCGGTGCATGGAAGACGCTGCCTGAGATCCCGAAGCCGACGACGGCGGTGCGGATGGGTGCCGTTGAAGTATCAGGCATTACAGCACCTCCGAAAGGAAGCGCTGCAGACGTTCGCTGCGGGGGTTGTCGAACAAATCGGCGGGCGTCCCGGATTCCACGACTTCACCTTCGTCCATAAAGACAACCTGATCGGCGACTTTGCGGGCGAATCCCATTTCGTGGGTGACCACGACCATGGTCATGCCGCGCTTGGCAAGGCCTGCCATGAGGTTCAGCACGCCTTTGACGAGTTCCGGGTCCAGGGCGCTGGTTGCTTCGTCGAAAAGCATCACTTCCGGTTCCATGGCGAGGGCACGTGCGATGGCGACGCGCTGCTGCTGGCCGCCGGAGAGGTCCCGTGGCCGATGGTCAGCGCGCTCCGCGAGACCAACCTCTGCGAGGCGGCGACGGGCGTGTTCCCTTGCTTCGGCCTTGGGCATGCCCTTGACACTCCAGAGCGCCAGTGCCACATTCTCGAGGGCGGTGTGGTCCGGGAAGAGGTTGAAGTGCTGGAAGACCATGCCGATGCGGGCGCGCAGGAGGTCCGGTTTGACCTGCAGGGCACTTTCGCCGGCCAGCAGCACGTCCCCGCTCTTGGGTTCATGGAGGCGGTTGACGCCTCGAAGCAGCGTGGACTTGCCGGAGCCCGAGGGCCCGATGATGCAGGTAGTGGTCCCGGGGGGAACAGCAAGGCTGACGTTGCGGAGTACCTCGATGTCCCCGTAGGCCATGGTCAGGTTCTTCAGTTCCAGGCTGGAGCCGTGGAAGGTCTGGCTTTCCGCGCCGGCTGCGGTGCTGGCAGTGTTGCTTGCGAGGCTCATGTGTTGCTCCCGGTGATCAGCGGCGAGGCCGCGTCGAGTTCTTTGACTTCGTTCAGTCCGCTGCTGGGGGCTGACGGGCGGCGGCGGCCGGTCCTGAACCTGTTGTCGAAGTAGTTGACCAGGTGGGTCAGGGGCACCGTGATCACCAGGTAGAAGATGCCTGCCATGACCAGCGGTGAGAGGTTTCCGGACAGTACGGCCGCGTCCTGTCCCACGCGGAAGAGTTCCCGCTCAGTGACCAGCAGGCCCAGGAAGTAGACGAGGGAGGAATCCTTGACGATGGCGATGAACTGGTTCACCAGGGCCGGCAGGACCCTGCGGATACCCTGCGGCACCACTACCAGGGCCATCGACCTGGCATAGCTCATGCCCAGTGCCCGGCAGGCCTCTCCCTGCCCTTTGTCTACGCTCTGAATGCCCGCCCGGAAGATTTCGCCGATGTAGGCGCTGGCGATCAGGCTTAGCGCGATGATGCCCAGGGGGTAAGGCGAGGGCCCGAAGATGGACTGGCTGAGCCGGGCAAAGCCTTGTCCGATCAGCAGGATGGTCAGGATGGCGGGCAGGCCGCGGAAAAGATCGGTGTAGATCCGGGCCGGCACACGAAGCCACTTGGACGGGGAGATGCCCATGACCGCAACGATCATGCCCAGGGCGACCCCGATGATGGTCGCCGCGACGGAAATGATCAGGGTGTTGAGAAGGCCGACCCCGAGAAGTTGGGGCAGGACTTCGGCCATTGCGCCGAAGTCGAAAAATGTACGGATGATGGTGTTGAGCCAGTCCATGGTTGCTCTCAGACGTAGGTAGCTTGTGAATCCCGGGCTGGCCGCGGATGGCGGCCAGCCCGGTCATTGGCAGCCGGACTCTTGGCCAGGCAGGGGTGCCCGGGCCATCGGCTTGTGTAGGGCTACTTGCTTGGGGCGGGAGTAGCCGTTTGTTCTGCCTTGGGCAGGTACTGCTCGGGCATCGGCGATCCGGGGAACCACTTCTGGTAAAGCTTCTTCCAGGTGCCGTCTTCCATCGCCTCTGCCAGTCCCTTGTTCAGGGCCTCCTTGAAGGCGGTCTTTCCCTTCGCGACGGCGAACCCGGCCGGTGCGTCGAAGGACGGGATGTCTGCCGCGCTGACCAGGCCGTGCTGTTCCTGGTATGCCTTGGCTGCCTCGTAGTCCAGGAAGTGGGCGTCCACGGAACCGCTGTTGACCGCGGCAATTGCAGTGTTGTTGTCCGGGAAACGGACCAGGTTGGCCGAGGTGAAGTTCTTTACCGCGTACGCTTCCTGAAGCGTTCCCTGCACCACGCCGAGCCGCTTGCCGGACAGGCCGTTGGCATCCGTGATGCCCGACGTCTTGGTGGTGATGACGGTCAGGTAGCCGGCGAGGTAGCCGTCGGAGAAGTCAACGGTTTCCTTGCGCTTGTCCGTGATGCCGATGGCGGCCACGCCGACGTCGAATTGCCCGTTGGCAACCGCGGCGAGCAGGCCGGAGAAGTCCTGTCCGGTGAAGACCACATTGTCTACGCCGGCGCGGTGGGCCACGTCCTTGAAGAGCTCCACGTCGAAGCCGGTGAAGTTACCCTGCGCGTCAGCGAAGGTATACGGCTTCGAATCGCCCAGGCTGGCAACCCGGACGGTGCCGGCCTGGATAAGTCCATAGGGGTTCTCGGCGGAAGTGGAGGACGAAGCGGGGGTCGATCCGCCGCAGCCGGAGAGCGCCAGGAGGGTTGCAACGGCAGCTGCAACGATCACCCCGGGGCGGAAGTTCAGTCGTTTGGTCACAGCATTTTCCAATCTTGGGAAGCAGGCGGCCTTCGGCCCTTTTTGTCGAAATCCCCTTGCTGAGTCCGGTCTCACCACCTACGATTGAGACCGGACTCACAGTGGGTTGCTAAAAATGTAACCCAAGCCACACCGGCCGTCAAGGCCCCTCCGGAAGGCGTAAATGAGCAGCAATGGTTCGAGGCGGCGGGATATCACCGTCGCTGACGTGGCAAAAGCCGCCAACGTCTCCAAAGCCCAGGCGGCACGCGCACTGGGAAACTACGGGGCCGTGAGTGAAGACGTACGCGAGCGGGTCCTGGCCGCCGCGGAGGAGCTTTCCTACCGCCCGAATGAACTCGCCCGCAGCATGAATACTGGAAAATCGAACACTATCGGCGTGGTGGTGGGGGACATCGAAAACCCGCACTTCGGCCTTGCCACAAGGGGCATCACCGACACCGCAAAGAAGAGCGGCTTCAACGTCATCCTGATTAACACCGATGAGGAAAGGACGGCCGAAGTTGACGCCGTCCAAGTGCTCTTGGACAAGCGGGTGGACGGGCTCATCGTGGCACCTGCATCATCATCCGATACGGAACATCTTCAGCGGGTTCAGGATTCCGGACGCCCCCTGGTTCTTCTCGACCGCACGGCAGACGGCCTCCAGATAGACACCGTAACCGTGGAAATGACCGGAGTGGCGTACGAATCCACGCGATACCTCATCGAAGCCGGGCACCGGAGGATCGCGTTTATCTCCACGCTCAAATCCGCGGTCCCCTACAGCGAAGGGGTGCAGTTGGATTCATCCCAGATAGCAGAGCGCGTCAACGGCATGAGGCGTGCTTTCCTGGAATCCGGCCTGACGCTTCCCGAGGACCTGGTGCGGTTCAACGCCGGGGACGCCGAATCCATCCGGAACATCACACGCGAGGTTCTCCTTATGCCCGACCCGGCCACCGCGGTGGTCGCCTCAGACGGCCTCATTGCGCTCAGCGTCGTCGAAGCCATCCAGGAACTGAACCTATCCATCCCCGAAGACGTTTCGTTCCTCATGTACGACGACTTTGCCTGGACGAGGCTCACCAATCCGCCGCTAACGGTCATCGCCCAGCCTGTCTACGAGATGGGCGTGGCGGCCGCGGAAGCGTTGGTCCGGCAGATCGAAGGCCGCAAACCCGCCGCCGTGACGCCGATGTTTACTGCGCGGCTGATCAGGAGAAACTCGGTCGGGGTGCCGCGGAAATCCGGGGCACCCAGCGAACCCACCCCTATCCGATAAGCAGGCTCAGCGCCTCGGTCAGGTGTTCCACTTCCCGGACGGAGAAGCCGGACGGGATGGGGCCGGGACCGTTGTGACTGGCCGGGACCACTGCATGGGTGAAGCCCAGCCGGTGGGCTTCCTGGATGCGCTGGTTGATGCCGGGAACGGGGCGGACTTCGCCGGCCAGGCCCACCTCGCCGAACGCGATCAGCCGGATGGGCAGGGGCTTCCGTGCCTTGGCCGAGGCCACCGCCAGCGCAACGGCGAGGTCCGTTGCGGGTTCGCTGAGCTTCACGCCCCCCACAGTTGCCACGTAGGAATCGTCCTTGTGCAGCAGGCAGCCGGCGCGCTGCTGCAGCACCGCCAGCAGCATGGACACCCGGGAACTGTCGAGGCCGCTGGTGGCGCGGCGGGGCTGCGAATTGGGGCTTTCGGCGAGGAGCGACTGCACCTCGGCCAGCAGCGGCCGGCGTCCTTCCATCGTTACGGTGATGCATGTGCCGGACACCGGCTCCTTGGTGCGGCTCACGAATAGGCCGCTGGGGTCCGTAAGCCCGAGGATGCCGTCCTCGTTGAGGTCGAAGCAGCCGACGTCGTCGGTGGGGCCGTACCGGTTCTTCACGGCCCGCAGGAGCCGCAGCCGGGAATGGCGCTCGCCTTCGAACTGGCACACCACGTCCACCAGGTGCTCCAGCAGTCGCGGTCCGGCGATGGAACCGTCCTTGGTCACGTGGCCCACCAGCAGTGTGGTCATGTTGCGCCTTTTTGCCGCGGAAATGATGGAGGCCGCGACCTCGCGGACCTGCGACACACCGCCCGCGCTGCCGTCCACATCCGCGCTGCTCAGGGTCTGGACGGAGTCCAGGATGAGCAAGCGCGGCTCGATTTTCTCCACCTGGCCGAGGGCCTGGCCGAGGTCGGTTTCTGCGGAGAGATACAGGGAATCCGCGACGGCGTCGATCCGCTCGGCGCGGAGCTTCACCTGCGCCGCTGACTCCTCGCCCGTGATGTAGAGGACGTCCTGCGCAGTCCGGGCGAACTTGGCCGCCACGTCCAGAAGCAGTGTGGACTTGCCCACGCCGGGTTCACCGGCCAGCAGGATAACCGCTCCCGGCACCAGCCCGCCGCCCAAAACGCGGTCCAGCTCATCCACGCCGGTGGGCAAAAACGCTGCCGTGGTGGCGTCGACCTCTGCGATGCGGCGGGCCGGCTCCAGAACTGTAGTGGCCGCCGTCGTACGCGCAACAGCGGCGCCGGTTTCCTCAACGGTGCCCCACGCCTGGCACTCGCCGCAGCGTCCCACCCACTTGACGGTGGTCCAGCCGCATTCGGCGCATTTGTAGGCGGGCGCTTTCGAGGCCCGGGAAGTCTTTGTTGCCATTGCTCCACACTATCCGGGGCCAGCGACAACCAGCGCGCCGGGCCTTCCCGCCGCCAGCGCCGCCGCGCCAGCCCGCTACATGCTCAACCCGCTACAGCGGCGGGAGGATGTCCCGGGCTTCCTTCGAGTCCATGCCGCTGGCCTCGAGCAGGTCCACCATCAGGGGCCGGAACAGCATGACCACAGTTTCGCCTTCGAGCCGCTGCACATCCAGCAGCCGCGGATGCAGCCGCCCGGCGATCTCCGTCAGCTCCAGCCGTGACGTCCTCAGATGTGCCCGCCGCGCGCCTTCGTGCATCTCCGCAAGACCAAGCGACAGCTCGTCGATGGCGGCCGCGGTTTCCTGCAGCACCTCGGCGATGTTCTCGGTGGCCTCGTCCGAGAGGGCGGCGTGGTTGATGGCGCTTGTCAGGCGCCGGGCGAACACGCGGCTGTTGCGGAGCGCGAGGTCGATGAAATCCAGCGATTGCTCCAGCCTGTCGATCTCGTCGCGGTGCCGGCGGTAGGCCGGGGCCAGCGTGGCCACCTCACCGGCAGCACGGAGCGACTGGCGCATCCGGTCCACCAGCGGCTGGCAGTTCCGGCCGCGGACCAGCGCGTGCCAGGCCTCGGTGGAGTCGCTGTTCGCCAGTGCGGACGCACACTCGCGCAGCACCTCGGCGAGCTCGTGCAGTAGCTTCTGCACATCCTTCCGGGGTTCCCGCCGCGGATCCTTGGGCACCAGGATGGTGACGAGCAGGGCGAACACCCCGCCCACCACGGCGTCGATGCTCCGGGTGAACGGCCCTCCGGCGGGTGCCGGCAGCAACACCACGAGCAGGGACTGCAGGCCGAGCTGAGTAGTGAAGATCGTGCCGCTGTCCAGGAAGCGGGCCAGCAGGATGGAAAACAAAAGTACGACGGCGGCCTGCCAGATCCCGGGCCCCAGCCAGTGCAGCAGGAGGTCACCCACGGCTATGCCGATGGTGCAGCCCAGGCCGACTTCCATGACCCGCCGCAGCCTCGGGTCCCGGGAAAACCCCAGTGCGATGAGCGAGGACGTGGCCGCGAAGAGCGGGCCGGAGTGGCCCAGGACGTACTCGGCGAACGCATAAGCTCCGACGGCGCACACGGTCATCTGGATGGCGGGCACGAGGGAGTTCCGGCTCCGGACCACCCCGGTGCGCACCCGGGCTCGCAGGAATCTTCTGCTTGCGGAAATTCCTGTCGCGGGGGCCATGGGTTCCAGTCTATTCACAGGTGTTGCACTAAGGCCGCAGATGTGATGTGCGCAATGGCGACGCTGCACTTGTCAGCCGATGTCCCGCCGTCGTTAACCGTCCGTTCACCTTGGTCCATACATCCCGTTACCTACGGCCCCTAACTTCGATAAAGGTACAAAAAGTACGCAACTTTTTTTGTTCGGACGTCTCCGGTCCGCTACGCATCAGAAATCCCTGGAAGGGGTACATTCAGTGAAGGCACTCCGCTTCGGCCGCCACGCGGCTATCGCTGTCATCGCAGCCGGCGCGCTCGCGCTCACCGCCTGCGGTTCCGACAACGCCACGGGCACCGCACAGTCCGGTGCTCCGTCCGCCACCGGCGCCAAAGTCACCGGCACGCTCACCGGCATCGGTTCCTCCGCGCAAGGTGCGGCGATGGACGTCTGGAAGACCAACTTCGCGTCCGCAAACCAGGGTGCCAACGTCCAGTACTCACCCGACGGTTCCGGTGCAGGCCGCAAGGCCCTGCTGGACGGCTCCGCACAGTTCGGCGGCTCCGATGCTTACCTCAAGGACGAAGAGTTCGCATCATCCAAGGACGTCTGCGGCCCCGAAGGTGCCGTCAACATCCCGGTCTACATCTCGCCGATCGCCATCGCCTTCAACATTCCCGATGTCAAGGAACTGAAGCTTGATGCCGTCACGGTGGCCAAGATCTTCCGCGGTGAGATCGCCAACTGGAACGATCCCGCCATTGCGGCCATGAACCCGGATGTCACGCTGCCGGACCTGAAGGTCACCCCGGTGAACCGCTCGGACGACTCCGGAACCACCAGCAACTTCACCGATTACCTGTCGGCCGCCGCTCCGGAAACCTGGACCGACAAGGCTTCCGGTGTGTGGCCGGCCTCGCTGAAGGGCGAGAACGCCAAGGGCACCTCCGGCGTGGTCAAGACCGTCACCGACACCCCGGGCGCCGTGACCTACGCCGATGACTCGGCCGTCAGCGGCAAGCTGGGGATCGCCCAGATCAAGGTGGGCGAAACCTTCACCAAGATTTCAGCCGAAGCTGCAGCCAAGGCTGTTGACGCCGGCAAGCCCGTTGAAGGCCGTTCCGCCAGCGACCTCTCCATCAAGTTGGACCGCAAGACCACCATCGAAGGTGCATACCCGGTGGTCCTGGTGTCCTTCCACGTTGTCTGCTCCACCTACGACAGCCAGGAAACCGTTGACCTGGTGAAGGCCTTCGAAAGCTACGTCGTCTCGGACGCCGGCCAGCAGGCTGCAGCCGACGCTGCAAAGTCCGCCCCGCTGTCGAAGGACCTGCAGGAAAAGGCCGCCGCGGCCATCGAGACCATCAAGGTCAAGTCCTAGGGAAATACATTGCGCAACAGGGCATAGTGGAAACACGAGCCTGACCAAGGTTCCCTGTCCCGAACGGGACGGTCACAGACCGTCGTGCGGGGCAGGGAACCTAGGTGTTTGTCCGAAATAAGCCAGTTTCACCGCTGCCTGCCGGATCCATCCGGCGCGAGGCAGTCGGTTCTATTCGAACCAGAGGATCGTTTGTGACCACCACCTCCCTGACACAGTCCCGGTGCGCAGGGCGCGCCGGCGACAAGGTCTTTTCCGGAGCAGCCCTGGCCGCAGGGTGCCTGATCCTTGCCGTGCTCTTTGGCGTTGCCCTGTTCCTGGTAGTCCAGGCGATCCCGGCGCTGGTGGCTTCGCCTGACAAGATCCAGGGCGGCGAAGGCTTCTTCGCCTACATCTGGCCCATCGTCATCGGCACCCTGATCGCAGCCGTCATCGCCCTGGTCATTGCCACCCCGGTGGCCATCGGAGTGGCGCTCTTCATTTCGCACTTCGCACCCCGGGGCCTCGCCTCGGGCCTTGGTTACGTGATCGACCTCCTGGCCGCAATCCCGTCGGTGGTCTACGGCGCCTGGGGTGCGGCGTTCCTGGCCAGGGAAATCTCCCCGGCCTATGACTGGCTGGCCAACAACATGGGCTGGCTGCCCATCTTCCAGGGGCCCGCGTCGGCCACCGGGAAAACCATCCTCACCGCCGGAATCGTCCTGTCGGTCATGGTCCTTCCCATCATCACGTCCCTTAGCCGCGAAATCTTCCTGCAGACCCCCAAGCTGCATGAGGAAGCCGCCCTGGCACTGGGAGCCACCCGCTGGGAAATGATCAGGATGGCAGTTATCCCGTTCGCCCGCCCGGGCATCGTGAGCGCCGTGATGCTGGGGCTGGGCCGCGCCCTCGGCGAGACCATGGCCGTGGCGCTGGTGCTCTCCTCCGGCGCCCTCACCGCCAGCCTGATCCAGTCCGGCAACCAGACCATCGCCGCTGAAATCGCCCTGAACTTTCCGGAGGCCAGCGGCCTGAAGGTGAGCACGCTGATCGCGGCAGGCCTGGTCCTGTTCATCATCACCCTGGGCGTCAACATGATTGCCCGCTGGATCATCAGCCGGCACAAAGAATTCTCGGGAGCCAACTAAATGACCTCCACCCTCACACCGGTCCGCAAGCGTTCCGCGCTCACCAAGGGCCAGCTGCCCAAATTCGCGCCGTACGTCGTCCTTGCCCTTGCGCTGGTAGTCGGCGCCGCGATCCTCGCTGTTGTCGGATTCAACGCGTTCGGCTGGGGAATTGTCTCCGCCATCCTCTTCACCGCCGGCCTCGTGGGCTGGAGCGCCGCCGTCGAAGGAGGCCGCAAGGCCAAGGACAAACTGGCAACATGCCTGGTGGTGGGCTCCTTCCTGGTGGCACTACTGCCGCTGATTTCGGTGATCTGGACGGTACTGGTCAACGGGCTCCCCGGACTCCTGGACCCCGGCTTCCTCACCACCTCCATGAACGGCGTGACGGGCGCCTTTGATAACAAGAGCGTTGAGGAAGGCACGCCCGTGGTGGGCGGCATCTACCACGCCCTCCTCGGCACCATCCAGATCACCCTGCTGGCCACCGTCATTTCAGTGCCGGTGGGCCTCCTGACTGCCGTCTACCTCGTCGAGTACGGCGAGGACCGCCCGCTGGCCCGCGCCATCACGTTCTTCGTGGACGTCATGACGGGCATCCCGTCGATCGTTGCCGGCCTCTTCGCTGCCGCCTTCTTCTTCGCGGTTGTGGGGCCGGGCACCAAAACAGGTGCCGTTGCCGCCGTCGCGCTTTCTGTCCTGATGATCCCGGTAGTGGTGCGGTCCAGTGAGGAAATGCTCAAGATCGTCCCGAACGAGCTTCGCGAGGCGGCCTACGCACTGGGCGTCCGCAAATGGCGCACCATCCTCCGGGTGGTCATCCCGACGGCGATCTCCGGCATCGCATCCGGCGTCACCCTGGCGATTGCCCGCGTGATCGGCGAGACCGCCCCCATCCTGGTGACCGCAGGCTTCGCCACCAGCATCAATAACAACGTTTTCAGCGGCTGGATGGCCTCGCTGCCCACGTTCATTTACACCCAGATCCTGAACCCCACCTCGCCGTCCAGCCCGGATCCGTCCTCGCAGCGGGCCTGGGGTGCCGCCCTGGTGCTGATCATCCTGGTCATGCTGCTGAACCTCGGCGCACGGCTGATCGCCAGGGCCTTCGCACCCAAGACCGGCCGCTAGTCCGCCGGTAAAATTCAATTCGTATCCAGCAAGTGAAGGAATACCATGTCTAAGCGCATCGACGTCAAGGATTTGAACGTCTACTACGGCAAGTTCCTGGCCGTTGAGGACGTGAGCATCAACATCGAAGCCAAGTCCGTCACGGCATTCATCGGCCCGTCGGGCTGCGGAAAGTCCACGTTCCTGCGCACGCTGAACCGCATGCACGAGGTCATTCCGGGCGCCCGGGTCGAAGGCGAAGTGCTGCTGGACGGGGACAACCTCTACGGCCAGGGTGTGGACCCGGTGACCGTGCGCTCGCAGATCGGCATGGTGTTCCAGCGGCCCAACCCGTTCCCCACCATGTCCATCCGCGACAATGTCCTGGCCGGAGTGAGGCTGAACAACCACAAGATCTCCAAGGGCGAGGCCGATGCCCTCGTGGAGCGGTCGCTGCAGGGCGCCAACCTGTGGAACGAAGTGAAGGACCGTCTCGCCAAGCCGGGGTCCGGACTCTCCGGCGGCCAGCAGCAGCGCCTGTGCATCGCCCGGGCCATCGCGGTGGAGCCGCAGGTCATCCTCATGGACGAGCCCTGCTCCGCGCTGGACCCCATCTCCACCCTGGCCATTGAGGACCTCATCAATGACCTCAAGGACCAGTACACCGTGGTCATCGTGACGCACAACATGCAGCAGGCTGCGCGCGTCTCGGACCGGACCGCGTTCTTCAACATCGCGGGAACCGGCAAGCCGGGCAAGCTGATCGAAGTGGGCGACACCCACACCATCTTCAGCAACCCCACCCAGAAGGCCACTGAAGACTACGTCTCCGGCCGCTTCGGATAAGCCCCTAGGTCCCTGACGCCGGGATCCCTGAAGCCAGGGTCGCTGGAGCCTGGGTCCCTGACGCCGGGGCCTACAACTTGGTCAAGGGCGAGAGCGACAGTTCCAGCACGAAGGCCGCCGCCGCCGTGACAACGGGGGTGAGGACCCAGAAAGCCAGGATCCTGAGCACAAGGCCGCGGTTGGTCACCGGGAAGCCCTGGTTGCTGCCGGCACCCAGCACCGCTGCCGTCACGGTGTGCGTGGTGGAAACGGGCCAGTGCAGCCCGATCGCGCCGAGCAGCAGGATGACCGAGCTGTACAGCTGGGCGACGAAGCCTCGCAGCGGATCTATCCGGGTGAGCTTGTAGCCGATCGTGTAGGAGATGCGCCACCCTCCGGCCAGGGTTCCCGCCGTGAGCATGGCTGCCGGGAGCAAAGCCACCCACCCCGGCATGGCGCCGCCGTCGGACAGGCCCGAGGCAAGGAGCGCCAGGAGCAGCACGGCGCTGGTCCGTTGTCCGTCCTGCAGCCCGTGGCCGAAGGCCACCGCTCCGGCCGCGACCGACTGGGTCCGGCGCGACCGGCTGTTCACCACGCTGGGGGGCGTGTACCGGGCCGCCCAGGTGGCCGGCCACACGAGCAGGTACGCGCCCGCGAACGCGAGGATGGGAGACAGCAGGAGGGGGAGCACCACCTGGAACAGCAGCGAGTTGTTCACGCCGCCCACGTAGTTGCCGCCCACCAGCACACTGGCGAGACCGGCGCCTGCCAGCCCGCCCACCAAGGCGTGCGTGGAGGAGGATGGGATGCCCCGCCACCAGGTGTAGATGCCCCACAGCACGGCGCTGAGCAGGCCGGCGAGCAGGATGGTCAGGCCGTTTTCCCCCTGCGGCAGCGAGATCCAGTCCCGGCTCACCTGGAGCGCCAGGCCCGCACTCAGCGCGGCGCCAACGAAGTTGAAGAGGGCAGCGAGCAGCACTGCCACCGTGGGGGTCAGGGCACGGGTCCGCACGGCCAGCGCCACGGACGTCGAAGCATCGCGGAAGCCATTGAGGAACGCGAACGTTGCGGCGGCGGCCACCACTACGGCAAAAAAGACCAAGGCCACGTCAGGATTCCTTGACGATGATGCTGCCTACCTGGGTGGCGATGCGCCGCATGTCCTTGGTGACTTCCACAAGCTGGTTGGCAACATCCCGGTTCCGGGCGTACTGGGCGGACTTCATGTCCGTGAGCATGTCCGCCACCCATACCCGGTGGGTCCGTTCCGCGCGCTTGGCCAGGCGGAGGATCTCGATCCAGTAGTCCTCAAGGTCGTCCAGGTTGTTCAGGCGGCGCATCGCGTCAACCGTGAGCTCGGCTTGCCGGCTAATGATCTCGAGCTGGTCCGTGGCGCGCTTGGGGTGCCGTTCAAGCTTGTACAGGGCCACCAGTTCAGCGGCGGCGTCCAGCTTCTCCATGGCTTCGTTGAGGTAGCGGGACAGGGCGTACATGTCCTCGCGCGGCAGGGGATTTACGAAGCTGGTGCGCATGTGGGTCAGCAGGGCGAACTGCAGCTCAGCCGATTTGGCCTCGTGATTGTGCATGTCCTCCACGAGGCGGCTGTGCTCCGCGGCCGGAACGCCAAGGATCTCGGCGAGGGTCCCGGTGGCGAGGACGATCTGGCCGGCCATCTGCGAGAGGAGATTCAGCCCCGCGGGCTCCTGCGGAAAGAGGCGGAGCTTCACCTTCGGGTTCCGCTTGGGGCAGCGACGTGGGTAGGGATCTGCATGGAATGTGGCCGCTGGGCCATGTGACTTGACGTTGACCCGCACATGGGGATTACTTTACCGGCACATCAACGCGGGCATAAAAGTGGTGCCGAACCGGATACGCCTCTCGGCGGTAGGCCGCTCTAGGCGGCTAAATGTTGAAGCCCGGGGGTTTCGCGGTTCGGCACCGGTTTCAGTTTTCTACTTTGGCTGAACCAAGTCAACATTGACAGCCGGGCCCCTCCGTGCGTAACAATGGCAGACTTGCGAAGCGCCGGCAGCCGGGGACGGGTCAGTCCAGTTCTCCCAGGCGCCAGGCGTTGGCCGCGTGCTCCAGGTCCTCCGCTGTCTTCACCAGGAGGTGGGAATTGCGGGTCAGTTTGCTGGCGTGGTTTTCATTGCTGTGTTCGGCGCCGTCGGCCAGCGTGGCCTGGCCCAGGGCCACCACGCGGCAGAAAGCGGCGGAACGTTCCAGCGCGACGTCGAACTCGCCATCGAACGCTCCGGAGAGGATGGCATCCGCCATCGTCTTCATCTCGTCCGCTCCCGGCGGCTCGGCCGCCCCGGCAACGACATTGGAGACCTGCGCCGTGTCCTTGCCGGCCTTGAAGTAGACGGAGATGCGTTCGGGGTCCTGGATGGTCGCTGCACGCAACGCGTAGAGGCGCCAGAGGGCGCCGGGCAGGGAGCGCGCCGGGCTTTCCGCCCACATTTCGGCAATGGCTTCCAGGCCCTGCTCATCAGCCAGTTTGACCAGGCGCCTGGTTACCTTGGGATCATCGCTGTCGCGGCCGTGGCGCACCAGCGCCTGGGCGGCCAGGTGGGCAGCTTCGGATACCCGTGCAGGATCCGCGCCGCCCGCGAACGGCTCGAAGTCGATGGGCGCAAAAGGCTTGGGCTTGTGATGCCGGTTTGCTCCGCCGTAGGCCCTGGATCCTGCTTGCTCGCTCATGCCCCCCACGCTACTCCTGTGCTCTTCTGTTATCGAGCTTGCCGCCCGGCGGCTTTAGGAGTAGTGGAATGCGTACAAAGAAAGGGACACCGGTGACGCCGCCGTGAATGTCCGACGGCGCCACTCGCCGTTGTGCCAAAGCTGCCCCCGGCGTGCGGTACAGTATTTAACGTCCAGAAATGGACTGGGCTGACAGCTCGAAGGCGTGCGCTTGCCGCGCGCCGCCAGGCCGTCAGCTGGGGCCTTTAGCTCAGTTGGTAGAGCATCGGACTTTTAATCCGTGGGTCGTGGGTTCGATCCCCACAGGGCCCACTCTTTTAGCGAAGAGTGGAAAACCTCCGGCTTCCTGGTGACAGGTGGCCGGAGGTTTTTTGTTGCCGGTGTTTATTGCCCGGCCTATTCTCCGGTGAGCGTCCAGGAACGCTTTGACAGGCCGAACCAGAATCCGTCGACGGCTGTTTTGGCCTTCAGGTCGCCGGATTCGTAGGCGGCACCCAGGGCAACGTAGAGCGGGGCCCAGTGCTCGCTGCGCGGATGGGCCTCGCGGGCTGCCGGTGCCTTGTGCAGGAAGTCGAGGATGGAATCGACGTCGCCGGCTTCCATGGTTTCCTGGGCCCAATGGTCAAACTCGCTTGAGGCGGAGGGCGGCGCTGTGTCGGGCCCGCCGGCCGGGTTGAACCAGCGCAGGTTGTGCGTGGTGAAGCCGGAGCCGACGATGAGCGTGCCGCGGTCCCGCAGCGGCGCCAGCCTCTTGCCCAGGTTGAACAGGCCCTGCGGATCCAGAGTGGGCATGGACATCTGGAGCACCGGGACGTCGGCCTCCGGGTACATTTCGACCAGCGGCACGTAGGCGCCGTGGTCCAGGCCGCGCTCCTCGTCGCGTTCCACGTGGTGGCCGTGGGTGGAGACGAGCTTTTCCACTTCGGTGGCGAGTTCCGCCGCCTGGGGAGCGTCGTAAGTGACGTCGTAGTACTTCTGCGGGAAGCCCCAGAAGTCGTACACCAGGCCCGGTTTGTTCACGGTGGCGCTGAGTGTCACGGGCGCGTTTTCCCAGTGTGCCGACACCATCAGGATGTCCTTGGGTTTGCCGAACGCTCCGGACCAGGCGCTGAGCTCGCGGGTCCAGCGGGCGTCATCAGCCAAGGGCGGGGCGCCGTGGCTCAGGAATAGTACCGGCGGGCGGTCGAGTGTCTGCGTCATACGTTAATTCTACGACTTCTTAGTTGAATCTTCAAGTATAATTTTTCCGACATATCCCGTCCGTTCCGGGCCTGTTCGCCGATGCGCCGCATGCTCGCGCACAATAGCTTCATGGTCAACAGCAGCGAGCGGCGCCTTCCGCGACTTGAAGATGTGGCGGAACGCGCCGGCGTCTCGCACCAGACGGTATCCCGTGTCATCAACAACCACCCCAATGTCAGCAAGGCAACCAGGGAGCGTGTTGAGGCCGCCATTGCCGAGCTGGGATACCGGCGGAACACTGCGGCGCGCAGCCTGGTGACGCGGCGATCGCATACCATCGGCGTCCTGGCGAGCGAACTGTCCCAATACGGCCCGGCCAACACGCTGCTCGGGGTGGAACAGGCGGCGCGCAACGCGGGCTACTTCGTGAGCATTGCCGCACTGAGGGAGGTGGGCGCGGAGTCCGTCGCCGATGCGGTGCGCCACTTTATGGACCAGGGAGTGGACGGGATCGTGGCCCTGGTGCCCCATGCTGAAACCCTGGCTGCCTTGGAAAAGCTGAGCCTGGATGTCCCGGTGGTGGTGGTCGGTTCCAGTGGTGAGGGCCGGTTCAGCGGGGCCATGGTGGACCAAAAGCTCGGGGCGCGCCTTGCCGTCGCGCATCTGATTGAACAGGGGCACCGGCGCATCGGCCACGTCTCCGGTCCGCAGGACTGGATCGACGGCGCGCAGCGGACGGAGGGCTGGCGCGAGGCGCTTGCCGATGCCGGGCTTGCCGACGACCTCCTGGTTGAGGGGGACTGGAGTGCGGGAAGCGGCTACGGCATCGGCCAGAAGCTCGCCGTGGAACGTGCCGCCACTGCAGTGTTCGTGGGAAACGACCAGATGGCCCTGGGACTGCTGCGGGCCTTCGGCGAAGCCGGGGTGCGGGTGCCGCAGGACGTGTCCGTGGTGGGGTTCGACGACCAGCCGGAAGCGGGCTACTTCACCCCGCCCCTGACCACTGTGCGCCAGGACTTCGAGGAACTCGGCCGCCGCTGCATGGACATGATGCTCGCGCTGCTGGAAGACAGCGCCAGGGCCGGTGCCACCGTGGTGGACCCGCGGATGGTGGTGCGCGCGAGCACCGCGCCGCCAGCGTAGGCCGGACCGGTTAAGCCAGCCCCTTCGACAGGCGGGCTTCCAAACCCCAAACCGCCCAAACTCCAGTGGCATCTTGACACGTTGTTTGTTAGCGCTAACAATTGAGAGCAACCGCAGAGCGGCGGAAACTATTGGAGGAATTGATGAACGTCACAGTAGACGGTTCAGACAGCTTTGTGATCGGCGTCGACTACGGCACGCTGTCCGGGCGGGCCGTGGTGGTCCGCGTCCGGGACGGCAAGGAACTGGGCAGCGGAGTTTTTGAATACCCCCACGCCGTCGTGACCGACGCCCTTCCCGCGGACGTGGCCGGCGTTCCAGGCGAAACCGCCGCCCGGCTTCCAGGCGAGTGGGCCCTCCAGGTGCCCGACGACTACCGCGACGTGCTGCGCCGGGCGGTGCCGGAAGCCATCGCCGACGCCGGAATCGATCCCGCCGCCGTTGTGGGCATCGCCACCGACTTCACGGCTTGCACCATGGTGCCGGTCAAGGCGGACGGCACTCCGCTGAACGAGCTTCCCGGCTTCGCCAACCGCCCGCACGCCTACGTGAAGCTGTGGCGCCATCATGCCGCGCAGGCGCAGGCTGACCGGATCAACTCGCTGGCCGCGGAACGCGGTGAAAGCTGGCTGCCGCGCTACGGAGGCCTCATCTCCTCGGAATGGGAGTTCGCGAAGGGCCTCCAGCTCCTGGAGGAGGACCCTGATGCCTACGCCGCAATGGACCACTGGGTGGAGGCGGCCGACTGGATTGTGTGGCAGCTGTGCGGCAACTACGTCCGCAACGCCTGCACCGCCGGCTACAAAGGCATCTACCAGGACGGCCGCTACCCGTCCGAGGAATTCCTGTCCGCGCTTAATCCGGACTTCAAGGATTTTGTCAGCACCAAGCTGGAACACACCATCGGGCGGCTGGGCGACGCCGCGGGCCGGCTGACTGCCGAGGCCGCGGCATGGACCGGTTTGCCGGAAGGGATAGCGGTTGCAGTGGGCAACGTTGATGCGCACGTCACCGCTCCGGCGGCAAAGGCAGTGGAGCCCGGGCAGCTGGTGGCCATCATGGGCACGTCCACCTGCCACGTCATGAACGGCTCCGAACTCCGCGAAGTGCCGGGCATGTGCGGCGTGGTGGACGGCGGAATCGTTGACGGACTGTGGGGCTACGAAGCGGGCCAGAGCGGCGTGGGCGACATCTTTGGCTGGTTCACCAAGAACGGCGTTCCGCCCGAGTACCACCAGGCAGCCGCAGAAAAAGGCCTGGGCATCCACGAATACCTCACCGGACTGGCTTCCCGGCAGGCGATTGGCGAACACGGCCTCCTTGCCCTGGACTGGCACTCCGGTAACCGCTCCGTGCTGGTGGATCACGAACTCTCCGGCGTGGTTGTGGGCCAGACCCTCGCCACCCGCCCCGAAGACACCTACCGGGCGCTGCTGGAAGCCACGGCGTTCGGAACCCGCACCATCGTGGATGCCTTCCGCGACTCTGGGGTGCCGGTCAAGGAGTTCATCGTGGCCGGCGGCCTGCTGAAGAACAAACTGCTGATGCAGATCTACGCAGACGTCACCGGCCTGCCGCTGTCCACCATTGGCTCAGCCCAGGGACCGGCGCTCGGTTCTGCCATCCACGCTGCCGTGGCTGCCGGCGAATACGCGGACATCCGTGCTGCCGCAGGGGCCATGGGTTCGGAGCCAGGCGGCATCTATATTCCCATCGCGGAAAATGTCGCCGCCTACGAGGAGCTATTCCAGGAGTACCGGACGCTGCATGACTACTTCGGCCGGGGCGCCAACAGCGTGATGCACCGGCTCAAGGCGGTCCAGCGCTCCGCCAGGCGGGCCTCTTCGCCTCCCGCAGGCGGCGAAACTGCCGGCATTGTCTCCGAGCCGGCGGAAGAGGAAGTGTCCGCATGAACCAGCTTCTGGAAACCATCGCACAGGTCCGGCGCGAGGTCTGCGAACTGCACGCCGAGCTCACCCGCTACGAGCTGGTGGTATGGACGGCCGGCAACGTCTCCGCCCGTATCCCCGGCCACGAGCTGATGGTCATCAAGCCGTCCGGAGTCTCCTACGCGGACCTCACGCCGGAAAGCATGGTGGTCACGGACCTCTATGGCGTCCCCGCTGAGGGCGAGTGGGATAACCCGGCCTTCTCGCCGTCGTCGGACACCGCCGCCCATGCATACGTCTACAGGCATATGCCGGAAGTGGGCGGCGTGGTGCACACGCATTCCACCTACGCCACGGCGTGGGCTGCCCGCGGTGAGGCGATCCCTTGCGTGCTGACCATGATGAGCGACGAGTTCGGCGGAAGCATTCCCGTTGGCCCCTTCGCGCTGATCGGTGATGACTCGATCGGCCAGGGAATCGTGGAAACCCTGCGCAATTCAACGTCGCCGGCGGTCCTGATGCAGAACCACGGGCCGTTCACCATCGGCAAGGACGCCCGCTCTGCGGTGAAGGCCGCGGTCATGTGCGAGGAAGTGGCACGCACCGTGCATATCTCCCGCCAGCTGGGCGAACCCCTGCCGATCGACCAGCGCAGCATTGAATCCCTCTACGCCCGCTACCAGAACGCCTACGGCCAGTAGGCCGCAGCCCGCTTTCTTCAGGAGAACCCCCATGAGCAACGCCAACAACACGTCCGCCAACAGGACTTCGCTGGAGCACTACGAGGTCTGGTTCCTCACTGGCAGCCAGCACTTGTACGGCGAGGACGTCCTTAAGCAGGTTGCGGTGCAGTCGCAGGAGATTGCCGACGCCCTGAACGGGTCCTCCGACGTTCCGGTGAAGGTGGTCTGGAAGCCCGTCCTCACCGATTCGGACGCCATCCGCCGCACCGCGCTGGAAGCCAACTCGGACGACGCCGTAATCGGTGTGACCGCATGGATGCACACCTTCTCGCCCGCCAAGATGTGGATCCAGGGCCTGGACCTGCTCCGCAAGCCGCTCCTGCACCTGCACACCCAGGCCAACGTGGAGCTGCCGTGGGCGGACATCGACTTCGACTTCATGAACCTGAACCAGGCAGCCCACGGCGACCGCGAATTCGGCTACATCCAGTCACGCCTGAATATCCCGCGGAAAACCGTCGTCGGGCATGTCTCCAACCCTGAAGTTTCCCGCCAGGTGGGCGTGTGGCAGCGGGCATCGGCCGGGTGGGCAGCCGTCCGCACCCTCAAACTGACCCGCTTCGGCGACAACATGCGCAACGTGGCCGTCACCGAAGGTGACAAGACCGAAGCAGAGCTGCGCTTCGGCGTCTCGGTGAACACCTGGTCGGTCAATGAGCTCGCCGACGCCGTCCACGGCGCCGCGGAGTCCGACGTCGACGCCCTCGTTGCGGAATACGAGCGCCTCTACGACGTGGTCCCCGAACTGAAAGCCGGGGGGGCACGGCACGAATCGCTGCGCTACAGCGCCCGCATCGAACTGGGACTCCGCAGCTTCCTCGAGGCCAACGGTTCGGCTGCGTTCACCACCTCCTTCGAGGACCTGGGCGAGCTGCGCCAGCTGCCCGGCATGGCGGTGCAGCGGCTGATGGCCGACGGCTACGGCTTCGGCGCCGAGGGCGACTGGAAGACTGCCATCCTGGTCCGCGCCGCCAAGGTGATGGGTGCCGGCCTGCCCGGCGGCGCGTCGCTGATGGAGGACTACACGTACCACCTCGCGCCGGGCCAGGAGAAGATCCTGGGCGCGCACATGCTGGAGGTCTGCCCGTCGCTGACCGCCACGAAGCCGCGCGTCGAGATCCACCCGCTGGGCATCGGCGGCAAGGAAGATCCGGTCCGCATGGTGTTCGACACCGATGCCGGCCCCGGCGTCGTCGTTGCGCTGTCCGACATGCGCGACCGGTTCCGCCTCGTGGCGAATGCCGTGGACGTCGTGGACCTGGATGAGCCGCTGCCCAACCTGCCGGTTGCGCGGGCGCTGTGGTCCCCGAAGCCCGACTTCGCGACGTCAGCCGCAGCATGGCTGACTGCCGGCGCTGCGCACCACACCGTGCTCTCTACCGCCGTGGGCATGGACGTGTTCGAGGACTTCGCCGAGATCGCCAGGACCGAGCTGCTGACCATCGACGAAGGCACCACCATCAAGCAGTTCAAGAAGGAACTGAACTGGAACGCCGCCTACTACAAGCTCGCGGGCGGGCTGTAGCCACTCCTGCTTCCGGCCGGCCGCTCAGCCTGCAGTGGCCGGGCGGGCGGCCAGAGTCACTTTGGCTTCCTGCGAGTCCGTTCCGCGGCGGATCCCCACCGTCACGGTCTGGTCCGGGTTCTTGTTCCGGAGCTCGGCCAGCAGGTCCTCGGGCGAGGACAGCTCCTTGCCGTCGACGGCGGTGAGGACATCTCCCGGCCTGATGCCGGCGGCGTCCGCCGGGCCGCCGTCCACAACGGACAGGACCAAAGCGCCGCGGGTGTCTTGCAGGCCCAGCCGCTCTGCGATCTGAGGGGTGATCTCTCCCGGGCGGAGGCCGATGAAGGCGTGGTCGGCCGTGCCGTCCTCGCGAAGCTGTTCGGCCACCCGGACCGCCGTTGCTGCCGGAATGGCAAAGCCCAAGGCCACTGCCCCTGACTGCGGGGGTATGTACGCCTCGCTGACGCCGATCACCTCGCCGCTGGAATTGACGACGGCGCCGCCTGAGTTTCCGGGGCTGATGGCGGCGTCGGTCTGGATCAAGTCCACCAGCGACTGGCTGCTGGCCGCAGAACCCGGGATCTCGCGGTGCAGTCCTGAAATGATGCCGGCTGTGGCGGTGTTTTCGAAACCGAGCGGTGAGCCGATCACCACTGCCAGCTCGCCGACCCGGGGGAGCGCGGTCTGGAACTTCGCGGCCGGCAGCCCGCTGCGTTTGGCTTCCACCAGGGCGAGGTCCGAGATGGCATCGGCAGCCTTCACCGTGCCGGCCACCCGCTGGCCGTCCGCGAAGGCAATCTCCACATCGGAGTTGCCCCGCACCACATGCTCGTTCGTCAGGATCAGCCCGTCGGCAGCGAAGACAACACCGCTGCCGACGCCGTCGTCTGTCTTGACCGTGACGACCGACGGTTGCACGTTTTCGACGATGGAGGGGATGTCCGCCGTTCCCTGCGGTGCGCCCTGACCTTGCCTGTTCGCGGGCGACGACATTGGCGTTGTGGCGGGCGCCGGGTTCGATGGACTCTGTTGCGGACTGCCGGTGCAGGCAGCGGCCGTCAAAAGGACGACGGCGGCTGCCGCTGCAGATACGGTGACGCGGCCGGGACGGCGGCGTCCGGCGGCTGAAGTTGGCCCCACTGTTCTTCCCTTCTTCTGAGCTTCCCGCTGGGCTATGCAGTTATCATAAGGTTACTTATTATTCGGCGTCCCGTTCACTACAATTGGTGCATGGACCCATTGGCCTCGATCGTGTTGGTGTTCTGTGCGGCGTTCCTTTGGCTCGCCTTCGCCCTCATCCTGCTGTCCAGGATCAATCGTGAGGAGCGCCGGGCGTTGCGGCGGGCGCGCAAGGCGAGCCGCGTGAAAACGGCCCACCGCATCCGCCCCGTTCCTGCGGCGCACGACAGCATGCCCCACCGGCACCGCCTGCGGTTGATGCGCCGCCACTCCCTGTAATCGACGCCTGGTCCTGGGCGGATTGATGAAAGGATCTGCTCATGATTCAGGACTTGGAAGACGTGCCGGTTCGGCTTCGGGCAACGCTCCGGCACATCATCGGCGCGTGCCGAAGTGACCTGCGCTTTCGAGCCGTCTGGCTCCAAGGGTCGCTGGCGCGCGGCCTTGCCGACGATTGGAGCGATATCGACCTGCACGTCGCCGTTGACGATGTGAAGGACTTCGACGCCGTGGAATGGCTGGCGTCGCTGCTTCCTTTGGTTCTGGCAGACGCGATCCCCGGACTGCCGGGGGCGTTCATCTGCCTGACCCCGGAGTGGGTTCACATCGACCTGAATGTTCACGCACTAACGGACGAGCTGCCGGGTAGGCTGCCGCGCCGCGTGCTGCTCGACCGGACCGCATCAGTTTCCGACATGCCGGAGACCCGGCGCACCGCCGGCCGAGCGTTTTTCCCCGGGCAACAGGCCCAAATCTTCCTGCACTTCATGGGCAAGGCCGTGGCTGCAGTCCACCGGGCCGATTGGATCGCACTTTCACACACAACGGTGGCTATGCGCGACAGCCTGCTCATTCCGCTCATGCTCGCCGAGAACGGCAGCCGGACTGATCCAGGAGAGAAACGCATCGCCAGGCATCTGAACGATGAGCAGAAGGACTCGCTGCAACGACTTCCCGCTATCGGGCTCACTGAGCGCGACCTCCGGGAAGCCCAGCAGGCGCTCGCCGTCGAGTACCTGACGAGGGCACGCCGGTTAGCAGACGCATGCAGCGCGGTATGGCCGGCGGAACTCGAGCAAGCGGCGAAGCAACTCTGGCTACGGGAACTCGGGATTCACTTGCCGGGCCGTTTTTAGGCGCCCTGCCCGCTCCCTTCCGCGAGGTGCCGGATCAACTCGTCGAGGATGGGGAGTTGGCCCTTGACCAGCTTGGTGCGCGCCACCGCCTCATCCACCCAGGCGGCGTCGTCGATCTCCGGGAAGTTATGGACCGTGCCGGATCCTTTCGGCCACTCCAGCGGAAAGGTGTTGCTCACGATCCGTTCGGGCTGGAAGTCCGATTCTGCCGCAAACACCGTGATGATCTTGCCGGAGGGCTGCAGGAAGGCGCCCAGGTGAAAGTAGTCGGCTGCCGGCGCAGGGGAGCCCATCTCCTCGGCGAACTCACGGTGCGCTGCCAGCAGCGGGTCTTCGTCTTCGAGGTATTCGCCTTTGGGAACGGACCAGGCACGGGCGTCCTTGCCGGCCCAGAACGGTCCGCCCATATGGGCTATCCACAGCTCCAGCTGCGATCCCCTGCCCCGCCTGTACAGCAGGATTCCTGCGCTTCGAACGGTCATCTGCACTCCACGTCCCAAGGCTATCCGTGATCATCGCCCCGGATCTACCCCAGGATTTGCGGCTTCCGGAAGGTCCGCCGGACCCGTTCGGATTCCTGCGATAAAAATCAGGCGGGAAACCTATATACAGTCCGGGAGGCAGGGGGTAGCGTCAATACAGGAACCCTGCCTACTAGAACTTTTTCGCAGGGCCCCTCCCGGCGTTGTGCAGCGCGCCCGGAGGTAATGCTGCTATAGCCTCATGGCGGCTCGTCCTGCACCCTGAGGAAAGAGCCTACGATGGCCACCTCTCATTTCCAGCAGTTCCTTCGCGACGCCACTTCCCCCGCCCCGGACACCGACACCCCACTGGGTCCGGATTGCCTCTACGGCCTGTACACCAGCTGGTGTCTGCTCCAGGGACTGACGCCCCAGCCGGAGCGGTTCTTCCGCGCCGGGATGCGCCTGTGCCGGGTCAACATCCACGGCGGCAGGCTGAGGATGAAGGGACGGGCCGCGGCAGATTACATCCTTTCCAGCTACCCGTACTCCGGTTGATCATGTCACTGCGAGATCCCGGCTTCCGCCCAGACCGCGGAGGACGGGCACGCGTCATGCCGGTAATGTGCGACCGCTGCGGCACCGACCGCCATCTCATCATCAGGTCCGTGACAGAGCTGCCAGGCCAACCGGCCGACATCCTCCTGGCGTCTTATACCTGCCAGCGGTGCCGGCGCTTCAGCGAACATCCTGCCCGGGTTGCTGATCTCTCAATAGTCCTGGGCCGCCCCGAACAGACAGGGGACGTGCTGATATTCGGCGGGCACTACATGCACTGCGGCCAGCCGATGGAAAAGGCCGGCTCCGAACTCCGCCGGCTGTCCGCGCCCCTGTCCACCGAAGCCGCGGACCACGACGCGCTGGATGTCTACCTCTCCACCCGGGTCCTGCGATGCGCATGCGGCTTCCAGATGGAACTGCCCGAATGACCATCACAGTTACCCCGCCCGTTGCCCGGAACCGGCATTCTTGAAAGGATCGGACTATCCGGCCGGACAGCCCTCACCAGGGGCTGGTGCCGGCAGGCCGCGACGCGTGACACCGGCGCCGCACACATAAGGAGCGTAATGGTCGGCGGAGCAGCGGCATGAGCAACCTCGAGGCAACCCCCGAAGAAATCGTGTGCACCGAGGGCGACCGCACCGCCGGAGTCGAATTCCTGGCCCCGCGGGAAGTGCCGCTGGGCGGGCCGCGCGCCATGCCGGTCCGGCGCACGCTTCCCCAGCGGCAGCGGAGCCTGATCGGCGCCTGGTGCTTCCTGGACCACTACGGCCCGGCCCTCGTACCGGCGTCCGGCGGCATGCGCGTCGCGCGGCACCCCCACACGGGCCTTGCGACGGTGAGTTGGCTCTTCACCGGCGAGATCGCCCACCGCGACTCGGCAGGGTTCGAGGCGATGGTCCGGCCCGGCGAGGTCAACCTGATGGTGGCCGGCAGGGGGATCTCGCACCAGGAGTTCTCCACCCCGGAGACAACAGTGCTCCACGGCGCCCAGCTGTGGATCGCCCTGCCCGACGCGACCAGGAACATGGCTCCCACCTTCGAGCACTACGCACCGGAGCCGGTGCGCGGCGAGGCTTCAGAACTGCGCGTCTTCCTCGGATCGCTGGCCGGGTCCTCCTCGCCGGTGACCACGTACACTCCTCCGCTGCTGGGAGCGGAGGCCGTGCTGCGGGCCGGCGGCCGGCTGGAACTGGACCTGGATCCGTCCTTCGAGCACGGAATCCTGCTGGACACCGGCAGCATGCTGCTCGACGGCACCCCCATGGCGGTGGACCACCTCCATTACCTCCGGCCAGGCCGCAGAAGGATGGTCCTGGAAGCAGGAGAGTCGCCGGCCCGCGTGCTCATCCTGGGAGGGGAGCCGCTTGGCGAGCAAATCGTGATGTGGTGGAACTTTGTGGGGCGCACGCACGACGAAGTCGTTGCCTACCGTGCCGCCTGGCAGGCCGAGATCGGCGCCGAACCGGCGGCGCCTCCTGCCGGTACTCCATACCCCGACGGCGCGCCCTATCCACGGTTCGGGCCGTTCCCCGACGGACAGCCCGACCCGCTGCCCGCCCCCGTCCTTCCCAACGCCCAGCTGCGCCCCCGCGGCTGACGAGGGGCTGAGCTCAGCCCCCGCGGGTCATCGGGGCGACTGAGCTGCGTCCCCAGCGCTGGTCGCGCGGTCGGTGCGAACAATCACCCACTTGACGTCCCGTTGTGCAGCGCTAACAATTGTCTTCTATAACGTTGTAAAAGAAGCAGAAACGAGGACGTTTACGTGGGCACTTCCGAACAGGCCACAGCCAAAATCACCATCGACCCCGCCTTTGCCGTGGGGCCGGTCCGCCGCCGCACCTTCGGTGCTTTCGTGGAGCACCTGGGCCGCTGCGTGTACACGGGCATCTATGAACCCGGCCATCCCAAGGCAGACGAGGAAGGCTTCCGGACCGATGTCCTGGAACTCACCCGCGAACTTGGCGTATCCACCGTCCGCTACCCAGGCGGCAACTTCGTCTCCGGCTACCGCTGGGAAGACGGCGTGGGACCCGTGGAGCAGCGGCCCGCCCGCCTTGACCTGGCCTGGCACTCCACCGACCCCAACCACGTGGGTGTGGACGAATTCGCCAAATGGTCCGTCAAAGCAGGTGTCGAACCAATGATGGCCGTGAACCTGGGCACCCGCGGAACCCAGGAGGCACTGGACCTGCTGGAGTACTGCAACATCGACGGCGGCACGGCCTTCTCCGATCAGCGCCGGAGCAACGGGGCCGAGAACGGCTACGGGATCAAGATGTGGTGCCTGGGCAACGAGATGGACGGCTTCTGGCAGATCGGCCACAAGAACGCCACAGAGTACGGCAGGCTGGCTGCGGACACGGCCCGTGCCATGCGGATGGTGGAGCCGGACCTGGAACTGGTGGCCTGCGGGTCGTCGTCCCCGGACATGCCCACGTTCGGCGAGTGGGAGCGGGTTGTCCTGACGGAAACCTACGACCTGGTGGACCTGATCTCCGCGCACCAGTACTTCGAGGACTTCGGCGACCTTCAGGAACACCTCTCCTCCGGCCACCGGATGGAGGCTTTCATCCAGGACATCGTGGCGCACATCGACCACGTGAAGTCGGTCAAGAAATCCACCAAAGAGGTCAACATCTCCTTCGACGAGTGGAACGTCTGGCACATGAGCCGCGACGAATCGAAGGCGCCAACCGGCAAGGACTGGCCCGTGGCCCCCGTGCTGCTGGAGGACTGCTACACCGTGGCGGACGCCGTCGTCGTCGGCGACCTCCTCATCACCCTGCTCCGCAACACCGACCGCGTGCACTCCGCCAGCCTGGCGCAGCTGGTCAACGTCATTGCCCCGATCATGACGGAGCCCGGCGGCCGGTCCTGGAAGCAGACCACCTTCCACCCGTTCGCACTGACTTCGCAACATGCCAAAGGAACCGTGCTGCAGCTCGCCGTCGAATCCCCGCTGCTCAGCGGCGGCAAGACCGCGGGCTTCGCCGCGCTGTCCGCCGTTGCGACATTTGATGCGGAGGCCGGTGAAGCTGTGGTCTTCGCCGTCAACCGCTCGGCCACCGAAGCGCTCATGCTCGACGCCGCCCTGGCGGGCCTGGGCAGCGTCAAAGTCGTCGAGGCTGTCACCTACGCCAACAAGGATCCTTACTGGCAGGCGACGGCCGACGATGCGACCTCGGTACTGCCGGGCGAGAACGTCAGCGTAAAGGTCGACGGCCGCCGGCTCACCGCCGAGCTCCCCGCCGTGTCCTGGAGCATGATCCGCCTGGCGGTCAACTAACCTGGCAGGTCAACTAACCGGATAGCTACAAAGCGTGCGACGGCGGCCCCGTGCCGCCGTCGGGCGTTTAATGCTCTTAGTGGCACTGCAGGCAATCTTGGAGAGGCAGGCGGATCATGAGAGTCCTTGTCACAGGTTCCGCGGACGGCCTGGGACGTGCCGCTGCGGATTCGCTGCTGTCGGCCGGGCATGGCGTGGTGGTGCACGCCCGCAATCAGGACCGCGCAGCCGGCCTCGACGCGCTCGTCCACCGCGGCGCGGGCATCGTGGTGGGTGACTTCACCGAGCGGGAGGCAGTGCGGCGCATCGCCGCGGAGCTGAACGACGAGGACCCGCTGGACGCGGTGATCCACAACGCCGGAGTCTGGAACGGGCGGGCGGTCATGCCGGTGAACATTATCGCGCCGTACCTCCTCACCGCGTTGCTGCACGGACCGCGGCGCCATGTGTACCTGAGCAGCGGTTCCCATTTCGGGGGGCACCCTTCGCTCGCCGGGGTCGATTGGCTGGGCAAAACGCCCGGCTCGTATGCGGACAGCAAGCTGTTCGTCACCGCGCTCGCTGCCGCCGTTGCCCGCCTGCACCCTGAACTGGTCAGCAACGCGGTGGACCCCGGCTGGGTGCCGACCAGGATGGGCGGACCCGGAGCGCCGGACGATCTGGATCTGGGCCACCAAACCCAGGAATGGCTCGCGACGAGCGACCAGCCACAGGCGCTCACGAGCGGCGGCTATTGGTATCACCGGCGGCTGCGGAAGCCACACGATTCAGTCAACGACCAGGCATTCCAGGACCGGCTCCTGCAAGCCCTCGCCAAGGAGACCGGCACTCCGCTCTGACCAATCAACCGTCCAAGCCGCCGAAAAGGCAAAAACGGTGCAGGTCTGCAACGATGTAGCTGTACGTGTTGCCGGGAAAGGAACCACCTGTGGCTGTGACCATGAACGACGTTGCGCGCGCCGCCGGCGTCTCGTTGAAGACCGTGTCCAATGTGCTCAACGACTACGAGTTCATCCGGCCCGTCACCAAGCAGAAGGTGCTGGACGCCATCGCCGAGCTGGGGTACGAAGCAAACCTGACGGCCCGGAGCCTGCGCTCGGGCAAAACCCGCATGCTGGGGCTGGTGCTGTCCGACCTATCCATCCCGTACTACGCGGAGCTCGCGTCGCGGTTGATGACGTTTGCGTCGGCCCGCGGCTACCGCGTCCTGGTGGAGCAGTCGGGGGCCGAACCGGGGCACGAACTCAGCGCGCTGCAAGGTCCGTTCCGCCAGCTCACGGACGGCCTGCTGTTCACCCCGCTGGCCCTCGACGCCGGAACCATCGCCGCCCACCAGGGGACCAAGCCGGTCGTGATGCTCGGGGAGCACATCGCCGATCCGCGGTTTGACCTGGTGACCATGAAGAACGCCGAAGCCGCGGCGGCGATCACCGCCCATCTGCTGGCCAGCGGCCGGCGGCGGATTGCCGTCCTGGGGGCGGCATCGGAAGACACTACAGACAGCCCCGGCCTGCGTTTGAACGGCTACCGGGAGGCGCTGAAAACTGCCGGCGTGGAGTTTGATCCCGCCCTGGTGGTGCAATGCGACTGGCGCCGCGACGGAGGAGCGTCGGCCGTCGGCAGCCTGCTCGACGACGGAACAGAGTTCGACGCCGTCTTTGGCCTGAATGACGCCATTGCACTGGGTGCCATGCACGAACTCCTGATCCGCGGCCACAAATTGCCCGGCGACGTCGCGGTGGCCGGCTTTGATGACATCGACGAGGCCCGCTTCGCGTCGCCGTCGCTGACCACGGTGTCGCCCGGCATGGAGGAGATCGCGGAGCGGTCCGTCAAGCTGCTCATTGACCGGATCGAAGGGGCTGAGGCCTCATCTGAGGGCCTTCACGTGGAGGCGGGATTTGAACTGAAAGTCCGGGAGTCGGCGCCCTAAGCAGGGAAGGAATCGACCGGCCCGCGTAATCTTCGCGAATTAGGTCACGTTCGGCTTGCGAATTAGGTGAGCGTGGGGAATCCTCTTATGAGGCAAGCCTAACCTTGGCTGCGATATTTGAGGCTCCACGTTCATGACTGCAAACTATTTGATCGGCCTGCGCGAAGGCCTCGAGGCGACGCTCGTTGTCGTTCTCCTGATGGCCTATCTCATCAAAACAGGCAGGCAGCACCTGCTGCCCCGGCTGTGGGCAGGCGTCGGCTTCGCCGTGGCGGTGTCCGCGGGCTTCGGTGCCCTGCTCACTTTCGGCCCGCGCGGACTCACCTTCGAGGCGCAGGAAGCGATAGGCGGAAGCCTTTCCGTCGTCGCGGTGGGGCTTGTGACCTGGATGGTGTTCTGGATGGCCCGGACCGCCCGGACCCTGGGCACCGAACTGCGCTCGCAGGTGGACAGGTCGGCAGGTGGCGGCGGCTGGGGGCTCGCCGTTGTTGCCGCCCTTGCCGTGGGCCGCGAAGGCCTGGAAACGGCACTTTTCCTGTGGGCTGCCGCGCAGGCCACGGAACAGTCGGCAACACCGCTCTTCGGCGCCCTGCTGGGACTGGCCACCGCCGTCCTGCTGGGGTTCCTGCTCCACCGCGGAGTGCTCAAAATCAACCTCGGGGCATTCTTCACCTGGAGCGGCGCCGCGCTGGTTGCTATCGCCGGCGGTGTCCTGGCGTACGCCATCCACGATTTCCAGGAAGCCGGAATCCTGCCAGGTCTCCACAGCCTCGCCTTCGACGTATCGGCGGCCATCCCGCCGTCGTCCTGGTACGGAACATTGCTCAAGGGCACCCTGAACTTCTCGCCCGCCACCACCTGGCTGGAAGCGGCAGCATGGCTGCTGTACGTTCCGGCTGTACTCTTCTTCTACCTTCGATCCAACCGCCGCGCGTGCCCGGCGCCGCAGCCCGAACCAGCTGCCCGGACCGCCGTCGCGGCGTCCTGACCCACCCCCGCACCCCCAAAGGATCACCCCCATGCCCAGCCCCAGCCTGCCCACGTCCGACCTTTCAGCAGCGACCCGCACCTCCGGCCGCCGGCGCCGTGCCGGCCGCCTGGCCGCAGTCGCCGCCGTCGCCGTCCTTCCGCTGGCCCTGGCCGCCTGCACGGACAACGCGGCGCCGTCGTCCCCGACCGGAACCGCCGGGGCGGCAGGCCCCATCCAGGTGACCAGCACCAGCGATGCCTGCAAGGTGTCCGTGGCCTCCGCGAAGAGCGGCAACCTCACCTTCGCCGTCCAGAACGACGGCGACCAGGTCACCGAGTTCTACCTCCTTGCGGAGGACGGACTGCGGATCCTGGGCGAGGTGGAAAACATCGGCCCGGGCCTTACCCGCAACCTCGTGGTCACGGTTCCGGCGGGGAAGTACAACACCGCCTGCAAGCCCGGCATGGTGGGTGACGGGATCCGGTCCGCCTTCGAGGTGACCGAATCCGGCAGCCAGCCAGCCGTGGACAGCGACCTCAAGGCGCTCACAGACCAGGGTACGGCCCAGTACGTGGCGTACGTGAAGGACCAGACCGAACAGCTGCTGGCCGGAACCAAGGAATTCGCCAAGGCCTACGCTGCCGGTGACACGGCCGCCGCCAAGGAGCTCTACGCCTCAACGCGCATGCACTGGGAGCGGATCGAACCCGTTGCCGAGTCCTTCGGCGACCTCGACCCCAAACTGGACGCCCGCGAAGCTGACCTGGCCGAGGGCGAGGAGTGGACCGGCTGGCACCGCGCCGAAAAGGACCTGTTCCCGCCGGCAGGTTTCCAGGCACTGGCCGCCGCTGAGCGTCAGAAGCTTGCCGACCAGCTGGTTGCCGACACGGAGGAACTGGCCAAGCGCACCCGGACGGTGGAGCTCACCGCGGACAAGCTGGGCAACGGCGCCAAGGAACTGCTGGACGAGGTGGCTACCGGCAAGGTGACCGGCGAAGAGGAAATCTGGTCCCACACCGACCTGTGGGACTTCCAGGCCAACGTGGACGGCGCCCGGATCGCCTTCGAAAACCTCAAGCCCGTGCTGAAGCAGAAGGACCCGGAGCTCGCCAAGAGCCTGGACACCAAATTTGCCGCGCTGCAGGCCGAGCTGAAGACCCACGCCAAGGGTGACGGCTTTGCCTACTACAACGAACTGACCCCGGAGCAGGTCCAGCGCCTCGCCTCCCTGGTGGACTCGCTCGGCGAGCCGCTGTCCAACCTCACCGCGGCAGTCGTGCTGTGACCGGCTGCCCCTTCGGCGGCGAGGACGGCGGCCAGCGCGACACGTCCCCGGCCAACCCCGGTGCCGCCGCACCAGCTGACGGGGCCGTTCACGGGGGCACGGCTGATGCAACGGCCAGTCGGCGCGGAGTGTCGCGCCGCGGACTCCTCTCCTTCGCCGGAGTCGGCGGTGCCGGCGCCCTGGCCGGGCTCGCCGCCGGCCTGCTGGGACGCGACGCCGTGTTCGCCGCAACACCCGCCGCGGTGGCGGCGTCCAGCGACACCGTCCCCTTTTACGGGGACCGTCAGGCCGGAATTACGACGGCGGCGCAGGACCGCCTGCACATGGCCGCCTTCGACGTCACCATCGAGGACCGGGACGAGCTGATCCGGCTCCTCAGGGTCTGGACCGCCGCGGCGGAGGCCATGACCCAGGGCAGGGAAACGGGTGAGACCGGCGCGGCCGGGGGCTCGTATGACGCCCCGCCCGAGGACACGGGCGAGGCCATGGGCCTCAGCGCAGGCAAGCTCACGGTGACGTTCGGCTTTGGCGCCGGCCTCTTCGAAAAGGACGGGAAGGCCCGGTTCGGGCTGGAAGGCCGACGCCCCGATGCCCTGATCGACCTGCCGCATTTTCCCGGCGATGACCTGCAGCCCGGCCGCAGCGGCGGGGACATCATCGTCCAGGCCTGCGCGGACGATCCGCAGGTGGCGGTGCACGCCATCCGCAACCTGGCCCGGCTGGGCTTCGGGAAGGTCCGCGTCCGCTGGTCCCAGCTGGGCTTCGGACGTACGGCCTCGACATCACGGGCGCAGCAGACGCCCCGCAACCTGTTCGGTTTCAAGGACGGCACCAACAACCTCAAGGCCGAAGACACCGGCCTGCTGGACGAGCATGTCTGGGCTGGTGCAGGCACCCGCCCCGGCGAGGCATGGATGCAGGGCGGCAGTTACCTTGTGGCCCGCCGGATCCAGATGCACATCGAGATTTGGGACCGGACGTCACTGGGTGAGCAGGAAGGCCTGATCGGACGGACCAAGGCCGAGGGCGCGCCGCTGTCCGGCGGCAAGGAATTCAGCGCGCCGGACTTCAACATCAAGGGCAAGGACGGCGAACCTCTGATGGGGATGGACTCCCACGTGCGGCTGGCACACGCCGACCAGAACGGCGGGGTCCGGATGCTGCGTCGCGGGTACAACTTCACCGATGGCTCGGACGGCCTGGGGCACCTCGACGCCGGCCTGTTCTTCATTGCCTTCGTCACGGACCCCCGCACCCACTACGTGCCCATGCAGATGACCATGGCCAGGAAAGACACCCTGGCGGTTGAGTACCTCAAGCACACCGGATCCGCCCTGGCTGCAGTACCGCCGGGCATCAGGCCCGGCGGCTTCGTCGGCGAAGGGCTGTTCAGCTGACACTCGTTCCGCATGGCTGCCGCCTGGCTGACAGGCAGGATCAGTCCGCGGAACAGATGGCCGAGCTCGCCGACATCCAGATGTAGACGCTGGATGGCCGGGTTCCCTCCGGAGCATGCGCTCGCCGCTCATGCTGGATTAGTCGTCAATGCCGGTGCTGAGGCTGAGCCCGCGCCATTGGTCCAGTTCCGCGCGCTGCGCATCGGCGACGGCGGTGAAGGCGCCGTACGCATCCTTGCCGAGGACCAGCAGGGCAGGCGGCTTCGGGGACTCGACGACGGCGATGATCGCCGCGGCGGCCTTGTCCGGGTCGCCCGGCTGGGTACCGTGGACGGTGTCGTTCTCCTTGCGGCGCTTCCCGGCAGTTTCCGCGTAGTCTGCGATCGCCGTCGTTGACTGGGTGAGCGAGCGGCCGGCGAAGTCGGTGCGGAATGCACCGGGCTCAATGACAGTGACGTTGATGCCCAGCGGCTGGAGTTCCTTGTGGAGTGACCCGGAAAGCCCTTCGAGGGCGGCTTTGGTGGCGGAGTAGTAGCCGGAGCCTGCCGGCGAGATGCGTGCGCCGATGGAGGAGATGTTCAGGATCGACCCGGCCCTCTTGGCCCGCATGTCCGGCAGGACTGCCTTGATCATGTCGACGGCGCCGAAAACGTTCGTGTCGAACAGTTGGCGGATATCGGCGTCGTCGGCTTCTTCCACAGCGGCACGGTAGCCGTAGCCGGCGTTGTTCACGAGCACGTCGATGCCGCCGAATCTGGCCCGTGCCTTATCCACCGCCGCGGTGATTTGGTCCTTGTCGGTGACATCGAGGGGGAGGGCCAGCGCGGTGCCCGGGAAAGCAGCCGCTATATCCTCCACCGCGGCAACATTCCGGGCGGTGACGACGGCGTTGTGACCGTGTGCGAGCACTGTCTGGGCGAGTGCCCGGCCGAGTCCGGTCGAGCAGCCTGTGATGAGCCAGGTGGCCATTGGCGTTCCTTTCGATGATGCCGTGCATCCGGGTGGATTTCGGCGACTGATTCCAGTCAAGCGTGCATTCCCGGGTTCCGGGAGGGGCTGGCGATACAGGTACTCGCAGTGCCTCCCGCTGGCGGCCGGAGGCTTCTAGGGTGGGGATAGGGATAACCGGAAAGCGGTCCGCGAGTTCCTCGCCCGGCGCCTCCGGGAGCGTGCTGGACGCCGTCGCCAGGGCTCTGCAGCTTGACGAGCCGGAGCACACACACCTGATCGACCTTGCGGGGGCGGCCGGTCCTGCACCGAAGTGGACGAGCTGGACGGCGGCCGACGCCGGACCTGCACCTGCCGCTGCATCCGCGGCACTTCCGGCGCGGGCAACAACTCCCCTTGGTGACCAGCAAAACTGACTGTCAGCAGGCGACTTACCGCATTGTCCGGCGTCATGCACGCTCATGATCGCGGTGTGGCGCTCCCCCTCGCGGAGATGAATTGCCGGATCCATTCCACAGTTTCCGGATGATCCAGATGCAGCCCGTGCCGTGCGCCGGGCACCCTGATCAAAGTGGAAAGGCGTATATGCCGGTGCAACAACACGGCGTTCTCCAGAGGCGCCAGGGCGTCATCCGCACCGTGAAGGATCAGCGTCGAGGCGTGAATGGCGTCGAGCTCATTCCAGGCGTCGTGGTCGCTGCTTGCCTTGAAGTGCCGCGACTTGGCCCATGATGAGGCCGGGGAACTGAAGAAGGTGCGTGCGTCGTCGGCATGCAACGCGGACCATTCCGGGTCAAAAAAGAGCGGTAGCATTCGGTTGAAGTCGCCGCTGATGAGGGCAGCAACGGCCGCAGCATCGGCCGGAACCCCGGTGCCTTTCCCGCCGCTGGTGGCCGCGAGGACTATGGAGCGCACTTGGTCCGGATAATCGATTGCCATCCACTGGGCTACTCTTCCTCCCATGGAGTGGCCATAGACGTGTGCGGCGGCAACGCCTGCGGCTCGGAGCACCGAGACCGCATCGGCTGCAAAGAATCGCGTTGAATACCTCCCGGAGTAGCCCTTGCCGCTGCCTCCGATCCCGCGATGGTCAAAGCGAATGACGCGGAAGTGCCGTGCCAGGGCCTGCGCAGTCGGGCCCCAGCCGGACATTGCGGTGGCTTGCCCGGCAATCAAAAGCAACGGCTCACCGTCGCCTTCCTCAGTCCATGCCAACTCGGCGCCGTCTTCGGCCAAGGCAGTTTTCATAGGTACCTCACTTCATTCCACTGCCGGGTGACCCGCGACCGAAGCCCCGCCGCAGCGGCGTATCGTCAAAACTATATTGCTCGCGCGGCCGTCCCCAGAACTCTGAGCGCGGGAAGCAACTCGGATACAGCAAGGGTAAAAGTCGCTAATGCAGCAAGGGTGAAAGCACGGGCAAGGTTTACCGCGGGGGCATTGCAGGCCACACTGATCCTGATGCAAGCCTTCTTCGACGGACTCCTCCACGCCAGCCCGCTACTGGTGGCCTGTGTCGTGTTCGCTTTGGTGTTCGCCGAGGACGCGCTGTTCGTCGGATTCGTCATTCCGGGCGAAACAGCGGCCGTTGTGGGCGGCGTGGTGGCCGGGAAGGAAGGGCTTCCCCTGGCGGCGATGATCGCCGTCGTGGTTTCTGCGGCGATCCTGGGTGACACCGTGGGCTACGAAATCGGCAAGCATCTGGGACCGCGGCTGATCTCGCACAAGATCTTTGACCGGAAGCGCCCGCAACTGGAGAAGGCCCAGGACTTTCTCAAGAGACGGGGCGGCCCGGCCGTCTTCCTTGGCCGGTTCACCGCGTTCTTCCGCGCCGTGATGCCTGCCCTGGCAGGGCTCAGTGGAATGCCTTACCGGCGCTTCGCCCTCTGGAACATCACGGGCGGAGTGCTGTGGGGGAGCCTTTTCGTCACCCTGGGCTTCCTCGCCGGCAACGTTTATGACGAGGTTGCCCGCACGGCCGGAACCACCGCCGCCGTCGTTGTTGCCTCAGTGGCGGCGGGCGTTCTGGTCATCTGGCGGATCCGCCGGCACCGGCACGCGGCCGCTGCCGACAAGAAGTACTAGCTCCGTTCTCTCCGGGTAGGACCGTGTGATCCAAGGCAGGCTCATTCAGTGCCCCGGGTCCTTGGGGGTGATCCTAGGCGGCTGTAAAGAGTGCCCATTCAGGGAAGGGATCCACAGGTAGCGGCGGGCCGAGGCCCCCGGCGTCGTAAGGGTTTTCCGCGCTCTCCGCCGAATCCGTCCAGTCGGACCCACTGTCGCCCAATCCATGATCTATATCATGCCGCATAAGTTTTTGTGATTGGAAAAGCCGCTGACAGTGGCGATTAATTACAGCGTTACAACCACTCTCAGTGTGGTTACTTGATGTAACGTACGCTGTCCGCTGAAAAGGGGCTCAAGCCCGTTGTTGTCAGGTTGGACTTTGGGACTGTCTATCACAGCAGTAAGGTAATTGCGCTTCGGGCCCTATCCTGACGCAATAAGGCGGGCTGCCTGACGTCAGGTTGGGGTGTGCCTTAACCAGACGAACATGATCGGTGCACCGGGTGTGCAGACCTCCACGAGGTGACGTAAGAGGCCGCGTTAGACCTCACCTCATTGGCCGGTCCCGAGTTGCGTCATGCCCTGTACGGAAAAATTCGCTGTTGGTGTATGTGCCGTGATGGTGACAGCTCATTGACGAGAGTCCAACGGGTGCGTGCACCGGCCAAGGGGGGATGATTTCCCCTCCTGCACGTACCGCAACGATAGCGAGTCTTCGTCAGGTCGCCACCATCCACTGCTTGGTGCGTGTTCACCGGTAGCTGCCCTTCTGGTGGCCCGTCCGACGTAACCTGTTGTTCTTGGGCGAGGGCGAGGGTCGATGAGTCCTCCACTGTGTTGAAGTCGTTGCGTACTGCTTCCACTCCGGGAATGGAGATCTTCAAGGGCGATGTATTGCTGGGAAGCCGCGAACTCGTTGCCTATCTGGCTGGCCAGGAGGTCATTGAGCTTAGAGGCGGGCACTTGGGACTCCTGGGCTCGTGTTGGAGGGTGCGGCATTAGGGCTGTAAAGCCAGGATAGGCCGTCGGAGATGAACATCCTTTTGCAGATGCAAAGTCCAATCCCAGTAATGGTGGGAGTGGGACGAAGGAGGCGTAAGCGGGACAGGTTCAGTTCACGATTTTGGGATCATCCCGCACACACGGGGGTAGTGACAAGTATCTGCAGGAACTTGGAATCCTAGGTGTTGGATCTGTGTCGCCCCGGTGTTAGCGGCCATGAAAAACTGCCCATAGGCGGCCACGAAAATGCCCACTGACGGCCAGTAAAACTGCCCACTGACGGCCAGTAAAACTGCCCATTGGTGGCCATGAGATCTGCCCACTTCCTTACTGAACCTGCCGCGTCTTAAGCGGCGGGGGCCTCTCCCCGGGATTTGATGACGGTGTCTAGTCGCACCAAAGTCGCCCAGGAAGAGGCCCTGTATGAAGCATGACGGAGAAATCATGGAAATTCTTGCTGCCTACGATCTGACCGGATCGTTGCGCGCCACCGCGGAGCTCACGGGCTGCTCCCACCACACTGTTGCCAGGCATATCGCTGCCCGCGACGTTGGCCGGCCCATCGCAGAGCCCGCGGCGCGGGACCGGGTCACCGACGCCTATCTGCCCAAGATCGAGGAATGGATCGAGGCGTCCAAAGGCCGGATCCGCGCCGACAAAGCCCACGAGAAGCTCCTCGCCCTGGGCTATGAGGGTTCCGAGCGGTCCACCCGCCGCGCTGTCGCTCAGGTTAAGGCCGCGTGGCGGCTGGGCCACACACGTGTCCACCGGCCGTGGATCACTGAGCCGGGGATGGGGCTGCAGTACGACTTCGGCGA
>NZ_JAGGPP010000018.1 GCF_018613755.1 Arthrobacter sp. ISL-72
TATTCAATAGGAACAAAACTAGCACTGATCACCGGAACGACAAGCGAACACACGGCAAGGGGCAACAACTCCCCGGCCAGTGCCTCCACATCCAAATACCCGCGCTGCGCGTCCTCGCGTCCCTGCATAAGACCAGTCTTAACCACCAGCCGCGCCAGTCCAGCCGACGCGCCTTGACGCTCGCGATTAATTCAGCAGGCTCCTAGCTCCGGAGTGCTGCAGCCTCCCGGGCGAGGGCGCTGATCCTGTCCCAGTCGTTGGCTTCGACCGCAGTCCTCGGCGTGAGCCAGCTACCGCCTACGCAGGCCACGTTCGGGAGCTTGAGGTAATCCGGGGCGGTGGCCAGGCTGATGCCGCCGGTGGGGCAGAACTGCACCTGCGGGACCGGTGCGCCGATGGCCGCGAGGTAGTCCGGGCCGCCTGCCGATCCGGCGGGGAAGAACTTCATGGCTTTCAGCCCGTGCTCCAGGACCATCATCACTTCACCCACCGTGGCAACACCGGGGAGCACCGGAATTCCGAGGCCCAGCATGTGCTGCAGCAGTCCCGGGGTGACGCCGGGGCTGACGAGGAACGCGGCACCCGCTTCGGCGGCGGCGTCCGCCTGGCCGGGGGTGAGGATGGTGCCCGCGCCGACGCAGATCTCCGGGACCTCGCTGGCGATGAGCTTCAGGGAAGTGAGCGCGTTGGCGGTGCGGAGGGTCAGTTCGATGATGCCCACTCCGCCGTCGGCCAATGCACGCGCCACCGGGACGGCGTGCTGCGGATCGTCGATGGTCACCACCGGAATGACGGGGGAGAGCTGCAGGATGCGGGTGGCGTCAGCCATTGGTGATCTCTTTTCTCAGCGCATCCAGTCCAGTGGAGTCCAGGGCGCTGTACCAGTGCAAGAGGAGTTTTTCGAAGGTGGGGTTGGCGGCGAGGGCTTCGTCGAAGACGCTGCGCAGGCCCAGCAGGGCGGGTACCACTGCGTCCGCGGTCCGGGTGCCCGGCAGGGCTGCGTGCAGCTCCGCTGCGAGCGGATCGTTGAGCTCGCCCGGAGGGGTGGACGCGAAGTGGCGCATCCACGCTGCGACGGCGAGCGCTGCCCACCGCGGTTCGCGTCCGGCGTCGAGGTTGTCCTTCACGGTGGTGAGGAGCCGCAGCCCGATCTTCTGGGAACCGTCGCTGCCTACCTTGGCGGTGGTATGGCCCAGTGCCGGATTCGCGAACCGGTCGAGGACACCGGCGCAGTACGCCCCGCCGTCGAGCTCCCGGGGGAGCTCGATGACGGGAAGGACGTCCTCCAGCATCAAACCGCGGCAAGCGGCGCGGAAGGCATCGTCGGCCACGGCGTCGCTGATGGTTTCATAACCGGCCGCCATGCCCAGGTAAGCAAGCAGCGAGTGGCTCGCGTTGAGCAGCCGGAGCTTGGCGGCCTCCCACGGTGCGACGTCCTGCGTGAACACCGCGCCGGCGTCCTCCCAGCGGGGCCGCGGCCCGGCGAAGTTGTCCTCGATGATCCATTGCCGGAACGGCTCGGCCACCACAGCCGCTTCGTCGCGCAGCCCCAGGACGCGTTCGACGCCGTCGAGGTCGCTTCCGGTGGTGGCGGGAACCATCCGGTCCACCATGGTGCTGGGGAACGCCGTGTTCGCCGTGATCCACTCCGTCAGCGCAGCAGCTTCCTGCGCCGGGAGGGAAGCGGCAAAGTCGAGCACCAGCCGCCGGGTGAGCCCGCCGTTGTGCGGCAGGTTGTCGCAGGAGACGACGGTGACGGGGCCAGCGCCGTTTTCGGCGCGGCGCTGCAGTCCCCGGGCCAGCTGGCCGACGGCGGTCAGCGGCGGGGTACCCGCGACGTCGGCCCGTACGAGGTCGTCCGAGAGGTCCAGGCCGCCGGTTCGGGGATCGAAGCGGTAGCCCTTTTCGGTGATGGTCAGCGTGACCACAGTGGTCGTGGCGGCGGCGATGCGCTCCACGACGGCGTTGGGGTCGTCCCGCCCGGAGATTGCCTCCGTGATGCTGGCGACGACCCGCGGCGGTGCAGCTCGGGCACCCCGCTCGGCCACGGTGAAGAGGCAGTCCTGCGGGGCGAGCTGCCTGGCCACAGTGTCCGAGCGCTGCGTGACGCCGGTGATTCCCCAGCCCAGGTCGCCAGTGGCAAGCATGGCCTCTTCGGTGAACACGGCTGTGTGGGCGCGGGCAAATGCACCGAGGCCCAGGTGCACGATTCCGGCGGTGACGGCCCTGCCGGCGAGCGGGGCCGTGTAGCCCGACCCGGCGTCGGGTCCTGAGGCGGCGGAACCCGGCGCGTCCGAACGTGATGCGGCCAGCGCGGCGAGGCTCAGACGTGTGATGGCAGGCCTCCTCCGTTGAGTGCGTTGGCCGGGGAGGCGGCGTGCGCACGGGTCTGCGCCAGCGTCGGGATGAACCCGGTGCCGCCCTTGCCTCCCACCACCAGCGAGGCCGCTGCCGCACCGTAACGGGCTGCATCGGAAAGGGCGTCGCCCAGGACCAGCCGGGCAGTCAGCGTGCCCACGAAGGCGTCGCCCGCGCCGGTCTGGTCCACCACTGCAGGAGCGGGAATCGAGTCGATCCACGCCGAGCCAGTTTCGCTTTCCAACTGGATCCCCTCCGCGCCGCAAGTTACGGCGATATTGGCCGTGCCCAGCGACCGCAGCTTTGCGGCGGCCTCCTGTGGCGAGGACGTCGCCAGCAGCGCCGACGTTTCGCCGGGGAAGGAGGGCGTGACCAGGAAGGCCTTCGGCGCAAGCTCGGCGAGGACCGCCGTCGCCTCTTCAACGGTGGTGAGCCGGGGACGGTAGTTGGGGTCGAAAACAAAGCGGCTGGAAACCTGGGCGGCCTTGACGACGGCGGCCCGGGAGGATGCCGAGATGGCGCAGGCAATTCCTCCGGCGATTACTGCCCCGGCAGCGGCAAACACGGCGGGGTCGACGTCGTCCGGGCCCAGTGAGGAGCCCACGCTGCCGCTTCTGGCGTAGGAAAATTCGCGCTGGCCGTCCGGATCACAGTGCACCAGGTACACGCCCTGCTGGCCGGAGCGGTACTTGAGCAACTCGGTGGAAACTCCCAGTCCGCGGATCCTGGCCGTGATCGCCTGGCCGAGGTCGTCGTCGGTGAGGACTGCCAGGAGCCCCACCCGGGCGCCGGCCGCCGCGGCTGATGCCGCGACGTTCAACGCGTCGCCGGAGATGCCCAGTTGCGCCGGGACACCGTGGCCGAACGGTACGTCCGTGGCAACCTCAAGCAGGATTTCGCCCATGACGACGACGTCGAAAGGCTGGGGGAGGGAATCGCGCACGGAGTTTTGGGTTGCGTAGTTCACCAGTCATGCACCGATCCGTCGAGCCGCCGGTTGATTGGCAGGTACTTCGGGGCGAAGGGGAACGCGGCGGCGGCTTCCTCATCGAACTCTACGCCGAGGCCCGGAGCGTCGCCGGGGTGCATGTACCCGTCGGTGAAGGTGTAGGAGGTCTTGAAGACCTCGCCGGCGGGGTCGCGGTGGCCCATGTACTCCTGGACACCGAAGTTGGGGATGCTCATGTCCACGTGCAGGGCAGCGGCGAAGGAGGCCGGGGACAGGTCGCCGGCGCCGTGCGATCCGGAGCGGACACCGTAGAGGTCGGCCAGGGAGAAGATCCGGCGCAGGTGGGTGATGCCGCCGGCGTGCGAGACCGAGGTGCGGATGTAGTCGATCAGGCGTTCGGTGATCAGCTGCTGGCAGTCCCAGATCGAGTTGAACACCTCGCCGACGGCGATCGGCGTCGTGGTGTGCTGGCGGATCAGGCGGAACGCCGACTGGTCCTCGGCCGGCGTCGGGTCCTCTATCCAGAACGGGCGGAACGGCTCCAGCGAGGCGCCCAGCCGGCCGGCCTCGATCGGCGTTAGGCGGTGATGGACGTCGTGCAGGACGTGCACGCCGTAGCCGAACTGTTCACGCACGTGCGCCATCATCTTCGGCGCGAAGTCCAGGTACGCAGTGGTCTCCCACAGGTCCTCCTGCGGAATGTTGCCGCTGGCGGGCTCATAGGTCCTGCCGTCCACCGGCGCGATCCCGTAGGTCTTTTCCAGCCCCGGCACCGCGGCCTGCGCGCGGATCGCCTTGTAGCCGAGGTCCAGGTGGTGCTGGAAGTCGGCGCTGAGGTCCTCCAGGGTGGAGCCGCTCGCATGGCCGTAGACCATGACACCCTCACGGGCCGCGCCCCCCAGCAACTCGTACACCGGCATCCCGGCGGCCTTGCCCTTGATGTCCCACAGTGCGACGTCGATCGCAGCGATCGCCGTCATGGTCACCGGCCCGCGGCGCCAGTAGGCGCCCTTGTAGAAGTACTGCCAGGTGTCCTCGATGCGCCGGGCGTCGCGGCCGATCAGCAGCGGGCACAGGTGCTCCGTCAGGTAGGAGGCGACGGCGAGTTCCCGGCCGTTCAGGGTTGCGTCACCGATGCCGGTGATCCCGTCCTCGGTTTCGATAACGAGCGTCACGTAGTTCCGTCCGGGCGACGAAACCACTACGCGTGCGTCGGTGATCTTCACTGGTTGGTCCTTTTTACTTCAGGGTGGGGCGTGGAATGTGAGGGCGGGCGGTTAGCTGCGGGAGAGGCGGAGCATGACCTTGCTGCTGTCCGCGGTGGGATCCGCGGCGGTCTGCATGGCTTCTGCCGCCTGGTCGATGCCGAACCTGTGCGTGATGACCGGGGAAACGTCCAGGCCGTCGGCCATGGCGCGGAGGGCGTCGGTGATCTCGTCCACGAAACGGTACGAGCCGATCCACGTGATCTCCCGGGTGACCAGGTCCCCAAGCGCGGCCAGCGCCGGGGCTCCGGGCAGGTTCCCCACCTGGACGATGGTGCCGCCGCGGGCGGTAGCCCGCAGGACGCCGCCCAGCACGGCCGGGATGCCGGTGGCTTCAAACACCAGTTCCATGTCCTCCGGCAGGGTGCGGCCGCCGGAGACGTTCAGGACCTCGTCCGCGCCCATGGCCTTCGCGATCCGCAGCGAGGCATCGTTGATGTCCGTGGCAATGACTGTCCTGGCACCCGCGTACTTGGCCGCCGCGACCACCAGCGAGCCTATCGGCCCTGCCCCGTTCACCAGCAGGTCCCGTCCGGCGAGGTTGCCGGCACGGCTGACGGCGTGCATGGCGACGGCGAGCGGTTCCGCCAGTGCCCCGCGGAGGGTGTCCACGCCGTCGGGCAGCGGACGGATCTGTGCCGCCCGGACCAGCTTGCGTTCGCTGAAGCCGCCGTCCGTGTGCGGATCAAACGCCGCTGAACCGAAGTACCGGACCTGCGGGTAGAGGTTCGTCCTGCCCTGGAGGCGTGCCGGCATGGACCCGTCGCCCACCAGTTCGGCGGGGTGCACTGTGACGGGCTGGCCGACGTCGAGGTGTTCCACGCCGTCACCCAGCCGGGCGATCCGGCCGGCCACCTCGTGGCCCAGGACGAGCGGGGACTTCAGCTGCGCGGTTCCCGAGGCGCCGTGGCGCCAGTACGAAAGGTCCGATCCGCAGATGCCGCCCCATTCGACGTCGAGCACTACCTCGCCGGGTCCGGCCACGGGCTCTGGAAGCTCGTCGATCCGCAGGTCGTTGGGTCCGTGGACTACGACGGCTTTCATACTGCGTCCTCGAGGCGGACCATGTCGCGGCCGCGGACCTCGGGGCCGACTACGGCGGAAACCAGCGTGATCAGCGAGTAGCCGACGAGCATCGCGGCGAGCGGCCACCAGTGCCCGGTGACCGCGGTGAGCGTGGCGGCGAGCAGCGGGCCGATGGCGGTGGCGAGGATGCCGCCGATCTCCTTGGCGAGTGCCAGCTGGGTGAAGCGGGTGCGGGCTCCGAAGAACTCGGCCATGGTGACGCTTTCCATGGCGAACAGGCTCAGCACGCCAAGATTCAATCCGATCACCATGGCGATGGTGATGACCGCGGTGTTGCCGCTGGTGACCATCAGCATCATGGGGATGGCGAACAGGGCGGTGAGGGTGCTGAGGGCCAGGTAGAGGGGCCTGCGGCCGAAGCGGTCACCCAGGAAGCCCATGATCGGGATGGTGATGAAGCCGAGCAGGGAGCCGTACATGATGGCGCTGGTGCCGACAGTCTTGTCGACCAGCAGCACGGTGGCGAGGTAGCCCACCAGGAAGGTCTGCACGAGGCCGGAGTTGCCGGCCTGGCCGAAGCGGAGGCCGAGGGCGATCAGGAAGGCCTTGCCCTTGCGCTGGTGGAGAGCGGCTTCGATGGTGCTGGTGCCGGCAGCAGCGGCCGCGGCGGCCTCGAGCTTGGCGTCCCGCTTGGCGATCTCTTCCTTGGAGAGTGCGACGCCGTCAACGACGTCGGTGCGCTGCTCGAAGACCGGGCTTTCCTTGAGGGAGCGGCGGATCCAGACGGCGAAGATCATCAGCAGGAAGCTGGCCAGGAACGGGAGGCGCCAGCCCCAGCTGAGCAGCTGGTCCTCGGACAGCACGGCAACGAGGATGGCCCAGAGGGCGGACGCGGCCAGAGTGCCGGAGTTGGTGCCGAGGCAGACCAGCGAGGAGATCAGGCCGCGGCGGCGGGCCGGTGCGTACTCGGCGAGCATCACGGTGGCTCCCGCGATTTCGGCGCCGGCGCCGAAACCCTGGATGAGGCGCAGGGCCACGAGCAGGATGGGGGCCCAGATGCCGATCATGGCGTAGGTGGGGAGGACGCCGATGAGGGTGGTGGAGGCGCCCATCAGGGCGATGGTGATGAAGAGGACCTTCTTGCGGCCGATCCTGTCGCCCATGCGGCCGAAGTAGATGGCGCCCACGAGGCGGGCAACGTAGCCCACGCCGTAGGTTGCCATGGCGGCGATGAGGCCGATCACGGGGCTGACGTCGGGGAAGAAGATCTTGTTGAAGACGATGGCCGCGGCCAGCGAGTAGAGCTGGAAGTCCATGAACTCCATGGCGGTTCCGAGCCAGCCGGAAACGGCAACCTTGGCTAGGTCCTTCGTAGTCCGGGACTCGGCCCGGGTGGTGGGCGGCGCGATGCTCTCGGTCATCAGTTGCTCCTTTGCAGGCGATGAAAACAAAAATTGGGGAAAGGTGCCGGTGATCTGGGAGGGCCGCATGCCAAGTGCTTGATGCCAAGTTCTGGAGCTTCATGATGGCCTCAGCAGCGCCGCCCGATAACTACCATACAAGCACTACCATTCTAGTTTGTCAACGACGGCTAGACTGATTCCGTGGCTACCAAAAAACCTGGAATCGAGGCGGCTCCCCGCCTTTCGGTGCGCGACCAGACCCTCGACAAGCTCCGCCGCCGGATTATTTCCCTGGAGCTGCCGCCGGGCGCACCGCTGTCCGAAAACGAACTGGCTCAGGAACTCGGAGTCAGCCGGACGCCGGTGCGGGAGAGCCTGATTCTGCTGCGCGAAGAAGGCCTGGTCCAGGTTTTCCCGCAGATCGGCTCGTTCGTCTCGCTCGTGGACCTGGCCCGCGTGTCCGAAGCCCAGTTCGTCCGGGAAGCCATCGAGTGCGCGTCGCTGCAGGACGTGGTGGTGGAAAGCGAGGGGATCTCGGGGCTGCGGGAGATCCTGAAAGACCAGAGGGACGCCGAAGCAGCGGACGACATCGACGCGTTCTTCCGGCTGGACGAGGATTTCCACCGGGAACTGCTGCGGCTGGCGGGCCACGAAACAGCCTGGACGGCCGTCAACTCGGCAAAGGCGCACCTTGACCGGGCGCGGCGCCTCAGCCTGCTCGACACCCGGCCCGTGTCCACGCTGATTGAGCAGCATACGGCCGTGGTGGATGCCCTGGCCAGGAATGACCGCCCGGCGGCGGATGCATCGCTGCGCGGGCATCTCCGCGGCGTGTTCGACGACGTCAAGCGGATCCAGGAGTCGACGCCGGGACTGTTCTCCGACGGCTCCGTCCAGCGGCCCACCCGGCGGAGCGTGGCCCGCCTCGCCTGAGCCGGCGCGTGCCCTCGCCCGGCGGCGACTGTGTGACAAACGAGTGCGACAAAGCGGGCCCGGCCGGGTGCAGCGGGCAGGGCAGCGACGGTACCATCATGACCATGCCCGGAGTTCTCGACATCGCAGGTCCCATCCTGGAAGTGCTCACCTGGATTTGCCTGCCCGCCGGCCTGGTACTACTGGTTGCCGTTGAAACAATGCGGCGGTTCGAGGACCAGTGGACGCAGTCGGAAGGCGTAGTCTATTCCGATGAAACCGGCGTGGGGTTCCGCTGGTATGACCACCACTACCAGGTCCACAACGCCCCCATGTCTCCGCACGACATCCGGCACATGGTCCCGGGGGACGCCGTCACCATTCACTACGCGGTGAAGACGCCTACCCGGTGGCGGACCAGCGCCCCGGAGGTCCGGGGCGAGGCGGCCGGAGTCCTTGGCTGGATCCTGAGCGGCATCGGCGCGGCGGCGTTCGTCGCCGGCTTCCTGCTTCCGATGTTCTAGGGCTTACATGTTCTACCCAGCTGATGTTCCAGCCAGCGCTGCTCAGACAGCTGACAGCGCGGCGCGGACCGAAGGCCAGGACTTCAGGATCTCCAGGGCTCCCGGATCGCGCTCGGCCAGGATGGCCTCCCGGTAGGAATCCTCCAGCAGCGCATCCACGGAGACCCGGCTTCCGGTTGACGCGCTGAGGACGGCGGCCTCCACCATGGCCAGGCTCATGATGTTCCGGTGGACCAGCCCCATGGGAGTGCTGCCGGTGCGCAGCGCGGCGACGAAGTCCCGCAGCGAACCGGCGATCTCCTGCCCGGGATCCCCGCTGGGCACTCCTTCGGACACACGGGCTGACTCCACCGTGGGTCCGTTGTCGCCGTCCCACAGCACGGTTCCGTGTTCACCGCTGATCCGCCAGGCCCCGTTCCAGGAGGTTTCCTGTCCCGGACTGCACCAACTGCCGGTGAAGACGAAGCGCTCCCCGCCTGTCATCTCGAAGATGGCGCTGGCCCCGGCATCGCCCCGGTACCAGCTCCAGGCCGGGTTGTATTCCTCGCAGAAGACCGAGACGGGATCGGCGTCGAGCAGGAAACGTGCCATATCGAACTGGTGGATGGCCATGTCCAGCAGCAGCGGATGGTCCATGGCGTCGCGGAAGCCGCCGAAATGCGGTGCCTTGAAGAACTCAGCCGAGACGATCCCTACGCTGCCCAGCGAGGACGCAAGGCGCTTGGCCTCGAACAGCTGCCGGTTGTACCGCCGGGACTGGCTGACCATAAAGAGCTGGCCGGACAGTTCCGCCGCCGCGGCCAGGGACAGGCCCTGCGCCACGGTGGATGCCACAGGCTTCTCGCCCAGGACCGGCAGCCCGGCGGACAGTGCCTCGGCCGTGACCGGGTGGTGCGCGGCCGGGACGGTAACGTTGATGACCGCCTGGGCGCCGACGTCGGACGCCAGCCGGGCGGTGCCCGCACCGACCGGAAGGTGCGTCCGCCCAAGGGCGGCTGCTGCCGCGCGGGCGGCATCAAGGTCTAGATCCACGATGCCGGCAAGCTCCACCAGCGGAGACTCATCCACCGTCCGAAGCCAGGCGCGGCCCATCCCGCCGGCGCCGACGACGACGACGCGCAGGGGAGTGCCGTCGGCGGGGATGGTGGCGAAAGTGGTGCTCACGCGTTGGCTCCCTGGTAGCTCTTGCCGTTGAAGAAGTCGTTCGTTTCGTAGCGCAGCAGTTCGGGGTTGGTGCGTTCGGGGCGGTCGGTGAGGGCCCATTCGACGGCGTTGGCGATCACGCGGCGGACGTCCTTGTGATGGTAGACGGGGTAATCCTGGTCGCCCGGGCTGAAGAAGAAGATCTTGCCGTGGCCGCGGCGGAAGGTGCAGCCGGAGCGGAACACTTCGCCGCCGCTGAAGGAGCTGATGAACACCAGCTCCTCGGGGGTGGGGATGTCGAAGAATTCCCCGTACATTTCCTGCTGGTCGATCACGATCGGGTGCGGCACGCCCTTGGCGATGGGGTGCGTCGGGTCCACGGTCCACACGAGTTCGCGGTCCTGCTCGGAACGCCAGCGCAGCGTGCAGGACGTTCCCATGAGCTTGGTGAAGATCTTGGACCAATGCCCGGAGTGCAGCACGATCAGGCCCATGCCGGACAGGACGTGCCGGTGCACCCGCTCCACGATCTCGTCGTCCACGTCCGCGTGGGACATATGGCCCCACCAGGTCAGGACGTCCGTGTTGGCGAGGATTTCCTCGGTGAGGCCGTGCTCAGGTTCGTCCAGGGTGGCGGTGCGGACGTTGACTCGGGCGCCGAGGTTTTCCTCAATGCCGGCCTTGACGGCGCCGTGCATGCCCTCGGGGTAGAGCCGGGCGACGAGTTCGTCGCGCTTTTCGTGCCGGTTTTCGCTCCAGACAGTGACGCGGATCGGTTCAGTCATGATTTCTCCTTGAAGGATGTTGGTGGTCTGTCGGGTGAGGTTCGACGGCGGTGCGCCGCCGTGCGCTGCTATTTGACCGCTCCGCCGGTGGTGCCCGCCGCGATGTACTTCTGCGCCGCCACCAGCAGGATGATGGCCGGGATGGAGGCCAGCACGGCGGTCGCCATGACCGAACTCCAGTCGTTCACGTAGGCGCCGATGTACTGGAAGATGCCCAGCGTCACGGGCCGGACGGCTTCGGTGGTGGTCAGGGTCAGGGCGAACAGGAAGTCGCTCCAGGCGAAGAGGAACGTGAACAGCCCGGCGGTGATCAGCGAGTTCCGGCTCAGCGGCAGCACGATGGACCAGAAGGCGCGGACGTGGCCGGCGCCGTCCACCCGGGCGGCCTCGATGACCGAGGCGGGCATGCCGTTCATGAATGCCCTGATGATCAGGATCGCGAACGGAATGCCGTGTGCGGAGTCCGCCAGGATCAGGCCCGGGATGGAGTTGAGCAGGCCGAGGTCGTTGTACGCGGTGTACAGGGCGTTGGCCACCACGATGCCGGGAATCATCTGGCTGATCAGGATGGCGAACAGCACCACGCCGGCGCCGCGGACCTTGAAGTAGGACAGGGCGTACGCGGCCGGGGCTGCGATGGCCAGGCTCAGCGCCACGCTGCCGAGCGAGATCACCAGGCTGGTGCCCAGGTTGCCGCCCTGTTCGCTGATGGCTGTGGCGTAACCGGTGAAATCCGGTTTCAGCGGCAGCCAGGATGTTTCCAGCGTGGTGCCGTTGGGCTGCAGCGAGGCGTTGACCATCCAGTAGACCGGGAACAGCATGACTGCCAGGAAGAAGACTGCCAGGGCTGTGGAGCCCCAGTTCCTGCGGTCCGCGGCCACGCGGGAAGTAGTTGCGGGGCGGGACATGGTTGTCGTCGTCATGGTTTGCTCACTCATCTACGGCTCGCCGGCTGGCGCGCAGGTACAGGACCGCGAACACCAGCGAAATGACCACCAGGACGTTGCCCAGTGCCGCACCCTCGCCGAACTTGAACTCCGCAAAGGAGAGCGCGTAGGACTGCGTCGCGATGGTCTGGGTGGAGTTGGCCGGGCCGCCGTTGGTCAGGCCCAGGATGATGTCCAGCACCTTGAGCGTGTAGACGACGCCGAGCACCAGGACCACGCTCACCACCGGCCGGAGCATGGGCCAGGTGATGTGCCGGAATGCCTTCCAGCCGGTGGCGCCGTCGAGGGAACCTGCCTCATAGAGCTCGTCCGGGATTTCCTGCAGGCCTCCGTAGAGGATGGTCAGGTTGAACGGGATGCCGATCCAGATGTTCACCCCGACGACGGCGATCAGCGCCAACGACGTGCTGGTCAACCACGGCACCCCGGTGTCCACGACGCCCAGGTCGCCCAGGAACCGGTTCAGGGTGCCGCTGTCCTTGTCCAGGATCCAGCGCCACACGGCGCTCGAGACGATCAGCGGCAGCAGCCAGGGCAGGAGCAGCAGGCTCCGGAGGATCCCATTGAGCGGGAACTTCCGCTGGAAGAAGATGGCCAGCGCCAGGCCGATCACGAACTGCCCGGCAATCGAGCCGACGGTGAAAAGCGCCGTGTTGAGCAGGGAGGTGGAGAACAACGACGACGACAGCACCGTCGCATAGTTCGCCAGCCCCACCCACGGCGCTTCGCCGGTAAAGAACGTGGCAGTGGTGTAGTCCTGGAAGCTCATAACAACGTTCTTCACCACGGGGTAGCCGAAGAACAGCGCCATGTAGACCACAGCGGGAACCAGGAACAGCCATTGGAAGAGGCGCTCCCGCCGCTGGCGGATGCCCCGCCGCGCGGCCGGTATGGCATTCCCCTTTCCGGCCTTCCCCGCACCCGTTTTCCCCTTGGGCGTTGCCCGCGACAAATCAGTTGTCAGTGCCATTGCCGGAGCCTACTGTCCCTGGGCTTGCTTCAGGGCTTCAGCCGGCGACGCCTTGCCGGTGAGCGAGGCCTGGATTGCCGTGTAGATTTTCGTGGCCTGGGCGGGCCACTCCTCGCCGAGCTGTCCCGTGCGGGCACGCGCCGTTTTTACCAGTTCGGTGAAGGTGGCAAGTTTCGGGTTCTCCGCGGCGAATTTGTCGGCCAGGGTGGTCTTCGAAGGGATGGTGTTGCGGACCTTGGCCATGCCCAGCTGGTTTTCGTCGCTGTTCAGGCAGTCCACGATTTCGGCGGCCTTGGCCTGGCGGGCCTTGTTTCCGGTCTGCGGAACTGTCCAGACTTCTCCGCCGAGAGGAGCAACCACGGTCTGGCCTGCTTCCCGGACCGGGATCTTCACCACGCCGTACTGCAGCGAAGCCTGCTTGTCCAGGGACGGGATCTGCCAGGGGCCGTTGACCATCATGGCGGCCTTGCCGGCCAGGAACTGGTCCTTGACATCGGCCTGCGTCCAGTTCAGCGCGGAGGAGGACACTGAACCGTCCTTCACCAGGTCGGTCCAGAGCTGCAGGGCCTGGGCGGTTTCCTCGGTGTCGATGTTCTTTTCGTTGCCGCCGTTGGACCACATGACCGGCAGGAACTGCCACGTGCCCTCATAGGTGGGGTTGGCGTTGAACGCGAGCCCGTACTGGTCCCCGGAGGTGAGCTTGGCGGCCGCTGCTTCCAGTTCGTCCCAGGTTGACGGCGGGGTCACGCCGGTCTTGGCAAGGATGTCCTTGTTGTAGAAGAGGGCGATGGTGTTCACCGTCGGCGCCAGTCCGTAGACCTTGTCCTTGTACGTGCCCGCGCTCAGGACGCCGGGGGCGAAGTTGTCCGTGCTGATGTTGAAGTCGGCGAGCGGAGCCAGCGCGCCCGTGGCCGCAATCTGCTGCAGGTCCGGGTTGTCCAGCATCAGGACGTCGGGCAGCGTCTTGGAAGAGGATTGCTGCAGGACCTTGGAGATCAGGGACTTTCCTGGAACGGTTTCGCGCTTGATAGTGACGCCGGCCTTGGTGCCGCAGGCAGTGAGGGCGTCACCGATGAAGGTCTTGTCCGGTTCGTTGTTGTAGTAGTCCATGACGGAGATTTCCGAGACGGATTCGCTGGAGGATGATGGGGCGGTGCCGCATCCGGAGAGCAGGACCGGCAGGCCCACCAGTGCGGTGACTGCGACGGCAAGGGGCCGGTTTTTCCTATTTGCTGACTTCATTGTCTGTTCCTTGTGTTGTAGGGACTTGAAGGGATGTGAGCCGTAGTGCGAATCGTCGATGCGTATCGACGATGGTCAAAAAGATTTAAGGTCCGGAAAGGTGGGCCGGTTTTTGCGTGCGGGCCGAGGGGCTTTACGCCGTGCGGGGTGGACAGAGGGTGCTGGCCCGGTGGGTGATGACCGTGGGTACCAACTCCAGGGATTCATGCGGTCCCTGCGAATCGGTGGAGAGGAGCTGGCAGATGATCTTGACTGCCCGGCGGGAAACTTCCCCCGGGCGCAGATCGATGGTGGAGAGCGGAATGGGCTGAAGTTCGGCGAGCGTGGGGGAGGCGCTGCCGATGACGGACACGTCCACTCCGGGGGTAAGCCCGCGTGAGGCCAGGGTCCGGCGGAGGATGTCCTGGACGGTACCGTCAGGGGCGATAAACGCCGGCACTCCGGTGGTCTGTGCCAGGGCCTTGTCCACGGAGGCGGCGATGGTCTCCCGGTCCGCGCCGCCGGGCAGGTGCTGCACTGTCACGCCCACGGCGCGGGCGGCCGTGTCCGTGCCGCCCATGAAGCGGTCCACGTAGTTGACGTGCCGGTCCACCACTTCGGGCTGCCAGTCGATGACGGAAATGACTGAGTGTCCTGCCGCGGCCAGGTCACGGACGCACTGCTCGCCGGCCATTTCGAAATCGGCATCGATGCAGACGAGCCCGGACGGGTCGCGGGGGATGCCGATCAGCACCACGGGGACGTTGAGGGTCCGCGCCACCGGGAGCCGCTCGTCCTCGCCTTCGACCTGCATGAGGATCAGTCCGTCGCAGATCTGCTGGCCGACCACGCGGCGGAGTCCGGCGGCTCCTTCGTCCTCGGTGACCAGCAGGATGTCATGGTCGTACTGCCGTGCCGTGGTGGCTATGACGGAAACGAACTCCATGATGGAGGCCATGTGGAGCTCGGGAATGAAGGGGATCACCAGGCCGATGACCCGGGTCTTCCGGCTGGCCAGCGCCCGCGCTCCGGCGTTGGGCTGGTACGTCAGCTGTTCGATGGCCGCTTCGACCTTTTTGCGCGTCTTTTCGGAGATGGGGCGCTTGCCGCTCAGGACGTAGGAGACGGTGCTCTGGGCAACGCCCGCCGCTTCCGCCACGTCTTTGCTGGTTGGCACGCCTTCCCCTTCCTGTGCTGGTTTTCGATGCGGATCCAAAAGGGTTGTCGATACGTATCGTCGATGCGCATCGAGAATGAGTATGGCACGCATCACACAAGGGTGCAAGGAAAATTTCGGGCAGGGCCCGGTGCCGCTTACAGCTCGAAGTGCGTTCTTACCGGACCCTGCCCCAGCGAATCGACAATGGCCGTGGCCACGCCATGGAGCTTGACGTTCCGTGAACTCGAGGCCGCCTTGAGGAGTTCGAACGCCTCGTCCTGGCTGCAGCGGTTCTGGGCCATGATGATGCCGATGGCAACGTCAATGGCGGTGCGGGATTCCAGGGTTGCCTTGAGGTTGGCTGCCGTCTCGCTGAAGTGGGCGAACCGCACGGCCAGCCGGAGGGCCATGGACGTCTGGCTGACGAAGTCCTCCGCGAGCTCCATAACTTTTCCTTCGAACCGGCGGGGGCGGTGGGAGTAGAGGTTCAGTGCAGCCCGGGTGTCGCCGTCCAACCGGAAGGGCACGGCGAGGATTGAGCGGACTCCATGCCCCAGGACGGTTTCGGAGTACTTCGGCCAGCGTGGATGCGCCTCGAGGTCGTCGATGTGCACCGTCACCTGGTCCCGGGAGGCTGTCATGCACGGACCGTCCCCAAAGGCGTACTGGATTTCGTCCATGGCCTGGGCTTCGGGGCTGCTGCTGGCAACCGTGGCTGCTTTCCGGTGCCGCAGCAGCGTGATCCCGCAAAGGACGGCGTCGCCCGGTTCGGAGAGGCTGCGCGCAGACACGCGCGCGAGTTCGTGAAGGAATTCTTCTACATCTGAGCTGTTCAACACCATCTCGTGCAGGTGCTGGCTGATGGACGTTCCGGTGTATGCGGTCGACTCGCTGGCCACGATGTTCTTGCTGCCGTTTCGTTCAGGTCAAAACGAACCGGCCGCGCGGCTGTCCACCCCGAAGTTCATCACGGGGGGAGCAGCAGAGAAGCCGGATCGTAGAACTATCCAACGGCTCTCTGCTAAACCGTACCGGGAAAGTATATACATCTGCCGGCAGGCTCCGGATGCGTGTGACATGGCCCACTGCGGGCCGGTCCGATAGCTGGGCGCGCTGCTTTCAGTGCAGGCCGAATACGGGCCGAAAGGCCCTCGCAGCCGCCCGCGGCCTGCCGGATAGTGGAATAGAGCGGCCGCTGAAGTCCCTCCCCGCACAGGCTTGCACCACACTGGATTGCCCGGAGCAGGCGGGCGGCCTTGAGCCATGACGCGAACGGCTTGCCATGAGCATTTTCGAGGACAGGGTTGAAGCGGGGCGGCGGCTGGGGGAGCGTCTCGGGTATCTGCGCGGCCAGGACATCGTGGTCCTCGGGCTGCCCCGCGGCGGTGTCCCCGTGGCGTCTGAGGTGGCCATTGCGCTGGACGCCCCGCTGGACGTGATCGTCGTGCGGAAGCTGGGCGTCCCGTTCCAGCCTGAGCTGGCCATGGGAGCCATCGGCGAAGGCGGCGCACGCGTGCTGGACAAGAACATCATTTCGCACGTGCGGGTGACGGAAACCGAACTGGCAGCCGTGGAGGAGCGGGAGCGCGCGGTGCTCGAATCCCGGCTCTCCCGGTTCAGGAAAGGCCGGACCCGTGCCGATCTCGGGGGCCGCACCGCAGTCATCGTCGACGACGGAATCGCCACCGGGTCCACTGCCCGCGTTGCCTGTCGCGTTGCCCGGGAGCTGGGCGCCGCCAAGGTGGTTTTGGCGGTTCCTGTGGCGCCCGCCGACACCCTCGCCGACCTCACGGAACCCGACGAAGTCATCTGCCTGGCCACGCCCCGCCGGTTCAACGCCGTGGGCTCCCACTACCGCGACTTCTCGCCAACGGACGACGACGAGGTGGTGGTCCTGCTCGATGCGGCGGCAAGCCGCTGGCACGGCAGCCGCAAAGCTGCGAACGGACAGCGCATCGACGAGGACATCCGGATCGACGCCGGGGCGGTGCAGCTCGAAGGCCACTTGTATGTGCCGGCGCCAGGTGCCGCCGTCGTGGTTTTCGCGCACGGAAGCGGCAGCAGCAGGCACAGCCCCCGCAACCGCTTCGTGGCCTCCTTCCTGCAGCGTGCCGGGCTGGGAACCCTGTTGGTGGATCTGCTTACACCGGCTGAGGAACTCCACCGCGCCAACGTGTTCGATATCGGCTTGCTCGCGAGCCGGCTTTCGGCGGCGGCCCGATCACTGGCCAGCCGGGAGGACACCGCCGAAAGCAGGGTGGGCTATTTCGGGGCGAGCACGGGAGCCGGTGCCGCATTGTGGGCCGCTGCGGAAACCGGTGCCCGCGTCGAGGCCGTGGTCTCACGGGGCGGCCGGCCGGACCTTGCCGGGGACAGGCTGTCCGCCGTACGTGCGCCCACGCGCCTCATCGTGGGCGGGGCGGACAGCGAGGTGCTGGAACTGAACCGCTGGGCGCAGGCCCGGATGCAATGCCCCAATGAACTGTCCGTGGTTCCCGGCGCCACCCACCTGTTTGAGGAACCAGGGGCGTTGTCCGAAGCTGCGGCGCTGGCTAGGGAATGGTTCGTCCGCTACCTTCCCCGCTAGCCGCCAACGCCCCTGGTTACACAGTGTTAGCGTCCCTCGTAGCGCCCGTGCCGCAGCACGTTGTCCTGCAGCAGCTGCTGGTACAAGGAGACGTGATCGGCCACCATGCGCCCGAGGCTAAAGCGCACCTCGGCGGCCCGGCGGCAGGCGTCCCGGTCCAGGCCGGGGGCCCGGGACAGGGCTTCGGCCAGCTCGCCGGTGCCGGTCCGGAGGTAGCCCGTCACGCCGTCGTCCACGATTTCAGGAGCCGCACCGTAACCGGTGCCGACTACGGGAGTGCCGGTGGCCAGTGCCTCGATCATCACCAGGCCGAAGGGTTCCGGCCACTGGATGGGGTTGAGGAACGCCACTGCGCCGCCCATCAGCTGGTACTTCTCCCGGGCGCTCAGTTCACCCACGAACTCCGCTTCCGGCCCCAGGAGCGGGGCAATCTGGCTCTCGAAGTAGTCCTCTTCCTGCCTGCCCTGGACACGGGCGGACATCAGCAGCCTGAATCCCGCCTGCCGGGCGATCAGGATCGCCTCCCGCGGCCCCTTGTCCGGACTCATCCGTCCGAGGAAGGCCACATACCCGCCGTCGCCCGCACCGCGCGGTACGGCAGCCACATCGATGCCGTGGTGGATCACCCGGTCCACCCTGGCACCGGCGGCGTCAGCGGCCTGGCGGTGTGAGATGGCCACCATGGCCACTTCGGGTCCTATCAGGCGGTACAGGTCTCCCAGGAGGGAGCTGAACGGTCCGTGGTTGGTGGTCACCACGGGAAGGGAAGCAGGCCGGTTCCGGAAGAAAGGCCCGGCCACGGTGTGGTCGTGCACCAGGTCCACATCCGTCATGGCGGCGTAGGCCCGGGCGACGTGATAGAGCTCGGTGACAGCCGACCAGCCGGCGGACGTGCCCGCGCCGGGCTCGGGCATGTCCGGCACCAGCGGAACCGGGCAGGTGCTTCCCGACGGCGCCGCCAGCAGTACCTCGTGACCGGCGGCAACCAGTCCGCGGGCCAGACCGTCCACCACCACTTCGGTCCCGCCGTAGCGGGGAGGAGGCACCGGCAGCCACGGCGGAGCGATCAGTCCGATGCGCACGCCGGACCACCTCCTCACATGCCGGGAAGCCACGGTAAGGCGCTCCTTCAGCTTCCCAGCCCCGGATGCGGTTTTACAGTGCCTTTAGTCCCGCTCGCCGCCCTTGAGCGCCTATGTCCGCCTTGGTAGTGTTGACTCATCAGTCTGGGGTTGATGCACAAAAGTACGGTGAAGCAGACCGCCGTCAGTGTGTTGCTGCCGTGGGGAGTCGCATGAGCCCGGACATTCGGGTATTTGAGCTTTATCAGTGGCGCCATGTGGCGTGAACCTATCCGACGGCGCACCGAGGACCTGTTGCGCGACTTCGTGTCCCGGGCGGACGAATTGGTGCGTGCCCAGGACCAGATGCAGGGCTTGCTGGGCGCCGTGGTTTCGCTCACCGAAGACCTGAGCCTCGAAGCAGTGCTGGACCGGGTGGTGCAGTCCGCGTGCGAGCTGGTCGGCGCGCGCTACGGCGGGCTTGGCGTGATCGATGACGACAACAAGCTGGGGCACTTCATCACCGTGGGAATCGACGACGACGGCGCGCGGCTGATCGGCGAGGTCCCCACCGGCCGCGGGGTGCTGGGACACCTGATCCGCCAACCGGAGGCGCTGCGGCTGGATAATCTCGGTTCGCATGAAATGGCCAGCGGCTTCCCGCCGAACCACCCGGACATGAAGACGTTCCTGGGCGTACCCGTCAGGGTCCGTGGTTCCGTTTTTGGAAACCTCTACTTGACCGAGAAGCTCGACGGCGGGCCGTTCACCCCTGAGGACCAGGAGCTGGCTTTGGCGCTCGCGGCGGCCGCCGGCGTCGCGATCGAGAACGCGCGGCTGTATGAGGACACAAGGCGGCGCCAGCGCTGGCTTGAGGCCGGGCTTGAGGTCAGCGACCAGCTCAGTTCGGCGCTCTTCCCGCACGAAATGGACAACCTGGACCTCGTGGCGGAGCGGGCATTGACTGTGTCCGACTCGATCCTGGCCGTGATCGCGTACCCCGATGCGGACGGCACCCAGCGCTGCCGGACGATGGTCGGGGTGCAATCCGGATTTGCAGGACAGGAATTGCAGGCTTCCGGAGTCACCGCCGAAGTCCTGGAAACAGGATTGTCCGCCCTGGTCCGGGACCCCTCCGAGGTTTTCGGAACCGAATCCGGGGAGAAGCTGGGTCCGCTGCTGGTGGCGGCGCTGGGGCGCAAGAGCAGCGAACGGGGGCTGCTGATCCTCGCACGTCCCGCAGGAGGCGCCGTTTACCTCCAGTCCGATCTGCAGTCCAGCGCCGTTTTCGGCTCCCGGGTGGGTCTCGCGCTCGGGCTGGTCCGCGCCCGGCAACGGCGTGAGGAGCAGCTGCTGTCCATTGACCGCGACAGGATCGCACGCGACCTGCACGACCTGGTGATCCAGCGGCTCTTCGGGGCGGGCCTGAGCATGCAGAGCCTGCGCCGGTACATCCCCGACCCCGTGGCCCAGGAACGGATTTCCGCCGTAACGGCCGAACTGGACGGCACCATTCACGAGCTCCGGGACACCATCTACTCCATGCGGACCGGCCACGGCCAGAAGGAACCGCTGACGGGCCTCATCATGCGGACCATCCACGAGGGCATCCGCAATTCGGATTTTTCGCCGAAGGTGCAGCTGACGGGACCCGTGGACGACGCGGTTCCCGACGCCGTCGTCGAGCAGTTGCTTCCGGTGCTTTCCGAGGGACTAAGCAACGCGGTCCGGCACTCCGGTGCTGACCAAATCGACATCTCGCTCACCGCCCGCCCCGACAGGGTGGAGCTACGGATCGCGGACAACGGCTGCGGATTCGAAAACCCCACGCGCGTCAGCGGCATCGCGAACATGAAACACCGGGCAAGGGTCCTCGGCGGGGAATGCTCCATTAAGAGCAGCCCGGGACGCGGCACCCGCCTGACCTGGGCCGCCCCTTCTATCTGAGTGGTACTTCGACGTGGGCGGCCTTGGGTCGAAGCGGCCCTAGAAGCGGAGCTCGAAGCCCAGCTTCGCGAGGATTCCGGCCACCTGGATCCTGACGGCAGTGTGCGCGAAGCTGGTTTCTTCGCTGATCTGGCGATTCGTCAGCCCCCGCCCCATGAGGTCCAGGACCCGCAGTTCATCGGACGTCAGGGCGCTGAGTACGCCGGCCTCCGTGTTGAGCAAGCCGTCCATCACCGAACGTCCAGCATTGGGAGCCAGCAACGATTCGCCGGTGGCGACCTTGCGGATTCCCTCGATAACGGCAGTCCCGGGTAACTGCCGGAGCACGTAGCCGGCCGCACCGGCCAGCACTGCGGCGCTGAGGGCATGCTCGTCGTCGTAACTGCTGAGGAGCAGGCACCGGAGCGTCGGGTTGTCGGAGAGGATTTCCCGGCAGGCCCCGATGCCGGTGCCGTCAGGCAAGTGGGCGCCGATGACCACCAGGTCGGGACGCAGTGCCGGGATCCGGCGGCTTGCCTCGGCAGCCGATCCGGTCTCACCGACCACCACGAAGTGCGCCTCTTCCAGCAGCTCGCGGAGGCCCAGCCGCACCAGGGCGTGGCTGTCGAGGATATACACACGAGCTCCCCCAACAACGCCCGCCGTTGTTGCCTTCATGACGCTCCCGGGATTTTGACACGCGGTGCTCACCGCGTTCATGCCTTCAGGTTAGAACCTCGATGCGAAGCAGGATCAGGGCATAAAGTCACTGAACGGCCCGCCCCGTTGATGTCCCTGACTACCGGCCGGGCGCCGCCTGGCAGCCGCTTGCGGGGGCCCAAAATAAACGGGACCTGACCATGACTTTCGGCACTATTGACTTAATCGAATCCGGGACGATCCTTAATATCAATCCGGTTCGGAGGTCAACGATGCCGCTTTCTGAACATGAAAGGGACGTCCTCAGGCAGATGGAGCAGTCGCTCCACGAGGATGATCCGCGATTCGCCGCGCGCATGGAGGGGCAGTCGCGTTCCCTGATGCGCCGGGTTGTGCTCGGTGCACTGTGCGTGGTCTGCGGATTCGCCGCCGTGATCGCGGGCGCTGCCCTGCAGCTTTTGTACCTGGGCATCGCAGGGTTCGCGGTCATGGTCGCGGGCGGCTACTACGCCTCGTTCGGCATCAGCCCGAGCAGGCTGCCCTTCGGCCGTCCGAGCATGGGCTTACCGGGCCAGTCGCAGCATATCTGAAGACCTGCTCTTCAGCATCCGACTCCAAACACCCCGCCGCGCTGGGCAGCGCCGGCAGGGCAGGGACGTCTTTTCCTAGGACTCGGAGGGCCAGCCAGAAGGGCTGCATCCGTACCTGCGCGCCTCTAGGGTGGAATGACGGGCGCCGCGGCCAGCGGGGGCCGCCACAAGCCAGAGGAGTTCCCGATGAGAGTTGCTGTTACCGGAGGAAGCGGAAAACTGGGCAGGAGCGTGGTCCGAAGGTTGTCCGAGGACGGCCACGACGTCCTGAACCTGGACCGTGCGGGCACCAGGGGCCGCGGCTTCGCCGAAGTGGACCTGCGGAACTACGGGCAGGTGCTGGACGTCATTCTCGGCCTCGATGACCGGCACCAGGGCTTCGACGCGATCGTGCACCTGGGGGCCATTCCCGCTCCCGGCCTGGCGCCCGACGCGGCCACGTTCGAGAACAACATGCTCGCCACCTACAACGTCTTCCAGGCCGCCCGCCGTGCCGGGATCAAGAAGATTGTGTACGCTTCGAGCGAGACCGTGCTGGGGCTGCCGTTCGACATCGACCCGCCCTATATCCCGGTGGACGAGGAGTATCCGGCCCGGCCGGAGAGCACCTACTCGATGGTGAAGCACCTGGAAGAGCAGATGGCCATCCAGCTGACCCGCTGGGACCCCGAGCTGAGCATCACCGGCCTGCGGTTCTCCAATGTGATGGATCCGGAAGACTACGAGGACTTTCCTTCCTTCGACGCCGACGCCACGCTGCGGAAGTGGAACCTGTGGGGCTACATCGACGGCCGGGATGGGGCCCAGGCCGTGGCGCGGGCCTTGGAGAACGGCCAGCCGGGGTTTGAGGCCTTCATCATCGCCAACAAAGACACGGTCATGAGCCGCTCGAGTGCCAGCCTTGCGGCGGAAGTTTTTCCCGACGTCAAGGTGGTCAAGCAGCTTGGCGAGCACGAAACCCTGCTGTCCATTGACAAAGCCAGGCGCCTCCTCGGGTTCGCCCCGGAGCACAGCTGGCGCCACTACCACTCGAACCGCACTACGCCCACCGAGGACTGAGGAACACCAAAGGAGGGCCGACGGCGGCAGGTGACTGCCGCCGTCGGCCCTCCTTTCAGTTCCCTTCAGTGAGCCCGTCGCGGACCGGGTAGACCGCATAACCGTCTGTCTTGGCAACCAGCTGACGGGGATGGGTGCCGTTGAACTTGAGCCACATGATGGACGAGTCGGACGTCACGGCTTCGACTTCGCCGGTGCGGACAAGCTGATCCCCGCGCCGCAGCTCGATCCAGCTGCCAATCAGCAGTTGCCAGTCCTCCGGTGCCTCGGACATGCGGCGTCCTCTAGCGAATCACTTCGCGGGTCATCCCGAACGGAACCTGGTCGGACAGAGCCGCGGTGTAGTGTCCGGGGCTGTTTCGCGTGATCAGGATGCCGTGGCTCCCGGTACGCATGGCAACCTCGCGGAGGTCGCGGACGGCGGCCTCGAGGCGTTCGTCCAAGAGGTGCCGGCTTGCCACTTCGATGTAGATCGGTGCAATGACAGTGGACATGGACCTTACCTTTCTGGCTGTATCGGGCTTCCGGCGCGGGGGACTGGCTCAGGGGTTCCGGACAGCCTGCTGGCTGCCGGCTGGAACAGCCACCGGACGGTCAGCAGCCGGTTCCTTGGTTTCCGTGCCGGCAGGGGGAGTGGTCTTGAGCTTGAACCGTTTACCGATGCCGGATCCGCCGCCGCTGCTGCGGTTCTTGTTGAAGATGTCGAATCCGACGGCAAGGAGGAGGACTAGGCCCTTGATGAGCTGCTGGTAATCAGTGCCGAGGCCCAGGATGGACATGCCGTTGTTGAGCACGCCCATGATCAGGCCGCCCACCATGGCTCCCGCCACGGTGCCGATGCCGCCCTGGACTGCGGCGCCGCCGATGAAGGCTGCAGCGATGGAGTCCAGTTCGAAGCCGGTGCCGCCGGCAGGCTGGGCGGAGTTCAGGCGGGCGGTGAACACCAGGCCCGCCAGCGCGGCCAGCACACCCATGTTCACGAACAGCCGGAACGTCACGGCCTTGGTTTTGATGCCTGACAGTTCAGCTGCGTGGAGGTTGCCGCCGATGGCATAGGTGTGGCGGCCGAAGATGCTGTTGTTCATGAGGGCCGAGTAGACGATGACGAGGACGGCCAGCACGATGAGCACGATGGGCGTTCCCCGGTAGCTGGCGAGCAGGAACGTGATGGCGAGCATCAGCAGCGCAATGAACCCGGTCTTGATGGCAAACCACGCCATCGGTTCGTTCTCCAGGTTGAAGCGGCGGCGGATCCTGCGCTCCTTGATGGCCTGGAAGAGGATCGCTGCCGTGCCTCCGACGCCTAGGATGACGGTCAGCCATTCCAGTACCGAATTGCCGCCGGAAATGTCGGGCAGGAAGCCGCCGCCCAGGGCGCGCAGTTCGGCGGGAAACGGGGTGATCTGCTGGTTTTTTAGCGTGATCAGGGTCAGTCCGCGGAAGATCAGCATGCCGGCCAGTGTCACGATGAAGGCGGGAATGCCCACATAGGCGATCCAATAGCCCTGCCAGGCGCCCACCAGGGCACCGACGAGCAGGCAGGCCGGGATGGCGATCCACCAGGCCCACCCCCAATGCACGATCATCACACCCGATACCGCGCCGATAAAGCCGGCGATGGAGCCGACAGAGAGGTCGATATGGCCGGCGATGATGACCATGACCATGCCTATGGCCAGGATCAGGATGTAGCTGTTCTGGACCACGAGGTTGGTGACGTTCTGCGGCTGCAGCAGGATGCCGTCAGTCAGGACCTGGAAGAGCAGGACGATGAGGATCAGGGCGACGAAGATGCCAACCTGGCGGAGGCGGCTTGTAAGAAAGCCAAGGGATTCTCGTAGGGCGGACATGTTCGCTATTCCTTCTCTTGGGTCATGAAGTGCATGAGGGTTTCCTGGCTGGCCTCGGCGATCGGAACCTCACCGGTGACGTGGCCCGCTGACAGGGTGTAGATCCTGTCGCAGATGCCCAGGAGCTCCGGGAGCTCGGAGGAGATGACGATGACGGCCTTCCCCTCTGCTGCCAGCTCGGCGATGATCGTGTAGATCTCGAACTTGGCCCCGACATCGATGCCGCGGGTCGGTTCATCGAGGATCAGCACGTCCGGGTCGGAGAACATCCATTTGCTCAGCACGACTTTTTGCTGGTTACCGCCCGAGAGCTTCCCCGTGATTGCTGCAACGGAGGGCGCCTTGATGTTCATGCTCTTCCGGTAGCGGTTGGCCACGGTGGTTTCTTCGTTCTTATCCACCCAGCCGCGCTTGGCCAGCTTGTGCAGGGCCGCCATGGAGATGTTGCGCTTGATGTCTTCGATCAGGTTCAGTCCGTAGTGCTTACGGTCCTCAGTGGCGTAGGCGATGCCGTGCCGGATGGCGTCGGAGACCGTGGCCGTGTTGATTTCCTTGCCGTACTTGAACACCTTGCCTGATACTGCACGGCCGTACGTCCGGCCGAAGATGCTCATGGCCAGTTCGGTCCGGCCGGCGCCCATGAGTCCGGCCAGGCCCACCACTTCGCCCTTCCGGACGTTGAGGCTGGCGTTGTGGACCACGGTGCGGGTGTGGTCCTGCGGGTGCTGTACGGTCCAGTCTTCGATGCGGAGGACTTCCTCGCCGATGCTGGGCGTGCGGTCCGGGTACAGGCTTTCGAGGTCGCGGCCCACCATGCCGCGGATGATGCGTTCCTGGGTGATCTGTCCCTGGTCGAGCCGCAGGGTCTCAATCGACTTGCCGTCCCGGATGATGGTGACGGCGTCGGCGACCTTGCGGATTTCGTTCAGTTTGTGGCTGATGATAATGCTGGTGACGCCCTGGCCCTTCAGGTGCAGGATGAGGTCCAGCAGGTGGTCCGAGTCCTCGTCGTTGAGCGCGGCGGTGGGCTCATCGAGAATGAGGAGCTTCACTTCCTTCGAGAGTGCCTTGGCGATTTCGACCAGCTGCTGCTTGCCCACGCTGATGTGCTGGATCGGCGTAACGGGGTTTTCGCTCAGTCCGACGCGCGCGAGCAGCTTGGCCGCTTCGAGGTTCGTTTTGCGCCAGTCCACCCAGCCGTTGCGGGCCTGCTCGTTGCCGAGGTAGATGTTCTCGGCGATCGAAAGGTACGGGCTCAGCGCCAGTTCCTGGTGGATGATCACGATGCCGCGCTTTTCACTGTCGCTGATGCTGGAAAAGTCGCATGGTTCGTTCTCGAAGAGGATGTCGCCTTCAAACGTGTTGTGCGCGTACACCCCGGAGAGGACTTTCATGAGGGTGGATTTTCCTGCGCCGTTTTCACCGCAGATGGCATGCACCTCGCCGCGGTTCACGTCCAGGGTGACGTCCTGGAGGGCTTTTACCCCGGGAAAGGTTTTGGTGATTCCCCGCATTTGAAGAATAGGTACGTTCATGGTGATTCCCGATGACTTGTCAGAGCCGGACTCCTGCGGATGCAGTGTCCCCGGTTGGGGTGCGGCCGGGCCTAAGCCCTGCCGCACCCGGTACGGCGGCTACTTGATGTCGGCCTCCGTGTAATAACCGGAATCGATCAGTTCCTTCTTGTAATTGTCGTTGGTGATGATCACGGACTCGAGCAGGTAGGCCGGGACCACCTTGACCTTGTTGTTGTAGGTTTTCGTGTCGTTGGTTTCAGGCTCCTGGCCCTTCAGGACGGCGTCAACCATTTTCACTGCCTGCTCACCCAGCTTGCGGGTGTCCTTGAAGATGGTGGAGTACTGCTCGCCGGCGATGATGGACTTCACGGAGCCCTTCTCGGCGTCCTGTCCGGTGACGACCGGCAGGCTTCCCTTGGCGTAGCCGCCGGTGCTGGTCAGGGCGGAGATGATGCCGATGGACAGGCCGTCGTAGGGGGAGAGCACGCCGTCAAGCTTGGTGCCGGAGCTGTATGCCGCGGTGAGGATGTCCTCCATGCGCTTCTGGGCAACCGGGGCCTGCCAGCGGAGGATGGCTGCCTGCTCGAACTTGGTTTGGCCGCTGGGGACCTTCAGGGTTCCGGCGTCCAGGAACGGCTTGAGCGTGTCCATCGCACCGGTCCAGAAGAAGTTGGCGTTGTTGTCATCCGGGCTGCCTGCGAAGAGCTCAACGTTGAACGGGCCCTTGCCTTCCACCTTCTTGCCGCTGGCGTCGAGGAGGCCCAGGCCGGTCAGAAGCGACGTCGCCTGCTGGACGCCCACTGTGTAGTTGTCGAAGGTGGTGTAGTAATCGACGTTAGGAGTGCCGTTGATCAGGCGGTCGTATGCGATGACCTTGACGTTCTGCTCCTTCGCCTTGGCGAGGACGTCGGTCAGCGTGGTGCCGTCGATGGCGGCGATGATGAGGGCCTTGGCGCCCTTGGTCAGCATGTTTTCGATCTGCGACACCTGGGTGGGGATGTCGTCATTTGCGAACTGCAGGTCCGCCTTGTAGCCGAGCTTCGTGACTGAATCGGAGACGTTCTTGCCGTCCGCGATCCAGCGTTCGGACGTCTGGGTGGGCATCGAAATGCCGACGAGCGCGCCCGCCGCATCGGCGCTGCCGGACGATGGACTCGCCGCTCCGCCCCGGCTTCCGCACCCCGTGGCCCCCACTGTGACTGCGAGGACGACGGCGACTGCGCCCAGGAGTTTCTTGATTCTCACGTATATCTCCTTCCGCGGACGACTCCGTCCGCGAATTGGTGCTAAGCCGGAAGGCATCTGCGCTTCCCGGCGGAGGCCAGCCGGTTGTGATATCCGGACGGGCGGTGAACTGCTGTATTTTTCGAACTGCTGTAATGTTAGCGCTAACAACATTGGAATGAGCATAACTGGCGCTGTTCTTGTGAGTCAAATCACATTTATTCGCGCGGTCCACCTTACCGTCACAATGAGGCTCAGACTACGACGACGAACTCTGTGTGAGCGTACCGGACGCCGTTGATCTGAAGTTCCAGGGCATGACTGCCCGGATGGTGCACCCGGGTGGTCATCTGGCGGAAGGAATGGCGTTTGGACACCGTTCTGGTTTCGCCGGGGTTCAGGGTCAGGGCAGAGAGCTTGAAGACCTTTTCCGCTTGTGAGCCGTTCGCCTTCATGTAATGCACGATGTAGTCCACTGCCAGCCGGGCAGGATCGGCGCCCGTGTTGGAAATCTCGAAAGTGAAGGAGAGGTCCGCCGGTGGCGACGACACCGTGCTCCGGTCCAGCTGCGGCGGCGTCACCGCCACCGACGCCGGCGTAAAGCCCTGCAGGGCCAAGGCGCCCGGGTGGGCTTTCTTGATCAGGGTCCGCAGTCCGTGGCGGACCACCCATGGCGTATTGGCGTCCGGCCTGGCTGTCCAGGCTGTGGCCGCTGCCAGCACCGCGTCGGGGGAGTGGCGGGCCAGGTCGTTGAGGTGACTGGCCACCGAGCGGCGGACATACTCGTGCGGGTCCCGGTACAGGGCGTCGAGGATGGGGATCGTGGCCTCGGGCCGCCGGACGAGCTCAGGAACCCTGACGGCCCAAGGAAGATAGGGGCGGGTGCCTTCGCTGGCGAGGCGGCGCACATGCTCATCGGGGTGGGTGGTCCAGGTCAGTGCGACGGCGAGCGCGCGGTCCAGGTCGGCGGCCAACAGGCGCCGGATGGCGAACTCGCCGGTCAGCCGTGGAGTCAGTTCGGCGAGCAACTGGAGGCAGTCTTCGAAATCGGCCTGTTCGAAGGAGCCGAGGGCCAGCGTCACTGCTGTTTCGGTAACCGGCCAGAGAGTCCATCCGGTGAACTCCTGGTCCAGGAGGGCGCGGCGGAAGATGCGCGCCGCCGCCGGGTAATCCGCCGCCGGAATGCCCGCGGCGGCGAGATCCGCGAGCATTCCCCGGCTCACGTGGTCGGTGCGTTCGCGAAGGCTGAGGTCCGCGAGCGAAGCCCCCGCCTCCGCGAGGCGGGACCAGGCCATGCGGGGGCGGCGTCCTCCAGCACGCGGATCAGCCTGCCCACGGCGGCTTGGTCTATCAGTTCGTTCATGGCGCCCATGCTGTCAGGCTACCGTCGCAGCCGGTTCCGGGGGAGGATGTTCCGGCCATGCGGCGCCGGCGGCCGCGGGTTGCCGTTCCTCCGGCGCCAAAACCGCGGAACCGGGATAATGTCAGCGGATATAAATCTTTCAGGACTGCAGAGGCGGAAGCGGCAAATGGTTGAGGATCGCCCACGGAAATCGCCCCGCTGGTGGCGGGTCTTCCACGAGAAATTCGTGGTTGAAGAGCGGTACATGAGTGCTGCCTCCAGGAAGAACCTCTACCGGATCGCCATGATCCTGATGGTCCTGGGCGCCGGCCTGTTCCTGCTGACCTTGACGGATGTCCTGGGGCGGGACGGACTGACCGGCCTGGACGAACCCGCCCGGTCCTGGCTGGTCAGTCAGCGGTCGGAGCCCCTCACCGGCGTCATGATCTTCCTGGCGATCGTTTTCGGTCCGGTGGCGCTGCCGATCATCATCCTGGTGGTCACCGTGGCCTGGGGCATCGCCGCCAAGCATGCTTGGCGCCCCCTGGTGCTGGCCGGGGCCATGCTCACCGGAGTTGCGCTGGCCCAGATCATCGGCCGGTCGGTGGGACGCCAGCGACCGCCGCTGGACCTCATGCTGTTCGGTCCGGACGTCACGTTCTCCTTTCCTTCCGGGCACGTGCTCGGTGCCTGCGATTTTCTGCTGGTCACAGCGTTTCTTATCTTCTCGCGGCGCCAAAGCACCTGGCCGGCGGTGGCAGGCTTTGCCGCGGCCGTCGTCGGGATTTTCCTTGCATCGATCAGCCGGCTCTACCTGGGTTACCACTGGGTGAGTGACGCGCTGGCTTCGCTGTTTATTTCCTTCGTGGTCCTGGGTGCGGTCATCGCAGTGGATACCTGGCGCACGGCCCGCATCCCCGGTGAGCAGATCACCGGTGAACTGTCCAAGGCCGATACGGTGGAAAGCTAGCAAAAAATGGCCAGCGAGGAGGACGTCCGCCGCCTGTGCACCGCACTGCCGGGCGTCACCGAGCGGCCCAGCTGGAACCGGCCCGCGTGGTTTGCCCGGACGCTTATGGCCAGGATCTGGGAGGACGGCATCCTCACCGTCAAGACCCGGGAGCGGGAAGCGCTCGCCGGAACTTACCCGAAGACGTATTTCTGGACTCCGCATCACGAACGCTCACCACAGCTCGTCCTGGTCCGGCTGGACCGGATCGACGCCGGGGAGCTGGCGGAACTACTCGAGGAGTCCTACCTGATCGCCGGCGGCCGGCGGTAGCAAACAGCCCGCGTTCCCGGCTCAAGTCCCCGAGCCGGATCCCGGGCTGGTTCCCGTGTTGGTGCCCGGGCTGGTGCCGGAGCGCCGGCGGGCCTGCTGCAGCTGCAAGCGAAGCTTGGCGTTGGCAGCCTCAAGCTCCAGCACCTTCGCCACTCCGGCGAGGTTGAGGCCTTCGTCCAGCAGTTCGGCGATCCGTTTGAGTACGGCCAGGTCCGAGTCGCTGTATTGCCGGGTGCCGCCGGAAGTGCGCTCCGGCGTCAGCAGGCCCTTCCGTTCGTAGAGCCTGATGTTCTGTTGTCCGGTCCCTACAAGATGCGCCACCACGGAGATCGCGTAGACACCTGCCTCCCCATCATGCGCTGCCATGATCCTCCAAAATTTTCCTCATTTTGCCCTTGCCACAGTTTCTCACCGGTGCTATAAAAAATCTATATCCGCCACCACAGATATTGGGGGCGGGTAGACCGATGGAACTGCAACAACCACGCTGAAGGAGTGGGAAATGATGTTGATGCGTACGGACCCGTTCCGTGAGCTGGACAGGCTGACCCAGCAGGTGTTCGGGACGCAGGCAAGGCCGGCTGCAATGCCGATGGATGCCTGGCAGGAGGACGGCACCTTCGTCGTCTCGTTTGACCTGCCGGGTGTGGACATCGACTCCGTCGACCTCAATGTCGAACGCAATGTCCTGACCGTTCGGGCGGAACGGCGGGATCAAACGCAGCCCAACGTGGAGCTCGTAATTTCGGAACGTCCCCGCGGTGTCTTCAGCCGCCAGCTCATCCTCGGCGACACGCTGGACACGGAGAACGTGAAGGCAACCTATGACGCCGGCGTCCTGACGCTGCGCATCCCCGTGGCCGAGACTGCGAAGCCCCGCAAGATCGAGATCGAAGGCAAGAAGGACAAGATGCACGAGATCAGCACCTAGTCCGAACCGGACATGGGGCGGCCGCCGATAACGACCGGTGGCCGCCCCCGTCCGCCGTAGAGGAGTAGGAGAGCGGCCATGAGCAATCACCCGCCTGACTACTACGCCATCCTGAAGGTGGGCAGGACAGCAACGGGGCAGGAAATCGCCCGTGCATACCGCGCCCTCATGCGCGTCCACCATCCCGACGTCGAGCGCGGTACGTCCGAGGAAGGAACCAGCCGCCTGCTGGGAATCATGGAGGCGTTCGCCGTCCTTCGTGATCCCAAGACCCGCGCGGAGTACGACCGCACGCTGCGGCCGGTCCAACCTGCCCCGAGCGCGCCGCGCCAGGCGACGGCCCGCCAGGTGCCGGTACGCCAGGTTCCGGTACGCCATGTGCAGCCGAAGCAACCGCCGCTGCTGCGGGTGACCCCGGTGCGTTGGGAACGCGGCCCCGGCCGGGGATCGAATGACAAACAAAGCTAACCGAAGGAGTATCCATGAGTGCGTGGCGCCGTTACGATTCCCACCTTATTCCGGCGTTTCATGAACGTTTTGAACAACGGTGGGGAGTGGGCACAGCCCCGTTCCTGGATCCGGAAGCCCATGAGGAGCCGCTCCCGCGGGCCCAGTGGATCAATCCCGAAACAGGCGCTGCGCTTGCGGTCGTTCCCATCTGGTCGGTGGACGACACCCAGCACCGGTCCTTTGGAGTCTTTTACCTGCCGCCGGCCGGTGACATTTGGGTGCTGCGCCCGGGCTTCACCGGATATCTGGAACCGACGGCGGACGACACGGAGCACCTGGTCATGCTCCGCAACGACGCCTTCAAAAAGGCACTGGCCCACGCCAAGGAATTCCTCTACGGTTCCGAGGCCCCCGTGCACTAAGATCAATCTACTACCCGGTAACTACATAGGGGATCGAGCCGATGACCTTCTCCGCCAAAGACCTGGCTGCCAAGATCCCGCCAGCCTTCACCCTGGGCATCGCCACAGCGGCATTCCAGATTGAGGGCGCCCTCGATGAGGACGGCCGGGGGCCGTCAGGCTGGGATGTTTTCGCCGCGAAGCCCGGTGCCATTGTTGATGACCACAGCCCGGCCATCGCCTGCGACCACTATCACCGCATGCCCGAGGATGTTGCCCTGATGAAGCACCTGGGCATCGATTCCTACCGCTTCTCGCTGTCGTGGTCCCGCATCCAGCCGGGCGGCAGCGGGCCCGTGAACAGCGCCGGGCTGGATTTTTACGACCGGCTGCTGGACCAGCTGCTGGCCAGCGGAATCTCACCCATGGTGACCCTCTACCACTGGGACACTCCGTTGCCGCTTGACGAGGCCGGCGGCTGGATGAACCGCGACACCGCGTACCGCCTTGGCGAGTTCGCAGCGATTGCCGCTGCAGCCTATGGTGACCGGGTGGCCCGCTGGTGCACCGTCAACGAACCCGCAACCGTCACCACCAACGGCTACGCCCTGGGCCTCCACGCCCCTGGCGAAGCGCTGCTCCTCAAGGCACTGCCCACGGTCCACCATCAGCTTCTGGGCCACGGGCTTGCGCTCCAGGCTCTGCGCGCGGCAAACGTTCCCGGTGAGATCGGTATGACCAACGTGTACTCGCCCATGCTGCCGGCGTCGATCAACCCGCTGGACAAGCTGAGTTCGGGCCTGATGGATGTGGCCCAAAACCGGCTGTTCGCAGACCCTGTCCTCCTGGGCAAATACCCGGACGCGATCCGGGCGGCCACGTTCTTCACCTCGTTCAGTCCCTCGGACGAGGACATGCGCCTAATCTCCCAGCCGCTGGACTACTACGGTCTGAATTACTACATGCCGACATGTGTCGCGGCCGGCCCCGGCGAGGGATCGGTTCCGCCCGGCATGGCGGAGGCCATGGGAGACGACCTCAGCGGGACGACGCCCGGGGCCCCGTTCCACATCACCTCGTTTCCGGACGCCGAAATAACCGCCTACGGCTGGCCCATCAAGCCTGAATACATGGCGGTTGCCCTCGGCGAAATGGCCGAGCGGTACCCGGACCTGCCTCCGGTGTTCATCACCGAGGGCGGGGCCAGCTTTGAAGATGTGATTATCACCGACCACGCATCCGGGCAGATCATGATCCCCGACGAACGGCGGATCCGTTATCTGGCACAGCACATCGCCACCGCGCTGGAAGCCACGGCGCCGGGCGGGCCCGCGGAATCGATTGACCTGAAGGGCTACTACGTGTGGTCGCTGCTGGACAACTTCGAATGGTCAGCGGGATACAAGCAGCCCTTCGGCCTCCTCCACGTCGACCCCGGCACGCAGGAGAGGACACCCAAGGCCTCCTACTACTGGCTTCAGGAGATGCTTGCTGCCCGCAAGGACGCCGCCGCGGCAGCCGTCGGCGCCGTCATCTCCACTGGGCTGGAACCTGAGGCGGAACCTGAGGCCGAACCTGCGGCCGAGGCCTAGGTTAGCCCGCGCCGCGGTGGCTTCGGCTTATTTGCCGGGGCTCAGACGATTTTCAGGTCGGCCAGGCCTTTGGTGATTCCCGCGCCGTCGGGGGAGTAGATCCACGGGACGGATGAGGCGCTGTGGTCGCCCGTTTCCGAGTGCCCGCCGGCCAGCACCGATTCGCTAACCGAGAGCTGGCGGATGGCTATGGCTGCGACGCGGTCGCCGTGGTCCCTGGCGAACCTGGAATAGATCTGTTCGTCGTGTTGGCCGTTGTCCCCGATCAGGAGCCACTTCACGTCCGGGAATTCCCGGGCCAGCCGGTCCAGGTTGCCGTTCTTATGTTCCTGGCCGCTACGGAACCAGCGGTCCTGCGTCAGCCCCCAGTCGGTCAGGAGCAGCGGGCCCGCGGGATACATGTTGCGGCTGAGGAACCTGGCCAACGTGGGGGCCGCATTCCACGGCCCGGTCGACAGGTACATCACGGGCGCGTCCGGGTGCTCAACCACCAGCCGGTCCATCAGCACAGGCATGCCCGGCGTGGCCATCCGTGCACGCTCACTGAGCACAAACGTGTTCCAGAGGGCCAGGAAAGGCCGCGGGAGGGCGGTGACCATCACGGTGTCGTCGATGTCGGACACGATGCCGAATTTGGTGTCCGGGCCGATCACCAGGATGCTGGCCTGCACAGCCTCGGTGCCTTGGGCGCGCAGGGTTGCCGTGTTCCACCCCGGCGGAAGCGCAACATCCACCACAGTGTCCACCAGCCCGCCCCGGTCCGCCTTGACGCGGGTGGTCACGCCGCCGATTTCGATGTCCACCTCGGTGAACTGCAAGGGCACGCTGGTGAAGGCCCGCCAGCCGCGGACGTTCTGGTTGCCGTTCTTCGCGGCGTGCTCGGCCCGGCTGCCCGGTTTGGGCTTGGTGGTCAGCACCACGCGGCCAAGGACCCGTACCCACGAAGTGGAGCCGTACCCCTGGTAAGCAACCGTCTGCGGAGAAAAGTTCCAGCGCCTGGCCAGCTGGATGCGGATGTTGTTGGTCGTATCCGAGACCTTGTGTGCCACCCGAAGCGCGTGGGTTCCGGGCAACTGTGATTCCTGCGACGCCAGTTCCATGCCTCCACTTTGCCATAACCGCGCTTCCCGAAGACGGCGACGGGGAAACATTCCGTCAGCCGTCCCCCAGGATCCACCGCAGTGTGTCCGAGTTCCGCACGGCGTTGCCGCCGCCGTCGTTGTTGAAATACACAAACACGTCCTTGCCTGAACTGCGCCACTCCCGGATCCGGTCCGCCCACCACCGGAGATCGTCGTCCGAATAGGAACCCCCGTAAAGGTGCTGATGGTCCGGGCCGTGCATGCGGATGTAGACGAAAGGCGCTGTTGCCCGCAGGATGCAGGGAAGGTTCGCGCCGCTCATGATGCAGTAGGCGGCGCTGCGGCGTTCCAGCAGGGCGTAGACATCGGGGTGGTCCCAGCTGGGATGGCGGAACTCCACGGCCACCCGGATCCACCACGGCAAGGCCGACAGGAAGTAGTCAAGGCGTGCATCGTCCCGGGCAAAATCCGGCGGGAGCTGGACCAGCAGCACGGCCCGTTTCCCGTCCAGCTCATGCCAGCACTTGATGATCCGGTCCACCCAGACTTCGGGGCCGTAAAGCTTCTTCCCGTGCGTCAGCCCGCGCGGCGCCTTAACCGACATCGCGAACCCCTCGGGCAGGCGTCGGCGCCAGCTGGTGAACGACGACTCACGTGGCCAGCGGTAGAAGCTCGCGTTGAGCTCCACGGTGCTGAAGCGGGCTACGTAGTGCGCCAGCCGGTCGCGGGCGGGAAGGCCCGGCGGGTAGAGCACGTTCTCCCAGTGGTCGTAGCTCCAGCCGGACGTGCCAATGTGGATCCCCATGCCTCGGATAGTAGTCGGCTGCGGCAGGTTGTGGCACTGTAAGGTCCATGCCACGCATCGAGGATTACGCAGTGGTGGGCGATACGCAGACAGCAGCGCTCATCAGCACTGAAGGCTCCATCGACTGGCTGTGCTTGCCCCGGTTTGACTCCCCGGCCTGCTTCAATGCGCTGCTGGACAGCCCGAAATCCGGGAGGTGGCTGCTCGCCCCGGAGGGAGCCGGCAACTGCACCCGGCGCCACTACCGCAAGGGCACGCTGATCCTGGAAACCGAATGGGAAACTGCCAGCGGCAAAGTGAAGGTTATTGACTTCATGCCGCCCCGTGACAACGTGGCGGATATTGTGCGGATCGTGGTGGGCGTGCGCGGCACCGTCAGGATGCGCGGCGAACTGGCGCTGCGGTTCGACTACGGGCACATCGTGCCGTGGGTACGGCACGACGACCACGGCATCCACGCCATCGCCGGTCCCGATGCGGCATACCTCGTCACGAAGGCGCCGCTGCGCGGCGAGAAGATGCAGACCATCAGCGATTTCACGGTGCGGGCGGGGGAGCGGATCCCCTTCGTACTGACGTGGACCCCCAGCCACTTCCGCCGGCCCCGGACTATCGATCCGGAGGCTGTGCTGGCGTCCACTGAAAAGTTCTGGCAGCAGTGGTCCGCGAAATGCACCATCACCGGACCGTACCGGGATGCCATCGAGCGCTCGCTGATCACGCTTAAGGCGCTGACCTACGCTCCCACCGGCGGGATCGTGGCGGCGGTGACCACGTCGTTGCCGGAGCAGCTGGGCGGTCCGCGGAACTGGGATTACCGCTACTGCTGGCTGCGGGACGCCACGCTGACGCTGCAGGCCCTGCTGGCCGCAGGCTACACGGAGGAAGCCGCCTCGTGGCGGGACTGGCTGCTTCGGGCCGTGGCCGGCGATCCGGCGGATTTGCAGATCATGTACGGCATCCATGGCGAGCGCCGGCTGCCTGAAATGGAGCTCCCGTGGCTGGAAGGCTACGAAAAGTCCACTCCGGTGCGCATCGGGAACGGTGCTGCCGGCCAGCTTCAGCTGGACGTCTGGGGCGAAGTGCTGGATTGCCTTGCCCTGACCCGGCACTCCCTGCTGAAGCACACCGACGAGGCCTGGGACGTGCAGGTCGCCCTCATGGAACATCTTGAACGCGCCTGGGACCGCCCGGACAACGGACTCTGGGAGGTGCGCGGGCCGCGGCGCCACTTCACGCACTCAAAAGTCATGGCGTGGGTTGCGGCGGACCGCATGGTCCAGGGTGTGCGGGAGTACGGGCTGGTGGGGCCGGCCGACCGCTGGGAGGAGCTGCGCGACACCATCCGTGCCGACGTCATGGCCAACGGCTACGACGCGGAACGCAATACCTTTGTGCAGTCCTACGGACGGCCCGAGCTGGACGCGAGCCTGCTGCTGATACCGCGCGTCGGCTTCCTGCCGCCCGATGACCCGAAGGTGGTGGGCACTGTTGAGGCCGTGCAGCGTGAACTCACCCATGACGGGTTCCTGCTCCGCTACCGCCCGGCCGACGTCGACGACGGCTTGCCCGGCGACGAAGGCGTCTTCCTTGCCTGCTCCTTCTGGCTGGTGGAAGCGCTCATCGGTGTGGGCCGGCGCAGCGAGGCCCAGGAACTGTTCGAACGGCTGCTCGCACTGCGCAACGATGTTGGCCTCCTCAGCGAGGAATGGGGCGTGGACTCGGGCCGCCAGCTGGGAAACACGCCGCAGGCCTTCAGTCATTTCGCGCTGGTCATGAGCGCACTGGAGCTGCACGAGGACAGTGTTCAGCGCAGCGACGCTCCCATGCACGGGCACTGATCGCGGCGGGTTCTTCCAGGCCCCGCGAGGCCGCCGGCTGCCGGCTGGTCACATTTGGTTCGGCTGGGGGCCGGCGTCCGTTGCGTGGTTCCATGGTCACGGAAGCTACGGAGCAGGGCACGAAGGAGTGTGGACCGGTGAAATTTGCGCGTCTCGGAGATCCAGGCAGGGAACAGCCGGCCGTTCAGCCCGGCGGGCCTGAGGCCGACGGGAAGTGGTTTTCCCTGGATGGTATTACGGCGGACATCGACGGAAGGTTCCTGGAAAACGACGGCGTCGCCCGGGTCCGCGAGGCCCTTGCCGCCGGGATCCTTGCAGAGATCGTCGACGCCACCGGGCTGCGCGCCGGCGCTCCGCTGGCCCGCCCGGGCGCCGTGATAGGCATCGGACTGAACTATGCCGGCCACGCCGCCGAATCCGGTGCCGCCGTGCCGGAGGTTCCGGTCGTCTTCCTGAAGCCAAGCAACACCGTGGCAGGGCCGTTCGACGACGCCCCCATCCCGCCGCTGTCCCGCAAGTACGACTGGGAAGTTGAGCTGGCCGTCGTAATCGGGCGGCGCGCCTCCTATCTGACCTCGGCTGAGGAAGCCGCTGACTGCGTCGCTGGCTACGTCCTGGCTAACGACCTCTCCGAGCGCGACTATCAGCTGCCCGGCGCCGCCGGCCAGTGGGTCAAAGGAAAGTCACTCCCCGCGTCCACACCCATTGGGCCCTGGTTCGTTCCGGCCTCCGAGCTGGATCCGTCGGCCCTGCGGCTGCGGAGCTGGGTGAACGGCGAGTTGCGGCAGGACTCGTCCACGGCCGATCTCATCTTCGATGTCCCGGCCGTGGTCCATCACCTGAGCCAGTTCATGGTTCTGGAACCAGGCGATGTTGTCCTTACCGGAACGCCCGAGGGAGTGGCCCTCTCCGGGCGTTTCCCCTACCTTGAGGACGGCGATGTGCTGGAGCTTGAAGTCGAGGGGCTTGGCCGTCAGCGCCAGCTTCTGCGGCGCGCCACGGCCCCTTAAAGTGCAATCCGGTGGTTCAAGGACCCCGCCGGCTGCGTGCTTTCGGTGATCAACGCCTGAGTGTAATCAACTCCCGGGTAACTTCAAGACTTCCGTAATTCGGATAGGTAAGTATACTTACTAATACCTCATCTTGGGGCGACGAACGGAGGAGTTGCAATGGCTGGATATTTCGAGCTTGTTGATGCCCCCGACGGCGGGTACCGCGTCAGGCTTATCGACGGCAGCGGAAACCTGATGGCCATCTCAGTTACCTTCCCGACCAAGCGGGCAGCCGCCGCCGGCGTGGCCAGGGCAAGGGAGATTGCGGGTACCGGACTGATCCGCGACCTCAGCGCGAGCCAGGAGTCCGCTCCCCTCAAGCAGCCACCCGTGCGGCAGCACACCACATCGCCGAAAAACATCGGCGTTCTTGGGGCCGGCCGGCCGGCGGGAGTCATTGGGCACAAACGGGCCCGGACGCATCTCTGATCCCGAAGGCGGCCATGCCCAGTAACGGAACCCGCGGCAGGCGTAAACTCGGCGTCCTGTTCGACGTCGACGGAACGCTGGTGGACTCCTCGTACCTTCACACTGTCGCGTGGTGGCAGGCCTTCCGGCATTCCGGGCTGGATGTCCCCATGGCCTCCATCCACCGTTCGGTGGGAATGGGCGGGGACAAATTGGTGGACCGGCTGCTTCCGCCCGGCCGCGACAAGTCCCTGGACTCGTCCATCATGGCCGCGCACGGCGCTGTGTTTTCCACCTTCTGGCCGGCGCTGCGGGCGTTCGACGGAGCGCGGGACCTGCTGGCCCAGTGCTACGAAAGCGGCTTCGCCGTCGCGCTGGCGTCCTCCGCTCGGGAAGAGGACCTCGCGGCACTGCGCTCCACCCTGCATGCCGATTCGTACATCCATGCCGCCACCAGCGCCAACGATGCCAAGGAGAGCAAGCCGGATCCGGACATCCTCGTGGCCGCCTTGGAGGCTGCCGGCGTACAGGCCGAGGACGTGGTGTACGTCGGCGATGCCGTCTGGGACGTCTACGCCGCGGCCAAGCTGGGCATTCCTACCATCGGACTGGCCTGCGGCGGCACTGCCGGCACCCAGCTGGTGGAGGCCGGCGCCGTCGAGGTCTACGAGAATCCCCGGGAACTCCTGGCGAACCTGCGCGACAGTGCGATCGGCAGGCTCGCCGGAAGATCCTAGGCGCCTGCCGCGTCGCCCTGGGCGTCGGCGATGGCGCTCTTGTTCCAGGACACGGCAACGCTGACGGAGCCGTCATCGCTCCGCTCAACCTCGGTGACTACTTCCGAAGGCCCCGCGCCCATTTCCATGAGCCTCGCCCGGTAGGAAGTGATTAGCTCCTCAAGGCTGGATTCGGTCCACTCGCCCGGACGCATGCGTGTTGAAATCTCAACCGGCTCTGGCTGGTACAGCGACATTTCGGTGCCTTTCCTTGATGCTGGGGATGACCCCACGCTATGGTCCGCCACAGCCTCATGCAAGGAATTTACTCAGGTGGCTTAGTTTTCCGCTGCCAGGAGATAATAAGTGTGCTGATCTTCACTTGTCCTGAAATCGGCGCTACGGTCAAAGTGGACCGGATAGGGCGCAGCCGAACGCTGACAGCAGAGACGTGACAGCAGAGCCGTGACAGCAGAGTCGTGACAGCAGAGTCGTGACAGCAAGACACTGACAGCAAGACACTGACAGCGAACACTGACAGCGAACACTGACAGCGAACACTGACAGAAGGGCTCAGCATGAAGGCACTCACGTGGCAGGGAAAGCGCTCCGTCACCGTGGAGAACGTTCCGGATCCCGCTATTCAAGAGCCAACCGACGCGATTATCCGTGTGACTTCCACCGCCATCTGCGGCTCAGACCTCCATCTTTACGAGGTCCTTGGTCCGTACCTGAGCAAAGGAGACGTGCTGGGACACGAGCCCATGGGCATCGTGGAGGAAGTGGGCAGCGCAGTGCCCCACCTTTCCAAAGGCGACCGCGTGGTGGTCCCGTTCAACATTTCCTGCGGCCACTGTTTTATGTGCGACCGGGGGCTGCAGTCGCAGTGCGAGACGACCCAGGTGAGGGAAAAGGGCTCCGGGGCGGCGCTGTTCGGCTATACCGCGCTTTACGGCTCGGTTCCCGGCGGACAGGCGGAATTCCTTCGCGTACCCTTCGCAAACTACGGACCCATCAAGGTCGGAACCGAGCTGCCGGACGAACGGTACCTGTTCCTTTCGGACATCCTGCCCACAGCCTGGCAGGCCGTGAAATACGCGGAGACCCCTGAAGGCGGCACCTTGGCGGTATTCGGCCTGGGGCCGGTGGGGCAGTTCGCCACACGCATTGGGAAACACTTCGGCCTGCGGGTGATCGGGATTGACCCTGTGCCTGAGCGCCGGGCAATGGCCGAACGCCACGGCATCGAAACCATGGACTACGGCAAAACCACCGCCGACGAGATCCGTGAGACAACTGGCGGCCGCGGCGCTGACGCGATGGTCGACGCCGTCGGCATGGAAGCGCACGGCTCGCCCGTGGCCGCCTTCGCCCACCAAGCGCTGGGCCTGCTGCCCGACAAGCTGGCGCAGAAGGCCATGGAAACAGCCGGGGTTGACCGGCTGGCCGCCTTGCATGCCTCGCTGGACACGGTCCGGCGCGGAGGAACCGTATCGCTCAGCGGCGTCTATGGCGGGCAGGCAAGCCCGATGCCGTTGCTGTCGATGTTCGACAAGCAGATCCAGCTCCGGATGGGCCAGTGCAATGTCCGGAACTGGACGGATCAGCTGCTGCCCCTGGTGGAGGACGACGCCGATCCACTGGGCGTCATGGACTTAACGACCCACCGCGTCGGGCTGGGCGAAGCACCGGCAATGTACGAGAAATTCCAGAAGAAGGAGGACGGCTGCATCAAAGTGGTGCTGCTGCCATAGCCTTAACTGCGGGCCTCAGGTACGGGGGAACTTCTTCCAGGCCTTCCAGAATTTGGCCTCGGACAGGTCGGCAAGACCTTCCTCCCGGGCGTGCAGCCGTCCATACGTGAAGCCGCTGTCGCCGCTGCGGAACGCGCGGCCGCCCAGATCGGCCAGCTGGGCCCGCGCCACAACGCTGTCCTGGTGCAGTCCGAGGAGCTTCTGCACTTTGTGCGCGCGCTTGGCCATCTTTGCCGCCTTCTTGCCCGCGACCGGCTCGGCAGCCTCTGCGGCATAACGCAGCCGCTTGGCAGCTTTGCGCACCTCGTGCAGGCCCACGTCGTGGGCGGAACCGAGGTGTGCAGGGGCATTGTGCCCGGAAGCGTGCTGCCCGGAACCTTGCTGCCCCGAGCCCGGCTGCCCGAAAGCCTGCTGCCCCCCGGAACCTTGGTGCCCGGGGCTGGTGCCGGGGCTGCCGCCGTCGGAATTGTCTTCCAATTTTCCGACCATGCGCTGCACTCTCGCCGCATCCTTCGCGACCAGCTTCAGCATGGTTTTGCGCGGCGGACGCGATGCCTTGCCCGCCAGGGGAGGAGCGGCCGCGAGCTCCGCGAGCCGGGAGGCGAGAGCGGCGTAGCGGTCGCTGTCGAGGGCCTCCAGGGTGGCCTGCCGGCCCGCGGCGGAGGCGGCATCAAGAATCTCGTCAATCCGCCTGGCGGCGGGTCCGAAGACCAGCGCGTCGGGTTCCTCGGACAGAAGTTCGCCCAGCCGCTCGCGCAGCACTTCGGGGTCCCGCGCCGAACCGAGCACCCCCGACAGCCATTTGAGTTCCGCCCGCACATCAGTGACGACTTCTTCGTCAAGCAGCTTCTTCGCGGTTGCCAGCAACGACCGAAGCCGGCGGACGGACATGCGCATCTGATGGACCGCGTCCGGCTGGTTTTCCCGTACCAGCGGCTCCTGATGCTTGAGCTCGGCAAACTGCTCTGCCAGGTAGTTTGTCAGGACCTCGCCGGCTGTGGTGGGCATGCTTTACTCTACGTCCCGGGCGGCTACCGTCAGAAGAAGCGGAAGCGGTGCCGTGCGCACGCACACTAGCAGCTGGCGTTGAGGGCTTCCTCCACCATGTCCGTCAGCTCCTTCAGTATGCCGTTGCCCGTGGAGCTGAACGGAGCCGGGGGATAGGCGAGGGAGACCGACGCCTGCCGCGATCCATCCGCGCTGGACATCGAGACCGTGCCGTATCCGACGCCGTCGCCGGTGTGCCCGTAGTAATAGTTGTTGGTGCAGGTGTCGTTCCAGCGCTGGATGCCCAGGCCGTACCGGGCGTACTGCGGGCTCTGCATTTCCGTGACCATGGCCGCGGGAACCAGCCGGCCCTGCAGCAGTGCAGCGTAGAACGTGTTCAGGTCCCCGACGGTGGACACCAAGCCGCCGGCAGGGTCGCCTGCGTGAAAGGCGGGGTAACCGACGTCCAGGCGCTCGCCGGAAGTGGTCACGTAGCCGTGGACCAGCGAAGGCGGGGCGGGACCCGTGTCGGTCAGCCGGGTGGCCGTAAGGCCCAGCGGCTCGACAATCTCGGACCGCAGCACGTCCGCGAGCGGGCGCCCGCGCAGCCGTTCCACGATCATGCCCAGCGCAACGTAGTTCGAGGCGGAGTATTCAAATCCCTGTGCCAGCCGCCGCTCCCATTTCCGGGTCGCGGCCAGGGCAAGGAGTTCCCGGTGACTCCGGCTGGTCGCAAGCACTTCGCCCAGGGCGCCCTGTTGCAGCAGCGGGACGACGTAGTCCGGCATCCCTGACTGGTGTTGCAGCAACCGGCGGACGGTGACCGGCTCCGGCGGGTGCATGATGCTTTCGAAGTCCGGCAGATGCCGGCTGACGGAATCCTCGAGTCCCAGCGTTCCTTCCGCTGCCAGCTTGAGCACGGACACTGCCACGAATGATTCGGTCACGCTGGCGACGTGCAGAGGATCGCCGGTCTCTACGGCCTCGCCGCCGCCCAGGCTCCTCACACCGGAAACCCGCGCCCATTCTTCGCCCCGCACTTTGGCCTGCATCAGGACGGCGGGGGCGCCGTCGTCGAGCATTCCGTTGCCGAAATCTTCCAGCGCTTCGGCCAACCGCGCCAGCGAAGAGGGCTGCTCCGAGGGATCCGGCGCCACGGTGCAGCCGCCCAGTCCGGCCACGAGCGCTACGGCCGTTGCTGCCGCGAGCCGGAACGGCAGGGCCCGAATCCACGTCACGGAACTCATGTTCCTCAGGGCGTGCGGACGCGTCAATAGCCCTCAGATTCCCGCGAAATCGCTGGAAACGCGCGGAATCGCCGGAGGGAGCCTGCGGCGAACTCGCAGGTTCCCGGCGACCTCTGTGCTCGGCGCGGGTGGCTAGGTCAGGCGGATCTGACGGTTGACGTCCTTGTAGAGGAGGTAGCGGAAATTCCCCGGGCCACCGGCGTAGCAGGCCTGCGGGCAGAAGGCGCGGAGCCACATGAAGTCGCCGGCCTCCACCTCGACCCAGTCGTCGTTGAGCCGGTACACGGCTTTGCCTTCGAGGACGAACAAGCCGTGTTCCATCACGTGGGTCTCCGCGAACGGGATGGACGCCCCGGGCTGGAACGTGACGATGTTGACGTGCATGTCGTGGGCCATGTCGTCGGGGTCCACGAACCGGGTGGTGGCCCAGGCACCGTTGGTTCCGGGCATCGGGCGAGGCTCCACGTCCTGGTCGCGGGTGACGAAGGACTTGGCGGTGAAACCTTCCAGGGGCTCATAGGCCTTGCGGACCCACTGGAAACTGGCGATGTCCTGGGAATCGTTCTTCACGGACCAGTCCGCGCCCGCCGCGAGGTAGGCGTAGCCGCCCTCCTCGAGGTGGTGGATTTCGCCGTCGAGGGTCAGGTCCAGCTTGCCTTTGGTGAGGAAGATGACACCTTCGACGCCGGCCTCCGCCTCGGGCTTCTGGGAACCGCCGCCCGGAGCCACCTCAACGATGAGCTGGGAGAACGTGGTGGCGAAGCCGGCGATGGGCCGGGCGATGATCCAGGCGCGGGTGTTGGTCCAGCCGGGAAGGTTGGACGTGACGATGTCCCGCAGCACGCCCTTGGGGATGACGGTGTACGCCTCCTTGACCACAGCGCGGTCCGTGAGGAGCTGCGTCTGCGGCGGCAGGCCGCCTTCGGGGTAGAAATAGTTGCTCATGAGTGGGCTCCTTGGGGGTTGGAGGTGTGGGGAAGGCCGGACTCGGCAAGTGAGGAATCGGCCAGGGACGACTGTGCCAGCCGAGGGTGCGCAAGGCCGGTGAGCTGGGGGATTCCGACGCCGGCAAGAGCCAGGACGTCTTCGGCATCCACGGCGCCGCACTGCACGCCCCGGAGCACGAACGCTGCCAGCGCGCGGGCGGTGGCGGGTTCGTCCATGACCCCGCCCTCGGTGTGCTCAACATACTTGCGCAGCCGCGCCGCCGCAGCAGGCAGCCCCTGGCGGTAGAACGCGTAGGTGGCCGCGAACCGGCTGGGCAGCTGGGCGGGGTGCAGGTCCCAGCCCTGGTAATAGCCGCGCTCCAGGGAACGCCGGACCAGGCGGCCGTGCAGGCGCCACGCGTTTTCCACGTTGTCGCCCACCGGGATGATGTTGGTGGAACCGTCCGAAAGCCGGATTCCGGTTCCGGCCACTGCCAGCTGCATGACTTCCTTGGCGAAGTCCGCCACGGGGTGCTCCATGGACTGGTGCTCGGCTGAAATCTGCAGTGAGGCCGAGTAGTCGTACGTTCCGTAGTGCAGGCTGCTGATCCGTCCGGGCACTGCGTGCGGAAGCTGCGCCACCGGTGACGTGCCGTCCGGCCCGAGGATGAGCTGCGGCGTCTCCACCTGCACTTCGAACCGCAGCCGGCCGGCCGGAAGTGAGTGCGCTTCCTCCAGTCTGGACACCGCGAAGTCCATGGCCTTCACCTGCGCCACGGTGGTGACCTTGGGCAGGGTGAGGATCAGGCCGCGGGGCAGTTCGCCGGCGGCGGCGAGGCCCGAGACGAAGAGGTCCAGTGTCCGCAGGCCGCGCGCGCGGGTGGCCGCCTCGAAGCACTTAAAGCGGATACCGATAAACGGGGGAGCGCTGCCGGCCGCGACTGCCTCAGCCACGGCGGACGCCGCGGCGACAGCGGCGGCGTCCTCGGCGTCGTCGCCCCTGTCCCCGAAGCCGTCCTCGAAGTCCAGCCGGAGGTCCTCGACGGGTTCACTTTCCAGCTTCGCCTGGACCTGGGACGCCACCGCCTCGGCGAGGTCCGGCTCCTGGCCCAGCAGGTGGCCCAGCCGCTCCAGGCCGCCGTGGGCTTCCGCCGTCGCCAGCGCCTGGGCACCCCAGTCGGAAGGGAACGACGGCGTGAAACGGTCCGCCGGTACATACACCGTATGCACAGGCTGGCGGGAGCCGTCGTCGCCCGGGTAGTTGCGCTCCAGCAACTGGTCCGTGGCCGCCAGCTGCACATCGATCTGCGTCAGATCCTTGGGGGTGAGTGATCCGGAGGGTGCCGCCATGCCTCAGCCCACCAGTTCGTAGGCCGGAGTGGTAAGGAAGTCCGTGTAGTCCTCCGACAGGCAGATGTCCGCGATCAGGTCGCTGGCCGGCCGGTAGTACTTGGCGAAGGCGTCGTCACTCACCTCGCCGCGGAGCTTTTCGGTCTCCTCGGCAAGGATGCTGCTGACCAGCTCGCGGGTCACCGTGTTGCCGGTGTCGGCCAGGACCACGCCGTTGCGGATCTGCTGCCAGACCTGCGAACGGGAAATCTCGGCCGTGGCGGCGTCCTCCATCAGGTTGTGGATGGCCACGGCGCCGTTGCCGGAGATCCAGACGGCCGTGTAGGCGACGGCGACGTAGAGGTTCAGGCGCAGCCCCGCCTCGGTGACGGTGCCGTCGGCGGAGGAGATGTCCAGCAGCTGGTCCGCCGTGACGTTGACCTCCGGGCGCTGCTTGTCCAGCTGGTTGGGGCGCTCGCCGAGGACGGCATCGAACACTTCCTGGCACACCGGCACCAGGTCCGGGTGGGCAACCCAGGAGCCGTCGAAGCCGTCGTTGGCCTCGCGCGTCTTGTCTGCGCGGACCTTCTCGAATGCCTGGGCGGTGACCTCGGGTTCCCGGCGGTTGGGGATGACGGCAGCCATGCCGCCCATCGCGAAGGCGCCGCGGTGGTGGCAGGTCTTGACGAGCAGCTCGGTGTAAGCGCGCATGAAGGGTGCCGTCATGGCCACCGTGGCGCGGTCCGGGAGGACAAAGCCCGCTCCGGCGTCGCGGAAATACTTGATGATGCTGAACAGGTAGTCCCAACGGCCGGCGTTCAGCCCGGCTGCGTGGTCACGGAGCTCATAGAGGATCTCGTCCATCTCGAACGCTGCCGGGATGGTCTCGATCAGCACGGTGGCCTTGATGCTGCCCTGCGGGATGCCCAGGAACTCCTGCGCGAAGACGAACACGTCGTTCCAGAGGCGCGCCTCAAGGTGGCTTTCCATCTTGGGCAGGTAGTAGTACGGGCCGTGGCCGTTGAGGAGCAGCTGCTTGGCGGTGTGGAAGAAGTGCAGGCCGAAGTCCACGAGCGCACCCACCGTGTGTTCGCCGTCGAGCAGGAGGTGGCGTTCGTCCATGTGCCAGCCGCGGGGCCGGGCCACCACGACAGCGAGCGGCGCGTCGGTGCGGAGCCGGTATTCCTTGCCCTCCGGGGACGTGTAGCTCAGGGTCCCGGTGGCGGCGTCGCGCAGGTTCAGGAGCGCGTCAATGACGTTCGCCCAGGTGGGCGTGCTGGCGTCCTCGAGGTCGGCAAGCCACACCTTGGCGCCCGAGTTGAGGGCGTTGATGGCCATCTTGGCGGGGGAGGCCGGGCCGGTCATTTCCACGCGGCGGTCCTGCAGCGCGGCGGGCGCCGGCGAAACCTTCCAGTCGCCCTCGCGGACATCCTTGGTTTCCGGCAGGAAATCAAGCTTTCCGGTCCGGGCAACCTGCTCGCGCTTGGCCACGCGGGCTTTCAGGAGTTCGGCGCGGGTGCCCGCAAACCGCTTGTGGAGCTCCTCCACAAAGGCCAGGGCCTTCGGGGTGAGGATTTCCTCTGCTCGTGCAATCGGCTGCGGGTCTGTGACTGAGAGAGCCATTGTCCGGGTCCTTTCTGGGCTGCGAATCAGGCGTTGGCGGGTTCTAGGTTTGTGTGCTGCGCGGCGGCGTCGGCAGCGGCAGCGGTTTTGCCGGCGGCCGCGTTGGCTGCTGCATTTGCCACGGCGGTTGCGACGTCGGCGGCAACGTGCGGGTCAAAGACGCTGGGAATGATGTAGCTGGCATTGAGCTCGTCGTCAGCCACGCGGTTGGCGATGGCTTCCGCTGCGGCGACGAGCATGTCGGGGGTGATGTCCGAGGCGCCGGCGTCCAGCAGCCCGCGGAAGAAACCCGGGAAGGCCAGGACGTTGTTGATCTGGTTCGGGAAGTCGCTGCGCCCCGTAGCCACCACTGCCGCATGCTTCGACGCTACCACCGGGTCGATTTCCGGTGTGGGGTTGGCCATGGCAAATACGATCGCGTTCTCCGCCATGGCGGCCACCTGCTCCTCGCCCATCACGTGCGGGGCGCTGACGCCGATGAAAACGTCCGCCTCGACGAGTGCCTCGTGCAGAGTCCCGGAGAAGCCCTCTTCATTGGTGTTGGCTGCAATCCAGCTGCGGTGCTCGTCACTGTATTCCTCGCCCGAATGGATGGCGCCGGAACGCCCGGCGGCCACGATGTGCCGTGCCCCCTGCGCCTTCAGGAGCTGGATGATGGCCGAGCCTGCGGCGCCGACGCCGGAAACCACGATCCGCACCTCGGAGAGCTTCTTGCCCACCACGCGCAGGGCGTTGACCAGGGCGGCCAGGGTGACGATTGCCGTGCCGTGCTGGTCATCGTGGAAGACCGGAATGTCGAGTTCCGCGCGGAGGCGGTTCTCGATTTCGAAGCAGCGCGGGGCGGCGATGTCCTCCAGGTTCACTCCGCCGTAGACAGGCGCGAGGGCCTTGACGATCTTGATGATCTCCTCGGTGTCCTGGGTGTCCAGGCAGACCGGCCAGGCATCCACGTTGGCGAACTGCTTGAACAGGGCGGCCTTGCCTTCCATCACCGGCAGAGCGGCGGCTGGGCCGATGTTGCCCAGGCCAAGGACGGCGGAGCCGTCGGTGACGACGGCGATGGTGTTGCGCTTGACGGTCAGGTTGCGCGCCGCGGCCGGGTCCTCCGCAATGGCCAGGCAGACGCGGGCGACGCCGGGAGTGTAGGCGCGGGAGAGATCGTCGCGGTTGCGCAGGGCGACTTTGGGGACGACTTCGAGCTTGCCGCCGAGGTGCATCAGGAAGGTGCGGTCGAAGACGTGCTGGACCGTGACGCCGTCGAGCTCGTTCAGGGCGTCCTTGACGCGGGCGGCGTGTTCGTCGTCGGTGGTGTTGCAGGTGACGTCCACAACCAGGGTTTCGTGGTGGGATTCGGTGACGTCCAGGGCGGTGATGGCTGCGCCGGCAGCTCCGACGGCGGCGGCCAGCTCGCTTGTTGCGGTGAAGCTGGACGGTGCTTCCACACGTAGGGTGATTGAATTTCCGGGGCTCGGGTTCGCCATTGAATGTTCCTCCTGGTCGGGCCCGGACGCTGAGCGCAGCCGGGCGTACTGCTCAATCAAATGTTTTCGTATTATGGATATTATTATCTACTTTGTGGAAATACAAGCCCCTTCGTCGCGTCGACGGAGGAGGGAGTGTGCTGTATCTTGGGTCTTCTAAGCAACTTTTTCACCATGTGGATAAGAGTTGTCGGAACCGATACCGCAGGAGACAACGGTTATGGCTGAAAAAGCCCCAGGAGGCGTGCAGTCCGTTGAGCGCGTCTTCGAACTTTTGGAACTGATCACCGACGCCGGAGGAGACGTCACGCTCAGTGAACTGTCATCCTCCACCGACCTGCCGCTCCCCACCATCCACCGACTGCTGCGCACCCTGGTCACGCTGGGCTACATCCGGCAGCTGCCCAACCGGCGCTATGCTCTCGGCCCGCGGCTCATCCGTCTTGGCGAAGGGGCCAACAAACAACTCGGGGCCTTGGCGCGGCCGCAGCTCAAGTCGCTTGTGGACCGGCTGGGTGAGACGTCCAACATGGCCGTGCTGGACTCGGACATGGTCATCTACGTGGCCCAGGTGCCGTCCCTGCATTCCATGCGCATGTTCACGGAAGTGGGCCGCCGCGCGCACACCCACGCCACCGGCGTCGGCAAGGCGATCCTGGCACAGCTCGACGACGAAACGGTCCGCGGGATCATCCAGCGCAGCGGTATGCCCACGCCAACCCCCAAGAGCATCGGCGACATCGACTCCCTGCTCCTGGACCTGAAGCTCATCCGTGAACGCGGCTACTCCATTGACGAGGAGGAGCAGGAGATCGGCGTCCGGTGCTTTGCCATGGCGGTCCCGAACGCGCCGACTCCCACGGCCATTTCCGTGTCCGGGCCAGTGTCCCGCGTGGACCAGTCCTTCGCGGAGCGCGCCGTCCCGCTCCTGCGCGAGGCAGCCCAGACGATCTCCGAGGAGCTCAACCAAAGCTGACCCCGCCGTCGTGAGTTCAGCGCGAACGGACACTTAAGCCCCCAGGGCGACACGCCGTCGACGTCCATTCCCCGCCTTAACACCGGAGTTTTCGTCCAGACAATGGCTTCTAAATAAGCTTTAGGGCGCATTATCTGGACAAAAACTCCATGGGTTGAGTGCCGGTGCTGCGGGAGCGGGGTACTAAACCAGCGGGCCGTCGCTGACCGCTGCGGTCTCCTCGTCGCCGGGTTCGAGCGAGATCATCGGGGACCTGCGCTCCAGTGCCCGGAAGGCGACATAGCCAAGCGCGCAGCCGAGGAACCAGCTGTAGTTTCCGATCCACGTGGCGTTCACCGAGGTGGCGCCGGTGTCGAGCAGGATCTTGGGGATCAGCACGGAGGCGATAGAGATTGCGCCGCTGATGACCACGGCCTTGACGGCGTTGGGGTTGTAGCCGTTCCGGAACCAGTACCGGCCCGTGGTCTTCAGCGTGTACATGTCGTCCACCCAGACTTTCTGGCGGCCGACCACGTAGTAGCCGGCGATCAGGATGCCGAACAGCGGTCCGATCAACGCCCCCAGGACCCCCAGCGTGTAGTGGATGGCGTCGTTGTTGGAGTACCAGTTCCACGGGGTCAGGATGACGGAGCCGACGGCGGCAATCATGCCGCCTGCCCGCCAGCTGATTTTCTGCGGGCTGACATTGGAGAAGTCGAAGGCCGGCGAGATGAAGTTGGCCACGATGTTGATGCCCACGGTGGCGATGACGAAGGTCAGGCCGCCCAGCAGCACGGCGAACACGGTGTCGATTTCCTGGACGGTCTTGACTGGGTCCGTGATCAGGCGGCCGAACACCGGGATGGTGGCGGATGCCGTGATAACGGTCAGGAGCGAGAAGAACAGGAAGTTCACCGGCAGGCCCAGGAAGTTGCCCTTCTTGACCGCCTTGTAGCTCTTGCCGTAGCGGGCGAAATCGCCGAAGTTCAGCATCGGCCCGGAGAAGTATGACACCACCAGGGCGATGGCAGAGATCATCACGGGGATGGATGCCGCGAAGTCGAGCGGCGGCCCGCTGGACAGATTCAGGCTGATGTTGCCGATGCCCGCCTTGGAGACGAGGTAGATGGCCAGGACCAGCATGACCACGTAGACAGCGGGGCTGGCGAAGTCGATGAATTTGCGGATGCTTTCCATGCCGTTCCAGAAGAGCGCGGCCTGCGCCACCCAGAGGATGCCGTAGCAGATCCATCCTAGGGTGGAGAGCCCCAGGAATCCGTGCTGCCCGACGTCGTAGAGGGGTGCCATTCCGGGGAAGAACTTGAGGAAGACGATCGCCAGGGCCTCGGACGCCAGGAAGGTCTGGACGCCGTACCACGCCACGGCGATGAGCCCGCGGATGATGGCCGGGATGTTGGCTCCCTTGACGCCGAAGACGGCCCGGTTGATGACGGGGTACGGGACGCCGGTCAGCTGGCTGGGCTTGGCGACGAGGTTGCAGAAGATATTGACGATCACAATGCCGACCAGCAGGCGACGAGGACCTGCCAGCTGGCCAGGCCCAGTGCGAACAGGCTTCCTGCCGTGACGTAGCCGCCGATGCTGTGGACGTCCGACATCCAGAAGGCGAACAGGTTGTAGCTTGTCCAGCGCTGGTTCTTCAGGGGGACCAGGTCCTCATTGCTGAGCTGCGGATCGTAGTCAGGGAGGTTGCTGGTGCGGGCAGGTGCTTCAGCCCGGGCTGCGGCCATTGCGGAATCGGTCATGGTTTCCTCTAGGAGATTGGGACAGCCGCCGGTCCGGCCGTTTCGCACAATCAATTAGATGGAACGAATGTTTCAAGGCTGTTTCTGTTGGAACAATTCCTCTTTACTTCTCACTGCGCCCGCCGGCAGCGCTGCCGCGGGCGCAGCTGGAAAGCCAAGGAGCGCAGATCTGTGGCAATCACCGGCAAGACCACAGGCCGCGCTAAAGTTTTGGGAATCCACCTTGGGGGATTTGCGATGGAAGAATCTGTTGGTTCGGCCCGCCGTCTACCGTGGCCGGCGGTGTTCTTACAGCAGTGGGCGTCAGTGTGTGTCACACTCCGGGTATCGTCCTTCGCCCGTTACATGTGCCGGCACAGACCTTCTCTGACGCTTGCCACTCGGGAGGCTTCGAGTTGGCGGGGGTTGTCCGTCCACGAGAGCGTCCGGTGTCAGCGCGCCTCGATCTCGGCCAAGGTGTCGAACATGCCCGTGACCTTTCGCACGCGTTCGCGGCCGGAACGTCCCGTGGCCATCAGTGCACCGCTGGCAAGGATGCTGACCAGGCTCATCGCCGCCGCATAACTGTCAAAGGCGTGGGCACCGTCCACCGGGCACTCGAGCCAAAGCCCGGCGTCGGCGGCCAGCCGGCGTGCGCTCGGGTCCCCGATGAGGATGGTAGCCGCCCCGGTCGCCGCCGCAGCTTGGAGGACCCGGCGGAACTCGGCGGGCCGCCGTCGGAAGCCGAAGAGCACCACCACGTCCCCGGAACCCAGCCCTGCGAGCTCTTCGCCCAGGCTTTGCCCCGGCTGCGGGGCCACGGACACGCCCTTCCGGCACTGGAGCAGCTGCTGCCGCAAATGCAGTGCCAAGGGATAGCTGTTGCGGAAGCCGAGCAGCAGCACTGTTCCTGCAATTGCGAGGGTGCTGCTTGCCGCCGACAGCTTTTCCTCGTCGATTGATTCAGCCAGGCGGCGGAGGTTGTCCTGTTCCTGCCCCAGGTGGGCGGCCAGGCCGCCGTCGGGCGACTGCGGACCGAGCGGCATGCCACTGGAACGGATGGACCGCGTGTGTTCCTTGACCTCGTTGAAATCCTCGAAACCCAGGCGGCGGAACAGCCGGCTCATGGTTGCTTTGGAGACGCCGCTGAGCCTTGCGAGTTCCGCGGCGTTGTAGACAGCGAGATCGCCCAGACGGTCCAGAAGGGTGTCGGCCGCCTTCTGCTCCTGGGGGCTCAGCTCGGCGTAGTGCCGTTCGATTCGTTTGTCGATCCTCACGAAACTACCGTCTCACGCGGGCAGCATCCGCGGCATCAGGCGGCGGAACGTCAGGCGGCAGGAGGCCCCGGCGTCGAGCGCGAACGGACGCCTAAAGCCCCTTGAAGAGGCGAATCTCCATGCCGTTGACCGACCGTGGCTGCGGGCGTACGATCAGGCCCATCTCATTGGATTCTGACCCATCGGGGGCTATTATGGCGCAATTCATGGACGTTCACCACAACATGGTCGGTATCACAGCGGAGCAACTCCAGGCTGCCCACAATGCCGACCTGGAGATCCAAGGTGACGAACAAGTTGATTTCAAACAGGCATGGGCGGACCCGGAATCCGGCGTGGTCTATTGCCTCTCAGAGGCTCCTTCGGCGGATGCCGTGAAACGTATTCACGAACGGACAGGGCACCCCGCCGATGAGATCCACCCCGTACCCCTTGTCGTTTGATCCTGGATCCCGGATAACCCTGGATCCCGGAACAGTCCCGGCGCATTTTGCGCCGGGACTGTTCTTGTTGTCGGACCAGGGGGCTGCCGACGGGCGCCAACTGTCCGTTCGCGCTCTAGGGTAGTGCTTCGTTATGTGGGGGAGAGCCTTAGTGCTCAGTCGTCGACGTCGACTCCACCGGGACTTCCTTGCCGTCGCAGTCGATCAGCTTGCCGTCCTCGAAGCGGTCGCCGTCGGCCAGGCACTTGAGGTCCTCTTCCCGGACCACGCGTCCCGTCCCGGCAACAAACACGGACTGGTTCTCGGAATTGCCGGCCTTGAAATGGTTGAACAACACGTTCAGCAGGATGGCCATCACGGCAGCCGAGCTGATGCCCGAGTGGAAAATGGTGCCGAACCAGGACGGGAACTGATCGTAGAACGAGGGGGCGGCAATCGGGATCATGCCGAAGCCGATGGACGCAGCCACGATGATCAGGTTCATGTTGTTTCTGTACTCCACTTTGGCGAGCGTCCGGATGCCGCTCGCGGCAACAGTTCCAAAGAGTACGACGCCGGCGCCGCCCAGGACGGGCGTCGGCACCGCGGCGACAACGCGGCCAAGAACCGGCAGCAGTCCAAGGATGACCAGGATCAGGCCGCCGGCGCTGACCACGAAGCGGCTCTTGACGCCAGTGATGGCAACCAGGCCCACGTTCTGGGCGAAGGCGCTCTGGGTGAAGGAGTTGAACAGGGGCGAGATGGCGCTGGAGAGCATGTCGGCCCGCAGGCCGTCGCCGATGCGCTTGGAGTCAACCTTGGTGCCGACGATCTCGCCCACGGCAATGATGTCCGCGGAGGTCTCCGTGAGCGTCACCAGGATGACGATCAGCATGGAGATGATGGCGGCGATCTCGAAGGTGGGCGGTCCGAACGCGAACGGGGTGGGGAAGGCGACGATTTCGCCCTGGCCGACCTTGGAGAAATCAGCCATTCCGAACACGAAGGCAATCACGGTCCCGAGCACCATGGCCAGCAGGATGGACAGCCGGGAGATGGCCGCGTTGCCTACCTTGCTCAGCAGCAGCACGATCGCCATGGTGGCCGCAGCGAGGCCGATGTTGGCCATGCTGCCGTAGTTGGGTGCCTTGCTGTTGCCGCCCATGGCCCAGTTGGCCGCGACCGGCATCAGCGTCAGGCCGATGGTGGTGATGACCGTGCCGGTGACCACCGGCGGGAAAAAGCGGATGATCTTGGAAAACAGCGGGGTGATGAGCAGGCCGATCAGGGAGGCTGCGATCACGGAGCCAAAGACGGCCTGGATCCCGCCGCCGCCGTGGACGATCGCCACCATGGTGGAAACACCGGCGAAGGAAACCCCCTGCACCAGCGGGAGCTGGGACCCGAAGAACCGAATGCCCACCGTCTGGAGGATGGTGGCCAGGCCTCCGACGAAGAGGCAGGCCGCGATCAGCAGGCCGATGTCCTGCGCCGACATCCCGGCTGCCGCGCCGATGATCAGCGGCGGGGCGATGATGCCGCCGTACATGGTGAGGACGTGCTGGAAACCGTAGGCGAACGTGCTTCCGATGGAGAGCCTCTGGTCCTCGGGGCGGTCGGACTGCTTGCGGCCTGTGCGGGCCACTGCAGCGGCCGATTTCTTCTTGGTGTTCATGGCAGACTTTCTTGGTGTTCATGGCAGACGTCTTTGTCTGGCTAACGGTGTCTGGCTAACAGCTTTTGGATCATGGGTGGGCCGGATGACCCGGCGTGCAACGTGGAGGGCCAAGGCCTGGACCCGGACCCGGAGTTTTTGTCCAGCTAATGGGCGTTCAGGGGCGCTAAAGCCCCGGTATCTGGACAAAAACTCCGAGCCGGGCAGGTGGCTGCTGCGCTAGGAGCGGCCTAGCAGAAGCCGGCGATGCCGGACCAGGCAATGTCCGCCGGAGCGGCGTCCTCGCGCTGGACCGTGGCCTCGATCAGGCCGTACGGGCGGTCTGCCGCGAAGAAGACCTCGTTGGGGTTGTCGAGGCCGAACGGCGAGAGGTCCACCAGGAAGTGGTGCTTGTTCGGCATGGAGAACTTGATCTCGTCGATCTCGCTGTGTGCTTCCAGGACCTTGGCGCCCATGTCGAACAGGGTCTGCTGCAGGGCGTGGGAGTACTTTTCCGTGAAGCCCTCGAGCAGGAGGCTCTTGACGTCGTCGTAGCTCTTGTTGAAGTCGAGGGCGCTGAAGTCCGTGTTGGCATTGAAGCGCCAGCGTGCGGAAACGTCCGTGGCCAGGATGCGGTCCGTGGTCTCCGGCAGGGTGGTGTATTTGTCCTTCGGGTACCCGACGAAGCCGGACTGGGTGGATTTGAGGACCGTGAGGTCCTTCAGGCCCGAGATAAGGTGGGATGCCGCGCCGTCGCGGACCAGCACCGCGGTTCGGACTTCCTGGCCGTTGCGGACAAAGGAGTGGTCGTGCTCCGCGCCGTGGGCCTGGATACGGTCCCAGCTGTAGGACTCGGCTTCCCAGCGGCCCCCGGTGACCCAGTCGAAGCTGGACGTGAAGTGCTCGCCCAGCCGCAGGAGGAACGCCTCCGGTGAGCCGACGCCTTCACGGGCAAACGCATAGATCGTGTTCTTTTGCGTATCCGTGGCCACGACGTGGCTGTTGTCGCCTTCAAGGTGGGCGGCGGCGAAGTCCCCGCGGAGCTGCGAGGTGACGTTCAGGTCTTCGATCTCGTGGCGGTCGGTGTCCCTGGTGATTTTGACGACCCGGACTTCGGCCTTGCCGTACTGGTTCTGGCCGAGGATGATCTTGCTGCTCATGGTCTGTTCCCAACTTCCGTGATGTGGAACCTAGGTTCCATCATTGAAATTAAGCGCGTGTTTCGCACGCGTTTCTGATGGAGCCGACCCAACAAAAAAAGAGCCGGCATCCAATGACGCCAGCTCATTACGACCCTGCCTGCTGCTCCCAGGTTACGTGACGTACGCCACGAGTTGATTTAAAGCGTAGCCGAGCTTCGCCGTGGTGTACATCACTAATCCAAAAATCCGATTGTGACCGGTGGCCCGCGGCAGTCACCTCCACCGGCCGGACGACCCTTGACCGGACCGGTGGGCGGCCTCTAAGATTTCCATATTACAAAAAACAGTTTCCATATCATGGAAACGCTGCAAACAAGAACGAGGAGGAACAGATGGACCCGCAGGATAAGAACAACGTCGCTGCCTTTCCCGCACCCGGCCAGGAGCTGTACCTGCCGTTCGGCGCGACAGATCCTGACTTCTACATTCCGGCCGACTGCGACCGCACCGATCGCGGGTTCTCCCGCTGGCTTCGGGCGCTCCCGGTTTTCGGCCGCCTGTAGCCTGACGCGGGCGACACAGTGATCGCCGAGGGACACAGAAATGGTCTGGCGACACCCGAATAACGGTGTCGCCAGACCATTTCTGCGTCCTCAGACCATTTCGGCCTCTTCGGGACTGCCGCTCTCAGGACCCTGGGTGCCCCGGCCACTCCTTGCCGGCCCACGGGTCGTAGTCGGCCACCAGCTCCTCTTGCAGCGGGCGCTGCGCCTCGGGGACATGCTGCAGGTTCACCCGCACCCGGTACCAGAGCGAACTCGAACCGCGCATTCCGTCGACCAGCACATCGGCGGGGTGGAGCGACGGCACCACATCCGCATGCAGGCCCTTCCACTCATCGAGCGCCGCAAGTGCCTCGGGCTTGGTCCTGGTGCGGGCCACCTCGATGAGCGGCATCACCGACTGCCGCCGGCCTGATGCATCACCGCTGCGTGGTGCTTTTTCGGCGGGACCGAGCTCGGCCGCCAGCGCGAGGAGCCCGTCGAGCGTGCCCACCGCGTCGTCGATACCGGCGTGGGGATCACCAACCTCTGCAAAGCGCTCGAGCACCGTGTTCACTGTAAATTGCTCCGGCCGGGTGGAGCGGACCTCCTCCCAGCTGAGCGGCGTCGAGACCCGGGCATCGGGCAGGGGCCGGACAGAGTATGCCGATGCAACGGTGCGGTCCTTCGCGTTCTGGTTGAAGTCGACGAACACGCTCTCGCCGCGTTCCTCCTTCCACCACCGCGCGGTGGCGAGCCCGGGAGCGCGGTTTTCGACCTCCCGGGCGAGGGTCTCGGCAGCGAGCCGCACGTCGCGGTACGACCACTGCGGCGCGATGCGCACCAGGATGTGGAGTCCCCGCGACCCGCTCGTCTTCGGCCACCCCACGAGACCCACGTCGTCGAGCACCTCCCGCGCGAGATAGGCGACGTCGACGATCTGGGACCAATCGACGCCCGGCATCGGATCGAGGTCGACCCGCAGCTCGTCCGGGTGCTCGAGGTCCTCGGCGCGCACGGGATGCGGGTTCAGGTCCAGGCATCCGAGATTCACGACCCACGCCAGGCCTGCGGCATCCCGGATGACGGCCTCTTCGGCTGACGTTCCGGACGCGTAGTGCAGTGTTGCCGTGTCGATGAAGTCGGGGTGGTTCTCGGGCACGCGCTTCTGGAAGAACGGTTCGGCGTCGATGCCCTTGGGAAAACGCTTGAGCACCATCGGCCGTCCGCCGGCCCCTCGCAGCGCACCCTCCGCGACGCCGACGTAGTAGCGCACCAGGTCGAGCTTCGTCAGCCCGGGCTCGGGGAACACCACCTTGTCCGGACTCGAGATCCGAACCTCGGTGCCGTCGATGTTGAGGATCTCGGCCGGGGTCTTCGACGGGCTCATGCCGCCACGCTAGCAACGATCGGATGTCACAGCCAGGGCGGGAACCTACCCGTTCACCAGCTTGCGGGCCGCGGCCGAGTGCTCGGCGATCAGCCCGGCAACATCCAGGCCGGGAATCTGCCCGTCCACCACCCGCCACTGCCCGCCCACCATGACGCGGTCGGCCCGGTCCGCGCCGCAGAGCAGGAGTGCCGCGAGGGGATCGTGGCTTCCCGAAAACCGCAGCTCATCCAGCCTGAAGAGCGCCAGGTCCGCCTGCATCCCGGGCGCCAGCTGGCCAAGATCGGGGCGGCCCAGCACGGCAGCCGACCCGCGGGTGGCCCAGCCGAGCGCCCGCTCCACCGGAACGGAAGCGCCGTAGCGAAGCCGCTGCAGGTACAGCGCCTGCCGCGCCTCGAGGATCATGTTCGAGGCATCGTTCGACGCCGATCCGTCCACTCCCAGCCCCACGGGAACTCCCGCGTCCTCAAGTTCCAGCACCCGGGCCGTCCCCGAAGCCAGCCGCATGTTGGACGTGGGGCAGTGCGCGACGGCGGTGCCGGCGGCTCCCAGCGCGGCGATCTCGGCGTCGCTGAAATGGATCCCGTGTCCCAGCCAGGTCCGGTTGCCGAGCCATCCCACGCTCTCCAGGTACTCCACGGTCCGCAGCCCGTACATCCCGCGGCAGAAGTCTTCCTCGTCCACTGTTTCGGCCAAGTGCGTGTGCAGGCGGACGTCGTGCGTTTCCGCCAGGACCGCGCTTTCGGCCATGATCTCCTTGGTCACCGAAAACGGCGAGCACGGGGCCAGTGCGATCTGGATGACAGCGCCGGCGCCGCGCTCGTGGTACGCACGGATGAGCCGTTCGCTGTCGGCCAGGATCACTTCCGGCGGCTGGACGGTCGACTGCGGCGGCAGGCCGCCGTCGTCCTCTCCGAGTGTCATGGAGCCGCGGGTGAGCGTGGCCCGCATGCCCAGCCGGCGCACTGCCTCAACCTCGATGTCGACGGCATCTTCCATGCCGGCCGGAAAGAGGTAATGGTGGTCCGCGGCCGTGGTGCAGCCGGAGAGGAGCAGTTCCGCCAGGGCAACAGTGGTGGCCAGCTCCAAATCCCGCGGGGTGAGCCGTGCCCAGACCGGATAAAGGTTCTGCAGCCACGGGAACAGCGGGGCATTGGCCACCGGTCCCCAGGCTCGGGTGAGTGTTTGGTAGAAGTGGTGGTGCGTGTTGATCAGGCCGGGCAGCAGGACGTGGCTGCCTGCGTCGAACGTTTCCTGGCAGGGCGCGGACGGCACTTGGCCGGGCGACAGCACCTCCGTAATGACGCCGCCGCTCACCACGATGCCGCCGGAAGCGTCCAAGGCGTTGGCGGTGAAGGCGGCGAGCGGGTTCCGGATCCAGAGCCGGCGGGCGGAAGAGTGGGTAGCCATAGGTTTTCCTGTCTGAGCGTGCGGATGAAATCCCAGCTCAGTGAGGGCCTGTCTGCTGATCCAGGCGTTCCGGCGGCAGGACCGGCGGTCCGGAAAGGGTAGGACGGCGGGAAGCGCCGCGTCAACGCGGCCACTGCACCGTCCGGTTGTGACAACTCGGACTGGTGAGAACTTGGACATCCGAATTTCACATCTCGAAATTAACTTTCCGAAAACTATGGCGCAGCTCACCTTCCGGTGCTAATCTCGATTTTGCCAAAGGCGGGCCCCCGGACTCCGGGGAAGCTATCTACCAGGCGCAACTAACCTTCAAAAGCACATGCTGAAGCCTGGTAACCGTCGCATCTGGTCTTTTCCGTTCCACCTCGGCGCGTACCGGCTTCCACAGCAAAGGGAGTCGCATCATGAGTACCACCGTCACGGCCCAGGAATTCTTGGCCAAATCCATCGCGTTGGCCACGGCCAACGTCCTGAACAGCGGCGGTCCGTTCGGCGCCGTCATCGTCACGGCGGATGGACAAACGTTCGACGGCGTCAACCGCGTCACCGCCACGAACGACCCCACCGCCCACGCCGAAGTCACGGCCATCCGCCGAGCCTGCAGCGAGCTGGGCACGTTCGACCTTAGCGGCGCAACACTCTACACCAGCTGCGAGCCGTGCCCCATGTGCCTGGCCTCGGCCCTGTGGGCCCGGGTGGAGCGCGTGGTGTTCGCGGCGGGCCGGCACGACGCCGCCTCCGTGGGCTTCGATGACGCCGTGTTCTACGAGTACTTCGAAAACGACCGCCGCGATGCGCTGATGCCCGTGGCCAAGCTTGAACTCGAGGACCCCCAAGCTCCGCCGATCCTCCAACCGTTCAACACCTGGAACACGCTCGACTCCAGGATTGATTACTAGGGCCGGTGGCTGAGATGACAATCCTGGACACCACCACCGAGCGGCAGCAACCCGCCGCCCCCAAGCGCCCGCAGCCGTCGAACGCCTTCCTGGACCGATTCTTCGAGATCACCAAGCGCGGATCCACCATGGCCCGCGAAGTGCGCGGCGGCCTGGTCACGTTCTTCACCATGGCGTACATCGTCATCCTGAACCCGCTGATCCTGGGCGGCTTCAGCGCGGACAATGCCCCCACCGACGTCGCCGGGGGCTGGCTGTCCGCAGCACAGGTGGGCGCTGTCACCGGCCTCACCGCCGGCGTCATGACCATCCTGTTCGGACTCATCGCCAACCTGCCCTTCGGACTCGCCGCCGGCCTGGGCATCAACTCCTTCCTGGCCGTGGCCGTGATCCAGGAAGTCACCTGGGCCGAGGCCATGGGCCTGGTGGTCATAAACGGCATCCTGATCGTCCTCTTCGGCGTCACCGGCGCCCGGACAGCGATTTTCCGGGCCGTGCCCAAGGAGCTGAAGGCCGCCATCACGGTGGGCATCGGCCTCTTCATCGCCTTCATCGGCTTCGTGGATTCCGGCTTCGTCCGGGCCACGACGGCGGGGCCACCGGTCCAGCTGGGCGACAACGGTTCCATCACGTCCGTGCCCACCATCGTGTTCATCGTCGGTCTGCTGACCATGGGCATCCTGGTGGCCCGGAAAGTGCAGGGCGGCCTGCTCATCGGCATCGTGGCCACCACCGTGCTGGCCGCGGTAGTCGAGGCGGCCATGAAGATCGGTCCGGGCAGCGAAAGCAACCCCGGCGGCTGGCACCTGAACACCCCCGTCCTCTCCGGCCAACTGGTGTCTGCCCCGGACCTGTCACTGCTAGGCCAGTTCGACATGTTCGGCGCCTTCGGCCGGATCGGCGCGCTGGCAGCCGTCATGTTGGTCTTCACCCTGGTGTTCACCAACTTCTTCGACGCCATGGGCACCATGACCGGCCTGGCCAAGAGCGCCGGCGTGGCGCACAAGGACGGCACGTTCCCGCGGCTGAAGTCGGCCTTCATCGTCGAAGGCCTGGGAGCCGTGGCCGGCGGTGCCACCTCCGGTTCGTCCAACACCGTGTACATCGATTCCGCCGCGGGCATCGGGGAAGGTGCCCGCACCGGACTGGCCTCCGTGGTCACGGGCGTGCTGTTCCTGGGCTCGATGTTCCTGACCCCGCTCACCTCCGTGGTGCCGCTCGAAGTTGCTGCCGCCGCCCTGGTGGTGGTGGGCGCGATGATGATGGCGCAGATCCGCGAGATCAAGTTCAGCAAGTTCTCCGTGGCGCTGCCGGCCTTCCTCACCATCGTCACCATGCCGCTGAGCTACTCCATCGCCAACGGCATCGGCGTCGGCTTCATCTCCTGGGCCGTCATCAGTGCGGCCTCCGGAAAAGCGAAGAAGGTGCACCCGCTGATGTGGGTGGTCACCGCCGGCTTCCTGGTGTACTTCGCCCGCGGTCCCATCAACGCCCTGCTGGGCGGGTAGGGACCGGGTCCGGACGTTGGTCCGGACCCCTTAGACAGGACCGGGGCAGGCAGATGGGGCCGGCCCCGGTCCACCAAACTGCAGGTCCATCAAACTGCAGGTCCACCAAACTGCAGGTCCATCAAACTGCAATGAAACTGACGCAGGCGCCGCAACTGCCGGTGCTTCCCCCGGCGCAGGATAGGAACGAGAATATGGACACCATCGCCGCACACGAGAAGGGAGTGCAGCAATGTTGGATCTGATGCCTTCACTGAAGGAATGGCAGCCCGCCGCAACCGGCCAGCGCTGCGCCGTCGCCACCGTGGTGGGCGTCGGCGGATCAGTGCCGCGGCCGCTCGGCACGTCCATGCTCGTGTCCGAGGCCGGCGAAGTGCTGGGCAGCCTGTCCGGGGGCTGCGTTGAAGGCGCCGTCGTCGCGGCCGCCCTTGAGGCAATGCACGACGGCGGCACCCGCCGTGAGTTTTTCGGCTACAGCGCCGAGGACGCCTTCGCTGTCGGGCTCACCTGCGGGGGAGAGCTGGAAGTCCACATCGAGCCGCTGGGCTCCGCTGCGGGCGGCTTCCAGCTGGAGAACCTGCAGGCGTTCGCCGGTTCCGGGCCGGCCGGCGCCCTGGCACTGATCCGGCGGGTGGACGCCCGCGGGGGCGGCGCCGTCGTAATCCCTGATCCGGCAGGATACCGGGCGGAGTCTTCCGCCGAGCTTGCCGCGCTGCTGGGACTGACCCACATCGGTGCCCCGGAAGCCTGGCCGCTGATGCAGGCGGCTGCGGCCCAGCTGGGACCGCTGCTGCACGGCGGCCTGACCGGGCTGGTTCGGATCGCCCCGCCGCAAGGCTGCGTTGCTCTTGCTTCGGGGGAAACATCGGGTGGCGCGGACACCAGCCCGGAGCCAATCACCCTGCTGGTGGAAAGCCGGCTTCCCCCGGCCCGCCTGCTGATTTTCGGCGCCAACGACTTCGGCGCCGCACTGCTCCCCGCCGCCCGGTTGCTGGGCTACCACGTGACCCTGTGCGACGCCCGGCCGGCCTTCGCAGGCCAAGAACGGTTCGCCGGCGCTGACGAAGTGGTCACCGCCTGGCCGCACCGCTACCTGGCGGAGGAAGCCGCGGCAGGCCGGATCGACGCCCGGACCGTGGCCTGCATCCTCACCCACGATCCCAAGTTCGACATCCCGCTGCTGGAAACTGCGCTTCGCCTTGACCTTGCCTACGTGGGGGCCATGGGGTCGCGGCGCAGCCACCGGGAGCGGGTGGATTCCCTGCTTGCTGCCGGTGTGCCTGCCGAGGCCCTTGCCCGGCTGCATTCGCCCATCGGACTTGACCTCGGCGCCGTCACTCCTGCGGAGGTGGCCGTGTCCATCACCGCCGAGCTCATCGCCAGCCGCAGCCGGGCCGCCGGTGAAGCCGTGCAGGCAGGTTCACTCAAGGACCGAACCGGCCCCATCCACAACGTCAACACGCCGCAACACCAGGAGACCCCATGGACATGAACACCATCGAGGCAGTGGTCCGCACCCACGACCCGGCCGAGTGGCGCGACGGGGATGCCTGGCTGGCGGGCGGCACTGTGCTTTTCTCCTATGGGAGCTTCGCTTTCGGCAAGGAACCCCTACGCCGGCTGCTGGACCTCGGGTCAGCCGGCTGGCCGGCCATCACCGTCACGGAGGAGGGCATCGAACTTGCGGCGACCTGCACGGTGGCGGAGCTGTATGCGCTCCCGGAATCGGAGGCACTGGCGTCGGGCGCCGGGTCCGGGCTGACGTCCGATGTAGGCAGAAACCCGGCCGCGAACTGGCCGGCGCTGGATCTGATCCGCCCCTGCTGTGACTCCTTCGTCGCCTCCTTCAAAGTGTGGAACATGTCCACTGTGGGCGGCAACCTCTGCACCTCCTTGCCGGCCGGTCCCATGATTTCACTCTGCGCAGCCCTCGACGGCGAAGCCAGCATTCTGGGCCCCGGCGGCTCCAGCCGCATCGTGCCGGTCACTGATTTCGTCACGGGCGACGGCAGGAACTGCCTCGCTCCCGGCGAGCTCCTGCGCAGCATCCGCCTTCCGGCGCCGGCGCTCGCAGCGCGCGTCGCGTTCCGCCGGCTCTCGCTCAGCAACCTGGGACGGTCCGGAGCGCTGCTGATCGGAAGGCTCGACGCCGACGGCGGCCTGGTCCTCACCGTTACCGCTGCCACCAAACGCCCCGTGCAGCTGCGCTTCGGCGCACCCTCCGGCGCGCAGATTTCGGCAGCTGCCCTCGCGGAGGCGCTCGACGCGGCCATCCCGGACGGGCTCTACCACGACGACATCCACGGCCTCCCCGCCTGGCGGAAAGACATGACGTACCGCCTGGCGGAGGAGATCCGGGCCGAACTGGAAGGCCCCGCCGGGGTTCCGCCGGGCCGCGTCTCGGGGGACTTCTGGCCGCCGCCGCGCAAACCGCCACAAGGCGGGACGCAACAAGGCAGAACACAACACACCGCTTCACCGCAGGCTTCGCCTCAGCAGGAAGGGGCCTGAGCATGCCCAACGAAACCACCGCCATCGAAATCAACGGCGTCCCGGCCGACGCCCGGCCCCGCCCCGGCCAGTGCCTCCGCACGTTCCTGCGGGAACAGGGCAACGTCGGCGTCAAGAAAGGCTGCGACGGCGGCGACTGCGGAGCCTGCACCGTTCACGTGGACGGCATTCCGGTCCACAGCTGCATCTACCCGGCTGTCCGGGCCGAGGGCCATGCCGTGACCACCATCGAGGGACTGCCTGCCGCCTGCGGAACGGCCCAAGCCGGCGCCCTCCACCCGATGCAGCAGCAGTTCCTGGACCGCCAGGGATTCCAGTGCGGATTCTGCACCGCCGGCATGGTGATGACCGCCGCCACGTTCGACGACGAGCAAAAGGAAAACCTGCCCCGGAACCTCAAGGGCAACCTCTGCCGCTGCACCGGCTACCGCGCCGTCGAAGACGCCGTCTGCGGCCGGGAGGGGCACCCGGACCCACAAGGTCCGCGGTCCGGCATCGCCGGCGAAGGCCAGCCCGAACCCAGGCCGGGCCAGCTCGGGGACGACGTGCCTGCCCCGGCAAGCCTCGCCGTGGTCACCGGCAAAGCGCGCTACACCCTGGACGTGCCTGCAGAGGAACTGCAAGGGCTGCTGCACCTGAAGCTCCTGCGCTCACCGCACGCCCATGCCAAGGTGATCTCCATTGACAGAGCGGCCGCGCTGAAAATTCCCGGGGTGGTGGCCGTTTTCACCCACCAGGACGCGCCCGCCCAGCTCTTCTCGACTGCCCAGCATGAGCTGTACACAGACGACCCGGACGACACCCGCATCCTGGACGACGTGGTCCGTTTCATCGGGCAGAAGGTTGCCGCCGTCGTCGCCGATTCCGTGGCCGCGGCGGAAGCGGGCGTGCGCGCCCTCGCCGTTGACTACCAGGTGCTGGACGCCGTCTTCACCCCCGAGGAAGCGATCAAGCCGGGTGCACCGGCGATCCACGGCGGGAAGGATCCCGCGACTGCGCGCATCAGCCGGCCCGAACAGAACGTGGTGGCGGAGCTGCATTCGGAACTCGGCAGCGTGGCCGCCGGTTTTGCCGAGGCCGACTTCGTCCACGAACAGACCTACCGGACCCAGCGCGTGCAGCACACTGCCCTGGAAACCCACGCCGCGATCGCCTCCGTGGACCCGGACGGCAGGCTCCAGGTCCGCACCTCCAGCCAGGTTCCCTTCCTGGTCCGGCGCACCCTGTCCCGGCTTTTCGCCATGCCGGAGGAACAGATCCGCGTGGTGGCCGGTCGCGTGGGCGGCGGCTTCGGCGGCAAGCAGGAAGTCCTCACCGAGGACATCGTGGCGCTGGCTGCCCTGAAGCTGAAGCGGCCGGTGCAGCTGGAATTTACCCGGACCGAACAGTTCACCGCATCCACCACCAGGCATCCGTTCACCATCCACCTCAAGGCCGGCGCCAGCAGGGACGGCCGGCTCACCGCCCTGCAGCTGGACGTCCTGACCAACACCGGCGCCTACGGCAACCACGCGCCGGGCGTGATGTTCCACGGCTGCGGCGAATCCCTGGGCGTCTACAAGTGCGCCAACAAGAAGGTGGACGCGCATGCGGTCTACACCAACACCGTGCCTTCCGGGGCCTTCCGGGGCTACGGCCTGAGCCAGATGATCTTCGCCATCGAGTCCGGCATCGACGAGCTCGCCACCGGGATCGGCATGGACCCGCTGGAGTTCCGCCGCCGCAACATGGTCCTGGAGGGCGATGACATGCTCTCCACGCATTCGGAACCGGAAGAGGACGTGCACTACGGCAGCTACGGGCTGGACCAGTGCACCCGGCTGGTGCAGGACGCCCTGGCACGGGGACTTGAGCGGTATCGTGCCGCCGGGCTGGATGACCTGGGCCCGGACTGGGTCACAGGGGAGGGGACGGCGCTGTCCATGATCGACACCGTCCCGCCGCGCGGCCACTTCGCCCACTCGAAGGTCCGGCTCCTTCCGGACGGCACCTACGCCGCCGACGTCGGGACCGCCGAATTCGGCAACGGCACCACCACTGTCCACGCGCAGCTCGCGGCCACCGCGCTGTCCACGACGGCCGCCCGCGTTACCGTGCGGCAGTCGGACACGGACCTCGTGCAGCACGATACCGGCGCATTCGGCTCGGCCGGGACGGTGGTGGCCGGAAAGGCGACACTGTCCGCGGCGGAGGAGCTCGCCGTCCGCATCCGCGCCTTCGCCGCCGGCATCCGGCAGGTGCAGTCCTCCGGCTGCGTGCTGCAGGAAGACGCCGTGGTCTGCGAAGGAACCCGGGTGCCGCTGACGGAAGTTTTCGACGCCGCCGAGCGCGCCGGCGTCGAGCTTGCCACGGAAGGGCACTGGGGCGGGACGCCGCGTTCAGTAGCGTTCAACGTCCACGGTTTCCGGGTGGCCGTGAACACGGGCACCGGGGAACTCAGGATCCTGCAAAGCGTGCAGGCCGCCGACGCCGGTGTAGTGGTCAATCCGCGGCAGTGCCGCGGCCAGATTGAGGGCGGGATAGCACAGGCCCTCGGCGCCGCCCTGTACGAGGAGGTCAAGGTGGACGACGGCGGGAAGGTCACCACGGACATCCTGCGGCAGTACCACATCCCCACCTTCGCGGACGTGCCGAGGAGCGAGGTGTACTTCGCCGAGACCAACGACAAACTGGGTCCGCTCGGGGCGAAATCGATGAGCGAGAGCCCGTTCAACCCGGTGGCTCCGGCGCTGGCGAACGCCATCCGGAACGCTACGGGGGTGAGGTTCACCGAGCTCCCCATCGCCAGGGACAAGATTTACCTGGGGCTGAAGGATGCGGGCCGGGCCTCGCGCCTTGAGAGCGCTAACGGCCTATAGTCGGATGATGGAAAAGCGAATGCTGGGCAAGACCGGACGGAACGTCTCCATTGTTGGACTGGGGACCTGGCAGCTTGGCGGGGACTGGGGCAACGTTGACCCCGCGCAGGCGCAGGCCATCCTGGCGGCTTCCGTGGAAGAGGGCGTCACGTTCTTCGATACGGCGGATGTCTACGGCGATGGCCGCAGCGAGCAGGCCATCGGCGCATTTCTGGCGGGCAACCCCGGCCTGGACATTACGGTGGCCACCAAGATGGGACGCCGGATGGAGCAACAGCCGGAGAACTACAACCTCGCCAACTTCCGCGAATGGACGGACCGGTCCCGGCGCAACCTGGGCGTGGAGCAGCTGGACCTGGTCCAGCTGCACTGCCCGCCCACCGCCGTGTACAGCAACGCCGAAGTCTACGACGCGCTGGACACCCTCGTGGCGGAGGGGGCCATCCGGAACTACGGCGTCAGCGTGGAACGGACCGATGAAGCCCTTGAGGCCGTGCGCCACGAAGGCACCGCCACCGTGCAGATCATCCTCAACCCCTTCCGGCTCAAGCCTCTGGACGAGGTGCTGCCCGCGGCTGAGGCTGCCGGGGTGGGCATCATCGTCCGGGTTCCGCTCGCCTCGGGTCTGCTGTCCGGCAAGTACACCGCGGACACGTCCTTCGCGGAGGACGACCACCGGAATTACAACCGCGACGGCTCGGCATTCGACGTCGGGGAGACCTTCTCCGGGGTGGACTTCGGGCAGGGCCTCAAGGCGGTGGCCCAGTTCGAGGAACTGGTGCCCGACGGCGTCAGCACCGCCCAGGCGGCCATCGCCTGGATTGCGGCGCAGGACGGCGTCAGCACGGTGATCCCGGGCGCGCGGAACGTGGACCAGGCTCGCGCCAACGCCGCCGCGGCGGGTGCGAGCGGCATTGACGCCACGTTCGACGTCGGCGTCCGCGAAATCTACGACCGCTACTTCCGCGACTCCATCCACCCTCGCTGGTAGCGGCTCCGGGGACAGGTTCCGGGTCAGACGACCGGGTACCAGACCCGTTCTCCCTCGACGCGTGCGAAGGCGGTGAGGGTGTGGGGTCTGGCGGACTTTTCCGTCATGATGTCCAGCACCTCCACGTTCCTGGCCAGAAGGGCGTCGCCGATCAGCGAGCGGTGGCAGCGCCACGGCACGGCCTCGGCGCACATAATCACCGCGTTGTTCGTTTTCCCCCGTTCCACCAGCTGTGCCACGGCTGCCGCAAACTCCTCGGTCTGCATGTAGTCGGCGTAACCGCGGAACGAAGCATTTCGCCATGCGGCGTTGGGGCTATCCTTCCGCGGGTGCCGCAGGCCGCCCAGCGATTCCATCCGCCGGTACCTGATGCCCTGGGCCCGGAGGCTTGCCGCCAGCTGGTCCCCGTTGAATTGCGGATTGCGGCGGGACTTCGGGATGGTGCGGACATCGATGAGTTTCCTGATCCCGTGCGCCTTGAGCATGCTGATGAACTCGTCGATCGGATGCGTGGAGTGCCCGATCGTGAAGATTGTCGCCTCAGCCATGCCCCTATGCTAGGGCGGCTGCAGACGGGGCCGGTTATCCTGATTCCCCTATGCTGCCAAGGGAAGCGGACGCTGCATGTCTTCATCCTCCATCGAGGCCTTCATCGACCGGCTCGCCGCCGTGCACACAAGTCCGGGGTGCAATAACTTCTTCGACCACTCGGTACCGGCGAACGCGCAGCGCCGGCAGAACCTGGCAGTCTACCTGGCCGAGATGCTGGACCGCTCGCCGAAGGTGCTGCTCCTGGGAGAGGCGCCGGGTTTCAGGGGCATGCGGATCACCGGTGTTCCCTTTACCAACCGCACCATCTTCAGCGGGCCGCCCAACGCTTTCGGCCTGTTCGGGGAGGGAAAGGGGTACGTGCTGCCGCCGGAGGCATCGGGAATCGCTGCCGAGCCGACGGCCACCGTGATGTGGGAGGTCCTGGCGGAACTCGAGTTTCTTCCCCTGTTGTGGAGTGCCTGCCCGTGGCACACCCACGTGCCCGGCCAGCCGCTGTCCAACCGCACGCCCACCACTGCCGAAGCAACACTCGGAACCCCGTTCTGGCAGGCCCTGGTGGAGCTGTTTTCCATTGAAACCGTGGTGGCCGTAGGGAATGTGGCGCACCGCAGCCTTCAGCGGAACGGTGTCGACGCGCCCAAAATCAGGCATCCGGCCCACGGGGGTCGAGCGCGCTTCAAACAGGGACTCGAGGAGCTCATGGCAGGCGGCCGCGCCTGAGGTGTGTGCTTGGAGTGTGGGCCTGGGGTGTTTCTCAGCCGAGCAGGTGGAGCTGGTCCGGGGTGTCGAGGTCGGCGCCCGTTGACTGGTCGCTGCAGTCCACCAGGTCAATCAGATCCAGGTGCGACTGCAGGAAAAGGCGGGCACCGGCGTCGCCCGTTGCTGATCCGGACGCATCGGCACGCAGGCTGACGTCCAGCAGCAGCGGATGTCCGCGGCGGAGGGAGCCGTCCGGTCCGCGGTAGGCAGCCGCCGTCACCCTGCCGGTGCGGTGTGCGGCCAGCAGCCGTGCCACGGTTTCCGGCGTCAGTCCGGGCTGGTCAACCAGCGCCACCAGGACATGGTCCCCGGCGGGCGCCGCCGCTACGCCCGACCTGAACGAGCTGCCCATCCCGCCCTGCCAGTCCGGGTTGTCGATGACTGTGTACGGCGCCAGGTCCGCGCTTGTCCTGACCCTCGCCGCCTCGGCGCCGAGGACGACCACGACCTCCCGGCAGCCGCCGTCGAGCAGGGCCCCGGCAAGGACTTCCACGAGGGTCCGGCCGCGGAATGGCAGCAGGGCCTTTGGCCCGCGCCCCAGCCGGGTACCCGCCCCCGCGGCGAGCAGCACCGCCGTCGTGCGCGGTTCGCGTGAGTCAGCCATGTCCCCAGCCTATTCCCAGGCCCAAGGTCCCAAGCCTCCTCACCCCTGGTTACCCCTCAGCCCCCTCACCTCTGGATACCTCTCAGCCTCCACCCCCACCCCTCACCCCCCGGGAGTTTTTGTCCAGATAATGGCCCCAAAACGGCCGTAAGGTCGCGATATCTGGACAAAAACTCCCCGAGCAGAAGGGAACTGGGTCAGGCGTCGCCGCCTGCGCCTCCCGTGGTGCCGGCGTTCACGTCCAGGATCTTGTAGCGGTCCATGGCGTACGACGGCGCGCCCTCCTCCACGTCGCCCCTCGCCGCGAGCAGCTGCAGGGTTTTCACCACGATGGAGTGGGTGTCGTTCTTGAAGAAGCGGCGGGCTGCGGCGCGGGTGTCGGAGAAGCCGAAGCCGTCGGCGCCGAGGGAGGCGAACTCGTTCGGCAGGAACTGCCGGATCTGGTCCGGCACGGCCTTCATGTAGTCCGAGACCGCCACGATCGGGCCGGTGGCGCCGGCGAGTTGCTGCACCACGAACGGGACGCGGGCGGGCTGGCCCGGGTTCAGGAACGCCTCCTCCTCAGCCGCGAGGCCGTCTCGGCGCAGTTCGTTCCAGGAGGTGACGGACCAGACGTCGGCGGAAACGCCCCAGTCCTCGGCGAGGATCCGCTGGGCGTCCAGCGCCCACGGAACGGACACACCGGAAGCCAGGATCTGGCTCCTGGGGCCCTCAACGCCCGACGCCGACACCCGGTAGATGCCCTTGAGCACACCGTTGACGTCGAGGTCCTCCGGCTCTGCCGGCTGGGTGATGGGTTCGTTGTAGACGGTGATGTAGTACATCAGGTTCTTATCGGCTGCAGTTCCGGTTCCCTCGCCGCTTGCGGCGGGTCCGTACATCCGCTCGATGCCGTCGCGGACGATGTGGCCCATTTCGTAGCCGTAGGCGGGGTCGTAGGTGACCACTGCCGGGTTGGTGGCCGCGAGGATGGGGGAGTGTCCGTCGGCGTGCTGGAGTCCTTCGCCGGTGAGGGTGGTCCGGCCTGCTGTGGCGCCGATGATGAAGCCGCGGGTCATCTGGTCCGCGGCGGCCCAGAAGGCGTCGCCGGTGCGCTGGAAGCCGAACATGGAGTAGAACACGTAGACCGGGATCAGCGGCACGCCGTGGGTGGCGTAGGCGGTGCCGGCTGCGGTGAAGGCTGCGACGGCGCCGGCTTCGTTGATGCCGGGGTGGATCAGCTGGCCCTGGGCGGATTCCTTGTAGGCCAGGACCAGGTCGCGGTCCACCGACAGGTAGTTCTGGCCCCCTGGGTTATAGATCTTCGCCGTCGGGAAGAACGCGTCCATGCCGAAGGTCCGCGATTCGTCCGGAACTATGGGAACAATCCGGTGCCCGAACTTCTTGTCGCGGAGCAGGTCCTTGAGCAGACGTACGAATGCCATGGTGGTGGCGGCCTGCTGCTTGCCCGAACCGCGCTTGGCAACGTCAAAGGTCCTGGCCTCCGGCAGTTCAACGGCCGTGTGGCGGGAGCGGCGTTCCGGGACGGAGCCGCCCAGGGCCTTCCTCCGTTCCAAGAGATAAGCGATCTCGGGGGCGTCGGCGCCGGGGTGGAAATAGGGCGGGCTGTAGGGGTCCTGTTCCAATTGGGTGTCGGAAACGGGGATCCGGAGATAGTCCCTGAATTCCTTGAGGTCGTCCAGGGTGAGT